>JAFLBP010000031.1 GCA_017303875.1 Chitinophagales bacterium | reverse complement strand
GAATCGTCAAAGATTATGAGCGAACCGTAGAATCTTCGGTTTTTTGGCTTCTTTTAGCCAATTCAGCTGTAATACTACAGCGAGTGACATAGCGAGCCAAATTAAATTCCCGAACATGCTCTTAGTGCCACACACGAACATCATTTGCAAATAGATAAAAAAGGCCTTGCCACGCTGCGCAGTGTAGCCGCGCAACGCAGCAACGAAGCCCCGGTACTTGAGCATAACCGGGAAAAAAAACGCCTGCTCGATCCACAAGCGCCCTGGTTGCAGGCACTTGGAATTTGTAACAAAGCCGGACAAGTGCTGCCCAGCGCTCAGGATAAATGGAAGCAAATCAATAAATACCTTGAAACAATAGACAGCCTGCTGCGGGAAATTGAACTGCCTCACAGTCCGTTGATAGCTGATATGGGTTCGGGTAAAGGCTATCTGACCTTTGCGTTGTATGAATTTTTAAGCAAAACCCACCAGCTTCAGCCGCGCATAACGGGCATTGAACTGCGTCAGCATTTAGTAGATCAATGCAACCGCATTGCGGCAGACAATCAATTTGAAGGTTTGAATTTTATGGCACAGGACATTCAGCAATATCGGCCGGAGGCGCTGGATATGCTCATTGCCCTGCACGCCTGCGATACCGCAACCGACCTTGCGTTGGCGGCCGGCGTACACAATCAGGCCCGGGTAATTGTCGTTGCGCCCTGCTGCCATAAACAGATTCGGCGCGATATGGATACCCATAATGAGTTGCAGCCGCTGATGCGTTTCGGTATTCTTGAAGAGCGTCAGGCGGAATTGCTCACCGACGGCATCCGGGCGCTGCTCCTCGAATCTGAAGGGTACAAGACCAAGGTTTTTGAATTTATTTCAACCGAGCATACGCCCAAGAACGTGATGATTACGGCAGTGCAGCAGGGTAAAAGCGAAGCGCAAAAAAGTGCTGCCCGCGCAAAAGTTGAGGCACTAAAAATCGGTTTTGGTATTGGCGAGCATTTTCTGGAGAAGCTGCTGTAAGCCCTTTTTTGCTTATAAAATATAGGAAAATTACTTAATTCTGACGGGTTTTCGTTTAATTTGCCCTATCCTTGCGCCCAAATTAAAACAACACCCTGTTATGAAGGCGCTTTTGTCCGCAACCTTTTTTTCTACTGTTATTCTGTTTTCGTTCACCGCTGCCAAGGCTCAGCAGATTCAACAGGTCGCCAAGCCTGCACCGCCAGGCCCGGAAAAACACCTTAAAAATATTCGTCAGCTGACCTTCGGTGGCGACAATGCCGAAGCCTACTGGAGCCCCAACAGCAAATCGCTGACTTTCCAAAGCAATAACCCCAAATGGGGACTGCAATGCGATCAGATTTTTGCCATGCCCATTAAAAAAGCGGCAAAAGATACGGCCTATCGCGCGCCGTTGATTTCCACGGGCAAAGGCCGCACCACGTGCTCTTATTACATGCCCGACGGCAAACACATCCTGTACGCAAGCACCCATGCCGGCGGCGACTCCTGCCCGCCTATGCCCAACCTGCGCCAGGGGGGCAAGTACCTGTGGCCCATTTACAATACCTATGATATTTATGTGGCCGACATGAAGGGTAAGGTAACGAAGCGCCTCACCGATGCGCCGGGTTACGATGCCGAGGCAGTGCTTAGCCCAAAAGGCGATAAAATTCTGTTCACCAGCGACCGCAGCGGCGACCTGGAACTCTGGACGATGAACCTCGACGGCAGCAATCAGCAGCAAATCACGTTTGGATTGGGCTACGACGGCGGTGCATTCTACAGCCCCGACGGCTCCCAGATTGTTTTCCGCGCCAGTCGCCCGACAACCCCGGAAGAAATCAAGGAATACAAAGACCTGCTCAAGCAGGGTCTGGTAGCGCCAACCAACATGGAGATTTTTGTGTGCAATGCCGACGGTTCCAATTTGCGTCAGGTGACCAAATTGGGCAAGGCCAACTGGGCGCCTTTTTTCCATCCTTCCGGCAAGAAGATTATTTTTTCCAGCAATCACCATTCTACCCGGGGCTATGATTTCCAGTTGTACATGATCAATGTAGATGGTACGGGCCTTGAAGCCATTACCACGCAAAGTATTTTCAACTCCTTTCCGATGTTTTCGCCCGACGGCAAAAAACTCGTTTTTTGTTCCAATCGGAACAACCACGGCACCCGCGATACCAATATTTTTGTGGCTGACTGGGTGGATTAAGCGCTTTTTTGAAGTTTTTTTTAGTAAAACTCATTTTCGGCACGAACTTTTCTATAAGTAAAACGATCAGAAAAGATTCTGCCGAAAATGAGTACTTACCGGATTACCCTTTACAAGCAAATAGAAGAGCGCTGGCAATATGTTCGCCTGAGCGCTACCCCGGAGGGCGCCCTGCGCACCGAAGAGGGAATTTGCGGGTATACTTCCGGGAAAGCGCATATTTCCCTGATTCCTGCCGGTACCGATGCGGAAACGGCTTTGCGCAAAGCAGGCGAAATGTGGTTGCTCGACGGGTATCAGCGCATGCCTCAGGGTTTGCAGATGATGACCCTTCATTTTCGAATGCCCAAATGGCGGGGCCTGCCTGCCGGCGCCCCCTGGTTTGAGGAGTGGTGTCAGTTTTACTTAGATCCTGTTCGCACGGCCTTGCAGGTAACCGGCAACGGCATTCCGCAGGGTGAGGAGCGTTTTTCGGGCAATTATCTGTTCTTTTTTGCTGTTCCCAATCCGGATATGGCCCGGCAGAACGTAGCGCTTGTTGCTGCGGCTTCGCCGGTGCAATTTGATTTTGAAATTTATATCGGAGAAGAGAACAAGCAGGTAGAAATTCCGATTTCGCCGGATGTGCCCGATTTTTTACAGGAGTTTTTGCGCGGGTTTGAGGCTTCGGCGCGCACCATTGCACGGGGCCTGGCAAAGGTTTCGGTGGATGCCCTACAACCGGAGTTGGTGATTGATCATGCCCAGCGCCGGGTAAAAGGCGAAGAGGCAACCGTATTGAAACAACGCCTGCGCGAGCGCTGGAATTTTGAATGCCAGTTTTGGGATCCCGTCAGCCATGCTGCGCCCGGCGAGGTGGTGTATTTGCAGCAGCCGGAGGCGCTGGAATACAAGCAACAGATAGCGGCCGCACTCCGTCAGGAGGGCCAGCAGCAATTTTACCTGCTGGATTGCGAAAACGGCCTGTTCCGCATTGAGCCGGAGGAAATTTTCGACTGGACGCACGAAGGCATGATTTTCTCTGCCGCGCTGGATTGGGTTATTTATTGCTCTTTTTATCAGACCGTCACGTTTGGCGGCGAACACCTTGTTTCCAAGGTGCGCAAGATTTTCAGCACCCGCCCGGAAGTGCTTAATGTGGCCGGGTAGACCCCGTGTTCCATTTCCCCTTGTTCCGGGATTTCTAAAAAAAATGATAAGATTTAATTTGCCGAAGGCCGCTTCGACCTGAAGATGGTAGCGCAATTGTCATTTTTGCCAAATCTGGCCAATTCACAGGCATCCCTTTTCCCATAATACGCACCATTTATCAGTTATCAGTTATCAGTTATCAGTTATCAGTTATCAGTTATCAGTTATCAGTTATCAGTGAGCAGTTATCAGTTATCAGTTATCAGTGAGCAGTTATCATTCAGCCGTCGACATCACTGTTAACTGATGACTGCTCACTGATAACTGCTCACTGATAACTGATTGGATTGAGGTTTATTCAGTACTTTTGGCCTATAAATCTCAAGGCCTGTTGACTGATAACTGCTCACTGCTGACTGTTCACTGCTGACTGTTGACTGCTGACTGATAACTGTTCACTGATAACTGTTCACTGAAATGCTACGGTTTTTTCCTTTTTTATTGCTTTTGCTCATGGCCTGCAATACTGCGGGCGGCGATTCGGCTGCTGCCGGTACAGAATGGACAGAGCGCAAGGACGAGTTTGGTCGTCGGGAACGTTTTCAGCGACGCAAACAGGATTTTGCCAAACAAGGCGTTTATGAGCTTTATTTTGCCGAAGGTCCACTGATGGAAACGGCGCAGTATACGGCCGACAGCCTTGACGGGGAGCGTAAAATTTTCTTCCGGAACGGTAAATTGGAGGTGTTGGAAACCTACAAAAACGGTAAGTTTGAAGGCCCGTACAAGCGTTGGAATGAGCAGGGACAATTGGAACTGGAGCAAACCTTTGTGAATAACATGCTCAACGGCTGGAGTATCCGCTACTATCCCAACGGGCAAATTATGGAAAAAGTAATGCTCAAGGACAACAACGAAAGCGGGCCGTTTTATGAGTATTACGAATCGGGAACCCTGAAGGCGGAGGGCGCATACGTGTTTAATGAAGCAGAAGAGCGCGCCGTAGAGCAGGGAGAACTCAAGGAATACAATGAGCAGGGGCAGGTGGTGCGCATTGCCAATTGCGAAAACGGCATTTGCAAAACCTCTTGGAAATTAGAAAAATAAGCTTCAAAATGAAAAAAATCTACTTAAGCGCGGTCTTCGCGCTTGTGTTAGGTGCTTGCAGCACCACAGCCCTGGCACAGGTAAATGGTGGCCGACAGGTATTTCAGTTCCTGACGCTTTCCCCCTCGGCGCGGGCTACGGCCCTGGGTGGCGCCCAGATTTCGGTGCGCGACGAGGATGTCTCGCTCGCAGCCCTCAATCCGGCAGCGCTCAACCCCTTGATGGATGGCCGATTGGCGTTTAACCATAATTTTTTCCTGACGGATATTCAGCACGGTTATGTGGCTTATGCGCATACCCTGCCCAAAATCAATATGACGGTACAGGGCGGTATTCAGTACCTGAATTATGGTGATATCGTGCGGGCCGACGAATATGGCAACAGGATTGGTACCGTCCCGGCTTCCGAAAATGCTTTCCTGCTGGGGGCTGCCCGGCCCCTGAGCGACAAGCTGACCCTGGGGCTGAATGCGCGTATGGCATTTTCTCGTTTAGACATGGCGCGTGCTTCCGCACTCAGCACCGATATAGGGCTGATGTATGCCGATACCGTTAAAAGAATGAATATTGCTTTTGTCTGGCGCAACCTCGGTACCCAAACGGCGAACTACTTTGATACCAAAGAGGCGATGGAATCCAATTTGCAAATTGCATTCAGCAAGCGCCTGCGTTATTTGCCATTCCGCCTGAGTGTTCTGGCGCACACCCTGAACCGCTGGGATATTCGCTATGACGATCCGGCGCTGGAGGATGATCAGGTGTTATCTATTGGTGGCGACAATACCGATCAGGACAAGGGCAACCCGGGTGTGGATAATTTCTTCCGCCACTTTATTTTCAACGGAGAGTTTTTGCTGGGGCGCAATGAGTCTTTCCGCCTGCGTATTGGCTATAATCATATGCGCAAGCGCGAACTTACGGTGCGCAATTACCGCAGTCTGGCCGGTTTTTCGGGTGGTGTGGGTATCAAGATCAATCGTTTTCGCCTTGATGTGGGCTATGGGTCTTACCACCTTGCGGGTGGGGTGATGCATCTGGGTTTGAGCACGAATTTGAAGGACTTTTTTTAGAGTACCTCATTTTGAGCTTTAGCACGTGTTTGGGAACACACAGGATCATGAGTTCCCAAACACATGCTAAAACCCGTGTGCGCTGCCATCTTCATATTTACCCGGATATGGGTATAATATTGGAAAAAATCACTTTGGCGTAAGTGCTTTTGCGGTTGCTTTTCCGGTGCTTGTATTTTGGTACAGCGATTATTAACAAGCGTAATCGGATTGAAGAATGGCTTGATGTTTGGAAAAAAGGAATAATCTGTAAACGGATTCCGGGGGTTTGAAAAAAGTGGAAAAAGTGCTTTGGTAGATAGTAGAAGTAGTGTTTGTATTTTTATTTTCCTAACATTTTTTAATCAATTATTTCGCAATTTGTTGTTTTTGATATGCTTGTAAATGGTGGAAAAAACGGAAAGTTTAGTAGTTGGTTAAGGAGCTTTGGTGTGCTCATTTTTGCCTTGTCGCAAAGACATAATGCAAATTTTTTTCACATTAAAAGCGTCATCCATGCAAAAGTATTTATCTCTGTTTTTATTGCTCATGGTCTCCCTGAGCATGCATGCCCAAATCACAATTGGTTGTTGGGATTTTGAGGAAAGTTGTTCGGAACAAAGCAATGCCTTTCTACTGGGTTGTATTCCGGATGCTATTGCGACCTCTGGCCGCCCCGGTAATGCTTCCAATACAGCTGGTGTAAGTGCTGTATCCGGTTCGCGTTATGCTTCCATGTACATTCGGCATTGCCTGAATGCGACCCGCCTGCATGGTGATGGCATCGCCTTAAACACCAATCTGGTAAGCGGCAATCGTTACAGGATTTCATTCAACTACCTGCATGAAGGTGGCCTGGGGCCTTTTGGCGACAACCCGATTATGGGAATACACCTGGTCAATGATTTGCCCGCTTTCGGTGGTCCGGGCACATGCGTAGCGAATGATCGTATTCCGGGCATTCCGCAGATTTCGCAAACGCTGGGGGCTGTAAATCGCAATTCTGTTGCGTCTATGACCTGGCAGAACAAGGTGTATGAATTCACGGCAAGCGATAATTTTAATCAGGTTTGGTTTCGGCCATTTTTAGATCTGACGGAGTTGCAATCTGAATTCCTTTCCCGGTTTCATATAGATAATGTCTGCATTGAAGATATTACCTGTACGCCGGATCCATTTACTTTGGATGTGTGTGTACAAAGTGACGGGAATGTGCAAGTGAATATTGTTGGAGCTGAAGATATTCCGCAAAGCCAGTGGCGTTTGTTCCGACTCGCGAGCTGTTCTCCGTCGGCAGGCACCCTGTGGCCGCCACAAACCCTTAACTGGCAAGACCATAATACCCTTACACTGCCGCTAAACAGTGGTTGCTACCGTTTGGGGTATATTTTCAGCCAACCCGGTTGTAGCTCTAAATTTGTAAGTCAGACGCTGTCGACACAAAAAGAAAGTATCCCGATTTGTCAGCCGGAACAATGTATCGATTGGCGTATTGAAGTATCCGACTTTTCCTGTGATGGTATCTCCTTTACAGTGTTGCCAGATTCTCCATTCCCTGCCGGCACGATTATTACCAGCAGTGTAAATGATCAGGGGCCGACTGTTAATCCGAGTGGTGTGATTCAGCATTTTCCGCTTATTGATGGCGATAATCTCTGGCTTGAGGTATGCTTTGCTGTGTTTCAAAAAGATTGCCCCACGGTAGTCAAGTGCGAATATGTTTATGTGGTAAATTGCGAAGGCTTCACGGGTGGCGGCAGCGATGACCGGAACAATGGCGCCACACAGGAAACCGATAAACCCGTATTGCGCTTTACCAATCCGGCCGATCAGTTTATCCGCTTCAGCGCTCCGTTTGCCGAAGGCACGGCGCAGCTTTTCTCCATGCAGGGTTCGCTCATCAAATCCTTTGACCTCAACGGGACGCAGCAGCTGGATGTATCGGATGTGCCCGACGGGCAATACACCCTGAGTATTCAGCAGGCAGATGGCCGCCAGGCGAAGTTGGTGTTGATTATGCACCGGCCGTAAGACTTTATAGTTGCAAAGCGCTGCCTCCTTGCCGGTTTTGCCGGTAGGGAGGCAGTATGCCATTGCTTTCTGTTGGAAACATCATTTTTTATTTTAAACATTTTCTCATGCAAAAATATATTGCACTGTTCTTGTTACTCATGGCAGCATGGGGCGTACAGGCTCAACAACCCGTCGTTACGTGTTGGGATTTCGAAGAGAGTTGTCCGCAGCCAAACAATGCCTTCTTGTCGGGCTGCATTACGGATGCCATTGCCACTTCGGGGAGTCCGGGAAATGAATCCAATTCAATAAGTGCGGTTGCTCCCTCCAATCTTCGCTATGCTACGATGAGGTTACGAAAGTGTGGCAATGACAGCCAGCCGCACGGTGACGGCATTGCCTTGGAACATTCCTTTACTAGTGGCCGCCGCTATCGTGTCAGGTTTAAGTATTTTATTGAGAGCACACATAATCCGGTTGGTGATAATCCATTTATGGGCTTTCACCTCGTCAATGATTTAGCCAATAATGGAGGGTCAGGCACATGTGATAATGATGATATAATCCCTGGTATACCACAAACGGCACAGACTTTAGGCGCGGTCAATCGTAGTTCTGCGCCGATTTTGTTCTGGAATCAGAAAACACTCGAATTTACAGCGCAAAGCAACTTCAGCCATATTTGGTTTCGCCCATTTCTTGATGAAGATATCGCAATGGCCAATATGTCATTTCGTGCTCAATTTCACCTTGATAATGTATGCATTGAAGACATTACCTGTGTAGCCGACCCTGTTTCTTTTGAAGTTTGCCAGCATGAAGGTGGCTGGGTGGAGGTAACTCTTAACAATGAGGTGCCGGGTGGAAGCATCTCGCAGGATGAATTTATTCTGACCCGGGACACCGATTGTAAGCTCAATATAGAGCCTGTCTACGAGCCACAACTGATCTTGTGGAAAGATCACAATACCTTCATGCTGCCACTCAACAGTGGCTGTTATGAGTTAACGTATTTGTTGAATCGCCCTGGTTGCCCGGTCATACGGATAGCTACTTTTAGATTTCAAACCAAAGCGGGAAGTCTTCCCACCTGCAATTTCAATACCTGTATCGACTGGAATATAGATGTGCAACAACTATTCTGTAGCAAAAATACTTTTACAGTCGTTCCGGATGATCCCTTTCCTGCCGGCACGATCATTCAAAGCAGCGTCAACGATCAGCCCTATGTAAACAATCCGGAGGGTTTGGTTGCCTACTATCCTGTTAATGAAGGTGATAATCAATGGGTTAAGGTTTGCTTCAGGGTGGTACAACCTGGCTGTGATCCGGTAGGTCAATGTGAGTATATTTACGTTACCAACTGCGAAGGCTTCAGCGGCGGCGGCACGGATGTTCGGAATAATGGGGTTGCGCTGGAATCTGATCAACAAGTGTTGCGCTTTACCAATCCGGCCGATCAGTTTATTCGCTTCAGCACGCCGTTTGCCGAAGGCACGGCACAGCTCTTTTCCATGCAGGGTTCATTGTTAAAGTCCTTTGTCCTCAACGGGACGCAACAGCTGGACGTATCGGATGTTCCCGACGGCCAATATACCCTGAGTATTCAGCAGGCAGATGGCCGCCAGGCGAAATTAGTGCTGATTATGCATCGGTAGTAGAGTATTATAAATATTGTATTGAACGCCCGCTGGTATAAACTGGCGGGCGTTCTTCATAAATCACGCTAATTTTTATCAATTTTATCCGGTATTGGTAAGTTGCACACGCATTCTTCCGGATTTTTACTATTCGATAAACTGAAGGTACTGCACAACTCCAGTCCGTCGCCGGCAATCAGGTGTTGCAATCCGAGTGCATCGGTTTCTATGGAAAAAAGCAGGTCGTTGCATACTTCTTCAAACCCTTTATCGTAGGCGCCCGACCACGGTACCTCGTCGAGTAATGCTGTCCAGACAAACTGCCACTGATGTACATTGCTGAGGATTTGCTCGCTGATGACAGAAACAGTATCCTGGCTAAGTAACTTGAAATTGCTAAACAGGTCGCGGTGATCTCGTACTGAAACCTGTACGTAATCTTCGGCCAGGCGACCTTTATTGCAAACCTCTAATCGGCAGGTAGCTTTATATTGTCCGTTCTTTAAATCTTCAATGGCGGCTACTTTGATCTGATTAGGGTCGATTGATCCGACCATTTCCATTGTAAACTGGACAGCGCCGCGTATAAATACCGCGCTGCCGTCGTTTTTTCGGCCTGCGACGAAATTGTTTCCAATAGCATTATTGCCCGGAAACATCGATAGCAGGCGTGCACTTAGTTTTTCAAGATCTGATGCGTTAAATCCACTAAGTGGGGGGGCGGCATCTCCAACTGATAGCGCCGCAATCTGGCCATTAACCAATCCATTGGCCCAAAGGGTAGTGATTACCGGGAAAAAACGATATTCGGAGAAGCCCGGAGGCATCGCTGCCAGGGCATTTGCATTAAGCGGGACATAGATATAGTTGCGAAATTGCTGCTTCAGTATTGGCGCTGTTTCTGCAAGTTCGAGCGGTAAATTTGCCGTCAGCCCGGTGGTAACTGCTATGCCTGCCTGTCTGATATACAAGGGCAAAATAACTTCGTCAAGACGATGCAAGGTATCCGGCTCAAAGCCGCCACCGGAAAGGGCTTTGCTGTTGTAAAAAAAGTAAATGCCCTTGATGCCCGGGTCGGCGGGTACAGAAACGGCGAATGCGGTCGGGTATTTTGGTCTGAACAGGTCGTTTGGTAATACATTAATGCCCTGAGCGCCGGGTGGCAGGGTTTGTGTAAAGGGGCTGCCCAGCTGAGTAATGGTATCTACAATTACCACACGCGACTCCTTATCCGGCGGTTGTTTGTTACTTTTTTTCTCCGATAAAACAATGTCTACCGTGTAGGTGCCTGTTTGGTGATAAGCGTAGGGCTGGCGCAGGGTAGCGAGGTCTGCATTCATGTCGCCATGCGGGTAGTACTTGAAGTTGCCGTCGCCAAACATCCAGAAAGCCTTGTATCTGGCCTGCGGATTAATGCCGAGGGAGCGCGGGATGTCGGAAATTTGAAGTACCAGGCTGTTCCCGTTTAACAGGTGTGGATTGGGGCGCTGGGCTTCCAGTGCGCAATCAAGCGGTTCGCCGTTGATGCACATACAGGGGGAGTTTTCTTGTGCACTGACCGTAAGCAGGCCCAGGCAATAGCACAAGAGTGTTAAAAGCAATCGTTTTTGCATGGAATGTTTGTTTTATATAAATAATGTTGTGTACAAAGCAGCTTTTGATGTGTATGCAAAGCATTTTAAAAGCCAAACGCCCGCAGGAGAAAATTCTGTCTGCGGGCGTCGTAGTTGAAATGGTTGTGCTACCAACTTATCTTCACGGGGCTACTCTTTGCCAAATACTAATAGACGGGCTTGTTTTCGTATGGATATTTATGTTATACAGGTGCTTATGGTTTAAGTATTCGTTGGCTGAGCAGTCCCTGTTCGGTGAGCAGCGTCAATAGGTATACACCCGAATCCAGATCAGTGAGCATGCATGTGTGGGTATACTCGCCTGGCACCAGCTGCGTTCCCAGTGTCTCCTGATAAACCACCCTGCCGTTCATATCGCTGATGGCGAGCTTGGCAATACTGCTGCTTTTGGGCAGCTTGAAGCGTAAATCAAGCGTATGGGAGAATGGGTTGGGCGTTGCTTGCAGGCTTGCCTGGCCAGTACCTTGCAATGGCGCATCGTCGGTGGCTTGCGGCGCATCGACACTTTGCTGCCCGAGCATTCCGATTCCACTTGGCGCTACCAGCCCGCGGCCCGGCGCACATTTTCTCAATGTTGCGCCATTTAGCAGGTAGTTGACTTTGAGGTAGCGACTCGTTCCGATTGTCTGGGGAGAAAAGGAAGCAATTAATGTTTCTGTGCCATTGATGACTCGTCTTATTCCCACATTGCTACAGCCGACGGTGTTCGTGACGATACAAAAATCATTAAAGCCATATTGGTAAGATTCGGAATTGACATCAAATCTGAGGTGCCCGTTCGGCATGGTTTGCGCCTCAAACCCAAAAACAGCGCCATTGTGAATCAGGTCAAAGCTCACGGCTGTTCCCGGATTGTATCCGATGTTGTTGGGCAGAAAATGTAAACCAACGTCTGCCGGTGTCGATGGGGTGCACTGGCGGGTTACAATATCTATCACAACAATAATGACCGGCGCCGTGAAGGTCACAGACGCTGAATAAGCACCGATCTGGTTGTTTGTGCAAATCGAAGCAACTTCAAACTTATAAGTATGCCCCGGTGTGATGAGGGAGGCGTTATAGGAAATGTTGCTGCTCGTGGTATTCGTTGAAATTGAGATATTGGGGCTGACGGTAAGGTCGGTCAGAACGGCCTGGTATCCACTGGCTCCAGGTACATCATCCCAGTCCAGATCCGCAAAATCCGGACCGAGGGCCGTTACCTGAACATTGCCGGGTGCTGGCAGTTCACAGCCGGAGGGCGGGCTGTACCACAGGTTGTTTTTTTCTGGAATGGTGGGGTTGCCTGCCCGCGAGGGGATGCCCAAAAGGCACAAAAGCACGACGAAGCATAAAAGACGTGTAGTAATTTGCATGCGAGAAGAATGAGCGTGAACACTTTAAGAAATGAAAGATCAAAAATAGAGACTGGTTTATGCGTGCGCAACTACAGTTTGATCTATTTTTCCACTTGTTTTAGTAAAGGTTATATAAAAATCAATGTATAAATATTTTATAATCAAATATATTTACAAATATTATATAACAAAAAAGTAAAAATATTTCCAAGTATTTGCGCATATTTGCGACCTGAACAATATCTGGGAAGTATGTTAAATCGCAAGTTGCTGGAATTTTTAAGCCGCCTGAGCAAGCAGGAACACCGTCAGCTGCGCCTGTTTATTCAATCGCCGTATTTCAGCCAGCATGTCAGGCGCAATGCCGATGAGTTGCTTCAGCTGTATGATTACATCATGCGATATGATGCCGACGAGCATCGGCCTGCGCTGAATAAAGAAAAGGTGAGCAGGCGTTTTTATCCTGATTTTGAATACAAAGAAAACGCAAAAGGCCCGCTGGACGCACTCACGTCGGATTTGCTGATACTCGTCAGGCAATTCCTGACCCAAAGCGGATTTCAGCAAAATGCGCTTAAGGCGCCGGAAGACTTATTGTCTCAAATGCGTTTTTACCGAAAGTTCGGGATGGAAGAGCGATTTCAGCACTGTGCCGATCAGCTCCGGCAGGTGATAGAGGAATACCCCTTCCGGGATGAAACCTATTATACACTCCGGCTGAAAACCGCGCACGAACTTCTGTATTTCGGCACCTTGCTCACGCCGCACCAGATCGAGGAAGAAAGTTTTAATGTGCATTACAACCTGGATATGTTGTATGCGCTGCAAAAAATGGATTACCTGAGCGCACTGCGGATGCAGAACAATATTTTTGCCAAAGATCCGCGCTTTAAAGTAACGCAGGAACTGAATAATGCCGTCATTGAATTTGCGCAAAGCAGTGCCACTGCAGAAAATCCTGTCTTCCTGCTCTACGACCTGGTGATGAAACTCAATGAGCATTCTGATGGTCTGGACTTGTTGCAAACCTTTGAGCAACAACTCGATAAGTGCCAAACAGCCGTTCCACTAAAGATCAGAATTGCACTGTGTACCCATTTGCGCAATATGTATGCCTGGCATTACAGCCGGACCGGCGCGTCGGCAATGCAGCAAAAACTTTTCCATTTGCTGAAAGCACACCTGGAAAACGGACTGCTGGATTACGAAGGTTCGCTGCACGTAGCCAATCTCTCCATGTTGGTTGTACATGCACTCAAACAGCAGCAATTCGATTGGGTGCGTACCGTTTTGGAACAATACCCGCCCGAACGGCTTTGCGGCACCCGCTACCCGGCCGAGGCTTCCAGCCTGAATTGGGCAGACTATTATTTTCACCTCGGTGATTATAAAAAAGCAGCCGATTTACTCTCCTACAAACCCTTTGAGCATCCGCTTCTGATGATTGTTGCGGAGAGCCTGCTGATCAAAATCTATTACGAAACCAACAGTCCCTTGCTCGAAACCCGCCTCAAGGCGCTGGATCAAAAAGTTCGACGCAGCAAACTGGGGCAGGGTGTGAAACAACGTTATTATAATTTTATCCGGATTTTGGAAAAAATGGAACGCCGTCGCTGGAATACCGATGCCGACAAAGCACAGGTAATGCTTGATGAAATAAGAAGTACTCCTAATGTTCCCTACCGCGACTGGTTGATTGAAAAAGCCTCCCTGGCAGTCGCCCGCGATAAAAATTAGGCAATTGTATCGTGTTTTTCACGTAAAAACACGATACAATTGCGCTGTACAAGTGTTTAAATCGACACTCCTATCAGCTTGCCCACGCCAAATGTGATGGCGGCGGCAGCCAGCCCGAACAGCATTTGTCGGAAACCGGAACGCCATAAATTGCGACCTGTAAACAAGGTAATGGCCGCACCAATGATAAACAAACCGACCGCGCTGATGGCCGCGCTCAGTATAATGCCGGTAGTGCCCTGCACAAAAAAGAACGGGAAAACGGGGATAATGGCGCCAATGGCAAACAGGAAAAAGGAATACAGCGCGGCTTCCATGGGCGAGCCTTCCATTTCCTCGGAACTAAAGCCCAACTCTTCCTTAACCAGTACCTTGTGGGCCTCGTCTTTGTCTTTCATCAGCTCGGCTGCCATCTCCCTGGCCTGTGCTTCCGGAATGCCTTTGGCCCGGTAAATGAGTACCAGCTCGCGCATTTCGCCTTCCGGGTTTACTTCCAGTTCTTCCATCTCGATCTCCATCTGGTTTTCGTACAGCTCCTGAGAACTTTTAACCGAAATCCATTCGCCGAGCGACATGGAGAGTGCGCCAGCCAGCAAACCAGCAAGTCCGGCCACGAGTACGCCTTCCTGTCCGGAAGTAGCACCTGCAACGCCCATTACCAGGCTGAAATTGGACACTAAGCCATCGTTGCCGCCCATGACGGCAGCGCGCAGGGCATTTCCGCCAAGGGTGCGGTGCCGGCGTTCAAACTTGGCGAGTTGTTCGCCGGCAATGCGCGGGTCTTTTTCCACCAGCGTACGCAGGATGGTGACGTGGTTGCTTTCTGTGCCGCGCACCGGCAGGTTGAGATTTTTTTTAGCTTTTAAAACCCCGTTGGCGAGGCTTTTTTCTGTGTCCATCAAAACGCCAAGCACATAATCGTAGCCGAATAATTTGCCGATGGTATTCAGGGTGCGGGCGCGGCGCGAAGGCGGCGGCAGCTCGCCCGCCTGATCGGGATAATGTTTGCGCAGAAAAGCAAGGGCATGGCCTTTTTCAATATCGCTCATTTCGCGAAATACTTCTGCGACAACGGGTTCGGACTCGTTTTCTGCCAGTTTCTGGTAGAGGTAGCAGGCGTCAACTTCTGTCTGGATACTCTGGATCATTGTGTTCGTATGTTTTTTATTTTCGGGGAAAGATGTACTGCTGCGAAAGTAGCGTTTTGCCGACGTATTATCTTCACTTGAAAGTAATAATTTTGCATATCCTTGTGTGCCGTATGCTTTACCTGCCGGCGCGGCTTACGACTATCTGATCAATTTTGTTCAAACTCAAACCGATACAACATGCAACGTTTTTTTGTCCTGATTTTACTGCTTACCCCCTTTTTGTCCAATGCACAGGATTGCAAAAGTGATTTTTTCCCCTACACCAAGGGGATGCGCTACACTTTTGACAATTATGATAAAAAAGGCAAGCTGCAAAGCAGCAGCAGTTCGGAAGTGCTTTCCATCACGCAGGTGCGCGACAGCATGAAGGCCACCATCAAATCGCAGACCTTTAATGAAAAAGGCAAAGAAGTGGGCGCCGGAACGGTAGACGCCATTTGTGCCAAAGGTATGGTATACATTGATTTGCGTTCCATGCTGAGCGGCGACCTCACCCGCGCTTTCAAAGACGGCGAAGTAACGGTGAGCGGTACGCCCTTAGAAATGCCTTCAAAACTCAGTCCGGGACAAACCCTGTCTGGCGGCGACCTGACGATGAGCCTGAAATCCGGCGGTATTCAGATCATGAAAATGACCTTTACTATCTCTAATCGCAAGGTTGAAACCAAAGAAAGTATTACGGTAAAAGCCGGAACATTTGAGGCTTACAAAATTTCCTATGATATGGAGGTTAATGCCATTATATCCCGCACCTTCCACGTGGTGCAATGGATGGCGCCGGGGGTGGGCCTTGTCAAATCCGAGAATTACGACAAAAATGGCAAATCCGAGGGCTGGATGGAGTTGAGTAAATACGGGCAGTAGGCCAATTGCCCTGCTTTTTTAATCAGCATTTAAGGCCCCTTGCTTGAATGCAGCTTAATTTTGCGGTAAATTATGCAAAAATATCGCATTCTGCTTGTCGAAGATGAGCCTAAAGTTGCTGCGTCAGTTCGCACCTGGCTGGAAGAAAACGGTTTTGCCGTTGAACTTGCACCAGATGGCGCCGTGGGGCGTTTTTTGATCCGGCAAAATAAGTACGACCTTATTTTGCTGGATCTTAATTTGCCGTATATCAGCGGGCAGGAGCTGTGTCGGGAAATCAGAACGGCTAATCCGGCAATCCCAATTATTATGGTAACGGCCCTGGGCAGTATTGAACAAAAACTTATGGGTTTTGATGCCGGTGCTGATGATTACCTGGTAAAACCCTTTGATTTGCGCGAGCTGACGGTTCGCATAAAAACCTTGCTTCGGCGCAACAGCAATTCGGCCGGAGGCGACAATGAGGATGAAGTATTACAGGTTGCGGATCTGGAAATGAATACGGCTTTTAAATCGGTCAGGCGCAACGGGCAGCCCATTGAACTTACGGCCAAAGAGTACTGCCTGCTGGAATATTTGCTGCGGCTGAATGGCCGGATTGCCTCAAGGCATGAAATCGTTGAGGCGGTTTGGGATGTAAATTTTGATACCGGCACCAATGTAGTGGAAGTGTATATCAATTTTTTGCGCAAAAAGATTGACCGTAATTTTGAACCCAAATTGATTCATACCAAACCCGGATTAGGATATTATATCGGGGTAATTGCCGGTTAAGCTTATGAATATCCGCACCAAGCTCACGCTCCGGTTTACGGCAATTGTTGCCACTATTTTGCTTGTTTTTTCTGTGGCAGTATATTATGCCTCTGCGGAATATCGCCGGGAGGAGTTTTATGAGCGTTTAGAGAGTCGTGGCCTGACGACGGCGCGCCTGTTGGTTACGGTGCAGGAGGTAGACAATAATTTGTTGCGCATTATCGACAAGAACACGATTCATGCCATGTTTCAGGAAAAAATTGTTGTTTTTGCGCCGGATGATGCACTGATGTACAGCAGCCTGGATGATTTGCCCTTAGATTGTCCTCCTGAATTAATCCGGCAAATCCGGGAGCAGGGCGTGATACGGGAGTCAAAAGCGGGTGTTGAACGGGTGGGTTTTGTTTTTCAGCGGGAAGAAGGCAATTATGTGGTGTTGTCGTCGGCGATAGACCGTTATGGACGCAGCAAACTGGTAAACCTGCGCAATGTGTTATTAATCGGTTTTACCATTGGTATACTCGCCATCGTATTGGCCGGCGCGGTGTTTTCCCAGATTGTACTGCGCCCTGTGGCAGCCTTGAATCAGGAAATTTCAGAGATTAATGCTGGCAACCTGAATAAACGCGTGGATGAAGGGCAGCGAAGTGATGAGGTGGCTCAATTGGCCATTAATTTTAATCTGATGCTCCGGCGACTGGAATCCTCCTTTGAAATGCAGCAACAGTTTGTAAGCAGCGCCTCTCATGAGCTGCGCACCCCGCTGGCGGCCATATCCAGTCAGCTACAGCTTGTCTTGGAGAAAAAACGCGATGCCGATGAGTATGAACGCACGCTGCACTCGGTGCTGGATGATACACAGACCCTCATTGAGCTGACCAACGGACTGCTCACGCTTGCCCAGTCGGATATTGAGCAACGCAAATTGCAACTGATGCCTGTACGCGTGGATGAAGTGCTGTTTGCTGCACAGAATGAACTGGCTAAAACGCATCCGGGCTATCATTTCCTTTTTGAATATGAAACCCTCCCGGAAGAGGAAGCCCAACTGAATGTGCTGGGCAATGAATATTTGTTGCGTACTGCCTTCCTTAACCTGATGGACAATGCCTGCAAGTTCTCGGCCGACCATACTGTGCGTATTCAATTCGGGGTGGATCCTGCCTTTATTCATGTCGTGTTCAGGGATAAAGGGATCGGGATCGCACAAGAGGATTTGCCGCGCATTTTTACCCCTTTTTATCGAACCGCTGAAGCGCAGGTATACGCAAAAGGTTATGGTATAGGGCTTTCCCTGTGTCAGCGAATTGTGCACTTGCATCGCGGCCATTTACAGGTCAGCTCCGTATCGGGTAGCGGTACTGTATTTGAAGTGCAGCTGCCTGCATTCCCTAAAAATTGATTTTAATTACATTTTAACTGCTGTTTAATGGCATTAAAGGCTTATGCCCGGACTTTTGCAGCGTTAATTTTCCGGTGTAGGTACTGAGTACCCCCGCTTGTTCCCCAATTACAAATCTGATTAGCCTTATCCTTTTCACCGACAATTCACCTGCGCCACTGCGGGCCTGAATTTTTATAATCTTTCATCAACTTTTAATCACATGCAACATTTTAAACAAATCATCACTTCATTGCTGCCTTCCAAAGCAGCGCTGATTAACAAACTTGGGGTGTCGTGCGCTGTCCTGGCGATATTATCCCTTTGGCTTATAGCGGCCAATGCCGGCACCGACCACTTCGGGCAGCCGGGCGTCAACTTTAAGCCGGTGGCCGAAGGCGATACCACCTATTTAAACGCTCAGATCTGCGAAAATACGTTTCTCGTATTTGAGGGGGATACCCTCAGCGAAGCAGGTATTTACACCCGGGTGCTCACAGGCGCCGACGGACAAGACTCAACGCTTGTGTTGGATTTAGGAGTGTCGCCGCTTGCTTACAGCACCGACAGTATCGCAATCTGCGCAGGCGATAGCGTAGTTTTTAACGGTCAGGTACTTACCGAAACGGGCACCTATGAAGCTACCTTGAGCGCTGCCAATGGTTGCGATTCCATTGCTACCCTGCACCTTACACTTGTAGATCAATACCTGGTTCAGCTGTCAGCGCAGGTTTGCGCCAATACGTTTTATGTTTTTCATGGCGACACCCTGACGCAAAGTGGTATTTATACCGATACCCTGACGGCGGTGGGGCTTTGTGATTCCATCGTTGTACTCGACCTTAAGGTGCTGCCTGTAGCCGCAACGAACTTAAGCGCCACAATTTGTACCGGCAATTCGTACATTTTTCAGGGCGATACCCTTAGCGCCGCAGGTACATATCGCGACACCTTGATTGCCGTAAATGGCTGCGACTCTGTACTTGTACTTCAGCTCGACGTGGTTGATTACTTTGAAGTAAATTTTGAAGCGTCAATCTGTTTTGGAGAAACCTATGTTTTTGGTGGAGATACCCTTGGTTCAAGTGGCATTTATATTGATTCTCTGCTGTCTGCCGGTGGTTGCGATTCTTTGCTGGTGCTGCAACTCAGCGTGTTGCCACAAATTACGGAGACACTCGAAGCAAGCATTTGTACGGGAGATATTTACCTTTTTGAAGGAGATACCTTGCGTGAAAGTGGTATTTATGCCTATCAATATACCGGCGTGAATGGTTGCGACTCCACCGTGACGCTGACGCTTGAGGTATTGCCGCTATTGGAAAGCAGTATCGAGGCTTCCGTTTGTGCGGGCGACATATATGTCTTTAATGGCGATAGTCTTGATTTGCCAGGCGTTTATACGGCAACGTATACCGGCGGGAATGGCTGCGACTCCACCGTGACATTAAACCTGACGTTTTTGCCCAAAATTTCCACGAATCAAAATGCAACTACCTGTGCCAATGAACCCTACCTGTTCGGTGGGCTTTCCCTGACCGCAAGTGGGGTGTATGAATTTAACTTCACCGCAAGCAATGGTTGCGACTCCACACTGGTACTCACCCTTGAGGTGCTGCCTGTGGCGGAAACAGCCCTGCTGTACAGCATCTGCACGGGTGACACTTTGTGGTATAATGGTAATGCATTGACTGAAAATGGTGTTTATAATTATACGTTCGACGGCGTAAATGGATGTGACTCATTGGTTTCTGTCCGGCTTGATGTTTTCCCGAGCGCTGCGACGTTCATTGAACTGACCCTTTGCGATGGTGAATCGTATGTCTTTTTTGGAGATACCATTAATGCCGCAGGCACTTATGATACCTTGCTCAATACGGTTGCCGGCTGCGACTCAACAGTTACCTTGGTGTTGAACTATGTGCCGGCTTACAGTAGTACACTTGATGCGGTGGTTTGTGCTGGTGAAACTTTTATCCTGGGTAATGATACCCTGGGAGCATCCGGTGTTTACACCAAAGTATTTACGGCTGTCGGCGGCTGCGATTCCACAATTGTACTCAACCTGACGGTACTGCCTGCCCTTGAGACGCAGGAAAGTGCCACCATTTGCAACGGAGAAACATATCCGTATAACGGGCAAATACTGAGTACCTCCGGCACTTACAGCTTCCTGCAAACGGCCTCCAATGGCTGCGATTCTACAATTGTGCTCAGCCTGACGGTGCTGCCGGCCATTGAGACGCCGGTAAGTGCCACCATTTGCAACGGAGAAACATATCCGTTCAATGGGCAGATACTGAGTACCTCCGGCACTTACAACTTCCTGCAAACGGCCTCTAATGGCTGTGATTCTACAATTGTGCTCAACCTGACGGTGCTTCCCGCCCTTGAGACGGAGGAAAATGTCACGATTTGCAACGGAGAAACATATTCATTTAATGGAGGGATACTGAGTACCTCCGGCACTTACAGCTTCCTGCAAACGGCCTCCAATGGCTGCGATTCTACAATTGTGCTCAACCTGACGGTGCTGCCGGAACAAGTGCTTACGATTAATGAAAGTATTTGCGCCGGCGACAGCTACCTCTTTAACGGGGCTGCACTGACTCAGGCCGGACAATATTCTGCTGTATTGGAGAATAGTAATGGTTGCGATTCGCTTGTGGTACTTAATCTTAGCGTGGCGCCACTGGCACAGGGTATGGTTGCTGCCTACTCCTGCGATGGCGCACCATATTTGTACAATGGCCTGACCCTGACCACCAGCGGAACCTACACCTTCGACTTCCCGGGGGCCGGTGCAAATGGCTGCGACTCCCTTGTGACATTGGTGCTGACCATTTTCCCGGCAGTTCCGCCCACAGCGATCAATGCCAGTATCTGTGCCGGTGAAAGTTATGTTTTTAATGGTGAAACCTTGACGATGCCCGGTCTGTATACGGCAGTATTGTCGAGTGTCAATAGCTGTGATTCTACGGTGCAACTGACGCTTGTGGTGAATACGCCCACCGTGAGCGTTGCGCTTGATAACAATACCCTTGTAGCGACAGCTGCGGCCAACTCAAGCTATCAATGGATTGATTGTCAGAACAATCAACCAATCAGTGGTGCAACAGGCAGCAGTTTCACGCCTGCAAGCAGCGGTAGTTATGCCGTGATTGTTACGCAAGACGCTTGTGTGATTACTTCTACCTGTACGCAGGTGACTATTGTCGGAACAAAGCACCTGGTATCGCAGGAAAATTGGAAATTGCAACCGAATCCGGCTTCTGATTTTGTGGATATACAGTTGTCGGAATTACCTGTCGACGCTACACTGCGCATTGAATTATATGAGCAAAATGGACGTTTGTTGCAGGCACTCCCCTTGAATTCGTCCAATGTGCGCATTCCGCTGGATGCATTGCCGGAAGGTGTATTGTTGGTTCGATTGGTAGGTGAAAATGTGGTTTCTGTCAAACGTCTTGTGATCACCCGCTAAGGTAAATTCGGGGAACTTCTTTGGAAATTTTGTGTATTTTGTTTAAAACCAGAGGGGCGCTTTGAAAGCAAAGTGCCCCGTTTTTTTCGTGTCAACGCGCATTGTTTAACCCACACTCATAAAACACATTGATTCATATGATGAACACTTTCAGTAAATTCGCATTACTGCTTTTGTTGCTTGCAAGTTTAAGCTCCTGTGTAGCGAAAAAGAAATTTACGGCACTTCAGCAGGAATTGGCTTTAAGCAAAACAGAATTGGCTGCGGCCAACAAAGACCTTGGCAAATGTGGCGTCAGCCTTAATGAGTACATGAATCGCCTTTCGATTTGCGAACAGGAACGAGCCAATGCCTTGAAGGGGCAGCAATTGTATGAAGATCAGATACTGTTTCTGAAATCGCAGTTGGCTGATTGTCAAAACCTTCGCGATAAACAGCTTTCTCAGGTAGGTGATCTGACCAAAATTAATAAGTCGGCCAACGATAATATCCGGGAAACGCTCTCCCAACTGGAACGCAAGGATAAATACCTGAACTTATTGCAGGCGGCTAAAACGCGCGCCGACTCTATCAACCTTGCCCTGGCAGTTAACCTTACCCAAATGCTGCGCGATGGCATCGAAGATCGGGATATCGAAATTAAAGTGGACAAAACGGTAGTATTTGTCAATCTTTCTGATAAAATGCTGTACCAAAGCGGCAATGCAACCCTTACGCCAAGGGCACAGGAGGTTTTGGATAAAATAGCCCAGATTGTCAGTGCCCGTCCCGAACTGGAAGTAATGGTAGAAGGTTATACCGATAATGTGCCCATTAAAAACAGCTGTATGGAAGACAACTGGGACTTAAGCGTAAAGCGGGCTACAGCTGTCGTTCGGGCACTCCAGAAGCAGTACAAGGTAAATCCCAATCGCCTTATTGCTGCCGGTCGCGGCGAATATAATGCGCTTGCAAGCAATGATACAGAGGCAGGTCGGGCTACCAATCGCCGGACACGGATTATCATCCTGCCCAAGCTGGATCAGTTCTACGACCTGCTTGATCCGAGTAAAGCTGCGGGCAAATAACACATCCCAAGCGTCTGGCAATTAAAAAAAATCGGGGTAAGCAGCTACATGTCGCTTACCCCGAAATATTTTCAGCCCAAAGTTTCCGTTCAGGCAATTACCTCAGGTACCCAGTTTTTGTATTCCCCGCTTTTGAGCTTGGCGCCCACTGCGGTGAAGGCTTCGAGCGTTTGCTCGATGTCTTCGTCGGTGTGTACAGCGGTGGGGATGAGGCGCAGGATAATCATACCTTTCGGGATGACCGGGTACACTACGATGGAGCAGAATACGCCGTAGTTCTCGCGCATATCTTTCACGAGGGCCATGGCTTCTTCCACTTCGCCGTGCATGTACACGGGCGTTACGCAGGTGTTGGTATCGCCGATGTCGAAACCGCGCTCTTTCAGTCCGTTTTGCAGTTTATTGACGTTGTACCAAAGTTTTTCGCGCAGTTCCGGGCGGGTTTTGAGCAGC
Organism: Chitinophagales bacterium; assembly: GCA_017303875.1. Taxonomy (GTDB): domain Bacteria; phylum Bacteroidota; class Bacteroidia; order Chitinophagales; family Saprospiraceae; genus M3007. The sequence continues at coordinate 45,391 of JAFLBP010000031.1, read as the reverse complement.
TCGAAGCGTTTGAGCAGGCCTTCTACCAAGGGCATGGGCAGCGACTTGGCGAAGATTTGCGAGCGCATGTTGTACTTCAGGAACTGGATGACCTCTTTGCGGCCGGCGAGAAAGCCACCGATGAGGGCCATACTTTTGGCGAAAGTGCTGAAGTAGATATCCACATCATCGGTAACGCCTTGCTCTTCAGCGGCGCCTGCGCCGGTAGCGCCGAGCATGCCGAAGCCGTGGGCATCGTCGATGAAGAGTCGGAAACCGTACTTTTCTTTTAATGTGCAGATTTCGCGGAGTTTGCCCTGATCGCCGCGCATCCCGAATACGCCTTCGGTGATGACGAGGATACCGCCTTCGGTGCCATCGGTGAGGCGTTTGGCGCGTTCCAGGCATTTTTCGAGGCTGCCGATATCATTGTGGGTAAAGGCGAAGCGTTTGCCCATGTGCATGCGCACGGCATCTACGATGCAGGCGTGGCTTTCAGCATCATACACAACGACATCGTGGCGGCTCAGCAGCGTATCAATGGCGGAGAGTACGCCCTGATAGCCGTAGTTGACCAACAAGCCGGCTTCTTTGCCGACATGCGTAGCGAGCTGTTGTTCGAGTTTCTGGTGTTGGGTGGTTTCACCCGACATCATGCGTGCGCCCATCGGGTAAGCGAAGCCCCAGCGCGCAGCGGCTTCGGCATCTTCCTGGCGTACTTCCGGGTGGTTGGCTAAGCCGAGGTAGTTGTTGATACTCCAACAAACCACTTCTTTGCCTTTGAATTTCATGCGGTTGCCGAGTTCGCCTTCAAGTTGTGGGAACATGTAGTAGCCTTCAGCTACTTCGGCGTATTTACCCAAGGGGCCGGCTTGTTTGAGAATGCGGTCAAATAAATCCATTTGTCTTAAAAATTGTTTGTACGCAGGCGAAATGCTGCGTTTATGCACCAACAGCCTCCATACGCTCGTTTGCGCGCTGAATGGCTTTTTGTTCTTTCCAGTCCTTCCATTTCGGTCCCATAACAGCGTTCATGCCTTTATCGACGACGAAGTGGCGGGCAATATTGTACAGGCCTTTGGCCTGCGTGAACACATTGTCTACAGAGCGCAGGCTCAGGGAAAATCCGCCATCCACATACACAATATGGTGCCACCACATAGTTGGGATAAACAGGGTTTCTCCATGCGTCAGGATGGTTTCATAACCGACGGCGTTTTTGAGGGCCGGATATTTTTCATAATCCGGATTGAGCGGATCTACGCGGCTTTGTACGGTAAAGGGGTGTTGATACAGCAGTTCATTTTGGCTTTGATCGAAGAGCACCACATGCTTGCGTGTCCAGAAATGGGTATGAAACACGTGGGAGCAGTCGATGTCGTAGTGCATACCGGTTACCGCGCCGGCGCCGCCGAAAAACATGAAGGGGTAGTTGTCGACCCATCCGTCGCAGATGGTTGGTTGGGCGACATCACCGGTAAGTTCTTTGGCATGGTCAAGGATGTTCCACAAAAAGATCCGGTATTCCGTCGGGCCTTTTTGGATGAGGTCGAGGTAATCGCCAAACTTCATGGTCAAGGTACTTTTCATGTAGTTTGGCCCCGGCTTGTGGAAGTCTGGCCCGACGACGGGCACTTCCAAATGGCCGTATTCCTTTTTGAGGAATTCAAAGGTCCATTTGCTTGTGGCGGCCCAGTCTTTGGACAAATCCGTAAAGACGACTGGTTTGCGGGGTTTTAGATAATTTTCGATGAACTCCTCACGGCCGAGACCCGTGCGGCGCTCGATGGGAAGTAGTTTCAACATAGCGTAGTAGTAGTGTGTGTTTACGTGAATATCCGGGGGGGCGGAAATGGGCGCTGTTGTTTGGCCCAGGGCGTTCAAGGTGTTGTTCTGGTATAGGCCGGATGCAAAATGGTTCGTTTTTGCATCCGGCCCGGCTCGTTTTTCTTAAACCGTAGCGCTGTCTGCCGTTTGCGGGGCAGGTGTTTCTTCCGGCATAAAGCCCTGTTCGCGCATCCACTGGTCGTTGAAAATTTTTGCCGTGTATTTCGAGCCGTGATCGCTAAAGAGCAGCACGACCACGTCGTCTTCCTGAATTTCGTCTTGTAATTGTTCGAGTGCCTGGAGGGCTGCGCCACTGGAGTAACCTACCAAAAGACCTTCGGTGCGGGCCAGTTCGCGGGCACGCAGGGCGCTGTCTTTATCCGTTACTTTTACAAAACGGTCGATGAGCTTGAAGTCCATATTGGCCGGGATGATATTTTTCCCGGTGCCTTCAATGCGGTAGGAGTAGATTTCCTTTTCGTCGTAAATGCCGGTTTCGTGGTACTTTTTCAGTACAGAACCATAGGCATCCACGCCGACCACCTTTACATTCGGGTTTTGTTCGCGCAGGTATCGTGCGGAGCCGCAGAGCGTGCCGCCGGTACTGGTGCTGCCGATGATCCAGGTGACTTTGCCCTGGGTTTGCTCCCAGATTTCGGGGCCGGTGCTGAAGTAGTGGGCTTCGCTGTTTTCGAGGTTGTAGTTCTGGTTGATGTAGTAAGCGCCGGGAATCTCGGAGGCTAATTTTTTAGCCATCGAGTAGTAGGAATTGGGGTCGTCCGGCTTGGCATTTTGCGGGCAAAGGATCACTTCTGCGCCCATGGCACGCAAATTGTTAAGTTTATCGTCGGAGATTTTGCTGGTGACTGTCAGTACGCAGCGGTAACCTTTGATGGCACTGACCATAGCGAGGCTGAAGCCGGTATTGCCACTGGTCGCGTCAACGACGGTGCCGCCGGGTTTGAGTTTGCCGAGGCGCTCGGCGCGCTCAATCATGTGCAGGGCAATGCGGTCTTTAGCGCTCAGACCAGGGTTGAAGGCTTCGACTTTGGCATAAACCGTACCCGGAATATGCGCAACGATGTTGTTAAGGCGAATGAGCGGCGTTTTGCCGATCGTTTCCAGAATGTTGTTAAAAACCATTCGGATAACTTTTTAGGAGGTACAACGGATGTGCTGAACGATTCAGGAAGCAGTTTTGTATGTTCTCGACGGGTTCAGGTAACAGGTTTGGGGCTAATAATCCACCGCAAAGATAGGGAAAAACTCCTTATGCTCCTTCAGAATTTGGTAAATTAAAGCTTAACAAAAACTTTTAATGGGAAATGGCTTTAATTTCTGCAACTTATATCTATCTTTGATCCGAAGAGCGAATGTTTCTTCTGGATTATCTGTCTTTCGCAAACGTTCATTCTAACAAGCTGTTGCTATGCTTATTTTACTCACCCTGGTTGTCGCGTTGGCATTGGTTTATTTGCTGCCTAAAGCGATGACCTATCTCGCATTCGGCCCCCGCCGTTAGTGTTTGATCGCTGTTACAGGCACAAACACACCCATTATTCCGACCTGTTTCCCGTTTTCGAGCGGCTGCTTTGTCTCCCCCAAAGCAGCCCTTTTTTTGCCCGGTACTACTGTTCCCGCTCGTAGTGGCAGCATTCGTGGAGTTTATCATAGGCTTCGTCGGAGGCCTTGTAGGTAGCATTGTCGTAACCCGCCGTAGCAATGGCCTTCTGTATTGCGTCAAGTGTAGTCGTTGCGCTGTCGAATATCACCGTGATTTGCTTCAGCTCGCGGTTCCATTCGGCGCTTGTGGCGCCGGCATTGCTTGCGGCTTTCTCGATGGTTTTTTCGCACATACCGCAATTGCCAAGCACCTTAAAGGTCTCGGTTTTTACCGTACTCGCAGTTGCCGCTTTCTTTTTAACGAAACCGGAATTGTCGCTCTGGGCAGCAAGGCCCAAGGTCATAAAGGCAAAAAATGCCAACAAAAGTGATTTTTTCATGCTTTTTTTAAGTGTTTTTGTGTTTTAGTGTTTTTGTGTTTGGGTAATACATCATTGTACGCCAAAATACTAAAACACATAAACACGAAATTTCTGCAAAAGTACGGCGTATGCAGGCCCCGGCTTTGTGGCAGGCTGTCAATGATTCGTAAATATTTGTTATCGGAATCCGTTTACATGCTTCAAAAAGTCGTATTCTTGTAGGCTCAAAAAGTATACCTTCCGTCTCCAATGAATCAGGATAAACCCTACCTCTCCGGTCGCGGCGCACAAATCAATCCGCCTTCACCGTATGAAAAAGTGGTGCGCGACAGCGAAGCGCTCGACTGGGCGCTCGTGGAATCCGAATGGGAAACCGAACAACTCAAAACGGAATACCTGGAGACCCACCCCAAAACCATCCTCAATAAAGTAGACAGCGCCGACATCCCGCTGGCCTGGGGCATGAACCCCTACCAGGGCTGCGAACACGGCTGCGTGTATTGTTACGCCCGCAATACCCATCCTTACTGGGGCTACAGCGCTGGCCTCGATTTTGAGCGCAAAATCCTCATCAAACGCAATGCCGCCAGCCTGCTGGAAGCCGCGCTGAAGAAAAAATCCTGGAAAGCCGCACCCATTATGTTTGCTGGCAATACGGATATTTACCAGCCCGCCGAACGCAAATTCGGCATTACCCGCCAATGCCTTGAAGTGTTCTGGAAATACCGACACCCGGTCAGCCTTATCACCAAAAACAGCCTCATCCTCCGCGACCTCGACCTGCTGCGCCAACTGGCCGAGCACAACTTAGTACACGTTGCCATCAGCATCACCACCCTCGATGAAGACCTGCGCCGCTTCCTCGAACCCCGCACCGCCACCGTACAGCAGCGCCTGCGTACGGTAAAAACACTTTCCGACAACGGCATTCCCGTTTTCGTGATGATGGCGCCTATTATTCCCGGACTCAACGAGCACGAAATTTTCAAAGTCTTTGAAACGGTCTCCGAACTCGGCGCCTTGGGCGCCGGCTATACCATGGTGCGCCTCAACGACGATGTGGCCCTGGTGTTTGAAGACTGGATCCGAAAAAATATGCCCGATCGCGCCGATAAGGTGCTGAATAAAATCCGCGAAGTGCATGGCGGCGAGCTGGGCGACTTCCGCCCGGGGGTGCGGATGCGCGGCGAAGGAAAAATTGCGGAAATCATCCGCGCACAATATCAATTAGCGAAGCAAAAGTATTTTGCAGGAAAGGAATTGCCCAAATACAACCTCGAACTGCACGAGCAGTTTAAGGACGGGCAGTTGCGCTTGTTTTGAGGGAAGCATCATACCTTTGCCCCTCAACATTCCCTACACCATGCAACAAATCAAAAACTACATACTCGGTCAGTGGATGGCTGGCAGCGGCGAAGGTATCCCACAATACCACGCCCTTACCGGAGCCGTATACAGTACCGTCTCCGACGAGGGGCTGGATTTCGCCGAAATCCTGCAATATGGCCGCGCCAAAGGCAGTCCGGCCCTGCGCCGCATGACTTTTCACGAGCGCGGCCGCATGCTCAAGGCCCTCGCCCTCTACCTTATGGAGCAAAAAGAGCGCTACTACGCTATCAGCCACGTAACGGGCGCTACCCGCGCCGACAGCTGGGTGGATATTGAAGGCGGTATCGGCAACCTCTTTGCCAATGCAAGCCTGCGCCGGAAATTTCCCGACGAACCTTTCTATGTGGAAGGCGAGCTGGCACGCCTCTCTAAAGAGGGCACCTTCATCGGCCACCACCTCCTGACGCCTAAGCCCGGCGTGGCGGTGCATATCAATGCCTTCAACTTCCCCATTTGGGGTATGCTGGAAAAAATAGCGGTCAACCTGCTCGCCGGTATGCCGGCCGTGGTGAAGGCCAGCGAACAAACCTCCTTCCTCACCGAAGCGATGGTGCAGGATATTGTCGCCTCCGGCATCCTGCCCGAAGGCGCCCTTCAATTCATCGGCGGCGCAGGCCGGGGTATTCTCGACCATGTGCGTACGCAGGATGTTGTTACGTTCACCGGCAGCTCGGGCACGGGCAAGCGCCTGCGTGCGCATGAGGCCATTATCCGACACTCCGTGCCGTTCACGATGGAGGCCGATTCGCTGAACGCCGCCGTGCTGGGTGCCGACGCGCAGCCCGGAACACCGGAATTTGACCTCTTTATCAAGGAAGTACGCCGCGAGATGGTGACCAAGGCCGGACAAAAATGTACCGCCGTGCGCCGTATTCTCGTGCCGGAAAACCTGCTGGAAGCCGTTCAAAAAGCCCTCAGTACCGAACTGGCTAAAACTGCCGTCGGCGATCCTTCCGTGGAAGGGGTGCGGATGGGCGCCCTCATCAACCGCCAGCAACTCGGTCGCGTGCGCGAAAAACTGAGCGAACTCAGCGGCGTGGGCAGCATGGTTTACGGCGACCTCGACAACTTTGAAGTGCGCGGCGCCGAGCGCGAAAAAGGCGCATTTATTCCGCCGGTTTTATTGTTGAATGAACAGCCGCTAACGCAAACGCTTTCCCATGAAACCGAGTGTTTCGGCCCGGTTTCCACGCTGATGCCCTATAAAAACCTCGAAGAAGCTCTTGAAATTACGGCAATGGGCAAAGGATCGCTCGTGAGCACCATTTGCACTTACGACCGCGATATTCAGCGGCAGTTTGTGCTGGAAGCAGCTGCCTGGAACGGCCGCATCCTGATGCTCAACCGACACTCGGCTAAAGAAAGCACCGGACACGGCTCGCCCATGCCCATGCTGGTACATGGCGGCCCGGGTCATGCGGGCGGCGGCGAGGAAATGGGCGGCATGCGCGGCGTGTTGCACTATATGCAGCGCACGGCCATTCAGGGCACGCCGACGGATATTATGAACGTTACGCGCCAGTATCAACCCGGCGCGGAGCAGACCGAAACGCCGGTGCATCCGTTCAAAAAATACTTTGAAGATTTGTTTGTGGGTGAAACCTTGGTAACGGCCAAACACACTGTTTCGGAGGCGGATATTCACAATTTTGCCAATGTCAGTGGCGATAATTTTTATGCCCACATGGATGCCACGGCGCTGGAAGGTACTCCATTCAAGGGCCGTGTGGCGCACGGATATTTTATCCTTTCCAAGGCGGCCGGTTTGTTTGTAGATGCCAAAAAAGGGCCGGTTTTGCTGAATTACGGCTTAGATGAATGCCGTTTTGTAAAACCGGTTTATCCGGGTATGACCATCGGGGTGAAGCTTACCGTCCGGGAAAAAGCCGAGCAGGAATACGACCCGGCCAAAGAAGGCGTAGCGGCCATTCCGCGCGGCATTGTAAAGTGGTACGTGGACGTGTACGATGAAAGCGGCGAATCGGTGGCCATAGCAACCATTCTGACGATGGTGCGCAAGCGGGAAGGGTAGTGTCGGTTCAGGTTAAGCCATCGAGCGCTTCGTCGAGGCCGAGCTGGAGTTGGGCGCGCAGGTTTTCCGAGAACAGGTCGAATTGTTCGGGCGCATAAGTGGCGGCGATCACGCCATTGTCGAGGTGGTGAATATAATCACAGACTGGCAGCAGGGATTCGAGAATATGCGAGGTAAACAGCATGGTTTTGCCTTGCAGGCGGAGGCGTTTGAGGATTTCCTGCAAGCGGTGTGCGGCTTCGAGGTCGAGGCCGTTGTAGGGTTCGTCGAGCAGCAGGATCGGGCGGTTTTGTTTGAGCAGGGCCATCAGTGCTAATTTTTTCTGCATGCCGGTAGAGTAGTGATCGATCAGCATATCCAAGGGCACTTGCAGCAGGTCTTCCCAGGCATCTGTTTTAAAATGCTCATTTTGATAAAGTCGTAAAAATTCACGGCCGGTAAGATTTCGGTAAAAGGCCGGATTGGTTTCCAGGAAACCGACTTGTTCGCGTTGCAATGGCGCGCCGTTGTAGATCATTTGACCGGATTGCGCTTTTACAAAACCGAATAACGTATTTAAAAAAGTGGTTTTTCCGGCGCCGTTTAGTCCCACCAAGCCATGTACCTTGCCACTTTCCAGCGAAAGATCAAGGCCTTTTAAGACCGGTTTGCCGCCGTAAGCGACCTGAAGGTTTTTTATTTCCAACATGCTATAACAACTTGTTTACGGCCAAAAATCGTGATTGCGCGCCCGTACATAATACCAGCCCAGCGCCATCACCGGCACCGGAAGGAAAAAGATGACTACCACGCTCAACAGCACCAAAGCCGTAATGGTGCTATTGGCCCTGATGTTGCTGTTGGGGGTGTAGGCGCTGTATTTAGCCAGTATCATACAGGCTATGGCAATGCTTGAAAACAGCAGGTAAGCGGCTGGGATCCACCACTTATCGGGCTGAAATGCGGCGTAGGAGAGCAGTACGGGCGCCACGACAAGCGCGTGCAGGCCGATGTGACGTCGCAGTTTTTTATGTATAAAAGCCCGTTGTGTGGGAGCGTACAGGGGCAGCCAGCTGCGCGGTTCGCCGTAGCGGTAAAATTCGCTGATCATCAAAAGCAAAAACCACAAAAGGATCAGGCTGACAATAGGCTTTGGGCTGAAAAAGAGCGCCGCGCCGTAGATAAGCGCGATCGCAAAATCGAGTTTGCGCACACCGGCAATCCATTCAAAATTATCGGCTGGAATCCAGCGGTTGAGCCATGTGCGCGCGCGGCCACCGCGTTTGGGGCGAACCGGCGTCCAGGCGAACATGGCTGAAAGTAAAAGACTGCAAAGGGCTTGCAGCGGCCGGGCAGCGAGGAGCAGGGTAAGCGAAAAGGGAAGTGCCAGCAGCAGGTATTCCAATGCCAGCAGCGGGCGCGGATCCTTGATGGCGAGGGCCAGCAAACGATGGTCTTTGCGTTGCAGGTGTAAGCCGCCAGCCGAGAAAGCAATCAACCCGGCAAACAGCCAGGCGATGGAGGCATTGTTACTTGCCTGCTGATACATGGAGCCGAATACCAGAACCGCAATCAGCAGCAGCACGGCATAATGCAGCAGGTTCAGGTCGGCGCTTTCGCGTCGCGCCTGCAACAGGCGAATTTGGAGCAGGGTTCTCATTGATGCGAAGGTAGCTTTGATTTGGGCGGGATTTTAGCGAGCGGGCCAGGTTTTTTTGTGATGGACATAATTTTAAATTTGGTAATGCAACAGAAATTGACTTATTTTTGCCTGTAAATGGAATTGGTAATGAATACGCTGATGATTGATGTAAACCGCCAGATTGGAGGTTGCAACTTTAGTCTTTCGCCGCAAACGCGCAGGTTGCTTACGGAATATTTTCCGGATGCAACACCACTAACCCATGTATTCATATCACTCGATGCCAAGCAAGAGTTTTCAGCTTTTCAACCCCGCATTGAAAAACATATATTGCCTTTTCTTACCGGATTAGAAATTGAGACATTGTCCCAAAAAATTGATAATGTGAGATTTATGAATAGCTTGGACAATCAGGAAATTTATTCATTTGCCCTGCCTCATGTCCAAGAAGCATAATCTTTACTTAGGCAAAGCCGGGCAATTTGTAATTATGTCGGAGTTGCTTTGTCGAGGCTGGAATGTAGCCATTCCTGAAGTGGATGTTGGTGATGATATTTTTGTTGTTCGCGATATCAACGGGGATTTAATAAGGGTGCAAGTGAAAACGGCAAGTGGTCGATTGTTAGCAAATCAGGCTGTTCAGGCGCAATTTAATATCAATATTCAGCAGCTTAAAACAATATCACCCCCGCTGCTCGTTTATGCTTTTGTTATTCGATTTGCAGATACATGGCAAAAGCCGATATTGATTCGTCAAAATCTGCTGAATGAATTGTATCAATTGAATAATATTGGATCAAGTAGTGGTAATCAGTTGTTTTTGAGAATTACTGTCAAAGACAATCTGGTAAGTTGCGGCAACATCAATTTAAGCGAGTACCTGAATAGTTTTCAGGATTTCCCGATAATTCTTCACTAAGCGCAGGCAAATACATCTCCCGCAATACCCCCATATGGTGGTACTGATGCCCGGCAACAATATAAAAATACGCCCGAACCGATACCTTCCAGTTGCTTGCCGTACCGATAAATTTCGATTGCTCCTCCGTGCATTGTCCCAGCAGAAAAAGGGTGTTATCGCGTACCGCCTTCCATTCTTTCATCAAGTCTTTTATGCTGCGGTCTTTGACAAAAACCTGCTCCATCCAGAAATCCTGGTTGAAGCCGGGCAGCGCAATCCGGTCGCCGCGCATAAACGATAAAAGCCGGTAGCTGAACACCCGCTCCGTGTCAATCATGTGCATCAGTAATTCTTTGATGGTCCATTTGCCGGGGGCATAGGCGTAGTCACCCGCAGCTTCGGGCAGGGCATTCATCATTGCCTGTATTTCCTTAAAACTTTTGCGCAACAGGGTTTTGGCTCCGCTGCGCGGCGGCAGGGCATTGATGTAGGTGGCGTGAAAAGGCGCGTATTCGCTTTTTTTTGGTCGTTGCATGTCGGGAAAAAGGTTTGGAGGTTTGGAGGTTTGAAGTCAGCCCCTTAGGGGTTTGGGGTCGGGGTAATATGTGCTTCAATCATTTTTGTAGCTTCCTGGGGGTTGGCTTTACCCTTACTGGCCTTCATCACCTCGCCCATAAAAAAGCCGATCAATCCCTTTTTGCCTTTTTTATACTCCGCAACTTTTTCCGGATATTTGGCGAGTACAGCGGCAACGGCGCTGCTGAGGGCGTCGCTGTCCTGGTCTTGCAGCAGATTTAATTGTTCGGCTAAGGTTTGCGGCGGTGTTTCGGGGTTGTCGAGCAGGGCCGGCAGCAGGCGTTGGTAGCAGGCCGAAGCGCTGATGGCGCCTTTCTCAATGAGGGTGAGCATGGCCGTCCAGTTTTCCACGCGCACCGGGGATTCGGATAGTTGAAGGTGTTTGCCCGCCGACCAGGGCAGGAGTTGGTTGATGATGAAATTTGCACATAATTTGCCCGAAACACCTGCTTTTTGCGCGTTTTCCGCTAAAAGAAAAAAGTATTCGGCGGCACTGCGCTCATTGCACAGGGTTTGTGCGTCTTGTACATTCAATTCATACATACTTTGCATACGCGCCTGCGCAGCTTCGGGCAGCTCGGGCAGGGCATGTGCAACCTGCGCTATATAGTCCTCCGAGAGTAGTACCGGCGGCAAATCCGGCTCGGGGAAGTAGCGGTAATCATGTGCGTTTTCCTTTTCGCGGAGCGAATACGTTTCACCACTCTGCGGGTCGAAGCCCCGGGTTTCCTGTTCAATCCGGCCGCCGGACTCCAACACTTTAATCTGCCTTTCCACCTCATACGCAATGGCGCGGCGGGCAAAACGCATGGAGTTCATGTTCTTGATTTCGCAGCGGGTACCGAATGTTTCTGAGCCTTCCGGCCGAATGGAAATGTTCACATCGCAACGCAGAGACCCCTCCTCCATATTGCCATCGGAAACACCGATCCAACGCACCAAGCGGCGCATGGATTCCATAAACTGACTCACCTCCTCGGCGCTTCTAAAATCCGGCTCGGTTACAATTTCCAGCAAAGGCACGCCCGCTCGGTTGAGGTCGATGAGCGAGTCGTGTGGATCCTGGTCGTGGAGGCTTTTGCCCGCATCCTCTTCCAGGTGGATATGGTGCAGACGAATGGGCGCCAGCGCATCACCCCTTTTTACCTGCAAACTGCCGCCGATACAAATGGGGTTGGCGTCCTGCGTGGTCTGAAAACCTTTGGGCAAATCAGCATAGAAATAATTTTTCCGGTCGAAGGTGCTGCGGCGGTTGATGCGGCAACCCAGCGACAGGCCAAGGCGCACGGCGTATTGAACAGCGGTTTTGTTCAGGCGCGGCAAAGTACCGGGGTGGGCCAGACTGATAACGCCGGTATGCGTATTGGGCGCGCCGCCAAAAGCAGCACTGTCGCGGCAAAATGCTTTGGATTGTGTGGCAAGCTGAACGTGTACTTCCAGCCCAATGACGGTTTCGTAGGCCATCTTTTCAGTAATATTTTTAAAAACTCAGGCAGGTTTTTTACGGATATGTCTGCGGAGTCTGGGGTAAATGAATTTTAAAAAATGAGCAGACAAACGCCGAAACCCAGCAGAAAGACAAAGATGAGGCAAAAAGTCTGGATAAACATAAAAACCATCCATTTTAGCGTGGTGCGCAGCCAGCTTTGGCCATAATAACGCTTGAAAGCGAGCAAAGGCGCAAAGTTGACATACAATAAAAGCGGCCAGGCAGGAATGAATTTCAGGTTCAAATAATGCCGGACGACGACCGTGATGATGGCCAGGAAAATAATGCCGCACATCAGGTGCAGCATCAGCACAAAATGCTCCACATAACGGTAGCGTTTACTTTGGTGCGTGATGTTCAGCCAGGCAGCCATCAGGGCAATGAGTACCAGAATAGCCCAGGTAGAAGAGGCAATGTAAAATTTGGCCATGCCCTTGCCATCGTGCGCGGTTTTGAGCATTTGTTTGCTCAGCAGCTTGAGAAAATAATTGTTGATCTGGTAATATTCCACCAAAGAATCAGGCGTCATGCGCACGACATCGCTGAGCGCAAAACTGATGCCCTTGCCATCATCCCAGGTCAGTACGCCAATGGAGTCTTTTTCAAGTACATTCAAGCCATATTTTTCGGAGGTGAAAGTGAGCAGGCTGTCAATGGCAAGGCGGGTTTCGGTATTGTTAAGTGATTTGGGCAGGGAGTCGATATTCTTTCGGATAGCGCTTACTACCTCTAATTCACCCCGCAGTTTTCCGATATTTTCCTGCGAGAGGTTGTCCCCGACAAGGTTAATGCCCCGATTATTGTCTGTACGCAGATTAACAATCAGCAGGGCAAAAAACATGATGACGAAAAAGAACTGTACCGGGTGCGGATAGCGTTTGTGTTTGCCGGAAAAATATTCTTTAGTGACATACCCCGGATTGAGCAAATGCCAGACCATGCGCAGGAATTTGCTTTCCAAATGGAAAAGGTTGTTCCAAAAGCGCTGCAAGAGGCTCAGCATGGTCACTTTGCCGTCGGTATCCCGCTGGCCGCATTCGCTACAAAACTTGGCCCTCGGCTCCAGCGGATGGAAGCAATTTCGGCAATATTTTTTTCCCGTAGGAGCCATTTATTTCAGTGTTTGGGCGGATTTGAGTAGTTTTTGAAGCTTTTTGCGTGCATGAGGTATTTTTTAAATTTGACTAAAAAATAATCAAAACCACCAATACGCCCAGCAAAAATAGTGCGAGGGAAGCGATAAAATATACAGGCGCAAAAATGAAATATTTCAAAAGCGTTTTGCCCCAATACTGTTTGTAAAAACGCCGCATGGCAATCAGCAGAAAAAAGGCAAGCCCCAGTATGGCAATACTGGCAAACCAGCTTGTATGCAACTGATAATCAAGAAAAAGCGCAAGGCCCAATACCAGTAAGCCCGACGTATGGTAATGGAGCAAAAAGATAAAATGCTCCATGTAATAACGCTGTTGTCGGCGGTATAAAAGCTTCAAAACCAAGGCCATAAGTGTGATGATCGACAGCAGCGTCCAGGTAATGCTGCCAATATAGTTATGCACCATTGCGCTGGGGTCGCGCATGGATTTTATGCCTTGCCGCACCACGAGTTTGTCTTTCCAGTCGCTAAAGCCATAGCGTTGTATGATGGTGTCTACATCATACAAAAAAATATCCTCGGCACGCAGCCAAACGGAGTGAAAACCCATATTGATCGGCAGGGTATCGGCGAGTAAGGATTTTCCGGTTTTGGGGTCTTTGCTTTCCAGTAGCAGTATAATAGAGCTGTCTACATGGGGTTGCATCCATTGCAGCAGGGAATCGACGGCTTTGCGGGCGCTGCTGTCTGTTTGCCAGTCGGGGTGTTGGGCAACACGTTGTTGAACCCCTTTTTTTTGGGTTATATAAGCGCCATATTTGAACAAATCGGCGCCCATACTTTGCAGCCGGATATTGCGGTTGCGCGTAGTGTCGCCGCTGTCGTCCACTTTGAGTTGTACACCACCTTGCTTGTTTGATCCGGAAGATTGTGCTTGTTGTTCAAATAAATGATTGGCTAACAAGAGGAAAAAGAAAGCCACAATGGCAAATACCCGCAAAGGTGGCGGGTAGCGCTGTTGCTTGCCGCCAAAAAAATTGAGGGTAATGCGTGCGGGGATAAACAATTCCCAGAAGGTGCGTAAAAATTTGCTCTCCAGGTGGAAGGTGTTGCTCCACAGTTTGCGCAGCATATCCCAGAAACTGAGTTTCACAGGGCCTGTTTTTTGTCCGCATTGCGGGCAAAATTTCCCGGAATCGGGCAATAGATGGTGGCAATTTGAACAGTAGCTTTTCATCTGTATTGGTAAAAGACAAAAATATGCTTTTCTTGCGGCGTCAAACAAAACAATCTATGCGTCAACAAACCACAGCCCATATTTTAATGGTTCGGCCGTCAAACTTCGCCTTTAATGAAGAAACCGCCGCCAATAACGCATTCCAAAGCCGCGATGGCCTGCTCAGCGCCGAAGAAATGCGCAAACGCGCCATGGCGGAGTTCGACAATTTCGTGGCAAAACTCCGCGCCGCAGGGGTGCAGGTGATTGTGGCCAAAGATTCGGCCAAACCAGTAAAACCCGATGCGGTTTTTCCCAACAACTGGGTCACCTTTCACCAGGAAGGTTATATCGTAACCTATCCCATGTTCGCACCCACACGCCGCAAAGAACGCCGCCGCAAAGTAATAGAAACGGTGCTTCTGGAAGGCTTTCGCTCCGATAAATTCATTAATTTCGCGTTCAACGAAAAACGCGAACGCTTCCTCGAAGGTACCGGCAGCATCGTGTTCGACCACCGCAACCGACTCGCATACGCCTGCCTCAGCCCCCGTACCGATGCGCGGCTGCTGGACGAACTTTGTCAGGAAATGGACTACAAACCCGTGGTTTTTCATTCCGTCGACCAAAACGGCCAGGATATCTACCACACCAATGTGATGATGGCCATGGGCGAAACCTTTGTCGTCATTTGCCTAGACTCGGTGCGCGATGCCGCCGAACGCCAAATGCTGGTCGAGACTTTCCAAAAAAACGGTAAGGAAATCGTGGAAATTTCCCTCGAACAAATGAACGGCTTTGCCGGTAATATGCTCCAGGTGCGCAACACCGCTGGCCAGACAATTTTGGTCATGTCGGAAAAAGCCTACTCCGTGCTGAACCCCCAACAGGTGAAACAATTGGAAAAACACACCCAACTCCTGCACAGCACCCTCACCACCATCGAAACCTATGGCGGTGGCTCGGCGCGTTGTATGATGGCTGAGGTGTTTTTGCCACCGGTGCATTAATTACGGATAAGAGTATATGTTGAAACATCTTCCGCTTGTCGTCAGTCTGATTGCGACATTTGTACTTCCATTGCAAGCCCAACAACAATTTGTTACCTATGCCGGAAGTAATGAAAATGAAGCATTTACCGATGTTGTTCAGCTTTCCAACGGCCACTACCTCGTTTCCGGGGTAGCAGATAACCTCGACTGGCTGCCCGCCGGCACCCCCCGTATCGCTTTGCAAACACCGCCCATTCCCAACAATCAGGGCAACAACCGCATCGCTTTTTTACTGGAATTTAATCAGTCTTTGCAGGAAATTTTGGGCATCTATTTCTTGCCGGCCAATGCTGCGCAAGACATTCGCCATATCAAACTCAGCAATGCGCCCGGCGAAAAAACCGGCGCCGTTTACCTCAGCGGCGATACCGACGACAGCAATAACGGCGGCTACTTCATCGCCCGGCTGAATGAAAATTTTGTAGATGCCAAACCTACAGGTCTGGCCTGGGCGCGTTCGGTTAAAGCGCAAAAAGACGCCTACCCCGATCAGTACCGGCCCTGGGATGTCGGCCCCGATGGCACAGTGGTTTTTGCCGCCGGCGATTCCCATGCCTACAACTGGTCGGCTATTTACGCCCTCGACAGTCTTGGACAGGACAAGCTCATGCCCAACTGGCGTGTACACTGGATCAGCGGTGGCGGTGAATATTACGGTGCCGCCGACACTTATAGTGGCGCCAATCCGCTGGCGTACAGCGGCATCGTGTTCAAACGCGATGGCAACCGCTGTGAGCTGCGCTCCACCAATTTGCAGGACTATGACCTCTGGCAACCCGATGGCAATGGCGGCATGAAAAAAGGCCGCTGGCCCCTCGATGTCCTGTTCAAAGCCCCCTGTACGCCCGGCGTATCCGGCAATACCACTTCCGGCCCGGGCTATTCGGGCTACTCGCCGCCCGGCACCTTCACCTACGGCCCGCAAGCCATTTGTATCGACCGCCGAAACGGCGATATGTATATTGGTTTTAATGCCAAAAGCGTGCTGCCCGACGGCAATCCGGACTTTGAACCGGCCGTGATGGCCATGCGCGCCGATGGCGCCTTGCGCTGGTGGTCGCGCTTGTACCACGAAGTTAATCCTGCGGGCGACACCCTGGTTTCTACGCCCGATCAGTATGTGGATGCGCTGGCGATTGATTATAAAAATGACCTACTGGTGGTTAATGCCCGCGCCCACGGCAACAACGTGGAAAATCTTTGGGAGGGCAATAAAATTGCTGCTAATCCTGCGGCCAGTGGCTTTCAGAACAACTTCACCGGCAGCAGTGGCAATATTCACCTTTCCTGGCTGGGTAAATTGCAATGCGCCGACGGCGTGCTGCGCCACAGCACCTACATTGGCGAATTTGCCGAAGGCGCTACCGGCCTCGGCGCAGCGCACCCTGACCCGAACCTCGACAGCTGGCCCAATCCCAATGTCGGATGGCCTACCCTGAATACGACTTATTTGGGAAAAAACCGCTTGAAAGTAAGTGCCGATGGCTCCGTTTTGGTGCTGGGTAAAGGCCGACGCACCATCACGACCGCCAATGCCTACCAGAAAATGGTGAAACCCGGCAATGGCGGCCTTTCCTGCTGGAATGAATTTGTGCGTTTGTATACGCCCGATTTATCCAAACCCCTGTACAGTTCCCTGCTTGTAGGCGCCTGGGATACGCTGACGCAGGCGGGTGGCGATAATGTGCGGCTGATGGGTGTATGGAAAACAGATTCGGCGCTGCTGGTGGTGGGCATGCACACGGGCGCAGGCGCACAACTCCCCGTGCAGGCGACACCCGCCTGGGGACAAACGCAGTACGCTGGTCAGAGCGCCGTGTTGGCTTGTTTGCGTGCCGGGAATTTTGTTAATCCTGCCGACGGGCCAGTGGGCGGCAATACCAGCAGTACCCAGGCGGTACGCGATTTTGCTGCTTTTTTCCGCATTTATCCCAACCCGGCTGGCAGTGCAACACCCGTGCAGGTGGAAAACCTGTACCACAGTGATGCTGTTTATCGCGTCGTCAATATCGTGGGGCAAACCCTTGCCCAGGGCGTTCTTCCTGCCGGACAAACCCTTCGGCTTGATGCCGGGATGCAGCAGCCCGGATGGTATGGCGTGCAGGTGTTGGCAGCGGGACAAACCGTAGTATTGCCTTTTTTGCGTTTGTGAGCTGCAAGTTGACAAATTGCAGTATTGACCGACAAGCATTGCCAAATAAATTATACCTTTGCGGCGCTTTTTGAAGCCTTAACCAAATTTTATTCAAACCACACGCCTGTTTGCCTTGTTTTGAGGTAAAACAGCAATTCGATAAATCCTGATATGGCACGCGTTGACCTTATTATGCCCAAAATGGGCGAAAGTATCATGGAAGCCACCATCCTTACCTGGCGCAAAAAGCCCGGCGATCGCGTCGAGCTGGACGAACCGGTACTGGATATTGCCACCGATAAAGTAGACAGCGAGGTGCCCTCGCCCGTCGCCGGTACCATCGTGGAAATCCTTTTTAAGGAGAACGACGTGGTGGCCATCAACACGCCCATCGCCATCATCGAAACGGAAGCTGGCGCTACCGCCGCCGCTTCTCCGGCCACACCCGCAGCCCCGGCTGCCGCTACCGAGCCGCCCTTCGTACCCGCTCCTGCAAACACCACGGCAGCAGCAGTACAGAGCAGCAGCGAGCGCTTTTACTCCCCGCTGGTACGC
This sequence comes from Chitinophagales bacterium, assembly GCA_017303875.1. Classification (GTDB taxonomy): domain Bacteria; phylum Bacteroidota; class Bacteroidia; order Chitinophagales; family Saprospiraceae; genus M3007. The sequence continues at coordinate 27,539 of JAFLBP010000031.1, read as the reverse complement.
ACCATCGCTAAAGAAGAAAATATCTCGCAGGCCGAACTCGACGCCATCCCTGGTACGGGCATGGAAGGCCGCGTGACGAAAAAAGACATGCTGGCTTTCGTCGCACAGCGCAAATCCGCTCCGGCTGCCGCACCCGCGCCAACACCTGTTGCCGCACCGGCATCACCTGCCGCGCCTGCGCCCGCACCCGTGGCGCCCCCCGCCGTTTCCATCAGCGGCAACGTGGAGATCATTGAAATGGACCGTATGCGCAAACTCATCGCCGACCACATGGTGATGAGCAAACACACCAGCCCGCACGTAACTTCCTTCGTGGAAGCCGACGTGACCAATCTCGTGAACTGGCGCAATCAGGTTAAAGACAAATACAAAAAGCAATACGGCGAAAACATCACCTTCACGCCCATTTTTGTGGAGGCCATCGCCCGCGCCATCCGCGATTTCCCGATGATCAACTGCTCAATTGACGGCACGCGGATCATCCTTAAAAAAGATGTGAATATCGGTATGGCAGCGGCCCTGCCCAGCGGCAACCTCATTGTGCCGGTTATCAAAGGCGCCGATATGCTCAACCTCGCCGGACTGACCAAAACGGTGAATGACCTGGCCAGCCGCGCCCGCCAAAACCAGCTCAAACCGGAAGAAATTCAGGGTGGCACCTTTACCCTCACCAATGTAGGTACCTTCGGCAACGTGATGGGCACCCCCATCATCAACCAGCCGCAGGTAGCCATCATGGCCGTGGGCGCCATCCGTAAAAAACCCGCTGTTCTGGAAACAGAATACGGCGATGTGATTGCCGTGCGCCAGATGATGTTCCTCTCGCTTTCCTACGACCACCGTGTGGTTGACGGCATGCTGGGCGGTTCCTTCCTGCGTCGCGTGGCGGATTACCTCGAGCAATTCGATCCGAATCGCCCGATTTAGTTTTAAATTTTATGACAAAAGAGACTGTTCAGGAACTTGCCCGGCGCTTTTTCGAGGAAATCGTCAAAGACCGACGCCACCTGCACCAACATCCCGAACTCTCTTTTCAGGAAACCCTGACGGCGCAGTACATCAGTACGCGCCTCAGCGCGTTTGGTATTGAACACCAGACGGGCATTGGCGGTAATGGTATTGTGGCGCTCATTCAGGGGAAAAATCCGGATAAACATATCGTCGCCCTCCGCGCCGACATGGACGCCCTCCCTATTCAGGAAGCGAACGAGACGCCGTATAAAAGCGTCAATCCGGGCGTGATGCATGCTTGCGGACACGACGTGCACAGTGCGTCCCTGCTTGGCGCCGCCCGAATTTTACACAGCCTGCGCGATCAGTTTGAGGGTACGGTTAAATGTATTTTTCAGCCGGGTGAAGAGTTGTTGCCCGGCGGCGCCAGTATCATGATTAAGGAAGGCGTTTTGGAAAATCCGGCGCCTGCGGGTATTTTCGGACAACACGTGCATCCGAGTTTACCGGCCGGAACAGTGGGCTTTCGCCCCGGTATGTTTATGGCATCTACAGACGAATTGTACGTTCGGGTAAAAGGCCGCGGCGGCCACGGCGCCATGCCCCACGAAGGGGTAGACCCGATTGTATTGACAGCGCAAATCATTGTGGCCCTGCAACAATTGGTCAGTCGTATTGCCGATCCCGTGGTTCCGACGGTGCTTACTTTTGGTAAAATCCAGTCGGATGGCGGCGCTACCAATATCATTCCCGGCGAAGTATACCTCGAAGGTACTTTTCGCACGATGGATGAAAACTGGCGGCGAGAGGCGCATGTCAGGATGAAAAAAATTGCCGAAGGCATTGCCGAAGCCTATGGTGGCAGCTGTGAATTCGACATCCACCACGGCTACCCGGCGCTCATCAACGAGCCTAAACTCACCCGCCGTGCCCGGGCAGCCGCAATTGAATATTTAGGCAAAGAACACGTCATTGACCTGCCACCCCGCATGACGGCCGAAGATTTTGCCTACTACTCCCAGGTGATTCCCGCTTGTTTTTATCGCCTCGGTACTGCCAATCCGGAAGGCGGGACCAATTCGCCTGTGCATACCCCTACTTTTGACATTGATGAATCGGCCCTGGAAATTGGCGCCGGCCTGATGGCCTGGACGGCATTGCAGGAGCTGCATCACTAATGCTGATACCTTATGCAAGTGATCGCTTTCGACGCAGATGATACCCTCTGGGTAAATGAGCCTTATTTTCAGGCAACCGAGCGCAAATTCTGCGAACTACTCGAAGATTTTTTGCCGCATCACACGGTGGAGCGGGAATTGTTGCAGACGGAAATTCAGAATATCAAGCTCTACGGATATGGCGTAAAAGCCTTTATCCTTTCCATGATTGAAACGGCCATTCGCGTTTCGGCAGGGACTATTCCGGCAAGTGCCATTGAAAAAGTCATTGCATACGGCAAGGAAATGCTCAATCAGCCCATTGAGTTGCTGCCGGGCGTGGAAACCGTGCTGGAATCGCTCTACGGCAAATACCGATTGGTGGTGGCCACCAAAGGCGACCTGCTGGATCAGGAGCGCAAATTGCGCAAATCGGGTCTGGAAAAATATTTCCACCACATTGAAATCATGTCGGAAAAAGCGGAAGATGACTATCGCAAACTGATTCGCCACCTTGATATTGAGCCGGCGCAGTTTACCATGATCGGCAATTCCCTGAAATCGGATGTGTTGCCGGTGCTCAACCTCGGCGGTCACGGCATTCATGTGCCTTACCATACCACCTGGGCGCTGGAGAAAATTGATTTCAAAATTGAGCACGAAAATTTCCGGCAGGTGGAGCAGATTGATGCTATTTTGGCGTTTTTATAGATCAAAATACAATGAAAACTGCACTCGATATCGAAAGCTGGGCGCGCCGCGACCATTTTCATTTTTTCCGGCAATTTGAGGAGCCGTTCTTCGGCCTGACGGCTACGGTGGATTGCCGTGCCGCCTACAACGATGCCAAAGCAAAAGAGCAGTCTTTTTTCCTGCGTTACCTGCACGATATACTATGCGCCGTCAATGCCGTGGAACCTTTTCATTACCGGATTGAAGACGAGCAGGTGTTTGTGTATGAACGCGTTGATGCTTCGCCGACGGTGAACCGTCCCGATCATACATTCGGGTTTTCTTACATGGAATTTATCCCGGATTTTGAACAGTTTCAGGAAAAGGGAAAGGCGGAAATTGCGCGGGTACAGGCAGGAAGCGGCCTGGAGCTGGCGGGTTTTCGGAACAATATCATTCATTTTTCGGCGCTGCCCTGGGTGCATTTTACCAGCCTTTCCCATGCGCGCAGCTTTGCTTTTCCGGATAGCGTCCCTAAAATTTCAGTCGGCAAAATCATTCCCCAGGGCGATCAATTGCTGATGCCCGTTTCTGTCCATGTGCACCATGCCTTGGTGGATGGCTACCATGTGGGGCAATTTTTTGAAATATTGCAGGCGCGGATGGGGTTTTAGTGACGTACGGAAAAAACAACTTTCGAAGTAACTGGAAATATAAAGTAGCTATCCCGAAATTTGATAATTTTCAAAAATCGGGATAGCTAGTGTATGTGTCCGACAGATTTGCGAAGCGGAACTTCGCTGCCGAGTAATTAGCGACTTGGTTTGCGCTCCAACACATCTTTAACGGCCCAGATCACGTCTTTTTGCGCCAGGCCGTATTTATCCAGCAGCTCCAGCGGCTTGCCGCTTTCTCCGAAGCTGTCTTTTACCCCTACATATTCCACCGGCACGGGCAATTGATGCACCAGCACGTTGGCAATGGCATCGCCGAGGCCTCCGTTGCGCTGGTGCTCTTCTGCCACCACCACGGCGCGGGTTTTACTCACGGAATCCAGCACCGCTGTTTCATCCAGCGGTTTGATGGTGTGAATATTGATGACTTCGCAGGAGATGCCTTCGGCTGCGAGGGCTTTTGCCGCTTCGATGCTCGTCCAGACCAAGTGCCCCGTGGCGAAAATGGTAACATCCGTACCTTCCGCGAGTAATACTGCCTTGCCGATCTCGAATTTCTGGTTTTCCGGCATAAATACCGGCCAGGCCGGACGGCCGAAGCGCAGGTAAACCGGGCCGTAATATTCGGCAATGGCGAGGGTGGCAGCTTTGGTTTGGTTGTAGTCGCAGGGATTGATGACCACCATACCGGGCAGCATGCGCATCATCCCGACATCTTCAAGGATTTGGTGGGTGGCGCCGTCTTCACCGAGGGTCAGGCCGGCGTGCGAAGCGCAGATTTTCACATTTTTATGCGAATAAGCGATGCTCTGACGAATCTGGTCGTACACGCGGCCGGTGCTGAAGTTGGCAAAAGTGCCGGTAAAAGGAATTTTACCACCGGAGGCTAATCCGGCTGCGATGCCCATCATATTGGCTTCGGCGATACCGCACTGGAAAAAGCGTTCGGGGAATTCCTTGCGGAAGTGCTGCATTTGCAGGCTTTCGAGCAGGTCGGCGGTGAGGCCCACCACATTGGGGTTTTGGCGGCCTGCTTCGAGTAGTCCGGCGCCGAAGCCATCGCGGGTGGCTTTGCTGCCGGAGGATTGAATATCTTGCAGTTTCATAGTGTTTAGTAGTCGCCTAAGCTGGTGGTGGGTAATTGTGCCATGGCCTGTTCAAATTGCTCCTGATTGGGCGCTTTGCCATGCCATTTGTGGGTGCCTTGCATGAAATCCACGCCGTAGCCCATTTCAGTTTTCATCAACACGACAACGGGTTTGCCTTTGCCGCAGCGGCGTTTTGCGCGGCGCAGCATGGCGATGACCGCGCCGAGATCGTTGCCGTTTTCGAGTACGAGCACGTCCCAGCCGAAAGCTTTCCATTTGGCGGGCAGGTTGCCGAGCGAAATAACATCGTCGTTGGCGCCGTCAATTTGTTGTCCGTTCCAGTCAACCGTCACAATAAGCTTGTCCACTTTGTGGTGGGCGGCAAACATGATGGCTTCCCAGCACTGGCCTTCCTGCAATTCGCCATCGCCGGTGAGACAAAACACAAAACGATCATCCTGATCGAGGCGTTTGGCCAGTGCGGCGCCGATGGCGGCGGAGATGCCCTGCCCCAGGGAGCCGGAGGCGATGCGCACGCCGGGGAGTCCTTCGTGGGTAGTGGGGTGACCTTGCAGGCGTGTGTTGAGCTTGCGGAAGGTGTTGAGTTCGGCGACGGGGAAATAACCGCTGCGGGCCAGCACGCTGTACCAGACCGGAGAGATGTGGCCGTTGGAGAGGAAAAAGAGGTCTTCTTTTTTACCTTCCATGCGGAAAGGTTTGGCGCGGTGCTTCAGTACGGCGCCGTAGAGGGCCACAAAATATTCTACACAGCCCAATGAGCCGCCGGGGTGGCCGCTTTGTACGGTGTAGACCATCCGCAGGATGTCGCGGCGGACTTGTGTGGCAAGTTCTGTAAGTTTGGGTAATTCAGCCATGAGTTGATTTCGGAATGCCGGAAAATAACATGAGCCACCCTGTGACAGAATGACTCATGCCGCGCGCGGGGGCGCGTCCGACAATAGAAAATATTTCAATTATAAATGAGCGAGATACAGGAACTTACCAGTTCATGTCCTCTTCTTCGTCGCCTTTGCGTTTGCGCGGCTCTTGTTCTTCCCCTTCTTCGCCGGCGTCGCGGCTGTTTTCGAGGTCGTCATCGCCTTCAAACTGATCGTCATCTTCACCGTCGCGGTTTTGGGCTTCCCATTCCGCCTGGCGACGATCGAACTCTTCGTAGTCGAATTCGGGCATCAGCTCGGTTTTGACGTGATCGACTACTTCGTTCAGCGAAGCGACAAAGCGGTTGAAATCTTCTTTGTACAAGAAAATTTTATGGCGCTTGTATCCGAAGCCGTCGTCTTTGCGGGTGCTTTCCGTAATGGTGATAAAGAAGTCTTCACCGCGTGTCTTTTTCACGTCGAAGAAATACGTGCGGCGTTTGCCGGCGCGTACGCGTTTGGAAAAAACGCTTTCTTCCATATCGCGGTCGCGATCCCGGTCGCGGTCCCGAAAGTCGCGGTTGTAGCCGCCACCGCCGCGGTTGTAGCCGCCGCGATCTCCGCCGCGGTCGCGATTGAAACCACCGCGATCGTCGCGATTGAAGCCGCCCCGGTCGCGATTAAAACCACCACGGTCGTCGCCGCCGCCTCGATTGAAACCTCCGCGGTCGTCGCGATTAAAACCGCCGCGATCGCCGCCGCCGCCTCGGTTGAAGCCTCCGCGGTCTCCGCCACGATCCCGGTCGCGATCTCTGTTAAAACCACCCCGGCTAAATTTACCGTATTCCACCTGTTGTGTATTTGATGATAAGTTGTGATGACAGTATTAAGAGCAAAGGTAGATTTTCCCTTATAACATTTTTTAACTTTTTAAAGAATTTCTCTAAAAAGCGTTATCTGCCTTGCATAATTTTATTCCGGGTGCTGGTAAACGAGCTTTCCGCCTACCCAGGTGTGCAGTACTTTGGCCTGCAAAATCGTTTCCGGCGCGCAGCGCAGCAGGTCTTTGTCCAAAATAACCAGGTCGGCGTATTTGCCGGCGCTCAGGCTGCCTTTTTCTTTTTCTTCAAATGCGGCCCAGGCATTCCAGAGGGTGTAGGAAAGCAGGGCTTCCTGCCGGGTCATACTTTGTTCGGGGAAAAATGCAGGCTGTTCCGGTTTTACGGATTTGCGCGTGGCGGCCGCATAAATGCAGGGCAGCGGCGCGACCAGCTCCACCGGCGCATCGGTGCCATTGGCCAAACGCGCACCCGCATCCAGAAGGCTGCGCCAGGCGTATGCACCGCTGCGCGCGCGCTCCACGCCGAGTCGTTTAACCACAAAAGGGGCATCGCTCGGGCAGTGAATGGCCTGCATGGAGGCCGTAATGCCTAATTCAGCAAATCTTGGAATATCCTGTGGATCAATATGTTGTGCGTGTTCTATGCGCCAGCGCAAACCTTTGGGGGAGGAGGGATTCGACATCAGGTTCAGTACCTCGCGGTTGGCACGGTCGCCGATGGCATGCACGCAAAGCTGCAATCCGTGTTTGCGGCAGGCGGCGGCAATGGCCGCCACGCTATCCAGGGCAGTGGTGTTTTGCCCTGTCATTTCGGGGTTGTCGGCATAAGGTTGCAAGAGCCAGGCGCCATAGGAGCCGAGGGCGCCGTCGAAATACACTTTTACGGCCCGGCTGGTAAAGTGGCCTTTGCCCAGCCCGATTTGCGGGTAATTTTTCAATTGTTCTAATTGGTGTTGTTGTGGTTGCGCCACCATCGCCCAAAGGCGGATGCCGAGTTTGTCGCTTTCCGCCATGCGGCGGTATTGGGCCAATTCCCAGAAACTGCTGCCGGCATCCTGAAAAGAGGTGATACCGTAGCGCAGACATTCGTTTACCGCTAATTGAATAGTTTTTTCAAAAGCCGCCTGTTTTTCAGCTTCAGGCCGCTGGTCTTTCCAGGCTTGCAAGGGTCGCTCAATCAGGCCCATGGCATTTTCTTCAAATACCCCGGTGAGTTTGCCGCCGGCGTCGCGTACAATTCGCCCGCCGCTGGGATCGGGAGTTTCGGCGTTTACACCGGCCAACTGCATCGCTGCTTCATTGGCAATAAGGGCATGGCCGCTGGCATGAAACAGCACCACCGGATGCCCGGGAGCGGCCGCGCTGAGCTGGTCGTGGTAGGGATAGCCGTTGAAGGTGCGCCCGGCCGACTGATTCCATTTTTCCTGATGCCAGCCCCGGCCTTCGATCCACACGCCGACGGGCGTGTTTTGTGCCTTGTTTTGCACTTGCCCGACCACCTCCTGCCAACTTTGGGTTTCAATCAGGTTAATATTTTCCAGACTGCTGCCGAGGCCGGAAAAATGTCCGTGTCCTTCAATAAAACCCGGCATCCCGAAAGCTCCTTTCAGGTCGATCTGCTGCGTTTGAGGGCCGGCCAGGGCGCGAATTTCCGCATCAGCGCCTACTGCCAGGATGCGATCATCGAGCAGGGCCACCGCTTGCGCCTGTGGTTGTAGCGAGTCGGCTGTGAAAAAAATGCCATTGTACAGAATCACAGTAGGCATTTTTTTGTTTGTTGTGGGTGCGCATGCCCAGAAAAAACATGTTGCGGCGAGCAGGCCGGACAGGGTTAAAAGCGCAATTTTTTTCAAAAACATGGATTCTTTCTGTTTAAAAGAAAAGGTTTCAGCAATTTTGCACAGCATTTAAGACCAACGCTCAAACGCATGTCCTTGAATTTCAGACTTTTAGCATTTTTAATGCTCCCGCTGGCGCCGCTTGTTGCCCAGCAAAATACCGAGCCATACGAGTTTAAAACGGTTTACACCCTGGAAGCTACGCCGGTTAAAGACCAGGGCAAAACTAATGCCTGTTGGGCATATTCCACCACTTCCATGCTGGAAAGCGAGTTAATACGCCTGAGCAAGGGGAAGCGCGATCTGTCGGCGCTGTATCTCATGCGCTGTATGTATCGCGAAAAATGTTATAACTATGTGCGTCGGCAGGGCGGTTCCAGCCTGAATGGCGGCGCCGGACTGGCACATGATGTACTCAATGCGGTGCGCCGTTATGGTGTGGTGCCCACCGCTGCTTACCCCGGTACAAGGGGTGATGCCGTCCCCGATCATTCCCAGTTGGAGAAAACCCTCGACGGCATGTGCAGCAATTTTGCGCAACGCGCCAAAATCGGCAAGCTCGGCAGTGCCTGGATGCAGGATATTGATCGCGTTTTTGATGATTTTTTTGGCCCCGTACCGCAAAAATTTAGCGCCGAAGGCAAAGAATTTACACCCCAGAGCTACCGCGATTATCTCGGTATTTTGCCCGAAGAATACATCAGCCTTACCTCTTTTACCCATCACCCGTTTTATGAGCCGTTTAACCTCGAAATTCCGGACAACTGGGCCGGCGGGATATACTACAACCTGCCGCTCAACGACCTGCTGCGTTGCCTGAATTATTCCATTCAGCAGGGCTACTCAGTGGTGTGGGATGGCGATGTTTCCAATCCGGGTTTAGATCGGGTTAAAGGCCTGGGAATTGTGCCCGAAAAAGCCCTGAAAGATAAAACGGAAGCAGAAATCAAACAGAATTTTGTCAATTGGGAGCCGGAACAAAAAATTACCCCCGAATTGCGGCAAACCGCCTTCGACCGCGTAGAAACAACCGACGACCACCTCATGCACATCACTGGTATTCTCGATGAAACCCATTCAGGATTGTATTATGTGCTAAAAAATTCCTGGGGCGCCGATTCCGGCCGCGAAGGCATGTTGTACCTTTCCGATGCTTACATGCGCCTGAATACCGTTTCGCTGTTGATCAATAAAAATGCTTTGCCTGAAGACGTGCAAAAACGCCTCGGCTTTAAAGCCGGCGAAGTGATGGTGCCTTATAAAAAAGGAACGCAAAGCGAACCCGCCAAAGTGAATATGCAAAACATCAAACCTTCGGAGCTGCAAAATAAAAAGGCGATTAAAGACAAGGCCAAAGAAAAACAGTGACCCCGACCCCACCCCGACCCCAAACCCCTGGGAGGGGCTTAACTCCAAAGCCCTGGGAGGGGCTTAACTCCAAAGCCCTGGGAGGGGCTTAACCTCAAACCTCCGAACCCCAAACCTCCGAACCTAACCTTCAACCATCATCAATACACATGAAAGAAACACCACTAACTTCCCGGCATATTGAGCTGGGTGCCAAAATGGCCGAATTTGCAGGCTACAACATGCCCATTTCTTACTCGACCATCAGCGAGGAGCATCACGCCGTGCGCTTGGCGCTAGGTATTTTTGATGTCAGCCACATGGGCGAATTCATCGTGCGCGGGCCGGAAGCCACCGCTTTTCTGCAAAGCGCCACCTCGAACGACGTATCCAAGCTGAAACCGGGTGAAATTCAATACTCCTGCATGCCCAACAAAAAAGGCGGTATTGTGGACGACCTGCTCGTGTACCGCCTCGACGATGTGGCGGAAATGACTGTGGCAGGAGAGGAGTCGTATATGCTGGTAGTGAATGCCTCCAATGAAATCAAAGACTGGCGCTGGCTCAAGCGCTTAGCACGTGGTTTTCAGGTGAAAATGCAGAATATTTCCTCTAAAACCGGCCTGATCGCCGTGCAAGGCCCCAAAGCCGTAGAGGCCCTGCAAAAACTCACCGACCTGCCCCTCGGCGACATCAAATACTACAATTTCCGCCGCGGCCGCTTTGCCAGCTGCAACAACATCATCGTTTCGGCTACCGGATACACCGGCGCGGGCGGTTTTGAAATTTACGGAAAAAACAAAGATATCGCCAAAATTTGGGATAAAGTGATGAAAGCCGGCGCCAAACACGGCATCAAACCCTGCGGCCTCGGCGCCCGTGATACCCTCCGCCTCGAAATGGGCTATTGCCTGTACGGCAACGATATTGACGATAAAAGCAGTCCGCTGGAAGCCGGTCTGGGCTGGATTACCAAACTCAATAAAGGTGTTGATTTCCCCTCCATCGAACGTTTCCGCAAGCAAAAAGCGGAAGGCGTCAAGCGCAAACTCGTCGGTTTCCTGCTGGAAAACGAACGCCGCGTACCCCGCCACGGCTACGTCATTGAGAGCAAACGCGGCGCAGCCATTGGCGAAGTCACTTCCGGTACCCACTCGCCTTCGCTGGATAAGCCCATCGGTACGGGCTACGTAAAAGCCAAATACGCCGAGGTCGGCTCAAAAATTCACATCGTAGCCGGCGGCAAAAAGCTGGAAGCCGTGATCGTGAAGCTGCCCTTCCTGAACGGCGGCGTGTGAGTAGTTGTCTGAACCGGGATTTGGGGGGATTTTGAGATTCAGGGATTGGATTTTGGAGGATTTTTGTGATAGTCTTTTTATGGTTTGGGGAATAAGTTCGTCTTTGTTTTGAAAGAAACATCCAAAAAACTTCAAAAAATCCAATCCCTGAATCTCAAAATCCCCCCAAATCCCGGTTCAGACGATTTATGTAGCAATATAATCTTCCATAGTGCTTGTGTTAATTTTAATATATTTGCCCTTCAATCTTCTTGAAAATCAATGTTGGAGGCAGCCCTTAAATACAATTGGAAAAACCTTGTCGGCGAAGCCCGCTACGATGAGGTGATTGCCAGTATTGAGGAAGCGCTCCAGCAAGACAGCCCGCGTTACAACGAACTCATCCTCCTCCAGTCGCGCTACAACAACGCCCGCGCTGCCGGGCATTTCGGTCAAATTGACTTCCGGGATCAATCCAAAACCTTTAACAGCGTTGCCGAAGCCCTGCTTTGGTTTATCGAACGCATCCGATTTGAAGACCTCAACGAGGCCTGGCAGGCCAATTGCAAAGACCATTTTTGCCTGCCCGAATACCACGCCCTGACCTGCGACCGCTTTGCCCAGCGCGACGCCTTTGAATTGTATTTTTACACCGACGGACAGGGCAAAAAAATACATAAATTTTACCTCTACGGCGATGCCGCGCAGGCGCATGAGAGCCTGCACGAACGCCTCGGCCGCGAACAAGGCGGCCAACTGCTCAACTGGGAAAACGGGCAATACGAATCGGGCACCAAAGTCCTGTTTAAATACCTCAAACCAAGCGTGCGCTCTGTGCCCATGCTGTATAAAATTGAGGTAATTAAAGCGCTTTTGGCCAATTTTTTTGATAAAGTAAACGAAAAAGAGCCGATTTTACAAAAAAATATCGGCGAATTGCTGCAAAGCCCCGAACTGAGCAGCTACGGCCCGAACGACTACGTGTTCGTGCTCATCACCATGGACGATGCTAACTGGAACAAGGCCGTCACCCCCGTTTTTGTCCGCGATTTTGTCACTACCTTCCTCGCCGCTGCCCTGCCTGATACGGCGCCTCAATTTTTCTTTTTCTTCGGTATCGAATACGCGGCGGACAACACCAACAAACGCGCTGAAGTAGACGCCGTCATCCGCGAGCACGCCGCCACCGCCCCGCAAGAAACCCTCGAAGAACTCCGAGCCGTTACGCGCCCCGATATGGTGGAGTGGTTCAGCCGCTACCGCCGCCTTATGGTGGATATGGATAAAGATGAAAATCAAATGGTGGATCAGCTTTTTGGCAACATCCAGCAAATGGATATGGAAGCCGTGGAGCGAATACTCCGCGAGCGCATCATCGAACACAACAAACGCATTGCCCGCATCAACTCGAAAAAATAAGCGCTTATGCCGATTAAATATAAAGCAAGCGACAGCCTGAAAAATGCTTTTGAGGCCGCCGTCCAGATGAAACAACCCCTCCTGCTCACCGGCGAGCCGGGCACCGGCAAAACCGAAATGGCCCGCTGGGCACTTGAGTACCTGCAAAACAAATACCCCGGCCGATTCCATGAGGAAGTGCTGGTGTTTAATACCAAAACGGTGTCGAGGGCCACGGATTTGTTCTATACTTACGACGCACTGTCTCATTTCCAGGCCGCCAACCTGCGCAATATTGAGCGCACAACGCCCGCCGAAAATTTCATCAGTCTCAACGCATTCGGGGAAGCAGTGGCCTATTCCCGTCCGGAAGGACTCGACCCCGCGCTCCTGCAAACCTTCGGTATTGCGCTGCCCGAACAGCCTAAAAGCAGTGTGGTGCTCATCGACGAGGTGGATAAAGCGCCCCGCGATTTCACCAACGACCTGCTTGATGAAATCCTGCACTACCGATTTGCCATCCGCGAAATTCCCGGATTTAAAGCGCAGAAAAATCCGGCGGCCGATATTGTGGTTATCCTGACCTCCAATTCGGAAAAAAACCTGCCCGACGCCTTTCTGCGCCGCTGCGCTTTTTACCATATCGAATTTCCGAAGGGACAGGACCTGCGCGACATCGTGTCGCTGCACCTCGGCGGCATCACCGAACAAACCAAAGCGGGTTACGACGACCTGATCAGTTTTTTTGAAAAAATCCGCGCCGCTTCTGTGCGCAAATCGCCGGCCACCGCCGAGTTGATTGCCTGGCTCAAACTCCTGCAAACCAAAGGCTTCTGGAGCGCCGACACCGCCAGACAACGCCAACTCAAAGAAGAAAACCTGTCCTTCCTCATCAAAACCAAGGACGACCTCGATGCCGTGCACAAGGTTTTAAAACAAATTTTGCCATGAGGAACAGACGATTGGCAACAAGCGATACCAGGCAGCATCCTTGCACAATGCACCTGTACCCGGATGCACAGACCCTGAAAGGGTCAAATATGGATAGCCCCGGATGCAATCCGGGGTATATCAATCAGGTTTATCCGACCCTGAAGGGGTCGAATATTAAAATGCCGGGATACGCCGGGCCATATTCGACCCCTTCAGGGTCGTTGGCTATGTTACTACGAACCCCGGATTGCATCCGGGGCTATTCATATTCGACCCCTTCAGGGTCGTTCATCCGTACTCCGCAACCCACCCCGGCCCTCCTGAAGGAAGGGGTATTCCGCACTCCGCATTCCGCATTTGAAACATTCCGCATTTGAATAACTAATGCCACCGCAAGCACACATTCCTTTGCCGCTGGAGCAACTCTTCGCCCAGCTCAAAGCCGCCGGTTTCCGCATGGATACCGGACGGAAGTTGCGCTTATTGCAGGTATTTGAACAATACGCCACCCAACATATCGGCCAGTTCTCCGCCAGCGCGTTGGCGCAACGCCTCGCGCCATTTGTCGCTACCAATGCCGAAGAACAAGGCCGTTTTTATCTTATTTTTGAACAATTTTGGGCCGAATGCGAAAAAGAAGCTGCCGAATGGAGCGCCGAAAAGATCCCCTTTGAACCACCGGCAACACCCGATCCAACGCCCCCGATAAAGCCCCGCCGCGATTTCCGGCAATGGCTGCTCGCTGTTGCGGGACTGTTGCTGCTGGGCCTGGTAGCCTATTTTATTTTTACAACACCAACAGGCAAAACAACCCCGCTGCCGCCGCCGGAATTTGAAAAATTGCTGCCGGACGGCCGCCTGCGCGAAGGCGAACCCCACGTATTCCGAAACCTGAGCGAAAACCTGCACCCCGATTCCTCCTCCTGGGAACTCCGCGATGCCGCTACCGGCGCACTCGAACGCCGCGATACTTCTGAGCATTTCCGCTGGACAGCCACCGACATCGGGCGCGACCGAAGCCTATCCCTGCACGCAGGTGTGCGCGGCAAGGATTCCCTGCTCCTGTCGGTACACTGCACCGCAGCGCCTTCACTCCTGGGCCTCAAAACCCCTCAATCGCCCCTGCGCACCGATACTGCCTACATGTTTTCTCTGCCCAAGCCCGAAAAAGGCGTTGTGGTACGCTGGATATTCAACCGCAAGGATTCCGTTTGGGGAAATACCGCCCGCTATACCTTCCGCGAAAACGGCTCTGCAACGGTGCGCTGTCGGATTGCACGGGACAGCCTGTACTGCTATTCTGACACGACGCTCGCTTTTGATGTTGGCAACAGCAAGCCCCTGCTGGCGTATGCGCCTTTGGCTTACGACACTTCCACGCCCATGCGCTACCGCCTGTACGCCTGGGTATGGGCGCTGCCGCTTTTGCCCCTGTTGTTTGCGCTCTGGTGCTTTTGGCGCTGGTGGCTGGCCCGTCGCCGCAAGCACGAAACTGCCGACCCGGCTGCACTGGCCGAGCAGCACCCGATACACGACAAAGCACCGTATTTTATTCCTTACCTGCCGCAGGACGATAAAATTGCCACGCCGCCCGACTTTTTCCGCATGGCCGAACTGCTGCGCCGCCGGGAAGAAAACGAAAAACGCAGTTGGGATATCCCTGCTTCCGTGCGCGCCACCATCAATGCCGGTGGTTTCCCAACCCTGCTAAGCCGCCGCGAGCAGAGTCCGCCAGCCTGGCTTTTCCTCATCGAACGGCCGACGGCTTTTGATCAGCAAGGCCGCCTGCTGGAGCGTTTGGGAAGGTTTTTTCAGCGCCAGGACGCCCCCCTGGAGGTTTTTTACCACAATGGCGACTACCGCAACTTCTGGAACGACGCCCATCCGGCGGGACTGCATTTGGATAAAATACAACAACATTTCGCCGACCGCCGCCTCGTGCTACTCGGCAGCGGCGCGGGCCTGCTCAATGTATACGATACCCGCCTGCCTGCCCTGCTGCCAGAAACCATGCAGCGATTGGCGAGCTGGAAAAAACGCCTTTTCCTGAGTGTACAGCCCCTGAGCGCCTGGAAAGATACCGAGGTGCTGCTGCACCGGGAAATGCTGCTGTACCCCGCCGACACGGAGGGTATACTGGCCGGACTGAGTAGCCTGGAAACCCTCGACGAATACGAACCCGGCCCCTATGACCGTTGGGAGGAGCGCCTCGCTGCCCGCCGCGCGGAACCCAATCCGCGCACCGTGAACTGGCGCGATCCCGAGGCCATCCGCGCCTATTTTGCGCACGACCCCGAAGCCTTTACTTGGCTTTGCGCCCTGGCGGTGAGCGTACAGCCTGACTTTGCCCTCACCCTCGCCATTGGCAAACGATTAGGGTTGGACTGCACCCACGACCGGCTGCTGCGCCTCAGTCGTG
The DNA here is from genome assembly GCA_017303875.1 of Chitinophagales bacterium. Lineage (GTDB taxonomy): Bacteria > Bacteroidota > Bacteroidia > Chitinophagales > Saprospiraceae > M3007. The sequence goes on along the minus strand of JAFLBP010000031.1, from coordinate 12,066 downwards.
TGCCCTGGCTCAGCCGTAATGAATATGACCCCGAGTTGGCCAATGCCCTGCTGGCCTGCCTGAGTCCGGAGCAGGAGCGGGAAGCCCGCTTGGCCGTCGCCGAAACCCTGGAAGCCGTACAGGACCAGGTGCGCGGCAGCTACGCCGAGATAGACTGGAAAACCAACCTCAGTCTGCACCGCTTTACCTTAGATCCTGAAAATGAAAGCCATCGCCAGGCCCTGCGCGAACTGCTGGCCTTGGGCTATTTTTCGCCCGAGCAGTTGCGCGCCCTCGATGGCTTTGTGGATCGGCGCATTGCGCTGCCGGTCAGCACGGTAGCGGCTTATCTGGCCCATCGCCCGCGTTTTACCCGCCATTTTTGGTGGGGCCTGCTGGGCGTACTGCTTGCGCTGGGGATGTGGGCTTATGCGTTTTGGATGCATACGCACCTGAATACCTTGAAGGAGCAGCAAAGCCATGAGACCTTTATACAAGAGGAGCAATTTGTAGATTCCGCACAGATTTGGCACAATAAGGCGGTGTGGATGGCGCTGAATATCAGGAATGTAAAATCTTTTTCTCAATGGATAGGCCCATATCAGGACAGCATAAGGATGGCTGATAGTTTGTTTTTGAAATTTAAAGTGCAGGCCAATAGCTATATAGACGGGCCTTTTCTTTGGCGGCCGGATGATGACATAATGCCCCAAACTTTTGATCATCCCGGGCATTTTAAATACAACTGTATCGCACAGTATTTTAATTTTTACCTGAATGATTCTATCAGGGTTGCCGCTCCAATACAAAATGGGGGGATCATTTTGGCACAAGAGGATGATAATGCAAATGACTCAACCCGATTCAGCCGAACATTTGACTTTAATACCTTAGACGCCAAATGGCGCGCTCTGAGCAATGGAGATTTACAAGTATCAACACCAGTGCGTTCCAATATCTGGCATGCGCTTGGGCTGTCGGCATACTTTCAGGATAAAGTGTATGCACAATATCCGGGAAATCGAAAAAATGCCAATAATAGTACTCGATCGTTGATTAATGCAGGGAATAGGTTAGACGAGGCAAGACGATATTATAATATACTACTGACAGAAACCGACTCCCTCTACTTCGATACCCTGCGCCTGCATATGCCGGTGAACCTCGAAACCTTGTTGCAGGGCGTTGGAGAAGTGCCCCCCAAGCCCCCCAAGCGCCGAAACTACCCCATACAAAACACCCCCGTGCTGCCAGATGTGGTACAGGATTTCCTGAGCAATCCCGAAACCCGACCTGCACTGAAGGATTCGCTGCGCTATAAAATGCAGGCCGTAAAGGGCATTGTGTTGTATTGGTCATTTGATCCTTTGAATGCGAGACAAATATGGAATTATTACAACAAAATAGACCGGCCGCCTTCAACCCATTTTGTGGTGGATGACAAAACGCTGCTCCAAGTAATCCCGGAAGGTGAAATCGCCTACCATGCAGGCAGTGCCAATTACCGCCCCCTCGGGCAGGAACTGCTGCGCCAAAACCCGGATGGCCTCAACAAGGTGCTGCTGGGCATAACGCTCTGCGACAGCGATAAGCCCGAATCTCCCTGGCCCCAAACCCGCGCCAATGCCGTGCGCCTCGTGCGCGCCCTGCTGCAACGCTACGGCCTGAGCACCAAAGACCTCTACCGCAGCTACGACCTGACCGGCAAGGAAAGTCCGAAAAAATTAGTAGATGCCGCCGCCTGGGCCGCCTTCAAGCGCGAAGTGGAAGGCTCAGCACCGCCCCCTGAGCAGCCACAGCAGCAAGCCCTACTCGCCCCGGCTACCACCGCCGAACGCGATGCCCTGCTCAAAGACCCCGAAGCCAGCATGGTACGCATCAAAGGCGGCACCTTCACCATGGGCTGTACCAGCGAGCAGCAGGACTGTTACGACGACGAAAAACCCACCCGCCGCGTGACCCTCTCGGATTTTTATATGGGTAAATACGAAGTCACCCAGCGGCAATGGCAAGAGATAATGGGTGAAAATCCTTCCAATTTTAAGGACTGCCCCGACTGCCCGGTAGAACAGGTAAGCTGGGATGACATACAAACCTTCCTGCAAAAACTCAATGCCCGCTACCCCGGCCGCAACTACCGCCTGCCTACCGAAGCCGAATGGGAATACGCTGCCCGCGAAGGCGGCAAAGCCGTTTTGTTTGGCAATGGTAAAAATATTTTAGACCCCAGGGAGGCTAATTTTGATGCCAGCGCCGAGTACAAAAAGCCTTACTCCGTCGTCGGGGAGTATCGCGGCAAAACCACCCCGGTGGGTTCTTTCCGGCCCAATGCCCTCGGGCTGTATGATATGGCAGGCAATGTGTGGGAATGGTGCAGCGACTGGAAAGGTGCCTACCCTTCGGAGGCCCAGACCAACCCACAAGGGCCTGCTTCCGGCTCGGGCCGTGTGCTGCGTGGCGGCTCCTGGGTCGACGACGCCACGTATGGCCGAGTGTCGTATCGCTACGACCGCAGTCCTGTTAATCGCGGCTACGGTGTCGGGTTCCGGGTCGTGTCCCCCAGTCAGTAGATTGCCTATCCCGGCCATCAATTGAGCGAAAAGGCCTGAACGGAACGGAGTAGCGGCATGGGCAAGCGAAGCAGCCCGCCGCAGCGAAGTGTAGTACAGGGGAGGTTTAGAATCAGGATTTGCTTGATTTTTTTTGATTTGAAGGATTTTATCGGTGCCGGGATTTGGTGGTGGAGAATTGGCTAGTAAATTCTGGTAACAGGATAGTCGTCAAATTGCTCGTCGGAACTGGCCAATAGTAATCCATTACTGACGGCGGCGCTGATGATTAAACGATCAAAAGGGTCGCGGTGATAGAAAGGGAGCGATTCCACTGAGGTCAATTCTTCGGGAGACAATGGTAATATACTGATATGTTGTCTGATGCATTCCCGTATAAGACTGATAGTACTTTGTGATAATAGTAGTTTACCTAAGCTGCGTTTGATAGCGATTTCCCAAAAGGAAACTATATGCACTTGAATGTTATTCGAGGAATCTTCTATAAGCTGTTTGATATGGTCAGGCAAGCGTTCATCTCCTTCCAGGTACCATATTAAAACCTGTGTATCGAGTAATACATGCTTCATCACATATAGGCATTAAAGTCCTGAAGTGGTGCATTAAAGTCTTCAGCCATAAATTGAACCAAACCTTTCATGGTTCCTGCTTGCCTTTTATGAAGTGATTTAGATTGGGTATCACTATACTTCTTGATCAGGTAGTCTGCAAAGTCCAACAGTTCCTGCTGTTGTGCCGGTGGGAGTACAGAAAATATTTCTGCGATGGATTGTTGAGCCATACGTTATTTTTTAATTCCGGAACAAAGATATTATAATTCTTAAAGCATCACAAGTCTGTTAAGTTATGCAAATCCAAAAAATCCCCCCAAATCCCGGTTAAGACGGTTTATGTAATTTTTCCTCCTCCGGCATCCATAGCGCAACAGCCCCAACGCGGGGTGTACAACGCGAAATACTTAAAAAAAATGAACATGCGCTATTGGATCTTACTGCTCGCCGTCGGCCTCATCTCCACGGCATTTTTCCCCTTCTTCAACAACCCGACCCTGCTCGAAGGCAAGGTCAACGATCTCCGCACCGGCCTAGCCCTGAGCGGCGCCAGCATCGTCATCACACAGGAGGCGAAAGTTATCGCCACCCTTAAAACCGACAAAAATGGCCAGTTTTCCCTGAAAATCGAGCCGGGTACTTATGTGCTGACCTGCACGCAGCCGGGCTACACCGGCCATCGCTACCTCGGCGTGACGGTAAAAGACAAAGAAAAAAATACGGTCAATTTCGTGCTCGCACCTGATGCGGAGCTGGAAGAAATGACCGTCTCGGATTTCAGCCAGCGCCCGGAAGCGACAACCATGGGCGAAGTTGCCGTGATGTCCGCCGCACCACATAGCCGCGATCGAGCCACTATGAAAAGCGAAAGTATTTTGCGGGAAGCGCCCCGCTCGACGGCCAAACCCGCCCCAGCGCCGCTTACGGAGGGCGCTGTGCTATACGACAAAATAAAGCCCGCCATCACCGAGGAGGAAATAGCAAGCGGAGATGAGATCAGCCCGGCCGAAGGCAAAATCCACGGCGCTGCACCTTCGCCCCGCGCCGGCCTGCTCACTGCCGGCGAATGGAACGACCTCCACAACTGGGATAAGCACTGGCTCGACCTGCTCGCCGATGGCGAAATTGCCGAGCACCAGAAAACTTACGGCTTTTACCCCAAACACCGCTACACGGTATTGCTCTCTAACCCGCAGGGGCTGCCCGTTTCCGACCAGCCCGTTGCGCTCTACAGCGGCAACACGCTGCTCTGGGAAGCCCGCACCGACAATAACGGCAAGGCAGAACTCTGGGTCGGACTGTTCGACGACAAAGCAGCCGATCAACTGCAAGTGCGCTGTAATTATCAGGGACAGGCGCTGGAATGGCGCAACCTCAAGGAGGCCAAAGCAGGGATAAATACCTGGCAACTGCCTGCCCCCTGCGGCGCTTCCAAAAATGTGGACATCGTGTGGGCCGTTGACGCCACTGGCTCTATGGGCGATGAAATTGAATACCTGAAAACCGAACTGCTCGACGTGATCGGCCGGGTCAAAACCCTCAACCCCGAACTCGCCATCCGCATGGGCACGGTGTTTTACCGCGACAACGGCGACGACTACCTCACCAAAAGCAGCAACCTGAACGCCGATGCCTCCAAAACGGTGGGCTTTATCCGCAAGCAGTTTGCCGGCGGCGGCGGCGATTACCCGGAAGCCGTTCACAGCGCCCTGGAAGAAGCCATTTTCCGCCAGTCCTGGAGCCAGGATGCGGTAGCGCGCATTTGTTTTCTGGTGCTCGACGCCAGTCCGCACCAAACCCCGGAAGTGAGCGCCAGCCTGCAAAGAAGCATCCGCGAAGCCGCACGCCTCGGTATCCGCATTGTGCCCGTTACAGCCAGCGGCATCCAGAAAGATACAGAATTTTTGATGAAATTTTTCGGTCTGGCCACCAACGGCACCTACGTTTTTCTGACCGACCACAGCGGAATCGGCGGTAAGCACCTCGAGCCCACGACTGATGAATATAAAGTGGAATTGCTCAACGACCTGCTGGTGCGCCTGATCGGGGAGTACACCGCCACAGAAAACTGCAAGGGACAATCGGAAATCCGTTTTGAAACCCAACAGCAACAGCAGACAAATACTCCTGAACTGAAAGCCCTGTATTACCCCAATCCGGCCAGCGTACAGTTTACCCTTGAATTGCCTGTGGAAGTGCAATCCGTCACCCTTTATGATGCCGAGGGCAAGGCCGTCCGTAAATTAGAATCAGTAAGTGCCGGCAAGCACCAGGTGGAAGTGCAGGATCTGCCGCCGGGCTTTTATACCATCCGCATCCTGAGCAAAGGACGGATGCAAAGCGGAAAAATTATGGTACTACGCAGTTGAATTTTGGATGCTTGATTTTGGATTTTTGATTTTGGATGCTTGATTGTTTTTTATTTGCTGCGCAAATTTTTGATTTTGAACAATTTAATCAAAAATCAAGCATCCAAAATCCAAAATTATATCAATTCTGTTTTCCGTCAAAAAGGGCCAGCAGAATATTGCCCATATAAACGCCGAGGGCGGATTCGACGAGGGTGAGGAACATGGTCATGTCCTGGAAATTCAGCACATTAGGCGCCAAGGCTTTGAGGCTGATGAGGGAGAGTACCACGGCAAAATGGCCGTGAACCAGCCATTTAACCATGCTGCTGATAGGGGCGGCGTTTTGGCCGTTCAGGTTTGGCTCGGTGATGCTGCGCCCCAGGAATCGGAAAACGGCACCGCCGTACAGCGCTGTGACGGGCGCCAGAATACCCAGCAGTGAGGTAAACTCTTCCGGATCGAAGCCCCGCAGGATGTAAAAGATGGAGGCAACGATAATCAGGGCGAAATGATAGATCAGTATCAATCGCGCGATGCGGGTGCGGGGCGAAAGCGGCGCTTTTTGCTCCGTTTGGGCCTTTTCGGTATCGGTTTGCGACATAGGTCGGGCGATGGTTCGGCTGCTTGTACTCATCGGCGAAGGTAATCCATTAATTGTTTAAACAGGCGTCTTTGGTATTCTTCGAGGTTGTTTTTGTATTTTCCCTCCATATCCTTGTAGTCGTTTTTGCGGGGTGGGAAAATAATGCCGGAGCCGTATTTTCCCTGAAATTCCCAGGAAACTTCCACATTCGGGCCGTTTTGAACACCTTTAATATAGATACGGTGGTACTCGAAGAAACCGTCGGGGCAAATTTCGTAGTTCAGGTGGGTCACTTCCAGAATAAACTCATCATAAGTGGTATAGGAGCTGTCGACCCTTGCCCGCCACAAAATCGGCGTGCCTTTCGATTGATAGTACTTGATTAGATAACGCCGTGCGTCGCTGCATAGTGTGCCGACCTGTTTATTCGCCACCAGCATTTTATTGTCGCCGGTATTAACGGCCTGCAATTGGGCTGGCATTGGCACGGGTACATCGGCTACCTGCGCCCCGCGAATATTCCGGCCGGCGTAGGTCACTTCCGCGTTTTTTGAATTGGCGATGGCCAAAAAGTGGGCCGGATCGTGGCAGCGCACCACCACTTCGGCCTGATCGGGGCGTACTTCGGCTAAGAAAGCCCATTTGTGCAACAGGCGTTCGTGAAAGTACTGCCCGTTGACGCGCTGGTTGGCGCGTTCCAGTTTGTCCCAGGCGCATTGCAGGGAATCGCAGACGTGGGCGCCTTTATATACGGGGCGTATATATAAGGTGACTTTGCCGGCGGATGCCTCCACGCTGTCGGCCCGAAAGATGGTGTGTAGTTTGTTTTGCCAAAGCCACTGATTAAAATCTAAGCGTTTTTGGCGGAAAAAGGCCTTGTCTTGCCGCAGGTCTGGGGTTTGAGCCTTTGACGTTGTGGGGCAAGCAAGAACGATCAGGACAAATAAGGCGAATTGGCGTATTGCCATCGGAGTAAATTTTACCATGATTTTAGTGCCGTAAATCTTGACCGGATACGATCGCTTTGGTTGACAAGGCTTTTTACCGGGTAAATACAACGGCATATCGCGGTGTATACGGCGATAGAAATATCATTTTCACCCTTCTTATTTTAGGGAGAAGCAGGGTTTAACATAAAAATACGGCTAATGGCACATTTTGCGGGACGAACGGCTGCAAAATGACGGAAAAACGGAAGCCCTTGCGGCCTCACAATATATTTGCCAACTGCTCCTTGATTTTCTCCAGCTCGTCTTTCATTTGAACGATAAGGCGTTGCACATCGGCGTCGTAGGCTTTAGCGCCGAGGGTATTGATTTCGCGGCCCATTTCCTGCGAGAGAAAACCCAGCGTTCGGCCGGCCGATACTTTGGGGTTTTCCACCTGTTCGATAAAGTATTTGCAGTGTTGCTCTAATCGCACCTTTTCCTCGTTAATGTCCATTTTTTCGAGGTAATACAGGATTTCCTGCTCGAAGCGATTGGTATCGATTTTATCTTTTTTAAAATTTTCTTCCAGATTGCCTTGCAGGCGTTCGCGCATACGGGTTAGGCGTTGCTGCTCATAGGGTGCTATTTCGGCAAGCAGCAGCAGGATATTGGCAACGCGCAGGCGCAGATCGGCCTCAAGGGCCTTGCCTTCCTGACGGCGGAAATGGCGCAGATGATCCAGGGCCAGACCAACTACCCCGGTAACAGCCTCCCATTCGTCTTCGTCTACTTCACCGGCAGGGGAAGAAACGACATTGGGAATACGGAGAATGGATTGGAGCAGGTCGCTGTTTTGCATACCCAATTCATTGACGAGGCGACTAAGTTCGCGGTAATAACCTTTAAAAAGCGCCTCATTGAGGCTTACGTTTACCGAACCGTCGAGGTTTTGCACATCAATATTTACCTCAATTTTGCCGCGTTCGGCATGATCGGTAATTTGCTTGCGCAGTTCCACTTCTTTTTCCTTGTATTCACCCGGAATGCGGAGTTTAACGTCGGTGAGTTTGGAGTTCAGGGTACGGATTTCCACCGTAATCATCTTCTCGCCGAAACTGCCGCCGGCCCGGCCGTAACCCGTCATCGAAAGCAACATAGTATCTGTCAGTATAAGAGTGATTTAAAATTCAACACCGCCGCAAGGACGCAAGATTTGGGGAAATCGTGCAAACTTACGGGCTTTATTAAAATAAAAGGCTGATTTTTTAGCGGTTTTATTTGCTTGGTTCAAAAATAGTACGATCTTTGCGTCTCCTTTTTAAAAAAGGCCGTTTTTTAACCATAAATTGTTCAATATCAACAACATAAACAATGAGAAAGGCCGACCTTGTGAATGCTATTTCCGAAAAGACTGGCGTAGCCAAGGTTGACGTCCTGGTTACTTTGGAGGAGTTGTTTAAGGAGATCAAGTCTACTATGCAGCAGGGTGAAAATGTTTACATCCGCGGTTTCGGTAGCTTTGTCATTAAACGCCGCGCCAAAAAAGTGGGCCGTCATATCAAAAAAGGCAAGTCCATCGAAATCCCTGAGCATTTTATCCCGGCCTTCAAACCTGCCAAAGTCTTTATGGAGCAAGTGAAGAACAATGTTACTTCCCTGCCCAAAGACGAAAGCGAGGATTGATTTGATGGTTAGCGCACATAAACACAAACTACTACCGAATTTCAAGCCATGACTAAAGGACAAATATTCGCCATCGCTGGCGCTTTGCTCCTGTTTTTGGGCTTGTATCTCGGTTTTGATACCAAACCCGACGCCCAGAGAAAACTCGAACGATCCCGTGCACTTCAAGCTGAAAGCACCGGACTGGATCAGCTTGTCGAAGATGCAAAAGCGCATATCGGCGCTGCTGAAGCTTCCGAGATTCAGTCGCTGGAAGCTGCATTGCAAAGTGTAAGCAACGACACTGCGCGCATCGGGTTTCTTCGCCAGCTTTCCGCTGTATGGTACCGCGCCGGTCAATTGCCCGTAGCGGGCGCCTATGCAGAGCAAGTTGCTGAAATTGAAAATACTGACGCTGCCTGGTCGGTCAGTGGTGCAACCTTTTTTAATGCCCTGGTTGCCGCCACCGATCCGACTTTACGACGTTACAATGCCGAACATGCGCGCAAAGGCTTTGAAAGCGCCGCTTCACTGAATCCTGATAAAGTGGAGCATCGTGTCAACCTGGCCCTGGTGTATGCAGAAGAACCCTCGCCGGAAAATCCGATGCAGGCTGTTATGATGCTGCGCGACCTGGAACAAAAATTCCCCACCAGCCCGGCAGTGTATAATGCACTGGGCCGATTGGCCATTAAAACCGGCCAGTGGGAACGCGCGGTTGAACGCCTTGAAAAAGCGTACAGCCTCGACCCGAAAAACCCGAATGCACCTTGCCTGCTCGCTAAAGCCTATGAAGGCCTCGGCGATGCCGGAAAAGCCAGCGCATTCGCTGAAAAATGTAATCAACGCAACTAATGCGATTTGAAACAGGCGGAACCCCCTGAGGGTAGGCCATGACAAATTGCTCGAACTCATATCTCATCACACTCCTAACTTTTGTGCAGTATGCCTTGCGGAAAAAAGCGTAAACGCCATAAGATTGCGACCCATAAGCGCAAAAAGCGCCTTCGCAAAAATCGTCACAAGAAGAAACGCTAGTACCTGACCACGCAGGCTGTGGCCTCATCCCCCTTGGGAATCGATGCCGAACAGCCGGGAGTCAGCGCCTTTACTGCGTTCCCGTCGTTCCCGTACAAACTTTCCGGAAGCTGTCTGGCTGCCGGAAAGTTTTTTCCTATGTATAAGGGAGCTTTGCCCTTACCCAGTACCAAATGCCTCGCCGATCCGATCGGTAGCCGCGCGTTGTAGAGCTTCACCCCAATTTTTTCGCTGCGCTTGTTTCAGTACCTGTTGACCCCGGGTAATCCTGACAAGCGAATCAGCCCTCCTCCGCAGCCCGTCATACCGAATTTCGCTCGCGCTTTTGTACGCCCGACGGTTCCAAGTTTGGACGCCCGTACCGACCCCGGTTTCGGACGAAAGGATTTGTCTATTTTTTAAACCTGCAAATCCTGTTTCCCACCGCGGTCTGCTACAAACTTATTCCCGTTGTGGAGAAAGAACTTATTATTGATGCCTCCGAAAAAGGCGTCGAACTGGCCTTGCTCGAAGGCGGTAAACTCGTAGAGCTGCATCACCAGAAAACCAATAATAACCTTAGCGTAGGCGATATCCTGATCGGAAAAATTCGCAAAATGATGCCCGGCCTCAATGCGGCCTTTGTCGACATCGGGCATCGCAAAGACGCTTTTTTGCATTACACCGACCTGGGGCCAAAACTCCGCTCCCTGATTAAGTGGTCGAACGGTGTCATCAACGGTAGTATCAATACCCACCGGCTCGATAATTTCAAATACGAAGAAGAGATTATTAAAACCGGCAAGATCGATCAGGTGCTGAACAAGCGCTTCCCGATTCTTGTGCAGGTATTAAAGGAGCCAATCTCCACCAAAGGCCCGCGCCTGTCATGCGAACTGACCCTGCCCGGTCGTTACATGGTACTCTCTCCTTTTTCCGATACCGTATCGGTTTCTAAAAAAATCTCCAGCAGCGAAGAGCGCAAGCGCCTGCACACCCTTGCCGAAAGCATTAAGCCCAAAAACTTCGGTATTATCGTGCGCACCGCCGCCGAGGGCAAAAAAGTACAGGAACTGCACGAAGAAGTCGTTACGCTCATCGGGCAATGGGAGGAAATTTTCCGCCAGCTCAAAACCGTCGCACCTCCTGCCAAACTGCTCAGCGAACTCGACAAGCCGGCAAGTGTGCTGCGCGATATGCTCAGCGACGGCTTTAGCCGAATTGTGGTGAACGACAAGGATATGTATGCCGATATTAAATCCTACCTGCAAACCATCAGCCCCGATCAGGTAAATATCGTGCAACACCATAATAGCAGCAAACCTGTTTTTGATACTTTTGGTGTGACCAAACAAATCAAAGCTGCTTTCGGACGAACCGCTACCCTGAACAGCGGCGCCTACTTGGTGATCGAAAAAACCGAGGCCATGCACGTCATCGACGTGAACAGTGGACACAAGATTGCCTCCAATGATGTCGACCAGACGATCCTGGCCGTCAACCTGGAAGCTGCGGAAGAAATTGCCCGTCAGATTCGCCTGCGCGATATTGGCGGATTGATCGTGATTGATTTTATTGATATGCGCAATCAGGATCACCGCAAACAGCTCTCCAAGGCAATGGAAGATTTTATGCGCAAGGATCGCTCCCAGCACACGATACTGCCCTTGTCAAAATTTGGCCTGATGCAGATAACCCGGGAGCGTGCCCGCCCGGAAGTCGTGGTGGATACCGCCGAGCAATGCTCCACCTGCGGCGGAACGGGTAAGGCAAATGCTACCATCCTGCTGACCGACGAGGTGAACCGCGATCTGGAGTTTGTTATGCAGTCGCGTCCGAAAGGCAAAGTATTCCTGCGTACCCATCCGTTTCTGGAGGCGTATCTCAAAAAGGGATTCCCCAGTTTGCAGATGCGCTGGTTTATGCGGTATAATAAATGGATACGTGTGGTGCCGCATGCCGACTACCCGCTGAACCAATACCGTTTCTTTGAGGGCAATGATGATGAGATTCGCCTGAATAATTAAACCGGCTACTACAGACATCCCGAATTTTGCTTTAATGCAGGATTCGGGATGCTTTGTTTACGGAATAAGCCAATAACTATACTATATATATAGGTGTAAAAAGGGTAAAAAGCGGGTTTTTCAGGCTTGCTCAAAAAAAGTTATAATTTTTTTCAAAAACTATTTGGTGGAATAGAACTTCGTCTTACCTTTGCGCCCGCTTTGATAGAGAGGGGATGTGAGTGGGGATGAAAAGGGGTGATAAGCTTGGAGTTGAGGGGGATTGAATGAGGATTTGCGTTGAGGATTGGTTAGAAATTTTTTTGAGAAAAAGTTTTCAAAAGATTTGGTAGAAATAAAAAGCTGCGTACCTTTGCAGCCCCAAAAGCGGGAAACGGAAAGTGGGTGGTTGAGTGGT
>JAFLBP010000030.1 GCA_017303875.1 Chitinophagales bacterium | reverse complement strand
AAAAAATGGACTGTACCTATTCATAACTGGGGTATCGTCCTCAATGCTTTTTTAACTACCTTTGAAAAGCGTTGCCAAATCGATCTCCAGTGAAAACCAGTTTACACAAAAATCTTTAGACTCTCCCGCGCAAAGTACAGATGATTCAGTTTTTTATTGCCTTTGCTACCTCGTTTGCTTGGTATTGATTCCAGCTCATCAACTTTCATCTTCCCCTTTTTGATTAGCCAAAATGCTGCCAGCACCTCTTTGGTTTCATTTCGATCAATAGCTTCATCACTCTTTTCAACTTTATCAAGATAGTCTTTCAACAATCGTGATAAATTGAGATCAGCAACACTGAGCTTACAATGAATCCTGATTTCAGTTTGCATCACATCAACTATTTTTTCAAGATCAAATGTTGTGTCAATACTCATCAACAGAAGTACCTCTTCGATAAGTTTGTACAAGGTCCGATATTTTTGCATAACGAAAACGATTTTTGACAAATGTAAATGATTAGTTTTTATTAGAAAAAATAATTTTTATTTAATTGATAAACAACATTTTATAATGACTAATGATGTATTAATCAGCTATTCGCGTACTAATGAAATCATATGCCCGGCCTATCAAATCAAGTGCATTGGTTGCATAGCAGCTATATAGATACTCCTCATTTTTGGCTTGCCAATAGTGGTTTAATCAAAACAATATCAACATGTCAGGAATTTCAAAATTGATGATGTCAGGAGGGATTGCGCTACTATCCTTCTTCATCTACGACAAACGGGAACAAGTAGCAGAGACCATGGGTATCGAGACCGAGCAAAGCCTTGAGCAAAAGGTTTCAAGTTTTGCCAGAGAAGCCAGGTATATTATTGCCAACAGATGTGCACGTCGTAGTCCGGTCAGCATTGAAGGCCGACACACGACCTTCCGAGCCTTACCCAATAACCCTGATCGCTTGCGTATCAATATGTATGTGGTGTGGGAGGGCCGCAGCACCTGCGAGTACCGGGTAGATGGTACACTGTATATCAATAAAGACGGAACAAGGCCGAGCTTCACCTTAAATTCAACAAGTGCACCCGGCCCCCTTTGTATTATTGAAGAAGATAGAATCAGAAATATTCAATGGCCGGAAAGATTTGATCTTCCTAAGTAAGCCCTGTATCGCTCCTTTTGTCTGGCGTTGGTTGTTGTTCACGGACAGCCAGCGCCATTTTTTTCCACCCTCCCTGTAACTTTTTTCTCCCGCCATCCGTCCATCCTCTATACACCTGTCCTTTCACCAAACTACACAAAACTATGTCGAGCACCAAATCGCGCTTATTCGCCCTTTTATTCGTTGTTGTGGCCGTTTTCCAGGCCAATGCACAACGTGAAGAAACCATCCTTGGCTCCCGCAACTGGGGCTTTTCCGGCATCTGGGGCGGCTATACGCACCAATACACGCTGTACGACAACAACGACACCTACAACCGCGGCGGTTTTTTCGGCTTCGAGTTCGGAAAATCGCTGAATGTCGGTTGGGGGCACTACCGCACCAACGAAACCTTCAACTGGCAGGGCCAAAGCGATCAGAAATTCAATATGAAATGGAATGTCGCAAAAGTGGGCTATGGTTTTATCCCCTACAAAGCCGTACACCCCATGCTGAATGTGGATTTCGGCCGCGGCACCGTAGATATCAATAATGTGCGCGACCGCGTTTTTGTGGTGCAACCCTCTGCCGGTATCGAAATTAATGTGTTCCGCTGGTTTCGTGTAGGACTGGAAGGCGGCTACCGCTTCGTCAGTGGCAGCGACCTGGCACAGGCAAGCGATACCCAGCTCTCGGCACCTTACGGACAAGCCAGCCTGAAGTTTGGTTTCTCCTGGGGGCGCTACCACAAACGCCCAGCTAAAGACCGCGACAAAGACTAACCCAACCCTTTTTTCAGTGGCTTCGTCTTGCAAGAAACTAAACTACGTTGCCATGAAAGTATCCAAAAAAGTTTTACAAGCCGCATTGCTCGGCACCACCTTGCTGGCCAATTCCTGCCAATTGATTAAAACGGCTCAGGAGGCTCAGGAAAACGGCAAAAACAAGCTGTTTAAAAACGAGGCAAACAAAGGCAATAACACCAATCCGGAATACTGCTGCCCGGCTTGCGGGATGGGTTAAGCGTTATGCCAAAAGTATTGTCAACAGTTTCCTGCAACCTGGATAGCAATCTGCTGTTCAGCGTTCTGCCGCTACTGGAATCAGAGCGTGTCGAAGCGATCGAATGGTCCTTCGATGCGCTCTATTCATTTGAGCAAATCCCGGAGTGGTTTACCGACCTGCTAAGTGAATTCAGCCAGGCCGGTCGGCTGATCGGGCATGGCGTATTTTTTTCCTTGTTTTCCGGCAAATGGCTGCCCGAACAATCACAATGGCTCGAATCCCTTCGCCAACTTTCCCAAGCGCATCATTTCGACCATATCAGCGAACATTTTGGCTTTATGACGGGCGCTGATTTTCACCGGGGCGCGCCGCTGAGTATTCCTTTTACCCCAGGCACTTTAGCCATCGGACAAGATCGCCTAAAACGCATCAGCGAAGCCTGTGGCCGTCCTGTCGGATTGGAAAATCTCGCATTTGCCTATTCGCTTGATGGCGTGCGCCGGCACGGCGCGTTTTTGGACGAACTCCTTGAGCCGATCAATGGATTCCTGATCTTTGACCTGCACAATTTTTACTGCCAGCTCCATAATTTTGAACAGGATGTCGATACCTTAATCAGGAATTACCCCCTGAAACGTGTTCGGGAAATTCATATTTCAGGCGGCTCCTGGGAGATAAGTGAAGCCAGGCCGGAACGGCCGGTGCGCCGCGACACCCACGATCATGCCGTACCTGAAAGCGTTTTTGAATTGCTGGAAATGGTCATGCCACGCTGCCCGAATCTTAAATACGTGGTGCTGGAGCAGCTTGGTCCCGCGCTGAACAGCGAAAAGGAAAGACTTGATTTTCAGGCAGATTTTTTCAAAATGGAACAGGCGGTGCAAAACTTTAACCGGCAACAGCAAGGCCGCGAAATCCATGATTTTTTGCCCATGAAATATACCTTGAATGCCGTTCCGCTTGAAGATGAAGCCTTGTATCAACAACAAATACAACTGACGGATATTCTTGAAAATGCCGGCGATCTGAAAAGTGCACAGGCGCAGCTGATTGCCTGCGGCCTGGCCGACAGCGATTGGCAAGCCCGCTATTGGGCGCCTGAAATGCTGGACACCGCCATCAATATAGCCCGTAAATGGAAAAATGGATTTTAGTCAAAACCTTATGCCTGTAAAAAAAACATTAAATTAATTTGTAATTTGTAAAAAAAATGGCCGTAGCAAAATTAACTTCGCTACGGCCGGCTTCTGAGTCTTACCGATCCCGCTTCTGGGATCAGCGCCTTGAGGCAAAAAGCAATAACAGGTCTTTCTGGCGTTGGTATGAACGGGTGTTTGAAATCAAATAATAGGAATTAATGCTGTACGCTGATCTTTTGCACCTGCATACCATCAGCATCCTGAATTTGCATAAAATATAGTCCGCTTTCAAGCGCCGAAGTATTGATGCTGGCACGGCGCGCTTCCGCTGAGGCCTGCAACACCAGCTGACCGGCAAGGCTGTACAAACAAATCCGGCGTGTGGAACCTTCCGTTTCAAAATCCACATTCAAAGTGGTGTTGGCCGGATTGGGCGATACTTTCCAGCGCATTACCTGTGCCTGCTGCACACTGCTCAACGGCTCTGTGAGCTTGATGCGTGGACCCTCCAATACCGCTTTCATGTGTGCACATTGTCCTTTGGTAAACATATTCTGGCAGCTTTCGCTGGAGTAATCCATGTAATTCTCTACGAGATCGGGCATGTCGACGCCATAAAAAGTTTCCACCTGCTCACAACTATTGCGGGTCGTGTCGCAATCAAAAGAAGACTGCGCATTGGCAAAAGGGGTATCTTCAATGCCATCGCTCTGCTCACAATCATTGGGGCCGCCAAGCAAGCCGCCATCGCCCCAGATATGCCTCAGGCCGAGGTAGTGACCTACTTCGTGTACGGGCGTGCGCCCTTTGATTACAGCAAGGTTGCCGTCGAGGCCAAAGAGCGGGTTAGGATTATTGCTGCCGATGGTGCGAAAATCCAACACTACGCCATCGTGCTGAGGCAGCGGCGCATTGGCGCCTGCAGGCCAGTTGCTGAGTCCTGCGGGCGGAAAAGCAAAACCAAGAATTTGCCCTACAGGTATCCCGAAAATACTCAAAGGCTGAATATTGCATACCCATATATTCAGGTATCGCTCCGTATCCCAGGCGTCGCTGCCGCCGTCGGCTGTGGATTTTACTTCGGCCAGCAGGTTTTCATCGGTGAGGGAAATTTCAAAAAGCTTGTCTGTTTCCACGCGTTCAATTGCGGCGAGCTTGAAATTAATATCTAAACTTCCGGCAACCGGATCAAATACATCGCGCAGATTAGAGGTATCGGCATTGAGGCGATTGAAGGATTCATTAAGGATGCGCATTTGATCCAGCACCACGCTGTCGGGCAGATTTTCCGCCGCATCTTTCCAGACAATGTGTACCACAACGTTAATGTCAAAAGTTTGAGCGCCTTCCGGGTTGGCGGCGGCATGTTGGCGTGCCTGTTCAAAGGTCTGGTCGATGTTTTTCTTAAAATGCGGATATTTTTCAGCAATTATTTTCTGAAAAATTTCATTGCCGCAAAGTACACCGGCAGGTTGGAGGGGTTGGCCAAAAGCGTTCAACGCAGCGGCAAAAAACAAAACGAATAAGATTTTTTTCATTGAATTAAGCATGTTAGCTTGAGAAAAAGCAGGTGATGAGTTATCCTGATTGTACATCTGACGCCAGTAAGCCCCCCCACACCCCCACACAACAGAGGAAATTATTTTCTATTACGCCAAAGGAGTGCATTCCTGTTGGTTTAGAAGCCCGGACTATTGAGAAGTGCTACTTTTGCGCCACAATCCTGCAAACCCTATACGAATGCACGCTAAAAACGAAGAAGAACAACAATGGCTGGCCCGCCTCCGGGAAGGAGACGAAGGAGCGCTGGAGCTTATTTTTGAACGCTACTATGCTTATCTGCTCCATATCGCCCTGCAACTCACAGCTGATCGGAATACCGCCAAGGACATGGTACAGGAGGTGTTTTTGAAATTCTGGAACAAAAGACAGGAACTCCACATCGAAATCGCCTTAAAATCGTATTTGCAACGCGCGGTGGTGAATCGCTGTATTTCTCACCTGCGCCGCCTTAAACCGCATTACGATGAAGCAGCCATCCCACCGATACCCGACAAAACAGCCAACGCCTTACAAGTACTCGAAGCAGAGAGTTTGGAATGGCGTATTCAAGAGGCCATCGGACGGCTGCCGGAGCAATGCGCGCTTATTTTCAGGCTCAGCCGCTTTGAGTTTTTAAGTTACACACAAATTGCCGAACAACTCGGTATTGCACCCAAAACAGTTGAAAATCAAATTGGTAAAGCCCTGCGCCTTTTGAGAGAATGGCTGGGGCCTTTCCTGCCTGAATTAATCCTTTGCATCCTTTTTACCTAAATCAGGAGGCCGCGATAGGGGAGTGGATGCTCCGGCGGCGTCTGAAAGATACGAGACTCAAACACAATGAGCAAGCAGGACTTCATTTTATTGCTATATAAACAACTGCGCGGCGAAACCCTTGCAGCCGATGAAAAAACAGCCCTCCAAAACTGGTTGGAGGCTGCCCCGCAAAACCGGCAAACGGAAGCGCAACTCATTGCCCTTTGGCAAAATACATTGTCGCCAATTCAGGAAGTTCCGGTCCATGAACTTCAGGAAGCCCTGCAAACGCTTAAAGCAAATATTGCAGCTCAAAACAAGCCCGCATTATCATCGCGACACGCCCCCAAAAAACTATGGTGGGCGGTGGCCGCAGCCTTCCTGCTCGCCCTTGGCGCTTTTGGTCTTTGGAAAACCAACAGCCCCTCCAATGCGCCATGGGTAATGGTGGAGGTGCCCGCAGGGAACCGTCAGCAGGTGCTTTTCCCCGATGGCTCGACGGCTCAGGTGAATGGTGGCAGCAAACTGCGTTACCCGGCAGTTTTCAGTGCCGGCAAGCGCATCGTTGAGCTGGAAGGAGAGGCTTATTTTCAGGTAACACATCGGGCAGAACAGGTTTTTCAGGTAAATGTGGCGGATGCTACGATTACGGTACTGGGTACCCGGTTCAATGTCAGGGCTTTCCCGACTGAAGTAAAAAACGAAGTAAGCCTGTTCTCTGGTAAAGTACGAGTAGCATCCGAATCGCAGGTACTTGAGCTATCTCCCGGACAAGCCGCCATCGTCGATCGGCAAAGCAAGGCATTGGAACTATTGTCTGCTCCGCCGGCGGCAGCTGAGTGGTTTAAAGGGAGTCTGACCTTCCGGCAGGAGCAATTAGCAACGGCAATGCAGGAATTGAGTAAATATTTCGGAAAACCTATTGCCATTGTAGAGCCTGGTATGCAACATTGTCGCTGGACCGCAAATTTCCCGAAAGCGGAACTTCGGGCAGTATTGAAAAATCTGGAAACCACTTATGGTTTTCGTATAGAAGAAAATACAGATTCAATCCGTTTAAATGGCGGAAAGTGTATGGATAAATGAATTTACGTCCAATTAACGGCCTCCGGCTAGCCATTTTATTGTGTTGCTTCGGCTCCCAAATACTGTGCGCACAACAAAATCAGCATTCAAAATTCGATTTTGTGTTTAGCGGAGGCCCCCTGAGTGCAGCTTTAATTGAACTGAGTAATGCTTCCGGCATTGCCATCGGCCTGGATGCAGCATTGTTAAACGGACAAAAGCCGGTGCAGGCGTTGGCAATGCGACAAACAACGCTCAAAGCCGCATTTGCAGAATTACTTCAGGATCGTGACCTGGCCTGGCGACAGGTTTCCGATCAGATCAGTATTTACAAACTGCCGCCACCGGAAATCCTGGTATCCGGATATATTATTGATCGGGAGGGAGGTGAGCGGCTGGCAGGCGCTACCATTTATGAGCAGAGCACTAAACGCTGGGTTGCCAGTAATAATTACGGTTTTTTCAGCTTGTCATTGCCCCGGCGCGAAGGCTTATCGCTGGGCGCGAGTATGGCGGGTTATGTAGCAGCTGAGGCTCAGAAAATACGTCCGGAAAGTCAAAAAATAGAACTGAGCCTGGTTCCAAATACCAGTTTAAAAGAAATTGTGGTATCGGTGGACTCCATTCAGGAGCATAGCCGCCATTTCACAGCAGGCGCAGATCTGAGTCGTTTACCATTGAAAATTATGCCTGCGCTGGGCGGCGAGCAGGATGTTTTGCGCAGTGCCTTTGCAACACAAGCTGGCGTTTCCAGCGGTACAGATGGCTTTGGCGGCCCCATTGTGCGGGGTGGCGATATCGATCACTCGCAGGTGTTGTTGGATGACGCCCCGTTGATTTACCCGACGCACGGGCTTGGGCTTTTGTCTATCGTAAATCCTGATGTCGTGAGCAGCGCACGACTTTGGAAAGGCGATGCGCCTGCGCGTTTAGGCAACCGGCTTGGCGGTATTATGGAACTAAAAAGTCGGGAAGGCAACTTGTATAAACATTCGGCGAGTACAAATTTTAGTTGGATTGCCACGCGTTTGCTGCTGGAAGGTCCAATCAGAAAAGAAAAAGGGGCTTACCTGATCACTGCCCGGCGCTCCCTGTTGGGCCCCGTGCTCGAACATTTTTCCGTACGCGATAAACGTGCAGATGCACGCGGAGGAATTTCTTCTTATCATTTTACCGATGTTAATGTCAAACTCAATTGGATATTCAACGACCGGGATCGCGTGTACGCCAGTTTCTATTTTGGATCCGATGTTTTTACTGATCTGGATACTTTTGGTCTGGATTTACCGCCTTTCGGGAAATTGATCCAGCAAACAAAGGTATTATTTGAGTGGCGCAATTTTTCCGGTGCCTTGCGCTGGAACCACTTGTGGTCGGATCGCTGTTTCTCCAACACCGTACTGACCGGCAGCCGCTTTACCCTTCGTTCGGATACGAGGTATGTGCTGGATTTATTCGGTTCCAAATTAAAAATGGCCGATCTGCGCTCCAGCGATTTGCATGAATGGGGCTTAAAGTCGGACACGGATTGGTTTTTAGGTAAAAATCAGGTACTGAGGGCAGGCTTCAGCGCCAATCTTCAACGCTTACAGCCCTTCTTTTTCCAAGGGCAGATTAATACTACCGGCGATGTGGTTTTGGTTGTTGAAGATTCGATTACCGGCGAATTAAGAACCAATGATTTGATAGAAGGTCAATCGCTTTTACCCATCAGCCTGTATACGGCCTACGAATGGCAGGTGCCAAAATGCGGATTTGCGTTAAATGGCGGCCTTCGCATGGAGTATTTTTTGGGAAAAAACATTCCGCAGCACCTGTTCATTCAACCACGACTGAATGTTTCTCAACGCATATTCCGCCGGGTTCAGTTGAGGGCAAATGCCGGTTTTTATACGCAAAGTTTGCGTGCGGTGAGCAACAATGGCCTTGACAATGTCAATGATTTTTGGATATTATCGGTTGCCGGATTGCCGATGCAAACTGCCTTTCAATACGCTGCCGGCCCGGTTTGGGCCAATATGCGCTGGCAAATTCAAGTCCAGGCATTCTGGAATCGGATGAATAACCTGGACGAATTGCGGACGAGTTTTCCGGGCGACACCTTACCGGCAATGACAGATCCGGAATTTTGGCGAAAACGCCTAGTGATGGGGAAAGGCCATGCCCACGGGCTGGAAGTATCTGCCCGGTTTGAATCCGAATCACAGCAATGCTGGGCTTCATACACATACTCCAATTCCAGTCGCCGCTTTGAAGGGCTGAATAACAACGCTGCGTATACCGCGCGATTTTCCCGGCGCCATACCTTCAAATTTTCCTATGTAAAGCAATGGAAAGGCAACTGGTCTGTTTCGGCCAACTGGATACTCGCCTCCGGAGATGTGATTTCCCGATTAGGCTTTGAAGGCTTGCTGAGTGATAAAATCCGTTTTGTAGACCTGCATAAATCCACGTTTCTGGCCTATCGGCTTGGATATGGCGACTTGCAACAGCCCTGGGAACACCGGCTTGAAGTCGCCTGCAATAAAACCTGGAAATACCGACATTGGGAACAAAGTATCAGTCTGGGAGCCTATAATTTGTACAACCGCGCCAACCGTTATTTTACCATATTTTACCGAACCGACATCACGTCGCCGCCGGATGTTATTTTTCAAAAAAACATAAGAGGTTTGCCTTTGCTGCCAAGCCTGAGCTGGCGGGTACAATTTTAATGAATTAACGATACAACGTGATATCGCCCTCCAAAAACGCTTCTCCCTCACCAAAGTCGTCGCGATAACGCAATTTTACATAGGCCGCATAAACGCCCATTTCACAAAACTTTCCCCGCCATCGGCCATCCCAGGCTTCTGCGGGATCCTGCGAGCGAAATACCAGGCCTCCCCAACGATCATATACTTCAAATTGATATTCCAGAATTTCTATTTCCGGCGGAAAAAAAGGCCTGATTGTGCCATTTTGATCAAATTTATCCGGCGCAAATATATTGGGTAAATACGCATTAAACCGGGAACAATGCCTGAAAACCACCTGAACGGTATCGCGGCCCACGCATTCGCCTTTCTGCGCCTGTACGATGTATTGGCCGGAGGTACTGACCTCCGTTTCCGCTCCCTGGCCGCCGCCCGTCCATAAATATTTATCAGCATCCGGGTTTTGAACCCGCAAGGTGATGAAAGGCTGATTGTCACAAACGCTGGTGTCGGGACCGGCATATACGCTGTATTTGTCCCTGAATTCCAGTTCAACCGAGTCGCTGCGTATACATCCGTTGGTGGTGAGAACCTGCACCGCATACCATCCGGAAACCGTCGCGATAATGCTGCTGCTATTTTCTCCGGTACTCCAGAAATAAGTCAGATTTGGCGCTTGCGGCGCACTCAGCAATACCTCACCATCGGGGCCTTCACAAATCACACGTCGGGGACCAAGGTCAAAAACCGGTGGCAACGGATGAGCCGCAACCAATACCGTATCGGCACCCGCACAACCGAATGCGTTTACCGCGCGCGCCCAATAAGTGCCCGGCGTTGCGACCATAAGGCTATTACCATTGCTTCCATTCGACCACGTGACAACAACACCGGGATCCGCCACCTGTAATGTCAGGGTTTCTCCCGGACAAAGCCCAAGGTCAAGGCCCAGCGAAACCGAAGGTGGCGGCAACAGTGCTACTTCGAGCGTATCGCTGTTGCTGCAGCCCAATGCAGTAGCCGTGAGGATATATTCTGCGGGAGCTGAAACCTGAACCAAACTCGTTGTTGCACCGGTGCTCCAGCTGTATTGTGTATTGGCTTGTGCCGGTACGCCGATGGTAAACAAACTGTCGGTACATCCCAGGCGATCAGGCCCGAGGTCAACTGCGGGCAACGGATTTACGCTTAGCAAGATGGAATCCTGGTTCTGGCAAACGCCGTTGTCGGCCTGCAACACATACCAACCGGCAAGCGCTGCTGTGCGCGTTGCGCCGCTTATGCCGTCCGTCCAGAAATAGGTAGTGCCCGACTCGATTGCACTTGAAAAAAACGCTGTCTGACCCGTACAAATTACCTGATCCGGCCCGAGCGCAACCTGTGGCAGCGAACTAAATGCAACCTGAATGGAATCGGCAGCCTGGCAGCCACTGAGGGTAGCCACCAAGCTGTAATTGCCACTTGTCTGCACTTCGATATTCGGGCCACTCCCACCATTATTCCATACATAAGTAGCGCCATTTTGCGGCTGTATGCCGATTGTAAGCGGATTTCCGGCGCATTCCACCAGGTCCGGGCCAAGGTTTACAAGTGGCGCCGGCAATACATTGATTTGAATAGAATCTTCAAACCGGCATTCCAGCAGTGATACTTCGAGATAAAACAATCCAGCGCTATCTGCCTGAATTTGAGCATTTTGCAGACCATTGCTCCAGGTGTAAGCAGCGCCACTTATGGGGTTTGGGCCTATTAAAACGGATAATCCCTGGCAGAATGCTGTATCAGGGCCGAGTTCAAAAGCAAGATCGGTGAGGGCTACCACTACGGTATCAACGATTTCACAATTATCGGCAAATTGCACCCGAACGGCATAAACGCCGCTTTGCGCAACCGTCAGGGTAGTATCGCTGCTGCCGTCGCTCCAGAAATATTGCTCATTAACGGAGTAGCTGTAAGCACTGAATGTGGCCTGTTGCCCCTGACACAAAC
Source organism: Chitinophagales bacterium (assembly GCA_017303875.1). GTDB lineage: Bacteria > Bacteroidota > Bacteroidia > Chitinophagales > Saprospiraceae > M3007. The sequence goes on along the minus strand of JAFLBP010000030.1, from coordinate 57,783 downwards.
TCAGGTCTTTACCCAAAACGCCAATATCTCCGGCCGTGGGGGCCGAGCCAAAAATCCAGCCGTTGTTACTGGCAGCTACATTGACACTGTGTGAGCCGGCGTTAAAATTCGCGCCACCCCCGGCATTTTGATCGCTCATTTGGACAAAATCCGCTTCAATTCTGGCAGTAGGAGGCATTATCCAGTCTGCTTTGCCGCCGGTAAAAAGCGCCTCGATATTGATTTGTTTGCAGTTGTTTCCAATTGCGCTCAAAAACGCCTTCACCCGGTAAGAATGCAGATCAGCGACACTCATGGCATAACGTTTTCCCGCTGCAAAAATGAGGGTGTCAGTATTGATGCCAAGACGGAAACGGGCATCTCCGAAGAACTGAAGGTACTGCGCCGTCAGCGACTGTGCCGTAGTATCAAAAGATTCAAAATAAGCCAGTGCCGTCGGGGAAGTGGCGACAATCCGGCTGAATACAAGCGGGTAGGGCAGGTAAAGGCCCGTTTGATTGGCTGCATTCAACCGAAATGTACTGCTGCCGGCATCCAGCATAAATGGTTTTCGGATGAATTGCAGGGGCAATTGCACAAAACCGCCAGTTTCGCCATTTACATGATAAATACTGGCAGAAAGTTCCCATTTTCCCCGAAAAACCACGGTGTAATCGGTAGTAACGGTAAAGCCTTGCGTACACAAAATACCGTTTTGAAATTCTAAATAGTACGCTTTAAAATCGTCGAGTAAACGATACTTCCCGCTGCCCTGAAAACGGGCGTACAACATCGCATGACCCGCCGAACGTATGTAACTGTTGCTATCTTTGCTCATGAACTCAATATTGTTCAGGTTGGCATTGACCAAAACAGATAAATCCATCGAGCCGTAAATTTTCAAATTATCGGCATCAAAACGCGGCGTAAAACCTACATTGCCCCAGGTAAGGTTGTGGCAATTCAAATAGCCATGGTAAAAATTGGCGCTGACCACCTGGCCGCCTGCGGTAAACGAATTTTCATCGAAAATGACATCATCAGCCGGACCGGGCGGACATTCGCCACCGGGGCCGCCACTCGATAAAGACCAGTGTAAAGGCTCCAGCCAATTGCCGCTGTCCAAAACCCAATACAAGGTGCGCCCGGCGGCAGCATTCAGCGTCCAGCCATTGGTATTGCCCTGATCCACCGAATTGGTGGCAATAAAAGGGAAAGCACCCTGAATATGCACATCCTGCACCATCAGGTAATTCAGGTCTGTTTGCGCCTGCAAGCCTTCAAAATTAGCCGCCACACCCGCTTCAATGGACTGTATGGTAACAAAGGCGTCGCAAGCGCCTTTTGCATCCAGATACCCGAATCGAAATACATCTTCAATGCCAAAGCGATACCCTTCACCCGCTTTCAAAAACAAATAATCAAAAGCAGTATTGTTGATTACCTGTCCACCCCAATTCAGCCAGCAAGAGTCGAAATGCGTATACAAATCAGCGTCCTGAAGCATAAATACCTGCCCCTCAACGATCACTTTGTGGTAATCGAGCGCCTGCCCGAAGGTGTAAAAACGCACGTTGGGAAGCCCTGGGGGGCCGCCGATATGAATGGTTGAGGTACCCTTCTGAAAGTCGAAATTGACACCGCTGACAAACCATTCCGGTGCCGCGCCTGCGCCGCCGGTACGCAGGGTAAAGGTGGAATTGCCGAGGATTAGCCCGCGCGGGGAAGTGACCTCATGGGCAAAATATTTTTCAGCAAATATATCCTCGTCGTTGCTGCGCAACAAACCTTGAAAATGATGTATTTCAAAACGCACGGAGAGCGAATCCTGTAAGATCCATTCGCCGCCAGGGCCGTCAAAAATGAGGTTTTGTCGAAACCTTTTCCCCGCAGAAGTGATGCTTTGACCACTCGTTCGAGCTTCAAACCAGACGTCGCCAAGGAATTGCTGGTTCAGCTCGGGTGCAAAAAGCAGGGAGCCAAAAATGTGCAGTTTGCGGTCGCCGCCCCCCGCAAGCGTTACGCCATTGGGAATATTTTGCCAGCGCATATCCCTGCAATAGGCGTTTTCCGGATTAATGGTAACGATTTGCGCGCCGTTGGAAAAAGAATTTTGATCAAATACGACATGATCTGCACCGCTTGGGATACAGGCGCCGCCCGGTCCGCCGGAGCTGAGTGCCCAATGTTGCGGATCGTCCCAGTTGCCACTGTCGCCCACCCAAAACAAGGTTTGCACCGAGCGCAAGTTGAGTGTCCAGCCGCTGTTGTTGCCTAAATCCACGGCATTGTTGGCCGTAAATGTTGCACCGCCTGTGGCGCGTATATCTTTCAGACTGACAAAATCCAAGGTAATCGCGCCTGTATTTTTTTGAAAGGTCATTTGCCCCACACCATTAAAGGTCTGCAAGCTGATGGGCTGCTGACAGCTGCCAATCGCCGAAATATTATTCACGATGAGGGCGCTGCCGCTCCGGAAGGCATAGTCTTTTCCGGGCGATAAAAACAGGGTGTTCACGGTAAACGACCCGCTCACCCGCGCGTGGGAGGCAAAACCGAGGTTGTTGAAAATACTGGTTCCGCTGTGCCCGAGTGTGCTTAGCTCAACCTGGTTTGCCGTGGTATTGGTAAAATAAATATCGGGCAGCAGCAAGCCGCCGCTGCCGCTGATGTTCAGATTGGCCTGGCTATGGCTCAATTCAATACGCGCCGAACCCGGCGTAATATTCAGGCCGTTGGCGATGATGTCAAAAACCGGCGTCTGTCCGTTGCCACCCGCGGCAGGGTAGGGAGCGCCATTAAGGGTAATGATTGAACTGCCAAGTTGTAAAAAAACCGGCCCGGCGCTCGATGCCCAGACCATTTGAGCTGCCGTGATATTTTGATTATTGGTATTCAAAGTGCCACTTTGAATACGCAAAATGCCCGTGCACATCAGGGCGTCCTGCATTACCCAGGCGCCGGCCCCTTCAAATAACACATTGCCGTTTATCGTTTTGCCGGCAAAGCTTAAGTTTTGCGCCGGCAAATTGCTCTGAAAATGGAGCTCGCCGGAAAAATTGAACTGCATTCCGGGAATAAGCGTAAAGGCGCCAAAAACGCCAAGACTGGAACTTGCCGGGCCTTCAAAGACCGGGTTAAAACCAGCGCCTTGCCAGTTGAAATTCCGGCAGGTAATATTGTCGAGGTTCACCGTTACCACCTGTCCGGGAGCAGCAAACGAATTGGCGTCAAAAAAGACGTCATCATTGCCGGTCGGGATTTGTGTGTGGTACACATTGCCGCCGGAAGTAGTAGCCCAGTGGGTGAGCTGCGACCAGCTGCCGCTGCCACCTACCCAGTAGTAGTTGGCAGCGGGCAGACAACAGGACGCCGCCAACAAAGGCAGCAGGACAATAAGAATTTTCAGTTTTGGGCGCATTACATCGGATTATGCTACAAAACAACAACTTTTTAGGTGAAATGCAGCTTAAATAATCGCAGAATGACGGCGCTTGTACTTTTTTTTACGCGTAAGTCCTGTACCCGGGATTGGAAGGGGATTCAATGACAAACCACTCGGCCTCAGAACTGCTTTCCAGTTCGATGCCGGTTTCTGCATTTACAATAAAAAAATCTGAAACATTGAGTGACTTCCCGTTGAGCGTCAGCTCGCCGGAAAGCAGGTAAAAGGAATAAACCGTATTGGCATCCAGCGGAAGCTGTAAGCTGCCGCTTCGTATTTTTTCCTGCCGTACCCGAATGCCCGGCGTATCCATTCTGAATGGACTATCATTGCCAACAATAATGGTAGAAACAAGGCCATTGGCTTCATTTACAGGAAATTGTGCAGCTTTATAATCGTCGTAAGATGCTGGCTGCTGCAAGGTTTTTTGCAGATTCGGATCGAACCAGATCTGAAACATCTCTGCGCCCTGCGCCATAAATTCGGAATGACTGATACCATTACCTGCACGGATAATCTGCGCATCACCTGCCGACAGGGGACGCCATTCCCGCAGTTTGGTATCGTAATGCCGGATTTCGCCTTTTAATACAAAGGAGCAAATTTCAAAACCCTGGTGCGGGTGCAGGCCGATCGTACTGTCGGTAGTTGCTTTGGCATGTGCCCAGTAAAAGAGGTTGGAGTAGGCGCCGTTGCCTTGGAGGTTTTCTCGTGGAAAGCCAATTGGCTTGTTTTCAATAATTTCACCATTATTGAAAGCGCCGGAGGCTTGTTGCGGTTTGGACAAAATTTTTATCATAAAAAATCAAGATTCAATCATCAGGTTACAGCCGCGAAGTTCGGCAGCATCCATTCGGCCCAGCACTTCAAAACTGCCGTCCGAATACACCTTGCCTAAATCTTCAGTGGCCAAAAATGCGCAGCTATCAACATTGGCGAGGTCGATAAGGTTCAATATGCCGGTTTTACCGGGTCGGGTAGGGGAGAGCGGGTCGTAAACATCGGTGGCAAAGACGCGCAGCGAAGCCGAGGGCTTGAAAATACCTTCTCCGGTCGACCAGGCCTGCGAAAACATTTCGGTCATTCCGTATTCCGAATGGATACTTTTGAGGCCAAAAGCGGCTTTTAATGTGCTGTGTAATTCCGAGCGGGTAAGCTCTTTGCGCCGACCTTTCATGCCACCCGTTTCCATGACCACCAGATTCGGCAGGGGAGGGCCGCTGTATTGTTCTGCCAGATCCAGCAGGGCAAAACTGACACCTAGTAAGAGGATCTTTTGCTGGCCGGAATTGTTGTTTTTTCTTAGTTTTTCCAGTAATTCTTCATGATTGTACAGGAAAAAACCGCTGTCCGGATTGCCGGAGGCCCGGATGAAATAGTCGGCCATAAGCACCAGCGAAGAGCCGCTGCGCTCCAAATAGGAAGGCAACAAGGCCAAAATCAACATCCCTTTGATGGAACCGTATACTGCTTCAAAACCGCGCAAAGTATTACGGAGGTAAAAGTCGGCGTCCCGCACCGGATGCCGGGAGGGCGTTTGGCTGCTGGTACTGCTGCTACTAAAAACAGCTTCCGGCTGCCAGTCGCCGCTTTGAATGGTATGTGTTTTGAAAAAGCTTACCGGCAGGCAGGGAATATCTGACCAGTGCCTGATCTGTGCCGGTTTGCGGCCTAATAATTCAAGAAAACGGCCATACAGTGCATTGTTTGTCGCCTGATAACGAAAAACCTCAAGCGCCAGCGCATCAAAGTTATCGTTACCGACGTTTTCAACACCGGATAACAATTTCGACCGTTCGTTTTGCAACATTGTGTATCTTTGAACTAATAATTCAACACCTTTCCATGAAAAAAGTCCTGCCTGTTTTTTTCCTGTTCAGCCTGCTTGTGGCTTGCCTGCAACCCCCTGATTACCCGATTGAACCGGTAATTGCATTCGAACGTATGTCCAAAACCCAGATGCTGCAAACGCCGCTCGGCAACGACAGTATTCTGGTTACCTTCAGCTTTACAGACGGCGATGGCGACCTGGGATTTGAGAATAACCAAACGCCGGATATTTTTATCAGCGACGGCCGCGACAGCTTCGCCAAACCGCCCTACCGCATTCCATACGTGGGCGAACAAGGTGTTGGAAATGGTATTTCAGGAGAAATCAGCATCGTTATTCCAAGCACTTGCTGCATTTATAATCCGCCGGGGCAAATTCCCCTTACCTGCAGCGAAGTTCCCGTTGCATGGGACACTGTTTTTTATCGCATCTATATTCAGGACAGGGCAGGCCATAAAAGTAATGAAATTGAAACCGCCCTTATTACACTGAAATGCAAGTAAGAGAATGATGAATGATGAATGATGAATGATGAGGTGTTTTAGTGTTTTAGAATTTGAGTAACACCTGAACACACTTCATTCATCATTCATCATTCATAGTTCATCGTTCTCTTACTTTATTTGCAGTTCGATGGGTACTGCGCCGAGTGCGCGGCTAACCGGACAACCGGCTTTGGCGGCGTTGGCCAATTCGATGAGTTGTTCGTGCTCGATACCGGGCACATCAGCGTCGAGTTCGAGGGTGATTTTGGCAAAAGCCCAGCCGCTGTCGCCTTTTTCCATGTCAATGGTAGCGCTGCAATGCAGTTTATTCGGTGGGAAGCCGGCGCCGCTGAGCTGAAAACTCAGGGCCATCACGTAGCAACCGGCGTGTGCGGCTGCAATCAGCTCCTCCGGGTTAGTGCCAGCTTTACCGTCTTCATTTTGAAAACGCGCTTTGAAGGAGTAGGGAGTGTCTTGGAATACACCGGAAGGTCCGTTCAGGACGCCATTGCCTTCAGCGCCGGTACCTTGCCATTCAGCAGTTGCTGTACGTTTGAAATGTGCCATATCAGGAAATTGTGTGTTGATGTTAAATAATATGGGTTCAGGCTCGTCGGGAACTGTTAAATCAGTATAGCCGATGGTACATTTTCAGGCGTACCTGCTTGCCACGAGGGGTAAGAACAAAATCTTCGTGGACAAGTTCAATACCACTCAGTTTTTCCAGCTCGGGGCGTTTGTGCGGCGTAATGATAAACAGCTGCGGACTCCGGTCGAACAACTGCGTACACAGAGCATACAATTGTTTTTCAGGACATAAATGCATCGCAAAAGAACAGATCACGCTTGAAAAATAATAATCCTGCGGCAACCCGTTTCGGATAATGTCTTCAAAACTGAAGTTCCAGCATTCCAGGCCGGTTTGTTTGCGATACAAGGCATCCGTAAACGGGTCACATCCCCTGATATTTTGAATACCGAGGTGTTGCAGGGTTGAACTGACCTCTCCGCCCCCGGCCGCCAGGTCGAGTACCCCGGCGGAGGTGTCAATAAAGTCGAAATTCTGACGGATAAGCGCATCTATTTCCGCAAAATGCGGATTTTCGTATGCGTCGCCATGCTCTTTGTAGTAGCCTTCGGCGCCGTATTGTTCATACAGATGCCGTATGGCCATTTATTGCTTTGCCTTTAAGGTGGAGTCCATATGTGCCTTGTAGGCCGGATCATCTACCGGATACTGGTAGGGTTTGCTTTTGTGTTTCCCGAAAAGTTTCACCTTGATTTTGGTGTAGCGTTCCGGGTGCAGGCGCATGTCCTGGCTAATCAGTTCCAGGTTATAGGACAGGCGGTTGAGGTGGTCGTAGAGTTGCTCATCGGTGAGCAGTTTACCGGCATTTCCTTTGCCCTGAATAAGGCCTTGCGCCAGGGTGTCCACGCGGTTGATGGTGCGCTGCGTGCTGTTGAGCGTACCGCGCAAATCGGTCAGCGAGGTGGTTACCGATTCGATGGCTTTGCGGGCTGCGATGGAACTGCTGTCGAGTTGGGCATTTTCCAATTGCTTGCTCACCGCTTTGAGGTTGGCGATCATCTCGCTCAGCTCGTCGCTGTTGCTGCTCAGCACATTGGAGAAGGCTTCTGCATTTTTTGCGGTTTTGACAAAACTACTGGAAGAGGCGGACATCATGGTTTTCAGGTTGCCCATCACATCGCGCAGATCGCGGATGGTTTGGTCAAGCGCCTGCACCGTTCCGGCCATACTCTCCGGATTGGCTTTGGCCAGCGAGTCCATGTCGATGGTCAGGCCGGCGCGTATACGCTCGGTGTACTTATCAATGTCTTTGGGTTGGCCGATGAGGCTTTCGAGGGTGCCTTTCAGGCGGCCTTGCAGGTAATCGCCACTTTGGGCACAGTCTTTTCCTTCGCAGGAGGAGCCGGGAATCAGGTCGATACATTTTACCCCCATGACGCTCTGTGAAATGATAAAGGCCTGGGTGGTTTTTGGAATATCAAACCGGCTTTCAATATTCAGCACAACGGTGATGGTGCTGTCGTCCTGAGGATCAACGTATACGTCTTTTACCATACCGACCTGAAGGCCTTTCAGGAAAACCGGTGCGGAAGCGCGCAGTTGATCGACGTGTGGATATTTGACGTAAAATACCTGTGAAGGGGTGAGCAGGTTTCTGCCTTTGAGAAAATTAAAGCCCCAGTATCCGAGGGCGAGCGCGACGAACGCAAGGATCGCGACGCGAACTTCATTGCTAAATTTTAGCATTATTTGCTTGAATTTGAACAGGTTATGGATTTATTTCGCTTTTTGAACCGTAGCGCCTTTAAATCCCAGATTCTGAATTTCGGGTAAAATTTTTTCTGCCTCGCTGCGCTGGGCATAATCGCCGTAAAAGTAGTGGTATTTCCCGTCTGCAAAAACTTCTTCGACTTTATCCAGTAAAGCAAATTTTCCGGTGTTCCGATCAACCTTGCTTGCCCAGCTCATCAGCAGTATTTTATAATGCTCTTTCACCGGCGCCGGCGGCGCCGGTTTTACACTTTCCGGCGTATTTTTTACCGGCGGCGCAACATTGGTTTTTACCGGCGTCTGCGTTTCCGGCACCTGCTGTTTTACGGCCACCACTTTGGGGGCAGCGGGTGGGGGAGGCGGCACAATAGTCGGGCGTTTGCGCGCTTCCTGTTTGGCCAGCACTTCGCTGCCGGTTTCCATGTGTACTTTGTAATCGCGAAAACCTTCGTAGATGGCACGGGCCATCAAATCCCTGCCTTCATCGGAGGCCAGAAAGGCATCTTCTTTGTTGTTGGTCAGGTAGCCGGTTTCAAACAAGGCCGCAGGCATCGCCGTTTCGCGCAGTACCAGGAAGCCGGCCTGCCGGACGCCCTTATCCTTGCGCGCTGCTGTTGCGTGTGCGTATTGCTGAATGTAGGAGGCAAACAAAATACTTTGCTCCAGATAGGCGCTTTGCCACATAGCGCTCATGATGTGCGCTTCCGGACTTGCGGGGTCGTAACCGCCGTAGTTTTGTTTGTAATTTTCTTCTAAATAAATAGAGGCATTTTCCCGCTTGGCCACAGCGAGGTTGTCTTCGGCGCGGTGCAAACCAAGCACATAGGTTTCCGAGCCTTCCACCGTAGCAGAGGGAATGGAGTTGCAGTGAATGCTGATGAACAAATCGGCTTTGTTTCGATTGGCAATGGCGGCGCGTTCGTTGAGTTCGATGAATTCATCTTTATCACGCGTGTAGATCACTTCGATCTCCGGAAAATTGGCTTTGATGTACTGCCCGACACGCAGGGCGATGGCCAGCGTGTTGTGTTTTTCCTTACTGTGACCGCCGATGCAGCCAGGATCTTTTCCACCATGTCCTGCATCGAGTACCACCTTCTTGATTTTATAAATACTTTTGCCCCCGCTTTGGGCATGCTCAGTCGGTTTGGGTTGCCCGTAAAGCGGCGCCCCTACGTTAAAGTTGTGTAAAAATAGCCACAATATACCGCAGGTTAGCGTTCGTAGGGCGATTTTTGATCTCATAAGAGTCAAAATTGTATGATTAGCGCCTAAAAACAAGAATGTTCTGACGTTTTGAAGAAAAATTTCGGCAAATATCGTTTATTATTAGCAATTATCTGCTCTTTTCAAGCAGTAATGGCTTTCGGGCAGATAACGCCGGGAACGGCACGTTCCGTATCTGCCCGCGCAGATTCTATTGCGCCCACGCCCGGCATCAGCACGCCGCTTGATTCCGCGGTGGTGGATTTGAGTAAAGTTAAAATCGCTTCGGAGGGTATTGACGACATTGTGGACTACAAAGCCCAGGACTCCATGTGGTTTGATGTCATCAACAAACAGGTGCACCTGTACGGCAATGCAGAGGTGAAATATACCTCCCTGACCGTAAAAGCGGGTTATATTTTACTTGATTACGGTAAAAATGAGATCAGCGCCGAGGGCATCCGAGATACTGCGGGCCAGATGGTTGGTTTTCCTGATTTTAAGGACAAAGACCAGGCCTTTACCGCGAATAAACTGCGCTATAATTTCAGCACCCGAAAAGGGATCATTTACGAAGCCCGGAGCCAGCAGGAGGATATCTTTGTACTGGGGCAAAGAGCCAAGTTCATCGGTTCGGCCGACACCACGAAAAAAAATATCATTTACAACAGCGATGCCATCCTGACCACCTGCGATGCCCCGCACCCACACTTCGGTATTCATACCAAAAAATTAAAGGTCATTCCCGATAAAATGGTTGTCACCGGATTTTCAAACGTGGAAATCGCCGGTATTCCAACCCCGCTTGTACTGCCATTCGGCTTTTTTCCGATTACCAAAACCAGAAAAGCCGGCTTGATTATTCCTCAGGATTTTGAATTTGCAGATCAGGAGGGCCTGGGTTTGCGCAATTTTGGCTGGTACCAGCCCATCAACGAGCACATGGACGCAAAGATTTTGTTCAATGCCTATGTGAGCGGAAGTTTGGGGATCAGCTTAGACACACGCTACGATTACATCTACAAAAACAACGGTAATTTTCTCATTTCCTTCAATCGTCGGGTACGGGAAAATGCGCGTGCGGAAAAAGAAGCATTCCGTTCTTTCCGCCTCACCTGGAGCCACCGCCAGCATCAGAAAGCGCATCCGACCCGTAATTTCAGCGGCACCGTTAACATTGAAACCAACCGCGACCAAAGTCGTAACCGAAACGACTACCAAAGCGTTATTCAGAACAACCTCAGCTCCAACCTGAACTATACCCAGCGTTTTCCGGGCAAGCCTTTTCAGTTGAGCGCCTCCATGAACCATTCCCAGAATACGCAATCGCGCCAAATGACCATCAACCTGCCCAATGTGCAGTTTAACATGCAACGTATCTATCCTTTTAAAGGAAAAATTACAAGAAATGCATGGTATGAAAAGATCTCGCTGACTTACAGCAATCAGCTCCAAAATACCTTTCAGGCAACCGATACCACCTTGTTTACCCGTCAGACCCTCCAGAAAGCAAAAATGGGTATGGCTCACCGGGCAAGTACGGATTTTAACTTCAAGCTGTTCAAATACATCAATATTGCCCCTTCGGTTAACCTCGAAGAAAACTGGTACCCTTATGTAATTGAAAAACAATTACTTAATGAAAGAAGGTTGGTGTATGATACCCTCCGCAACCCGATCAACGGAGAGGTATTGTCTACGACCATTAATGAATCCAAATCGCAGTACGGTATCGATACTACGATCCGCAAATGGGGCTTTTATTCGTATCGGAATTTTAACACCAGTATTTCGGCAAATACGGTTTTATTCTGGACGCAAAAATTCAAACACGGCTGGTTCCGTGGGTTCCGACACAAACTCACGCCCTCTGCGAGTGTCAGTTTTGCGCCCGATTTTACAAAACCCAAATGGGGATACTTCCGCGAAGTGGAAACCGATTTGCGGCGCGCCTACAACGATACCGTGCGTTACGGGATTTTTGACGAAGGGATTTTCGGGAAACCCAGCTTTTCCAGACAAAGCGTTTCCATCGGCTATAGTTTAGCTAACTTGTTGGAATTCAAATACTTCAATGCTAAAAAAGATACCCTTATCAAAAAAAGGATATTTGATAATTTGACCTTCAGCGGCAATTATAATTTATCGGCCGACAGCCTTAAATGGAGTCCGGTAACCACCGGAGGGGTTTTCCGCTTTTTCAAGGGCATTACAAATATCAACTGGGGCTTAACCCTCGATCCGTATATTAATGACGCCAGGGGCAATCGTATCAATCGATTTACGATCAAGGAAGAAGGGAAATTATTCAGGATGTCGAACCTGAATGTGCGTCTGACAACCAACCTCACCATCGGGCAACTCAGCGATTTTTTCAAGAACAACAAAGGCGAAAAGGGTAGTGGAGGCACGCCTGCGCAGCGGCGCGACAACGACGATCTGGCATCCTGGATCAAGGATTTCCGCATCGCCTACAACATTGGTTTTGAACGCCGCCTCGTCGCCAATGGCTTTGGTACGGTGCGCGATACCTTCCTGATGTCCTTCCACGATTTCAGCGTTTCCGGTCCGATTCAGCTTTCCAGCAACTGGCGAATCAATATCGGCAACATTTCCTACAACCTCAAGCAAGGCACGATCGGATACCCTGATATTTCTTTTATCCGCGATCTGCACTGCTGGGAAATGAGCCTGAGCTGGCAACCTACCCGTAATGTTTACCTCTTCTCCATTCAGGTAAAACCCGGTTCGCTGGAATTCCTCAAAGTGCCCTACCGGAAAAATAACTTTGAAAGGCCGGTGACTTTTTAGCAAGTGTTTTAGAGGTTTCGTGTTTAAGTGTTTTAGTAATTGACATACAGATGCTAAAACACTTAAACACGCAAAAAGCCACGAATGCACGAATAGCGTTGCGTATGGCTACTAAGGTAAACACTAAAACACCTAAACACCCAAACACTTAAAAATCTGCTTTTCATGTCGCTTGGTATGGGTGGCAAAAAAAACATACAATTGTTTCCAGCCCAGCCGACCGCCAACCGGATGCTTATAAATCGCTTTATTGTGGAGTTCCGGGGCCAAGGTAGTGAGGAAGTTTTTCCATTCCTCCCGTATGGCCAGCCATTGCGTTTTCGCGGCCTCGAGGGTACTGTATTCGGGTAACTTCTCCGTCGTGACCATGGGTGGCGCCTTGAATTTAATGGGCGTATTGAGGTAAAATCTCAATAAAAAACCTGCCCAGTGGGATTTCAGGCCCACCGTTTCAAAGGGACCGCCAAAGCTGATTTTTTTCTTTACGTACTGCAAAGAAAGCGTCTCCGACAAGATGAGGTGGTGCAAGACCTGTAAAGGCGACCAGCCGCCATCCTTCGGACGGGCATTTAGCTGTTCATTACTGTAAACACTCAATTGCTCCAGAAGGGCACTGACATTTTGTGTATGCTGTAGGTCAAATGAAAACATGAAGTTTTTGTGTTTAAGTGTTTTCGTGATTGGGTGTTTTGGTAAATGGCGCGGAGCCATTCGTGTATTCGTGGCAGCTACTCAGGACCAATAAAGTATTGATAATCAATCCAAAATCAAACATTAAAAATTAAACATTTCCATCCAGGATTTCCCAGGTATGGTCGCCCAGCAGGCGCAGGGAAGCGACATAATCGTAGGGCTTTTTGCGTCCCCATTCGCCGGGTGCGATAAGCGAAAGGACATGTTTGCCATCGCTGCTGCGCAGGTAAAGATAATAAATATGGTGTATCACCGGGCGGAAGGGGATTTCGGCCTGGTAAATAATTTCGGAAATGCGCACCCGCTGATCGAGCGATTTGGCTTGCTGCATCAGCGTTTCCATTTGCTGCCGCAACTGTTCCATCTGCCGATCAGTCTGATCGTACATGGCCGTCATGGCATTGCCGCGGATACGGCCTTTGTCTAATGGACGAATAATGGCACTGCCGGCGTGGTGGGCATAGGGCAGGAGACCGGGATTTTCGGCCACTTTATCTTTATCAATGGGATTGACAAAAGCGTCGTTTGGCTGCTCAGACATGTTTTATAACGATGAACGATGAGTGATGAACGATGAGTGGGTTCGGAGGTTTAGGGTTTGTGATGCCGGGCGCGGAGCCATTCGTGCATTCGTGGCAACTTTTTGTAACGATGAACGAATGGGTTTATTCCCAGAAAGTTTCTTCAATGCGGGCGATGTAAGGCAGCGCTGCAAGGTCGTATAAAACAGTGCGATAGTTTTTTTGTTGCGTACTCCCTACGAGCAGCCACTCCTTGTCGGAACAGCCAATACGCCCTTTACTGCCCTTCATCAGTTGAATTGTGGGGTCAATTTTATGCACGGCTTTATAGAATTTTTCTTCTGCGGGCACACAAAATTCATAATTGACCGCAACGCCGTTTTTAAGTCCCTGGGCGTCTATTCCCTTGAAATTCAGATGAATTTTTGCCCAGGGCGCCGGATCATTCCGCTTGGGCTGAGCGCCGCAGCTTGCAAAAATGGCGATTATGCCTGAAAAAAATATAAAATTCTTCATAGTGCTTTTACCTTTGACGCCGGCGTACAGAAAATCCTGGGTGTCGCTGCAAAAATAAACATTCTTACATGAGTAACCGTAGGCGTTTCCTTCGTCAGGCTGTTTTTGGAAGCCTGGCACTTAGTAATCCGGCGTTTTTGGCGGGCAAAACACCACCTGGTAAGACCCCCAAAGGTGCTTTGCCAGTTGTTATTGCAACCTGGGACAACAGGAAGGCTACCGCTGCCGCTTGGGAAATATTAAAAAATGGCGGTCGCGCTCTGGATGCAGTGGAGGCAGGCGCCCGTGTACCCGAAGCAGACCCCAACGATACCAGTGTGGGTTATGGCGGTTTTCCGGATCGCGATGGCTTTGTAACGCTGGATGCCTGTATTATGGATGAATTGGGCCGCGCCGGATCGGTATCCTGCCTGCAACATATCATGCATCCGATCAGCGTAGCGCGCAAGGTGATGGAACAAACACCGCATGTTATGCTGGTAGGGGAGGGGGCCTTGCAATTTGCACTGAATCAAGGATTTAAGAAAGAAAATCTGCTTACAGACAATGCGCGGGAGGCTTGGGAAAAATGGAAAATAACATCTAAATACAAGCCGGTAATCAATTGGGAACGCCATGATACCATCGGCATTGTTGCGATTGACAAAGCGAACAATGTTTCCGGCGCCTGCTCGACGAGTGGTATGGCGTTCAAGATGCACGGAAGGGTAGGGGACAGCCCCATTATCGGGGCAGGGATGTTTGCCGATAATGATGCCGGCGTTGCAGCCTGCACAGGATTGGGCGAAATGGTGTTACGCACCATGACCAGCTATTTGGCCGTGGAAGAACTTCGCCGTGGTGCGCACCCGCAAAAAGCCGCTGAGCGCGCCATCATGCGTATCATTGAAAAAATGCCGGAGATGGCCAAAGAAAATCAAATTGGTATCGTAGTGCTGGATAAACGCGGCCGCCACGGCGCGTATAGTGTTCAGCCGGGCTTTGCTTATGCCCTGTACCAAAACGACGAAAACAAGGCTTTTGAAGCAAAAAGCTACTATACAAAATAAAAGTGTTTTAGTGTTTAGGTGTTTTAGTGTTTAAGTATCTGAAAATCAAATACTTAAACACTAAAACACCTAAACACTAAAACACTTAAACTTTAAATAAATGGATAAAGTTGTCAAAACCAGTGACATAACGATACGGGTTGGCCTGAATGAGCAGCGTGTTCCGGTGTCTATTGAATGGGGCGCCAGCGACCTGAACAACAACCAGCTGGAGGCTTGTAAGGCCATGTTTGTGGCTTTATTTGACCGCAATACCCGCGATACGCTCCGCATTGATCTGTGGACGGAAGACATGCAGGTTGTGGAAATGGATCGTTTTTTCTATCAGATGATGCGCTCGATGGCCGATACGTACCTTCGTGCAACTCAAAATCAGGCGCTGGCCGAGGATATGGCCAAATTTGCACATTATTTTGGGGAGAAAACGGAGATTGTGCCGAAAGAGTAATGCTGTTGAGTGTTTAAGTGTTTGGGTATTTATGTGTTTTAGTATTTGATTGTCAGACACTAAAACACTAAACACTAAAACACTTAACAGGGAACACCGTCTGCCGATTTAGCCGATTTCGACATCTTATTTAACATAATATAAATTATGAAAAATAATTTACCCCAAAACGTTACTAAAAAGTTGCCACGAATGCACGAATGGCTCCGCTCCCGGCATCACAAACCCCGAACCCTGAACCCACTCATCGTTCATAGCTCATCGTTCATCGTTACTAAAACGCTTCTCCGGTGAAAATGTAGAATCCGCTGCCTTCACGCGTGAAGCCGACATCGAAGCGCAGGAAAATATCTTTTTTGGGAAACATGAGGTAACGCAGGCCAACGCCGCCGGACCACAGCAATTGATCTGTGCGCAGCGCCTGTAATTCGGGCGCAACCGTGCCGAAACCTGCAAAAGCCGCTGCGCCGATGCGTTTGCTGAATGGCAAGGGTAAAAAACGGTATTCAGCCTGCGTGGCGTAATAATGTTTGTCGCGATAGCGGCCGGTATAATAGCCGCGCATCATCATTTCGCCGCCCAACAGGCTGAGCTGGTTGAAGGGCACCTCCCCTACAGTTATGCTCCCAAAAAATTGCCAGGCAAAAACTTCCCGTTTATTTATTTTCTTGTACCAGCGAACATCTGCGTTGATGTTATCAAACTCGAAGTCGCTGTTCCACAGGTTGTTATGATGCAGCCAGGCGAGTTCTGCAAACCAGCCGTCGCGGGTGTTCAGCATATTTGGCCGCGAGTCGTACGCGACACCGACACCCAGCCCGATATTGGCCGAGCCTTCATGGCCCAAGGGTAGCGGGCGCACATTTACCTCATTTTCAAAGGTAACATTGGTGAGGCTGTGATAAGAAACCTCTATGCCGGCGAACAGATTTTTTTTCACACTGCGAAAAGCGCGCTCCCGGATCTGAATGCCAAAACCATCGGCCACATCCGGATTTTCGGCGCTTGCATCAGGACCGATTCCGTAATACAACAAAGGAAAGCGCTGAAAACGCAAACGACCGAGCAGCAGCCATTTGTCCTGATCGGTATACACCGCGTGGTCGAGCCACAGGCCGTATTGCGAACGCAAGGTGACGAAGCCAAAAGCGGTGATTTCGCTCAGGCGGTTATGTAGGTAGTCGTTTTTGGCATGAAATAACAAAGCGGCTGCGGCGCCGATTTCCAAATTGGTTTCCGGAGAATATGCCAGCGTGGGGTAAATGAGGAAGCGGGGTTTGTCGGGCGGGCGGTTGTCGTGTGTGAATTTTTCAATAACACGATTCAGCAGCGATACGCTGTCCTTTTGTGCAGCGATTGGCGTCAGCGACAAGGCCAACAAAAAAAGCGTTATTCCAAATTTTTGTTTTTGCATAGCGGGCAAATATAAGCCACAATTCAGGTTTTCCGGAACTTTTTGGCCGACTCCCCTACCCTTTCAGCAGCGGAAACATTATTTTATTAAAACAATTTATTTTAATAAAATAATGTAGAATCAGTATAATCTACATTTAATTAAGGTAAACGCACTCAAAAACCGATAAAAATATGGTTCTTTGCACAAAATCAGAAAAATGTTTAGTACTAGAAATCAATTGGGGATTCGCTTCGTATCTCCAAGCAGTGCCTCCTTCTATGCCGCCCTAAAACAACGTGTTGACGCGTATTTTACTGAAAATCAGCTTTCTAAAAGTGGTAATACCGGGCTGATTGTAAAAACGCTTGTATTGTTCACCGGCTACTTATTGCCGCCGGTGCTTGTGTATTCGCTGAATCTGCCATTTGGTGTCAGCGTGCCTTTATGGATTTTTGCCGGCGTTTCGCTGGCAGGTATCGGTATGAGTGTGATGCACGACGCAGTGCATGGCGCTTATGCCAAAAACGAACGCCTGAACTTGGTGCTGGGCTACTTTTCGCTTAACATGTTGGGCGCATCCTTGCCCAACTGGAAGCTGCAACACAATGTGTTGCACCATACCTTTACGAATATTTCTCAAGTGGATGAAGACATTGACGACAAGGCGATGTTGCGTATGTCGCCCCACACCCGTCAAAAATCCATTCAGCGTTTTCAATGGATTTATGCTTTTTTCATTTACGGCCTCACGACGCTTTATTGGGTTTCTGTAAAAGACTTTCTTCAGTTCGCCCGTTACCGCCGCAATGGGGTAAGCAAACGCAGTAAAGCAGGTGATGCCATTGTGCTCACGCGCATGATTTTGATGAAAATGGCCTACGCATTTATGCTTGTCGTACTGCCGATTCTGCTGGGATACAGCGCTTTGGTGGTCATTGGCGGATTTCTGATCATGCACTTTACGGCAGGTTTTATCCTGACGGTAATTTTCCAGCTGGCGCATACGGTAGAAGGCACTTCGCACCCGCTGCCCGACAGCAGTGGCGCCATTGAAAACGAATGGGCCATTCACCAGCTGAATACAACGGTGGACTTTTCGCCCAACAATCGCCTGTTATCCTGGTATTGCGGTGGTTTGAATTTTCAGGTAGAACACCATCTTTTCCCGAAAATTTGTCATGTCCACTACCCTGCCCTCTCGAAAATTGTATCTGAGACGGCGCAGGAGTTTGGACTGAAACACATGGTCAATCCGACATTCTCGCAGGCTTTTGTATCGCATGTACGCACCCTCAAACGCTTCGGGCATACGCCGAGCCTGATGGATGCGCTGGATTGAAAATTACTATAAGTGTTTTTTGATGTTCTCCACGTCGCGGTCAAGTTGAAGATTGATGGCGTCGAGGGTTTTGTCAAAACCGACTTTGGCGCCGGCGAGTTTCTCTTCGTCGGCGATCAGGTTTTTTTCTTCAATTTCCTGTTGTTGGGTGTATTGATCGATTTCCTGTTGCAGGCGTTCGAGGTCGGCTTTGTGCCGGGCGATCTGGTCTTGCAGGCGTTTGATTTGTTGGCGGCGCCCTTCAATTTTGGTATTGTTTTGCTTTTCCATGGCCGCACCGAACTGCTCTTTTTCTTTTTGCAGCAAATTGCGGTAAAAAGCGGCTGTTTCCAGCAGTTTTTCCTTGGTAATGCCTAAGGTTTGCGCGGTCGTAAAGGCGCTTTTATGGGCAGTAGCTTCATCCAATCCGGAAGATTGCAGGGCGTGGATGGCGCGTTTGTATTCGATGTAATCGAAGCCGGGCAGGTTGGCTGCTTCAAGGGCTTTGGTAAGAAATTCGAGGCTGCGCTCGTCGGTATTGGGTTCTGTGAAAATTTGCTTGATGCTGACCATTTGTTGTAGTATTTTACCCGGTTTGGGTGGAATGAAATGCAGAGAATCGGGTGCAAAGAAGCAGCTAAACGGATTAGCAGGCCCAAAAATGCGACGAACGGTTTAAATTATCAGAAAAAGAATTTATTATTGATGAGCATGCTCAAAAAAATGCTTTCTTTTGTTGCCGTTTCGAGCGCCTGAAATATGTCGAACCAAAAAGTAAATATTTTCATCTCCTATGATCCGGCCGACAAGGCAGTGCTGGATAACCTCGTGAAGTGGATGTACCCGCTGCAGGATGAGGTGAACATCTGGTATTACAATCCGCCACCAAAAGCCGAGGCGCTTTCGCTCCCCTGGCAGTTGCTGTTGTTCTGGTACAAAGCACCAAATAACACGCATCATTACCACCAGGTGTACAATTTGCAGAAGCAACATGCGCACATATATGTGTTCCTGACGAGCCACCACGCGCTTGTCAACAAAAGCATAGAAGCCGATATTACGCTGGCGGTTACCCGGCAAAACAGCGATGAGTTTCACCAGATGCGGCTTCGGGACACACAGGATGCCGGTGATTGGCGTACAATTCAGATCTTTCCGGTTGTTACGGCGCCAAGTTTGTGGCAAAAGCAATCCCGGCTGGCGCGTTTTAAAACCATTGGGCCGGCCAAAAGCATCAAGGAAACGACTCCGGTAGAGGATGCCTACATGAAAATTGTGGAAGACCTCGACAAGGCGGTAAAAAAAATTGCTGCAAACCTCGCCGAAACCGCTCAGGCCGTAAAATTTACACAGGAAAGGCCGGGTGAATCGTTTAAAGGCGCCTTGCCGGAGATCCGCCCGCCGGAGGCTCCCACTCCCCTACCCGATCCGTCGAAATTGGTCTACAAGCCGGTACAATATTTTAGTCCGCCAGAATGGTTTGGATGGGCGATTATCTTTGTTATTTTCTTTTCAGCTTTGCAGGGTTTATTGCCCGACCGGCGGTCAGGCCGCTTCAATCGCAGCAGTATCCGAACCGACAGTACCTACACCAACCCGCAATTTGAACTCGATCGCGAGCCAATTGCACCACCCGATGACGGTAAAACGCCCCTTCCATTACCCGGCCCGGATGACTCCATTCCACCCATCAAGCCGCTTAAATATTAATGAAAGTATTTTGGTATTTATGTGTTTTGGGGTTTAAGAACAGCGTTGTTTCGTGCATTCGTGGCAGCCGGAAAAATAAAGCCACGAATGCACGAAACAACGCTGCGCACGGGCCTAAAACACCTAAACACTAAAACACCCAAACACAAAAACACTTAAAAAAATGCGTTTTAATTTCCTGTTGATCCTGTTGTTGTTTTTGTTCCAAAGCGCTTTGAGCGCACAGTCGCAAAACGCTGAAATACAATATTTTAAAGGTCAAAAAACGCAAGCGGTGTTTCTTGGAAACATCGCGCCCCTGCGCAACCTGACCCCGCACACTGCAACTGCGGCTGGCCCGGAGAAACGGGTGCGCCGCTCGCAGTTTTTTAGTAAAAATGCCCTCAAAAATGCCAGCGCCCTTCCCGGTGGCGCCGACCCCTTGGTGGAAAAACAAACGCCTGCGCTCCCCGATGCAGGCAATGAAATCACACCATTGCTTAATTTTGAAGGTATTGGTGATCTGGGAGGCGTAACGCCACCCGATCCAAGCGGCGACATTGGCAAAGATCACTATGTACAAATGGTGAATCACAGTAATGGCGCCTGGTTTCAGGTTTGGGACAAGCAGGGCAATTCCGTGTATGGGCCTGCACTGACCAGCACCATCTGGTCGCAGGTGCAAAGCGGCAGCATCGGCGACCCCATTATTCAATACGACCACGCTGCCCAGCGCTGGCTGATGATGGAAATGCAGGGTTTGTTTGTCAATGAACTACTCGTGGCCATTTCCGACGACAGCGACCCTACAGGCTCCTGGAAAGCCTATCGTTTCCAGACCAGTGGTTTTCCCGATTATCCCAAATTATACGTCTGGCACAATGCCTACATCGTGACTGCCAATGAAATCATCGGTGGCAATACCTGCTCTGCGTATGCCATTAATCGGAATGCCATGCTTGCCGGCAATGGTATTGTGGATATTTATCGGTTTGAAATGCCGAATTTCAGCGGTATTGATTACCAGCCGGCCACCGGCGCCGACTGGGAAGGTGGTCCGCCACCACCACCGGGTAGTCCGGGTTATATTTTCCGGGTGTACGACGATGCCTGGAATGGTGGTCAGGATCAATTGCAGATCTGGGAAATATTTGTCGACTGGCAAAATCCGGATCAGAACAAAATTGAAGGGCCGAAGCAGGTTTTTCCGGCCCCTTTTGAAACGGCGGTATGCGTCAGCGGTTTGTTTGATTGTATAGAGCAACCGGGCAACGGCGCGCTTCGAATTACTGCATTGGACGATATCATCATGTACCGCGTTCCTTACCGGAATTTTGGATCTTATGAGTCGGTAGTGCTCAATCATGTGGCCGATGTTTCTTCACAAATCGGGCCGGGTGGCGACGCGGCTGTACGCTGGTACGAACTGCGCAAGAGTGGCAGTGGCAACTGGCAGATTCATCAGCAGGGCACGTATGCGCCCGATCTGGCGACCAATCGTTTTATGGGTACGCTGAGTATGGACGGTGCGGGAAACATTGGCCTGGGCTACTCTGTTTGCAGCGAACAATTGTTTCCGGGCCTGCGGATTACCGGCAGGCGCGCCGGTGATTTGCTCAATCAGATGCCTTTGCAGGAATACGAAATGGCGCCGGGCGGAAAAAGTCATGAAAGTAATCGCTGGGGCGATTACAGCGCGATGGCGGTTGACCCGGAAGATGAGCGAACTTTCTGGTTTACAGGAGAATATCAGCCCGATAATGTTTTTTGGGCTACCCGTATTGCTTCTTTCCGCATTCAACGCGATACCTACGAAATGACGCCGGTTTCCTTATCTCAGCCCGTCTCATCCATCGCTTTAGGCGCGAATGAAACGGTACAGGCGAATGTGCTGAACAGTGGTGTTTCCGACGCCGGGCCTTTTGCACTGAGCTTATATTTCGAGAACAATTTTGTGGTCAGGGATACTGCCAACAGCGTGTTTTCGGCAGGTACGAACTATACGCATACTTTTTCCAAAACCGTAAATATGGAGACGCCCGGGCGCAGCTACCATTTTATGGTGATTACCCACTGGGCACGCGATCAGTTTGCCAAAAACGATACCCTGCGGGTTGTGGTGCGCAAGCCTACGGAAAATGATGCGCAGGCGCTTGGGAAAGAGAATTTTCAGGGATTAATTTGCGGTTCAACCTATAGTTTTCCGTTCATACTGCGCAATGCTTCGGGCTTGCCCATGCAAAGCGCTATTATCAACTGGCGTGTAAATGCTCAGGCCATTCAACAAGTACAATGGAGTGGTAATTTGAATCCGGGAGAACAGGACACCATTCCGCTGAATTTGAGCGGCATACTGAACGGGCAGAACTTTTTTACCCTATTCACGGCCTTGCCAAACGGCCAACAGGATCAGGACATCCGGAATGATTCCATGAGTTTCAAGTTTTTCGGGAACCTCAATGGCGCTTACCTGATTGCGCAATCCAGAACTGATTTTGGCATTCTGAACTGGGAATTACGCAATACCAACAACGCCCTCATCGCTTCCGGCACTACCCCACCCGGCAATGCTGAAGTAGATATTTGTGCCGGAAACAATACCTGTTACAAGTTGATTGTCCGTTCACAAACCTTAAACTGGAAAGGCAAATTCAAGGTGTTGGATATTTTTGGAAATGTACTTGATTCGCTGGATTTTGCCAATTTGGAGCCTCAAATTCTTGAATTTTGTACACCTTCCCGCAAAAGCCGGGACGTAGGGCCTTTTGATCTGCTCGCGCCGCAAACCGGATTTAACCTCGGCAATAACGAAGCCGTCAGTGTGCGTTTCCGAAATTTTGGCACCAATCCGGTTGCAGATATCCCCGTGGCATACCGGCTAAACGGCGGGCCTTGGCGGGAAGATACGATTGCCGGAACGCTCAATCAGGGGCTTTTTGCCATCAATACTTTTGATACCAAAGAAGACCTCAGTGCTTTCGGGACGCCTTATGTTTTTGATCTTAAAACGAATCTGGGCGGCGATTTGGAAAGCGGCAATAATCTTCAAACCGTTGTGGTGAACAGAAGAAGGGAAAGAGATGCCGTGCTGCGCGATTTGAGTTTTTTTGGCAACTGCGACGACATCAATAGTGCGCTGGTATACCGCATTGGTAATACCGGTTTAAAGACCCTTTTCCCGTTTGTGGTTGAAAGCCGTGTAAATGGCGCAGCGCTTGTGCGTGATACGTTTTTTGACCCGCTGTTTCCGGGGCAGGAAATACTGGCAGTCAGCACTAAACTCGTCGGTTTTAACAGTGGTGAAAACATGGTTGAATCCCGAATTCTGGCGGTTGATCCGGACGGAGCGGATGATTTTTCGGGCAATGACCAACTTGTTCGTACAATAAACGCCGGCGCCGGTCTGGTACGGGTGCAGGTGAGCCTCACGAGTGATGATCCTCCGGGAACAGTCGGCTGGGAGTTGCGCAACAGTGAAGACGCATTGCTGGCACAAAACAGCAGTACGCCGGACGTATTGGGCGGCATTAGCTGGAATACATTCTGTTTTCCGGATTCCTGTTTTAGTTTCCGGATATTAGATCTTGACGGCGACGGGATCGTAAAGACTTACGTTGAGGTTATGCTGAATAATCAGGTTTATTTCGCCGATTATATCAACGGGCAAGAGCTGGATGCAGCTCTTCAATTTTGCCTGGGTAAAACCTGTATTACCGGCATGCAATTTTCGAGTTTAGTTTACCCGGATAACAGCAGTACACCCGCCCCAGATGGCATTATTGAAGTATATCCACAGTCGATATTGGCGCCATTTGTTTTTTCAATACCGGAATTGAACAAGACGCAGGACTCCCCCATTTTCACCGATGTGCCTGCGGGTGTGTATACGGTTGAAGTGAACGAGAACGGCAATAATTGCCTGCAAAAAGCCAGGGTTGTGGTGCCCGGGCTTTCGGCGACAACACATATAAACGGACGTGTAACTGACATCCAGGTGTCGCCCAATCCGGCAAGTGATTGGATTTGGGTGGATGCTCCGGCTGGTTCGGGCGAATATGAGGCATGGGTTTCCTTGTATGATCGTCAGGGCAAATTGCTGGAATACACGCGAATGGCGCGCTGGGGCGAACGCATGCGCGGTGTGATGTTGGTACGACATTTGCCGGCAGGCGCATATTCTCTGCAAGTCAGAACAGCGGCCGGCACAGGTTCGTCCATTTTTATAAAAAAATAATTTCGTCCCTTTTCCTTTTGTAACTCAACGGGTTCCGGACGTCATAAAAGCGGGATTTTTCCGCTACACTTATGAAAAAATACGCGCGAAAGCTGAAGCGCATCAAAAAAATAATTCGTTTTCCCAAAATGCTCCTTTGGGCATTATGGCTGGAAGGCGATGAAACCAAAAAAATGATGCAGACTTACCTGCGTCATGGCGCGTCGAAGATATTGATCAGCAAAACGCCTGTGCCAACAGAAGAAGAGTTGGCACAGGCGCGCGAGCAATTGAAGGATATTCCCCGTTTTTTGCCCTTTTTTGTCATCATTGCCGTTCCGGCGCCCGGTGTCACAGAGGGTTATGCTTTTTTAGCCGTTACCCTGGAAAAATTTCTCGGCAAACGATTTCGCCTCTTGCCCACCCGCATCCGCGAAGTGGTAGATGAAATGGGACAAAAAGAGGACGAGGAGTAGTGTTTCATTTTTGGTAGGTTTATTTCCCGCAGCATTCGCAGATTGACGCGCAGAATTCGCAGAGTTAAGGGTGATTGTTCTGCGAATACTGCGGGAAATATTCCACCTCACATTTTCTGAAAACGGGTAAACAACTGCTGTCCTTCCAAATTTTTCAGCGCAAGCACGAATACCCCTTGCGGCAACGCAGAAACGTCTAATGTCCAGCCATTTACAGGCATTCTACCAAGAATATTCTGCTGCATTAAGCGGCCCTGTACATCATAAACATACGCCGTCCAGAGTTCACCCGCTACCCTACCCTCCGGCATGATATTCAGATGCGCATAACTCGGGTTGGGATAAACTGAAATACTGTTTTCTGAGATCAGGTTTTGCGCCGCACTTACGCCCGACAGTGCAACATAGGCCTGGCACTGGCTTGGTGCGGAATAGTTGCCCGTGTCATTAAAAGTCAATGTTACCTGCATCAAACCGCTGTCGGCATTGGTCAGAAATGCGGGTGCGATATTGATGTCGCCGATAGCACAATTGTCGTAGCTGCCGTCATCGAACCAGGCACTTTGCAGGAACAGGGTATCGCTGAGTGGCAGTTGCACCTGAAAGGTGTCGGTTTGGCAAATCGCTACCGGACTGAGTTTGTCCACCACATTTACTGTTACCGGGCAGGTGTTGGTATTGCCATAAACGTCGGTTACACTCAAGGTAAGTTGGTGTGTACCCTGATCGCCGCATTTAAATTGAAACGTATCCACGGAAAAACTGAGCGATGGGGAGCAGTTGTCGTAACTGCCCAGGTCCAGCTTTTTCGCATCCAGCGTGGCCGAGCCATTTTCATCGAGGGGAAGCACATAGGTTTGCGTGCAAACTGCCCTTGGCGCGCTTTCGTCTTTTACCTGAATGACCGTTTCGCAGGTAGCGGCATAACCCGTGGCATCCTGTATGGTCAGTGTTGCGCGCTGAAAACCGATATGACTGCAATTAAACTGGTTGGGCAGCACATAAGCGATTGAATAACCGCAATTATCCGTGCTGCCCGCGTTTATTTCATCAACGGTGATGGCCGCCTTGCCTTCAATATTCAGTCCTACGGAAATAGTATCGTAGCACACGGCAAGTGGCGCGAAAGTATCAAGGACAAAAACATTGGCGGAACAGCCGCCGAAATTGCCGAATTGATCAATAATGGGATAAGATATGGTGTTAACAAGCTCAAGATCATTGCAATTCACCCGAAGCGTGTCATTAAACGAAGGCTTGATGAGCGCCCCGCCGCAAGGGTCATAAGAGCCGCCGTCCAATTCGCGCAGCGGAAAAAATGCCTGACCGCTTTGATCGAGGTAGAGTTTTACCTTATTGGTGCTGCAAATAATCACGGGCGGGTCGTTGGTATCGTCTGTAAACCCGTCGCAGTTTTCATCAATACCATTATTGCACAATTCCGTGGCGGCCGGATTGATGGCTGCGTTGGTATCGTTGCAGTCGCCGGAATCGGCTACAAAACCTGCCGGTTGCAGCGTTGTAAACACGAGGCTGTCGGGATTGCCGTAGCCGTCGCCATCGCTGTCGCGATACCAGAACTGAGCCGAGCTGCCGGGCAGAAAACGGGTCACAAAGGCTGCCGTTTGTGTTTCGGTGGCCCTGCCCATGGCAAGAATTTTGCCATCGCTCTGAATCGCAACATCTATAAACTGGCTTGCAATGCTGCCTTGATCCACATAATAAAACCCGTTGAGGCCGTAAGTGCTGTCTACCTGGCCGTCAAAGCTGCTGAATTTACCCAGATAGCCCAGCGATTTAGTACCATTTACCGCGCGTGCCGTACCCACGCAATAAATAAAGCCATTGGGATGCAGGGCTAAAGCAGCGCCATTTTGAATGCTGTAGCCCGAAGTAAATTCAAAATTGACCACTCCGTTTTGGCCGAAACTCGGATCCAGCTGACCGTTGGGCAAAAAACGAACCAGCAGCATGCCCTGATCGGCGGTTCCAGTCGCCAGTATTTTGCCGTCGGGCAGCAAAAGCATATCAAAAATGGCTTCAAAAGCAAAACCAGGCACAAGGTCGTGCAGGATATACCCGGTATCGCTGAAATCATAGTCCAATTCACCGAACTTATTCACTTTGGTCAGTAATAACCAGTGCTTGTTATTCTGATAAAAATGACCGCCCAGCATCATGCTTTTATCGGGAAGTAAAACACTGGTGTAAACGATACCCCGAAAATCGGCCCAAGCCGGCTCACCGCCGTTAAATGCCGGATTAAAGCTTGCGTTGGGCAAAAACTCGCCTATTCCGACTTCATTACCGCTGCCATTGGCGTTGCTGCGGAAGCATTGTCCGCGCAGGTAGCCATTGGGAAGCACCTGAAAGGCGTCACTTATACGATAAGGCATCGCCGCAAAGCCGTTTTGCCCAAACGTGCTGTCAATTTTCCCGTTCGCCTGCACCCGCACCAAATTTTCCGAAGGCGTATGATCGAGTATCAGGATTTGCTGGTTATCGAGCAGGCGCATGGTGTTGTCGAAGTGATAATTCTCCGGTTTCAGAGAAGCGGCACTGAAGAAGCCCTGAAATCCAAATGTCGGATCGTTCTGGCCGTTGGTGTTGAGCCGCACGACGCCGATGGATTCACTGGTATTGCCGCTGCTGAACAGGCGGTAATTGAGCAGCAGCCTGTCGTTGGCATCCAGCGCAATATCATAAGGTATCAGCGATTTGGAAGGATTAGACACGATGCGCGTGCCGTTGGCGCCGTAGCTGTTGTCAATTTGCGCGTGCAGGGTAGTTACCGTTGCAAAAAATACAGCAAGCAAGGGGAATAGAAATTTGTTCATGGTGAAAATGGAAAATTATGTTATCGAATGAGCGTTAGGGTGCCGCTTTTAAAAACGAGGGTGCCGTCGGCTTGTGTCCATTCCAACACCCAGGTATATACGCCGGGAGGGCACTGGCGACCGCGAAAACGACCGTTCCAGCGCATGCAATCGCTTTGCGGCGGCATGTCGCGGCAGTCGAGCAGTATTTCACCCCACCGGTCATAAATACGGAAGCGGCTGATGTTATTTCCGACTTTATTACTGAAATAAGGTTGGAAAACAGCATTGTCGCCGCCTGAATCCGGTGCAAAAACATTGGGCACGTAAACCGTTTCGGCGTCGTTTTGCGGAATTTCCCGGAAAGGGAATATTTGAAAATGCAGGGTGTCGGCGCAGCCCTCATACTGCTGCGAAAGGACATAAGCACCGGGGAGCAAGCCCGGATAAAGGCTGTCGCGACTGAAGTTTACCCCGTCTAAACTGTACTCGCTTGCCGGCGACAAAGCGAGCGATAAGGCGCCCGTGCTATCGTTGGCATCGGGTTGCCGCAGGGAAAAAGAAAGAGGCGGCAAATTTATTTCCTGTAAATGCAGGCGCCACAAGGTATCGCAGGCGGTAATGCTGTTGCTGTAAAGCGTATACGTGCCGGCTTGATGGTACCAATTATTTTTCCAGTAAAGCGAATCGCCTGCACAAAGGCGCAGGCTATCGCTGCGCTCCAGCAGCGGTACGGATTGCACCTGAATGGTATGCAGGGAATCACAACCATTAATATTCTGAAAAAGACGGGAGAAGACGCCGCCGGAACCGACCAATTGCCCAAACACAAGAATACTGTCCCCTTCACAGATATTGAAGCTTTCCTGCGTGGGAATAACTTCCGGAAAAACATTTACGGTTACGGAATGTATTGAATCACAGCCGTTTGCATTTTGAAAAGTCTGGCTGTACAGTCCCGCGCTGTTTACATTTTGACCAAAAACCAGCACGCTCTCTCCCGCGCAGATGCTGATATTTTCCTGTGTGGGAATGACTTCTGGAAAAACATTTACGGTTACGGAATGTGTGGAATCACAGCCGTTTGCATTCTGAAAAGTCTGGCTGTACAATCCCGCGCTGTTTACATTTTGCCCAAAAACCAGGACGCTCTCTCCAGCGCAGATGCTGATGCTTTCCTGTGTGGGAATGACTTCCGGAAAAACATTTACCATTACGGAATGCGTTGAATCACAGCCGTTTATATTCTGAAAAGTCTGGCTGTACAGTCCCGCGCTGCTTACATTTTGACCAAAAATCAACACGCTCTCTCCCGCGCAAATGCTGATATTTTCCTGTGTGGGAATAACTTCCGGAAAAACATTTACCGTTACGGAATGTGTTGAATCACAGCCGTTTATATTCTGAAAAGTCTGGCTGTACAAGCTGGCGGTATTGACGTTTTGACCAAAAACCAGGACGCTCTCCCCCGCGCAAATGCTGATATTTTCCTGTGTGGGAATAACTTCCGGAAAAACATTTACCGTTACGGAATGCGTGGAATCACAGCCGTTTGTATTCTGAAAAGTCTGACTGTACAATCCCGCGCTGCTTACATTTTGACCAAAAACCAGGACGCTCTCTCCCGCGCAAATGCTGATATTTTCCTGTGTGGGAATGACTTCCGGAAAAACGTTTACCGTTACAGAATGTATTGAATCACAGCCGTTTGCATTCTGAAAAGTCTGACTGTACAATCCCGCGCTACTCACATTCTGACCAAAAATCAGGACGCTCTCCCCCGCGCAGATGCTGATATTTTCCTGTGTGGGAATGATTTCCGGAAAAATATTTAGTATTACGGAATGTGTGGAATCACAGCCGTTTGCATTTTGAAAAGTCTGGCTGTACAAACCCGCGCTGCTTACATTTTGGCCAAAAACCAGGACGCTTTCCCCCGCGCAAATGCTGATATTTTCCTGCGTGGGAATGACTTCCGGAAATACATTTACCATTACGGAATGTATTGAATCGCAGCCGTTTGCATTTTGAAAAGTCTGGCTGTACAATCCCGCGCTGCTTACATTCTGACCAAAAACCAGGACGCTTTCCCCCGCGCAAATGCTGATATTTTCCTGCGTGGGAATGACTTCCGGAAATACATTTACCATTACGGAATGAATTGAATCACAGCCGTTTGCATTTTGAAAAGTCTGACTGTACAATCCCGCGCTGCTTACATTTTGGCCAAAAACCAGAACGCTTTCCCCCGCGCAGATGCTGACACTTTCCTGTGTACTGTTCAAGGGCAGTGCATTCACCTGCACCTGCACCACCGAATCGCAGCCAAAACGGTTGGTATAAGTAAATGCCTGGGTATTTCCGGCCGCAATAGCTTGTCCGTTAAAGACATACGATGCGCCGGCACAGGCATCCACCTGTAATATTTGAGTTTCGGAACCAAGGCGGATTTCAATACTGTCGCGCCGTGTATTAAAACACTGGTCAACCGTTTGTACCCAATAAACCCCTGGCGTACTGACCGTTATGCTCGGCGTTGTGGCGCCATTTTGCCATAAATACTGGCTAAAGCCGCTTCCCGGATTCAGTGTAATCGGGCTTGGCTGACAAACGACCCGATCGAGGCCAAGATTCGGTGCGGCGGCACTGAGCAGGCTCATGGTAAAGGTTGCCACATTGTTGCTGTGGTCGCATTCCGGCCGGTGGTATGCTGTGGCGCCTGCCGGCAGCGGCGTATTATACAATCCGGCGTCGTTGAGCACCGCATACACCAATCCGCCGGCAAGGGGTAAGAACTCGCTTTGTGTGATACAATCGCCCGGTACAAGCCCTTGTGTAGTGATGGTTGTGTTGTAAAAATCATTGGAAAGCGCGCTGCTGAATGGATTTCCATTGCGGTAAAAACTCAAAACAATGGTGTCGGCGCTGGGCTTTTGGCCAATATTACAAACTTCATAGGTGACTTTAAATTTCGGCAACTGGCACTCCACGTTTTTAATTTCGATACGCAAATCAGCCGAAGGAATAAAAGGGGTTTGATCGGGCAGGATATTGGGCGAGGTCTGTGCATTCGCCATATTTTCGTGGCGATTATCGGCCGTTAAGGTGGCGTGCAGAGGCACCCGAAGGTCGTCTTCAATTTGCCAGGGTACATAGTTGGCCTGATTCCAGACTTGGCGCGCCGTCGCCCAGCGGGAGTAATCCGGATTTTCCGCCTGAATGATCTCTAATGAGGGCAAAGGTGATCCGGGAATTTCCGGTGAATACGTAACGGCCACAATTTCTGCCGAGCCATTGCCATTGGCATCTACGACGACCGGATGTGCATAAAAACTATTAAAAGGCACCGGAAACTCTGTAATGGCCTGATTTAGACCAACATAGGCCGGTTTCGGCAAAGTGCCGCCATCCACAATATGCAGCGCCCGGCCGTCTTGCAGCACCATTTCCTGGTAGCCGTCGTTGTTGAAGTCAAATAAAATCGGTGGCGCAATGGCTTGAAAATGCGGCATCAAGAGTCCGTTATTGGTCCACCAATATGGTGCTGCCGGATTGGCAGTGTACGCCTGTAAATTGTAGCAGTAAATGGTGTAATCGCGTCTGACCAGGATCTCGGGCCAGTCTTCTGTAAAGCCCCGGCTGCGGTCGTCAAAAACATTACCGATAGAAACCGCGTCTATAAAATCCAGCGTATGGTCGGTCAGGGGCGTTGGAAAAAAGCGCCAGAAGCCGGTTTTGTTCCACACGCAAACTCCTGTCTGGCCGTTGCGGCGGGTGGTAAAAACGACCTCAATGATGTTGTCGTGGTTAACATCCGCCACGGTTGTTGTGCCGTCTTTAAAATTCACTCCGCTTATGGTGCGCACGTTGCGTTTGAGTTTAATTTCCATCCCGTCACCGTCATTGGGGTCAATATCTACGGAATAAATACCGTATCCGCAGGCGAGTTCCAGGCCTTCGCAGTCTGGGTCGCCATTGCAGTCGGCCACGCTTAATAAATCTGCCACACTTGAAGTATATCCAAGTGCGGCGTTTGTTTCAAAATTCAAGCCGGATGGCCCGTTGAATTCAAGCAGGCGCTTGATTAAAGGCTGAGCCGGATTGCTCAAATCAACGCCAAAAACATTATTGCCTACATAAATTTCAGAAAGTCCGTCGCTGTTAAAATCGGCAAAACCTATTCGGAATCCGCCCCCCCAGTAGCCATGTGTCAGGGTGCTCCAGGAAGGCACCGTATCGGTAGAAACAGCCCAGAGCGTCATGGCTTGCGCTGCGCCCGATTGGAAATTGCTGTAGACCTGAAATTTAAAATTTTCATCAATAAATACCATTTCCGGAATATCATTGCCGTCTAAATCTGCCAGGGCAGGTTGGGCAAACGTAATATAAGTATTGATATACAACTGATCCGGATTTGCAGCATTGCTGCCATCGCCACGTATGAAATACAAGGTTTTATCGTTCAGTCCGATCGTCAGAATTTCCGGAATACTATCCTCCTGTGGATTCAGATTCCCGACAATAGGAATATTCAACCAGGCCAATCCGGGAGGACTCGACCAGGCCTTTTCCATCCTGAACCACGGAAAAGTTTCGCGCAGGTAGCAGGAGGTGTCGGCCACATTTCCTTTTTGAAAGGCATCGTAACCGGTGTCGCAAAAATCCACAGGTTCCTGAATTTCCTGTGCCCGGGCGGTTTGCAGGCATGCAAACAGGAAAGCGATGAGGTATGTTTTTTTCATAGTGCTGTCCATGCTATAAATGAATGCATCACCTCCCGCCAGTGGGCCACAATGAAATCAATGGTGTCGCGGGCATGGATGGTCTGGAAATGCAGGGCGCGCCCTGCAAGTGGCGTCTGTGCCAGCGCCGGGCAGCACAGTACAATCAGTGTAAAAATCAGGACTTGTTTCATCGTGTCGTCGTAATGTTGTAGTTCGAAGCTCCATGTAGTTCGAAGCTCCGCTTCGAAGCCGTAAAACGAAGCTTTGCTTCGAACTTCTTACATCGAAGCTTTGCTTCGACGAATATACAAGTAATGTACAACTGCACACCTGGTATATGCATCGAAGCAGAGCTTCGATGTACTGGTTCGAAGCAAAGCTTCAAACTACGCGGAGCTTCAAACTACGCGGAACTACTGCCGCAGCAGGCGCAAGACCTCTACGGTATCGCCGTGGCGCACCCGCAGGAAATACAAGCCCTGCGGTTGCTCGCTCAGGTCGATGGAGAGCAGGCTGGTTGCCGTTTGTTCCTGCCAGATCACCTGACCGGCTAAGTTCAGCACTTCCGCCTGTTCGCATTGTATACCTTCTTCCATGCGCAAGGTAAACATGCCCGAAGAAGGATTGGGGAATACGCTCAGGATCGGAGCCTGCTCAAAAGTATTTTCAGGCGTTTCATAATACGTATTCAAACCGCCATTGCCGATGTACACCGCGTCTATGGCAATATCACTGGTAGCGTCGACGCCAGTGGTGGCCACTATGCGGATTTTCGTCTGGTCGCTGCGATACGGCAACAAACTGATGCTGGCTTTGTACCACTGATTGCCCTGGTTACCGATGATTGACCAGATGGGCGTCCAGGTCGCTTCGCCATCTACACTCACTTCCACGCGCAAGCTGCCCATTTGATTGCCGTACATATGGTAGTAAAATTCAAAAACGGGATTGACCAATTGATTGAGTCGCAGGCAGGGGTTGGTTTTCAGGATGGCCGTTTTGTTGGGTGAATTGCTGCCGGAAGCGCGTACATACCAGTAATGGGTGCTTTCGTAAGCGGCATCCGGGCCGGTATTGGCCGTTGGGGTCGGGCCGCTTTGACGTGTCCAGTTCAACTGATCCTGCGGTGCGCCAACCTGCATAAAAATACCAAGATTGGTGCTGTTCAGGCCGCTCGCCCAGGGGAAAGTGCTCTGGAAGCTGCTGCAATTGGTAGTGGGCTGCAAAATTGTCAGGATGCGGGTAGCGCTGCATTGGTTCAGGTCGGTCACTGTTACGGTATACACGCCGGTTGTGAGGCCGTTGATGGTAGCGCTTGTGGCGCCGTTCGACCAAAGATAACTGAAAGACGCTTTGCCGCCCATCGCAATCGCCGTTGCGGAGCCATTGCTACCTCCGATGGTCGTGACATTGCTCTGGGTACTGTTGACGTAGAGTTTGTTCGGGCTGAGCAGCGAAGTGGACGCCACCGCCGAGCAGCCGTTTTGTGCCGTGATGGTAACAGTATACAGGCCGGGGCCAAGGTTGGTCGGACTGGTTCCGGTATGGCCATTCGACCACAGGTAACTCAAAGGCCCGGTAAAAACACCTGAGGCGTTTACGTTTAGTTGTCCAT
The DNA here is from genome assembly GCA_017303875.1 of Chitinophagales bacterium. Classification (GTDB taxonomy): domain Bacteria; phylum Bacteroidota; class Bacteroidia; order Chitinophagales; family Saprospiraceae; genus M3007. The sequence continues at coordinate 24,253 of JAFLBP010000030.1, read as the reverse complement.
CGTTGGCGCCGTAGCAGCTCACATGATATTTTTCAAAAACGTGATTGATACTACAAGTGCTGGAAGGGTCATTGTACACTGCAATGCTGTCGAGGGCATAATCGCCCTGTGCATTCCAGGACCAGGCGTAAATGCGTAATTGCAAGGCCGGTGCATTTTTAAAGGCCGCCAGATCTACATTGACCCGATTCCATTGATTGCCTTGGTTATAGGAGCGATAAAACAACATACTTGCAGAATCAATGCCTATCCAGCTTGCACCGCCGTCGAGGCTTCCCTGCATCGCAATAATCTCATTATCAGTTCCATAGGCATGGTAGTGAAAAGTTAATTTAGGCGACTCTACCCCGCGCAGATCAATACATGGACTGATAAAAGCGCCACCAGTTCCGCCTTGCTGCGCATAAATGGAAGCGTCCATGTAGGCGTAGCCGGTTCCGGAATGCGCCTGATCAGGGCCGGTATTGGGTGTTGGCGTGGGGCCGTCGATTTGCTGCCAGTCGGCAAAATTACTCCATCCGGAATAACCTGTGCTGCTCCAGCCCTGGAGATCTGTTTCAAAATCAAATACCACCGGAAGGTCCTTGATGGGGTTGTCGCAGCCGGAAGGGTGCGCGCAGCCGCTGAGATAGGAGCGGTCGTAGGTGGCTGTGTAGGCCATGCGGTTCATCTGTCCTACCGTAAAGACATCGCAACACGCTTCAGGTGCGTACGACATAATATTGGCCACCTGGGGTATGTATGGCTGTCCGTAGGGATCATTCGGGCCACCGATGTAAGCACAATTGCTCACGCGACCGTTGAGGTTGGGGTCGGCAGGTGTATCGCATACATCATCGCCGGCTGTCAGGCAGTTATTCCCATTTACCCATTCATCGCTGGCGGCGCCGGTTTTGCCGTGGGTATGGTAAAGGCCAAAGTAGTGCCCGACTTCGTGCAGGAAAATTTTATTGGAATAAATAGCCGAACGGCTCAAAATAACCCGGTCGGCGCTGGGCGGCAAATAGGAGTAACCAGCCACCTGGCCGCCGCCGATGGTTACGGCTGCAAACATGTAAATATTCAGCACATTGGGCACTTCGTAAGGGGCAAGCAGGGGTTCTTCGCTGCTGTCGAAGCTCCAAAGCGTACTGCTGTTAAAGAAATCAACTTCGCCGCATTGATAAAACTGAATCCCGTAAGGGGCAAAACGGCTGTTGAGATCATGCATCCATTCCTCAATCAATTCATTGTACAATACCGGCCAGGTGCTGCTGTTGAGCAGGCATTCGTGGAATTGTACCGGAATCCATTTGAGGGTGTTGCCGGATCGGTTCTGGGTCAGGCTCATGGCGTCATAGCTTTGTCGGGCCAGACGCGTTTGGGTGAGGTGTTCAATTTGCTCGGGTGTGGGTATGGTGCCACATTCCTGTCCGCTCGCTTGCACGACAAAGAAAAGGCTCGCCCAGCACCAAAGCATTGCTCTGATGATGAAGGATTTCATAAAAATGGTTTTGAAGTCCGGAGCAGGACGCTCCGGCAGTTTTAGGATGAAAAATTGATTATCAAAGAATTATGTACGGTATTACATCCGCACAAACAGGGTACTCCGCCGACTGCCATCAGCCAACTGAAGGCCGAGCAGATAAGCGCCGGGCGCAATGCCGTCTAAGGGAATAGACAACATTTGCCCGGCCACTCCTTCTGTCGTCGCATGATACAGTAAACCTCCACGGGCATCGAATATCGAATACGCGGAAAGTCCCGCTTTCGGAACTTCCAGATATACTATTTCGCGGGCAGGATTGGGAAAGAGACGCAGGCCGACCGCTGAGGCGACTTCGCTGGTTCCGGTGCTCAATCCGCATATCGTTGTCGTGTTAAACAGCGCGGGTGTTTGGCTCGGGGCATTTGCCTGTGCTACAAGATTGCTGAAGCTGAAAGACAACGTGGCTTTTGTTTCAAGGGGATAAGTATAGTTGCTGATGAATACTGGTTGGTCTTCACCGGCACATTCACCAAAATTCCCTGCTGCGTCAAGTTTCAATAGTACCATATCTGAAGGGGTATTGCTATTGGCATTGCGTGTACCACATATCGCGAATCCGCCATCGGGCGTAGGGCTTGGGTCGGCGAATTCATGAAATTGCATTTCATAGCTGCGCGACCAAATTAGCTTGCCGTCCTTATCAAAATTACAAAGTACCGTATGCCCGAAACCATCGGAAAGCTTCAGAAAAAAACCGTCGTCGGGCTTAAGCGAAATACTGGCGGAGTGGCCCAGCCAGTTGGGCACCTGCACCAATTTGGTCCAGAGTACTTCGGCGCTACGGTTTACCTTATGGATGATCGCACTGCCGGTAGTAGATCCATTTTCAGTAATATATCGATGTCCTGCGTACACGAAATTGCCATCGGTAGTAAGCCCCATATCCGACAGGTATACTTCTCCGCTTGTGGGCGCCCATTTGTAGTGTCTGTTGATCCATCCGCTATTTTTACTGATGTAAAGCAGGCGGCCGCCATCGCCACTGTTGCCCCCGGCAATAAGCAGGCTGTCGCTGACGCCGTAAACGCTGAAACGTGTAGAAAAATCGCCTGCAGCCGGGGCATAAGCCGTCTGCCAGACGAGTTCTCCTTGCAAATTGACCCGAATAAACAAAGCGTAATACTGCGCAATTGATGACTGAATCTGGGTTGCGCACAAGATGTAACCATCCGGAATTTGCACTAAGGGGCCGGTAGGCAGGCAGCTGCGCTGGCTTTGTCCGTATTGTTTCTGCCAAAGGGTGTTGCCCCCGGCATCCAGACGGATGAGACAAAGTTCTTCAGTCGCATTTATGACATTGGAGACTTTTCCGTAAAGCAGGAAGCCGCCATCTTCAAGCTGAATGGCATCGTGAAAATAATCGTCGTAATTGGCGCCAAAATTTCGCTGCCACAAGAGCTTGCCCTCTTCATCGAGGCGCAGCACACAGGCGTCGGCATTAATCTGCGTTACCTCCGTACTGCCTGCCAGCAAGTAACCATCGGGTAATACGCAAAGCGTTCGGGCCTGGTCGAACAAATCCCGGCCATAAGATTTGTAAAAGGTTATGCCATTTCCCTGCGCCTGGCCCAGGATGGGGGCCAGGAAGCAGAGACAAAAGGAGAGGCAGGTAAGGATAAGTCGGTTCATGGAAAAAGGATTACAAGATTTGGTTTATAATTTTTTGATGAAGTGCTTGTCGCGACCTTGTTCCAGCAGGTTTATGGGATCCGTTTTGCTGCGGTCGGCTTTTTCATGCGGCAAAATAGTATTATTTTTTACCGTAAATGGATATTTCAGCACTTGTTTGTTTTTGCCGTCTTTATCCGAATGTTCCAATTCCACCTGATAATTGCCGTCTTTCAGGTCGGCTTTGGTCAGGAAATCTTTCGGGTTTTTGGGATAAATCATCAGGGCCTTCGACAGGAGTTCCCACTTGGCATTGGTGACCGCGAATTGGTCAATATCATATTCTCCTTCGCCGTTCAGCTTGGATACTGCGATAAGTTTGCCATCGCGGAAGAGTTTTATAAAAAAGCGTTGTTGAAAACTGAAATCCCAACGCGACTGGTTTTCCACGTCCATGCTGCGGTGCGTGAAATAGTAGTTGAAAACAAAATTCTGGTCGTCGCTGAAATCAATGTACGCCCATTCATCCCAGGCGCCGCGGAGGAAATACAGGGCTTTCAGCGGCGCATAAGGATCGCTGTTGCTCATTTTTTCCACGCGAAAAGGATGGGTGTGAAAATGGTGCATACCAACATAGAAACGCAGCGCGTAGCTGCCTTCCGTTAGTTTGGCATACGAGGGGTAGCGATCCGCCGGAACATCTTTCAGTACCAATTCATAAAAAGGCAATGTTGCCACCTGCGCGGAATAATGGAAAGTAGTGTTTACGGTATTGGTACTCAGATCGACAACTTCAATCCGGACGAGCGGGCCTTTGCTGCTCCAGGAAGTGTAGTCGGCAGCGGAGCCATCTTTCAGTTTTTGGGGCAAAAAACCAATTTGTACCCGATTGATTTTCATTTCGCCGGTGGCGGCATTAAAATACCAGTAGCCTTCCGCCAGCAAGCTGGCCATGTCCACAGAAGGCGGAAAAGGTTCGGCCGACAAATCCATTTCCGTGGTACTGTTATCGGGGTAGGTTTTAGCCGCTGGTGCGGGTTTTTCCGGGGCTTTAGATCCCATCGCGTCATGGCGCGCTTTGGGATCTTCCTGTCGGGGAGCCGGGGTGGCGGTTGTTGGTTTTTCGCCTGTTGCTTTCGTTTCGTTGTTGCGGGAGGATGGCTGCTCCTTTTTGTCTTTGAGCAGCTCTTTAGTTTTGTTCAGATTAAGTTGGGCAAATGCCGTGGTACTGAGTAGGCATAGGCCGGCAAACAGTATTGGTTTGAACAGTTGAAGGTGCATCGGTTTTGTTTTTTCGAGTGAATGCATGTGGATTATTCCACAAACATCAGACGCCTGTGAGGATTATCCAAACCCTTAAGGGCCAACGACGCCTTTGGTTGAGTAAACGCGAAGGGACGATTAGTTTTGGGAGGAAGCGCGCAGGGCTATTCGCGTACAATAATTCTGCTTTATCTTTGTCGGATGAACAAGGTACTAATCATTGACGACGAAGATAAACTCCGCAACCTGCTGGGGCGCATCGTCGCACTGGAAGGCTTTGAGGTTTTTCAGGCATCTGATTGCAAAAGCGGCCTCAAAGCGCTTGAAAAATATGTACCGGAAGTAGTACTTTGCGATGTAAAACTACCCGACGGCAATGGCGTGGAGCTGACCCGGCAAATTAAACAGTTGTATCCGGAAACAGAAGTCATTCTGCTCACCGCTTATGGCAACATTCCGGATGGCGTGCTGGCGATCAAAAACGGCGCCTTTGATTATATTACCAAAGGCAACGATAACCAGCGTATCATTCCACTCCTTTATCGCGCCATTGAAAAAGTTCAACTTTCGCACCGGGTTCAGCAATTGGAGCGCCGCCTCGACGAGCATTTTGCGTTCGATAATATTATCGGACAATCAACTGCTTACCGTGATGCACTTGCGCTGGCACAGAAAGTAGCCGGCACCGATACCGCAGTGCTGCTGCTGGGCGAAACCGGCGTCGGGAAAGAGGTTTTTGCACAAGCCATTCATCAGGCCGGCAGCCGAAAAGCCAAACCCTACATTGCGGTCAATTGTGCAGCCTTCAGCAAAGAATTGCTGGAAAGCGAGCTTTTCGGGCATAAAGCCGGTGCATTTACCGGAGCATTAAAAGACAAAAAAGGCCTTTTTGAAGAAGCCAATGGCGGCACTATTTTTCTGGATGAAATCGGCGAAATGCCCGCCGAATTGCAGGCCAAACTGCTGCGGGTACTGGAAAACGGCGAATACCTGAAAGTTGGGGAAACCAAAATCGCCAAAACCAATGTACGCATTATCGCTGCCACCAACCGCAAGCTGGAATCCGAAATAGCCGCCGGACATTTCAGGGCCGACCTCTTTTACCGCATCGCTGTCTTTCAGATTCCCATCCCGCCCCTGCGCGAACGCCCTGACGACATCGCAGCACTCGCAAATCACTTCGTAGGGGTGGCCTCCCAAAAAAACGGCCGCCCGGCCCTAAACATCAGCGCGCCTTATCTCGCCGCCCTGCGTCGCTACGCCTGGCCCGGCAATGTGCGCGAACTCAAAAACGTAATCGAACGGAGTGTCATCCTCAGCGACGGACAAACGCTGCTCCCCGATACCCTTCCCCACCCTTTTAACCAAAACCCGGCCAACGACGACGCTGCCGTACTCGAACTCGCAGAACTCGAAAAACGACATATCCTGAAAGTACTCGAACGCAGCGGCGGAAACAAAACCGAAGCCGCCCGGCTTCTCGGCGTGGCCATAACCACCCTGTACCGCAAGCTCGAATCATACGGTTTGTAATACCCTACCCTTTCAAAACGCTATCCTTACCCTTGCAAAATGCTATGGTTTTGCGGTTTCAACGGTAAATGCTATTTTATATAAATAATTGATATTCAATATTATAATTGCATCTCTGAATATCCGGATCAGCATTTGCCAATCAACTGGCATGAAGGCGGCACGTCTTAAAACGCCTTCAGACAATTGCTATGATGGCATTACTGCTCACCCTTACAGGGCTTTTCGGGTTCGCCCTGTTTTTCTTTTCCGTTCAACAATTTGAAAAAATCTGACCATGCTCGCTTTGCTTTTGCTGGCTGTGGCCGTGTTCGGCTACATGTTCTATGTTTTACTAAAACCTGAAAAATTCTGATAAGATGAATACTGAAATTACTGGCGTGGCAGCCATGTATGTCTTGCTGCTGCTTTGCGCCATTCCTTTGGGTCGGTATATCGGCAAAGTGCTCGATGAACAAAGCACCTGGGCCGACCGCCTTTTCGGGCCGCTCGATCGGGCGCTTTATCGCCTTGCAGGTATTGACGTGCGCCAGGAAATGAGCTGGAAAATGCATTTGTATGCCCTTTTGCTCATCAATGGGCTTTGGTTTTTACTCTGCATGTTTGTGCTGACCAACATGGACTGGCTGCCACTGAACCCCGACGGCAATGCCTCTATGAGTGGCGACCTGGCTTTCAACACGGCGGTTAGCTTTGTGACCAATACCAATTTGCAACACTATTCCGGCGAATCAGGTTTATCGTACCTCGGCCAACTCACGCTGATGCTCTGGCAGTTTATCAGCGCGGGCACGGGCATGGCCATTGCCGGTGTCGTTTTCCGCGCCATGCTTCCGCGTCGCAGCCTGGGCAACTTTTTTGTGCACCTGGTGCGCGTATGTACCCGCATTTTATTGCCGATTGCATTCCTGGGGGCGCTGCTGCTGCTGTTCAGCGGCGTACCAATGACCTTTGAAGGCAAAGACAACATCACAAGCCTGCAAGGCGACGCCGTACAGGTGAGCCGCGGCCCTGCTGCCGGCTTTGTAGCGATCAAACAATTGGGTACCAATGGCGGCGGTTTTTTTGGGGTAAATTCCGCACATCCGCTGGAAAACCCTGATTACCTGAGCAATATGCTGGAAAGTATTTTTATCCTGCTGATCCCGATAGCGATGGTTTTTGCGATGGGGCATATCCTGCGTCGCCGCAAATTGGCCTGGATGATTTTCGGCGTAATGACGCTCGGGTTTATGCTTTTGCTGCTCCCGACGATCAATATGGAAATGCAGGGCAATCCGGCCATCAGCCAACTAGGTGTTGCACAAGCGATGGGCAATATGGAAGGAAAAGAAATGCGTTTCGGGCCGGCCGCTTCCGCCTACTGGGCCATCAATACCACCTGCACCAGTAACGGCTCGGTTAATGCCATGCACGACAGCCTTCTGCCGCTCTCCGGCATGAATGCCCTGATCGGGATGATGATGAACAGCTTTTTTGGCGGCGTAGGGGTTGGTTTTTTAAATTTCTACATTTTTATCATCCTGGCGGTATTCATCAGCGGCCTGATGGTTGGGCGCACCCCCGAATTTTTAGGCAAAAAAGTAGAGGCGCGGGAAATGAAAATTGCGATGATCGTCGCCTTGCTGCACCCTTTCCTGATTTTGGTCGGATTGGCCATTTCCAGTCATTTATATGCCTCCGACCCCGAAACGCATGCAGGCTGGCTAAGCAATCCGGGCTACCACGGGTTTAGCCAGATGCTTTATGAATTCACTTCGGCCTCCGCCAATAACGGCAGCGGTTTTGAGGGTTTGGGCGACAATACGCCATTCTGGAACATTGCCTGCGGCATCATTATGTTGCTGGCGCGCTACCTGCCCATCATCGGTCCGGTAGCAATTGCAGGCTCGCTGGCAGCCAAAAAACATATTCCGGAGAGCGCGGGAACCCTGCAAACCGATACCGCCACGTTCGGCACCATGATCTTTGCGGTCATCCTCATCGTGGCGGCGCTGTCCTTTTTCCCTGCTTTGGCCCTGGGGCCCATTGCCGAACATTTTCTGATTTTTTAATACTGAAAAAATGACACGCCAACAAAATACCGCGCTGTTTCAATGGGTGTTGATACGGACGGCCATCGTTCAATCTTTTATTAAACTCAATCCCAAAACCCTGCTGCGCAACCCGGTTATGTTTACCGTGGAAATCGGTACACTGGTGATGCTGCTTGTCAGTTTTTGGGTGCTTGCCGGTGCTGCCGGACAAGGGAGTTTTGCCTACAATTTCAGCATTTTTCTCCTGTTATTTATCACCCTGCTATTTGCGAATTTTGCCGAGGCCATTGCTGAAGCACGCGGTAAGGCCCAAGCCGACAGCTTGCGCAAAACGCGCGAGAACACGCCTGCACGGCTGGAAGACGGCCGCATCGTCAGTTCCAGCACGCTGCGCAAAGGCGACATTTTTATCTGCGAAGCAGGCGATCTGATCCCCTCCGATGGCGAAATCATCGAAGGGCTGGCCTCTGTGGATGAAAGCGCCATTACGGGTGAAAGCGCGCCGGTCATTCGCGAAGCCGGCGGCGACCGAAGCAGCGTAACCGGCGGCACCAAGGTGCTATCTGATCGAATTAAAGTGATGGTTACTACCCAGGCCGGCGAGAGTTTTTTGGATAAAATGATCGCCCTCGTCGAAGGCGCTTCCCGCCAAAAAACGCCCAACGAAATTGCCCTGACGATTCTGCTGGCCGGTTTTACGCTGGTATTTATCATCGTGACCGTCACGCTCAAACCCTTTGCCGATTACGCCAATACGCCCATTACCATCGCTGCCCTGATCTCGCTTTTTGTTTGCCTTATTCCGACCACCATTGGCGGGCTGCTCTCCGCAATTGGTATTGCCGGTATGGACCGCGCCCTGCGCGCCAATGTGATCGCCAAAAGTGGTAAAGCCGTGGAAACTGCCGGTGATGTGGATGTACTCTTGCTCGATAAAACCGGCACCATTACCATCGGCAACCGCAAAGCCACCCATTTTTACCCGCTCGAAGGCATCAGTATGGAGCATTTTGTGTTGAATGCGGTGTTAAGTTCGCTGGCCGATGACACGCCGGAGGGTAAATCCATTCTGGAGCTTGCCTCCATTGACAGCAGCAACCTGACGCCCGTCGGCGCGGTTTTTATAAAATTCACCGCAGAAACCCGCAGTTCCGGTATTAATTTCGGCAATACCCGCATCCGGAAAGGCGCTTCAGATGCCATCCGAAGGCTCTGCGAATCTGCCGGAAACCAATATCCGGAAGCAGCCGCAACAAAAGTGCGGGAAATAGCCCAAAATGGCGGCACTCCCCTCGTTGTCGCTGAAAATGAACAGGTTATCGGTGTGATTGAATTACAGGACATTATCAAGCCCGGCATTCAGGAGCGCTTCCAGCGCCTGCGTAAAATGGGTATAAAAACCGTTATGGTTACCGGCGACAACCCGCTCACCGCCCGTTTTATCGCCGAAAAAGCCGGTGTCGACGACTTTATCGCCGAAGCAAAACCTGAAGACAAACTCGAATATATCCGCCGGGAACAGGCGTCCGGTCGCCTCGTGGCCATGATGGGCGACGGCACCAACGACGCGCCCGCGCTGGCGCAGGCAGACGTAGGCGTGGCCATGAACAGCGGCACACAAGCCGCCAAAGAGGCCGGTAATATGGTGGATTTAGATAATGACCCCACCAAACTGATTGAAGTAGTGGAAATCGGCAAACAACTGCTCATGACCCGCGGCACCCTGACCACTTTTTCCATTGCCAATGACGTGGCCAAATATTTTGCCATTATTCCGGCGCTGTTTTTAAATGGCATTCCTGCCCTCGGCGCCCTGAACATCATGCACCTTGAAAGTCCGGAAAGCGCCATTTTATCGGCGGTGATTTTTAATGCCCTTGTTATTCCGCTGCTCATTCCGCTGGCCTTAAAAGGTGTGGTGTACAAACCTCTTGGCGCAGGTGCTTTATTGCGCCGCAACCTGCTGATTTACGGCGGCGGCGGAATACTCGTTCCTTTTATTGGAATAAAGCTCATTGACCTGTTAGTCGGCCTGTTTTTTTAGTGCTTCACCCATTTTCCATTTCCGATAAAATTCAATGCAATGAAACAATATTTGCTGAGCGCCATACGCCTCACCTCGGCTTTTGCCCTGCTGTTCATGTGCCTATACCCGCTTTGCCTCTGGGGTATTGCGCAAATGGCTCCAAACCATGGCAAAGGTGCGATCCTGAAACAGGGCGATCGCTATTTTTACGAAAATATCGGTCAGGCATTTACAGAGGATCGCTACTTTTATTCCCGCCCATCTGCTGCAAATTACAATGCGGCAGGCTCGGCAGGCAGCAACAAAGGCCCGTCCAATCCGGAATTCCTGGCCACGGTTGCAGCCCGTATTGACAGTTTTTTAGTGCATAACCCCGGCGTGCAAAAATCGGATATTCCCTCAGAGCTGGTTTGTGCCAGCGGCAGCGGTCTGGATCCGCATATTTCCGTACAAGGCGCCCGTGTACAAGTGCCGCGTATCGCAAAACTCCGTCAGTTGGATGCCCGCGATCTGAATTTGCTGATTGAACAACGCACAGAAAAAGCGCTGTTGGGCCTGTGCGGAACGGAGCGCATCAACGTACTCAAACTCAACCTGGCGCTCGACAGCCTTAGCGCAAATCATCAACAATAAATGACATTTCACACATGAAATCCTTGATTATCAGCATACTATGCTGTGCCTTTTCGCTTGTTTCTTCCGGAATCAGTGCTCAGGACTCCACCCGCACGCTCCAGTTCAGCGGCTACGCCGAAACCTACTACGCCTTTGATTTTGGAAAACCAGCCGACCACAACCGCCCGGGTTTTGTGTATTCTCACAACCGACACAATGAATTTAACCTCAACCTTGGTTTTGTAAAAGCTGCTTATTCCGCTACCCGTACCCGCGCCAACTTGGCCCTGATGGCGGGCACTTATGCCAATGCCAACCTCGCTGCCGAGCCGGGCGTACTGAAAAATATCTTCGAGGCCAACGTAGGGTACAAGCTTTCCAAAAAACACGATTTATGGATTGATATGGGCATCATGCCCTCGCATATCGGCTTTGAAAGTGCTATCGGGAAAGACTGCTGGGCGCTCACCCGCGGCATCCTGGCCGACAACTCGCCCTACTACGAAAGCGGCGCTAAAATAGGCTACAGCAGCCCGAACGGGAAATGGTATGTCGCCGCGCTGGCCCTCAACGGCTGGCAGCGTATTCAGCGGGCGCCGGGCAATCAAAGCCTTGGCGTCGGGCATCAGCTTACGTACAAGCCCAATGCCAAACTAACGCTCAACAGCAGCAGCTTTATCGGTAACGACAAGCCTGGCGATCAAGTACAGATGCGCTATTTTCATAATTTTTATGGCATTTACCAGCTAAATCCCAAAATCGGTTTTACCCTCGGGTTCGACTACGGCGCAGAGCAAAGCGCCCCGGAATCAGACACTTATAATCACTGGTTTACCCCGATTCTGATGGCTAAAATGCAGGTGAATGACAAATGCAGCTTTACCCTGCGCGGCGAATATTATCAGGATGAAAACGGCGTCATCATCGCCACCGGCACGTCGAACGGTTTTCAGGTTTGGGGCTATTCTGCCAATGTCGACTACACCCTTGCCCCAAATGCCCTTTGGCGTCTTGAGGCGCGGGGCTTCCGCAGCGAAGACGCTATTTTTTTGCAGGAACGCAGTGCTTCAAGGAATAATTTTTTCCTGAGTACGGCATTTGCCTTGTCTTTTTAACATGGAAAATGAAGGCCGCAACGTCGGACATTTTCTGGAACTGATCCGGAAATCGCGGCGTGGAAAATTCAAAATTTATATTGGCATGAGTGCAGGCGTGGGCAAAACCTACCGCATGTTGCAGGAAGCCCATGCCCTGCTCAAAAACGGGGTGGATGTGCGCATTGCATATATAGAAACCCACGGCAGGGCGGAAACAGAAGCGCTGCTGGACGGCCTGCCGCTTATTCAGCGCAGCAGCATTTTTTACAAGGGAAAAGCCTTGGAAGAAATGGATTTGCCAGCCATTCTGAACCTGCATCCCGAACTTGTCATTGTGGATGAACTGGCGCATACCAATGCTCAGGGCAGCCGTAATGAAAAACGCTGGCAGGACGTCATGGACCTGCTCGACGCTGGCATCAGCGTCATCAGCGCGGTGAACATCCAGCACCTGGAAAGCCTGAACGAAAGCGTCCGTCGCATCACCGGAATTGATGTCGGAGAACGCATCCCCGACAATGTGCTGGCGCAGGCTGATGAAGTGGTTAACATTGACCTCACGGCCGATGAACTGATTGCCCGGCTGAAGGCCGGAAAAATTTACAAACCCGACAAAGTAGCAACGGCCCTGCAAAACTTCTTCCGCAGCGAGCACATCCTGCAATTGCGTGAGCTGGCGCTTAAAGAAGTGGCCGCGCAGGTGGAGCGCAAGGTGGAGAATGAAGTGATGCGGCCCGCAGATTTCCGACAGGAACGCTTTCTGGCCTGTATCAGCAGCAACGAAAGCAGCGCCAGGGCCGTCATTCGGAAAACAGCCCGACTGGCCAACTACTACAACAGCAAATGGTTTTTGTTGTATGTGCAAACTCCTGCGGAAAGCCCCGAACGCATCGCCCTCGACAAGCAGCGCCACCTGATTAATCATTTCAAAATGGCGACTGAACTGGGGGCGGAAATCATTCAGGTGCAGCATAAAAGTATCGGCAAAACCATCCTCCGTGAAGCCGAACGCCTCGGCATCAGCACCGTTTGTATTGGCAAGCCGCATATCGGGCTGCTGCGTATTATCCTGTCGACCAACCTTTTCAGTAGCTTGCTGAAAAAACTGGCCGGCAATAAAATTGACCTGATTATTCTGAGTTGATTATGAAAACCCGTGTAAAAATCACCCTTGGTGTGGGCGTCCTGTTTGCCCTGATCGTCCTGCAGGCCCTCATCGGCGCCCGCCAGATGTACCTGCTCTCCGATGAGACGCGCAATATCCTGAAAGACAACTACATTTCCCTTTCCTATGCGCGGTCGATGCTGGATGCTTTGGAAAAACATCCCGAAACAGCCCCGGCCCGCAGCGCTTTTGAACAAAATCTGCAACTCCAGGAATCCAATATCACCGAGGTGGGCGAAAGTGAAGCCACACAATTGTTGCGCCGGCATTTCGACAGCATCAGTCCCGTCGCCGATAATACCCGGCATTATACCCGGATACGGGCCGGACTGAATACCATTATGAAAGTTAATCTGGAGGCCATTGAACGCAAAAGCATTCAAGCCGAAAAAACCGCTAAAAACACGATATTCTGGTTGAGTTTGCTGGGAACAGGCTGTTTTTTAATTGCCTTCACACTGCTGTTCAACCTGCCTGCAAGCATAGCCGATCCGATTCGCGAATTGAGCGCCAGCATCAAACAAATTGCCGCAGGCAATTACCGGCAACGCCTGCACTTCAGCCAGCGCAATGAGTTTGGCGATGTAGCCGATGCGTTCAATACCATGGCCGAAAAACTTCAGGCCTACAACAACAGTAACCTCGCCCGGCTCATGACCGAGAAAAAGCGCATCGAAACCCTGATCGACACCATGCACGACCCCGTGATCGGGCTGGACGAGCAAGACAAGATCCTCTTCATCAACGACACTGCATTGGCTATTACCGGATTAAAGCGCAGCGAAGTGCAAGGCAAAGCCGTAGCAATGGTGGCCGCAGGCAACGACCTCCTGCAAGCCCTGCTCAACGTACGTCAGGCCGGCGAACAGGGCGGAAAAGGGCTGTTGCGTATTTTTTTAGAAGGGAAAGAACAGTTTTATGATACCGAACTGCTGAATATCGAGGCGACGCCGGTTCAGGATCTCGCCCCGCGTTATCTGGGGCAGTTCATCCTGTTGCGCAACGTTACTGCCTACAAAGAGCTGGATCAGGCCAAAACGAATTTCATCGCCACCATTTCACACGAATACAAAACCCCGATCACCGCCATCAAAATGAGCCTGCAACTGCTCGAAGACGAACGCGCGGGCGGTGAGCTGAATCCTGTGCAGCAGGAACTGGTGCATAGCATTCGCGACGATGCCGAGCGCCTTTTGCGCATCACCGGCGAGCTGCTCGACATGGCTCAGGTAGAAAGTGGAAAAATAAAACTGGAACTTAGTGCCGTAGCACCTGAGCTGCTGGTTCGACGGGCTGTGGATGCCATACGCACCCAGGCTGAGCAGCGGCAAACCCAACTACAAATCGAGGTGCCCGAAGGCTTGGCGCCGGTGCATGCTGATGCCGACAAAGCCATCTGGATTTTGAAAAACCTGCTCACCAACGCTATCCGATACTCGCCGGAGATGTCGCAGGTACAGGTAACTGTTCAGGAAGAACAATCGGTGTTGGTCTTTTCCATTGCCGACCAGGGGCCGGGCATTGCACCACAATACCTGAAAAAGATATTTGAACGCTATTTCCGTGTACCGGGCCGCAGCGAAGACGGCAGCGGTCTGGGCCTGGCGATCAGCAAAGAATTTGCGGAAGCACAGGGTGGCAGTATCAGCGTAACAAGCACGCAGGGCAAAGGAAGCACCTTTGCCCTGCGACTCAAAAAAGCATAAATTAGCAAACAGGCCTACTACAGCTGACCGCAGTCCTCCACGCGCACGGTTGCGCGGGTGCCGCCCGAAGGTGAGCCTTGTGCTTCGGCGAGCTGAATCACCTCGAAGCCTTCGATCACCTGGCCGAACACCACGTGGTTGCCATCGAGCCAGGGCGTGGCGATGGTGCAGATAAAAAACTGCGAGCCATTGGTATTACGGCCGGCGTTGGCCATGCTCAGGATACCGGGGCCGGCGTGTACGCCTGCCTTGCCGGCAAAAGTTTCGTCGTTGAATTTACGGCCGTAAATCGACTCGCCGCCCATGCCATTGTCGTGCGTGAAATCGCCGCCCTGACACATAAATTGCGGGATAATGCGGTGAAAACGGCTGCCCTTGTAGTGCAGGGGTTTGCCCGACTGGCCAATGCCTTTTTCGCCGGTACAGAGGGCGCGGAAGTTTTCGGCAGTGAGTGGCGTGGTGTCGGCGAAGAGTTCAAACACAACGCGGCCGGCTGCTTGTCCGCCGATGCTGAGGTCGAAAAACACTTTGGGGTTTTCGGGATTGACGGGTACTGGTGCTTGGTACATATTGGTAAATCAGTAATCTGTGATTGGTCAACAGTTTTGGGTGCGCCTGCTCCCTGTTGACGGATAACGGAGACAGGCGGGCGCGAAGGTAGGGAAAAAAATGTACTGCTGCTGCGTAGCGACGGGTTTCAAACCCGTCGCTACGCAGCGTATATTACCAGACTGGTAAAAAATCAAGGTATTTTTTTAAAAGTGCGAATAGGAATACAGGCATTTTATTATCTTTCGGGCGTCAAGTTGCTTTCCGACCGGTAAATGAGATTATCGGCGTGGGAGCTGCTCAATTGCCGGGCTTTAAAAATCTGGAAAATCTGGTCTCGCTCGGAGATGGCGCCGCCATTGCCAAGAGTATTAGTGAAATGGTTAGCAACCAGTTTCGCTTAATGTTTATGAGCTATGCAAAGGCCATTAATAAGCAAGAGCAACGGGTTGGCAGCTTGTTTCAGAAGAATTTCAAACGCGTGGGGGTACGATCAGAAGCACATTTGGTCAATCTGGTACTCTACTTGCACGCCAATCCTCAACTTCACGGCTTGTGCGAGGACTTTCGGGAATGGACCGACAGCTCTTACATGTCCCACCTGTCTGAACGTCATACCCGGCTATGCCGCGACGAAGTAATGGGGTGGTTTGGCGGCAGGGCGGCATTTGTTCAGCGGCACAATAGTTATATTTACTGGAAAACAGCCGGAGCCGCATGGATAGAAGAAGATGCAGACCTGCCAGGTTTTAAAAACCTGGCAGGTCTGCACCCGTGCGCGAAGAAGAAACCTTGTTTTGGAGGAGAAAGAAACGAGTTCGGGGGTATGGGATTGAAATTTTTAATACGCCGATAAACGTATTTTCATACCTTGGCCCCGTAATTAAATGATTAGACAGCAGCCCTCCGGAAATCCATGATGCAAGAGTCAGATACCAGAGCAAACCTCATAGACCCAGCCCTGCAAGCAGCAGGATGGAAGGGCATCGCTTTTGTAACCCGTGAATTTAATTTCACCGATGGCCGAAAACTACTGGGCAACAAACGCGGCGCCCGCCTTAAAGCAGATTATATCCTGCATAAAGATAATGTCCGATTAGCCATCATAGAAGCCAAAGCAGAAGGAAAACCACCAACTGACGGCCTCGAACAAGTCAAAAATTACGCCTTCAAATTAGGCCTCGATATTGTTTTCAGTACCAACGGCCACGAAATTTACCAGCTCGACCTGCGCAGCGGACGCGGCAATTTCATACCCCGCTACCCTACCCCCGACGAACTTTACGCCCAGGTGTTCGGCAGCCCCAACCCGCTGCGCGAACAACTCCTCTCTATCCCGCTCCAAAACAGCGGCAAACAGGAGCGATACTATCAGGAAATCGCCATACGCCGCACGATGGAGGCCGTCAGCAAGGGCAAAAAACGCATCCTCCTGACCCTCGCAACCGGCACCGGCAAAACCTATGTGGCCTTTCAAATCGCCTATAAACTCTACGAAGCAAAATGGAATACCGACGGCACAAACCGACGTCCGAAAGTACTCTTTCTGGCCGACAGAAACATCCTCGCCGATCAGGCCATCAATGCATTCAACTATTTCGATAAAGACCTCGTAAAAATCACCGGCCGCGAAATCCGGAAACGCAACGGCCAGCCCCCAACCGAACGCAATTTCTACTTCGCTATTTATCAAGCCATTGCCGATCGAAATGAAGGCAATGCACCTGGTGACGAAGAATCCGAAATTGTACAGGAAGGCTTTTACAAGCTATATCCACCCGATTTTTTCGACGTCATCATCATTGATGAATGCCATCGCGGCAGCGCCAGCGACGAAGGCAACTGGCGACGTATTCTCGATTATTTCGGCAGCGCCCTGCACCTCGGCCTCACCGCCACGCCACGCCGCGAAGACAATGCCGATACCTATAACTATTTCGGCGAACCGGTTTACCAGTACTCGCTCATTGACGGTATCAGCGACGGCTTCCTCACGCCGTACAAGGTGCTGCAACTGGCTACCAATATTGATCGCTTTGAACTGGATGCTTCCGATCACGTGCTGCAAGGCAATCCGGATCGGGAAAATTATGAGCTTTCCGACTACGAACGCAAACTCATTTTGCCCCAGCGCACCGACTTTATTGCACAGCAAATACTCGCCAATATCCGCCCCCTCGATAAAACGATCATTTTCTGCGTTACACAGCGCCATGCCGCCGAAATGCGCGACGCCATTAACCACCACAAAACCCACCACGACCCCAATTACTGCGTGCGCATCACAAGCGACGAAGGCGTACCAGGCAAGGAACTGCTCGAACTCTTTCGCGACAACGACAAGCCCACTCCCACCATCGTGACCTCCTCGCAGATGCTCACTACAGGTGTAGATGTGCTCAACGTGCGCAATATCGTGATCGTGCGACAGATTAATTCCATGACGGAATTCAAACAGATCGTCGGGCGCGGTACCCGCCTTTACGAAACCAAAGACTACTTCACCATCATTGACTTTACCAACGCCAGCGAGCTGTTCAAAGACCCCGCCTGGGATGGCTACCGCGAAAATCCGGAAAAACCCGCCGATACCGCCGAAGAAGACAATCCAAGCGGCCCTCCGCCTGAAAAAGGCGGCGGCGATAGCTTCGGCGACCCGCCGCCACCGCCGGAAATTACAGTAGTGGAATTGGGTAAAGGCCGAAAAATTGAAATCACCCGCCGCCGCTATCAATACATCAGCACAAGCGGTAAAACCCTTGATGCAGAGGCTTATTTGCGCGAAATCATCGGGCACCTGCCCGCCCTGTATCAGGACGAAGCACAACTGCGCCGCATCTGGCAGTCGCCCGAAACCCGCAAGGCCCTGCTGGATAAACTCGAACTCGAAGGACTTGCTGGCGAACAATTGCAGGAATTCAAACGCCTGCTAAACGCCGAAAACTCCGACATCATAGACATACTCACCTACCTGCAATACAACCGGGAACTGCTCACCTACACCGAGCGGGTACTCATGGCCAAAAGCGAACAGGCTTTTTTTGAGCGCTACCGCGACCAACGCGCCAAAAACTTCCTGTACTTTATCCTCGACCAGTACCGCCAGCACGGCATCCGCGAATTGGACGCCGACAACCTCTCCCAGTTGTTGCAAAAAAGCCTGTTCAAAGGCAACCGCCACGAAGCCGCACAAGCCTTCGGCGACAGCCACAAAATCAAAGCAGCTTTTTTAGAATTGCAGGTGTTGTTGTTTAAACAATGAAAATTTATGAAGAAACAAGAAGATAAAAAAGAAAACAAAAAAGAAAACAAAAAAGAGTTTTGGCTGAACGTCTATGATATACTTGCCAAAATAAGCCTGTTCGTAGGGATATTTATCCTTTTTTATATTACTATATTCATAGTTTCAAATCTACAGTTTGCCTGGGGCAAAGATGTTACAGATGATACACTTAGTACAATTGGAAATTTAGGGGATTTTTTCGGCGGTGTAATCGGCTCCTTCTGGGCCTTGACCGGCGTGTTTTTGCTGTATCTTACCCTAAAAATGCAAAAGGAGGAATTGGGCAATCAAAAGGAAGAGTTGAGAAGTACGAGGGAGGTATTTGAGACGCAAAAATTTGAAACAACGTTTTTTAATTTGCTTGAAAGGCAAAAGCAAATACTTAATGAAATTAATATCGCAACTCGTGAAATTAATGTTACCTCGTTTTTAGGCAGTTCGCCATCAGAAATCAGAAATTTCCAAGGTAAAGATTCCTTAAAAGAAGCTAAGATACAACTTGAGAAAATATTTCAGACATTAAATAATAGAAATAAGTACTCTTTAAATCTTCAAGAAGAAGATCAAAAACTCATCAATACAAGCCAAGAATATGAAAGAGAACAACAGAAAATAAATGTTCAATCATGTTTTAGTAGAAAAGAATATAAGATAAACGAAAAAGAAATAAACTTTTACCAGCATATAAATACTGAAATTAGTGCACGATGTGCTTTAGCATACGCAATTTTTCTTACAAAATATGGTACAAATTTTGAACAATATTTCAGAGGTGTTTTTCAAATTTTACAACATATCAAGGACTTCGAGGATGTCATTAAAAAAAATAATCCTGATAACTTAAATACACAAAATCAGTCAAAAAAATATATCAAATTTCTACAAGCCCAATTGAGTACTGACGAACTGACGATGATTTTTTATAATGCATCTTATCTGACAGATGCAAGAGATTTGATAGTTCATTTTGATTTCCTCAACATACTTTTTGTTGATGCGTTGATCTCAGAAGAACACAATAACTCTTTTGGAATTAATTTGACCCGAAGAAGCAGTCAAATTCTTGATTACATCTATGAAAAATTTCCAACAAGTGAAATGACAAACGATTAGCATGAAAAGTACGTGGAAAATTGTAAAACTGGAGGAGGTTTGTGTAAAAACCACCAGTGGTGGCACACCAAATCGGGCCATCAAGGAATTTTGGAATGGAGATATTCCCTGGATAAAGTCTGGCGAGCTAAATGACGATATTGTGGTTGAACATGAAGAAACAATCACCCGGAAAGGTCTGGAAAATTCTTCAGCAAAAATTTTCCCAAAAGGAACTTTACTACTTGCTTTATATGGGGCTACGGCTGGCAAGCTTGGTTTTTTGGGTATTGAAGCCGCAACTAATCAAGCAATTTGCGCAATTTTCAATGATGAAAATTTAATTACGAAAAATTTTATATATTACTTTTTACTATGCAATCGCGAAAAGATTGTACAAGATAGTTTTGGCGGAGCGCAACCTAATATTAGTCAAAATTATGTGCGAAACCTCTCCATCCCGCTCCCGCCCCTCGAAACCCAAAAAAAGATCGTTGAAAAAATAGACGCCGCCTTTGCCCGTCTGGATGAAGCCATTCAGCTACAGCAGCAAAACATCCAACGCGCCGAAAATCTCAAAAAATCGGTTTTGGAGGAGGTTTTTGGTGGGGAGAATAAGTCATGGACAAGAACTAAGGTTGGTAATGCGATTGATTCCATCCAGACCGGTACGACACCAACTATGCAAGAACCGCGATATTACGAAATCCCTTCATATGACTGGTTTGCCCCGTCTGATTTTGATGGAAAGAAAGAGCTGAATAACTCAAAAAGAAAGCTGGATATAAGAGCGATTGAAGAAGGTAAAGCTCGCATTTACCCGGAAAATTCTTTGTTGCTAGTAGCAATCGGAGCGACAGTAGGAAAAATTGGAATATCGCGAATACCAACCTCATCTAATCAACAGATAACAGGAATTAAATTTAGCTATAATATTTTAGTCGATTTTGCTTATTATCAATTCTTGTACATTAAAGATTTAATTATAAGTGAAGCATCAGCTGCTACATTACCAATTATTAATCAAAATGGCATCAAAAAACTACCATTTAAGTTTCCTTTGGATATAAAAATCCAACACCAAATCGTCGCCTATCTCGATGAGACATTCCGGGCAGCGGACAAGCTGCTTGCAGAGCAACGGCAGCGGCTTGCGCATTTGGAGGCTATGAAAAAAAGTATTCTTGAGGCAGCTTTTCAGGGAGCCTTGTAAATTTGCCACCACACACCAACATCAACCATGCATCAGCAAATCAACCGCATCACTGATATCCTTCGTCGCGACGACGGCATCAGTGGCGCCATGCACTATACGGAGCAAATCTCCTGGATTTTGTTCCTCAAATTCCTGTCTGACTACGAGCGCAACAAGGCTTTTGATGCCGAGTTGGACGGCAAAACCTATAAATGGCTGCTCGAACTGCCTTATCGCTGGGAGCAATGGGCCTGCCCTAAAACTGCCGATAACAAGCCCGATCTGAAAAATGCGCTTACGGGCAGCGACCTCATCGGCTTTGTCAACGACCGGCTGTTTCCCTACCTGAAAAGCTTTCGCGACAGCCACGCGGGCAATCCCAAAACCATTGAATACAAAATCGGCGGCATTTTTGAGGTCATTACCAACCGTATACAAAACGGCGGCAACCTGCGCGAGGTGCTCAATATTGTGGATGCGCTGGAGTTTCAGAACAACAGCGACCTTTTTGAGTTGTCGAAAATATATGAAGACCTGCTCAAGGGTATGGGTTCTGACGGGGGCAATTCCGGAGAATTTTACACCCCGCGCCCGCTGATCAAAACGATGGTGGAGGTGGTGCGTCCGGAAATCGGCCAGCGCATTTACGACCCGGCCAGCGGCACCTGCGGTTTTCTTATTGAGGCATTTGAGTACATCAAAAAAGGGAATACCGATGCGCAGGGTAACCTGCGCTTGTCGGGCGAACAAACGCGTTTTTTGCAAAGCGAATCGCTGAGTGGCGTGGAGAAAACCCCGCTTTCTTATGCAATGGGCGTGATGAACATGATCCTGCACGGCGTGGAAGCGCCCAATATCCGCAAGGAAAACACGCTCAACCGCGACATCCGGCAGATCCAGGAATCGGAGCGTTACGATGTCATTCTGGCCAATCCGCCGTTTGGCGGCAAAGAGAACGAAAGTATACAGAGCAATTTCCCGATTGAGAGCAACGCCACCGAGCTGCTGTTTTTGCAGCATATCCTGAAATCCGTACGCGCGGGCGGGAAAATCGGTATCGTGTTGCCCGAGGGCGTGCTGTTCCAGACCAACAATGCCTTCACACGGGTCAAGCAGCTCATGCTCGAAGATTTCAACCTGCACACCATTGTGAGTTTGCCGGCGGGTGTGTTTCTGCCGTATTCGGGGGTAAAAACCAATGTGTTGTTTTTGGAGAAAACCGGCAGCACCCGGCAGATCTGGTACTACGAAGTTAATCCGCCCTACAAGCTGACCAAAAATAAGCCCATCCAATACGAGCATTTTGAAGAGTTTCTGCGCTTGCTGCCCGAAAAAGCGGCAAGCGACAATTCCTGGACACTTTCTATCAACCAGATAGAAAACTACGACCTTTCGGCCAAAAATCCGAACAAAACCAGCAAAGAAGTCCTGCCCACGCCTGCCGAACTGCTCAGTGCCATCGAAGCCGACGACCAGAAAATACAGGCCGCACTGGCGGATTTGCGGGAGGTTTTGGGGAGAAAAATTTTTTAAATAGTGTTACACGCTTATATCAATAAGATTATGAGAAAATCAATATCTGCCGGAACGCTGCAAAATATTATTGAGCAAGGAATTGGACATTATAAGGATTATGAGGATAATTTTATATTTAACGGAGAGGCGCCTAATATAAATTATATTTACAAAGATATTATTCCACTCAATATCATTATAACAGATTTAGAAATTGAAGATGACTGTTACATGTATATAGGATTAGACAAGTCAATCATCTTTGTAAACGTCCAATTTAAGCGGGCAAGATTTTCCGGATCATTCCGTTCGTTAATTTTAGATAGAATAAAATGCACGCATTTAAATCTTTTGGGTTGCAATACCAAAGATACAATAATATACAGTTCAAGTATCAATAAATTAGATATAAAGGAATGTAAATATAATAAATTAAAAATCACACATACAAAATGTATAAATAGTTTTTGGGTTTCGCAGTCGTTGATTGATGAGCTCATACTTGAACAAAACACCTCACCCATTGGACTTGGATTCAGAATTCACGAAAATTGCAAATTAGAGAAGATTTCTATTAGTAGCTCAATACTAAACAATAACTTTATAGTAGATTCTAGTATTACAACAATTGAGTATAATAACTCAAATATCACTTTTTTAATGACTGGAAGATCAAATATCGAATCTTTTTTAATTGAAAATAGCTCCTGTCGTAAGTTCAGAGCTTATCAGACAAGTGTAAATTTGATTTCATTTGGAGGCGGTTCTGCCTTGGGGAATATTGAAATTGAAAATTCAGAGGTATCCGGCGTGATTATTGAGCGGGCAGCATTGATTTATAAACTTTCGATCAGTGCGCAGATAAAAAAAATGTTATCGATACACAGTGGGTCAAAACTGGAATTTGCCAACTTAGATTTAATAACAGGAGAAAGTTTTGAGCTAAAACTTAATGAATGTAGCATTTACGATCTCAAAATAACTAATGTAATTCTTACGCAGGCTGGAACCATAAAAATAAATAACTGTGCGATAAATTCAATCTGTTTTGATAAAATATCCAACAATGGTATCATATTCATCAGTACGATAAAGTCAGAGACGCCTGAAATGGTATTTGAAACTGATAATAACGGTCATATCATTTATAACACCAAGGACAGATCTACCTTTGAACTCCCGTTTGGCTTCATCACTCCAACTCAGCAGAAAATATCAACTATTTCGATGCTTAATTCCGACCTTGGCAACTTTCAATGCATTGGCGTAAACCTGTCGAATTTCAAGCGCTTTGAGTTTTTAAATTCAAAAATACTTCAGGCATATATTGCAGAAACACAACTGCCTTCATTTGATGCCTTTACAACGATTGAAGGTGCAAGCGAAAACGAAATACACGCACAGCGACGCTTGGCTTTCGGTCAATTCAAAAAGGTATTTGAGAATCAGGGAGATACCGTTACCTCCCTTTCCTTTTTAGCGCAGGAAATGGAAGCATACCGTCGGCAACTAATCAAAAGTTCGTGGAAAAAACATTTCGGTGAGCTTTTGATGCTCTCGATGAATAAATGGTCTACGAATTATGGCACAGATTGGTTAAAAGGCCTAAAGACCACATTGATAGCTGTTTTAGGCTTTTTCAGTATGTTTTGCTACCTGGCAGGTTACAGGTTTGGCGATTTCTCACCGGAAGGAATCAAGCGCTTCTGGGATGTTGCATCCTATGCGCCTTACTATCTGAACCCGCTACGGGACAAAGACTCTGTCTCCATTATTGAAGACGAAAAGACCTTATCCGCAATTGCCAGGGTATGGGATTTTTTGAGTCGCATTGTCATTGCGTACTTGGTATACCAAACTATTCAGGCATTCCGAAAACTTGGTAAGTCCAGCGGGTAAGGTTGGGCTCAGGAGGGAGGGCAAACGCATCAAATTCCGAGAGTTTTCTCACGATATTGATCTGATAGGGCGCATTTATTGCGTTTTCGGTTAACACTGATTTTTTCACTTTGTGCTTTCAAAAGGTTGAGTGTTATTTTTCG
>JAFLBP010000003.1 GCA_017303875.1 Chitinophagales bacterium | reverse complement strand
TTCAACAGAGCCAAAAGACCTAATTAAACCATTGACCAGGTTTTGTTCATTATTCATGGCAAAGCGTTTTTGCCAGAAAGGTACTCAGTAGAATCACATCAGGTCAAATTTTGATGCGTTTGCCCTGTCCCCTCCCCCCAAGACGCGACTCTTCAAGTAGCACATTATAACCAATTCCATTAAAATACTTACACAGGTTATTGATGATTTTCTTTTCCCATCCCATTCTCAGCGAGGCATCAAAAAATTTGGCATATGTATCGTTAAAGCGATCTTCTACATCGCGGATGCCAAATTTACGAGCCATTCCGGCAAAAACTCGTTTACTATGATGTATTGTAGCATTGATAAACTCCTCTAACGCCGCATCGCGGTCAGGCGAATCCTTGGCGCATATTCGTTTTGAAAGTTCCATGTCTGAGCAAACTTTAGGTTGTTCTTTCATATAGTGCCAGATTTGGAAAAAGGTATCAAGAAATTTGTTGTATTTTTTTTACCCCAAAAGAATTAAATGAAAGAGTGCCGTTCAATTGCTTTTGTGCTTCGAAGGGCAAAATTACCTAACAAGTGCTTGCAAAGATAGGAACAAAATTATATCAAAAAAACAGAATACACATACTAATGTGTACTGCCGGATCAAAACTCAGCGTTACTCGCAATGTTATTTTAAATACATCGAATTATTGAAGCATCACATCATGTACGCATCTAAAACTACTCCTTCCGCCTTGCACGGAAAGAAGCCGTAGTAGGCGCAATTTTTGGGGTGTAAACTTTATCAGTTATCGGACGACTCGAAGTCGTCAGACGGCTATGAGGAGGATCGTAAAAAATCTGCGCGATCTGCGGGAAATGAATTTCAAAATCCCAACCTCACCCAAACACCCCCGACGACAAATACCGATCCCCGCGATCACAAACAATGCTCACAATGACGCCTTCTTCAATGGATTCGGCTACCTGCAGGGCAGCAGCCATCGCGCCACCGCTACTCACGCCGCCGAAAATGGCCTCCTCGCGCGCCAATCGGCGCATCATATCCAGCGCTTCCGCTTCCGATACGTCAATGATGCGGTCCACGCGGGCAGGCTCGTAAATGCGCGGCAGAAATTCCGCCGACCAGCGTCGGATGCCGGGTATACTCGATCCGTCTTTGGGCTGTACGCCTACAATCTGAACGGCAGGGTTTTGCGCTTTGAGGAAACGGGAAGTGCCCATGATGGTGCCCGTGGTGCCCATAGACGACACAAAATGCGTGACCAACCCCCGGGTGTCGCGCCAGATTTCCGGGCCGGTTGTTTTTTCGTGCATGCCCGGATTGTCGGGGTTGGCAAACTGATCCAGCATCAGGTATTGGCCGGAGGCGGCCATGTCTTCGGCGAGTTGTCTTGAGTATTCGATGGTTTTGGCGGCGGGCGTGAGCAGCACTTTTGCCCCGAAGGCCTCCATCGTTTGCACCCGTTCCAGCGTGGAGTTGTCGGGCATAATCAGCGTGATTTGTACCTCAAACAGACGGGCAATCATTGCCAGCGCAATACCGGTGTTGCCGCTGGTGGCTTCCACGAGGCTCATGCCCGGCCGTAGTTCGCCCCGATCAATGGCGCCTTTTATCATGCCATAAGCCGCGCGGTCTTTCACGCTGCCGCCCGGGTTATGGCCTTCTAATTTGGCAAAAATCCGTACCCCCGGCTTTTGTATCAAATGCCGGATTTCCACTAAAGGCGTATTCCCAATAATATCACTAATCAACATTTTTTTAAATTTTGGATTTTGGATGCTTGATGTTAGATGCTTGACACATTCATCCAAAATCAAGCATCAAGCATCAAAAATCCCAAATCAACTATCCAGCCAGTTTTTGAAATTAGGACTTCGCTCCCGGCTCACGAAAATTTCTTCATCGGCCGGGCCGTGGTGGAGTTCGAGTTTCAGGCGGCCGTTGAAGTGCGGACTGATGCGTTTGATGGCGCTCAGGCAGATCGTCATGCTGCGGCTGATACGGAAGAACAATTTTGGATCGAGGAGGTTTTCCAATTCTTCCAGACTGTGCTCTACAACGTGTTTTTTACTGCCCGACGTATAGGCCAGCGTGACGCCGCTTTCTGAACGGAAGCAGGCTACCTCCGCCGTGGGCAGGAAAACCAGGTGCTGGCCGCTTTTGATCAGGAAACGCTCCTTGTAGTTGTCGCGGCGCAGGAATTGGGTGAGTTGCGCCAGGGCTTGCGCCGGAAGCGGCTGTGCGCGTTCCCGCACTTTTTGCAGGGCTTGTTGCAGATCGGCAGGGTCGATGGGTTTCAGCAGGTAATCAATGGCATTCACTTTGAATGCCTGCACTGCGTATTGGTCGAAAGCCGTGGTGAAAATCACGGGCGCACTGACCGCCACATGTTGAAAAATATCAAAGCTCAGGCCGTCGGCGATCTGTATGTCCATAAAAATCAGATCGGGCGCCTCGTGTTGTTGCAGGTAGTGCACGGCGCCTTCCACGCTGTCGAGGGTGTTGAGTATTTCCAGCCCGTTTACTTGTTCGTGGAGGAGTTTGGCGAGTTGGCGGGCGGCGGGAATTTCGTCTTCGATGAGGAGAATACGCATGGAAAATTAATTTTCGCAGTTCAGCAGCGGCAGTTCTACGGTAAACCAGTCTTTGGTGGCGGTCACCGAAATTTCGCGTTTGGAAAGGATGTGGTAGCGGCTTCTGATGTTTTCCAGGCCAACGCCGGTGGAGTCCATCACCTGATTTTTGCGTTGCAAGGGGTTGCGTACCACAAGGGCCGTTTCGCCGGTATCGGTCAGCCGCTGAAACACTTCAATGTGCAAGGGTTTTTCGGCGGAAATGATATTGTGTTTTATGGCATTTTCAAAGAGCAGTTGCAGCGAAAGCGGCACAATACCGCCGTTTCTGCAACTGCTCAGGTCTTTGAAATGAATTTGTAATTTATCCCCAAAACGTTCTTTCAACAAAAAAATATAAGACTCCATAAACTCCATTTCCTCGCGCAGGGGAATCAGTTTGGCGTCGCGGCTTTCCAGCACATAGCGGTATACTTTGCTGAGTTGCTGTACAAAACGCACGGCTTTTGCCGAATCTTCCGGAATCAGGTAGGTGAGCGTATTGAGGCTGTTAAAAAGAAAATGCGGGTTTACCTGATTGCGCAATCCATCCAGCTGCGATTGAATATGGCGGCGCTCCAGATCTGTTTTTTCAGCGATAATTTGTTGTAATTGAAGGTAATACGACATGGCTTCGTAAATCGCCATTACCATGACGCTGAGCAGAATAGTGGCCAGAAATTCAATCAGCAGATCCGGACTGTTTTGTTTAGCGGGAAACAGGAATGAAAAAAACGAATCCAGCACAGCGTTGATAATGACAAATAAAGCCAACATAATGACCGACATCCAGACAATCCGCGTGCGAATTTGCTCCAGCGCCGGGTATCGCAAACGCACCAGATGGTAAGTATATCGCATACTCATCCAGAATGCCGTGGTATACACAATCGATACCGGGACGCAGAGCAGCAGGGCTTTCCAGTCGGCCGCCCGATAGGAATCGTAGAACAGCATAATGGAAACCATTACGCCAGCCGTCGGAATTCCGATGAGCATCATCCAGCGATCATCAAAGCCACATAATTCGCGAAAAGATTTCATATTAGTACTGCTTAAAGGTTCGGGGTTTGGAGGTTCGGGGTTTGGAGGTTCAGGGTTTGGGGTTCGGAGGTTTTGAAAGACGTGTAAGGGCGCCTCAATGCCACAGAAATTTAAACAGTAGCTGAACCCCGAACCTCCGAACCCTGAACCTCCGAACCCTAGAATTCAACCCGGTACAGAATATCGGGGAAGAATCCGATTTGATTCACACGGCCAACGGCGCCAGCTTCGGTGTTATAGCGCATGGCAAAGATATTCTCGTGGTTGGTCACATTCTGGAAATCTAAGAAAAAAGTCTGTGCCAGCTTGCGTTTCGGGGAGTTGAGCCGGAAGCCGAACTTGACATCCCAGCGGAAATAGCTATCCATACGCTCGCTGAAGGCGCGGTCTTCGTACAGCACCTCCTGACCGGCTGCGCGACTGGCGTCCAGATTGACAGGCGTGTATGGCCGGCCACCGGCTGCGGTCAGTTTGCTGTCGAGGGTCAGGGTGCGTCGGCCGCTGCTGCCTATTTTAAATTCTTTGCCGGCTAAGAAATTTGCCACGTAACGGCCGTCGAAAGCGGTGCTGCGCTCCACGCCGTCGCTGCCTTCATACGTCGATTTGAATACGCTGATGGTACTCAGCGCATACCAGCCTTTGTTGAAGAATTTCTCCAAAGTCAGTTCTACGCCGCGGTTGGCGCCAGTACCTTCATTCACAAGGTTACCGCGTTCGGGGAAGATGAAGTCGGCGCCGGCATTAAGCAGTGAAAAAGAAGAGGCATAAGGATCAATCGGGGCATTATTAATCCATTGATAATAAGCTTCCACCTTGATGCGCCAGTAGTTGTCGGGCTTGAAGGCATACCCCAATACGAGGTGGTGATTGCTGGTAAATCCAAGATTTTGATTGGAGGGCACAAAACTGCCGTCGCTGAGGCGGGTGCGGTAAAAGTAAACGGGCAAAGGCTGGGTCTGGTTGTGCAGACCGTAGCCTACATTGAATCGGTGGCGCGGTGCAAATTGCCAGTTGAGTGCTGCGCGTGGTTCCACGGCCCATTTGCCATCCGACCAGTTTGATTTTTCATCGGCACGCGGGCTGTACATCGCATGCAGGCCCGCATTTAGGGTTAACTGTTCATTCAGGCGATACTGCCCCTGAGCATAAGTTTCAAGCAGGTTGACAATGCCGTCAAAATCGCGTTGCGTGACCCAGTCGCGTACGCCATCGCCGTCCCAATCCTGCGTGTTTTCGCGCACCCGAACGCTGGTTTGCAAGCCTTGTTGCTGGGCTAAAATGCCGGCACGCAAGGTGAAGCGGGCGCTGATTTTATTTTGATAAAAGCTGGACAAACGCAGTACGGCGAGCTTGTCTTCAACTTCTACCTGACGAAAAGGCTCGGCGTTGCTGATGTCGTCTTCTTCATAGGTTACACCGGTGTAGCTGCCGCTGACCACCGTGCGCAGGTAGGAGTGGTCGTTGAGCAGCAGGTTGTGTTTGATGCCTAAAACGCCAAAACGGGAAGTGTTATAGGCATTTTCACCGGTTTCTGCCCAAAGGTCGGTGCTGTCGAGTTCAGCGCCGATAAAATCAATATTGCTGTTTGCGGCGATGCCGAAAAGGGAGAATTTGCCCGCTTTGGTGTTGCCAAAATCAAAATTGAAACTTAAGTCCTTATAACGCGGCACGGCGGAGGTGCCGAATTCCAATCCTGCAGCATCAGCCAGTTCAACAAACGAGTGGCGGTAAGCGGCGACAAAGGAACCATTATTCTTTTTCAGCATCGGGCCTTCAACCATCGCTTCCAGGCCGGAAAATGCGCCAATTTGAAAAGTTCCCTCGTAGCGCTCCTGGTTACCGGTGCGCAGGTTGATGTCGAACACGCCGGCCAGTGCATTGCCGTATTCAGCAGGGAAAGCGCCGGTGAGAAAATCAGAATTGGCAATCAGGTTTGTGTTCAGGGCCGAAACAGGGCCGCCGGTAGTTCCCAGTGTGGCAAAGTGGTTGGGATTGGGAATCGGGATACCTTCCATACGCCAGAGCACGCCGGTAGGGGAGTTGCCGCGAATGATGATGTCGTTGCGGCCGTCGTTGTTGGCCGCAACTCCGGCGAAGTTGGCCACGAGCTTGGCCACGTCGTTGCGACCGCCGGAATAGCGCATTACTTCTTCCAGGTTAAACTGGCGCGCCGATACGGTTGCCAATTCGTTGACAGGCTTGTCTTTGTCCACTTTGGCCGAAACGACCACCTCTTTCATGGCATTAAGCGACTCTTCGAGGCGTATGTCGAGTACGGTTTCGCGACCGGCATTGACAAGTACATTGGGGATGTTTTGTTCTGAATAGCCGAGATATGTGATGCGAAAAGCCTGACGACCAACGGGCACATTGGCAAGCGTAAAACGTCCGTTTTCATCCGAGACGGCGCCCAGGGCAGGGCTTCCGGCTGGAGTAATAAGTGCAATGGTTGCTCCGATTAGTGGCGATTCCGACTGGCGGTCGAGCACCGTGCCACGCACAGTTTGGGTGATTTGGGCCTGGAGTTGCGGGATGATGAACAGCGGCAACAGGAGCAGTGCCGGCAGGAAGATCAAGCGTTGAAGTAGTGATTGCATGTTGGTGAGTAGTTTTGTGTTTATTCGTCGGATTTGGACGTAATGTATTGGCGATTGATGGGCACAAACATGCGGGCTAAATAAGGTATGTCGCTACTGCTTTTTGCTGAATTGTGGTTTTGATGGGTTGAGTTGCACAAAGCATGGGGCGGTTGGTAAGAGCATGTTTGGGATTTTCCGCCGAAGGCAAAAATAGAGTCATTTTTTGTCAGTTTTTGCCTTTTTGAAGGAGCATAGCCGGGGCTACGTGACTGAAAAAAGGTGGAAAATGGCGAAAAATGAACCATTTTTGACTCGGTGAGAAAATCCCAAACATGCGCTAAGCAAAAATAAACCCCGAAGCAGGACGAAATGCTGCTTCGGGGCGAACGCTGCCGCTACCGGTCAACCGATTAATGTTTTTTTGCGGCCTTAACCAGTTCGAGGTCTACTTCAAAAAAAGCAGCGACGGCATCTTCGCTCATTTCAGGGTGATGCGCCATGAATTTGCGAATTAAGAGTGCCATCCCTTCTTGACGACCTTCTTGGCGACCTTCTTGGCGACCTTCTTGACGACCTTCCTCAAGGCCAAGCTTAAGGCCCTCCTTACGGCCTTCTTCCAAGCCCTCTTTCCTGTATTTGCGTTGATATTTCACAAATACATAGGGCAATACCAGATCTTCTTCCTCCACACTCATGTTGGTGGCAGGGTTTTCGAGGATTTTTTGAACCGTTTTAGATACGCTGGTCATATAAAGCAATGTATATTTTATGATGAATTGAAGGTTGGAATCGTTGTGAAAGACTTGTGCAAATATAAGCACTTTTCTCCAATACTGACGCAGGTAAGCCTCGTTGCGACTAAATTTCAGCGCCAAAAAAATATGCCGCAAGGCATTCGGGCCGAGCCGGTCAATTTCCTCCTCTGTCATCGCCGAAACATCGAGTATTGCATAATCGAAAAGCGGTACAAACCGGAGTAATTCAGGTGGCGCATCCGGAAACAAAGTTGAAGGAGTTTCCTTTATAAGCACCTGCCGCCCGTGGTAAATCAATATGGGTATGGATAAAGTCGGTGCGCGACTTTGTTTCTGATCTTCCAGCCAAATATTATTGATATACCGATTCAATTGCTCGTACAAACCGCGTATCGGCATATCGCTCTTGTGTTCAAAAAGCAGGCAAATACGGAATGGTTTTCCTGTTTTGCTCAAACCTTCATAACAAATATCCGCAATGCTGATTTGTAATTGCTCATCCACAAAGGAATTATTACTGAGCTGGAGCGTACTGAGGTCAATCAAATTCCGCAATGCTGCATCCAGTGCAAATGCAATAATCTCCAATGCCGCCGTGCGATGCTGCAAAATTGCTCTGATATACCTGTCGTGCGGATGATGCAGGTAATACCGGATGTCGGTAGGGTCATTAAATGCAGCTTTGGGCGCGTGTTTCTTTTTGGGCATAAGGGTTGATTTTCATGATTTCGGAAATGCCAAATAAATGAATGACTTACAGGTGCAAACATAAAACATATTATTTTATAATTAAAAACAATTTATTTATTTTTTAAAACGCTTTTGCATCTTCGCCTAAAATCACCCCTACCCATGACGACGGTCAACCCCGCCCGATTTACACAGCACTACTTTTGCTCAAAATTATTCGGGTTTATGTCGTCAAATACTGCGAGCGCCTTACCACTCAGTCCTGCCACCAAAGTCAATTGCTACCACTGTGGCGATGAATGCCAAAGCATTCGCCTCGTTATGGAGGAAAAAACCTTCTGCTGCGAAGGTTGCAAAATGGCCTACCAAATCCTCAATACGCACAACATGTGCGATTATTACACGCTCGATAACAAGCCCGGACTCAACCTCAAAAACCGCCGCGACGCGCGCGCTTACGCCTACCTCGACGATGCTGAAATTCAGGATAAACTCCTCGAATTCAACGACGGCAACGTGGCGCGCGTTACCTTCTACCTGCCCCAAATGCACTGCGTAAGTTGTATCTGGCTCCTGGAACACCTGTACAAACTGGATCAGGGCGTAAGCCATTCGCGTGTCAACTTCCTCAAGAAGACCGCCACCATCCAGTACGACCCTACACAAAGCTCCCTGCGCAAGCTGGCTGCCCTGCTGGCCTCTATAGGTTACCCTCCTGAAATTAACCTTGGCGATATTGAAAACGCCCGCCCCAAAGCTACCAGCCGCAAACTGCTCTATCAAATCGGTCTGGCAGGCTTCGCATTTGGTAATGTCATGCTGTTCAGTTTTCCGGAGTATCTGGGAATGGATATGGAGTCGGAACGTTGGTTCGCCAATATTTTCGGCTGGCTAAGCATTCTGCTGGCTACTCCGGTACTGCTATACAGTGCACAAGACTATCTGATCTCCGCCTGGAACGGTATTAAAAACCGTCATATTAATATCGATGTGCCCCTGGCACTGGGTATTATCATGCTCTTCGGCCGCAGTGTGTATGAAATTCTGATGCATACCGGCGCCGGATATATGGACTCTTTTGCCGGACTTATCTTCCTGCTCCTGACCGGCAAGTGGTTCCAGCAAAAAACCTGGCACCAGCTCTCTTTTGAACGCGATTATAAATCCTATTTCCCCGTAGCCGCCACCGTACGCCAGGGCGATGACGAAACCACCGTTCCCGTACAGCGATTGGTGCCCGGCGATATTATTCTCGTCAGGAGCCAGGAAATTATCCCGGCCGATGGCATCCTGCTCAAAGGCAAGGCACGCATCGATTACAGCTTCGTTACCGGAGAAGCCGAGCCGGTAGAAGTAAACAGCGGCGACCGTATCTACGCCGGTGGTAAACAGGTTGCTGAAAGTATCGAAATCTCCCTTACACGTCGTGTATCGCAAAGCTACCTCACCCAACTTTGGAATAATGAAGCCTTTAAAACGGAGGCCAAAGGGGAAGTAACGCTGCTGGCCGACCGCGCCGGCACCTATTTTACCTGGCTGATTCTCGGCGTTGGCGCCCTGTCTTTCGCCTTCTGGTCATTGAATGGCGATATGGTAACTGCCGTAAATGCCTTTACCGCCATTATGATTGTGGCTTGCCCTTGCGCCATCGCTTTGTCCATTCCGTTTACCCTCGGCAATGTGCTGCGCATTTTAGGACGCAACCATTTTTACCTCAAAAATAATCAGGTGGTGGAAGCCTTTGCCGCCATCAACAGTGTTGTATTCGATAAAACAGGTACCATCACCAATGTCGAACAACAGGAATACATTTTCAGAGGCGCAGAAAACCTCTCTTACGCCGATAAAGTTGCGGTACGCTCACTCACCCGCCACTCCGCGCACCCCCTGAGCCGCCGCCTGTACCAGTCACTTGTTGAAATTCCGGCCGAAATGCCCCAAAACTTCCGCGAAATTCCCGGCGAAGGCATCGAAGGAAGCGTAGACGGCCGTTTTGTCCGCATCGGCTCCGCTGAATTTACCGGCGGCGAAAAAGGACAATCCGGCGTATTCGTAGCCATCGAAGGTAATGTACTGGGCTATTTTGAAGTAAAAAGCCGCTATCGCGGCGGCCTCCGCAACGTACTGGAGTATTTCCGCAAACTCGGTAAAACCTGGCTGCTCTCCGGCGACAAAGACCGCGAAGCCGAAACCCTCAAGGTGTTTTTCCCCGAACGCAACGATATGCTTTTTGAGCGCACACCGCAGGATAAACTCGATTTTGTCCGCGAACTGCAAGCCAAAGGCAACAAAGTAATGATGCTCGGCGACGGCCTCAACGACGCCGGCGCCCTGCGCCAAAGCGACCTCGGCATCGTGATTGCTGAAAATACCAACAATTTCACGCCTGCCTGCGACGCCATCCTGCAAGCCGATCAGTTCGATAAGCTGCCGCAAATGGTAGAGCTGGCCCGCCGCGGTGTAAAAATCGTGCAGCGCTCCTACATGGTGGCCTTTGTGTACAATGTCATCGGCCTGAGTTATGCCGTGAGTGGCCATTTGTCGCCCCTCATCGCCGCAATCCTGATGCCGCTCAGCTCCGTTACCATCGTGCTGTTCGGCATGATTTCCGGCAACCTGGCTGCTATGAAATTGCTGAAAAAATGATGTTACAAAGGGAATTTGCCCGCCTTTAGATCGCCATAAATTGCCAGCAGAATATCGTAGTCGTCTTTATACCAGAAACCGCTGGCCTTGCCGTGGTAGTTGTTCGACTGCTCCAAATAGGTTGCATACATGGTATGCGCCCGTTGTGCATCCTGCTCATTAAAATGAACATCCTTCCAGCTTTGTGGCACCTGATCGTAGGGATAGATTCCGATGCCGCCATTGTAGATTTTTACCGGCCCCTGAGAAAAAACAAAAGTGACAGATGGTTGCTCGCGAATGATAGCGGCGTCCAATACATAAGCGGTATGTTTAAAATACGCGCCAAGCCGCTCCTGCAATTGTTCGGATGTTTCGCTTTCCCGGGGCTTAATGCGCCAGGAGTTGTTGTTCGGATGATAGGGATCTTTGCGAAACTGCTCTAAAGGCTCATACGTTTTGTAAAAAGTTTCAATGGTCGTGCGGCCGTACAAGGTGATTGTTTTGCTTTTCCGGTCTTGAGTAAGTGTTGTTTGAATGGTGTCGGTCTGCCCGTTGTGTGTAAGCAAAAGCGCCCCATCCTGCTGCATATATTGCCACTGGCCTTGTTCATAGTTGCCGTCGCCGCTGATTTTGGTATAGGTACTGTCGGGGAAAAAATTGAGCACAGAACCTGTTTTTACCACCAACTGATTTGCTGCCGCACGGAGCAGTTCGGCGTCTTCAGTATCGGCCGCATCTGGTTTAATGCCAACCCTGTCGTATGCGCTCAATCGCCAGGTGCCTTGCAAGGTTTTTTGAATGCTGCCAAATGTTGGCCAGGGTGCTTTTGTAATGCCCTGACAGGCGCTCAAGCCAAGCGCCAGGCTAATCAGGGCAAGCCATTGTTGTTTCATAGTGATTGGTTTTTGAGGCAAATATCTTGAAAAATGATATATTTTCAGCTTTTTAACGCAAATATCCCAACACCCACTCCCGCCACCAGCATCACCCACGCGGGCAGCACCGCCGCCGCATTAAACGCAAATAACAACGCCGCACCGAGTATCAGGGCTGTGCCAAGCAGCGCCGCACTCAGGCGTCGGAAACCCTGTTGCAGGATCTGATTGCGCTGCTCCTGCGCCTGGTCGCGGGTTTTGATCGTCAGCTCGCCGGCATGCAACTGGTGTAGCAGTTGCCGCAATTCAATTGGAATCTGCCAGACATCCTGCCCCATATTCCGGAGTTGGGTAAAACCTTTATCCAGCAAATAACGCGGGCTGAGGCGTTTTTGCATCACTTTCAGCACAAAAGGCTCTAAGCTTTTGGCAATATTTAATTGAGGATTCAGGTTGCGGCCCACACTTTCAATCAGCACCAGACCTCTGGCCAGAATGGTAAAATACTCCGGCATGACCACCCGGTTTTCAAACAGTATATCCTTGAAGGTGCCGAGCAGGGTCGCCAGATTAAGCTGATCCAGCGGCGCTTCGTGGATCATGCGCAGGATGCCGCTGATGTCGTCCCGCAGCTTAAGCTCATTTTTTACTTCAATCCGCAGGGCCATTTTTTTCAACAATACAATCAGTTTTTCGGCATTTTGCGTCGCTAAATAAAGAATAAGGTCTTCCAAATGCTCCTGATCGGTAGGATAAATGCTGCCCACAGCCCCCAGGTCTATGAATACAATACGGCCGTCGGGCGCGAGCATGATATTCCCGGCATGCGGGTCAGCGTGGAAAAAACCAAAGTCCAGTATCTGACTGAGAAACAACTGAAACCCGCGCTCGGCCAGTACCGCCGGGTCGAGCTGATGCAGTTGATGAAAAGCCGTATCGGTGATTTTACCGCCTTGCACAAACGCCATGCACAGCACCTCATTGTCCGACAAATGCGGGTACACCTGCGGCACATACGTGTGCGGGTGGTTTTTAAAGTTTTCGGCAAAACGCTCTAAATTCCGGCGTTCATTGAGGAGGGAAAGTTCGCCAATCAGCGATTTTTCAAAGGTCAGTACCGCCTGCTCCAGCTCAATATCTCGTGCAAAATCAAAATGTTTGCAAAGCAAACGCGCCAGGTCTTTCATCAGCAGCAAATCGGCTGCAATAACCTCGTCTATTCCCGGACGTTTAATTTTAAGCACCACTTCGGCGCCGTCGGCAAGGGTGGCGCGATAAATCTGGGCAATAGAAGCTGCGGCCATCGGTTCCGGGTCGATCTGCCGGAAAGCCTGCCGGTATTCTGCGCCGAAATGCTGTTCAAGCAGGGCGTCCAAGGGGATGTCCGCAAGGGCCACATCGTCTTG
The DNA here is from genome assembly GCA_017303875.1 of Chitinophagales bacterium. Taxonomy (GTDB): domain Bacteria; phylum Bacteroidota; class Bacteroidia; order Chitinophagales; family Saprospiraceae; genus M3007. The sequence goes on along the minus strand of JAFLBP010000003.1, from coordinate 234,185 downwards.
CAGGTACTGCAATTCTTCGATGAGGCCCTTGGGCAACATATCTTCGCGGTTGCTGAAAGCCTGCCCGAGTTTGACAAACGTAGGCCCCAGTTCCTGCAAAACCATGCGGATGCGGTAATACACGCTGCCGCCGTTTTCAGGCCCGCTATTGTCCGGATGCAGGTTCATCCGGGCCAGCACGTCTTTAAAGCCGTACTTAGACAGGATGGAAACGAGGGTTGAGAGGCGTTTGAGTCGGGCGCTCATAACGGTTTACTCGTTTCCGACAGCCTTGTACTGATCGAAGGTCATTTTGTTATAAAATTCCCCTTTGGTAAATTGTAATTCCTGCATCAGTCCTGCCGGTTCTTTGTACCCTGGCGAGATGAGGATGCGTTCAAATTTTTCATTCAGGTACACCAGCGTGGGGTAGCCCAGCTTTCCTTCCAGCAGGGAATAAGCCAGCTCATGTACGCCACCGCTGCCCTGTTCCATAAACTTGAAAGTATACCCGTTGAACTGCACCACTTCGCGCTGTTCGGCATTAAATTTTACAGGGTAAAAATTGGCATTCACATAAGCCGCCACGGTGGAGTCGCTAAAGGTGTTTTTATCCATGCGCTTGCACCAGCCGCACCAGTGGGTATACAGGTCGATGACAATTTTGCGGGGCTGTGTTTTACTCAGTTCCACGGCCTCTTCAAAGGTATACCATTTAATGCCCTGCGCGTCGGTTTGTTGTGCCTGTACAGGGGGCATAACGCACCAAAAACCAAGTGCGAGCACGAAAATTTGAGCAAATTTGATCATTGTTTTGCAGAAAAAGATGAAAAATTAACGAACAATCAGCAAGCTGCGGCTGGCGCTGTATTTGCCGACGAACATTTGTACGGTGTACGTTCCTGCGGGTAACGTTTCCAGAGGAAGTTGCAACTGATGATTGCCCGCCATCTCTGAAAAACGCTGCATCATTAAACGCCCCTGTGTATCGACTACTTTTACCGTCAAAGGTTGCGGCGTATGTAACGCAATATGCAGGGTACTGGTATACTGCGCCGGATTGGGCGCCAGGCTGATCTGTTGCGCAAACTGCGCTTCATTGGCATCCACACCGGTCGAAATGGGCACACTGATTACTACCGTGCAACCCCGGCTGTCGGTAACGCTTGCCGTATAAGTGCCGCCGCTCAAGCCGCTCAGATCCTCGGTGTTGGCGCCATTGCTCCATGCAAAACTATAAGGCGCCAGGCCACCGCTGATACTCAGGTCAATGGCGCCGTCTTGCGCGCCGGGCATGCTTTCGTCGTTGCTCAGCGCCCCTGCGGCCAGCAGCGTGTTGTTGGTCAACATATTGCTGCCAACAGCGGTGCAGCCATTTGCATCGGTAATGGTGCAGGTCAGGGTACCGTTGAAACCGCCGGGCACTTCCACCTGACTGCTGACAGCCCCGTTGCTCCACAAATAGGTGTAGGGACTGGTACCGCCCGTTGCTTGTGCATTGACTGTTAACGCCCCACTTGTACAATTGTAGTTGCCAGTTGCGACATTCATATTAAGCACTGCGGGCACTACGATGCTGACTTGCTGTGTTGAGGCCGTACAGCCATAGCTGTCGGTTACGGTCAGGCTGACCGGGCTGTTGGTGCCAGGCGCTAAAATGAGATTACTGCCGGTAGCCCCCGTCGACCATGCATAACTCAGGGGCTGACTACCGGTAGCAATACTACTGATTTCTAAGGGGGCATTACAAGCCGGATTGCCTATCTGCAGCAAGACTGTCGGGTCTGGTGACGCCGTTACCATTATGCTCAACGTAAACGTACACCCGCTGTTCAAGCTGGTTCCCACCACGCTGTAAGTACCGGCTGCGCTGACCGTAGGATCCTCTAAAGTGGAACTGAAACCGCCCGGCCCGCTCCAGAGGTAATTGGTGTTGGGAAGGGTAGAAGTGGTCTGAAGTACAACGCTGCTGTTGAAGCAGTTGAGTACCGCAGGTGGCGTCACGGTAAGTACCAATGGTGTTTCTCCATTCAGGTTTACTTCAGTACAATCTGTTGATGTACAGCCATTTGTGGCGGTAACGGTGGTGCAATACAATCCGGCCGTACTGGTGGTGATACTCTGCTGGGTGCTGCTGAATCCGTTGGGGCCGCTCCAGGCATAGCTCAGGTTAGGCGAAGTAGTGCCAGCTGTGAGCGTTACCGTCGGGTTGTTGCAATCCAGGGTAGCGTTCGGGCTGCTTATGGCTACAAAAGGCGAAGCGGTATCGTCAATAACATTGATCAGATAGGTGCGAGAGCAGCCATTGTTGGTACCGATCATCAGGAGGTTGTTGATTCCTGGTGTGAGGCTGACGCTTTGTCCGCTGCCTGTGAGGTTGCCATTCAGCTCATACTCCACACCGGCCAAAAACGGCAGGTTGATGCTGCTGTTGGGGTTGGTACAGGTTTGAACCAACTGGCTGGGGAAAGAAGCCTGCGGCAAAAGGGTGTCAATTTCCACCGTAGCCGGTGCGGTGGCGGTGCAGCCATTTGGTGCCGTTACTTTTACAAAATAAACTCCCGGAATAGACGCCAGGGTACCTTGCAGTTGCTGCCCGTTCGGATCAGTCCATACATACGCCGCGTTGGAAGGCTCTACGTGCACACCGAGCTGTACCTGCGGGGTATTGCAGGTGATGGTGCCGCCCAGACCGATGACGCTTGGTGCGGTGCCGGGCACAAATACGATTTGCTTGATCTGGCTCGTGCTGGTGTTAAAATACAAGCCGCCGCCAGGAGTCACCTGAATATTGACTACCCGCACCTGATAGTACAACGTGTCGGCGGGCGCCTGAAGATCTTCCCACCCGGGCTGCACAATCACGCCCGGGGTGATGCGCTCGTAGGGGCCGTCCAGCGATGTGGAACGGTACACTAAGTAACCCAGCAGGTTGGTATCGGGCGAAGCCGCCCAGTCGATATTTACTTTATTGCAGTTGGAGACAACACTGATGCTCGGCACCGGGGCGACCACATGGGCGCGCAGGGTAGGGTCGCCGAGTAGCGATACATGGGCGCCACTTTCGCCATAAGAAGGAAAAAAGCCGTTGTTGTATTGCGCATTCATGGTCTCCTGTGTGCAGTAACCAATGGTTTCGCCAGAAGCAAGCGCCTGCATAAACCAGTGCGGCCTACCGGCCCAGCCACAGGTCAGGATGCTGCCCCTGGAGGCCAACGCACTGGGCATCAGGGGATTGGATTCATAGTCCCAGTCGCCGTGATAACTGCCAAAAATATTGGAAAATACTACATTAATGGTGTCCTGAGCAAAGTTGGCGCTGTTGCCAACCCCGCCGGCACTGGTATACGAACCCGGGCCGCAGGCATAGCCCAACAGGTAGCGGTCGGGATTGGTATTGTTCAGGAAATCGCCTTCCACGATATTATTCTCGCCAACCAATGGGTACGCATTCCGATAGCCGTCGGAGGCAAACGCTTCACCGCCGAAATAACCGAAATTGTCGTCTACCAAGGCTTTGTTCGGCACGCCGAACTGCTTTGTCCGGAATTTATGGTTTTTATCAATATAGCGTTTCAGCAGTTCAATGGGCGTGGCGCCGAAAGTAGCTTCCGATAAATTACTGAAATCTACTCGCCCCACAATCAGTTCTGCCGGAGAAGGCAGTACACTCTGGTCAAATTTACCGTCGCCCGGAATATTTCGGTTGGCCGTTCTGGCTGCAGTGTTATTGTTGACGGTGTTATCCGTCCAGAGGCCATCCACATCGGCATAATAGGCATCACAAGGCCAGGCGCCGTTGTGTTCCGGGTGCCCGTCCCAGTTGGTATTGCCTGAATAAGGCACCGGCACATCGCCGATCAGCAGGACGGCCTTTACATTCGTCGGGTCGGCGTTATAATCTGCAACAATCTGATTTTTAATGGATTGCACACTTGCAAAAGGGCCAATTTTGCGCGGCACAATTTGCCAGCCTTCGCCGCGCATATCATCTTTCCAGATTTTCAGTTCTGTACCGATCGCGTCAGCTGTTGTGGAATCAATAAACACCAGCAGCTTGCCGCGCTGCTCTACCAATGGCGGAAAAATGGCGGTATGCGCGTACCCGAAGGCGTTGATGTTATTGCTCACGCGCTGAAGCACATATTCATACGTTTGTCCTTCCTCCACTGTATTATCCACGAGGGTATTGGCCACAGATGCCTGCGCGGAACCGATTTGTATCCATGCATTACCGGCTTGTCCTTTGGTGCGCCGCAGGATCTGCAAATTAGAAGGGGCCGGGTTGGGCCAATACAAACTAATTTGCGTTGGTCCGTCGACGATAGCCAGCAGGGGCACCGTGGCATCTTTGGCGCTTTGCGCAAAAACGGACACCTGAAACAATAAAATAATGGGAAAAAAAAGCAGGGAACTGCGTAGGGCTGCGAACATGCTTGCAAGGATTTAGGTGAAAAAAACCAGTATCGGGATTGACCTTGCGAAGGTAATTAAAATGCATTTTACCGGAACATTAAAAAGTGCCTAAGCGCGTCTGTGTAAAGTATGCGTCATTTACCTGCTCCGAGTGCAAACAGGCGCCAAAAAAATAGCCCTCGGCCCTTTCTCTATTGAAAAGACCAGAGGGCCCCCGCCTTCGGTTATCTTTCACGCTTGCGCGTTGTTTGCTGTTTGTATGGCTCTTGAAGAGCCTGTTTTTTGTGGTTTGCGTTCTTGTAACGCAAGATGTTTGTTTTGGTCACACATTTTTTTTAAAATTATTTTTTAAAAAAAATTATGTGATACACAATCAACAAAAAACCGTTCAATTTTTAAAAACGCCGTTTACTTTAAAAAAGCGCCGTTTGTTTGATGATGCAAATATGAGGGTATTTTTTTATTTGATGCAAGTTTTTTTTAAATTTTAACTTTTTGTTGGAGAAATTTGAAACGAAGCGATGAGTGATGAACGATGAATACTAACGATGAACGATGAACGATGAGTGATGAACGATGAATAATTCAGACGGCTTGTCATGCTGAGGCCACCGGCCGGGCTTGGCTACCAAACCGGTAATGAACCATTAGAGCGTGTAGCTTAAGATTAATTTCCCGCAGAATTCGCAGATTGACGCGCAGATTGCGCAGATTTTTTTATGTTATCCGTAGTCAAGAGTAATCAGTCTGCGCGATCTGCGAGCAAATCTGCGAATGCTGCGGGAAATTGATCTTTGGAGTTTTTCATCCTGACAGACATCACATCCCGCTTCCCAAACATAATGGCCAGGAGTCACGCTCTATGGTTCATTTCTGGTTTGGTGGCCTCAGCATGACAACCCGTCTGAATTATTCATCGTTCATCACTCATCGTTCATCACTCATCGTTCATCGTTAGTATTCATCGTTCTGCTTCCGGAATGGGTAAAATGGATGGATCAATTGCCATGGCACAGGCAAAATGGCCTTTGGGGCAGGCTTTATATCCATGCAAACCGCAGGGACGGCATTCCAGCGGCTGCGGGGTTTCGATAACGTATCGCTGTTCGGAGAGTGGCCCGAACCCGAATGCCGGCACCGTAGAACAATATACGGCACAAACCGGCGCATTCACCGAGGAGGCGAAGTGCATGGGGGCGGAGTCATTAACATAGTTCATGGCCGCGTCGCGCATGAGGGCGACCGATTCCAGCAGCGACAAGTGTCCGCAGAGGTTATGTACGTCTGGATGGGCGGAGGCCGCAGCAATATCGGCGCAGGCTTGTGCATCTGCCGGGCCACCCAGCAGAAAGACCCGAACGCTGGCGGGGATGCGCCGGATGAGCGCCGTCCATTTTTCGGCAGGCCATTGCTTGGTGAACCAGACCGAAGTTGGCGCAATACATATATAGGTGTGGCCCTGGCGCAGGAGCGCCGTTTTGGCCTCATCCTGCGCAGTAGGGTAGAGGCGGGGGCGGGTTTCCGCTACCGTGCCCAGCGATTCGAGCAAAGTGAGGTTGCGCTGCACCTCGTGGGTGTCGCCGATTTTATGTGCCACCCGTTTGCTGAACAAGCGGGAAAACGGGTTTTTGTCGAAGCCGATGCTTTGCCGGGCGCCGGAGAGCGCCGTCAGCAAGCCCGAAGCGCCGAAGCGCTGGCAATTGATCACCAGATCATAACGACGTTGGCGCAAAGCCCGGATAAGGCGGAGCAGGTTGCGGTACTTGCCCTGTTTTTTATCCCAGATCAAAACATGGTTCAGAAAGGGGTGTCCCCGGAATAAACCCTCGTTGCCCTTGCGCAACAAAATATCGAGCTGCGCGTCGGGATAAAACCGATGCAATTGCTCCAGGACGGGCGTGGCCAGCACCACATCGCCGATAAAAGCTGTCTGAATAACAAGCACTTTCATGGAACAAAGTTCCGTCAGATTGCTTGCTGAAAAAAATATTTCAAAAAATATTTTGCAGAATGTGTGCGCTGCTATTATCTTTGCACCCGCTCCTGAAAAGCATACTAAAATGCATTCCAAATTGCGGGAATGGCGGAATTGGTAGACGCATACGTTTCAGGTGCGTACGCCGAAAGGTGTGGGGGTTCGAGTCCCCCTTCCCGCACAGTAGAAAGCCACTCCGGTTTCGGAGTGGCTTTTTTTGTTTGTGCCTATGCCACATCGAAGGGGTAAAATGCCCTTGTCTGCCGCCTGACATAAAATTTCCAAAGCGCTTGTACTTCCAATATTACTTGTATCCTATATTGTGCCGTATTCGTAACAGTTATCCAAAATTGGTAATTGTCAAACACCCGCATGACTGCCAATTGGTTCCGCGTCAACAGCAGGCAAGTATGGGCTTAGCGCAAGTTTGTAAAATTAGCTGACCGCTGTGGAAGTATTGCTGCTGTGTTTGATGATTTAAAAGATCGAAGTATGATACCACTGAATATAACACGAGAACATTTACTGGCTGCTATTGAGCGAATCCGTAGAGAAGGGGTTCCTACCGGACAGGAGTCTACGAAACATGACTTGGAATACGAAGGGCAGTATTTTCCGCCTAAATTAGTGGTGCGGTGGGCAAACAAAATTGCTAATGGCGAGGATTTATGGGATTTTAGGGGTGGTCCGGAGACCAATGATTTTCTTAAGACAAGGGGATTTTCTATTGTCCCCAAGCTGGGACAAATTGATCTTCTTTCGGCCCTGCGCACTACTTTTCCACGTATTTGGCGTTGTGCGGTATCCGGCAGTTGGGACTTGATTCGCAAAGAAAAACTCCTGAGTTTTGAAGATTTCGACCGTGGCAGGGATTACAGGCAGCAACCTGTTATAGAGGGTAAAGGCAAAAAAAATATCCCACCGTGGGTCAATGACCTGAAAGTCGGAGATCTGATTTTTCTGTTGGAAAAGCGGTATTTTTATGGTTTTGCAGTTGCGCGGTCTACCTACAATTTTGATGGTCCTTTTCTATCTCTTAAAGGATTACAACAACCTGCCATTGGGCTTGAAATACTCTATGAAGCTGAAAGGCCTGTATCTGCAGAGTACTCCATAATGCGTATGCCCGCTACTTTCTCCGCCTTCGGTAGGGCAGGATTTGAGCTTGGTGCTTTGCTGGAGATTCTTAAAGCGAAGGATCCTCGTGCAATAGAGCGTTTGTATCAACTCGTAAACCAGCCAAGCCTTAAGGTGGATATTTCTACAAATTATCAAATCAATATGGTAAAACATTTCTTGAATACTATTCTCTACGGACCTCCCGGCACGGGCAAGACCTACAATACTGTCGTTAAAGCCCTGGAAATTCTGGAGGAAGCCGACCTGGATTGGAATGATCGAAAAGCGCTAAAAGAACGCTTCGATCAGCGTATGGCAGAAGGCCGTATTGTGTTTACAACCTTTCATCAGAGCATGAGTTATGAGGACTTTATTGAAGGGATAAAACCCGTTATGAATTCCGAAGAGAATGAGGGAAAGCCAGAGTATAGCATTGAGGATGGCGTTTTTAAGCGATTAGTAATACTTTCAAAGTATGCATATTATCTTGAAAGGGACGCAGATTTACAAAGTTTAACGCAAGAAGATCGCTTCCATGCTATTTATGATGTTTTATGTGATGATTTTCAGGATAAGTTATCTGAAGAGGAGCCAATTGAATTAACCACTAAGACTGATTCAAAAGTTGAAGTGACAAAAATTACTGCTCGTGGAAATATACAAGTAAAATATAAAAAAGGTAACCAAGAAGCTACTTTTGCAGTTACAAGAGATTCTCTGCTCAAGCTTTTTCTTCGCTTTCCTTCGTTAGAAAACATTAAAAGTTTTACAAAAGAATTCAAGTCAATAATTGGACAAAAAAATCCAACTATTTATTGGGCTGTATTGAACCGATTTATTGATATAGCCAAGAAATTAGATGATAAAATAATTAGCAAATCGAAAGTTGAGCTTTTTGATTATGATGAAATTAAAAGAGTAGTCGAAAGTTTTTCAATAAAAAAGGGGCTGGTTGAAGGCGTAAAAACCAAGAATTACGTTCTTATCATAGATGAAATAAATAGAGGCAATATTGCTCAGATCTTTGGAGAACTGATTACCTTAATAGAAGAAGATAAGCGTCTGGGTAAATCCGAGGCGCTTGAGGTTACTTTGCCTTACAGCAAGAAACCATTCGGCGTTCCGCCCAATCTTTACATCATCGGCACCATGAACACCGCCGATCGTAGCGTGGAAGCCCTGGATACGGCTTTGCGGCGCCGATTCAGTTTTGAAGAAATGTCGCCCAAGCCGGAGTTGTTGACGCCAAATAAGCTCTTTTGGTGTTTGCTGAAACACTACGAGGAGGCGCCTTGGGATGATACGGTGTATGTACAGAAAGAGAAAAAACTGCTTGACTTTTTGGGCGCTTCTACAAAAATATGGAATCTGCGCAAAAAATTTTGGGATAATTACTCGTCTACGTCTGAAGAAAAGGAGTTTCCAGCATCGGAGTTTACAGGTATTAATCTTGATGCCATACTCCACTGCATCAATACGCGTATTGAGCGCCTATTGGACTCTGATCATCAGATAGGTCACAGTTATTTTCTGAGTGTATCGAGTTTAGAGGATTTAAAAGATGTTTTTTACCGAAAAGTTATTCCATTGTTACAGGAATACTTCTTTGGCGATTACGGCAAAATTGGTTTGGTACTGGGCAAGGGTTTTGTCCGGAAAAAAGCCTGGGATATTCAAGAAACTGCATTTTTTGCCGATTTTCCGGATTATGAAAATGCAAGCGATTTTACCGACCGCGAGGTATTTGAAATCATTCATTATGATGAAGCGTCGATGGAAGGTTTTGAAAAGGCGCTTCAGGGATTGCTAAATCCAAAAGCTTGAGCCGTCAGGAGCGTCATATAACCGTTTTTGAGCACGAACGCCTGCGTTTCGACACGGGCAATAAGCGTATTTCTGAAACTCTGTATAAAGCCCTGGAGCGCTACCACGGCACGGGGACGCCCTGTTTCAAATTAATTCATAAGGGGGTACAGTTTACGGAATATGTTGGGGTAATACAGGTTGGCGGCACGCTCATTGAAGTATTACCTAAAGCCGATAGGTCACAGAATGCAACGCAGGAGAAGCGCTGGCGCAATATCCTGATTGACATGATGCGGGCGGCGGGTGGTTTTGATATTCATGCTACGAGTGATGCTGGGCTGCGAATACGGCCCAACACGATTTTAGACCTGTATTTTGAGCTTTTTATCCGGGAAACGGAGTATCTGTTGCATAGCGGCCTGTTGAAGCAATACCGCAAAACAGAAGGAAACCGCATGGCGCTAAAAGGCAGTCTGCATTTTTCGAAACATATTCGGGAGAATCTGACGCATCAGGAGCGTTTTTATGTGCGGCATACGACATACGATGTGGAGCATCGCATGCATATGATCCTTTACAAAGCGATTCGCCTTTTGCGGCGGCTGAATACAAACGCTGATCTGCACAGTCGCCTTGGCGCTTTGTTGTTGAATTTCCCGGAAATGCCGGATATTGCAGTATCGGAACCTTTGTTTCAGAAAATGACATTTAATCGGAAAACACAGCGATATCGTAAGGCGATGGACATTGCAAGAATAATTCTGCTGAACTATCATCCGGATTTGCAACAGGGCCGAAACGATATGCTGGCGCTTATGTTTGATATGAATTTGTTGTGGGAACGATTTTTGTACGCTACATTGCGCAAGTTTCCTATTGAGCATTACAAGGTTCGGGCGCAGGTATCCAAAAGATTCTGGCAGCCGGAAGCGGGAAGGGGTTCCGGATTGCGGCCAGATATCCTGATTGAACGTGTTGGCAAGGAAGGCGATAATATAGTATTGGATGCCAAATGGAAGTATTTGAATGGCCAAAATCCTTCACCGGAAGACCTGCGGCAGTTGTATGTTTACCACGATTATTTTAGCGCTAGGAAAGTTGCGTTGGTATATCCGGGCGATAAAAGTAGCGCCAATGGGGGTGTTTTTTGGTCGCCGTCAGAAAATGCGCCAACGGATAAAACCTGTAGTGTTTTTGTATTAGCCGTGCCGGAGAAAGAGGCAGGAAGCGGAAAGTGGATAACCCAATGGCAGGTTGCGATTCGGGAAAATATAAAGAACTGGTTAGTTGAATAAAGTGCACCTCAATGATTTTATTTACGTTTTCTTCCAATATGGGCGAGAGTTTTCTTAGATTACCTAAGCTCCCCATCCAACGCTTTCCCCTCCAGCAAAAAATCCCGCATGTGCAGCGCACACCAGGGCGTCAGCGAAGCGCCTTTGGTGCCCATCCCGTTGAAAATGAACAAGTTTTGTTGGCTCGGATGCGCGCCGAGCAAAGGCCGCCGCGTCCGAACCGAAGGCCGAATACCAGCCAAGTGGGCCACTACCTCATAAGGTGTTTCCAGCATCCCGTCTATATGCGCACAAAGCTCGCGGTAGGCCTGTTCGGTGCGCAGGGGGAACGATAAATCCCAGGAATACGTGCCGCCTACCCAGAATAAATCACCTTCTAAAGGCACAAGGGTTGCACTGCGCTTCAACATTTGCCGGATTCCGGTGGCGCCGGGCAGCCGGACAATCAGCGCCTCCCCCTTGGCAGGTTGCCAGGGTAAATGCGGAAACAACTGTGGGCTGAGGCCGCCGTATCCATCACAACAAATTACCTGTTTGTACTGCGCGCAAAGGGCAGGAATGTCGGAAACAGCCACATTTGCAGCCTGGAAGCGCCCTTCCTGTGTCAGTCGCTCGCGGATGGCAGCAATGATCGGGTTGAAATGTACACGCCCGGAGTGCAGGATCATTCCGGCTTTAAAATCTGCCCTGATACGGCCCGACCAGTCGTGCGTGTGCTGTATGCCGCTCAACCATTCGGCATATTCAGGCAGCCCGCAGCGGGTATCCCAGTTGTTGATTTCTTCAGCGCCCTCCAGCAGGCGTATAATGGGCAAAGGCTCCCAAATGCTGATACCGTACCGGACTTCCATTTCCCGATAAAGTGCCTGTGCATGCTCATACAAGGTATCGAAGCGCCAGGATTTGACGAAGCGCTTGCCGGTAACCGGGTTAATGATGCCCGCAGCAACCCGCGAAGGCGTTTCGGCATTGATGTGATCGATTACTGTGATGTCGGCGCCGGCCTCCAGCAACACGTGTGCCAGCAGGCTGCCGGCAATACCCTGACCAATGAGGAGTATCCGGTTTTTCATATCCCGCAAAAGTATCGATCAATCTTCAAATCCACTGAAATCGGGCTATAATTTGCCGGATAAGATAAAAGTCATACTTTTGGCGCATGGATTACCGTGTACAATTTCTTGAAAGACAATTTGATTTTGATCGGGCCATGGAAGCCCTTGAAAACGCTCCCTGGATTGGTTTTGACACCGAGTTTGTAGGTGAGAAGACTTACGTCCCGATTCTTTGTCTGCTACAAATCGTTGCCGATAAAAATATTTATCTCGTTGATACCTTGCGTATCAGCGATTTGAGTCGTTTTCTTCGACTACTTGAAGATCCGGAAATTTTGAAAATAACGCATGCCGGCGATAATGACTACCGTCTGCTGTACACTTTGTACAGCGTGACGCCCAACAATACCTTCGACACGCAAATTGCCGCAGGTTTTGTGGGATACAATTATCCGGCCGGATTCGGAAAAATCGTCGAAAAAGAGATCGGTGTAACCCTCGCCAAAAGCCATACCGTAGCCGATTGGGAAGCGCGCCCCCTTGATCGGAAAGCCGTGGATTATGCGGTTGAAGATGTGCGCTACCTGCCTGATTTGCACGAAAAGCTATCGCGTAAACTCACCCGGCTCAAGCGTACGGAATGGGCACGTGAAGAGAACCGCAAGTGGGAAACGCCCGATTTTTATGAGTACGATCCTTTCAAAGAGGTACTCTCCAATGATATGATTCATCAGCTGGATTACCAGGAAAAGGTATTCCTTATCCGCTTATACCAGTGGCGCCGCGACAAAGCGGCAGAATTGAACGTACCCAAGGAAACCATCTTGCAAAGCCGCCACGTCAGCACAGTTGTGCGCGCCATGAAAAACGGACAAAGTGCCTTCCGCGCCAACAGAACCCTGCCGGAAAATGTGTGGCGAAAAAACCTTCAGGATTGGGAGTTGATCTGGCGTAACCCCGTCCGCCCGGAAGAAAAAGCCTTTCTGGAAGGCTTGCCCAAGCCCTTTATTGAAAGTGCGGAAATGGAGTGGACGATGGAGATGCTCTATCATTTGGTTAAACTGCGTTGCATCGAGCACGAGATCAGTGCGGCGCTGCTGCTGCCGCGCGGCGAGTTCAATCGTTTCCGTGAAAAAATTGACGGCGGTTCGAATAGTTTTTTGAGCGGCTGGCGCGCAGAATTGCTTGGCAAACAGTTGGTTGAGTGGATCAATTCCCGTCGGATTGCCCACTTGCACTGGGAAGCCGACGGCGTGAAGCTCAGTCCTAAATAAATCGTGTATGATGCCGGAGTCGCTTCTAGATATCCGCAACCTGAGCGTACAGTTTGGCGCGGCCGACAAAGTTGTAAATGCTTTAAAGCAGGTTAATTTACAGCTTTTTCAGGGCCGTACGCTGGGTTTGGTTGGCGAATCGGGTTCGGGTAAAACCACCCTTGCGCATGCCCTGATGCAATTGTTGCCGCCGACGGCCTCCTTGCAGGGAACGGCACGCTGGCAGGAAGGCTCCGACAATAGTTTTGATATTTTTACCCTCAAGGGGGATGCGCTCAATAATTTCAGGGCATTCAGGGCGGCTATGATTTTTCAGGAGCCGATGAGCGCGCTTAACCCGATTATGACTTGTGGTGAACAAGTGGCTGAAGTACTGCGCCGCCATACTGCTCAGGAGCGATCTGCTGCTGAACGGCTTACTGCAAGTGCCCTTTCCGAAAAAGTATTGTATTGGTTCCGGCAGGTGCAATTGCCTGATCCTGAACGCTTTTTGAAAGCGTTTCCGCATGAGTTGAGCGGCGGGCAGAAGCAAAGGGTTATGATTGCCATGGCTCTGGCGGGGCGGCCCAGGCTGCTTATTGCCGATGAGCCGACCACGGCTTTGGATGTCGGGGTGCAGCGCTCCATTCTGGAACTTCTGCGCAGTTTGCAAGCGCAATTTCAGCTCAGTATGTTATTGGTCAGTCATGATCTGGCTGTTGTGCGTGCCTGCTGCGACGAAGTAGCGGTGCTGCGCGACGGGCATTTGCTGGAGTATGGATCTGCGGAAGCTGTGATCCGTACGCCGCAACATCCATATACCCGTGCTTTGCTGGCCTGTAGCCCGTCTTTGCACCGGCGATATGAAAAATTGCCCGTGGTGGATGATATTGACAGCTTCATGCCGGTGATTACCGATGCCCGCGTGTTGGCAGCACGCCATCAGGCGCTGAGCGCTGAGGCGCCCTTGCTCGAGTTTCAGGGGGTAAGTGTGCGTTATCCGGGCGTAAAAGCGCTTGATGGGGTGAATTTCAGTTTGTATCCCGGCGAAACCCTGGGTATTGCAGGCGAGTCGGGTAGTGGAAAATCCACCCTTGGGCGAGCGGCGGCCTGTCTGACCAAAATTCAGGAAGGTACGGTAAACTTTGAAGGGCAATCCCTGCATGTGCTTAGTCCGGAAGCACTTATGCCTTTTCGGCGCAGGATACAGATGATTTTTCAGGATCCTTTTGCGGCGCTTAATCCGCGCTTGCGGGTGGGGGCGATGCTGGAAGAACCCTTAAAAGTGCATGGAATTGGTGCAGATGCGGCGGCGCGGCAACGTCGGGTGAAGGAGTTGCTGGAAATGGTAGAGTTGCCGCCTGATGCATATGATCGCTTTCCGAAGGAGTTTTCAGGAGGGCAACGGCAGCGATTAGTGATTGCAAGGGCATTGGCGCTGGGGCCCGAACTCCTGATTTGTGATGAAATTACGGCGTCCTTGGATGTGTCGGTGCAGGCGACAATATTAAACCTGATTAAAGACCTCGGTCGGCGCCTGAACCTCAGTTGTTTGTTCATCTCGCATGATCTTGGCGTGTTGCGGCAAATGAGCGACCGGGTATTGGTGCTGCATGCCGGTAAAGTGGAAGCAATGGGATTGCCGGATGAAATCTTGGAGCGGCCTCAATCGGATTATGTTAAAAGTTTGTTGACGGCGGTGTATACAAATGATTGATTTTTAATGAGTTAAATAATGTAATGCTAATATTTTCAAAAATAAATGAGGGTATAAATCCCGGAGTTTGTAATTTTAGGGCGAATTTGCAGCCCTTTTCCAATAAAAGGAAGGGGGACATGAAGCTGCTGCTTTCAAATTTTTAATACAAAACCATCAAGTTCAATCGAACAAAAATTACACTTTCACATGAAAAAACTGTTTCTGCTTTTGCTGTTACCGGCAACGCTGGCAACGACCGCCTCGGCCCAGCTTACGCTACCGGCACAAAAACTGATTTACGGTCAGAAAGCCAAAGCCTCGGCTGTTAAACAGCGTATCTCAGGCTTTGAAACGACGCCTGTAAATGTTAACGAACCCGCTGTTCCAAAAGCTGATGCGGCTTTTGAATCGCTGGTAGGCATCACTACTTATGACCTCCAGTCGAACAGCGCTATCGCCAAGCGTGTATACAACTGGGGTGACGGCCGCGTTTCCGGCGCTTTCACCATGTCTGCTGTCGGCGAAGCTGCGGGCTTCCCTGATCGCGGTACCGGTTACAACATCACCGACAACTCCGGTGTAATGGGTGCTCCTCCAACCGGCCGTATCGAAGGTACCAACCGTACCGGTTTCCCTGCATACGACGTACTGGCTAATGGTACAGAGGTAGTTATCGCACACGGTGGCAGCCCCACCCAGCCGCGTCTGATTACCAAAGCACCAAATGCTACCAGCTGGACAGTTAGCGCTATCCCTGGGGTTATCCCGGGTCTGTGGCCGCGTGTTACTGCCGGCGGTGCTGACGGTAATACCATTCACATGATTTATGTAACAGGTACTTCTGCTACAGACTCAAGAATGTACTACTGCCGTTCTACAAACGGTGGTACTTCCTGGGACAAAGTAAGCGTTAGCCTCCCGGGTATCGGCCCAGAGCAGTATGAAGCTATCGGTGGCGATGCCTACTCCATTGACGCGAACGGCAACACCGTTGCAATCTTGGTTTCTGACATTACCAATGACATTGTACTGCTGAAATCCACCGACAACGGTGAAACATGGGAGAAAAAACTCGTATACGACTTCCCGTTGGATAACTGGAATTTCGACGATGGTTATACTTTCGACGATATCGCAGCCGCATACTATCCCGGTCTCGCTCCGGACTCTCTGGCGCTCTTCACCAGCGACGAAACCGGCAACGTATTGGTTGATGATCAGGGCCGCGCACACGTAGCGTATCCGGCACTCTATGTACTGGATCCAGACACCACTAAAGACAATAGCCTGAACTGGTACCCGACCTACAACCCGCTGGGTATTATTTACTGGAACGACGAAATGCCAACCGGTTTGGACGATGTGTTCATCGTAGGTGTTTCTCCTGACCTCAATGGCGACAGCCTCGTTGTAGATGCTGCTGCCAACTTCTTCACCGACTACGGTCTCGAAGCCTTCAACTCTGTTCCCTCTTTGGCTATGGATGCAGAGGGTCGTCTGTATGTTTCCTGGATCGCCAGCCATGATATTCTGAAAAATGACGACGGTATTCACTACCGCAATCCGTTTGTAACACGCAGCGAACCTTTCGATTACACTACTTGGTCTGAACCAGTTTGGGTGACTGATCCGGCTTACCTGAATGACCCGACCATCGCAGCCTTCTCCGAGTACTCTTTCCCGGTTATGGCTGAAAAAGTTGACGACTGCATTCACATGCTGTATCAGCGCGACTTTACCCTCGGTCTGGCCCTGCGCACCGACGGTAACCAGGATCCGGAAGATAACAACATCGAATACATCTGCGTTCCGACAGCTCGTTTCACAACCAGCACAAAAGATCGCTTGGTAAACAGCCTGCCAGTAAGCATGATCCCGAACCCGGCCCAAGACCGCACGTTCGTTCAGTTTACTACCAGCAATGCTGCTGATATTCAGGTAGAAGTATACGACGCCATGGGCGCTCGCGTGTTGGCTCAACAGGGCTTCCGCGCTTCCGGCGACAACCTCGTTGAAATCGTTACTACCGGCCTGAGCAATGGCATGTACTATGTACGTGTAATTGCCGGCAACGAATTCGGTTCTGCCAAGCTGATGATCGCGAAATAATTGTAGCGCGCATTAAGTGCATATTGAGGCTCAAATCTGATTTGCTCAGATTTGAGCCTCTTTTTTATTTTACAGGTATACCAAAAAACGTTGTGCAGCGTTTTGGTGCTTTACCTTTAATCCCGTGGGCTGCCGTCCATATACTCGACCTATAAGCTTGCTTTAATCCTTTTGCTCCGATTAATCTTCCATTTAGGGCAGCTCCCCGAACCGATTTATTCACAACAATTTATCTACATCCCGCCATGGCTTCTTTGAATCCCATGCAGGGCGTCCTGGGCCGCCGTCGCGCCGCGCATTTGTTGCGCCGCGCCACTTTTCGGTATACCCACACGCGCATTGACGAACTGGCTGCTTTAAGCGCTGATGCCGCCGTCGCCCTGTTGTTGCAACCCGCACCCCTTCAGCAGCCTCAACCCCTCTTCGCCAAAACACCCGCTTCCACACCCGTCACTTGGGTCAATCCGCCACAGCCTCCGGGAGCTACCTTGCCCACAGAGGATTCGGAGCTGCGTCCCTATGTGCTCGGCTGGTGGTTGAATGAGGCCCTGCATGATCCCGGTACTTCGCATCGCATGCAACTGTTTTTACACCAGTTTATGGCTGTAGATGCAGAAAGTGGCAATACCGGACAGTTTTTTGATTATCTGTCGCTCTTGCGCTGGGGTAGCCTGGGCAACTTTAAAAAGACGGTTCTGAAAATGGTCACCGACAATTGTATGCTGACCTATTTGGACAACGACCAGAATTTTTCCCAGAATCCGAACGAGAATTTTGCCCGGGAATTTTTTGAGCTATTCACGGTCGGGAAAGGTGATCCTGCCGGCCCCGGCGACTACAGCACTTTTACTGAAGACGATGTGGTACAGGCAGCGCGTGTTTTTTCTGGCTTCAACCACGCCTTACGCCACCTCAATACCGATCCGGAAACCGGAATACCTGCCGGTAAAGCTTATCCGCAGACCCACGATTTTATGCCCAAAACCTTCAGTCCGCGACTCGGAGGCGCCACAATCAACGCGGCTGCCAATACCGAAGCCGGTATGGTGCAGGAGTTGCAGGATTTTGTAAATTTGGTCTTCGAACAACCCGAAGCCAGTCGTAATACCTGCCGCCGTTTGTATCGCTTTTTTGTGAGCCGCAACATCACGGATGAAGTAGAGCAGGATATCATTATTCCGCTGGCGCAGCTTTTTAAAGATAACAATTTTGAGCTCAAACCCGTGTTGCAGGCGCTGTTGAGCAGTCAGCATTTTTATGATGCCGACGACGCCGATGCGACAGATGAAATCCTGGGCGCGCTGATAAAATCGCCCCTGGAGCTTGCTTTGCAGGCCCTGAATTTCTTTGAATTGCCTGTGCCGGATCCCGTCTCGGAAAACAACAAACACTATATTGAATTTTACAACAGCGGTGTGCTGGAACGCATGTTAAGCAGCGCGGGTATGACGCTCTTTTACCCCTTCGATGTGGCCGGTTATTCGGGTTATTATCAGGATCCGGATTTTCACCGGCAATTTTTTAACTCCGCTACCATTGTACCGCGTTATAAACTGCCGGAAATGCTGCTGAGTGGCACCAAAGCCTGGGGACCGGGTTCCGGTGATCCGATCGGAACGAAATTAGATATTGCCCTTTGGTTCAAAGACAGCGGGTTTGTGACCGATCCTTCCGATGCCTACGGCTTGGTGCAGCGATTAGTCTATTACCTTTTCCCGGAAGAACCCGACGCAGCGCGCCTGACCTATTTTACCGAAACCGTCTTTCTGGATGGTTTGCCGGCTGCCGACTGGACCTACGAGTGGGAAAACTACCTGAATACCGGCGATGATTCGGAAGTCGCCATTCCGCTGAGCCGCCTGTTTAATGCGGTTTTGTATGCGCCTGAGTATCAGGTGTTTTAATTTAATCCGGCGTTGATTCATCAGCGCAATCTTCCTAATCCGGGCTGTTATTTCGGCCCGCCTTAAACTGGTTTCAATTCTTATGCAACGCAGAAATTTTCTCAAAATATTTCCTGCATTGGGCGCCGCTCCCATTAAAGTGAACGGCTTTCCCATGCGCCCCTTTGCCAACAGTAAAATTGCCAATATCCTTTCTTCCTGCGAGGAGGTGGAAGATCGTGTTTTGGTATTGATTCAATTAAAAGGAGGTAATGACGGCCTGAATACGATTGTGCCACTGGCGCAATACGACAAATACGCCGAATTGCGACCCATCATCAAAGTGCCTGATACCGGCGCCGAGAAATTTATCAACCTCGATAATACACTCCCCAGTGCCGACAGAATCGGTCTGCACCCCCTGGCAACTTCCCTGAAAGCGATGTACGATAATGGTCGCGCCGGCATCATTCAAGGCGTCGGGTACGAAAACATCAATCAGTCGCATTTTAAAGGCACCGATTTATGGTTGAGCGGCGGCGATATGACGCCGGAGAAATACAAAATCCGTTCCGGATGGATGGGCCGCGCTTTGCAAGCTATGTTTCCCTATGTGGAGGGCGAGCCAACCCCGGAAATGCCGCATCCGCTGGGTATCCAGATCGGAGATCCTTATCCCTCGCTGGGTTTCCATACAGAGACAGATCACCAGAATTCCATTAACCTCTACGGACAGGATCCGGCGGGTTTTTATTCTTTGGTACAAACTATCGGTGGCGCGCCCATAGATAATGTGCCCGATTCGGATTACGGCGATGAGTTGCGCTACATCATGGGCGTGGAAAAATCGGTGGATCGCTATTCGGAAACGATCACCCAGGCATTCAACGCGGGTTCCAATGCCATCAGCGCATATCCGCAATCAGCGCTTGCCTGGCAGCTGAAAACCATCGCTCGTTTGGTAAAGGGCGGCTGCAAAACCAAGATCTATTTGTGTAGCATGGGCGGCTTTGATACCCACGGCTCGCAAATTGAGCCGGAGGGCACCATCAGCTCCGGTCCGCATGCGCATTTGCTACAAACCCTGTTTGATGCCATCAAGATATTTACCGACGACCTGGAAGCGATGGGCCTTGGCGATAAGGTGGCTGCCTGCACCTTTTCAGAATTTGGTCGTTGTGCGCGCGAAAATGGCTCTGCAGGCACCGACCACGGCACCCTGGCGCCCATGTTTGTATTCGGAAAGGCCATAAAAGCGGGCGTTACGGGCACCAATGTGGATTTGAATAACCTGGCTGGCGACAGCCAGTTGGCGGGTATGCAATTTGATTACCGGCAGGTATTTACCACCATTTTGCAAGACTGGTTGGGCGCGAGCAATTATGTGCTGGAGCAAACCATGTTTGAAGGCTTTAACAAGCTGGCACTGGTGGATAGCCAATACGTTGTTTCCCCCGATTGTTATATCGGCTCGGTGGGCGTTTGGGATGCCCATCCGGAACCCAAACCCCTGACGGTTTTTCCCAATCCGGCTTCCGTGCGTGCGGAAGTGGCTTACCGCAGCGCAAGTGCCTTTGAGGGTATTTTGTCGCTGCACAGCCTTGGTGGGGCGCTGATTTCCCAGACTCCGGTACGTATTCAGCCTGGTGCGAACAACTTTTTCCTGGAGGTCAGGAGCCTGCCAGCGGGCATGTACTTTGTGCGCTTAGAAAACCGGCTGACGCAAAGGGCCGAGGTGGTTAAACTCAATGTTTCCTCAAGCCGTTAAACCCCTTGCGCCATGATTTTAAAGATGATCAAAACCTTTTTGGTTTGCTTATTTCCGGGCTTGCTTGCGGCGCAAATCCCCACCGCTTGCGGAGGGGGCGCCAGCCCGGCAACCGCTTGTGAACAAGCTTGTATTTCCTGTAATTTCAACGGTTTTTCCGGCACAACGATCGGTTTTCCGGGTGGGGTAGTGCCCGATTTTTGCGGTACGGTGGAAAATATGCAGTGGTTGGGCTTTATTGCGGGTAGTGGAAATGCTACATTTACCGTAACTCCTAATAATTGCATCAATGGCGACGGCCTGCAAATTGCTTTGTACAGCGATTGTTCGGCGCCGCCTTTAAGCTGTAATAAAGGGAAAAAAGACGGCGGTACCATCCCCGTTTCGGTAGCGGCGCCGCTCACACCGGGTTCCAATTATTTCCTGCTGGTAGATGGCTACGCGGGCGATTTTTGCGAATTTACCATCACCGTAGATCCGCCGGAGGCCGTTTTTGAACCGCCGCTGGGTTTGGTAGGCGATATCAGCGGGCCGAATCAGGGTTGTCCGGGTGCAACGTTCACTTATTCCGTTGCGCCGGTATTCGGGGCAAGTTTTTATATCTGGGATGGTCCGCCGGGCACTTTAGTCGATAGCATGCCCGTGCCGGCGCGTATTCTCGGGGGCACAAAAGTTTCCGTCACTCTGGGAAATACCAGTGGGAAAATTTGTGTGCAGGCCGCCAATGTTTGCAAGGAAAATCCCACCTGTACCAGTTCCATTGACGTGGAAATTTTGCCGGATTCATATCGGCCAAAAATTGTGGTCGATACCACCCGCGGCCTGAGCTGTATCGGTGAGCCGGTTGTTTTGGCGCCTGAAGTACAACCCGAGAACAACCCTTACACGTATGCGTGGACAGCGGACAGTCTTGGACAAATATCCGGCAATGCCAACGGTAAAAGTGTGAGTGTTAATCAGGTCGGCGCGTATACCGTAATTGTTAACAACACACTAAATGGTTGCAGCGCGAGCGAAACCATCAGGGTAGGGGAGCCGGAACCGCCTGTACTTGCTGCGGCGGGCATTCAGCATGTACGTTGTTATGGCGAAACCAATGGCATTATCCGGATTGAGCAGGTGCAAAACGGCCTGCCGCCATTTTTGTATGCATTGGATTCGGAAAACTTCCTGAATATGCCGGAGTTTCGGAATTTGCCGGCAGGCGAGCATCATTTGCGGATTCAGGCGGCCGACGGCTGCGAAACCGATACCCTTCTGACGGTTCTGCAACCCGATGAATGGCTGCTTAACCTCGGCGCAGATTCGACCATCGGCCTGGGTACGGCGATACGGCTCTGGTCGGAGGATTATTCCAGCGATCCTGCGCGTATACGCGTGCTGCGCGCAACGCCGGATGAATTGAGTGCCCTGCTTTGCGACACCTGTTCTTATTGCCCATTGTACAGCTTCAGGTACAGCGTTACGCTGATTGATTCCAGCGGCTGTAAGGCAAGCGACAGCCGGGAATTAGTGGTGCGCAAAGATCGCAATGTATATATTCCGAACGTCTTTTCGCCCGACAAGAGCAGTGCTGAAAATACCCGCTTTACGGTGTTTGGCGGCAATGATGTGGCATTGGTAAATTTTTTGCGGGTGTACAACCGATGGGGAAAATTGGTGCATGAAGCCCATGATTTCAGCGGCGCCGATCCGACGACTGGTTGGGACGGTTTGGTGAATGGAAAGATTGTAGAACCCGGAGTCTACACTTACCAAACCGAAGTGTCTTTTAAAGACGGTCAGACAGAAGTATATTTCGGAACGGTGACTTTGGTGCGATAATCCCGCAGATAATTCCAGAGCAAGCTATCTTTGCGGCATGGAATTAGTCAATAATAAATATGTCATGAGCGGCGGCATTGATCCGCTGGAGCTTTGCAAAACCTACGGTACGCCGTTGTATGTATACGATGCCTCCGTCATTGAGCGCCAATACAAGCGCCTGGCGGGGGCATTTGATTATCCTAAATTCAAGATACACTACGCGTGTAAGGCGCTTACCAACCTCAATGTGATGCGTTTGCTGCGACAGTTGGGCGCGGGCGCCGATTGCGTTTCCGTGCAGGAGGTGCAGTTGTCGCTGATGGCCGGATATAAGCCTGATGACATTATTTACACCCCCAATTTTGCGTCGGTGGAAGAATTTGGCGAAGCCGTAAAATTGGGCGTGCGCATCAACATTGATGCCATTCCGATGCTGGAAAACTGGGGTTTGCAGCATAAAGACGTGCCGGTTTGCCTGCGCATTAATCCGCACCTGATGGCCGGTGGCAATGAAAAAATCAGCGTCGGACATATCGATTCCAAATTCGGCATCAGCATTCACCAGTTGCCCCACGTGTTGCGCGTGGTGGAAAATCAGGGTTTGCGCGTGGAGGGCCTGCACATGCATACCGGCTCCGACATCTTAGATGTGGATATTTTCCTGCGCGGCGCCGATATTTTGTTTGAAGCTGCGCGCAAATTCCCGGATTTGCAATACATCGACCTGGGAAGCGGCTTTAAAGTGCCTTATAAACCCGACGATATTGAAACCGATGTGGAAGAGTTGGGTGAAAAACTCAGCGCCCGTTTTGCGGAATTTTGCAAAGAATACGGCCGCGAACTGGAGTTGATCGTGGAGCCGGGTAAATTTTTGGTGAGCGAATCGGGGTATCTGTTTGCACGCTGCTCTTTGGTGAAGCAAACAACCTCTACCACCTTCATCGGCCTCGATACAGGATTGAATCACCTGATCCGGCCGATGTTCTACGGTTCTTACCATAAAATTGTAAATGTGACGGAGCCTACCTTCAAGCCGCGTATTTACACGGTGGTGGGTAATATTTGCGAAACCGACACTTTCGGCAGCGACCGCCGTATCGCGGAAGCAGTAGAAGGCGATATTATCGGCTTTTACAATGCCGGCGCTTATGGCTGGATGATGGCGTCCAATTACAATTCCCGTTTCCGTCCGGCGGAAGTACTGATTTACAAGGGCAAAGCGCATCTCATTCGGAAACGCGAAACAATAGAAGATTTAGTGCGCAATCAGGTGGCAGTGGAGGGACTGTAAGCGTAAGCGGGGTATATAGGTTTGGATTTTTGCAATTATTCTGCTTGTGGAATCTGTAGCTATCTACCCATTATACGCAGTCAGAAATCTGCTGTCGTCTCAATCGCCAACTGTCCGCTGAGGATTTTATGCACGGGGCAAAGTCCTGCAATTTGGAGCAGGCGCTGCTGCTGGCTTTCATCCAACGGGCCGTCAAACTTAATTTTCCGGATAAAAGTGTTGGTGTTATTATCGGCGTTGCGCACGATTTCCACATCGGTGTGAATGGCTTCAAGTGGCCATTCCTTGCGATCGGCGTACATCCGGAGGGTGATATTGGTACAGGCGGCCAAGGCGCTGCAAAGCAGGTCCTCAGGGGCAAAACCGAGGTCTTGTCCGCCCAGCTCCAGCGGTTCATCAGCGAGTATTTCCCGGCGGCCATTGCTGAGGCGGGTCTGGTAATGTTCAGTAGCCGTGTAGGCGTTAATTTTCCCCATACTGCTATTCGTCTTTAAATTCAATTTTCACGTGCGTGCCGTCGCAGTAGGGTTTGTTGGCAGACTGGCCGCAGCGGCAAAAAGCAGTTACTTTACTGTCGCGGCGGGTTTCATTGCCTTCTTTGTCCTTTACCACGAGGTTGCCGTAAACCAGAAGTGGCCCGTTGGGCGCTACTTCCACCAAACTTTCTGCCTGTATTTCGGTATTTTTCTCTGCTTCTTCGTTCATATAGAAGCTCAGGGCGCCGGAAGGGCATTTTTTTACCTGTGCAATAATCTGCTCCGTGGTGGCGCCTTTGGGTTTGATCCAGGGGCGTTCGGAGGGGTTAAACACTTCCGGCAGGCCGGTCGCCTGCGTCCAGCAGATACGGGAGTGGATACAGGTCATGGGTTTCCAGACGATGGTGACTTCCCCGTTTGTGTATTTTTTTGTGATTTCGGACATAAGGAAAACTTTTGATGTAGCGCTTGTCTGGCCATTTATGATCGCGCAAAGGCGAGGGTATTTTGTGCTGAACAAGCGCTGAAAAATTCTACTTAGCAAAGTTATATCTGCTTTTAGAATTTCAAACGAATTCCCTTACAAACAATTCGCAATAATATAACAAATATAGGTTTCATCCTGGTTGTTCAGGCCCAGGCGGTTATTGCTGAGGTGGATGAGACTGGGCAGCACGCGTTCCAGCTGGTCCTGGAAATTGGGCAGCACCAATTCATTGCCTTTGCTCCAGCGCAGCCATTCCGGGAAATCCTTATCAAAAAACTGCCGGCTGCTGCGTTGCCAGAATTCACCGAGGGCCATACGCATATCTTCGGCCTGGGGCGCCAGTCGCTGATTGAAATAATCCTGAACCGCTTTGCTGATTTCTCCGGCACTTAGGGCAGCTGCGCCCTCTTCGGGAATGGGTTGGAAGAACAGGCCAATCCACTGCTCACAAAGCCGGGCGAAATAACGCGCCGCCTGCTCCCGGTCGAAGCCAATATGCTGCATGGTCAGAAGGTGCATCCGAATGGCGTCAAACATGGTATCGCCATAGGTATGTTTATCCGCAGAGAGCCGTTCCAGCACTACCCGGCTGGAAACATGGAACAACTCTTCGGCCCAGCGGAGGTTTTCCTCGCCGCCAAAGCGGTTTGTTTCCGGTATATAGGCTTGTTCCCGGTGGTCTCCCAAACCTTTATACCAGTTTTCAAAAGCAGGGATAAAATTATCGTTCAACCAGCTTTCTTCGCCACGCACGCGCAGGCGTATATGCGGCCCTTTTTCGTCTTCATAACGCACAAAAAAAACACGTGCGCCTTGTTCCGGCCACACGTGTTTTTCTAAAAAAGGCTTCAGCGCGCGGGTTAAAAATACATCCTGGTTGTCGAGGGGATAGAGATGGACAGAGTACCAGCGCATATTGTTTAATTAGCAGTACCTGTTGGCAGCAGCACCTGTTTTTTGAAAAACAAAGGGCTACTGCCAACGGGCAACTGAATTTATTATTTCTTGGCAGCCGCTTTCGGTGCTTCTACTTTTTTGCCGGTAATTACATCGCCACTGGTGAAATCTACCACAAGCGAAGAGGCAACGAAGATGGAAGAGTAAGTACCGAATAAGATACCCACCAACATACCAAAGGCAAAACCTTTGATCGCGCTACCACCAAAGAGGAAGAGCAACACTACTACTAAGAATACCGTGCCGGAAGTAATGAGGGTACGGCTCAGGGTAGTGTTGATCGCGCGGTTGAACACTTCTGCTTTCGACTGACCGGCGAAGGTATTCATGAATTCGCGGATACGGTCGTATACGATAACGGTGTCATTTACCGAGAAACCGATTACCGTCAGGATACAGGCGATGATGGCCTGGTCAATCTCCAGCGAGAACGGTACGATACCGTGCAGCAGGGTGAAGAAGGTGAGGGTAATCAGTACGTCGTGCAGCAGCGCCAATACAGCACCCAGCGAGAACTGCCAGCGGTTGAAGCGCACCAACAGGAAAAGGAAGATCAGCAACAGTGCCCAGAAGGCAGCCAGCAACGAAGAGTTGCGGATGTCGTCGGCAACGGTGGCACCTACCTGGCTCGAAGAGGTGATGTGGGTGCCGCTTGCGTCAGTTTTTTTGAATTGCGCCAGATCGGAATCATGACCGGCAGCTTTCAAACCTTCGTGCAGCTTGGAAATAACCTGATCCATCACTTTATCGCCCTGATTGTCAATCAGGTAGGAAGTTGTGATGTTGTAGGTGTTGCTGGTGTTAACGGCCTTGATGATCGGGTTGCCCTCGAACGCTGTTGTCAGCGGACCACGGATACCTTCAATATCTACGGGTTTTTCAAACTGAACGTTGAAGGAGTAGCCACCGCGGAAATCCACACCCAGCTCGAAGCCGCGCATGAAGAAGGACACGGCGCCAATTAACATAATGGCTAAGGAGAACATATAAGCATACTTGCGCTTGCCGATCCAGTCGTAGTGGAAACCTACGAGCCAGTTTTCCGACCATTTGCGGCTGTAGCTCATTTCACGGCCGCCTTCTACCCACCACTCGGTGATCATACGACCCACGAGTACGGAGGTAAATACGGAGCTGATGATACCCCAAAGCAGTACCACGCCGAAACCTTTGATCGGGCCGAGACCGAAGTAGATCAGAACGGCAGCGGTCAGCAGGGTAGTAACGTTGGCGTCAATGATGGCAGTAAGTGCGCGGGTAAAACCAACTTTGATGGCTTGCATCATGGATATGCCTTCTCGTAGTTCTTCTCGAATCCGTTCGTAAATAACGACCTGAGCATCCACCGCAGTGGCGAGGGTCAGTACGATACCGGCGATACCGGGCAGGGTCAATACGGTTCCGAGGTTGGCCAGGATACCGAGGATGAAGAAGAGGTTGGCCAGCAGGGCCACCACGCTCACCCAACCGCCGCGGTTGTAGTAGGCCACCATGAAGGCGCAAAGCAGACCAACTGCCAGCAACATGGTGAACAGCGACTTGTTGATGTTTTCTTCACCCAGCGAAGGACCTACCTGACTTTCCTGTACGATGTGCGTACCGGCAGGCAGTTTACCGATTTCGAGGATATTGGCAAGGTCGGTTGCTTCTTCAAGGGTGTAATCGCCGGAGATGGACGATTGTCCGCCGGTGATCGGATTGATAACGCGCGGTGCGCTAACCACTTCGTCGTCGAGTACGATGGCGATTTCGCGGTTGCCGTTAGTGGCAGCGGCCTGGGTCATTTTGGCCCAGATGGCAGCGCCGTCATTATTCATGGTCAGGCTCACCGCGATTTTGTTCTGATCGTCGGGTTGAGCGCTGGCGCGGGTTACTACGGAGCCGTCGAGCGGTGCTTCGTCGGAGCCACGTTGTTTTTTCAGTGCGTACAGGGCGTACTTACCGTTGGAGCCGGAGGTATTTTCTTCGTCAACGATCGGGTCTTTACCCCAGCGGAACATGGCTTCGGCAGGGAAAAGGTTGCGGATTTCCGGACGGTTCAGCATGGCCAGTACGGCGTCGCGGCTTCCTTTTTCGGCAAAGCCGAGTTCAGAACCGCCACCTGGGTTTGGTGCGAGCAGGCTGAGCAGCGGACCGGTCTGCATTTGAGCCGCAGAGTCTACTTTCAGCGTGTCAACACCCGCCTTGAGGGCTTTCAGGCGTGTGTCGGCATCTTGCAGGGATTGACCGATACGGTCATCGGAGATACGGTAAGTGTCCCAGAATTCCAGTTTGGCTTGTCCTTGCAGGATGGCACGTGCGCGCTCCGGGTTGTCGATACCGGGCAGTTCCACGAGGATAAGGTCGCGGGCCGCGTCGAGGCTGACGTTGGGCTGTACCACACCGAGTTTATCGATACGCTGTTTGATGCGCTTGTAGGTTTCGCCTACGGTTTGGTCGGCCAGCTTACGAATAGCCGAAACCACTTCCGCATCCGGAGAATCGAATTTGATATCGTTTTTAAGCGCTTCGTTTGGCGCGAAGAGGGAGGCCAGCGATTTGCCATTACCTTTCTCTTTCCAGGCCTGCGCGAAGAGCGAAACGTAGTTGCTCTGTTCGGTGCGCTGACGATCTGTAGCAATCTTGAGGGCTTCTTCAAAAGCCGGGTCAGGATTGTTTTGTGCCAGCGTTTTGATGAATTGCTGCAAGTCAACCTGAAGCAATACACTCATCCCGCCCTTGAGGTCAAGACCAAGTGCGAGCTGCGACTTTTTCAGGTCGTTATAGGTGTAGTCTTTGACATAAAACAGCGACCAGATCTTCTTGTCGGAGAGGCTGTCAAGATACTTGGCGTAGTGACCCCGCCAGGTTAAGTTTTGGTCCTGAGTCGACTTTTGTTCCGCATACTCTCTGGCCGCACTTTCCACACTGTTGGTGGGGAAGTACAGCGAAAACTGGTACAGACACACTAATGTCAGCAAAATCAGAAAAAATCGTACAACGCCTTTGCCTTGCATACTGTAGTGATATGAGTGTTCAAAATGAGTTTATCAAACTTTCCGACCCACTTCTTGTGGAGGTGGGTCGGAAAAAAGCGCGCAAATATAGAGAGAAAGCGTGAAACCAAATAAAAATTCGACTTAAAGTACTTAAAATTCAAAAATGAAACCAATTGTCGGTACCACACTGGGGTCATCGTTGTTCAAAATGATCGGAATTGCGTTCGATCCGTCAGCCCGGAGCGGCTGTCCGTCGGTGGTGGCAAAACCTGTATTATCGGCGTTGCGCTGTAGCGTAAACTGCGGATATGCCGGATTTTTTTGCACAAAGGCGTTTTGTACATCAAAGAAAAGATCGAATGTGGAGCGCTTAAAGTTCCATTTTTTGTCAATTCTGAAGTCAAATTGGCTGAAACTACCCAAACGCTGGCCATTCAGGCGGTTGTAGTCCAATACGCCCTGGCCCAGGGTAGGATAGTTGCGCAGGGAAGCGGCTTCGTCGAAGGGGGTATAGGGCACACC
Organism: Chitinophagales bacterium; assembly: GCA_017303875.1. GTDB lineage: Bacteria > Bacteroidota > Bacteroidia > Chitinophagales > Saprospiraceae > M3007. The sequence goes on along the minus strand of JAFLBP010000003.1, from coordinate 205,311 downwards.
ACCCTGGTAGCGCCATTTGAGGCCCATCTCCCAGTTGCGCTTGAATTTGCGACCCAAAATGAGTGAAAGCAAATGGCGGTTGTCCCAGGAAGAAGCAATAAAGCGCTCGTCGGTACCCGAAAATTCAGACCAGAACAAGGTGTAGGATCCGGTGAAAAATAAATTTTTACTTAATTTTTGCTGCGCAAAGATCTCAAAACCATAGGCCCGGCCTTTGCCGCTGCCTTCTAAAGCCTCGTTGCCGATAATACCAAACCCGCCGCCCTGATTGGCCAGCGACAAGCCGTCGCGGCGACTCACGGCATAATCCGAATACCATTTGTAAAAACCTTCAACCGTGAAACGCAGGGTAGGCGTTGGGATAAACTCTAAGCCCGCCACCGCATGATCCGTGCGGGTGTAAGGCAGTGATTTGTTCAGGTATGCACCGTTTTCATCCTTGTAACCCAGCGCCGTATAGATTGGTAATTTGTAATAACGCCCCAGCGAAGCGCTTACTTTCCAACGTTCGGCCAATTGATAAGCGGCGCTCAGGCGCGGACTGAGGGTGCGGTCGAGGCGGTAACCTTCGTCGCTGAAGGAATTGCCGTCGGCGCGTAAACCAAAGGAAACCGCAAGGCGGTCGCGCAGAAAACTCCGATTCACCTGCCCGAATACGCCATAGCGGAAAAATCCGATCGCAGTGTTGAAGCTGCTGCTGATGCCGGGCTGAATCAGCACATCATTGCTGTCGCGGATTTCCGGACGAATCACCGTAAAAGCATCGTTGTTGTATTTGACATACTGTGCGACGGCGCCGTACGACCATTTCCAGTCGCCGCTGAAGCGATTATAATCAAAGCGCAGTTTGTTTTCAATTTCCTGACTTTGAATACCGAGGATACGTTTGCTTTCATCGGTTTGTTTGCCGTCGTAGTTGTCGCGGAACTGATCGAGCCGGTTATCAAACATATTGCGGCTGAAGGAGAGGTTCCAGTAGCCATCTTCCACCAAGCGTTTCAGGGTAAAACCCTGGGTGTAGTTCCACTGGTTGATGCTTGGGTTGGCACTCAGCACATAAAGGTTTTCGGGCGTAGCTTCTTTGGGCAGGGCAAAGGTAAACTCGTCGATTGCGCCCACACCGATGCTGCTCAGGGTTGTTTTGGCATCAATTTTATGCGTAATTTTATATTGAAAATCCCAGTAATTGGGCCGAATAGGCAGATCAAGCGCCTGAAATAAAAACTGAAGGTAGGAGCGGCGCGCGGAAGCTAAGAAAGTGGTTTTTTTACCCATCGGGCCGTCGGCCGTCAGCGCCATTTCGGTGCCACTGAGCCGGAAATTGCCTTGCAGTCCGTCGGGGTTGCCGTCGCGCTGTTTGAATTGCAACACCGAAGAAAGGGTGTTGTCGTAGCGGGCGTGAAAGGCACTGCTGGCCAGGGTGACGTCTTCAATAAAAGAAACGTTGAGAATACCCGTTGGCCCGCCGGCTGCACCCTGGGTGGAAAAATGGTTAATAACCGGAATCTCGATGCCGTCGAGGTAGTAAACGTTTTCGCCGGGACCGCCGCCGCGAATGATCAGGTCGTTGCGGAAGCCGCCCACGGATCCGGCGGTACCACCCACGCCGGGCAGGGCCTGCACAACCCTGGAAATATCGAAGTTGCCGCCGGGGTTGCTTTTGATTTCCTCCACACTCAGGTTTTGAATGGAAAGCGGCGTCTCCGTTGTTGCAACGCGTGTGCTGCGGTTGCGCGCCACCACCACCTCATCCAGCGTGGTGCCTGCGGCTTCCAGTTCAAAATTGAGCTGTGCGGCATTGCCCACCGTCAGTACAACATTGAAACGTGTATCCGGATTATAACCAAGGTAAGACGCCGTTATATTATAGGAGCCGGGCTTGAGGCCGCCGATACGGAAATTGCCTTCCGCGTCGGTGGTGGCACCTACGCTTGTATTCTGTACCGAAACGGTAGCGCCAATTAGTGGTTCTGCCGTATTTTTGTCGCGCACTGAACCCAGGAGCACCGAACTGCTTTGTGCAAAAGCTGTTTGAGATACAATTCCTGACAAGAGCAACAGGAAGGTAACTAAGCGGATCATAAAAGGTTGTTTTTGTTTTTGTTTTAAAAAAATTGGAATAAAAACATACAACCGGATAAAAGGTTTTACCTTCGTCAAAATAAATTTTCGGTACATGAAATACGAACTGTTGTCCGAACTCCTGCCCTGGCTGGATGCATATGAAAAAACCAATGCGCAACGTGCTGATCCACAGCATTTTGCAGTTTGGTTGGCCCGCCATGCCAGCAGGGAAGAACAAGTGGAAAATACCCGCGCCAAACGCGAAGAGATCGCCGTGGATATTTCCAAATATTTGGTTTTTATGAATCGCTACGTGCGCGCATACGGGCGCAGGGCGCTCGATGGCACGGAACTGAGCACGCCCGACGATTTTGCCTACCTCGCGGTGCTGTTGTTTAACGGGCCAATGACCAAAATTGACCTGATCCACCACAACCGGCACGAGAAGCCAACGGGTATGGAAATTATCAAGCGCCTGCTTGAGCTGGGTTTGGTAGAACAAAAAGATGATCCCGACGACCGGCGCAGCAAACGCCTGAGCATCAGCGAGGCCGGGAAAAATGTTTATCTGAAACAGGAAAAAGACATGCAGGCGCTGGCCAATGTTGCTGTCGGCAACCTCAATCAGGCGGAGCAATTGTTACTGCTGCAATTGCTGGAAAAGTTAGAAAATTTCCATCAGGTATTGCAGGCCAAAAGCAAAAATGCCGGTTTCGACGGCATTGTTACTTTTGCCGAAGAGATGATTTAGAACATGCGCTTAGTCCATTCGCACTTCAAATCCTTACAGATCAGGCTTAAATGAAAAAAATGCTTTTCGGGTTACTGCTGTTTGTGCTTGGCACCGCGCAGGCGCAGCAACAAAATCAGGTCGTTTTTCGCTTGGAGGGGCTTCGTACGCCCCTGATTATCGGGCATTATTACGGCGACCTGCAATACCTGAACGATACCATTTACCCCGATACAGCCCGTATGCAGGCGGTTTTTCAGATTCAGGACTGCCGGCCCGGCATGTATTTTGCCGCTACGGAGGGCCGCATCCTGTTTGACTTTATGCTGGAAACTTGTCCCGCAAATTTTACCTTAGGCATCTACAAGGCAAAACCCGACAGCGTTTGGGCGCTCAATTCTCCTGAAAACGAAGCGTTTTTAAAGTTTCAACGCTTTAAACAACAAAAAATAGGGGAGGCCTCCCGCATTGAAGAAATGGTAAGCATGATTCAGCGGGCGACCAACGACCCGGAGGCCATCAAGCCGCAAATTGATCAGATTGCTGCTTTGGATAAACAGTTGGGCGACTCCGCCATTGCCTTCATCAATCGGCATCCGGGGCATTTATTTGCCAAAATGCTCAGCAGCTTCCGCCCGCCGGAAATTCCATCCCGAATCAATCCTTTAGATAAAAACGGCCGGCCCAATCCGGTGTATCAGCGCTGGATGCAGGTGCGCTATTTTGACAATGTGGATTTTAAAGACAAGCGCCTGCTGTACTGCAATCTCTGGACGCCCTACTTCGATGCCTACATGAACCAGTTGGTGGCGCCGCGCCCGGATTCCATTATTTCGGCCCTCGACCGCGTGCTGGCGCTTATGCCTAAAGACAGCGCCTTTTATGTCAATACGCTGATTTACGTCACCAAATCCTTCGACAACAATCCCTGGCCCTATTCCGATCAGGTTTTTGTGCACCTCGTCGATAAATACCAGCAGGCCGGAAAATCGCCCTGGCTCGATATGGCCACGCAAATGAGGCTTGAGGAAAAAGCCAAAATTCATCGCAGCACCTTAACCGGACAAAAGGCGCCCGAACTGAAATTGAGCGATGAAAAAGGACAACCCTTCGACCTGCACCAAAGTGCCGCCAAATATACCCTGATGGTGTTTTACAGCCCGCTTTGCGAACACTGCAAGGAGGCACTGCCGGATATTTATCAAACCTGGCTCGATGTGCGACCCATTGGTATTCAAGGGGTTGCGGTGAACACCGACGAGCGTTATGAGTACTGGAAAACATTTGTCGGACAGCAAAATTATGAATGGACCGACCTGGCCGACCCGAGCGGAAAGAATGAATTTGAAAAGCCCTGGGCCACGTTTAACCTGCCGGTCATTTACCTGCTCGATGCCGAAAAACGCGTGCTGCGCAAACGAATCAAACCCGAAGAACTGCGCGATGTGTTGCGCAGCGTCATCAATCAAAACTAAGCAAAATGCAGGAATTTAAATTAGAAGCCGATCAGGAATTTATTGCCCTGAACAACCTGCTCAAGGTATTGCACCTCGTGGGTACCGGTGGGGAAGCCAATGTGCGCATTATGCAGGGCGAAGTGCAGGTGAACGGCATAACCGCCAGCGAAAAACGCAAAAAAATACGCAGTGGCGATACAGTCTTGTTCAAAGGAAAAACAATAAAAGTACAATAGCAGAAAAAAACGATCCGTCCGGCATTGCACTCGGACGGATCGCGAATTCTGGTTTAACGATGAAAAAAAACTACTTCTGTCTTTTGCATGAAGAAGGCTATGGCGCAATCTTCCTTTATGGATTCACGTAAAAACTCCTTGTGAATGCACCTTTTTCACTAATCACCTGCACCTGATACATGCCGCTGGCCCAATTTCCGACAGGCAGGCTCATGCGCCCTTCAGGCAAGGTGTTGAGTTGCTGTATGAGGCGACCAGCACTATCAAACACCTTTACCTGCTGTACCTGCACGCCTTCATAGGTAATTACGATTTCCGTGCGCGCGGGGTTGGGCGATAGTGAAAAAAAGGCTTTGTCGGCTATTTGGGGTACATGGCTGAGGAGAGGCGAGCAAACGCCGGCAAAATCGCTGACAAAAAGGTTTCTTATTTTTCCGATATTTTCTTTCACATTGCCGAGGTTGCAAGGCTGTGAAATTTGCTCGTGGGTTGTCCAGGCGCAGCTTAATTCATAAATGCCGCCAGGCGCGAAATTCCCGATATAGCTTGAGCCGAGTGCCCGAAAATCGCCGGAAGGAATATTTGCCGTGCACATACTCCATTCCTGCGGGCTGCCGGGATCGCCCGGGAAGATATAGTTGGTTTCGGGTGTGCCGGAGGTCAAGCCGCTGCCACCGGTATAAATGGGGTTTCCGTTGGGCAAACGACCATTCAGGTTGTTGTAATACTGAAGTGGGGTTTGCGGGCTGCCATAGCCGCCGCTGCCGATGCTTGGATTGTCTTGCAGGATAAAACGATCCAGGGCATGGTTCAGGAAGGTGACCGATTGTACGGGGGGCGTGTTGCCGAAGGTTTGCAAATTTCCACCGCCGATACTGCAATCGCTGCCGACGTTGCCGTCCTGCTGGTCCTGGTTATAGGCAAAATAGGTATTCAGTTCGGGCAGGCAACCGATATAATCGTCGGTCGGGCAACCGAGGTCAAAATCGGTCCACATTCCAATAAAAATAGAGTTATACAGGGCCGGGGCGCGGTTGAGGAGTTTGTGGGAGGTAAAAATGGTGTTGTTGAGTTCCGGCCTGTCGGTACAGTTAAAGGCCCAGGCCGTCAGTTGAACTTCCATGCCCATGGGGCGGCCCGTGGTGGCATGTGGCTGGCCGGCGCCGGCGTCATTGAATACGCACCAGACGTGTTGCGCGGGTACGAAAGGCGATTTGTTTTGCAATACTACGGCGGGGTAATCGCCGTCGAGCGGATTGTAAACATCATCATCGTTGCTGTCGACGAATCCGGCAAGGGGGGAGTTGTTTGCAGGCAGGCTAAAGCTCCAAACGGCGCTGAAGTGCGGATTTCCAAGGGCGGGCCAGCCCATAATTTCTGGAAATTGCGCCAGCGCTGCCGCGGTATTATTCTGAAAATCAGGCAATTGTTCGAGAAATGCTTTAATGCGTTCGCCTTTTACCGAAAAAATCCGATCCCAGTTGGCGCAAGTGGCGGGGTTGGAAAGTTGGCTGGGCGCCAAGGGGCCGGCCCAGAAATCGGTTTTGTCGGGCAGGCGGTAGGAGTTGGCTGAAAGGAGCAGGTTGCCACCGGGGTCGAAGCCGCCAAGCCACAGGCCGGAGGTATAAATGGTAGCGGGGCCATTGCCCTGCGCATCGGGATTGGGGATGAATTGTCCGTCAAGCCCGTCGGTAAACAGGTTGCCGCCATTCAGAATACGTGCTTTGATATTATTGGCCCAGAGGTCCAGGCCGGATTGCGGGGTGGCGCAGGTTTGTGCCTGAATTGACAGTGCAAAGAGCAGGAGTAAAAGTGTAGAGAAAAAATGCTTCATAGACAGTACGGTGTTTTAATGTACTGCCAAGGTAAGATGCCTTTTAGAAGTGCGCCAGTAAGAATGTATGAAAGGCTGTTTGTACTGAGCCAACAAGGCATTTAAGCCAGTGGTGCGTTACGCGAGGTTGGCAACTTTTATCAAAAACAGGCCGTAGAGTATTATGAACAGGATGCCTTCCCAGCGGGAAATCTTCTTGTCCTGCGTCAAAAGATAAAAGAACAAGCCGGCGCCCAGCATAAAGGGCAGGGAAAATCCGATAAGTGCCTGCGGAACATGGATGCTGCCGAAAAAAGATGCGGCGCCCGGAACTACCATGGCATTAAAAATACAGGAACCCAGCACATTGCCAACCGCCATTTCCGCTTTGCCCTCCCGGATCGCGGCAATATTAACGGCCAGCTCCGGCAGGGTAGTGCCCAGCGAAAGCAGGGTCAGGGCGATAATGGCAGGCGGAATACCCAATGCCTCGGCAATAGCGCTGAGGGAAGAAATGGTGTAGTCGGCGCCAAAGTAAATGCCGACCCCGGCCAGCAGGAGTATGAGGAAAGCTTTTACCGGGAAACTGCTGTTTTTTTCCTCCTGCGCAGGCAAATCTGAGCCTTTGTCGCCTTCTTTTAATAAATAAAAGGAATAGATGATGAAGGCAAAAATGCCAAAAAGTCCTTCCGCCCAGTTAATTTGCCCGTCGTAACTGATAACCGTGAAAATCAGAAGGCCGCCGATGAGGTAATGCAGGTCAATAAATATATACGAGCGGGTGAGCCGCAATTCAATTTTATTCAGATAAGCCACCACGCCGGTTATGAGCAGAATATTGGAAATGTTGGCGCCCATAACGTTGCCCGGTACAATTTCCGACAAACCCTGCCGCACCGACAAAATGGAAGAAACCAATTCCGGAAGCGAGGTGCCAATACCTACAATGAATACCCCGATGATAAAAGGCGACATGCGAAGCCAACTGCCGATTGTTTCAGCGGACTGGGTAAAGAAGCGGGCAGCCAACAGCAATACACTGAGCGCCGCAATAAAAATCAGGATTTGGATCAGCATGTATACCAGGATTTAATCAAAAAGAACATCCATTCCGCATTCCGCATTCCGCACTCCGCACTCAAAACAGTCCATGCAGCTCTGCCTGTACGAGCTCGAGCACATGTGCGGCATCTTCTTTTTTATTGGAAAAATCGAGGTTGTCGATATTGATCACCAGGAGGCGCCCGTCTTTGTAGCCGTTGATCCAGTTGTCGTAGCGGTCGTTCAGGCGTTTGAGGTAGTCGATGCTGATATTGCCTTCATAGTCGCGGCCGCGCATCTGAATATGCTCCACGAGCGTCGGGATGCTGGCTTTGAGGTAAATCAGCAAATCGGGAGGTTGCACCTGCGAGACGATGGACTGGAAGAGGGTTTGATAGTTTTCAAAATCCCGGCGTTCCATCAGGCCCATATCGGCGAGGTTGGGCGCGAAGATATAGGCGTCTTCGTAAATGGTGCGATCCTGAATTACCGTTCGGTTGCCTTGCAGGATACGCAAGACCTGCTGGTAGCGACTGGACAGGAAGAATACCTGGAGGTTGAAAGACCAGCGCCGCATGTCGATGTAAAAATCCGACAGGTAGGGGTTGCTTTCGGTATCCTCGTAATGGACATCCCAGTTAAAATGCCGCGAGAGCATTTCGGTGAGGGTGGTTTTGCCGGCGCCGATATTCCCGGCAATGGCGACATGCTTGATGATTTTGGTTTCCGCGCTCATTGATCTATCTTTGTGCGGGGACGAAGGTATGCCAACCCTCGCGCCCGCCGATTATTCAGCGGCAGTTTTTTATCCACATTCTGGAATTTTAGCGACCAAAACGACGTGTTGAACGGTAAAACGGGCACCGTCATCTATCCTTTTTTTATGGAAAACAAGAATGACCTTATTTCGGGACTTGAAAAACTCGCCCGTTTGCAGCTCAGCGAGGCCGAACACGACAAGCTCGGCGCCGACCTGAACAACATTTTGCAAATGGTAGAGCAATTGCGCAGCCTTGATACCACCGGCGTTGAACCTTTGGTTTACCTGAATGAACCAGGCGAACATTTGGCCGAAGATGTGGTAAGCGGACAACTGCCGCGCGAAGCGGCCCTGCGCAATGCTCCCCGTCAGGACGGGCAGTTCTTCAGAACGCCTAAAGTGAAATAAACTTAGCTATGCTGATCAAGATCCAAAATCTTAACCGCACCTACATCATGGGCGCCGAAAAAGTGGAAGCCCTCAAAGATGTCAGCCTCAACATCGCCAAAAACGAATACGTGGCCCTGATGGGGCCTTCGGGTAGCGGCAAATCCACCCTTATGAATCTACTGGGTTGCCTCGACTCTCCCACACGCGGCGTGTATTGGCTGAACGGTACGGAGGTCAGCACCATGGACGACAGCCGCCTTGCTGCCGTGCGCAACAAGGAAATCGGCTTCGTTTTCCAGACTTTTAACCTGCTTCCCCGACTTTCCGCCCTGGAAAATGTGGCCCTGCCCTTGGTTTATTCCGGCGTAAGTAAAGCCGATCGCCTCAAAAAAGCGCGTGAAGTACTGGAGTCCGTCGGCCTCGGCGACCGTGTCAATCACAAACCCAATGAATTGTCGGGTGGCCAGCGCCAGCGCGTAGCCGTTGCCCGCGCCCTGGTAAATGACCCGGCCATTATTCTCGCCGACGAACCGACGGGTAACCTCGATACCAAAACCTCCTACGAGATTATGGGCTTGTTTGAGCAAATTCATAAGGCCGGTAATACCGTTATTCTGGTTACCCACGAACAGGATATTGCCCAGCACGCCCACCGCATCGTGCGCATGCGCGACGGCCTGATTGAGAGCGACATCCTCAACCCGGAGATTATTACAATGGCCAACACCGCACCGCCCGTGGTGGAATAATTTGCCTTATCTTTGCGCCCGATTTTTTTTGAACACACAAAATCACTACATCCGTGAAAGTATTCAAATTCGGCGGCGCAAGTATCAAAGATGCCGCAGGCATAAAAAACGTCGCTTCCATCCTGGGGCGCTTCAAAGGAGAGCAGCTGGTAATTATCGTGTCTGCCATGGGTAAAACCACCAATGCACTGGAAGAAGTGGTGGCGGCCCATGCAAAAAGCGATGGCCGTGCCCAGGAACTTTACGATGCCGTCAAGGAGCGCCACTACGAAATTATGCGCGAACTCTTCGACGCCGGCGACGAGGTTTTTACCAGCGTCAATGATACTTTTGTGGAAGGCGAATGGGTGATTGAGGAAGATCCCGCCGAAAATTACGATTATATGTACGACCAGATCGTCTGTATGGGCGAACTGGTTTCTTCTAAAATTGTAAGCGCCTACCTGAATAAAGTCGGCCTGCAAACCCACTGGCTGGATGCCCGCGATGTGGTGGCTACCGACAATACCTACCGCGAGGGCTGGGTCATTTGGGAAAAAACCAAGGCCAATGCCCAGCGCGAAGTAGGGCCTCTGCTCGCTGCCGGCGGTTTTGTACTTACGCAGGGCTTTATCGGCTCTACGTCCGAAAATTTCACCACCACGCTCGGCCGTGAGGGTTCCGACTACTCTGCCGCTATTTTCTCCTACTGCCTCGATGCTGAAGGCATGTTTATCTGGAAAGATGTTCCCGGGGTTTTGAACGCCGACCCGCGTTTGTTTGAAAATGTCATCAAACTCGACCGTCTTTCCTATCGCGAAGCCATTGAAATGACCTACTACGGTGCTTCGGTCATTCACCCCAAAACCATCAAACCCCTGCAAAACAAAAACATCCCGCTCTTCGTCAAGTCTTTTATCGACCCCGACGGCGCAGGTACGGAAATCAGCAGCGACAGCGAAGAAACCTATCCGCCCATTGTAATGGTGGAAAAAAACCAGTCGCTGCTCCATATCAGTACACTTGATTATTCTTTTGTGGCCGAACACCACATGGCGCGCCTGTTTAACAAACTCGCCGATCTGCGCCTGTTTGTCAATATGATGCAGAATACGGCCATCAGCTTTTCCATTTGCGTACCTACGGTTTCCGACCGCGTAGAGCGCTTCATCCGCGAAATTTCCGACGAGTTCAAGGTGAAACGCGAAGATGGATTAGAGTTGATGACCATACGCCATTTTACACCCGAAACGCTGGAGAACCTTAAAAAAGGCAAGATCGTACTGTATGAAGAACGCATCCGCGAAACCATGCAACTCGTGATGCGCAGCATTCCGCCAATTCAGCGCCGGGAAAACTGATCCGAACAGTCGAATATTTACCCCCAACGGTCGAAAACGCGAGCGCAGCCTGAAACTTGTCGGGTTGCGCTTTCGTTTTGCTCCCGCTTCCGGAAAGGTTCCGGAACAACAAGCGCTTATTCCGCCTGTTACACTTTCTAAAGTCCGTTTATGACACCTTTTGGTTTACGCCTGCGCATTGCCCTTCCCCTGTTGTTGATGCTTGTTCAAAGCCTCCAGCTCTTTGCCCAATACCCGGGCGGCGGTCGACCTGGCGGACAAAACGGCGCTGCCGGCGCCAGCATCAGCGGCCGTTTTTACGGCAAACTCCTCGATGATGCGACCGGCAAACCGGTGGCTTACGCTTCGGTACAATTGCTTGCCATGCGCCGCGACACGGTGAATAAAAAAATGGTTCCGGCGATCGTTGGCGGACAACTGACCGGCGAAAACGGGGAGTTTTCCATAGAAAATCTGCCGGTTATGGGCGAATTTACCCTGAAAATCATCTGTATCGGCTACAATACGCTGGAGCAAAAGGTCAGCTTTGGAAAACCAGGCGGCGGGCGCAATGCAGCAGCCTTCGACAAAGACCTCGGCAATATCCGACTCAGTGTTTCGCAGGAAGTGCTGAAGGAGGTGACCATCAATGCCGAAGCCAATAAAGTTACCCTCGCATTAGATAAAAAGGTGTATCGGGTAGATAAGGACGGCGTGGCAGCCGGCGGCACCGCCGAAGATGCCATGCGCAATGTACCCAGTGTACAGGTGGATATCGACGGAAATGTTACGCTGCGCAATGCTGCGCCACAGCTTTTTGTCGACGGACGCCCCACGCAGCTGACCCTCGATCAGATTCCGGCCGATGCCATTGAAAGTATTGAAGTCATTACCAATCCCTCCGCCAAATACGATGCCTCCGGCGGTAATGCGGGTATTGTAAATGTGGTATTGAAAAAAGACCGCCGTGTGGGCTACAATGGCAACATCAATGCCGGGGTGGATATGCGCGGCCGCATCAATGTGGGCGGCGACCTGAATGTGCGCGACGGCAAAATCAACGCCTTTATCGGCGGACGACTCAACCAGCGCCGCTCCATCAGCAATGGTGTTACTGAACGCCAGAATTTGCTCGGTTTCCCGACAACCGATGTGTTGCAAAATACAAGATCCGTCAATGACGGCTATTTTGCCAACGGTCGCGCAGGGTTCGACTGGTTTATCAATAACCGCAATACCCTTACTTTTTCCGGGAATCTGACACGTGGCGACCGGGGCAATGAAGATGTGCAGGACATCCTGACCGACACCCTGTTCAGCGGCCGCATTGCCACAGGTGAGGCCATCCGAACCGCCAATACCGACCGGATTTTTAAAAATTACAGCGGGCAGGTGCTTTATAAACATCTTTTTCCCAAAGAGGGTAAGGAATGGACGGCCGATGTCAACTACAATGCTGCCAAATCAAGCAGCAAGGGTAATTTTAATACTGTTTTTCCCAATTCGCTGCTTGCTGAAGCCCTGCAACGCCAGGATGGTAGTGGCAGGAATGATTTTACAACCATCCAGACAGATTTTGTAAATCCCCTGCGTGCGGGCGAAAAGATGGAATTTGGCGCGCGCGCCGCTTTGCGTCAGTATGAAAGTGAAAATGCTGCGTATCAGTTTGATTATGTGGAAAATGTGTATGTGCGCGTGCGCAATTTTGCCGATCGTTATGCCTTCGACGATCAGGTGTATGCTGCTTATGTCAACTACGCGCATGCCTTCAAAAAGTTTGGTTTCCAGACGGGGCTTCGCGCCGAAAGTTCGCGTTACAGCGGCACCTTGCTGGACACCGATTCAACTTTTACAAATTCGTATCCGCTCAGTCTTTTTCCCAGCGTTTTTCTGAATTACAAACTCAATGAAGAGGACAATATCCAGTTGAATTACAGTCGCCGGATCAACAGGCCGAGTTTCTGGAACCTGATTCCTTTTCCCGATTTTTCGGATTCGCTGTCGCTTTCGCGCGGCAACCCGGGTTTGCTGCCGGAGTTTACCAATTCGCTGGAGCTTTCTTATCAGAATGTTTTCAGTAAAGGCAATAATTTGCTGGCCACGCTTTATTACAAACAGGCCAATGACCTGATTACCAACTATCAATATTCGGAGTACATTCCCGAACTTGGGCGTGATGTGATTGTCTCTTCTTTTGAAAATGCCAATTCCAGTATTGCTTATGGTGCTGAATTTACCTTGCGCAATACTTTTCTGAAAATTGTAGAGCTGAACAGCAACCTCAATGTTTATAATTCTATTGTGGATGCTTCCAACGTGGAAAGCAGCCTGAAAGTGGAGCAGTTTTCGTGGTTTATCAAGGAAAACCTGAGTTTGCGTTTACCACAAGCCTTTACCGTGCAGTTTTCCGGCTCCTACCAAAGCCGGACGGCCTTTTCTGCCGGCGGCGGCGGCGGACGCGGTGGTGGTGGCTGGGGCGGCGGCACTTCCAATACTGCGCAGGGCTACTCCATTCCGGTGTGGTTTGTAGATTTTTCGCTACGCAAAGACATTTGGAAGAAAAAAGCGACCATAACGCTGAATGTGCAGGATATTTTCCGTTCGCGCCGACAAGGTTCGCATGCCGAGTCTTTCGCTTTTATACAGGACAGCTGGCGCCGCAGGGATCCGCAACTGGCGCGTCTGAATTTTTCCTATCGTTTTGGTAAATTTGACGTATCCTTGTTCCGTCGGAAAAATACCCGCGAAGAAGACGGCGGGGAATTCTAAAAATCCTTTGTATGAAGCAATTTGCGCTGCTTTTTTGTGCTTTATTGATGGCTTTCGGCTGTAATTCTGATGCTTCGGCAGGTCAGTCTGCCGCCACAACAGCTACCACGATTCCGGCTGAAGGCTTTGCTTTCAGCACCGGAACGCCTACTGTCGACATGCGTGATCCGGAGAGCTGGTGCAACCAAAGCTTCCCGGAAAGCCTGATTTTTTACCCCGACGCGCAAAATCCGGATCTGCGTTTTTTGCAAATACCTGCCGGCATTACCAAGTTGATTGTAAAATCAGGTTATTCCACAGCTTCTATGATGTTGCAGTACGATCCGGCCAAGGCGCCGGGCACACTGACCATTTACAGCAGCGATCAATTGCCTTATTGCACGTCCAATCGTATGAATTTCAGTATTTCCGAAGACCGAAAAGTCCTGCAATACAGCAATAAAAAAGAAATCACATTTGCCCTTAAAATAGCGGAGCAACAAGGCAACAGTCTTAAAGTATACACCGAAGTGGCGGAAAAAACGCTCTATGGCTGGGAAGCGAGACGGATGGAGTAAGGATTTGAGTGTTTTAGTGTTTTAGAGGTTTAGTGTTTTAGAGGTTTGGGAGGATGGGGTTGCCTTTACAGTCTTAATCTACTAAAACACAAAAACACAAAAACACAAAAACCCTTAAACACTCAGAAACGGCACGTTTCTTGTTCGCTGAAAACTCTCGATTGGTTTTGTGTGTTTCAACAATCCCTTTTAAATCCTATGCGAAAAAATCTACCCCTTATTGCGCTGTTGGCGCTGATGCTGTTTGGGCAAGCCTGTGATAAGTGTTCGTCGGATAAGACAACGACGAGTGCCGCCCCTGAAGTAGTAAATGTTGATGGTGCGGAACTGCTCGATGCGCTGGAGGGCAAATGGGTAAGTGATGAAGATGCTGCGCTGATGCTGAGTTTTGGCAGCTCGACGCTGACCGTTTTCCGCAACGGGCAGCCGGAATCCGAAGCAGAGATTACGGCGAATACGGATTGTCGAGAGGGCGCCTGCATCTACGACGCCGATACGCTGGAACTGGAACGCGGCTGGTGTTTTGAGGCGCGCTCTGCCTCGGCTACCCGTTGTCATTTAGTGACTACATGCACCAATGATTCCCTGTATTTTACCTATCTCGAAGCGCCGGATAAAGAATACCGCTACCACCGCGTTCGGGATTGAGAATTTAGACTACCTTTGCGCTGCACCAAGCAGATTTTGACGCAATTGTATGTTTACGATTAACATTTACCTCCGTTTTGCCCTTATTGCCCTCACCATCATCGGCGGTACCGTCCTTTGGGCCACCGCGGGCGTGGGCTATGGCCTGCCTTTTATCATCGTTGGCATTGTACTTTTAGTAGGTTATTTCCTGCTGGGTACCATCGTTTCGACCAATATGCTGCTCGCCGAACAAAAGTTTGACGAAGCGGAAAAACGCCTCAAGCTCACTTTTTTCCCAAAGCTTCTGCTCACCGGCTACCGCGGGGTATTCCACATGGTGGAAGGCTCCATTCAGATGCAACGCCGCGATTTTAATGCCGCAGAACTGACCATCAAAAAAGCAATGGACGCCGGCCTGCCTTCCGACAACGAACGCGGCGCTGCCATCATGCAATTGATGATGATTGCTGCCAATAAGAACAATCGCCAGGCTGCGACCAATTATTTCGCAGATCTGAAAAAGCTGAATATCACAGAGCCGATGCTCAAAGAGCAAATCAAGGAGCTGGAGAAGCAGTTTAAGATGATGAATCAGAACGTGAACCCTTCCACACTGGCCATGATGGGCGGTAAAGGTTTCCGTCCGGGTGGCAAGCGCCGTATGCCGAAAATGCGTTAATGCGCAGCGGCATGTCGCAGATCATTCATACCGATATCCTCATCATAGGCGCCGGCCCGTCCGGAGCCACCTGCTCCCTGTTTTTATCCAAACTGAAGGTGCCGCACCTGATTGTAGAGGCGGCAAAGTTTCCGCGGGACAAGGTTTGCGGCGACGGGCTTGACCTCAAAGTGGCCCGTGTTTTGCGCGCGCTTGACCCCGAATTGCCTGATCAACTGCTTGCCCAGGCCGATGCCGTGACGCCCTGTCGGGGCGCACGGCTCATTACACCCGGCGGGCGTAGCGTTGATTTTAAATATTATCCCAAACCGGAAGATCCGCACCCTTTTCCGCTGCTGTATTGCGCCAAACGCTTGTTTTTCGATAATTTCCTGGCAGCGCGCATCCCTTCGCCTTATGCCGATTTCCGACAGGAAACTGCGGTAAAATCCCTTGCGCGCACACCCGAGGGACACTGGTTGGTGGAAGCGGAAGGTCCGGATGGCCCGCTGCAGATACAGGCGAAAATGCTTGCGGGCGCGGATGGCGATCACTCGGTATTGTTGCGCCACCTTGGCACCCGAAAAATTGACCGCAATCATTACGCCGGCACCCTGCGCCAGTACTGGAAAGGTATTCAGGGCTTGGGCGATCATATTGAAATTTATTTTCCGAAAGGATTACCGATGTCGTATTTCTACATTTTCCCCTTGCCCAATGGCGAGGCGAATGTGGGTTACGGCATGGTCAGCAGCCTGCTGGCGCAAAAACAGCATAATCTGCGGGATTTATTCAAAAAACTCATTGAAACAGATCCGCTTATTGCGCCTCGTTTTGCCGCTGCGGAGCCGCTGGAAAAACCGATCGGTTGGGGCTTGCCTTTGGCGAGCCGTCGGAGGCCCGCTTCCGGCGAGGGTTGGCTGCTGCTGGGCGATGCGGCGAGCCTGGTTTGTCCGACCAGTGGCGAAGGCATTGGCACCGGCATGATGTCGGGTTATATTGCGGCGCATTTTTTAGCACGCGCTTACCAAGCGGGCGATTACAGCCACGCGCAGTTCCGGAATTACGACAAAGAAATTTACCGCCGGCTGGAGGAAGAGATCCGTTTGTTTCGCATCATGATGCGGATGCCGGTGGGCGTGTACGACTGGATGTTGTCGGTAGGCGTCAGGATGCCATTTTTCCAGAAACGTTTTGTCAAACTTGCGCCCAAATGGTTGCAGACAGCGTTTGAGAAGGAGATAGCGATAGCGTTTTGAGGATTATTTATACTTGAATCCGGGTGCGTTTTAAGATTTATAGATTCCATTGTTTTTAGCTTGCCCGGGAATCACTTTTTAACTTTCCAATTCACGAATTGCCTGCTTAATTTTATCTTTTAATGCCGGTATGTCAGAAACGGCAACTCGCCATACCAAACCAATTGTAACCCCAAAATATCTTCAAGAAACACCAATTCATCCCTGTTTTGTTTATCCATAAACCCTGATTTCTTCAGCGATTATTTGCTCACGAAGGCGCGGTTTAATAGCTTTATATTCTACGAGATCAACGGCTCTGCCCAATATGTCTTCCAACTCATATTTAATACCTACAAAACCAAGTAGGCTAATGTTATCATCTAACTCTACTAAGATATCAATATCACTTTTGTCGGAATCTTTACCCTTAGCGACCGATCCGAAAATACCCGCTTTTTTGATACGGTGCCGTATCAAAACAGGTCGTACTTTGTCTTTTATTTCTTCAATATTCAAAATCGGTATTCTTCTTTTTGGCAAAATTACATCAAATTAGTCAATAAACCGTTTTTTGATCGAGATCAGTTATACTTTATTATTTTTCCTCCAGCCAGTGCATTAGCGCCAACAACAACTTCGCGTTACTCCCTGCCTGCGGGTGGTTCATACCCACTGGCTGCCCACCGGCAATTTGCGCGGTGAACATGGCAGCCTCGCCCGAAAAAACGAGTTTGCCGCTACCGTAAGGCAAGATGGCAAGTTGGTAAAAATCATCGCCGTCGCGGATAGGCGTGTCGTCTTCAAACTGCCAGGCGCGTTGTGGCGAGAGCAGGCTGTACTGTTTAAGGCGGAGTATCGGAATGGCGTCGTCGGGCAGTAAAGCAAACGCCGAGCCGGTGAAGGTGACGATGGAGTCGATCCCGGCGGTCAAGGGAGTATCATTCAGCGTGCCCTGTTTTTTATTGAAACGCTCCACGGCGCGCTGGCGTTCATCCATGGCAAAACAGTTGCAGTATTCCACGCCAAAAGAAGCGGCTAAAGGCCCGGCAGCTCCGCCAAAAGGCATGTGATCGGCGATCAGGAATAGTTTGCCGCCCTGCATCACCCAGCTTACAAGGGTCACTAATTCGGATGCGTCAAAAGCCGACTTGGTGGGTGTTACCCAGTTGCCAACGCTGCTGCTGTCGAGTGCGTTGGCGATGACTAAAATATCCACGTCTTTGAGGTTTTCCGCGTTGAAACGGCCCCGGTGCGCGCGCACCTGATAGCCATCGGCCTCCAGTACCCGTGCAAAAGGCGCATAACGCCCCGACAGGGTATGAAAGTTATGGTGGCCCTCGTCTATGTACACCACCGGACCTTTGCCTTTTGCGTGGCGCGGGCTTGTGGGCCGGTATTGAAAAGTGGAGTCGGATACCTGTTGAGCGGCGAGTTGCAGGCTGCACAGGCAAAGGAGCAGGAGGGGGATATGTTTGAACATAACTTGATGGTTTCGGATTTATTTAGTGAATATTGTGTTGTCTCAAGTGTTTCAAAGCGGATGCCCGCGGTTACCCAGTTCTTTTTCCAGAAAAGGCTGTGCTTTTTTAAAGTTTTTTCGGTGTAATCGATACACAAGGATGTCTTGCATTAATAAAAAGAGCCCTTGTACCACTACAGCCCAGCCGAAACCCAGCCAGAGATCGGCGTGGCCTACACCGCAGGCGAAACTATGCTCGCGCAAAAAAAGCCCTACAAAGATATAGGCGCTGTCGATGCCAATATTCAGAAACATCAACTTTTCCACATGGCGCTGCGATTCAAAGCGCTCAAAAGCGCCGCGCCGGAATTTTCGGTAAAAGGTATGATCAAGAATGGCCATAGCGATCGCAAAATTGATCAACCCCCAGATCATGCCCATCATACAGAAGTAATAAGCGCTGCCTTTGAGCAACAAGAGGGCGAGTAGTCCGCCCGCTATATTAAGCAGGCTCCACCATCCCAAAATACTCAAGTGTTTGCGCAGGATGAGGCGGAAGCGTTGGTCGAAATCGGCAAGCTCGTCGTGGGTGATGTCCAGCTGGAGCGGGCGCTGCAATTCGGTGAATAAAAAGCGGAAGTGCTGCCATTTGAGTTTCATGGGATAAAGTTGGAGGGAGCAGCCCTTTGGGGTCAAGAATGGTGGTCAATGGAAGGCGTGATTTTAGAGCGTGTTGCCGATTGATGAAATCCCGAACAAGCGCTTGGTGTTTAGTTGAATGATTTTCTGAACTCCAAAGGCGACAGGTCGGTTTTCTTCTTAAATAATTTGCTAAATGATTGCAAGTGTTCAAATCCCAGGGTATAGGCTATTTCGCTAACACTCAAATCAGTTGTGGATAGTTTTTCCTTAGCTTTTTCAATAATTTTATCGTGAATATGTTGTTGAGTGGTTTGGCCTGTCAAAGTTTTCAGCAAATCCCTCAGGTAACTTGGCGAAATATTTAAGTGTTCGGAAATATACTGTACCGTTGGCAGACCTTGATTAAAAACCGCATCCCGCTCGAAATAATCTGAAAGTAATTGTTCCAAACGTTCAAGTGCCTGGTGATTGTTCTTTTTTCTTGTGATAAACTGGCGTTGGTAAAAGCGCTCGGCGTAATTCAACAATGTTTCCAGATGTGCTATAATGATATCCTGACTAAACCTGTCTAAATTAGTTTCATATTCATTTTTTATATTTTCGACAATATTATTTATTATTGTCTCTTCTTTATCCGACAAAAAAAGCGCTTCATTGCTTGAATAATTAAAGAACTCATATTGTCTGATTTTTTGGGCCAGTGTGGTTTTCCAAAAAAAGTCAGGGTGTATAAATAACATCCAACCGCTCAAGTGTTCGGAAGGGCCGTTTTTTTCACCCCTAAGTATTTGCCCGGGAGCCATAAATGCCATCAACCCCTCATCAAAATCGTATTGTTGTTGTCCGTATTGAAGTTTGTCGCAACCGCGTTTAAGCGATATGACATATAAATCAAACAGCACCGCATCAATATCGGCATGCGCGCGCAGACCGGATAAATTTACCAGTCCAATAAGCGGGTGTTGCGGCTTGGGTAAGCCCATCAATCGATGAATTTCAGTGACGGACTTAATCCGATAGGGTACAGAATGTGGCATATTTATTTAAAAGTTAGTGCTACCAACGATATTGATAGCACTAAGAAACGTCAATTTATGATTAGTTACTTCGTTGCTTCATTTTTTTGAACTCCCCGTGCCCAAATTTTAATAACAAAGATGGTACGAGTCTGCTCAACAGTTGAATTACGTTGATTAATGCTGGTTTGAGTTCAGGTTTGTCGCGGAGCATTTTTTTAATTGATATTGACACCATTTTATCCGCATTCATCATCATCCCCGGATTAGGTTGTACCGACCAGTCTTTCTGCAGATTGGTATTCACCCCGGGTGGAATCATCTCAAAAACTTTAATATGGCTGTCTTCCAATTGGAGGCGCAATGCCTGGGTGTAGGCACGGACACCGGCTTTGGTAGCACTGTAAATTGGTGCAATGGAATAAGGCATAAATGCAATACCGGAAGAGACATTAACAATTGCTGCCGATTGCTGTTTGGCCAAATGCGGTAAAAACTGGTGTACCATTTGAATGGTTCCGGTCAGGTTGGTAGCCACCTCATAATTAATGTTTTCAATACTCAAACTGTTATCTTGAAGGTCAATCAAACGCATTAATCCGGCATTGTTGATGATAATATTCAGCTCCGGATATTGTGCCGTCACAGCGTTATAAAGTTGCTTTATATCTTCCGGATTACTCACATCACTTTGAAAAGTAGCAATGCCGGGAAACATATTTTTCGCTGTTTTCAAGGCCTCTTGGTTCCGTCCGGTGATAATAATTTTGGCGCCCAGAGTAGTAAGTTGTCTGACAAACTCCAGGCCGATGCCGCTGCTTCCTCCGGTAATGAGGATGGTGCTGTTTTTTAAATCCATTTTTGTGTTTTTTTAATGATGCTGCAAAGGTCAGTCTGCGTCAGAAAACAGATTTAGTCAAAACAACTTTTTATTGAGTCAAAACAGCTCCAAACAATTACTAAACGCTCCTCTCAGGCTTTCCGCTTTGCCTGCGTTATAAAAAACATCAAACTCAACACCAGAAAAATGATATTTACGACACGGGCAAAAGGCGGTGCGCCTGCCGGATAAATTTGCCCCAGCAGTACTACCGAATTGAGGGCAATCAGTAACAGGAGTATGGTTTTGTTGTGCTTTTGCATGTTTTGTTTGTTAGATGGTTTATAACTCGTTTTTTAATGCCTCCACTAATACTTCAAGTGTCTCGAATTGCCGGATGTTGTATTTTTCACAAACAATATCCACATTGCCTTTGCGCCAAAAACCTTCCGGACAAACCACCAGCAGTTTATTGCTTCTCGCATGCAACCCCAATTCCAACAAACTGATGGGACTCATCGTATTGGGCGCAAAATACATAATAATAAAGTCGGCGCTTTCAAGGGCATCCAATTCCCATTCCACCTGCGTTCTTAAGTTGATGTCGGTACTTATTTGTAGCCAGGAGCTGTCCCAGTCGTCGCGTCGCGGATTCAGCAACAAGACGTTATGCTCGGATAATTTTACTTCAAGTTCCGCTTGCCAGTGTTCTGCTTTTCCCATTTCAATACTTCCGCCGAGGAACACCTTCGGCCTGTTGTCATTCGTGGGTATTGCATTTGGCGGTTTGATGCAGGTTGATGTCATGGTGGGATATTTTTATTGTTATTGAAAACGTGTGTTTGGTTTCGCACAGAATTGCACAGATCACCCACACAGAAAACACTGAATTCTGTGCTCGTCTGAGTAAAAGATCTGTGCACATCTGTGTGAAATAAAACGCTTTCTACTGCGCTTTGGTCTTGAACTCAAGCGTGTAAGGCGCCAGTCGGTTGCCACCGTCTGCTTTGGCGAAGTTGGAGATAATTAACTGGTAATTAGTGTTGGGTTGTAGCGCTTCCACTTCAAAAGCGAAGCGTTTTTTATCGTCCGACCAGCCCAGCACCTTCTTCACGCGCAGCGATTTAGCGGCTTTGGCCGGATCAATATCAAAACTCCGGCAGCAGGCGCTCATCGGCTCGGAGAATTCCAGCGTGATGACGTTCAGCGCTGGTGAAACGCTTTGGCTGCCATTTTTAAACTCCCGGATTTTTTTGATTTTCGGCCGCATAGACTCGTATTTTCGGTCGATTTCGCGGATCGTCATGGGCAAAAACTTCGTGCCGTCCACAAAAGTGGTGAAGGCTTTTTCGTCGCTGTAATCCAGTTCAATCAGGTCTTTGATGGCCTGTTTTTTGTCGGTGGCGTTGTTGTAATATTTTTCACAAATGGCATAGCCGATATAGTAGCCCAAGTCGTTTTCCTTCAAGGTATTTTGGTTTTGGCTCCATAGCCAGTTCCACACATCATCATCCCTGAAAATTTCTTTCATGTATTGCTGCAACACGCGATCGGCGTTTTGTTTGCCGAATTTCACGGGCGGCGACAAAGGTTTTTCAGCGAGCAGGGTAGACACAAATTCCGCGACCCCCTCGGCGACGCATAAATGTATAATGGTCTGATCTTCCCAGCGTTTCTGCCGGGTATGCACCGACTCGTGGAGGGCCGTCAGCGGCACATCGTAGGGCATATACGCCTTCATGCTGCGCTGCACGCGCTCCGGCAGCTCATCCAGTACCGTATTTTGATCGGCTAAGTAAAACTCCGCACCCATCAGCACTTTATCGCCTTGATAGGTGCCCGGGCTCCGGAACACGCCGATAGCAAAATAGACCGTTGCCGGTTTCAGCTCGGGGTAAACAGCTTTGAAGCGGGCAAAATAATTTTCAATTTGCGCGGCCTCCTGGGCTATTTTTGCGGAATTGGCCCGAACGCTGTTCCAGTATTTCGGGTAGCTCAGGATGGCGTTCACATATTCCGTATCGCGGTAGTTTCTTGCGGCGATCAGGCCTTTCAGCCCTTCTGTACCTTTGTTGATGTACAGTTCGTTGATGAGCCGCAGGCGTTCCAGGCTGTCGGGCGTTTGCACGATGCGGTCGTACGCGATCCAGAAATTATCCAGGTCGCTGGTGACGATGTTTCCCGGGGAGCTTTGTCCGAAAAGCATGCCTGTGAGCAGGCAGGCGGCGAGGAGCAGGGTGGTGGTGATTTTGTGCATGGTGGGTGGGTGATAATTTTCAGTTGGGTAGTGGCACTAACCAACTCAATATTTTCCTTTTTCAGTTTGGCCTTCAGGTATTTCCAGTAGTTGCGTGTTTTGGTATAGTCGTGCTGATCTGTGAGGACGGCTACGATATCCAGCACGGAGAACCACCATTTGGCCTGCTGCTCGTCCCACAAGGCCCGTACCTCGCGGTCGTCGAAAAAGCGAATGGATATTTTTTGTTGCGGCGTCATGTGTGGGCAGGTAAACCAAATCTTTTAAGGGTTAACAGTAGTCATTTTATTCCTGTTGGTTTTCAAGGCTTTATGCCTCTTCTTTATCCTGCGCTGCGTTAAAATTGTTCAACTCATTCATCAGCATGGCTTCTAATTCTTTGGTAGGCAGCAGCAGTTGGTATTCGGCCACGCCAATGGGTTTATGTACGTCTTGCAGGGCAATTTCCACGTCGAGGTGGTCTTTATCGGCGCAAAGAATGATTCCTATAGAGGGGTTTTCTTCGCTTTGTTTTTCGAGTTTGTCCAATAGTCCGAGGTAAAAATTCATTTTGCCCACGTATTCAGGTTTGAAACTGCCGATTTTTAGTTCCAGAGCTACCAGGCACCGCAACCCCCTGTGGTACAGCAGAATGTCCACGAAATACTCTTTCTGGTTGTATTCGAGCCTGTGCTGGTTGCCGATAAAGGTGAAGCCTTTGCCAAGTTCGAGAATAAAATGTTTGATTTTTTCTACAAGGCGTTGTTCCAGTTCCGTTTCCCGCAGGGCCTGCGTCAGACCCAGAAAACCGAGATTGTAGCTACTTCTAAGCATCTCATCGGCCTGTTCTGCCAGGATTTCGGGCAGGGTTTCGTTGAAATTATGCGATTTGGGCAGATGTTTTTCGGCATGGTAGGCATCCGCTTTCAGGTAATTGAGTAAAATATTTCGTGACCAGCCCAGGGCAATCGCTTTTTCGGCATAAAACAGGGCTTCGTTGTCTTGGTCTGTTTTATCCAGTAAAAGCAGATTGTGCCCCCAGGGCAAAACTGCTACAGCCTGTAGCAGTTTTGCCTCTGCCTGAAAATATCGCTCATAAAAGCGTTTCATATTCCACAAACTTCGAGGCGAAAGCCCCATATCCGGAAACTCCGCTTTTAAATCTACCGACAGGCGATTGACTACTCCGGCGCCATGTCCTTTTTCTATTTTTTGCTCAGACAATATTTTACCCAAATTCCAATACACCCCATTGGCGGCCAAGTTGATTTGCCTGGCAATGGAGATGCGGGCCTGTTTTATTTCTGCGACGGCCTGTCGCAGTATTTCAGAGTAATTATAAGATTCCTCCATTGCGTTAAAATTTAATTTTTTGAAGGTTAGCGGCAATAATTTCATTCAACCCTGCTTCTTCTGCTGTCGCTTTTTGCTTGGCCATCAGGTATTTTTAATAATTGGAACGTAAAGGAATGGAACGGAAGCATTCACTTCACGGCAAATTGCAGCTTAGTTATTTTGCTTTCAAGTGCCAAAAATACACACTCACAGCGTTTTCCTGATTTTGGAACAATATAAAAATTCACTTCAACCTCAAAAACGGCCCCTCCAGTACCCACCAGCTCAGGCGCGCTAGCGCATAGGTGCCCGCGAAGGCGAGGAGTTGGTAAGCCGTCTGCGCGGCCCACACAGGCAGGGCGCCGCTTTGTACCTGCGCAATGAGGTCGTTGCCAAAATAGCGCAGCCAAACCAACTGAAACATGTGGTGAAACACATACAAACCAAAGCTGTATTTGCCGAAATGCCGCAGCACGGGGTTTTCGCAGATGCGCCGCACCAATGCCTTGGGATGCGGATTGAGGGCTAAGTAGAGCAGCGAAACAAAACACAGCGCCGATACGGTAAACTGGTATTGGGTGGCTCCATTCCACATACCGTCGAAGAGTTTTATGGCCATCCACACCAGCAGGATACGGGCGATCCAGCGGCTGTACGGCACGTATTGATGCAGTCCCAGCCGCAGCCACACGGCTAAAAAAGCGCCAGCGGCCAATCCGTCCATGCGGCACCAGGGCAGCACGTAGGCGGGCACGCTGTGGGTCAGGTAGGGTATGCCTTTTTCGAGGCTCTCCAGGTGGTCGGTGTAGTGCCGCAGCGGGGTGCTGAAATGCAGCAGCAGGGCGCAGAGCAAGAGGAGGTAACGCAGGGGCAGGTAGCGCGCGATGAGGGGCCAGACGAGGTAAAACTGCTCCTCCACGGCCAGCGACCACAGGTGGTTGAGGTTGAGGATATGGCTGTGGTAAAGCCATTCGCCTTTGAGCGCAATGGCAATATTGGGCGCAAAAGCGAAAAACCACAGGAAACTGTCGTAGCCCTGCAAGCGGTCGGGCGCTTTTTCAATAAAAACGATAACCAGCCAGGTGATGATTACAACCGCATAATACAGGGGAAAAATGCGGAGCAGGCGGCGGCGATAGAAGTTTTTCCAGTAATGGGCCTTGCCCCGGGCATCTATGAGGATGCCGGTGATGAGAAAGCCGGAAAGTACAAAAAAGAGATCTACGCCCAGCCAGCCGCTGTGTACCACATTCCAGAGGCGCTCGTCGGGCCAGAGGGGCCGGAGCATGAAATGGCAAAGCATCACCCCGAGAATGGCCAATCCGCGCACGCCGTCAAGCGCTGGCAGGTGGCCGCGAAAGAACTCGGGAGCGGCGGGGGCATTCATTTAATTGATTTTTACTTTGGCGCCGTCTACGAGGTTCATCTGGCCGGAAACGACGATGCGCTCGCTGGCGTCGAGGCCGCTGAGCACTTCTACTTTATCGCCATAAATAGCGCCGGTTTTGATGGGGCGCTGCTGCACCGCGGTATCGCCCACCACCACGAACACGCGGGCGTCCTGCAAGCTGCCGGTGATACATTTACGCGGAATGGTCATGCCGTTGCGGTTGCTGCTGAAAGTGAATTTGGCTTTCGCATGCATACCCGCGCGCAGGGGCGTAGCCTCCGGGTTCGGCGTCTCGATTTCCACGTCATAGTTGAAGGCATTGTCGGCGCGCAGGCCGATGTTGGTCACCACGGCCGGAATGACGGTGCCGGCGTACACATCGGGTTGTACCTCCACCCGCTGGCCTTTTTTGATAAAAAGCACATCGCGTTCGGTGGCTTTGACCATAAGGAAGAGTTTTTCGAGGTTGGTCACCTGAGCGACCTGTATGCCCGGACCGATCACGCTGCCGCGCTCGATGAACCGGAGGCCCATGGTGCCCGTCATGGGTGCTTTAATGCTGGTGTTGGCAATTTGCTTTTTAAGGCCTTTTTCCTTGGATTCGGCGGCGAGGATGCCGAGTTCGAGGTCTTCAATCTTATTTTTGGGTGCAGCTTCCCCTTCGATGAGGTTGGTGAGGCGTTCGCGGTCTTTGCGGAGTTTGGCGAGGTTGGCCTGGGTGGCTTCGAGTTCGATGGTGAGCAGCTCGTCGTCTACTTTGGCGATGATTTCGCCTTCGCGTACCCATTCGCCTTTGTTTTTAAAGACTTCCAGCACACGGCCGGCGGTTTCGGAAATGACGAACATTTCCTTGGCGGGCAGGAAAATTCCGTCCGTTTCGAGGGTGTTGCTGAGGGTTTCCAGCGTTGGGGAGGCTACTTCGACGGGGACGAAGGCGTTGGTCAGGCGGCTCATTTCGGCGGCTTTATCCAACTCCTGTTTGTTGTACCAGATACGCCAGATGCCGGCGCCCAGCAGTAAAAGAAGAACCGTCCAGAGCAAAAACTTTCTGCGCAAAACCTGTAAGGGTTGTGGGCCGCAAGGCCCGGTTAATGTTGGGCGCAAAAGTACACAAAATCCGGGTTTGGTTACTCACAGATGTTACACGGAAGGTTTCGCACAGAAATTCACAGATCACTTACACAGAAAACACTGAATATGTGTCCTTCTGTGTAAGTGATCTGTGTCCTTCAGTGCGAAACCTTCTGTGCCCATCTGTGAGAAACAATACGTGCCCGGGCACTGCCAGCCACCTGAAATCCACTACCTTTGCCCATCAATTTACCATCCGGCCTTTTATGCAGATCAAAGCCACTGCGGTCAGCAACCTCACCGATGCGCGATATTTTGCGGCGCAAAACGTTGCATTTCTTGGATTTATCCTGGAAGAAAACCATCCCGACTACCTCCAGCCCGCGCAAATGAAAGCCATGCGCGAATGGGTGGAAGGCCCGGCAATTGTGGGCGAATTTTTCGACAGCTCCTTCGACCTCGTACGCGAAGCCCTTGATTTTTTTCAACTCGACGCCGTGGAAGTACCCGCCGACCCCGGGCGCAGCAACTGGCATGTACTGGATGGCCTGCAAGTGCTGGCGCGTTGTACGGCCAACACGCCGGAGGCTGTGGAAAACCTGGCGCGGCAGTTGCCCATTAAAATTGCCTTTTTTGTGGTGGACTGTACGGCGGCCGATCTGTTGGCTGCGCCGGAAGCCTGGGCAGCGCTCTGCGCGGAATTTCCGGTCTTGCTGCACACGGATGCCGATGCGCAGCAATTGTTGTTGATCCGCGATCAGGTTCGGCCAGCGGGTTTTTCGGTGCGCGGCGGCGATGAAGAGCAGGTGGGGGTGAAGTCTTTCGACGAAATTGACGCCTTATTTGAGGTGTTGGAGCAGGAATAAAGCATTTTGCAGGCGTTCGGCGCCTTGTCCGTGCACAATGGCATAAGGCGCGCCGAGCTGTTGCAGTGTTTTTTCATAAAGCGCAAACAGGGCTTGCAGGTGTTCCCGGCTTTCGCGGAGCGGGTCGGGTTGCCAGGGCAGATCGGGTTGGCAGAGCAGGTAAAAATCGGCGCGGCGCGCCTGCATTTGCTCCGCTATAAATGGATCGCTTTTGCCATATTTCCATAAATGCCAGACGTGCAGCACCGTCAGGTCTGTGTCGCAGAACAGCCATTCCGGTTTTTGGTGTTGGCGCCAGTTTTCCCAGGCGATTTGTCCGCGGGCGATGGCCGGCAGGTCTTGTTGTGTATATGGCCGGCCAAGGAATTGCAGGTAGGTACGCGCAAATTCGGGCGACCAATTGCCTGCAAAATGCGTGGCCAGCGCTGCCGCGAGCGTGGTTTTTCCGGATGATTCCGGGCCGGTGATGACTATTTTTTTCAATAGTAATTAAATGTGAATTTCTCACAGATGTTACACGGAAGGTTTCGCACAGAAGGGCACAGATCAATTCACAGAAAACACAGAATTCTGTGCCATCTGTGTAAGTAATCTGTGCCCTTCTGTGCGAAACCTTCTGTGTAACATCTGTGAGAAAAAAAATTCAGCATTATCCGCTGTCCTTTACCTTTGTGGCATGCACGATATTGAACCCTACTATCGCTGGCGGGAATACTACATCGCCGCCGAAGACAGCGATTCTCCGTTTTTCGGACGCCAGTACAGCGAGGTATCTTTTACCCATCGTTTGTACAATTTTTACCTGCATCCGCAGTGGGATGCATTTGGTTCTTCCACCTTGTATGGCAAAATCTTGTTTGCCGATTATGAGGAAGGCTACGCCCTCATTGAGTTGATTGGCGAGTGGAATGATGCCCTGCACAACGACATCATGTACCTCAAGCGCAACATTGCCGATCATTTGTACGACAAAGGTATCTCAAAATACGTGTTTTTCTGCGAAAACGTGCTGAACTACCACAGCGCCCTTGAGGATGATTACTACGCCGAATGGTACGAAGAGGTGACCGATGAAATGGGCTGGATTGTACTGATTAATACCCGACAACATTTTCAGGAAGAAATGGAAGACGCGCACTTAGATCGCTACCTGCTCTTCGGCGAGCATTTCAACGACCTGCACTGGCAAATTCAACCCAAACCGCAATTTGTATTCGCTATGGTGGAGGCGCTGGTGTATAACCGGGTGAAAAGAATCAGTTAACAGTTATCAGTCAACAGTTAGCAGTCAGCAGTTAGCAGTTAGCAGTCAGCAGTTAGCAGTGAGCAGGGGGTTGTCATGCTAACTGTTGACTGCTGACTGATAACTGCTAACTGTTGACTGATAACTGATCTAAACTATTTATACATGCGCTTGTTTCTCCTCCCAATTAAATCGAAAAATGGAAAACAAGACTTACTTGATTATCGGCGCATCTGCAGGCATAGGATTTGAAATAACACGCCGACTCTCGGCACAAGGCGCCAGGGTGTTGGCATACAGTCGGCGGCCCATGCCGGAGCAGTTGCCGGGCGTTGAATGGCAGGCACTTGATGTGCTTCATCCCGATTTTAAACTGGAAAATTTGCCGGAACAGGTACACGGTTTCGTGTACTGTCCGGGCAGCATCAATCTGAAATCCTTCTCCCGGGTGGCCGCCTCAGAATTGCGCGACGACCTGGAAATCAATGTAGTAGGTGCATTCCGGACTTTACAACAAGTATATCCGGCCCTGCGGGCCAGCGGCAGCGGCAGTGCGGTACTGTTCAGTTCGGTAGTGGTACAAACGGGTATGATGATGCACGCTTCCATCGCGACGGCCAAGGGTGCTGTGGAGGGCCTGACCCGTTCGCTGGCTGCCGAGTGGGCGCCCACCATCCGCATCAACACCATCGCCCCTTCGCTGACCGATACGCCGTTGGCTGCAAAATTGCTTAGCAGCGATGAGAAACGCCAGAATTCCGCCAATCGCCACCCGCTGAAACGCGTCGGTACACCCGCCGATATGGCCGCAACGGCCTTGTTCCTGCTCTCCGATTCCGCCAGCTTCATCACCGGACAAGTCATCCACGTGGATGGCGGCATGGGAACTGTGATCAGTTAACAGTTAGCAGTCAACAGTGAGCAGTTATCAGGGGGGGCATGCTGAGGCCTCCGGCCGGATCTGGCCACCAAACCTGAAATGAATCACTGGAGCGTGTGGCTTAAGATCAATTTCCCGCAGATTTCGCAGATTGACGCGCAGATCGCGCAGATTCTTTTTATGATATCCGCGTAGTCAAGCGTAAAAATTCTGCGAAATCTGCGCGTCAATCTGCGAATTCTGCGGGAAATTGATCTTAAGCGACACGCTCCTGTTTCCCAAGCCAAATGGCCAGGCGACACGCTCTAATGGTTCATTACCGGTTTGGTGGCCTCAGCATGACAACACCCTGCTAACTGTTGACTGCTCACTGCTGACTGATCACTGTTTAAACATAAAAAATGACAGTTCATACGCCTGCGCGGGCCGGGAGACCTTGAAGCGGAATAAGTTTGTGGCATACTTTCAAACAAAACGTCCATTGTATGTTACATCGCCTGCTCGTTTTTTGCCTTTTTATTTTACCTGCTCTGCGCCTGTCGGCACAGCAGGACAGTGCTTACAGTGTTGAAAAAATGCAACGCGCCGTCAGTTTTGCTGCTCTGACGCTCGGCGGCGACGTATTTATGAAAACCGGCGGCACCACGACCCTGCCGGGCGATGGTACAAGTCGCAAATTTGCCCCCAGCGCCATGCCGCGCTTTACCATTGGCGGCTTGCATTTCTGGGGGCACGCCGATTTTTACGTGACCTTTCCTTTACCGCTCAATATTGGTGGAAAAACCGCAGGATTTAGCAAAATCCGCAGTTTTGAAGTGGTAGAAACCGGCGCCCGTGTGTATCCCTGGGCCATTCGTCCGGGCAAATTACGGCCCTTTGCCGGCATCAGTTTCCAGCCATTGGTCTATCGGCAAAAAATTGAAAATCAGGACTATGGCAAAGGCGAAGCCACCTACGATCGCTGGATTACACCCCTGCATGCCGGCCTGACTTACGCCAGCAAAAATTATCTCTTTACGCTCGGCGCACAGTATAATCGCCGCACAGATTTCAGCTATTACGCTACGGCAACCCAACAAACACCTGTAAAAATCAATCCCTGGAGTTTTCAGTTTGCCATCCTGCGCTACATGGATACCGATAAGGGAATGGGCAGTACACGTTCTGTGCGCATTCATAATTATCTGGAAAAGAAGCTGTTGGAGAAAAATAAAATGAGTGCGTGGTACTATGGCTACGGACCAAGCACAGCCTTGCAATTGTCCAAATCGCCTTACCTGAAGGCAAATGCGCCGTATCTGTACGATGAAAGCAGCACCAGTTTTCTGGCGCCAGATCTGAGTTTCGGCCGCTATTTCAGCCGGATTGACGCCAATGTCGGACTTTCGTATCGCTGGTTTGGCAATCGTCAGCGGGCCTTCGACAGCGACCTGCGCAGCCACCGGCATTCCCTTGCCTTGGAGGGGTACAAATTTTTATTCAATTACCACGGTTTTGCGCCTTTCCTCGGCGGTTTTGTCTCTGCCGAACGCTTGTCGCTGAAGCACAATGCCGAACGCCACATTGATTACAAACCGGCTGCCGGACTTGTATTTGGCTGGGATATCCGCGTGACGCGCACGCAAAGCGGCTACCTGCGTACCAACCTGCGCTGGGCGCCGGGTTTGCACCTCGACGTCAATGGCCAGCAATATAAATTCGATCACCTCGAATTCAACTTCATTCAAATGGTGAAATACATCGGCCGCAATAAATTTTATAAAACACTTTGATCAGTTATCAGTGAACAGTTATCAGTCAGCAGTTAGCAGTCAGCAGTTAGCAGTCAGCAGTTAGCAGGGGGGGCATGCTGACTGTTCACTGCTAACTGCTGGCTGATAACTGCTGACTGATAACTGCTGACTGATAACTGTTCACTGATAACTGATCAAAACTAATGCTTCGGGTGTACCGACCCGGTTCATATTCAGCACCATAGTGTCGCGGTCGAGGCGTGCGATTTGAACCATTTTTTCAATTTTGCCGGCGGCATTGGAAGTGGTGTACAGTTTATCGCCTTTAATCCTGAAAACGCCTGCTTCCTGTTGTGCGCCATAGGCAGCGAGATAGGTGTTGTCGGAATTAAATTTAAATTCCACCCCGGCAGCATCGCGTTCGCTGGGTAGTCCGTTGACCGTCCAGGCGATTGCGCGCCATCTTCCAATAATTTCCGGACGCGTGTCGGAATCGGGTTTGCAGGCAGTGAAAAGGGTTGTGAGGAGCAGGAGGTAAATGCTGTTTTTCATTGATATATTTTTATGTTTCACAGGGTGCGGTAAAAGGGATAAATGTTGCATCAGCAAAAAAAATGCGCGTCATCCGAAGTGGAGACGCGCATTTTTTCATGTAAAGGCGCTTGGCGCACTTTTCCTTACAGGCCAAAAATGGCTTTGCCGAGATAAGTTGCCGATTCGCCCAGTTCTTCCTCGATGCGGAGGAGTTGGTTGTACTTGGCGATCCGGTCGGAGCGGCTGGCAGAACCGGTTTTGATCTGGCCGGTGTTGAGCGCTACGGAGAGGTCGGCAATGGTGGTGTCTTCCGTTTCTCCGGAGCGGTGGCTGATGACCGAGGTGTACGCGTGGCGGGTGGCGAGGTTAACCGACTCGATGGTTTCAGTGAGTGAACCGATCTGGTTCACTTTGATGAGGATCGAGTTGGCTACTTTTTCATCGATACCGCGTTGGAGGCGTTCTACGTTGGTCACGAAGAGGTCGTCGCCCACGAGTTGGATGCGGTGTCCGAGTGTTTCCGTAACCTGTTTCCAGCCGCTCCAGTCGTCTTCGGCGAAGCCGTCTTCGATAGAGTAGATGGGGTAGCGATTGCACCAGTCTTTCCAGAAGGACACCATGTCGCTGCTGGAATAGCGGTCGCCGGTTGATTTTTTGAACACGTACTCGTTTTTCTCGGCATCGAAGAATTCGGAAGCGGCGGCATCCATGGCGATAACAATATCGTCGAGGGGGCGGTAGCCGGCCTTTTCGATAGCGATCATGACCATTTGGATGGCTTCTTCATTGTTTTTGATACCGGGTGCGAAACCGCCTTCATCGCCTACGTTGGTGGCGTAGCCTTTGCTTTTGAGTACTTTTTTCAGGTTGTGGAATACTTCTACACCCATGCGCAAGCCTTCGCTGAAGGAGTTTGCGCCGACGGGCATAATCATAAATTCCTGAAAATCAATACCGTTGTCGGCGTGTGCACCGCCATTGAGGATGTTCATCATCGGTACGGGCAGCACGTGGGCATTGACGCCGCCGAGGTAGCGATAAAGGGGTTGGCCGAGTTCTTCGGCGGCGGCGCGTGCGATGGCTAAGGAAACGGCCAGAATGGCATTGGCGCCGGCTTTGCTCTTATTACGCGTACCGTCTACCTCGAGCATCAGGCGGTCGGCACGAATTTGGTCACTTACTTCCAGGCCGATAAGGGCCGGGCGGAGGAGGGCTTCTACGTTTTGGACGGCCTTGCGGACGCCTTTGCCGAGGTAGCGGGCACCGTCGTCGTCACGGAGTTCAACCGCTTCGTGGATACCGGTGGAGGCGCCGCTGGGCACTGCGGCACGGCCGACGAAGCCGGCTTCCGTCCATACCTCTGCTTCCACTGTGGGGTTGCCGCGGCTGTCGAGAATTTCCCGGGCAATGATGTCGCGAATCGTACTCATATCGCAAAAGTTCATTTGTACAACCTCAAAGGAGTGGTTGTCGGTCTAAGAATATAATAGCGCCGCAAAAATAGGAAGTCCGACGCTTACAAAGTGGGTAAACTGTAATTTGTTGGTTAAATTATTACTGCCAAATTTAAAAACGATACTACATTTAGGCCGTTTAAACGAAAATCTGTTGAATGAAAACAATCCCACCTTACGTTGAACGTACCGAAGCCCTGCTGGAAGCAGAGCTGGAAGGCTACCTGAAGCAGCGCCGCGAAGCCAATGGCATCGAGGAAACTGCTGCGCCCGACAACCTCAACGGCCTCTGTATTTCAGGTGGCGGGGTGCGTTCGGCCACCCTCGGCTTAGGCATGATGCAGGCATTTATGCAGGCCGGCAAAATGAAGTACTTCGATTATATGAGTACGGTTTCCGGTGGCGGCTATATCGGTTCCTGCCTCTCCTCTATTCTGAGTGAAGAGCCGGGCAGTATGGACAAGGAGAACACGCTCACGGAAAAAAATAAACGCTTCGATACCACCGATTTCGGATTAGATGCCGAAAACTCGCCATTTTTGACCAAAGAAGAGGATTACGAATACAAGCAGATTCAGGAGGCCAAGCTGAACAGTCGCCAGCAACTCAATCACATGCGCCGGCGCGGGGAATACCTCACGCCCAATAAAAGCCTGTTTGGCTGGGATGTGAACCGTGCGATTGGCTCTCTGGCCGGTGGCGCAGTCATGAATTTTACCATGCTGCTGCTCATCTCGGTGGTGGGCGTGAGTTTGCACCATTTGTTGTTTCACGGGCTTTCCGGCGGCGATTTTATCAAGGCATTGCAGTATCCGGTGGAAACGCTTCGTGTATTACCAGGCTCCGATGTCGGACAACTGGCTACCTGGGACGAGGCCATCAAAGCGCCCGCTTATGCCGAATCCGGCATCATGGATCAGTTAGGCGTTTGGTACACCAATCATTTATCGCCGCAGTTTTCGCTGATTTTCACTGCTGCGGGCAACTTTTTGTCCCTGCCCCTGGGCTTTCTCGGATTGGGCGCCCTGATGGGTTTAGTGCTGGTGCTTTTCTCCACCCGTATTCCTTTCATCATTACGGAGGGCGAGTATCAGGAGCAGATTTTTAACAATAAAGAAAATCGCAAACACTACGACCGGGCCAGCGGGGAGAGCCTGATGCAGGCGCGGTCGCGTTTCTTTTTGTTGTTATTCAATTTTGTGTGTTATCTTTTCGGGCCATTGGCGGCTTACGGCTTGGGTGTGGTGTTGCAGGTACAGGGCGTATTTGGCGCCAGCGAAAATTATTTCGTGGTGCTGATTTTGCCCCTGGCTTTTTCACTGGGCATGTACCTGAGTGTGAACCTCCTGATTTCCCTGTATTTTATCAATTCCTGGCGCGAGCGCGTGAGTGGCCGTTTGTATCGCTCTTTTTACAGCGGTATGCAGGGGGCGAGTCTGCTCGGACTGTTTGTGGCGGCGGGTTTTCCGCTGCTCATTATTTTGTTGTTCGGACGTCATGGTGCGGCGGTCAAATTGAGCGTGTCTTATTTGCCGGTGTTGTTTGCCTACATGTTTGCGATGCAAAGTGTAGGCGATAAAAAGGCGGAGGGGATTATCGGGAAATTGATGAAAAGCCTTCAAATGCCCTTGCTGAACCTCAGTATTTACTTGTTTGTAGGCATTTTGCTGGCTTGGGTTTCCAAGGGTTTGTACGAGCTGGAATTGATTATCAATGAAACCAATATGCTCCTGGCCATTCTGGCGCTTTTTGCAGGCGGACTGGTCTTGCTTGTTTTTTTTGGTTATCGCTCGAATGCCAACGACATTTCCCTGCATTATTTTTATCGGGATCGGCTCACGGAAGCGTATTTGCGCACCGACGGCCGGGCGAAAGTGCCGGAAGACCTCTCCAAATCCAAGCTGCAGCGAAAGGGCCTGATTGATCTGCTGATGCGCAACCACGAAAACCTGATGCTTAAAGACCTCGGCAATGGCAATGGCAAAGGCCCTTACCACCTCATCGTCGGGGCGTTGAATTTGCAAGGGTCCAACGACCTGGCCCGCCGCAGCCTCAAGAGTGATCATTTTATTTTCTCCAAATTCTTTGTTGGCTCGCGCACCACGGGCTACGTCAATACTTCCTATTATATCGGCGGCAGAACCCGGCTTTCGGCGGCAATGGCCATTTCGGCGGCGGCAGTGGCTTCGGGTATGGGCGCCCTGAGTTTTGCGGCATCCAACTTTTACATGACGCTTTTCAACTTGCGCACCGGCTACTGGGTGGATAACCCCTGGTACTATATTCTGGAGGCCAAAGCAAACGGCCAATTCAACCCCGGCTGGCTGCGCCGGATGTGGCGCAAATACACGCATAGTTTCTGGTTGTTTTACCTCTGGCGCGAACTGACGGGCAAGCTCAGCGCCGATACACCAAGGGTAAATATTTCCGACGGCGGACATACGGGCGACAACCTCGGCCTGATGCCCCTGATACAGCGTAAATGCCGGAATATTGTGGTGGCCGATTTTGAAGAAGATAAAACCTTCTCCTTCGCGTCTTTCAACCAGGCGGTTTATTTGTCAAAAGCCGTGTACAACGCCGATATTCACATCAAACTCAGCGACCTGATGCCGGAAAAAGATGAAAAAACGGGCATGTTTATGAGTGCCGCTTCCGTAACACGCGGAGAAATCACGTACAGCGATGGCAGCAAAGGTTCGATTGTGTATATGAAATCGGCGGTGAACCTGCTGAAGGAAATGTCGGAGAATGAAGCAAGTACCAATTCGGTGCCGGGCTTTTCCGACGAGCCGGCACCGGTTTTTGTACTGAATTATTTCAAGACCAATCCCGATTTCCCGCACCAGTCTACAGTGGATCAGTATTTCGATGAAGCCCAGTTTGAGGCATACCGGATGTTGGGCGAGCATATCGGGAAGCAAGGGGCACGGATGTTTAACAGTTAACAGTTAACAGTCAGCAGTTATCAGTCAGCAGTTAACAGTGATCAGTCAGCAGTTATCAGTTATCAGTCAGCAGTTAACAGTGATCACTGCTAACTGCTAACTGCTAACTGCTAACTGATAACTGAAAAAAAATAAGCCACCCCTGCTTTGCGCCCGGGGTGGCTTTTCACTAACATCACTACACACAGAAGCCATCAGTAGCATTCTTAGACCCAATTATAGAGGTATTTTTTTGCTTAATGAAACTGCTCCATCTCCGTGCTGCCAGCCATGGCAACCGTGGAGGAACTGCCGCGTTGAACGGTGTTTTGCACATAATCAAAGTAACCCGTGCCCACAAATGCCTGGTGCTTGATGGCGCTGAAACCCCGGTCTTGCAGGGCAAATTCGCGCTGCTGTAATTCGGAGAAACCTGCCATGTTGCGCTCGCGGTAGGCCAGCGACAATTCAAACATCGACGTGTTCAGCGCATGGAAACCCGCTAAGGTGATAAACTGGAATTTGTACCCCAGTGCTGCCAACGACTCGCCAAACTTGGCCATGTCTTTCGGCTCCATGTGTTTCGACCAGTTGAACGAAGGCGAACAGTTGTAGGCCAGCATCTTGTTCGGGTATTTTGCCTTGATTTCCTGCGCAAATTCGCGGGCAACGCCCAAATCGGGCATGGATGTTTCCATCCAGATCAAATCGGCATACGGCGCGTACGACAGGCCGCGCGCGATACAAGCCTCCACGCCGTTGCGGCGCCGCCTTGGAGTGGAAACCGGAAGACTGGCTCGCGCTGCTGCAAACCTACCACGTGACGCCGGAGATGCTCATGCAACGTATCACCAATGTTTTACCCGGACATTTTGGCATAAAAGACCTCTTTTTCCTGCGTATTGAAGGCAACGAAGGGGTCAATTATTTCAACATGACCAAAGAACTGCACCTCAGCGGTCAGCAAAGTCCCTACGCCACGGAAAGCGGCCAGCATTATTGTCGCCGCTGGGTTTCTATTGAAATTTTAAAGCAAATACGCGTCACCAAGGCGCCGGTTTTGGCCATGGCACAAATCAGCGCCTACCACCAAACGGAGAATGCCTACTTCGTGATGAGTATGGCCAAGCCCGGAAACAACAATCCCAAGGCCGGTGTAAGCGTGACCCTGGGATTGCGTTTGAGCGACGATCTGCGCCGCCTTTTTAAGTTTGTCGGTGATCCGAAACTGAGCCGGAAATCCGTAGGCTCTACTTGCGAAACCTGCGCCATGCCCGACTGTGAAAGCCGTGCCGCCGCCCCCGTTGAAATCGAAAGAGCGGCGGAACTGGAGCAGCTCATGGCTGCCCTGAAAGCGCTTATTTAATCAAGGTTGTTTCTCCTTTAAATACCTCCCGGACGCCATCGCGGTAAACAGCCTCCACCACCCAAATATATACACCCGGGTTGAGTGCTTCGCCCCGGAAACTGCCATCCCAACCCATACTTTCATCATTGGTGGCAAAATCTTTGGCTTCGTATAACAGCTCGCCCCAGCGATCGTATACCCGGAAAAGGGCAATGCGCGCGCTTTGCTGTCCGTGTACCACCAATTTGTCGTTAGCACTGTCGCCGTTGGGCGTAAAGCCCGTTGGCACGGCAATCAGTCGCGGTTTCACCACGCTGATGTAAATCTGATCCTGCGCCGCACAGCCGATAGAGTCGGTCACATTAAGCGTAAACCAGTGGGAGGACTCCAGATTGTACACCGATGGGTTGGAGCAATCCATACAGCTGAGCCAGGTGCTGTCGATCGGCGCCCATCGGTAATTCAAGACGCCATTTGCATTGGCAACCAGCGCTTGCAGCATGGTATCCTGCCCAAGTGTGATGGTAAAGTCGGGGCCGAGATCAAGCAGTAACTGTGGCAACTGCTCAACCTTTATTTCAGGAAGGGTAAGGGTGCAGCCATTAATATCGACAACACGCGGCAGATAGGTACCTGCCCGCAAGCCGATTTGTATGGTGGAGCCGTTGTAGTCGCCATTATCTAAAGCGTACCGGTAGGGCGCCGTGCCTCCTGTTGGGGTAAAGATGATTCGGCCATTACTGCTGCCAAAACAAGTGGCATCAATAACGCGCGTGGAGGCGCCTAAGGGTTCAAGCGGTTGCCCGACCACTACTGATGCATCCTGGGTACAGCCGTTGGCATCACTGACGGTCGCCTGGTAGGTGCCAGCCGCCAATTGCCCGAGTTCTGTTCCGCTTGCATTATTAAACCATACAATCTGGTAGGGTGCAGTGCCGCCACCCGGCAGAGCTTTGGCGATGCCGCTGGCTTCGCCAAAACAGCGGGCGGCTTGCGCGGCCAGGTTCAGTTTAAGATCGGTGGGTTCCGGGATGCTGGCCGTCGCAGTAACCGGGCAGGATTTGCTGTCGGTAACGGTAACGCGATACACACCCGCCCGCAGTCCGCTTACCGAAGCGGTTGTTTCACCGGCAGCACTCCACAGGTAGGTATAAGGGGCGCTGCCACCACTTGCGGAGGCTGTGGCGCCACCATTGGCCTCCCCGTAGCATTTTACGGGAATAATATCGCTGACTTGAGGGATTAACTCCTCCGGCTGACCAACCGTTACACTGCGCGTGCCCGTACAGCCCAAATCGTCGGTGACGGTGACGGTATACTGATTGAGGGCGGTAAGGCCGCTCGCAAAACGGCTGTTTTGTTGCGGCGTGGTGCTCCAGTTGTAAGTGAACAGGTTGAGATCAGCAGAATCCAGGGCGTAGAAAATAGACAGTACCTGTGCGGTACCGTCATTGCCGTTGAAACAACGCGGTTTTTCTGTATCCGCCCAGACAAAGAGCTGACTGCGTTGCTGAATGATGGTTTTACTGTCCTGTGTGCAGCCGTTGGCGTCTGTTACGGTCACACGGTATTCATCGGAGGCAAGTCCGTCAATTGTAGCTGTGGTTACATTGCCAAAATTCCACAAGTAGGTATACGGCGGCGTTCCGCCTGTTGCAATGGCCGTTGCGGTGCCTGTTTTGGCAAGGAAACAAACGGTGTCGGCAACGTCGGGCAGCGTAACGAGCACGGCGTCTGGCGGCTCGGTGATTTCAGTCTGAAACTCGCGCACGCAGTTGGCATTGTCGGTTACTTTGAGTCGGTAAATGCCTGCGGGCAGGTTAGCAACCTGCGCACCGAAGAAACTTTGTCCGCCGGGGCCGGTCCAGAGCAGGTTATATCCGGGTACGCCACCACTCGGAATAACGCCGAGGCTGCCGCTGGCATCGCCGAAGCATTTTACGGCAACGGGACTGATCTGGGTGGTGATTTCAGGCACCTGATCGATGGTACTGCTTTGGGTGCTGCTGCAATTTCGGGCATCGCGGACGGTAACGGTGTAAATACCCGCTGTTACGCCGCTGAGGTTGGCGCCGCTGGCGCCATTATTCCAGTTGTATTGATAAGGCGCACTGCCTCCGGTAGCCAGGGCAAGGGCCTGGCCTGTGGCGGTTCCGAAGCAATTAATCAGATTGGGCGTAACGCTCAAGGACATCGGCGTGGGGTCGCTGAGGTTGATCGACGCAGAACTGGTGCAACCGATATTGTCGCGAACGGTGACGGTGTAAGCGCCGGCACTCAGGTTTTGGGCTTGTGCGCTGCTTTGATTGTTGGGATCGCTCCAGGCATAAAAATAAGGGGTAATACCACCGCTTGCGCTTGCGGTGATGCTGCCGTTGCTGCCGCCGGCACAGGAAACGGGCGTGCTGCTGAAGCTGACGGCCATCGGCGCGGGATTGGGCACGGTTACGCTCTGAACGAGGGTACAGCCTTGCGCATCGCTTATGGTATACTGGTAATTTTGAGGAATCAGGTTAATGGCCGTAGCGCTGCTCTGGTTATTGGGGTCGTTCCATTGGTAGCTCAGGGCGCCGGTACCACCGGAAGCATTGAGTACCACCGAGCCGTTGACGCCGTTGTGGCAGGTAGGCGGGTTGATTTGCGGATTGGTGCTCAGTGCAGGCGGCTGCGGCACCGCGACGCTGCTGCTGGAGGTGCAGCCCTGAGTATCGGTAAGCGTGACGGTAAAGCTCGCTGCCGGGAGGTTAGGGTTAAAAGGACTGCCAACCCCATTGCTCCAGGCATAAGTATAAGGGCCTACGCCGCCACTGCCTTCGGCATTGAT
Source organism: Chitinophagales bacterium (assembly GCA_017303875.1). Classification (GTDB taxonomy): domain Bacteria; phylum Bacteroidota; class Bacteroidia; order Chitinophagales; family Saprospiraceae; genus M3007. The sequence continues at coordinate 165,119 of JAFLBP010000003.1, read as the reverse complement.
GCTGCCATTACTTTGTCCGAAACAGAGCGCTCCCAGTATTTGTGTATTGATATTCAGCGCTGTGGGTTGCGTCAGGTTGCCGCTTGCAGTGGCCGTACAGCCTTCTGCGTCGGTAACGGTAACGGTATAGCTGCCGATGGGGCGATTGCTCAGTGTCGGGCTGTTCGGGCTTGAGGGCACACTCCATTGATAAGAGAAACCGGGGGTGCCACCGCTTATATTTACCTGTAACTGGCCGTCAGCGCCACCAAAACAACGCACATCCTGCACCGTTGAAATTACCGGTACAATCGGCGCCGGGCTGGCTACTTCAAAGGGGAAATTACTGGTACAACCGCTTTGGTCGCTTACACGAATATTATGTGTTCCCGGACTTAAATTGCTAAAATTCGGACTTGCGCTGCCTGTGCCCCCATCCAGCACATACGTATAAGGCGGGTTGACGTTATCCGGCGTGATACTCAGCGTACCATCGGTGCTGCCTGCGCAGGAAGCGTCGGTGATGTTCAGCGTTGCAGTCGGATTCTGACAGACAATGCAGGTTTCGGTGGCTACAAGCGCAGGGCAGCTCACCAAAGTGCCGATTGCGCGCACCTGTATCGTTACGCTGGTAAAAGTAGTCAGGCCGCTTATGAGGTGAGAAGTTGCGCCTGAAGCGGGTTGCCAGCCGCCATTATCGATATTAACTTCGTAGCTGGTGGCGGTGGGTACATTGTTCCAGCTGAATTCAATGCTGTTCTGATCGGGGTTGGCGCAGGTAATAAGGGGGGCGGGGAGGGCATCCACAATTTCAAGCCGAATGGAGTCGCGGGCTTCGCAGCCGTAGTTGTCTGTTGCAGTAACGATATACTGCGTTGTTTGCGTCGGCAGGGCATTGGTTTGAGGACAATCGGTGCAACTCAGACCGGTTCCTGGCGACCATCTGTAATCGATCTGATAGGAAGGCGCAAAGGTGATGTTCCAGCCCAGCAGGGAGCCGTTAAAGCCGTTCTGGTCGTCGCGCACCTGCAATACCCATTCGCCATTGGTCGGGAAGGCGCCGTCCCAAAGGTCAGCAAAGTTTCCTTCCGGCATAAAGTTGCCGGTAAAAGGTGCTGCCAGCGGGTTGTTGGTTACAATAGAGTTGGTTGCCACCGGCGTAAAGCAGGTATTGGTCATGTTGTCGCCGCCGGCGCCATTGTCGGTACTCAACTCCAGTACCTGGCCGCCCGGCGAAACGAGGAAGAGGTCGACATCATCGATCCAGGGGTGGGCCACATTAACACAAACCGATTGCACCACACCTGCGCCCAGGGTAGTTGGCTGTATCCCAAATACATTAATGGAGGAGGTGATAAAGGTGTTAACCGGCTGAATAGCAATAGATTGATTATTGCTGAACGTGGTAGGTGGTGGTAGTTGAACGGGTGCGGTGCCGTCCAGCAACAAGGGTTGAGCGCCGCCGATACAAAGGGTGGTATCGGGGGGGAGAGCCGGACGGATCAGGGCGTTTTCCCGCAGGTAAATATAAACGGTATCGCGGTTGCAGGGGTCTTTTTGAAAATCAATGGCCAGAAACTCGCCGCCATCGGGAATATTATCTTCAATGGCGCTAACCGGCAGCGTATAATATTGCTGGCCCGGAGCGATGGCAAAAGTTGTAGGCAGATTGGTAAAATCTACGCCGTTTGTAGCGCTGCCCCAAACATTAATTTCAATGGGAAAGCTCTGGGGTGTCGGGTCGGGCAGGGAAAAGCGCACCTGTGCTTCTGTACATCCTTCTGTGATGGTACCGTCGTTGCTGTCGGTGATAACTTCTACACGCAGGGCGCCGGTACCGAAGCTTTTGGCTTCGAGGAATACCCCGGAATCGAAGGCGGAGTCGCCCACATCGGCAATGGCTAACTTAATGGTATAAGGCTGGCAGGGGGTTACTTTGGCCTCTGCGATGAATACATCGGTGAAGCCATCATACACCGGCTGCTTGTTGCTGTTCAGGTTGCTGTTGTAGTATTGCGCATTGAAGGGCTGACAAGGCGGCCCGCTCGCCGGGTCGTTAAAAGGATGCAGGTTGTTGATGGCAACCGGCAGGTTGGTATTCGGAATGATGGCAATATTCGTCGGGGTAGGGTAGCCCGGCCCTTGAATGAAAAAGCCAAATACGTCGTTGTAGTCGGTACAGGCAAATTCCGGGTACTCCTCCGAGCCGAAGCAGTAGCGGAAGCGCAAGGTATCGCTGGTCGGGATAAACGTAATGGTGTAAACCGCCACGTCATTTAATCCGGAGGTGGCAATCTGATCCAGGCTCGCATCAAAAGCGGTACTGCCATTGGCATTATTGGCAAATACGCTGCCCGCTTCATCGGATCCGGCCTGCGCCGCGGAAGCGCTGGCGGCCCGCCCGGTAGTGAGTACGATGCCCCGCTCGATACCGATGGCCTGGGTGCCGCTACTGAAGTACCCGACGGCCAGGGCCTGCCCGTTGTAGGTAATATTCGTTACTTCCACCCCGTTGCCGAGAAAGACGTTACTGATCAGGTTTTGCGGCGTAAAAGGCGGCGTATTGGCCGCAGTAACCTGCATGGCTTGCGCCAAAAGGGAATGTTGTGCAAAAAGAGACAACAGAAGCGCCACAGAAGCGCGTAAAGCTTGAGCAATAGAAATGCGAATCATCCGCTTGATAACAAGATGGTTAAAAGTCCGGTGAAAAACCTTTCAGAAAAAAAAGCCGGGAACCGGTAGGGCGAAAAAACGTCTTATTATTGGGTTATCCCAATGGAAAACGAAATTTGCCAAAGGGTGGCAAAAGATTAAAGCGCAGTGGCTGAGATTCGCAAGTAAACACGGCGGCGTACGGAAGCCCGAACGCATAAAGATTATAGGGTGGCGAAGTTAGTGTACTTGCCGTGAAAAAATTCAAGAAATGGCGTTAAATTTTTACAATAAAGCCTATTCCAGAATTAAACGGCGCTGAAGGGTTGTTGTCGCATGCCCGTTGCGAAGCCGCACCTGCAAGAGCACCCCCGACGTTAACGTTTACCAAAAAGCACCCCCATACCGGCATACGGCATTAATTTTGCCCCGCTAAAAAATCTAAACCAATCCTATGTTGAAATACCTGCTCCTGATCCTTGGTCTGAATCTTTCCTTCAGTGTACTGGCGCAAAGCCCCGACAGCACCCGTATTGATGTAACCTTGGAAGGCCTTAGCGGCGGCATCGTACGCCTCGTGGGTACCTATGGCGACCAAAACTACCTCGCCGATTCAGCGTTTGTAGATCCCGCAGGCCACTTCGTCATTGCCCGCAAAAAAGCCCTGCCCGCCGGTTTTTACTATTTCCTGCTGCCCGGCAACAAGAATTTTTCTTTCCTGATCGACAAAAACGAACAGTTTTTCAGCCTCAAAGCCAAAATGAGCGACCTCGTCGGCTCCATGCAGGTAGAGGGCTGCCTCAATACAGACCTGCTTTACCGCAACTTCCGCTTCCAGAATGCGCAGGACCCCGAACTGGGTCGCCTCGGCGAAATCATGCGCCGCAGCGCACCCAAATCGCCCGAATACGAGAATGCCAAAGCCAAACAGGCCGAAGTGCTGGCCCAGCGCAAAGCCCACCTCGACGAAATTTACAAGCAATACCCCAAGTCCTTTTTTACTATTTTTAAAATTGCCGGACAAAATCCCGACTGGACGGATTTCCGCAAGCCCAACGGCGACATTGACACCATGCGCCAACTCCTCTATTACCGCAATAATTTCTGGAACGGTGTGGATTTCAACGACGAACGCCTGCTCTACACGCCCGTGGTCGTCAATAAGTTGCGCCGTTTTATGAAAGAATTGCATCCGCAACACCCCGATTCCCTCATCCTCGCTTCCGATAAAATCATTGGCCGCGTGATGCAAAACAAACCCTATTTCAAGTTTTTTACCAACTGGATCGCCCTGCAATACGAAAACGGCAAAACCACCGTCATGGACGGCGAAGCCGTATACGTACATATTATTAAAAAATACTTCACTAAAGAACTCGCCTTCTGGAGCAACGATAAAGAAATTGAAGGCCTCCAGAAACACGCCTGGGAAATGGAAGCCAGCCTGCTGGGCCGCAAAGGCCCCGATGTGCAGGCCCCTGATATCAACGGCCAGCTCAAAAGTATCTACGAAATCAAGGCGCCAATCGTGGTGGTGTTTATGTTCAGTCCCGACTGCGAACATTGCCAGAAAGATGCGCCCGTCATTGAGCAACTGAGCAAAAAATGGAAATCGCGCGGCGTCGAGTTTTTTGGTATCGCCGTGAATACCACCGATAAGGAATGGCGCGATTTTGTCAAGCAAAACGGCTTCACCTTCACCAATGTATTCGATCCCAGCAACCGCGCCATCTACGCCAAATATTTCGTCGATATCACGCCCGAATTGTATATCCTCGATAAAAATCGCACCATCGTAGCCAAAAACCTCAAACCCGAACAATTAGAAACCATTTTTGAGCGGGAGTTGAGGAAGTGATTTTTTGATTTTGAATTTTTGATGCTTGATGTTTGTAACGATGAACGATGAATGTTTTAGTGGATGGGAGCGCGGGATTTCGTACATAAAAACACAGATTCTGTGCCTTCTGTGTAAATGATCTGTGCCCTTCTGTGCGAAATTTTCTGTGTAACATCTGTGCGAAACCCCGCGCTCCCATCCACTAAAACATTCATCGTTCATCATTCATCGTTACCAAACCTGTTTATTTGTCTGACGACGGAAAGTTTTCGCACAGAAAAGCACAGATCAAGCCACAGAAAACACAGATTCGGTGCCTTCTGTGTAAATGATCTGTGCCCTTCTGTGCGAAACCCCGCGCGCTCACCCACAAAAACATTCATCGTTCATCATTCATCGTTACAAACATCCAGCATCAAGCATCAATAATCAACTACCATATTGATTTTCATCATTTCGGCCACTTTTTTTCTCCGTCAACTTTGTGGAGCAAAAAAGATGAAAGCGATATGAAAATTTTATTTCAAGCAGACAAAACAATCGGTCAGATTCAGGATGAATTCCATACCCTGTTTCCGCACCTCAAATTGGGCTTTTTTACGCGAGCACATGAAGCCTTTAAAAGTACCAGCCCCAAATACCTGATCAGCGACCGCAATACCTTGCTCGGAGCGATCTCCCCGGCACTCGCCGATAAACCCTTCGAATACATATTCACGCCCGCAACCACGGTACGGGAGTTGGAGGATGTTCTGGAAAATACCCTGGGCCTGCACCTGCAACTGTTCCGACAGTCCGGCAACGCATGGCTGGAAACTTCCGTAACCGACGGCCTGCCCCTCGCCGAACAGGAGCAAAAAGCAATCGACAGCCTGTACGTGCATCAGGAGTTCGTCGATCCGATGGATTACCGCGAACAGGATTAACTCGCTACAAACAACATTCAATATGAAAACTATTCTTGTCCCCACCGATTTCTCCAAATGCGCGGGTAATGCCCTCGCCTATGCCCTCGAACTGGCCCACCGCAGCGAAGCGGAAGTACGCGTGGTGTATGTCATTTATCCCAACGACGGCATGAACAATAACCTGTACGATGCTTTCTGGATTGAAGAATACATCGAACAGCGTATGCACCAGTTGCACGACTGGGCGCATGGCATCCAGCGCCGCAACAAACGCCTGGATATCATGCTGAAAGTCGATTGCAAAATCGGCTTCCCCGTCAGCGCCATCAATGATGCCGCAGAAGATTACAACGCCGATCTCATCGTAATGGGCACCACCGGCGCCAGTGGCATGAAAGGGCTGTTCCTCGGCAGTACCGCCGCCGGCGTCATGGGCGCAGTCAAAATTCCGGTGCTGATGATTCCCGAAAAAGCGAGCTTCAAAGCAGATATTCCCTTTGTATTCGCTACGGATTTCAAAATGCGTACCAGTGATCTGGCCAAGGGCGTACTCAGCGCTCTGGTGAAGCATCAAGCCTCCGAATTCAGCGTGGTACACGTGCTGAAAGACGACAAACAACCCTCCGCCGCTGCCGAACAACTGCTCAGCAAAAAACTCGGCGACATCGTGCATCATTTCAAATACCTGCACGACGAGGATATCGCCTCCGCTCTCCGCACCTACTGCGAAGCCGTGGATGCCGGAATGCTCATCGTGGTGGCACACGAACATGTGCTGCTGCACCAACTGTTTTTCCGCAGCGTATCCAAGGCGCTGGCCCACCATATCCAGATTCCGATGCTGTCGCTGCACGACGCATAGGCACTACACTTCCATCATTTCGCTCCAGCAGGTGCTGTACCGCTGTGAGCGCCGTTCCTGGCGCAAGTGCCAGGCCTTGCTGCTGCCCTGCGTGGCCACTGCTATGGCATCATGCCCGTAGCGGGCGCGCAGGGCATCCAGCGTTTGCATCAGCGCACGCTGCTTTTCCAGCCTCCCCGTATCGGCGCCAAAACTCAGCTGTATTTCCTGTTCCGGCACAATCCCGGACACGATCACGCCGGCTTTTTTATACGCATACCCTTGTCGCCAGATGGCCCGCAGGGCGGTTTGTGCCCGCGCCACGAGGTCTAAACTGCTGTTGCCGGCGTTGAGCAGGCTGAGCGTCAGCGAGGGATTGTATTGCGGCAGTTCGGGCCTGAAGCGGTTGGTGTTCAGAAATACCGTAATCAGGGCGGCGGCGCTGCCTTGTTCGCGAAGTTTACAGGCACAGCGATGCGCATGGTTGGCCACTGCTTCGCTCACCGGTTTGAAATCGGAGAGCATTTGCCCAAAACTCCTTGAAGTACAGATGTTCTTTTTTGGGGCAATGATTGTTTCCATTTTCAGGCAGGCTTGTCCCTGTAATTCCAATTGCAGGCGCGCACCCACAATACTCAGGTGTTGCCGTACCCAGGCAGCAGGCGCCTCGGTGAAGTCCAGAGCTGTTCGCAGATGATGCTTCAACAACAACTTTTCATGCTGCCGCCCGATGCCCCAGATTTTCCCGACGGGCAGGCTGCGCAGCGCCGATTCAATCTGTTCCGGGGTTTCCAGCACGCATACGCTGCCCCATGCTTTTTGTTTTTTAGCCAGATGATTGGCCACTTTAGCCAGGGTTTTGGTGGGCGCTATGCCCACGCCCGTGGGAATGCCCACCTGCCGCAAAACCTCCATGCGGATCTCCTGGCCCAATGCCTGCCAGTCGGGACAACTGATGCCTTCAAAATGTAAAAATGCCTCGTCAATTGAATAGACTTCAACCATTGGCGCCTGACGCCGCAGTACTGACATCATGCGCCGCGACAAATCGCCGTAAAGCGCGTAGTTGGATGAAAAAATATGCACTTTCCCCTTTGACACCAGTTCCTTCAGCTGATGAATCGGGGCGCCCATTTCAATACCCAATGCCTTGGCCTCCTCCGAGCGCGACACCACGCAGCCGTCGTTATTGGATAAAACAACCACCGGGCGTGTTTCCAGACAAGGCTGAAACGCCCGTTCGCAGGAAACATAAAAACAATTGCCGTCCACTAACGCATACATACCCATTTGCCGCGTCCCCCTTCCCGGACGTTTTTAATGACGTAGGTAACCACCCCCCAAATGCGGAAATCATCGCCCTCCTGCACCCGCAATTCCGGGTATTGCCGATTGGCGGGCAGCAGCACACAAGTGTCGGCGCCAAGTTGCAGGCGCTTTACCGTAAATTCTCCATTGAGAAAAGCCACCACAATATCGTTGCTGAAGGCCGTCAGCGAACGGTCTACCACCAGCACATCCCCGCTTTGTATGCCGGCTTCCTGCATGGAATCGCCTTTAACCCGTGCGTAAAAAGTCGCATCCGGGTTGTCTACCAATTCCCGGTTGAGGTCAATACTCAGGTCGAGATAATCATTGGCGGGAGAGGGAAATCCCGCTGCAATGCCGCCTGCCGCAAAGGGCAGGGCTAAATCGGTACTGACATCTGCCGCATAGATGTCTAAGGTGGGGGCTGCCCACCGGAATGAAAGTTCGTACATGGATTAGTATGTTTTGAACGGCAAATATAAACTAAAATGTTTTATTTTTGAAAAAATTGCCCTATTTATAAATAAATTGTTTATTTTAAAATATATATTAGCCTTGTACTTCTTCCAGCATACCTTCTTTTAAGGCGTATACGGAAGTGTAAATATCCGTCACCTGCGATTTGCGCAAAACATGGCGAAGCAGCACCATGGCCACCACAACCATTTCAGCGCGTTCCTGCGGAATACCGGGCATGGCGAGGCGTTGTTCGAGGGTGCTGTCAATAATGGTATGGTACAGGGGTTCAAAAGCTTTCAGCGGAATGCGGCCATAAAGCGGGGGCTTGACGGTGCTGTCGAGCAAGAGGTTGTCAATTACGTCGAAGGTGCCGGAAGCACCGATCAGCGAAGCTGCCGGATAGTGGCGCAGGGCCTCCCAGAGGTCGGAAAGGGCGCCTTCGAGGTAGTTTTCGAGGCGCCAGACTTCAATGGGCGGCATCGGATCGTGTTGCTGAAAATTGCGGTACAGCACGGCTACTCCCACCGGAAAACTTTGTTGCCAGAGCACCTGTTGGCGGTCGGCGAGGATAAATTCCACGCTGCCGCCGCCGATGTCCATAATTAATGCGCGGTGTTCGGGGAAAGGCACGGCTTGCCGCACGCCTTTATATATGAGTTCGGCTTCGCGTTGTCCGCTGATGGTTTCGGGTTGAATGCCGGTTTCCTGTAGCATTTGCGCCAGCAGGTCGGGCGCGTTGGCTGCTGTGCGCAGGGCAGCCGTGCCAAAAGCCTTAACGGCGTTTGGCGGCACCTGATGCGCTTCCAGATCCTGGTGGAAAGCACGCACAGCCGTCATGGCGCGTTCGTAAGCGCCGTCCCCGATGCGTTCTATGCCTTCTTCTGCGAGTTTGACGTAAAATTTACGGCGCAGCAGGTGTTGCCAGGCGCTTCCGCTTTCGGGGCGCTCGGCAATGAGCAGGTGAAAGGTGTTGGTTCCGAGGTCGATGACGGCTACACGTGGCATAATACTAAATTTATTTTCCTCTGGCTTCAAAGGGGATGAAATCAATTCGGCTGAGCTTGCCGTTTTGCAGTGCAGCCGGCAGGCCCTGGGTAACGAGGTTGAACCCGTAAGTGCGGCTTCCGGCGCCGGGAATGGGGCCGATGCCGTCGCTGACCAGCTGGTTGTTACGGATAAAATTGCTGTCTAAGGGGTTAACGACCTGTGCCATCCAAAGCCGGTTGCTCTGGTCGTAGAGCAATACTTCAAACTTGAGATTATCAACAGCGCGGCCGGGTTGGGGATTGCTGATTTTTACACTGGCTTTTCTGCCGGTTTCGGTTTGGGTGTTGGGATCCAGCTGGCGCGCACCGCCAATATCGCTGGCAACCAGCACCGGACCTTCGCTCATATCCACTGCGCCGGCGCCGCTGATCTGACAGGTGTCGGGCACGCCGCCAAAATTCGATAAGGGCAGGGCAACCATAAAGGCGCTGCGGCCACGGGGAGGAATGGCATCGGAGAAGGCACGGAATACCACATCCGGATGGCCTTTAAAAGGCAGGGTTTTGCCGTCTTTGTCGTTTATGACCGCCCGCAACCAGATTCGTTGCCAGTCGGCCGACTCATTGTTGCAAATACCGGTGATGATGAACATGTTCAGTTCTGTCCAGCAGTTGAAGTCGCTGACGGAAAATTCCGCTTTTTCGGCATCGGCAGGCATAACCAGGGGGTCTTTTGGCGCCGATGTTTTGGGGGTGTCGTCGTTTGTACAGGCAAAAAAGACAAGCAGGGTGCTGCAAAGCAGTACGAGCATTTGTGTGCCGAACCTGAAGACAGGCATACGTGTCGTTTGAAGGTGATGCATATTTCGAGATGTTCTGAATAGAAGAACGGCTGCAAATTTCCACAAAAAACTGGTTTGGCTTACCTTTGTGCCATGAAATATCTGATTACCGGACTGGGAAATATCGGCTACGAGTACGAAGGCACACGTCATAATATCGGTTTTGACGCTGTGGATGCGCTTTGCAAACAATTAGAGGGCCAATGGCGCGACGATCACCACGGCGAACTGGCTGAGGTGAAACACAAAGGGCGCACCCTTATTTTACTGAAACCCAACACCTATATGAACCTCAGTGGCAAGGCCATCCGCTACTGGCTGCAAAAAGAAAAGATTCCGGTAGAAAACAGCTTGGTTATCTGCGACGACCTGAACCTTGAGTTTGGCAAGTTGCGCCTGCGCGCCAAAGGCTCCGACGGCGGGCATAATGGCCTCAAAAGCATTCAGGAAGTACTCAATACCGATGTGTATCCGCGCCTGCGCGTGGGCATCGGCAGTAATTTCGGGAAAGGTAAACAGGTCAATTTTGTGCTGGGTAAATGGACAGAAGACGAAAAAGCAGGGCTGCCCGGTATTTGCGAACAATGCTGTGATGTGGTAAAAGCGGTGGTAACGGTGGGCGTGGATCGGGCACAGAATACCGCGGCGCCTAAAAAATAAGGGCTGTGCAGCTCAAAGAATAAGCAAGGTTTTAACACTAAATACTGCAACGATTTTTGAGATGCTGCGTTTAAAGGGAAATATCATTCAGTCCTGCTTTTATGACCAAATACCGATACCCCGACTTTGCCCTCACCCTCCTGCTGTTTTTTATCGCATTTTTACCCCTTCAGGCACAGCAACAAAAGCCCTGGATGTTTAAAAATGAAAAAAACGGCGTCAAAGTATATTACCGCGAAACGGAGAACATCCACGAGGTAAAGCTCATCACTTCGTTGCAAACAACGCTCGCCGGTTTGGTACGCCTGTTTAACGAGGTGGATCAATACCCGGTCTGGGGTTATAAAATTACAGAATCCCGCCTGCTGAAAAAAGTTTCCGATACCGAAATGTACTACTATTCGCGTATCGATTTCCCCTGGCCGATGAACGACCGCGATGTGGTCATGCACACCAAACTGGAACAGGATCCCATCTCCAAGCGCATTATCTCTGTCAGCCGTGCCGCACCGGATTTTATCCCGGCGGTTGCCGACGTCGTGCGTATCCGCAATGCCAATACCACCTGGACGGTGCATCCGGGGCAAAATGGCTGGTTATACGTGGAATATGTGATTCACTCCGACCCGGGTGGCAACCTGCCCGACTGGTTGGTGAATATGGCCATTGATGTAGGCCCGCGCGAAACCATCGCAAGTATGCGCAAACGCCTCGCTCAAGGCGATTATCATCAAACGCGGCTGGCGCATATTAAAGAGTAGCGCCTAAGCGCCTAAGTGTTTGAGTGTTTTAGTGTTTTAGTGTTTAAGTGTTTTAGAAGTTGCAGTGCATTTACTAAAACACTAAAACACTAAAACACTTAAACACCCAAACACTCCTAAGTCTCACTTGATCTTATTGATCTTTCCTTCCTCCCCGTATTTTTCTTTTGACACGCGGTTATAGGCCTTGGCGGCTTCTTCGGCGGTGTCAAACATGCCGAGGTGAAGGGAGCGGCCGTCGACGGAGATGACGGCCCGGAAGCGTTTATGCTCGCGGTAAACGCCGGTATAACCGGTTTTGGAGCTGCTGCGGCGTTGCCTGCTGGCCACCGATCGGGTGCGGTACACCAAGTTTTCTATGCGGCAGTCGAGCTTGTCGCCATTTTTGGCGCCAACCAACTTGCGTGACCCGGCTTTTTCAGTGCCTAAGTATTTTTCCGCAATAAGTTTGTGCAGGTAAATGGTTTCGGTTTTATAACCGCCTCCTATACGTTTAATGGTGCGTTGGAATACCGCGCAGCCACTGCTGTGTTTACGGAGGTTGTTGACGAAGTCGATTTCGACAAGGTAGGGGTAGGAGGTCAACCATTCGTAGACATGATCGTCCAGCAGAACGTTGTCCTCTGCATTTTTCAATTTGACTTTATAAATCACGGTTTTTGATTTTATTGCCTCCAGCCTCCACTCAGCAGCTGGAAACAATTGTGTTCTAATGTGGATTAAATGATGTCCAAAGGATAAGCGATCAACAGATAGAACACATTTTGCAGAGAGATTTCAACAAATTATCCGGACGGGTTGCAGAAATCGCTCACTGTTTTTCCTGGAAAACGGATTATCAAATACTTTCGCAGCACGAAAATATGAACTTCTGCAATTCGACAAGCATATCCTGTGAATATTAACACTTTTAACCCGCCATATCTGGATATTTTACCGGAACAGGCGTTGCGACTTCCTCTCTCCACGGTGTTGCGTGATCTGGACAAGTTGTTCGGCCATAACCTGTATATGGCTTTTGATCCTGCTACCGACATTGTTTTGCCGGATCCGGCAAAACCGGGTACAGCATGGATGAAAACCGCCAAAACGGTAGGAATTAATGTGCGTTCGATCAGCACGTTCTGGCATATTATTCCCTATGCCATGACGCTGCCGCGCTCCTGGAATGCCATTCATATTTTGCCGATCTGGGAACCGGGAGTAGTAGCCAGTCTTTACGGCCCTTCGAGCTGGAACATCAACCCGGAATTTTTCAACGGTGAGCTGGCGCAGGCTTTTTTGCACCTCGATACGGTGGAGAAGCAGTTGAAGGTTGTGATCAACCTGCTGCACCTCATGGGCAAGGCAGTCGGGATGGATGTGGTGCCGCATACCGATCGTTTTTCGGAAGCGGCGCTGGCCAACCCGGCCTTTTTTGAGTGGTTGCAGCGGCGGGATATGCAAATCATCGGACACAGCGGAGATTTACACCGCCGGGTTGAGCAATTGCTCTTCGAACACCTGCGCGCGCGCGGCAGCGCCGATCCGGAACTGCCTGTGCCCGACAGTGCCGAACAATTGTTCCGGCAAACGCCCGAGCACCAGCGCCTGCTGATGCTGTTCGGGGTAGTACATGACTACTGGGGCCGCCTGGGGCGTCGCAAAGCAATGGTACAACTGCTGTATGAAGAAGGATTGGAAACAGTGCCCGCCACCATGGGGCCGCCTTATCGCGGAATAGAAGTAGATCCCGATCCGCAGGCCGTGGTGCGCGACGAAGATGGCCGCGAATGGCGCGACTACCGGATTACGCACCCCGAACCCTTCTCCCGCGTGTTCGGACCGCTGGCCCGATACCGTTTGTATGCTGATAAAAATACCGATTGGGCACTCGATTTTGAACAACCCAATGCGCCTGCCTGGGACTATGTATGCGAACATTATGCCGACATCCGCCGCCGGTATAATTTCGACTTTATGCGCGGCGATATGTCGCACGTACAAATGCGCCCCGATGGCGTGCCCGAACAAGCCGGCCCGTTTTACGACCTGCTGGCGGCCGTAAAAACGCATATTTTAAAGGAAAATGCCGGATTTGCGTACTTCGCAGAAAGTTTTCTGGCGCCTCCCGGCGAAATGGCCTATGGCGATGAATGCGAACACCTTGAGGCCGCATTGGCCGACTCCACCCTGGGGGATCTGCAATCCGAACCGATTTATACCACGCTGTTTATGCGGCAGTTTGCGCAGTATCGGCATTGGCTGGACACCCGCAAATTTGCGCCCTGTTTTACGGTCATGACCGCCGATAAAGACGATCCGCGTTTCGACAGCTTTTACCTTGTCGGGAATGAAATACGCTATTTTTTATCCCTGTTCCTCTGGGATATGCCCGCATACATCGGGCTGGGATTTGAATGCCGCGACCCGCATCCCACACCTGCGCCCAACGAACAGTACACTAAATTATACGTATTTCAGGTGCCGGACGGGCCTAAGTCGACACGCGGCCCTTATCAATGGGGCAAAAACCAGGCGCTTTATGCCAATTTATGCCGCCAGAAAGCATTAGCCGATGCCTTGTTACCGACTTTAAATGATAAAAAATTGGAATGGCTGCTGCCCCCCGATCCGGAAGGTATCCGGAAGGTAATGGCCTGGACTGATGGTGCGCAATATATTTTTGTGGCCAACCTCGCAGAAACACCTTGCAATGCGCCCCTTATCCTGGTTTCAACAGGAACAGGCTCCCGGAACCTGCATTTTTCTACTGCCCCGGAAAGTGCTGTAAGTATCGCATCACAAGGTGATCTGCTGGAAATTTATCATTTGGGCGCGTTGGAAGGCATCGTTATTGCCCTTGACCCAGGGTAAAACCCGGCTCCCCGTCGAAGGTATACAGGTTTTCCGTTTTGATAACCTCCACGCCAGTCTGGTGTAAGCCTTGCAGCAGTTGCAGAACCGCTTCGTAGGAAATGCCGGTGCTGAAATCGCCACATTTGAAGCGGCAACGCCAGTGATCGGTGCAGAAAGTTGCCGGATTGCCCTCAGGCCAAACCTTAACACCGCGGTTGGTAATCATGGTAAGCGCTAAGTCCCGATTGCTCAGCGGCTGAAGCCGTTCGGCAAGTATTTCGGGTTGGCGCTCGTTCCAGTGCAGGAATACGTCAATACCGACCAGTGTTTTTTGTGCGACGGGTCTTGGTTTCAGCTGCACATCAATCACATTGTCTACCTCATTATTGTAATTGACCGGTTTCAGGATCACCGGAGTCTGGCCAAGACGTGCGATGACGGCATCGGCAAATTCGCGGGTGCCTGCTTTTTGGGTGCTGGTGGCGGAGTTGTAGATGTCGGTGGTATGAATGCCGTCTTCAATGGTGCGCAGCCAGGCATTTTGTACTTTGGTGGCCACGTCGGCTTGTCCGATATGCAGCAACATCTGTATGGCCGCCTGCAACAGTCCGCTGGGATTGGCTATGTTTTTGCCGGCAATATCGGGTGCGGAGCCATGAATGGCTTCAAACAAGGCGCCGGCTTCTCCGATATTGGCAGATCCGGCGAGTCCGACCGAACCGCCAACTTCCGCTGCAATATCCGATATAATATCGCCGTAAAGGTTGAGTGTAACCACAACGTCGAAGCGTTCGGGTGTTCGGGCGATACGTGCGGCGCCAATGTCTATGATAAAGTGTTCCTGTTCAATTTCGGGGTATTCTGCGCCAATTTCCTTAAACATGCGATGAAACATACCGTCGGTTTGCTTCATGATATTGTCCTTGGTCATGCAGCTTACTTTCTTCCGACCATAACGGCGTGCATATTCAAAGGCATAGCGAATAATTTTTTCCGTACCGGGTTTCGACACTAATTTGAGGCATTGGATGACCTCATCTGTTTGCGATGTTCAATACCGGCATACAGGTCTTCTTCGTTTTCGCGGATGATAACCATATTCATACGCGGGTGCTCGGTCGGAATGTACGGCGCATAAGTGATGTTTGGCCGTACATTGGCATACAGGCCCAGTACTTTGCGCATGGTTACGTTCAGGCTTTTGTACCCGGAGCCTTGCGGGGTGGTAATGGGGGCTTTGAGCAGCACTTTGGTGCGGGCCAGCGAGTCCCATGCTTCGGGTGCAATGCCTGAAGTATTACCGCTTCGATACACCTTTTCGCCTACTTCAATGGTTTCAAGTTGCAGTCTGGCGCCGGCAGCGTCAAGAATGCGCAGTACTGCCTCCATAATTTCCGGACCGATACCATCCCCGTAAGAAACCGTAACAGGCGTGGGGGCTGAGGTAGGGGCATTGTGGCGTTTTGCCGGTTGGTGAGGGCTGAGTGTGGTGTTCATGTTTTAAAAATTTAAGTTTTACTATTATTTAAAATAGTATAACGTTTATTTTTAAATTCGGTTTAAAAACACCCACTCGAATGGGCCCTAAACCCTGATAAATACCAGCGTACCGGCATCGCCGCACCGGATTTCGAGTGTTTTGTCGCTAATTGTCCAGGACTGGCTTTTTTCGAGCGCCTCAAAATAAGCGCTTTCCCACTGCGCAGCTGCTTCGCAGTACATTTTAGTACTCATAATATCGGATAGGGAAAGGTTGTTGCCTGAAAGGTTGTAGCTGCTGCTGTAGCGATTGCATCCGCCTTTGCCGTTGGCCTTGCCGCTTTGCAATTGCAGGGTTATTTCTATATTTTCAGGCACCTGTCGGGTGTTGGCGTCGGTTTTGATGGCTTTCAGCTTCCAATTGCTGTTTTCCGGATTGACGGCAGTTTTTACATCGCCACAGGCGCCCTGCGTGTAGTTTTTGATCCCGGCGCATTCGGCGGAGCAGGCATTGCTGTATGTTTTGCCATTGCAACCGCATACGGGATCAAAGTTTTGCGGACAAACGCAGGCCGGGTTAATTTTTTCGGTGCAGCGTTTAGCCGGGTCGCAAGCGCTGAAGATGCCGGCCAGTGCAATGAAGAAGAAAATGTGTTTCATGCGTGATGTGGTGTAAAATGATTTAGACAAATTTTTTTACTGTTGAAGATTTACAATTTACGCACAGTGATATAAAAATTTTCGTCTGCCAGAAGTTGCAGGTTCCTTCTGTTCGTGGTAAAGGCGTCAGACCATTCCGGCCCGGGATATATAAAACGATAGGCGCCATCGGGGAAGGCTACCTTAACCGGCATATTGAAGCCAGAGACACAATTGCCCCATCGGACTTGCAATTTTTTATCCCGAAACCGATATTCCAACACCGGAATTCGATTGTCGCGCAGGTATTGATCAAACACGCGGTCGAAGCGGATACCTGCTTGTCGGGATATATACGATTCAATACTGTCGCTACCGATGGTTTGATGATAAAATTCCTGATTAAGGCCGCGCAAAATACGGCGCCATTTGTCATCGTCGGCAACAATCTGGCGGATCATGTGCAGCATATTGGCGCCTTTGAAATACATATCTCCGGAACCCTGCGCATTGACATGGTAAGGCGGAATAATGGGTTTGTCGTTTTTGATCATGAGCCGCTGCCCGCGCACGTATTCAGCGCCGGCATCTTTGCCAAATAGGTATTCGGTGTACAGGCTTTCGCTATAGGTGGCAAAGCTCTCGTGTATCCACATATCGGCCGGGTCGCGGTTGGTAATATTATTGGCAAACCACTCATGCGCGCTTTCATGTACGATGATGTAGTCCCATTTCAGGCCCCAGCCGCTGCCTGAAATATCGCGCCCGTTGTGCCCGTTCTGGTACCCGTTGCCGTAGGTAACGGAGCTTTGGTGTTCCATGCCGACATAGGGTACTTCCACAAGTTTGTATCCGTCTTCATAAAAAGGGTAGGGACCAAACCAGTATTCAAAAGCGCGGAGTACGGTTTTGCTTTGTTGGAAATGCCGCTGCGCTTTTTCAAGATTGTATTTCAGGACAAAAAAATCGAGGCTAAGTACTCCATTTTTGCCGTTCAGGGTATCTGCAATGTGCGCATATACAGCAGCATTGAGGTTGACGCCGTAATTGTTAATCGGGTTTGCAACAAACCAGCTGAAGGTTCGGCTGCTGTCGCTGTTTTGATAGACTTGTTCAAAACGGCCATTGGCAACAGCGATCAGTGGCTCCGGAACTGTAATGCGAATGCGCTGGGAGTCGGGTTCATCGTAAGGGTGATCTTTACAAGGCCACCATACACTGGCGCCAAGTCCCTGGCAGGAAGTGGCGATAAAATCATTCCCGGTTTCGTCTTTTTCCCAGGAAAAGCCGCCGTACCAGGGCGGCAGCGTTGCGGTTTTGGGCTTTCCGCTATACCAGATCTTCAGGCGTTCGGAGGCGCCGATGTTTTGTTTTTTTTGTAGGGTTACAAGGTAGGCATTTCGGCCGATCTGCTTTGTTTGCAGGCTTTGTCCGTCCTGTTCCACCCGTTCAATTTTCAGTGGTGCTTGCAAGTCTATTTGTAATAAATTATTGATATGTAATACTTTATACTGAATAATATTGCTTCCGGTAATGCTTCTGTTTTGAGGATTTACTTTAATATCCAATTCATAATACTGTAAGTCCCACCAGGCGCGCTCAGGAGTGATGCTTCCCCGCAGGGTATCATTGCGGGTGAATTTTTGGGTTGAACCAACCAGGTTTTGGGCAATGCCGGTATTAAGTGCAAGAACGCATAATCCTGCTAATACCAGGCGACAATAAAAAGACATACTGCTTGAGCTTAATTATTGGGGGGGCAAAGTTGCTAAACCCATTCGGTAATTTAAAATAATTGTAAAGTCCCTTTCCGCTTCTCTAACGAGTTTGTAAAATTTTCTTCACAATCTCCCGAAAATGCACGATACTTGCAGCCGAACTAAAGCCACCACCCGTAAAATGAACGCTAAATCTCTGGTTGTCGGCCTTACCCTCAGTTGGTTTGCCCTGTGCTGGTATTGGTATGTCTGCGGCATCAAGGAAGCCTGCGGCGACCGCATGGCCGTTGCAGCAGCTCAGGCAGAACAGGCCATTCAGCCCGCGCAGACAAGACCCGAACCTGCACCTGCAACGCCGGATCCGGCTATTCAGCCCATTGATCCGAAACCCGCAACAAGCCCCAGCCCCACAAGCAAGCCCTACGATGCCTCCGACATTGAAAAAGCCCAGGTAGAGCGCGTTTCCGGGAAAATTATCATTCATTTTCCTTATAATTCTACCCGTAAGGAAGACAATGCTGCCATTGATGCCGAATTGAGCCACCTGGCCGCTCAACTTGCACAAAATACTCAAAAAGTGCGTGTTACGGGGCATACCGACTTCGTCGGCGATGCTGCCGCCAACAAAAAATTTGGCCAGCTGCGCGCAGACGGTATCAAAAGAATATTAGTGCAAAAAGGCATAGCGGCATCCCGTATTCAATGCAGCTCGCTGGGAGATACCCGCCCCGTGGCCACCAACGACAATGCCTGGGGCCGTTACCAGAACCGCCGCGTCGAAATCACCGTAAAATAACCTGAACACCCTGCTCTAAATACTTCCTAACGATGTTTGAACAAAAAATCAACCTCGGCCCCGGTACCGGCACTTTCGCCGACCATACCTTAGAAATTCTGCTCATGCTGACCGGCGCCTTCCTGCTCGGTCTCCTGCTCGGCTGGGTGCTCTGGAACCGCTACAAGCAAGCAGCCGATAAACTCAACCTCGAAATCCATAGCCTGCGAATGGGCGAAACCGCCCTCCGCAGCGAACTCGATACCCTGCGCACCAACTTCAGTACCCTGCAAACCTCCGAAAATGCACTCAACGAAGAACTGCGCACCCTGCACGACAGCAACCACGGCCTGCGCGAGCACCTCGCCCGACTCGAACAGGAACTCCGCGACTCGGAAGCCCTCCGCCGCCGCCTCGAAACAGAACTGAGCATCAGCCAGGCCGCTGCCGAAACCGGCAGCCCCAAAAATGAAGTCAGCTTTGAATACGAGCACCCCATCGCCGATCAACCCTCCGGTTTTGTGGACGGCGAAACCCTGAACGTGGAGGTGCCCACGCCCCTCACACCCATCAATGATGTGCCGGAAGACCTCCAGACTGAAACGACGACCGAAGCGGAAAATGACAACAAACGCCAGGATAAAGGCGGTGCCGGAGCGCCCGAAATGCCGATTCTCATCGCCGCCGCAGTAGAGGATGAAGACCTCACCATCATTGAAGGTATTGGTCCGAAAATATCCATGCTTCTGCAGCAGTACGGTATCCGAACCTACCGCCAACTCGCCGATGCGGAAGTCACGCGCCTGAAGGAAATTCTGAGCAATGCCGGCCCGCAGCTGGCTATGCACAATCCGGGTACCTGGCCCTCACAGGCTAACCTCGCCGCCAATGGTGAATGGGATACACTCAAATCCTTGCAGGAATTCCTTAAAGGCGGGAAAGCACCCAAGTAGTGAGGAGTGATGAGCGATGAGTGATTTGTAAAGTATTACCTGTGATGATGAATGTACCTTTTTTTATCGCCAAGCGCATTGCATTTTCCGGCGGGCACAACCCGGCGCGGATCATCATTCGCATTGCCAATGTGGCAGTAGCGCTGAGTATGGCGGTGATGATCTCGGCAACGGCCCTGATCGCGGGTTTTAAGAGTGAGATCAGTAAAAAAATATTTGAATTCTGGGGGCATTTGCACGTCAGCAATGCCCAGTCGTATACCTTCGAGCCGATGCCGGTTTCGATGGATCAGCCTTTTTATCCCAGCCTGGCAGATTTAAAAACCATCCCGCCGGCATTTTTTGAATACAGCGGAACCGTAGCGCCGGGCAAAGTTTACGGCGGGGTGAAGCATATTCAGGTGTATGCCCTCAAACCGGGCATTATCCGCACCAAAACCGAAATTGAGGGCATTATTCTCAAAGGTATTGGCGCCGATTTCGACTGGTCGAACCTGCAACCCTATCTGCTGGAAGGCCGTCCGATCGCCTTCAATGATTCCGCACCTTCCCGCGAAGTGCTCATTTCCCGGCAAACAGCCGACCGGCTTCAGGTGGGTGTGGGCGATAAGTTTGTGGTGCATTTTGTCAAAGACCGCGATCAGCTCAAACGCCTGTTTCAGATTTGTGGCATTTACAAAACCGGACTGGAAGAGTACGACCGCAAATTTGCACTCTGCGATATCCGGCAGATTCAGCCCCTGCTGGATTGGGACAGCACCCAGGTGGCCGGCTTTGAAATCTGGATCGATGACCTGCGCGACCTGAAGCGCTACAACGCCTATGTGGATGAAGAAATCGTAGGCGATACGCTGGTTTCGGTGAGTATCCGCGACAAATTTCCGGCGCTTTTTCAATGGCTGGAGTTGCAGGACTACAACGAATACGTCATTCTCGGCCTCATGTTGGCCGTCGCGCTGATGAATATGATTACCGCCCTGCTGGTGTTGGTGCTGGAACGCAGTACCATGATCGGTATCCTCAAAGCGCTTGGCGGCCGCGACGGGCAGGTGCGGCAGATCTTTTTGTACCATGCGCTTGTCATTACGCTAACCGGCATGTTCTGGGGTAATTTGCTGGGCCTCGGGTTTTGTTATTTGCAGGATACATTTCATTTTATCAAATTGAATGAAGCGGATTATTACCTCGCCTACGCGCCGGTAAAAATTCAGTGGTGGGTAGTGCTGGGCCTGAACGTGGGTACTGTTTTGCTTACCATGTTGTTTCTGCAATTGCCCAGCCTGGTCATTTCGCGTATTTCGCCGCTGCGCGCCATCCGTTTTCAATAAAAAATGCCGCCGCCATACCCTGTTCATTGGCCCTGGCGCACCCTGGAACTGCTGATCCGGGCCATGCAATTGCTGGGTTTTCCGGCCTTGCTGATGGGCCTGAACCGGTTGTTTAAACCCAATACCAGAGCACTTCGGGATACGGAGCTGGCACTTGCGCGTTCGGTATTCGGCCAGCAGATCGCGTACGAGCGGGTGCGCATAGATGCGCGTGCGCAACTGATGTGTCGTCGCAAGGGCATGGCTTATGTTGCGTTTAATGTAATTAATGCCTGGGGAGAGTTGTCGGCACCGCATTTTATCCATGAAATGGTGCATATATGGCAGTATCAGCGTTTTGGAGCAGTCTATATTCCGCGGGCTTTGTATGCGCAGCGCACAGCAATGGGGTACAATTACGGCGGGCCTTTGGTTTTGCAAAATGCCGCAGACGATGGCAAAAGTTTACTGGATTTCAATTACGAGCAACAGGCAGATATTGTGGCCGATTATTTTTGTCTGAAAAATGGTTTGCGACCGCGCTGGTGTTCAGGCAACGTACAATATTTGCCGGTATTTGAAAAATTAATCCGCCGGGCAGGTATAGATTTGCAACCCTTTGCTTCCTGATGCTGTTGCAATGTACAGTTTGAAAAAGATCATTACATGTTGAAAAAAATATTTCGCCTGCTATTTTGGATAATTGGGGTATTTGCCCTGTTTTTTCTGATTATTTACCTGATTTATAATGAAAAAGAGCCAGCAGGTACGCCCGGCGCCGAGGCGGAAGCCATGACGCAGAAGCTGTTTGCGGCCGTCAATAAACCGGCCTGGGACAGTTTGGTTTGGGTAAAATGGACTTTCCGCGGGGCGCATCATTATACTTGGGATAAGCAGGACGGGCAGGTGGAAATGCTATGGGATGATTATAAAGTATTGATGAGCACGGTGGATTACCAGGCGCAGATATGGGAAAACGGTACGTTGTTGCAGGGAGAAAAGGCTGAAAAAGTGCGCAAAAAAGCTGTTTTTAACTTTAATAATGATAGTTTTTGGTTTTGCGCGCCCATGAAAGCTGCCGATCCCGGTACCGAGCGCAGTGTAGTCAAATTGGCCGACGGCAGGGTAGGGCTGAAAGTACATTATCAGTCGGGCGGAAGCACGCCCGGCGATTCCTACGTCTGGATACTCGACGAGCAGGGTATGCCCACGGAGTTTTATCTGTGGGTGAATATTTTGCCGATCAAAGGCCTGCCGGCAACCTGGGAAAACTGGGTAACCTTGCCGGGCGGCGCCAGACTGGCTACATTTCATTTTATAGCCGGCCTCAACAAGTTGCCCATTACAGCGGTCAGCGGTGGTATGGATCCTATTTCCCTGAATTAGCAGGTGATACAGTCTGCAAAAAATCCATATCTTTGAATCCCTAAACCCACACATGTCAAAGTCAAAGAAACGGGTATTACTGGCGCCGCTCAATTGGGGGCTGGGGCACGTGACACGTTCTGTGCCACTGATTCAGGCCCTTGAACGCAGCGGCGTAGAAGTGGTGCTGGCCTCCGACGGCGACGCCCTGCACCTGCTGCGCGCCGAATTTCCGCACCTTGCTGCCGAGGCACTTCCTTCCTACAAAATTCGCTATGCCGGCGCCAATATGGTGCGCAACATCGCCGTGCAGCTCCCGCGTATCCTGTACGCAGTGCGCGCGGAGTACAGTGCTACGGCACAATTGGTGCGCAAGTATCAGCTCGATGGCATTATTTCCGACAACCGCTATGGCTGTTTCAGCACCGATGTCCCGAGCGTATTGCTTACCCACCAGTTGTACCTGAAAGTGCCGACTCCCGGCCTGGAATGGATGGCCAACGGGGTCTTGCGTTTAGCCCTGCGCAAGTTTGATCAGATCTGGGTGCCGGATATTGCGGAAAAAAACGGCAGCTTGTCGGGCGAGTTGTCGCACGGCGAAAAAACCGTTCACCGCGCAGTGTCCTACATCGGGCCGCTCAGTCGTATGCAGCCCGCACGGGAGGAAGATTTTTCTTATGATGTGGCCATCGTGCTTTCCGGTCCGGAGCCGCAGCGCACGGTGCTGGAACAAAAATTGCTCGAACAGGCGCTTGAAATGCCCTATAACTGTATTTTAGTGCAGGGGAAAACCGCTGAAAAACAACATTATTTCGCTGCCGATCATGTGGAAGTGGTCAGTTTTCTCACGGCCGGCGACCTGCAGGAGGTGCTGAATGCCAGTCGGTATGTGGTTTGTCGCTCAGGGTATAGCAGCCTCATGGATCTGGCGGTTTTGGGTAAAAAAGCCCTGCTTATTCCCACGCCCGGACAAACGGAGCAGGAGTATCTGGCCCGACATTTTGCCGAGGAAAATATTTTTCCCTGTCAGCAGCAGGATCGTATTCAACTGGAAGCCGGACTGAAATTGCTGGAATCTTACAATGGCCTTGTGCCGGAGCATTTTTCCACTAATGCCTTTGAACCTTTACTCGAAAACTGGGTAGCACAACTATAGCGTACATAAAGGGCAACAAAAAACCCGGCTGCGAAAGGCAGATCCGGGTTTGTGCGAACGACGGCGGGAAATTTGTCGTCCTTAGATTATACCGAAGGCAAAGGCCCGAGATTTAAAAAAAATCCTACTGCCGGAAGGAATTAGCAGTAGGAAAATCAAAACATACTATGAGAAAACTCCTGCAAGATAACTACACGCAAACGGGTTTGGCAAAGTGTAATTATTAAACGGTGCTTTTTTTAAGCAATCGGCGCTTTTTGTGCAATATGCGTAAGTGTGCCGCTGGAAATCAAAATTGAAGGCCATATTTCCCGTCATATTAATGCGGGTAGAATGGCGATACATTTTTTTAAATCAGTTTATTTTTGCAGCATGAAAAAAGTATTGCTGGTTTCATTCGCCCTGCTGCTCTGCGCTATACTGTGCCGGGCACAGGTGCAAAGTGGCGCTTATCGCGTTATGCTGCGCAAACTGCTAAGTCATTCGGTGCCGGAAATACAGGTGGAGGATCTCATGCGCGACAGTAGCGCTGCTGCCGGCATCCTGTTTCTGGATGCGCGCGAACCCAAAGAGTTTCAGGTCAGCCATCTGAACGGCGCTTTGCCGGTGGGCTACGACCATTTTAAATTGAGCAATCTCCCCGATACGCTTGCAAAAGACCAGCGCATTGTGGTCTATTGCTCGGTGGGTTACCGCAGCGAAAAAGTAGCTGAAAAATTAATTGCCGCCGGTTTTACCAATGTTCAAAACCTCTATGGCGGCATTTTTGAATGGGTTAATCGGGGAAATACCGTTTATGATGCCCAAGGCGCCACCCCGCGCGTCCACGCTTTCGACCGCACATGGGGCGTCTGGCTGCGCAAAGGCAAGAAAATCTATTAGAGAGTGATGAGTGATGAGTGATGAAAAAATCAAGCTATTGATAATCAATCAAAAATCAAGCATGAAAAATTCAAAATTAATTCATCACTCATCACTCATCACTCATCACTCATAGTTACAATTGCAGTCCTACTCGGATACCGGCTTCGATACGGATATTGGTAGATTTGAGGGTGCGCTCGCCGTTTTGGATAAAGCCGAGATCGTTAAAGCCGATGTCTTGTACTTTTCCGCTGCGAATACGTGCGCCGAGGCCGATAAAATACTCAAAAGTGAGCTTGGGGAAGAGCGATTGCTGTCCGTAGTGCACCATAAGGTCGATGTCGCGGATAGATTCTTTCTGGGAAGGCGTCTCTTCGTAAGTGAGTACGCCGAGGTTGATCGGATCTTCCACGACGCGGCTTACTTTACCGCTGAGCGAGGAATAGCGCAGCACCGGCGCGATGTAACCGCCTTCATAACCGTCGCTTTCAAAGAACAGGCGCGGCGAGAAGGAGATAATCGGTCCGACATTCATTTTTCGGATGCTGTAATCCAGAATGTCGTCGCAGATGTCGTTGCCGCCCCACTGATCGCTTTCGCAGAAGTAGGTTTCCTCTACAAATGCAGAACCTGAAATTTCCTGATTGAGTTCAGAGCTTTGGATGAGTGGTTTGAAGCGCAGGCCCAAGCCCACTTGCAGGCTGAGCAGGCTGCTGACTTCGCGTTCTATCTCAAAGGGTTGACGGCCCATAAGAAAACTCGTAGGGCTGGTTTTGACGATGATACCAGTCTTTTTTTCCTGTTTTTGCTTGCGCACGCGGCCGCCGTCTTCACCGAATTCGATGATTTGAACATCGTCTTTCTTTTTGTCTTTGCTGCGTTGTGCATGGGCTGCCGGCACAAGGCTGCCTATGCAGAGGAGGAGAATGAGGGTTCTTTTCAGCATAATTGTGTTTATTTTTTTCGCAGTAAAACTAAGGAATCCCCAACAATATTATTTACCCAAAATTTCAAATTGCTGGTTGAGGCGATAACCGTCCTGATCGACGAGTACCAATTCGTGTTTGCCAACGGGTGGTTGCAAGGGCATTTGGTGAAAGGTTTTGGTGCTGCCCAAGTATTCGCCATCAAGGTGCCAGTGTATTTCCACGTCTTTTTTGCGGTGCGCCACCTGGAAAATGGTGCTGCTGAGCTTGCCATCCAGATCTATGGGCACGTAAATGCGAGCGGCGTGTTTGGGGTAAATAAGCTGCATCGGCGTTGCGGAGGCGCTCAATTGCGCTCCGGCACAATCGCTGCGGAACGGCGGTGGGGTCTTGTATTCCGGATTTTTATTTTTGAAAAAATATTCCTCAATTGGCGGCAATACAAACCAGGGCTGGTGCTGAATGTTTTGTGGCGCTTCACATTCGCTGTTTACCTGCCACTGCCCCGTCGGGTCGAGGTGCAGCAATTGATGGTTGGTGCAGGCAGCAGCTTTCAGACAACTTTTCGGAATCCACATGCTGTCCTGGTCGCACCAGTCGGCGGCACGCTGCCCGCTTTGGCGGCAAACGGGCATTTGTGTCATATCATCATAAGGCATTTCAAACCAGCGCTGGTTGTCGTCGAGCTGGGCAAAAATTTCAAACAACACCGGCGCGGCCATATCCACGCCGAGCAGGCCCGGCCGCCCTTCTCCGTCGGCATTGCCCACCCAAACCCCGACGGCATACTGTGGCGTGACGCCAGCTGCCCAGGCATCGCGAAAGCCGAAACTGGTGCCGGTTTTCCACGCAATGGGGCGTGCGGCGCGGAAGAGTTCCCATTCGCCGGCGCTATTGGGGCGCTCCACCTCGCGCATGGCTTCAAATGTATACCAGATGGCGCCGGCGCTGAGTATTTTCGGGGTTTTGCTCAGTTGTAGTTTGCCGGGTTTGTCGTTTTGAGTGGCAGTATACAAAAAATGCGGCGGGCGCCAGTCTTTGTCGTAATACCGCCCATCGCGGTCGTAAAAGCTGCCCAGTTCGCGGGCCATACAGGCATAGGTATTGGTAACATCAAGTAGTTTGGCCTCTGCGCCGCCGAGAATCAGGGAAAGTCCGTAGTGATCGGGCGATTTGGTGATGGTGCTCAGGCCCAGGCGTTGCAGGTTAAAATGAAAACGTTCAAGCCCGTATTGCTGAAGCAACAGTACAAACGGGACATTGAGCGAGCGGATAAGGGCGCGTTTGGCGGGTACGGCGCCGTCGTAGGTTTCGTAGTAATTTTCCGGCTTGTACTGTCCGAGTTGCGTAGGCACATCGTGCAGCAGGCTGTTGGGCAAAATATCGCCGCTCTCCAAAGCCAGGGCGTAGAGATAGGGTTTCAAAATACTGCCGGTGCTGCGCGGGGCTGTCAGTACATCCACCGATTCGCCGTGTGCTTTGC
Source organism: Chitinophagales bacterium (assembly GCA_017303875.1). Taxonomy (GTDB): domain Bacteria; phylum Bacteroidota; class Bacteroidia; order Chitinophagales; family Saprospiraceae; genus M3007. The sequence goes on along the minus strand of JAFLBP010000003.1, from coordinate 138,380 downwards.
CTGCGCCGGGTACATTGCCGGCATAGGCCAGCACCGCACCGCTCGGCACATCAATCACCACAGCGGCGAGGTTGTGGATTTCATTGCCCCGGTAAACCTCTTGCCGGCGGCGCAGGATTTCGTTGAGGCGTATTTGCAAATCCTCGTGCAGGGTACTGCGAAAGCGGTGCTGTGTTTTGTTTTGCAAGGCAAATTTATCCAACAAATGCGGCGCCGATTGCGGTAGCGGCAAGGGCGCCTCCGGCAGGGGCTCGAGCTGCGCCAGCTCACATTGGGTGGCGCTGAGCGTACCCTGATCGCGCAGGCGCTCCAGCAGGCGGTTGCGCTTTTGCAGCAGCGCATTGCGGTTGCGACCCGGGTGAATCAATGCCGGACTATTGGGTAATACTGCCAGGGTAGCAGCCTCCGCCCAGGTGAGCAGGGCCGGATTTTTGCCGTAAAAGCGCCAGGAGGCAGCCTCCAGCCCCACAACATTGCCCCCGTAAGGCGCGTGTGAAGCGTAATATTCCAGGATGCTGCGCTTGGAAACGCCGGCCTCCAAACGGGTGGCCATCCACATTTCTATGCTTTTTTCCCAAATGGTGCGCCCGGGGTTCCCGCGCGACATCCGTATCACCTGCATCGTCAGGGTGCTGCCGCCGCTGACCACCTTGCGGCGGGTAAGATTGAGCCAAACAGCCCGCCCCATACTAATCGGATCAACGCCAAAATGCTGGTAAAAACGCTTGTCTTCAAACGCAACCACACAGGCTGCATAGCGGTAAGGCACCGAGTCGACCTGCGGAAAACGCCATTGCCCGTCGTTCGCAATCCGCGCGCCGAGCAGGCGGCCTTCATGGTCTTCCAGCACAACAGAATACGGGGCTTTGAACAAGGGCGACGGCAGGCAAAATATCCATAGCGCAATGATGCCCAGCATGGCGCCCGATGCAACAGGATTGCGCCGCGTGACCCGCCAGAAATGCGAATGAAAAAAACGCGCCGGCAAACGCCGCAAGGCGTCGAAGCGAACGTTTTTTATACGGGAAAATACGGTTTTGCTTAAAAATGGAATGCCCTTCATCGGTGTTTGTTGTTGCAGGCCGAAAGGTAAAGGGATTGAGCTAAATGCGAACCAAACACCTATTATTCGTCGGGAAATAATGAGTTTTCGTACAGGAAAAAAAGATAACAGCTACCGGCCCGGACAAGCAGGCCCCAACAAGGCCGGCAACGAGGAAGATTTTGATAAACAAATGGCATTTAACTTTATTAATTCAAAGATATTTGCACTCCCAAACACAAAAACACAAAAACACAAAAACACTTCAAACATGCGTTTTTTCCTCCCCCTCACGCTCTCCCTGCTGCTCTTCGCCTGCACCACCGATAATACCGGCGTAAAATTGTACGAAGAAGCCATGACCGTACACGATGAAGCCATGAAAGATATGGGTGAAATGAACCGCGTCGGTCGTGAACTGAAAGCAAAGGTGCTTACACTCGACAGCACCGCCGCTGATTACGCCACCCGTAAAGTCGCCTATGATGCGGCCCTGCAACATATTGAAAAAGCCGGCGACGACATGATGAGCTGGATGCGCGACTTCAAAAAGCCAACCGAATTGACCAGCAAAAATGCCGTGGAATACTTGCAAAAAGCCAAAACCGGTATTGCCGATAATGCCGCCGACATCAAAGCCGCCATTGAAGAAGGCAAAGCCCTGCTGAAATAATCGTTGCCGCCTGAGTCAATTGATGAATTCCCGAATAAGTTTTTAAACTCCCCGACATATGCGTCTGTTGTTCTTGTTTTTCCCCCTTAGCCTCTTGTTTTTTGCCGCCTGCCAAAGCGGCATCGACAACAAACCCCTGCCCATTCTCGGCAACCGCGATGTGGTCAATGGCGATACCATTTACCCCTCCATTCCCGATTTTGCTTTTATTAATCAGGATAGTCAGGTGGTCAATAATGCCACTTTTGCCGATAAAATCTACGTAGTGGATTTTTTCTTTATTCATTGCCCGACCATTTGCCCGAAAGTAAAAGCCAATGGTTTGCGCGTGTATCAGAAATACCTGAACGACCCGCGCATTCTGATGCTGTCGCACTCCATTGATGTAAAAAATGATACCGTGGCGGCCTTGCGTGAGCATGCGCGCAAGTTGGGCATCGACGCTAAAAAATGGCATTTGGTCACTGGCAAACGCGACGAAATTTATGGTATTGCCGACGACTATTTCAGTATTGCCAAGGAAGATCCCGAAGCGCCGGGCGGTTTTGACCACTCTGGCCGTTTGATTCTGGTGGACAAAAAACGCCATGTGCGCGCTTTCTGTGACGGTACCGACGCACAGGATGTGGATCGTTTTATGAAAGATGTTGACCGACTGCTGGCCGAGCAATAATTTTTTTTGAATATTTGTGTAACCTCCGGAATGCCACCGCTGTCAGACGGCAGGAAAGCAATTCGGATGAGCGCAACTTTGTCAGATGAAGTATTAATCAGTCAGGCCCTGGCCGGGCGCCAAACGGCGTTCTCGATGCTCGTACGTCGGTATGAGCAGCTGGCTTTTACCTTGGCGCTGCGGATGGTCAAAAACAGGGAGGAAGCGCATGAGGTAGCACAGGACAGCTTCCTGCGCGCTTTTCGTTACCTGCCGGATTTCAGGGGAGAATCCAAGTTTTCTACCTGGCTGTACCGGATTGTTTATTCCACTGCCCTGAATCATTTGCGCAAGCAGCGACCCGAAATTTTATCGACCGACGATGAATCGCGACCGCTGAAGTTGCCCGATATGACGGTGCCCGATGCTTCGCGACAACTGGAGCTGGAAGAGCGGCGCATGACGGTACAGCAGGCCGTAGCGCTTTTGTCGCCCGATGATGCCGGAATCATTACCCTTTTTTACCTGTATGAACACAGTCTGGAAGAAATTTGTGGCATCATGGATCTGACGATGACCAATGCCAAGACAAAACTTTGTCGGGCGCGGCAGCGTTTAAAAGTGATCTTGGAACAAAAAGACTACCATGCATAGGAAAATGCTTGTTCGGCATAATATGTGCAAGCATGAAATTCCGAAACTGCGCAACGTGTTTAATTGTGACGCACCATTAAAATAAGGAATATGGCACAGGAAAATTTCTTGAATGACGACCTGCTTTGGGATTATGCCGACGGACTGCTGTCGGAGGAGCAGCGTATGCAGGTGGATGCCTTGTTGTGCCTGCAACCGGAAGCGCAGCTTCGCCTGGATGCTATTCTGGCCGAGATGCGGGCTTTGAAGGCTTTGCCCTTGGGAAAGCCGGATGCGGGTTTCGCGGATCGCGTGATGGCGGCCTGGGTAGGAGAACAGGCGCTTGGGCGTGTGCAAAAGCGCGGGAACGACTGGATTGTCTGGTCGGTTTCTTTGGTTTTTTCCCTTGTGGTGCTGTTTACCATCTTCAGTATGTTGTATTCGCTGATCGCCTATGGTTCGCCGGAGCTGCCCGAAACCGTGAGCGTTCCGGAATTGCCACAGTACGACCCGACGGGAGTGCTCACGCATCCGCTGTTCCGGTACGGCAGTTTGTTGCTGATGTCGGTGCTGTTCCTGCGCCTGCTGGATAAATTTTTGTATCGGAAAATGAAGCCTGGTGCTTTGCGCGCCTGAATGTTTTGTATTTTTGAGCCGCTCCTGGAGCAAGCATATATAAATTTTTAGAGCAGCCCGGTTCGGGTATATTTTTGAACATTTGGAAAAGAAAAAGAAAACCCTTTTTGTGCAACAGCCCGATTTTCCGGGTGGGCCAAAGGCGATGAGCCAGTTCATTTATCACCATTTAAAATATCCGGAAACGGCGCTTGCCGCTGATGTCCAGGGAACGGTGGTGGTGGAATGCGATATTAACCACGAAGGGGTGGTGGTGGATACCCGCGTGCTGAAATCCATAGGGCATGGTTGCGATGAAGAGGCGGTGCGCGTGGTGCGCATGCTCAAATTCGACGTGCATAAAACCCGGGGGATGCATGTGCTTTTTCACAAGAAAATTAATGTGCAGTTTAAACAGTCAGTAGCCGTAGCGCCTGCACCGGCGGTGCAGATCAATTATAACTACACCACAACACCAGCGGAACCTAAACCTGTAACAGAACAGGTTCGGCCGCAAGGGGAACAGACGTATGTGTATACGATAAAGTATTGAGAGGCTACGGACTATCTATTTCTTACCTAAAGTTAATGCGCAGGAATAATTAAGCCCGGATCTTTGCACCATCAAATCATTAAAAGATTGGTGTAATGACTATGACAATGCAAGCTGCCATTTACGAACAATATGGCAAACCGGAAGTACTTCGTTTATCAACTGTTAGTAAGCCACAAGCAGGTCGGGGCGAGCTGCTGGTGCGCGTCCACACGACTGCCGCCACCATAGCCGACAGCCGCTTGCGGCGGGCCGATCCTTTTGCAGCCCGTTTCGTTTTTGGCCTGTTCCGACCCAAAAACCGGATTCTGGGCGACGCTTTTTCGGGCGTTGTGGAGGCTGTTGGCGAAGGCGTGCAGCAATTCCGTGTCGGCGATGCGGTGTTTGGCATTTGCGGTATGAAAATGGGCGCCTATGCCGAGTATGTGTGCGTGCCTGCTACGGGAGTTATTATACACAAGCCCGCTGAAATTAGTGATGAAACGGCCGCTGCCGCACAGTTTGGCGGCGCCACTGCCCTGCATTTTTTGCAAAAAGCAAATGTGCAGCCCGGACAAAAAGTGCTGATCTACGGGGCCTCCGGCTCGGTGGGTTCGGCGGCGGTGCAAATTGCCAGATACATGGGCGCCCACGTGACAGCCGTGTGCAGCGCTGCCAATACGGAGCGGGTGCGCGCGCTCGGCGCTGATCGGGTGCTCGACTATGCCCGCGAACAGTTCTGGGCCGAGGGGCCGCAATACGATGTGGTATTCGAAACGGTGAACAAGGTTGCGGTGGGGCATTGTTTCAAAGCCCTGAAACCCGGTGGTAAATTCATCATCGGCGCGGGCCTGCTCAAAGAAATGCTGCAGGGCGCCTGGGCCAGTTTGTGGAGTGGCAAAAAAGTGATTGCGGGGGTGGCCCTGGGTAGCGTCGAAAAATTGGAATTTTTGAAAAAAATGCTGCTCGAAGGGGCCTTTACACCGCTCATTGACCGCGTACTACCTTTATCGGACATTGTAGCGGCGCATCATTTGATTGATTCGGGCCGGAAAAGCGGGAATGTGGTGGTACGGGTTAAGCAGTAGCTACCAGGATGGCGCATATTTCTGAAAAAATATTTTGATGTCGTTTTGTGTAAATTGTAATATATTTATGGCATCAATATCCCTGCTGTGTTAGCGCTTATTCGGGAATTCAAAATCGTGCGAAAGCGAGGAAATTTTCAGTAAAAGCTCACACAGCAGGGAATATATTAACACCTAAAATGATCTGTAAAATAATGAAAACGCGCTACGTCACCTTTTTCCTGCTGTTTGTTGCTTCAGCCTTATGCGGGCAGAAGCCTTTAGCCCTTTCTGACTCGCAAACAGAGGTCAGGAAGCATCTTTTTGAGGGCAACGGGTTAATTCATTTTCTAAATAACTGTACGGTAAAAAGTATTGATGCGATAGATCAATCTGTATTCAAAAAAAAGCTGGCAACTGTTGGTTTTTATGCCAGTATGGATACTTTTGTCAGAATTGCCAATGATACTTTATATTTAAATACACCTTCCGCGCAATATTTATTCAAAACTAAAGATAAATTACATGGGCTTTATATCGAGGAGTTTGAAAATATGGATCAAGTAATGCAAAAGTGGAAAATTATTCAGCCATTGCAAAAGGTTTATTGGGGGTATAGTAATTATTATTTTAAATTTGAGTCGCAACATGATGTTTCTTTAAATGTGCTTTTTAAAACGAAAAAACACATCGTTACCATTCAAAAAATATTGCCTTTTAAAGCGCTTAATTATGATGAGATAACACAAGCGCAATGGTTAATGATCGACCGGGCAAATACCGATATTATCAACACACTCAAAATACTAAGTGAAACATTAGCCCTGGAATCGGAGCAAATATATGCTCCTACCAATGGCCGCTTGTATCCCAAGCCCCTGACCTCAACGGAGCGAATGATCGGATTTGTTCATTTTTGGACTGAAGTGAAGTATAATTTTGCCTTTTTTAGTCAGGTGCCTGATGTAAATTGGAATGATGTACTCTCGGAGTATTTGCCCAAATTTGCCAGCGAGCAAACTACCTATGAATATTATAGTTTAATGTCGGAGGTGTGCGCAAAACTTAAAGACGGGCATACCAATGTTTATTATCCTATTGATACAAGAAAAGAAATGTATTATCCAAAAATAGTACTCCGTTCATTTGAGAATGGTGTTTATGTTATAAATACCAGTAAAAAATACAGCGATGTGTTGCCATTAGGTTCTAAAATTATTGCTGTAAATGAGACGCCGGTTGATGCATATATACAAAATCGTTTATATCCTTACATTAGCGCTTCTACCCAACATATTAAAATAAGTATTGCACTTCAAAAACTCTTTGAATTTCCGTTGGAGCATAAATTAAGTATCAACTATGTAACGCCGCAAGGGAAATCTCCAAACTATGTGTTTTCTGCCGAACAGGATACGACTTCCTGGATTGTAGAAGAAGAAGACAGTGAGCCACTTGAGTTTGAAGCACTGAAAAACAATATTGCTTATCTGAAAATCAACACTTTTGCAGATGAACAGGTGCTTACAGATTTTTTGAAAATTAAAGATACGATTAGTAACTTTAGTAAATTAATCATTGATTTGCGTGAAAATACAGGAGGTAACTCAGGCTATGGCTATGAAATATTACGGTATTTTTCAACCAAACCATTTTTGACCAGCAAGTGGATGACCAGAGAACATAAAGCGGCCTATAAAGCCTGGGGAGAATACGTCAGTACCCCGCCCGCCAACGAATTTGAGGAAGAATGCTTGTTGACCTTTAAAGAAAATTATTGGCATGTCGCCCCGCCCGATACCATTGAACCGCATCTGGATAGTTTAATTAAAATCCCGATTGTCATTTTAATTGGAAATAATACAGCCTCCGCTGCGGAAGATTTTCTGGTTGCTGCTGAAGGGATCGGTTTCGTGGAAACGGTGGGCGATTTAACCTATGGCAGTACAGGGCAACCCACCTTTATTCGGTTGCCGGGCGGTGGTACTGCAAGAATCTGTACCAAAAAAGATACTTACCCGGATGGAAAAGAGTTTGTCGGCTATGGCATTAAGCCAAAACATACCGTAAAGCCCAACCTGCAAGAGGTTTTGTCGCGCCGGGATGTAGTGCTGGACTTTGCGCTGAAGCTGAATCCCTAAGGGGATATATCCGGTTCGTTCTCTCTACCGATTCAACCACGCCTTAAACGCCTGGCAACTTTCGGTACTGACAATCACCGGGCGACGGGCGGCAGGCAACAATTCTACTTTAATACGACTTTTGCTCATGCTTATCATGCCCTGGATGGCCGAAAAATGCGCGATAAAGCTGCGGTTGAGCCGGAAGAAATGGGCCGGGTTGAGCAGGCTTTCCAGGTCGGAAAGCCGATAGTCCACGATGTAACGACTGCCGTCGTTTTTGACGAGGTACACATAACGGTCTTCCCCTTCAAAGTAGGCAATCTGCTCCGTGAGTACACTCATCAGGCGTTCGCCGCGATGTACTAGAAATCGCTCCTGCCAGCTTACTGCGGGCCGCTGCATGGCCTGCAACAACTGCTCGAGGTTAAGCGCGGGTGAGGCGGCTATGCGCTGGCTGAATTTGTGCAGCGCGGCACGCAGATCATCTTCGTCAATGGGCTTGAGGAGGTAGTCTATGCTATTGACTTTGAACGCTTTAAGTGCGTATTCGTCGTAGGCGGTGGTAAAAATAACCGGTGTCTGCACCTGAATTTTTTCAAAAATACCGAAAGACAATCCGTCGGCGAGGTGGATGTCCATAAATATCAGGTCGCTCTGTCGGTTTTGCAGCCACGCGACGCTTTGCGCGATGGAGTCGAGGCAGTCCAGCACCTGAATATCGGGCTGAATCAGTCGGAGCAGGCGTTGCAGGTGATCCTGTGCCAGGGGTTCGTCTTCTACGATCAGGACTTTGTTGGGCATCGCTCAGGCGTCTGGGATGAGTGGAATACCGACGCAAAATACGCCGGGTTCGTGGTGGTAGCCCACGCTGCGGCCGCTGAGCAGGGCATAGCGCTGTTGCAGGTTTTCCAGCCCGATGCCTGTGGAGTTTTCCCTTGACGGGCGCTCCTGAAGCGGATTGCTGATGCGCAGCGTGTCGCCTGCTTGTCGGATATGAATATGGAGCGGATTTTCCCGCGAGATGATGTTGTGTTTAATAGCGTTTTCTACCAAGAGTTGCAGGGCAAAAGGGGGCAGGCTGTACTGCCGCTGCGGGATGTCCATGTGCATCTGCAGGCTGCTGCCGAAGCGAATTTGTTGCAGGTAAATGTAGTTTTCTACCATATCCAGTTCTGCTTGCAGGGAAATAAGCTGTTTTTCGCCGTGTTCCAGTACATTTCGGTACATTTTGGCAAAACGTGTGGCAAATTTGACAGCCCCCTGCGGGTCGGACCCGATGAGCGCGGCCAGGGTGTTGAGGGCATTAAACAGAAAATGCGGGTTGATCTGGTTTTTTAATACGGCATAGCGCGAGGCTAAATGTTCTTTTTCTAATTGAACTGCTTTGAGGCTGAGGCTGAGTTTTTCGGCTTCTAATTGTTCGTTTCGGCGGCGCAGGGAATAGGTTTCCAGGGCGTTGTCGAATACCAATTTTACATCTTCAAATTTCCAGGGCTTACTCAGGTAATAGTAAATTTTTCCCCGGTTAATGGCGTCTACAATGGCTTGCATATCGCTGTAGCCGGTGAGGATCATTCGGATGACCTGCGGGTAGCGGAGGTATACCTGCTCCAGAAATTCCACACCCGTTGTGCCGGGCATACGCTGATCGCTGATGACCAGATCAATGGGTGTGGATTCCAGCAGGGCAAATGCTTCGGCAGCAGTATCGGCCACATGTACCGTGAAAAAGCGACGAAAAACGGCTTTGAAAGCGATCAGGTTGTCGCGCTCGTCGTCGAGATACAAAATGCTGGCCGGTGTTTGCATGGAAGCAAAGATGCAGTTTTTTTACCCTTTACCGCCCAATTTTACTTTGGGCAATTTGATACTTTTTTGCGGCGCACTGTTCTGTGTGGCAGGTGTGGCAGCTTTGTTTTCTGCGCCGGGCGCCGGGGTACGGTTTTTGGCAACTTCGGCTGCCGGCAATTCCGGGCCTTGCGGGCCATACAGGGTATCAAATGCTTGTTGCGCGAGGGTGGGCAGCGCATTGTACTGCTTTTCCGTCATCAGCGTAGTTTCCACGGGGTCGCGGTTGATCACGACGGCAGTGGCTACTTTAAACGCCCCGTCAATTACCCGGACGTACACTTCCAGCGGGTTTTTGTACCTGCGAATACCGCCTTCAAAAGGGTAGGAGGCGATAAATTTGTAAGCATATTCAATTTCTGCTTTGTAAATGCGGTCGCCCGTACGGTCGGTGGTGTAGCCAATACCTTCCGGGAAACGGATGTCATATACCCACGCGACTTCGCTGTAAGTGACCAACACTTTCATGGGGTCCTGGCGGAGCAGGTCGAGCAATTGGTTTTTGAGCTGCGCTTCGTCGGGTTCCGCCAGTCCGACGGTTTCGCTTGAAGTGACAAAGTAGCGGGAGAAGGTCCAGTTTTCTCCCGCGCCACCGCGGGTGTAGATCGCCAGTCCGATGATATTTTTGGAAGCGCCGTTTTCCTTGACGGTGGTGGCTGCAACTACGCGTTTGGCCATATTACTGAAGGTGTAACCGGCTTCTTTTTCTAACTTCCACTCATTTTGCGCTTTGGCAGTGGCAATTTTACCGTGGTAATTTTTCACATCCTGAAGCACTTTGGCATCGGTGGGGAAATTTTGGGCGCTGAGTATTTGGGTAAACAGGAGGCTGCAAAGCAGCATAAGCATATTTCGCATGGTGTTGAATTTTGACAATTAAGGTTTGGAGCAGCCGCTGCCTTTGCCATAAGGCTTTTGTCCGAGCCGGATGGCATCTTCCAGGGCCATGCGGTGGAGCCAGATTTCGGCGTCGGCGCCTACGCTGGAGGCTTGCAGGGGCAGCCCGAACATACTGCGGAGCTGGTTGGCGCCGCTGTTGGAAACCTTGGCGGCTGCGTCTACCTCGGCGCGGGAAATTTCTTTGCGGCCAAAGTACTTTTCCGCCCAGGGTTTGTTGATGTCGAGTTTGATTTCCTGAGAGTAATTGCTGCCTGATTCGCGGGTGAGGTAGTTGGCGTAATCTTCCAGTTCATCGAGTTTCAGACCGGTGCCGAACTCCTGGTAGTCGTATTTTTTATGCCCGACAAACAGGTTGTTTTTAAGCGTTACGGTTTTGCATTGCTTTACGTTGTTCACGCCACCGAAATCGCTGAAACCGAAGACATTATTCTCGGCAATAAGGCTCAGCGCATTGTCGAACATGAGACTGTTGCCGCCGAAGCTTGCGATGGCATCGTGTTTCCAGGAAAATAAAATGGTGTTGTTGCGCACGATGTAAGAGGGCTGACCGTCGGCGCCGTGGTGATTGCTTTTGCACATGATGCCCTCGCCGGTATTATTTACCACGAGGTTGTTCTCAATGAGGGCGCTGCCGCCTTTGCCCACCTGTACATCTATAGCGCCCTGGGTGGGTGCGGTATTGGTAAGCACGCAATTTTTGATAATTACCCGCGTGCCGCTGCCGGTGCGCACTTTGATGCCGGGTGTGTTGGGGGTGGGGTTCATGCCTTTTTCCGGACTGGCTTTGCGGCGGATGAAGGTTTCTGTGGCATCGGAATAGTAGTTGCGCGCGCCGTTGTCTACAATGATGCCGTCAATCAGAATTTCTCCGGTCCAGTCTTTATACCCTTTATCGGTCAGGATGCCGATGCGTTCGGTGGTAAGGCCCTTGTTGATGTCGTTGGTGCCGCTGAACACGGTTTTGTATGCGCCCCAGGGGTCGCGGCTGCTGAAATCGGGGCTGTAACCGCCGATAATGGAGATGGGAACGGTGAAGACATCGGAACTTTGATCGGCTTTACTGGTATACACACCGGCGGCGAGGTGTACCACATCACCGGCTTTGAGTTGCATGGCGATGGCGGCGATGTCTTTAGCCGGCGCTTCTTTGGTGGCGTCTTTGCCGCGGCCGTCGGGACGGATATAATAATGTTGCGGACTGTTGTTGCCCGGATCGGGGGCGGGAGGAGGTGCCGGAGCGGGTTTGTTGCTGCCGGCGGGCGCGGTGGTTTTGGCGGGTGTGCTGCTTTGGGCTGGCGAATTGGTTTTGGAAAGGGCTGAGCCTGCTTTGTCAATGGTTTTGTTGAGGCGATCGAGTTGGGCTTTGGCGGGGACAGCAAAGCCCGGAGCGATCAGCAAAAGCAGGGAAAGGATGGAAAATTTCATAGCGTTCAAGGTGAATTGATGGATTGAATGCTACAAAATTGAAGGGCTTGTGCCGTCGGCCACAACGCCTTGCAGTGAATCGGGAAAAATTGGTAGTGAAACCGCCTAATAATTGTCCGGAAAAATAATCTGTACCGTGGCGCCTTGTCGGGGAGCGCTTTCAATGGTGATACTTGCGCCGTGCTGCTGTACAATGCCGTAACAAATGGCCATGCCCAAGCCCGTGCCCTCACCCACGGCTTTGGTTGTAAAAAACGGTTCAAAAATACGTTTGCGCGTGGCTTCATCCATGCCGCAGCCGTTGTCGCGAATCAATACTTCCACCGCGTTATCTTTTCTGCGGGTACGGATTTCCAACAAACCTTTCGGCGTGGCCGACTCGGGATGCAGCACCTGAATGGCCTGCACGGCATTGTTGAAGAGGTTTAGAAAAAGCTGATTGAGTTTGCCGGCAAGCCCCTGCACCAAAGGAATCTCGCCGTAATCCCGAACGATCCGGCATCGGTTTTTAATGTCGTATTGCAGGAGCGAGAGGGCAGCATCGAGGCAGGCGTGCAGGTCGGTGGGCGAGAGCGCATCGTCGTCGTTGCGGGCGAAGGTGCGCAGGCCGAGTACAATATCGCGCGTGCGGTCAATGCCGCGTTCAATACTGGCCATCAGGGTGGCGGCTTCCTCATACAGTTCGCGGAGGGCATTGTTTTGGGTTGCCGGCAGCGCCGCCCGCAGGTCGGCGAGGTTCATTTTCAGGGCCTGTATGGAGCTGCCTACAAAATTGATCGGGTTGTTGATTTCATGGGCGATACCTGCGGTGAGCTGACCGATGGAGGCCATCTTTTCGGAGTGCATGAGCTGTTCGCGCATTTGGTGCAGGCGTTGCAGGGTGTTTTCCAATTTGGCTTTTTCGGCTTCCAGTTCGGCATTTTTCAGGGTAAGCAATTTGCGTTTCTGATGGTTTTTCCACCAGGCAAAGACGGCCAGTCCGGCCAGCAGGGCGATGAGACCAATGATGATACCGAGGTTTCTTTTTTGCGCCTTTTGTGCTTCAATTTCCAGCGAAAGCAGTTTGTTTTGTTGTTCGCGTTTGTCCGATTCGTATTTTTCCCGGAGTTCGGCCACATTTTTATTCGTCTCTACATTAATGCTTTCGGCATTGAGTTGCTGGTAGCGCTGCAAATATTGATAGGCATTTTTATAGTCGCCCATATTTTCAGACAAAATAGCAAACTGGCGATAGGTTTCCGATTCTTTTTGGCGGGAAGGGATTTTGCGGGCCACCGCGAGGGCCAGGTTCAGCTGTTGTTCTGAAAGCCGGAATTGATTTTTACCGAGGTAAATAATGGATTGATTAAGGTGGTCGAACCACAAATTGACCGTATCGCCTTTGCGCTGATGATAGCTGAGGTTAAAATCTACATAAGGTTGTGCGGCATCGTATTTTTTCTGGTCAATCAGCAGCGTTGCAATATTCACCATCACATTAGAGATACCGCTGGAATCTTTGAGTTCCCGTTTGATGGCCAGCGATTGGGTGTAAAAGTGCAGGGCGCTGTCGGGCTGTCCGGTTTCGCGATGAAAAATGCCGAGGTTGGTGTAAAAAGTAGACATCCGCCGGGGTTTGGCGCCGGTTTGGAGGCCCATTTTTATGGCGCGATGCAGGTAAGCTTTGGCCTGTTCGTATTGTCGGAGGTAATGGTGCTGGGTGGCCAGATCAGACAAAGCGGCCAGTTCCGATTCGTGTTCGCCAAGCTGTTCGCTCAGTTGCAGGTTTTTGAGGTGCCATTCAATGGCCTGGTCATATTCGGCCCGGCATTCGTGGTAGATGCCCCGCAGCCGGTAGCTGTCGCAAAGCCCGCGTTGGTAGTTTATTTCATTCGATTGATTTTCAATTATTTGTGAATAAATTAAAAAAGAATCGGTGTTTGATTCATCCAGGTAAATAACCCGATCAGCCAGTGCACGCAGCTCGGCCCGGGTACTTTGTGCCTGGCTTGTTGCGGCGCACAAAAGCAGCAGTAAAAAGGCAAAATAACGTTGCTTAAACAGGTGCATTACAGGAATGAATACCCAAAAGTCTGAAATCCTGCGGATTTGGGCGCTTTTTTTGAAGGGTTTTTATATAAGCCGTTGATGGCATCCCATGATCATGGGATTGCGGGGCCGCCGCCAGGGCCCGCAACTTTGCGCTATCTTTTAACCATCAAAATTTGTTTTATGAAGACGATCCAAAAACTGATCGCGCTCCCGGCTTTTATCGGGCTGATGCTTGCCGGAATGCTCTCCACCGGCTGCCAAAAGGAAAAAGAAGTGGAAACGCCCAAAGTAAGCTCCCTCGAAATTACCCTGCGTACCGGCGGCGATGATCTCCGACAAGGCAGTGAGGCCCTGGGAACGGTGGGGTTTGAAAATGGCTCCAACACCAGTATCAGCCTCAACAACGGCGCCAACTGGGGGAACAATTCCACCAATACGGTCACCATGACTTTGCCGCCCAACACGGAAGAAAGCAGCCTTTCCTGGTTCAGAATTAATTTTACTTCCGGGAGTAATGGCTTTCTTGATACCGGCGACAACTGGAACCTCGATCAGGTAAAAATCACGGCCCGCCTTTCCGACGGCAGCAGTCGTATCATGACGGAGCGTAGTGCTGAGCCCTTGGTTCGCTTCACCAAAAATGAAGTACGCGAGTACACGGTGACTTTCTAAACCCGGCAATAAGCGATTGGCGCGGGCCTGACTGTAGGTGGTTGGGCCTGCGCTTTTATTGTACATTCATCGTCTTTAAGTCCATTTTTAAGACAGATAAAGACGATGTATTTTTGATTTTTCGTCTTTAAGTCACTTTTTAAAGCACTTAAAGACGAAAAATGTACTGATCGCGCTTCCCGGCCATGTCGTGCTAGGGTGCCAGCCAGATAGGCTATAAAAGTCGCGTCAGGGTTTTTATTCGTATATTGTGAAAAAAAAGTACTTTTTGTGTCTGATTTTTGCACGAATTCCGTTAGTTTTGTAGCAAAATCGTTCGTTTGGAATAGGTACAACATATACCATTTGGATATGACAACCACACTTAGGCTTAAAATAAGGGATATTACGCCTCAATTTCTTAAAGAACTGGAGGAAACTGCCGGGGCAGCTGCTCAGGTAGAGATAAAAGTGAATAGTGATGTACCCGGTGAGGGGTTGTTTTCTGAGGAGCAGTTTTGGCAATTGATTGACTTGTTCGACTGGACACAGCCTAAACGTGACGATATTATTCGTCCCGCCGTAACAGCGCTTGCCGAGATGCCGGTTTCAGCTATTTATTTGTTTGAGGATTTTTTATCGGAAAAACTCTTCAGTTTAGATACAAAAGCCCACGCAGAGGCCTACATGCATCAACAAACGGATGATTATTTCTCCGCAGATGATTTTTTATATGTCCGCTGTGCCGTTGTAGCAGAAGGCGCGCTGTATTACAAGCATATTATAGCTAATCCATCAGCCTTATCAGCCGATAAGGATTTTGAGCATATTTTGTCCGTAGCGGCCGAGGCTTACAAGCAAAAAACGGGTCGTAATTTTGACTATTCACCTCTATACAATTACGAATCCAAAAGTAATCTAGAAAAGTGGCAATGACATACCTTTATGGTACACCGGAATTCTTATGAAAATACAGAACCACATCATCTTTACGAGATTATTGATCGGGAGAGGGATGATGATGTATTTAAGTATGGGATATGCTGCAAGCCAATTGATGAAGACGGTACATCAAGTCGGATGCGTGAGCAAGTCAATGCTTTAAACCGAATAGATAAATGGCCGCGTTTTTTTGCGCGAATTCTTGTTCTGGATATTCCCGGGAAAAGAGCAGCCAGGGAACTTGAAAAGCAATATATCAAGGCTTATATCCAAAGAACTGGCGAACGCCCAAGAGGTAATCCAACCGATTAATCCCCTCTTTACCCCAGCCGCTCCATCACCTCTGCTTTTTTACGCACCGATACCGGTATCAATTCCCCGTTTTTCAGCAACAAATAGCCGCCGTCTTTTTTCTCAAACCCGCGCACATACCTGAAGTTCACCAGGTGCGTCTGGTGTACCCGCGCAAAATCATGGCGCTCCAGCAATTGCTCAAAATGTTTGAGGGTTTTGGTGACAAACAGCTTTTCGCCGCTGCTCAACACAAAACGGGTATTGTTACCATCGGCTTCACAACGCACAATTTGCTCAATTTCCGCTACAAAAATGCGCTCCTGCGTGTGCAGCGACAAGCGCGTGGGCAACTGATCGGGTTGGGCAATGGCCTCCCGCAATACGCTCAGGCTCTCCTGATGCTGCCCGCGTACCTGCGCCTGCGCACGCCGCACGGCCTCCTGCAACTGCTCCGGGTCAATGGGCTTGAGCAGGTAATCCACCGCCGCATACCGAAAGGCGCGCAAGGCAAACTCATCCGACGCGGTTACAAAAATGACGCGTGCATTAAGGCCGGGAAAAATTTCCAGCAAATCAAAGCCGGTGCCGTCGCCCAACAGGATGTCGAGAAAAATCACATCGGGCTTTACACCGCGCAAGAGTTTGGCGCCGCTCACCACCGAGTGCGCCGTGCTGATGAGTTCCACTTCCGGGCAGTACTGCGCCAGATCGGCCTCCAAAACGGCCACTGCTTGCGGCATATCTTCTATAATGATCGCTTTTATCATATCAAAAATCAGGCGTCAACAAGCCAAAATCAATCAGCACTTCCGTGCCGCCGATCTGGCCGTCGGGTTGTAAAACATCACTGAATTGCAGGCTGCCACCTAAGGCCGCGAGCCGCTCCTGCGTCACTTGCAGGGCGGTCGACTGATGCCCCGGCTTTTTGGCCTCGCGCAGGCGCGCCGCGCGCTCCCGACCCACGCCGTTGTCGCGGATGGTGCAGTACAAATGCTGCTCCCGCGCGGCAAAATGCAGGGAAATATGCCCGGGGTAGGGGAGTGGCGAAATACCGTGTACCACAGCGTTTTCCACAAAAGGCTGCAAGAGCATGGGCGGAATTTCCAGTTCTTCCGGGTCGGCAATACCTTCACTGGTGATCTCAAAGGTAAAGGGGTTTTGCTGGCAAAATTGCTCTACGCGCAGGTACTGCTCCAGGGTATCCATTTCCTCTTTCAGGGTAATGACGCTTTTGCGCGAATTGTGCAAAATGCCGCGCATCAGCTTTGCAAAATGGTGAATTTCCTGGCGGGCCACGGCATAATCCTGCGTGGCAATAAGGGATTGAATGCTGTTCAGTGCATTAAAAATGAAATGCGGATTCATTTGCAATTGCAGCGATTTTTGCTCCAATTGCAGGAGTTTGTTTTGCAGTTCCAATTGCTCGCGTTGCGCTGCTTCTTTTTGCCGAATCCGGCGAATATACCAGCGGGCGCCACCCAAAATCAGCAACAACAGGGCGCTCAGCAGGGGCAGGCGAAAAGCCCATTCGTCCCACCAGGGTTTCCGGATCGTAAATACGGCGCCCAGGGGCGCACTCAGGGTTTTTTCATCCACACCGGCCTGCACGAGAAAACGGTATGTGCCAGGCGCGAGTTGGGCATAGTTCACCTGCAACTGATCCGACCAGGGCGACCACTCGCTATCGGCGCTTTCTAATTTCCAGCGGTAACGCAATTGACCCGCGTGGATCAGATCTACAGCTTTGAAAGAAAAGCTGAGGTGGTTTTGGTTCCAGGGAAGTTCCAGTCCCGGGCCATCTGCATTAAAAAGCAAATGCGCCTTATCGGCAAATGCACTGGCTTCAATGGGCTTGTAAAAAAGGCTGATTTGCTCAAAATGCAGGCGCGGCGTACTTTTTTCAGGGCCGCCGCTGCCGGGTAAATAGCGCATCAGTCCGTTCATGGTGCCAAACCACAACTCGCCATTGGCGCCGGCTAAAACGGCATCCTGACAGGTTTCTATGCCTGAAAAGCCTTCGTTTTTGCCAAAATGCTCCATGCCGAGTATTCGGCCGCCGCCAATATTCAGGCGTTCGACGCCGTTTTCGGCGCCAATCCACAAGTTGCCTAAGCGGTCGCTCGCCAGCAGGTAGAGGTTCTGGGAGTGCAGGGCGCGAGGCGCAGCAGCAGGTGTAAATTTATGCTTCCCCACGTACAAACCCGCTCCTTTAAACGCCACCCAGCAATGCCCTTCGGCATCAAGCGCCAGGCCGGTAATCTGTACGCCGGGCAATCCGTCGCGGGCGCCGTATTTGGCTTCGATCACGTCATTGGCTATGCAAACGAGGGCGCCATTGTTGCTGCCTGCCCAGAGGCGACCGCGCGCATCCATTGCAAGGGCGCTAATGGCGTTGGCGGGCAATCCTTCTCGGGTGCTGAAGCTTTTTTTCGTCCAGCCGCCATCGGCGTTTTTTTGCAGGCGCAGCAATCCTTCCGCCGTAGCTGCCCAGATATTGCCCCGGGCATCGCACAGTACTTTTTGCACCCAGTCGGAGGGCAGGAAACCGTTGTCGCGCCGGAAAAAGACGCGTCGCTCCCGGCTAATTGCGATCAGGCCTTTGCCTTCAGTGGCAGCCCAGAGCGTACCCGCCGTATCAAACGCCAGGGAGCGGGTTTTGACGCCGCTGAGGAAATTGCTGTCGGCATTGCTCAGTCGCCAGCGTGCAGAATCGAGTACGGCGAGGCCGTTTTGGGCTGCGCTGACCCAAAGTTTGCCGTCGGGCGCTTGCGCCAGGGCATAGATGCGGTTACCGGGCAGCCCGTCGGCGCGGTCGTAGCGCCGGAAGGCCCGCGAGCCGGGTTTGGCGAGTCCGCCGCCCGAAGTACCAATCCACAAATGCCCGTTGTGGTCTTCGAGCAGCGTGCGGATATGGCTGTGTGGCAGTCCGTCGCTTTCCGTGAAATGTGTTCCGGTAAATTGAAGCGTATTGTCGAGGCGAAAAAGTCCGTTGCCCTGGGTTCCGGCCCAGAGCATGCCGTCGGCACTGCGCAACAGACAGAGGGGCCGTTCCATGCCGGCGGCGGTATTTCGGAAGCGCAGTTTTTGGGTTTCGATATCGAGGGCGTAAACGCCGCTGCCGCTAAGGGTGAAATACAACAAATTGCCTTCCAGATACATGCTTTGTACAGCGCCGGGAGGAATTTGTGCGCTGCTGTTGAGCAGTACGGCGTTTGACGTTGCGGGGTCAAAAAGCCAAAGACCGGCATCGGTACCGAGAAAAAGCTGGCCCGTCGGCGTGGCGGCGATGCAGTAAACGGCTTTGGCGTCGAGTACAATATTGGTGCGCAGGGGCGAGAGTTTTCCGCTGCCTTGGTCGTATTGCCAGATGCCCCGGGCGCTGCCGCAGAGCAAGCGCCCGTCCGGACTGTTGTACAGGCAGTACGCCGGATATTGCAGGCCTTCGACCGGCTGGAATTGTTTGTTCCGGAAGCGGGATAAACCGGCGTTGCCGGCTGCCCATATTTCGCCGTCAGGGGTTTTGTTGATGGCAAAGATGTAGTTGGAGGGCAGGCCGTCGTCGGTGGAGAACACTTCAAAGGTCGCGCCGTCGAAGCGGCAGATGCCGCCGCCCTGCGTACCCAGCCAGAGATAGCCCTGCTCGTCTTCACACAGGGCATATACCTGCGATTGCGGAAGGCCCTGCTCCAGCGACCACACGCTGAAATCCAGCGACTGGGCCTGGCAATACAGGGCCGACAAAAGGCATAATATGGAGTGATACAGGCGCATGAAGGTGCTTTGCCTCAAAGATACTCAGGCAAAAAAGAAAAGGATCAGAAAAAGACCGTAGCGTTTCATTGTGTTGGTGTTTTTAATGAATGAATGCGCTACAAAGGTGCGGGACAAAAAAATCCGATGTCGGGTCAGTCTATTATCAGAGGGGGATAAAAGGAGTATTCGTCAGGTAATAATGAGTATGTGTGAGTTTGTGTGTTAACTACCTTTTGCTTTTTCCCAAAGCGCGTCCATTTCGGCCAGGGTCATGTCTTGCAAAGGCCGTCCGGCGTGGGCTTCGATGAATTCAAAGCGTTTTTTGAATTTGCGGTTGGTGCGTTCGAGCGCTGTTTCCGGGTCGACGCCGATAAAACGGGCGTAATTGATGAGCGAGAAAAGCACATCGCCGAACTCGCCTTCAATCTCTTCCTGCGCAGCGCCATTTTGTATATTTTCCTGCAATTCCCCGATTTCTTCTTCCACTTTGGCCCACACTTGTCCGGCATTTTCCCATTCAAAACCCACTTGTTTGGTTTTTTCCTGCATGCGGTAGGCTTTGACCATGGCAGGCAGGCTGTTGGGCACGCCGGCGAGCAGCGATTTTTTGCCTTCCTTGAGTTTGAGTTGTTCCCAATTGCGCTTGACTTCCGCTTCGTCTTCCACCTTCACATCGCCATAGATATGCGGATGGCGGGAAATAAGCTTTTCGCAGATGGCGTGCAGTGCATCGGCCACGTCGAAAGCGCCTTGTTCGGAGGCGATTTTGGCATAAAAAACCATGTGCAGCATGAGGTCGCCGATTTCCTCTTTTACGCCTTGAATATCCTGGTCGAGGATGGCATCGGCCAGTTCATAGGTTTCTTCAATAGTGAGGTTACGCAGGCTTTCGAGGGTTTGTTTGCGATCCCAGGGGCACTGCTCGCGGAGTTCATCCATGATGGTGAGCAGGCGGGCGAAAGCTTCTTTTTTTTGTTCGAGGGTATTCATAATGCGCGTTTGGGAAATTTATGCCTGATTTTAATCACCCCGCGTTCGATTTCGGCGTAGGGCAGTTCTTCTTTGGCGATATAAATAAACATCAGGGCGATGGCGTGGTCGGGTGGGGCGGCTTCGAGCAGGATGGGGCGCAGTTCGTGTTGGTGGAGTCGCCAGGCTTCGCGCAGGCGGCGGCGCAGGCGATTGCGCAGCACGGCGGTTTTGAAGTTGCGTTTGGGTACGCTAAAGCCAATGCGCAGCGGGGAATGGCCGGGAAGCAGGGGCGCACAAACCCATACCACGCGAACGGGATAGGACAAAATGGCTTGTCCACCCGGCGCGAAGAGCATACTGATGGTCCGACCACTTTTCAGGCGTTCGGCTTTGCTGAGGGAGAATGCCGGCATACGCATATACAAAAATAAGACTTCCGGGTTGCTTGGCATCCCGGAAGTCTTAAAAAAATAACCGAAAGAAAAGACCGTGCAAGCAACGGCCCTTCCGGAATTACTTCAGGCGTTTTTCGTCCGAAACAGTGAGTTTCCAACGACCTTGTTTGCGGCGACGTGCCAGCAGTTTACGGCCGTTTTTGGAACTCATACGCTCGCGGAAACCATGTTTGTTTTTGCGGGAGCGGCGGGACGGTTGGAATGTACGTTTCATCGCGTAATCAAAAAATTAGCTGCTTTTCAAAAATCGGAGCGCAAAGGTAAAACGAATTTTTTAACCCGCAAAAGGTTTTTGGGAAAAAGTTTCTGGCGGATTTGGAGGTTCGGGGTTCGGAGGTTCGGGGTTTGGAGGTTCAGGGTTTGGAGGTTGTTCGTATTTTGCAATGGCCTCTCCAAAATGCCGGGAATTACTCGAACCCTGAACCTCCAAACCCCGAACCTCCGAATTTTAGAAAGCAGTATAGTGCTCGTGAAACACGCCTTCAAAGATGATGTGTTTATCGAGGCCCATATTGCGGTTTCCGTTTCGATCGGTGCGTTTGAATTTTGCGCGGAAGCGCCCCGAAACGATCTGGTTGACGGTATCTAAAGTTTCCAGGTGGAAATATCCGTCCTGTGCATCAACGAGTTTATACTCATAAGCGGGGAGATCGTCGTCTATTCGTTGGCCGAAACTGCAAAGCGCGTCTCCTTTAGGCCCTGATTTGTCGGTAGTTAGTGCATACTCCCCAACACGGATCGGTATCCACAAAAAAGAAAAGGTGTTTTGAATAAGGCTGTCGTTTCGGTATTCGGCAAACTGGAAATCGATGTGGTTGTATATTTTAACCATTTCAATTTTTGGTTTAAAGACCTCCGTTTTTTCAGCATTCATAAAGATGACGGATTGCCCAAGTTCAACTGACTCCGGCAAAATGGCGTCGGGGTACTTATGGCATTGCGTAAAAAGGAGCATCAGGAAGGCAGCGAGCAGTGGCAGCGTGTAATTTTTCATAGTTTGATGAATTTAATGGTTTGAGGGTTCGGGGTTCAGGGTTTGGAGGTTCGGGGTTCGGAGGTTGTTCGTATTTTGCAATGGTCTCTCCCAAATGCCGGGAATTACTCGAACCCCGAACCTCCAAACCTCCAAACCTCCAAACCCCGAACTTTAATAAAACGTATAGTGCTCGTGAAACACGCCTTCAAAGATGATGTGTTTATCGAGGCCCATATTGCGGTTTCCGTTTCGGTCGGTGCGTTTGAATTTTGCGCGGAAGCGCCCCGAAACGATCTGGTTGACGGTATCTAAAGTTTCCAGGTGGAAATATCCGTCCTGTGCATCAACGAGTTTATATTCATAAGCGGGGAGATCGTCGTCTATTCGTTGGCCGAAGCTGCAAAGTGCGTCTCCTGTAGGTCCTGAGTTATTAGCAGTCAATGCGTATTCGCTGATTTGTAGCGGTATCCAGTAAAAACTCACTGTATTTTGAATAAGACTGTCGTTTCGGTATTCAGCAAACTGGAAGTCAAGGAAGTCACTAAGTCTCAGTCGCCTAATTCTCGGCTTAAAAACCTCCGTTTTTTCAGCATTCATGAAGATAACGGATTGCCCAAGTTCAACCGACTCCGGCAAAATGGCGTCGGGGTACTTATGGCATTGCGTAAAAAGGAGCATCAGGAAGGCAGCGAGCAGTGGCAGCGTGTAATTTTTCATAGTTTGATGAATTTAATGGTTTGGAAACTTTTATCATTTTGAACGCGAAGGTAATATACGCCCTCGTGGAAATTTTCTGAAGCAATGACCAATGTATTGGTATTTACTATGGTATTGTTTTGATAAATGCAGCGACCGTCTGCATTAAAAATAAAAACATGTTGTAATGGTTCGGAAGATCTTAAGGTGAAAATCCGGGAGACCGGGTTTGGAAAAATTTCAATAAAATTAGTGGCGGCTTGTACGTTTTCCCTGTCGTCTCCTCCTTCCAAACAATCCAGCATCGTTACTTCCATCTGGTCACTGCCCTTTTTGCCGCCAAAATCAGTAATGGTCACTCGCAAAAAGAAGGAAGGCGCCTGTACGCCACCGGGTAGTGTCGGTACAAGGTTGCCAGTGAGTGGAAGCGTTGCGCTGCTGCCAATCTGCGTCCAGTTGGAAACGCCGTTCAGGCTGATCTCCCACTTATAGGTCAGAGGCATTACAACCTGAAAGGGGTTGAAAGATGCGGTAAAGAATGCAAATACAGAACTTTTACAGATTTGAGTAGGCCCTTGAATATCAACATTGGTGATGGAAGTAGAGAATGGAGGTTCCGACCTGAAACAGGATACATCATCAGCACGTTTCTTCAATACACGGGAATTATTATTATCTGAGTCTCCGGTTTGATGGTTGCCAAACGGAGTATCCGGATTCGACCAGCGACCAACCCGCACCCGCGGCGCACACCCGTTTTGGAACATAATGGTTCGCAACTCGTCTCCGATCGGAAAGCCATGATGTTTGGTCAGTGGGTCGCAACCGCTGAAAAGTCCGGTTGAACAGGTGCTACATCGTTGATGTCGGGCCCCAATAAGGTGTCCGATTTCATGCGAGCCGGTAAAATTATTTAAGGCCGCATTTAGTTTGGAAATGCAAAAACCGTTGGCTTCACTCGCCGCAACTCTTCGGGCTTGTCCGTTGACTCCTTCTTGTCTGTCAAGTGTTAATAGAATAACCAGATCGGCAAAATTATCGTTGCGCATGGTATGCGCTAACGGCATATCGTAAAATGTTCTGAGATCATGACCCATATCCGTAGTCTCTATAAACCCCGGCAGTATCAGCGCATTAGCCAGCGAAAAAGAAATTTCACTTTGCGACATACCACTGGCGCTACAGGTGGCATTTAATTCTGCAATGAAATTTGCAGCCATCAGTTGGGGTGTTACCTGCTGTGCCGCGCCAAGGCTAAACAGTACCAAAACCCGAATGTTATTTGCCGGGCAACTGTTGCGTTCTTCGGTAATTTCGTCGGCTACTTCGTCTTCTCCGTTGTCGGAACATTCATTTTGCAAGAGTGAAACCGGGTGTTTCACACAGAGTAGTTTGGATTGGCTTATCTGTCGAATAGAATAATCGAAATGGTTTTCTGCATCGGAAATTACACCAATTGTACCCAGGTGATTTTTGGTCAGGCGACAGCTGCTGCCATTTTCGGTGTATCCATGCCAGGTAAATGTTCCGTCGTCGGTGCTGCTTACATAATCGGCATTAAAGGTTATGGCATCCAGACGGTCGGGTAGTTTAACCTGTAACTGTTTTCCATTAAGGTGTTTTGCAAAGGTGTCTAATTCAATGAACCAACTGGATAAAGCATCATCATCGGCCATAATGGCATCGTAACGCATTTGATCAGCCGCATTGAGTACGACCTGATTGGAGGGAATGACTCGAATTAAGCCGGAGTTGGGCTGCTGGGCTTTGAGCGGAGCGGTGAAGCATAACAAACACCACAAGCCGGAGAAGAGGAATGAAATTTTAAATTGTTGCATGTCGAGTTTTTTGAAATGTGAACAAAATCAGAGGTAAAAAACTTGCTGCAAAGATTCAGCCCAATCACTTACACCGCAAGGACAAACACACGCTTTTGGAACAGGGTAAATTTTGAACATTGAAACAGCAAGCGCCACAAGTCAAAGTAAAAACCACCTTATGCACTTCAATATTCCGCATTCCGCATTCCGCACTCCGTATTTCAAAACGCTTCCGCCTGTCTATTTCCGGACAAACGAATGCAAAATAAGGTTAACGCAACTTGAAAAAATACAAAAGTCACTGTGCGAGCGGGAAAAACGATGTTTCTTTGCAGCACAAACGAATGGAAAGTATGATTAAAGGTATCCGACTGCTACTACTGAGCGCTGCCCTCCTGACTTCGGCAGCTTTGATAGCCCAAAAACCGGTTAAATGGGCTTTTTCCACCAAAGACGCCGGCAATTGCCAGGTTGATCTGATCTTCACCGGTACCATCGACGAGGGCTGGTTCACCTACTCTCAATTCCTCGAAAGTGAAGACGGCCCCGTGGCCACCTCCTTTACCTTCAAGGAAGGTGCACACTACAAACTCATCGGCAAAGCCAATGAGAGCGGTGAAAAAATCACCGTATATGATAAGGTGTTTGGCATGAACCTCACCAAATTCAAGCACAAAGCGGTGTTTACGCAGCGTGTGGAAATTAAAGATCCTTCCAAGCCCATCACCGGCTATTTCACGTTTATGACCTGCGACGATGAAATGTGTCTGCCACCTACGGATGTAGATTTCTCTTTTAACCCAAAGCCGGCCAACTGCGGCGGTACGACGCCCGCGCAGGGTGGCGAAGCCCCGAAGGAGGAAGCACCCGTTCCTGCACCCGAAGAAGCGCCTAAAGACGGGGCCATGATTCCGGCCATTAACGACACCACTACAAAAGCCGCCCAAGCGGCTTTTGCCGGTTTTACAGCCCCCGACGATCCCGCATTTCAGGGCTTCTACGACGCCAAACGCGATATTAACGCCACTACCTTCGTCAACGACTGCGGCGTGGTCGAAGAAGCCGACAGCTCGCTTTTCTGGGTATTTATCGGCGGTTTTCTCGGTGGCTTGCTTGCCCTGCTCACCCCTTGTGTGTTCCCCATGATCCCCATGACGGTGAGCTTTTTCGTGAAGCGCTCCAAGGATCGTGCAACGGGCCTGCGCAACGCCCTGCTGTACGGCGGCAGCATCCTGCTGATTTATGTAGGTATCGGTATTTTGCTGACCAGTCTTTTCGGCCCGACCATCCTTAATGAGTTGAGCACGGATATGTGGTTCAACCTCGCGTTTTTCGTCATTTTTGTCGCTTTTGCCCTTTCTTTCTTTGGGCTTTTTGAAATTACCCTGCCCTCCTCCTGGGTGAATGCCAGCAGCTCTATGGCCGGTAAAGGTGGTCTGCTCGGTATTTTCTTCATGGCGTTTACATTGGCGCTGGTTTCTTTTTCCTGCACCGGCCCTATTGTGGGAACGCTGCTGGTAGAAACCGCCAAAAGCAATGCCGGAGATGCCTTGCTCGGGTTTATTCCGACGCGCCCGCTGGTGGGTATGACAGGCTTCGGCCTTGCACTGGCGTTGCCTTTTGGCTTGTTTGCCATGTTTCCGGGCTGGCTCCAGTCCCTTCCGAAATCGGGTGGCTGGATGGATAATGTAAAGCTGACGCTGGGTTTTGTAGAGTTGGCCCTGGCCCTCAAATTCCTGAGTACCGCCGACATGGTAATGCACTGGGGGCTCCTGAAATTTGAATTATTCCTTGGTTTGTGGTTAGTCATTTCATTCCTGCTGGCCGTTTATCAGTTTGGTCTGTTGGGCTGGAAAGGCGCCAAGGGCAAACCGGGTCCGCTGCGCCTCGTGGTGGGTTCTGTTGCGCTCATCCTTGGCATTTACCTGAGCATCGGCCTGTTCAATTACCGTTCCTTGTCGCTGCTCAGCGGCCTGGCGCCGCCGGTACACTATAATTTTTTCCGCCCCATGGAATGCCCGCACAGCATTGACTGCTTTCATGATTTTGATGAAGCGGTAGCAGAGGCACAACGCCAGAAAAAACCACTTTTTGTGGATTTTACGGGTTATGGCTGCGTCAATTGCCGCAAAATGGAAGAAACCGTGTGGCACAAACCGGGCGTTATTGAGCACCTGCGCAACAATTACGTGGTGGTTTCCTTGTATGTAGACGATAAGGAACGCCTTTTTCCCGACGATAAATTCAAATACCTGTTCGACCCGCGCATCAATAAAAAAATGCGTACGGTGGGCGATAAATGGAGCGCTTTCCAGGTGAGCAACTTCGATGTAACGGCCCAGCCTTACTACGTTTTGATGCACTACGACGGCAAAACATTGCTCAATCAGCCCACCGATTATCAGCGCAGTGGCAACGTTACGGCGTATAAAGCGTTTCTGGATTGTGGCTACGAGGCATTCCAAAAGATCAAGGACGGCAAAGGCCCGGAACTGATCGGCCAAAAGTAGCGTACTTCCAAGCTCCGCTTCGAAGCCGTACCGCGAAGCTTTGCTTCGAGCCACGCACGCACCCGTAAACGCACGCACACATGAAAAAGCTACTAAGCCTCACGCTCTTGTTCTTTGGCCTGAGCGCCCCGATTTGGGCGCAGAAAATGTTATTGCTGGAAAAAGCCAATCGTGTAAAAACGCAAAAGATATACATCGGTCAGCACCTGCGTTACCGCCTCACTGGTAAAGAAGATTATTGGTATTACCGGGAGCTGACCGAAATTTTGCCGGAGCAGCAAACCGTTGTGCTGGACTTTTACCCGGTCAAACTCGAAGACATTTCCATGTTGCGGGTGCATCGCCGGTCCTTTGTACGCGGCATGGGCAATGGCCTGATTGTTTTTGGCGCCAACTTAGCCTTGGCTACCACCGCTGCGGCCATTTTCAGAGACGATGTAAAGTACGGGCCGCTTTATGGCGGCGCAGCCCTCTCCATCGGAACGGGCTTCTGGCTTTCTTCAAAGCGTACCCTTAAAATGGGCAAAAAATACCGATTGCGCGCGACGGAAGTGCGTTTTAACCGATAAGGTGTATCGGTCTTGCGATGAAGGCGAACGGCTTTAGTCTCCCAAAAAACGCCTTCATCGCACTTTTTTCCCGGCTCAGTCAGCTTGATTTGTTCTGTGTGCCGGTGGGGCAGACTTTTGTGACATCGTTTCACTCAAAATCACGATGTCTTATGTACAAATTACTTGCATTTTCGCTTTTTGCTACCCTCCTCAGTGTTTTTGTAGCCTGTGATCCCAACAGCAGTTCCAATCCTTCGCTGAATACGCCCGGCGCGGGCAATTGGAAAATTACCTACTTTTTCGACAAACAGGATGAAACCTCCAATTACACGGGGTACACCTTTGAGTTTGGCAGCAATAACAGCTTTAAAGCGACCCGCAACGGCCAGACCTGGTCGGGCAGCTGGTCGAATAACTGCGATGACAGCGCCAACAAACTCTGTATTTTCTGGAGTGGCAGCGTGCCCAGTGCTTTGGAAGAACTGGCTGAAGACTGGCGTATTATTGAAATGAGCAATGACCTCATTCACCTTGAACACACCAGCGGTGGCAATGGCGACACCGATGTGGTGCATTTCAAAAAAGCTTAGAAAGAACTTAAGGCCGGCTTAGAATATCCTTAGAACTGCCTTTGGCATATCTAAGATAAGCAGTATCGGTTTTTTCTTTGTCCGCAGAATTGAGCACAATCCTGTTATGACAATGAAGAAACCGATACTTTTATTTTTGCTGGTTCAGCTTGCTTACAGCCAGCTATGGGCGCAAATGCCCAATGACGGTCTGATGATGCCGTCTAAAAACTGGTGCACCATGCTCCAGGCTTCCGACGCACGCTGGTCGGAATATTGGGAAGGCCGCGAACTGCGCAGCAACGACAATCTGGGAACCTTTATCAACCAGAGCGTCCTGCTGATGAGCAACTACGGCATCAACGACAACCTGAACGTCATGTTTGCCTTGCCTTGGGTTCGCACGGAAGCCAGCGCGAGTTATCTCAGCGGCCAGCAGGGTATTCAGGATTTATCGCTTTGGCTTAAATGGCAATTCCTCAAACGCAAGTTTGGAAATCATACCCTCAGCCTTCAAACCACCGGCGGTGTCTCCTCACCACTGACCAACTATCCCGCCGATTTTCAACCATTTAGTATCGGAATGCAGTCGCGCACGGCTTCGCTGCGCGCTATCGTGCATTTCAGTTTAGCCAATGGCCTGTATGCGACCGCGCAGGGCGGGCACAGCTGGCGCGCCAAAGTCGAAATTGACCGCGAAGCTTACCTCTACGACAACGAGCTGATTTACGATAATCAGGCATTGGTACCCAATGTAGTGGACGCCACCTTTCGCTTGGGTTACCTGAGCAAAAAGATTCAGGCAGAAGCCTGGTTCGATTATAATTCCTGCCTGAGTGGCGATGATATTCGCTACAATGACATGCCGCTGCTGACCAATTACATGCAGCGCAGTGCGGCAGGCGCTATGCTCAAATACTGGATAGGGCCTTTTGCCGTCTCGGTTGGTGGTAATCAAGTCCTGGCCGGACGCAATATGGGTAAAGCCAGAACCTTGCAGGCAGCCATTTTTTATCAATTTGAACTAAAAAATACAAAAAACTAAGCAGTATGCAAATGAATTCACTTTTCCGCGCACTGCCGGTGCTCTTGCTTTGCCTCAGCCTCGTTCAATGCGATAAAACCCCTGAACAGGTAGAGAACCCTCCGTATCCGGAAACCCGCCTTGATGAAAACGCGGGTACCTGGAAAACATATATTTTACAAAACCCGACGGAAGTGCCGCTTGCAGCGCCCACAGATCCGACCTCTGCTGAATACCTTGCGGAGCTGGATGCAGTAGCCGCTTTACAGCAAAACCTGAGTGGTGCGCAGCAGGAGGCTATTCAGTACTGGGGTGAAAACGGAGTGCTGCGCTGGCATGAAATTGCCCGTGAGTTGGCAGCACTGTACAATGCCCCTCCAAAAAACAACGCCGAGGGTACCTATCCAAATCCGGATCCGAACAATCCGACGAGCTTCCCGCGTTTCCCATTTGCCAATCCGCCCTATGCTTCGCGCGCGTTTGCCCTGCTTGCTGTTGCACAGTATGATGCACTGGTTGCTACCTGGCATTATAAATTTACACACAATCGCAAAGCCCCGTATCAGTACAACAATCAGAGAATAAACCCTATGCTCCCACAGAGTGATCTGCCGTCTTACCCCTCAGAAGATGCGGTAGTGGCGGCAGCTTCGCGGGAGTTGCTCAAATTTTTGTTTCCCGGTGAAAAAGAATACCTCGACGGCCGGGCTACAGAACATAAAAACAGCCGCTTATGGGCTGGCTCGAATGTGCAGAGCGACCTGGATGCCGGTGAGGCCCTTGGTGTGGCGATTGCGCAAAAAATTATTGCGTATGCCAAAACCGATGGCATGGGTCAGGCCAATGCGCAGGCAAATTTCCCTAACCTGAAAGCAGACGCCGCTGCCCGCGGCTTCACTACCCAGTGGACCAGCCGCGACCTGCCCGCCCGCCCGCCTATGTTGCCGTTTTTCGGCAACGTAAAAATGTGGAACATGACAGTTGCCGACAAAGTAGCTGTCCGCCCCGCCGCCCCACCGCTACCAGGCTCCGCCGCTTTTGAAGCCGACTACAAAGAAATGCTGGATCTGGCTAAAAACCGCTCCCGCGAACAATTCCGGATCGCCGCCTTCTGGGCCGATGGCCCCGGCACCTACACCCCGCCCGGACACTGGAACCGTAAAGGAGAAGAGTTGATCCGGCGTGCCCGGTGGAATGAAATCCGAACCGCCCGGGCAATGGCCCTGCTGAACACAGCAATGGAAGATGCCGGTATCTCCTGCTGGGATACAAAATATTACTACCTGACACAGCGCCCTTCCGAAGTGGACAGCGATATTACCACCTCTACGGGTATACCCAACTTCCCGGGATATACTTCCGGCCACTCTACTTTTTCGGCGGCCGGAGCAGAGGTGTTGTCTTACCTCTTTCCGGAAGAAAGCAGTACATTGAAAGCCTGGGCAAAGGAAGCCTCCGATTCACGGGTGTATGGCTGCATTCACTTCCGCATTGACTGCAGCAAAGGCCTCGAGGCCGGTGAAAAAATTGGGGCATTTGCCGTTGCGCGCGGCCGTCAGGACGGCTCCGAATAAGCCTTCGGCAGGACTTTCTTCATTGGCATCTTGTCGCGGTGGAGAAAGTCTTGTTGAATTAATACCTTATAGCTTGATTAAAATCATATCTGTAATTTATTTGCAGGTATGATCTTTGCAGGCTAATAATAAACCTTCTTTGATGAGTCATCATCAAAGAGGGTTTTTGTCGTAAAATCACTTTTTCTAACATAACAACTTCCTATGAGGCTTTTTTTCCGCTTTTCTGCATTGTTCATGCTACTCCTGTTGAGTTTTGCCTGTAACAAAAATGAGGACAATGGCAGTATTGCCAAAACGCCCTGCGACTATAATGACGCACTTTTTGTACGCGAATGGTTTGCGCTGGAGTGCCGGATCGTCAAAGAAACGCCCGGCTTTTTCCCACCCCAGGCCGCAAGAGCCTTTGGTTACACCGGCGTGGCGCTGTACGAAAGTATTGCCCAGGGCTGGCCGGGTGCGCCGCGTCTTGCCGGACAACTGAACGGATTTGCCGCAAATGCGGTGCCACTCATACAGAATGGCGTGCAATATGACTGGGCTTTGGTTGCCAATGCAACCCTGGCCGATATCATGCGCAAGTTGTTCGAAAAAAACATCACGCCCGACAACCTCAACCGCATTAATGAGCTGGAAGCACGTTGGCAGGGTGAGTTGTCGAATGGCCTGGCACAAGACGTCATTGAGCGCTCGGTTTCCTTTGGCCGGATAGCCTCACAAAGCGTTTTTGAGTATTCTCTAATGGATGGCGGACACGAGGCCTACCTCAATCCCTTCCAGACGCCTTATACCTGGCCGACCATGAACGGCGCCTGGAAACCGACCGGCGCAGTGCCCAATCCGCTCTCGCCGCGCTGGATGAACTGCCGCCCCTTCATGATGGAAAACCTGCTGGAAGCACAGCCTTCCGTACACCCCGCTTATTCTACCGATCCGAATTCAGAATTTTATAAAGCAGCTAAAGAGGTGTACGATATCGTGCGCAATGCCAGCAGCGAACAGAAAGAAATCGCCCGTTTCTGGGCTGATGATCCGTTTGCTACCTGCACACCCACCGGCCACACCTTTAATATCCTGACGCAATTGCTGGAAGAACATGATGCCGATTTGGGCTACTCCGCTGTTGCGTATGCCCGCCTGGCCATTGGTGAAAATGACGCGTTCATCGCCTGCTGGAAAACGAAATACGACTATTTCCTCATTCGTCCGGTAAGTTACATTAAGGAAAATATCGATCCGACGTTCACCACCGTCATCGGTACGCCGCCCTTCCCGGCCTATACTTCCGGGCACGCCACGGAAAGCGCCGTCGGCTCCCGTATCTTTACCGACCTGTTTACCAACGGCGACGGTTTTTACCCCTTCACCGATCGCACGCAAATGCAATTCGGATTTTCAGTGCGCAACTTCGACAATTTTAATAAAATGGCCGAAGAGTGCGCCAATTCCCGCCTTTACGGCGGTATTCACTACGATTTCGACAACCAGAACGGTCTGAAAATGGGCCGCGCCATCGGCGATAACGTCAATAAACGCCTCGACTGGCCTGAGATTCAGTGAACAGTTATCAGTGAGCAGTTATCAGTTATCAGTTATCAGTTATCAGTTATCAGTGAGCAGTTATCGGTGGCCTCAGCATGACAACCACTGCTAACTGTTGACTGCTCCCTGCTCACTGATAACTGTTGACTGCTCACTGTTGACTGCTCACTGTTGACTGATAACTGTTGACTGATAACTGTTGACTGCTCACTGATAACTGTTGACTGCTAACTGATATGAAAAGGTATATCGTATTACTGCTGTTGCTTGGCGCCTGCGGGCATCCCGAAGACAACCTCAAACAAGATGGTGAAACCCTGGCTACATTGAATTGCAGGGCGAAAAAACTGCAAGATGAACGGTTCAAACTTGCAGATGATATTCGTTTTGCCGAGGATTCGCTGCTGGAGGGCAAGGGCGATACCCTGCTGCTAAAAAAACGCCTTGCAGTGCTTAATGGGCAAATCGAGGGGCTGCATCAACGTACCAGAATTGTTGCCGACAGTTTTACCTTAGTGATGGGGCAGTTGCATCAGGCGCGCTATAAAGAACCGGCAAGCCGTAAGGCGCTGGATACTGCCGTACAAAACGCCTTGTCGGTGCTTTGTAAGTAGCTTATAGAATATTCACGGCGAACAATTCAGTATTGGGTTTGTTGGAAAGGGGACAAACAAAAAAGACATTGTTATGAGCCAAATTTTGCACAATTTTTTTAAAAAAGAAACCCAAAAAAGACTTAAACGACAGACTTACAAATACTTGCACGGCGAATCCGTTTCCGATTATCGCGTTGCCAAGTTCTGGTATGAGTGGCGTATCAGTGTAATTCGCAATGTCAAGGACTGGATTCTGATAAGCATTGGCGTTTTCTCCGCAGCATTCGGGCTTAAAGGTTTTCTCCTGCCCAACGATTTTATTGATGGCGGTGCCGTGGGCATTGCCTTGCTGAGTGTGGTACTCACCGACTGGCCCTTGTGGCTTTTACTGATCGTCGTTAATACCCCGTTTATTCTTTTGGGTATCAAAACCATGGGGCGAAAATTTGCCCTGAAAACAGCGTTGGCGATCGGGCTTTTAGCCCTGGTTGCAGCCCTTGTCTCTTTCCCTTTGGTCACGCATGAGAAACTCCTCGTTTCTGTATTTGGCGGCTTTTTCCTTGGCGCCGGTATCGGAATGGCGGTGCGCGGCGGCGCGGTCATAGACGGCACAGAAATTTTAGCTCTCGCCCTCAGCAAACGCGTGGGCCTTACCATGGGCGACGTGATTTTCGGGCTTAATATCCTGATTTTTAGTGCGGCTGCGTATTTGCTGACCGTAGAGACGGCCATGTATTCCCTGCTGGCCTATATGGCCGCCGCCAAAACCGTGGATTTTGTGGTGGAAGGGGTAGAGGAGTATATCGGCGTAACCATCATTTCTCCGAAGTTTCAGGAAATCAAGCTGCGGATTGTTGAACAAATGGGACGCGGTGTAACCGTTTTTGCAGGTAAAAAAGGTGTAGGGAGAAGCGGTGCAAAAGACGATCCGCAAATCTTGTTTACGGTTATAACACGCCTTGAAATTGGTCGCCTGAATGCGGAAATCGACAAAATTGACCCCAATGCTTTTGTCGTGATGCACAGCATCAAAGACATGCGCGGCGGCATGATCAAACGCCGGCCGCTGCATTAAACCCTGTAAAAAAAATTCGTGGTTATCTGCTGTCAGATAACCACGAATCCCCGGGCAAATATTCAGAAGCCAACCATATCGGCAAGCCCCTTAATCATACACACGCCACCGGCTGAGGTGATGAGGTACATAGCGGTGTTAAAAGAAACATCGGAGTGGAAGAGCATGAAATTGATAAGAAAACTCATGCCCATGAGCAGCAGACCTGCACAGAGCCATTTGGCGCCGCGCTGAAACAAGCGCTTATGCTCGGCTTGTGAAATGCCTGCCGTATCCTGTACGGCTTGTATTTCGGCTTGTTGTTCTTCCGGCGTAGGTGTATGAAGGTTCATAACGTGCAGTTTTTAAAAACGTAATAATCTGTTGAAAATGATTTGGACACCAGAATAATGTGCAATAGTAAACATGTTTCCTGCAATACTGTTGCGTTTTGCTAAAATATTTTTTTACAATGCGCTGACAATGCTCCATGGCGTGCACCGAAATGCGGTTTATTCGACTTGTTCGGGCATTAAATTTTGTCCTTTATACTGTATACCATATACACCAATCTGGCTCCAATGCACGCGTTTTTCCCAGAAGCCGGGCGTTTTGCTGCGGGCTATTTTTTTCAAAAAAATATCCTCGGACACCAGTACTTCGAGCGGTGCACCCGCAGGAATTTGCAACACCCCGACATCGGTGCCGAGGTATTGTTCCTCCTTTATTCGGAATTCAAAGGCCGGATACTCCCGGCTTTTCAGCGCAAAACCATAGGGCGAATTGGTTTTCGACTGCCGCAGCACGGTCACCGGCTCTGCCAGTGTGAGGTGCAGGATTTTCAGGGAACTTGCATTTTCAATCGGCTTTTTCAGCATCATCAGCATCAGGCCCAGTAACAGCGCGATGTATATGCCGCCCGCCCAGGCGAGCAAGCGCTGTTCGGCCGGGCTGAATTTTCGCTGGTTATCTAAGCGGATAAAATGCGCCCCCCGGTAATGTTCCACGGCATTGCGCAGGGCAGAGAAATTACGGGTATACTGGTTGAAAGCAATTTCCCGTCGCCGACTGACCACTTTACAGGTGTCGATGGTGCCGTATTTACTGCGCGTTGGGCGAAAACTTACCCAATCCACTTCGCGCCAGTAAAACACCCGGCGGCGGCCGATCATGCGTTTTTCAATCCGATCGGGGAAAACGTGAATTGCTATCGGCCAGTTGTACAGGATGGCGAAGCAGCCGAGGAGTGCGCCGCCAACGAAGCCGAAGGTGAGCAGGGTTTCGAGTTGTACATACGGCGTGCTGCCCAAGTGTGCGGTGCTCAGCACGAGCAGATAGAGCAGCAGGGCCGCAAAAAGCGTGATGAAGATGGGCGTAAACCAGAAACTGCGCGAGGAGGCTACGGGGGGGCTCATGGGTTAAGTTGTTTGAAGTGGTAGACATTAATTTTGGGCCAATCTATATGCTTTTCCCAAAAAGTAGGTTCCTCTTTGCGCAGCAGTTTTTTGCGCAGGGCGGCCGTGGGAATATGCAGTTCGAGGGTGTCGCCAGCTTGGAGTTGTTTACGTTCCTTGAGCGCGTAATACAGCTGATCTTCTATCTGAAAATTAAATTCCGGGTATTGGTTTTCCGGAAAAACATAGGCGTAGGTTTTGCGCTGCTTTCCGGAAGTCAGGGCTTCGGGCGGGGCGTTGAGGACAATTTGGATAAGACTTAAAGATTGCGGGTTGTCTTTAGGGGTAACAAAATATTCTAAAATCAACAATGCGGCAAAAATAATTGCTGCAACAATGAATGTAATGCGGGTGATACGTCCTGTTTCAGGCGTTCCCTTCTGACGTGGTGTCTTTTGAGCCTTAACGATTTTCAAAACGCGTTGCTCTATCTGCTCATAATTTTTGATAAAATAACCATTAAGCTCGATCATTCCATTTGTACTGTATATCCGACATCTGGGTACGCTTTTATCTCTTGAATCGAGCGGTGTAAAATCCGCCCTTGTCATGTCGCTCCAAAGAATGCGCTTGTTCCAAAGAAGTGTTTGAGCTTCCAAAGCATCATCATTAATTGTAATGCGTGTAAAGAAATTCCAGAATATTGAAAGGGCGTAAAAAAGGAAGAGGCTGCCAATTAATACCAGAAATGCGTTGTTGTAAGGAAAGTAGCGTAGGTTCCGATCAATCCAGAGCAGCCAGATTATGACTATTACGACAGCCAGTAGGAAAAAAGCGGTAAGCAAATTACCTGGCTTCCTTTGTGAGACAATAAGGTTTTCCGAGTTTAACATTATTGATTGTTTTTACAAAATCAAATATATAACGCTTTTGCAATCCTACAGCCTTTCTTCGTCAAACGCCCGAACAAATTCGCCGAAATGACGCCCGACAAGCGCCGAGCTGATCGCTGTCAGGCACGAAAATGACGCAACTGATTGCCCTTTATTAAAAAGTGATTTGTCAGGAAAAAATGAAAATTCAATTGACCCTTACAGCGCTTTTTTACCAAGTCCGTGCTTTATTTA
The DNA here is from genome assembly GCA_017303875.1 of Chitinophagales bacterium. Classification (GTDB taxonomy): domain Bacteria; phylum Bacteroidota; class Bacteroidia; order Chitinophagales; family Saprospiraceae; genus M3007. The sequence continues at coordinate 102,339 of JAFLBP010000003.1, read as the reverse complement.
TATTTTACAAAATTTAAAAATAAGAATTTTTATTCTGAATTAACTGATTATAAAATCCGTATAGTATATTTTTATTTTAAAAAACGAAATCATATACCTATGTGACATGAGTCACGCCAGCGCGTTTTTTTGCCCCCCAACTTTGCAGTGCAATCAGCAATTCAGACATTAACTGACACCTATATGAAACGCATCGTAATCCTCGGCGCCGGTACAGCCGGAACCATGATGGCCAACCATCTCCGCCATCACCTGGAAGCCGACCTCTGGGAGATCGATATCATTGACGAACGCACCGAACACCACTACCAACCCGGTTACCTGTTCCTGCCCTTTGATATCTATACGCCCGAAGACATCATTAAACCCATCAAGGACTATATCCCCCGCGGCGTCAACCTCATCAACGACAGCATCGACCGCGTGGTGCCTGCCGAAAACTACGTGCAAATGGTCAATGGCGACCGCCTGCGTTACGACCTGCTGATCGTGGCCACCGGCGCTAAAATCGCCCCCGAAGAAATTGAAGGCATGAAAGGCGAAGAATGGCAAAAATCCGTCTTCGATTTTTACACCTTCGACGGCGCCCTGGCCCTGCGCAACAAACTCCGCGAATGGGAAGGCGGCAAACTCGTGGTACACATCACCGAAATGCCGATTAAATGTCCGGTAGCGCCCCTGGAATTTGCCTTCCTCGCAGATTCCTATTTCAAAGATAAAAAAATGCGCGACAAGGTGGAAATTACCTACGTCACACCCATGAGCGGCGCATTTACCAAGCCCAAAGCCACCGCAGCACTCGAACACCTGCTCGATGAAAAACACATCAAAATCGAAAGCGATTTCGCTATCGAACGCGTAGATAACGAACAAAAAATGATTGTGGACTACGGCGGCCGCGAAATCCCGTTCGACCTGCTTGTTACTGTGCCGACCAATAAAGGCGATGAAGTGATGGCCCGTTCCGGTATGGGCGACGACCTCAACTACGTGCCTACCAACAAAGCCACCCTGCAATCCAAAAACTGGGAAAACATCTTCGTGATCGGCGATGCCACCAATATCGCGGCCTCCAAAGCCGGCTCGGTAGCGCACTTTGAAGCAGAAATCCTGACCGAAAACATCCTGCACTACATCAAAGGCGAACCGATGAAGGATGAATTTGACGGACACGCCAACTGCTTCATCGAAACCGGCGGCGGCAAAGCCCTGCTCATTGATTTCAACTATACCCACGAGCCGGTAGAAGGCACTTTCCCCTTCCCGGGCATCGGCCCGCTGCGCCTGCTCAAAGAAAGCCGCATGAATCACATGGGCAAACTCGCTTTCCGCTGGGTATACTGGAATATGCTGCTCAAAGGGGTTCATATTCCCTTCGTGTCCTCCAACATGTCGGAAGCAGGCAAACATTACGACTGATACAGACTGTTACACAGTTCAGGAGCTGTGAAAAGTTCAGTTTCGCTATTCCCTGAAATCAAAAGAAAGCACCCATCCATCTTCAAATCCACCCAAATCCGGGTTTAAAACGCAACACATTATGGATAAGCAAATTGCAGGCACCACCGTTCAGGTAAACGAAGAAGGTTACATGACCAACTTCTCCGAATGGAACCAACAAATCGGCACCGAATTGGCCAAGGAAGCCAATCTTGATATGACGCCCCGTCACTGGGAAGTAATCACTTACCTCCAGACAGAATTCAAAAACGACGTACCCCTCAGCATCCGTAAAATCGGTAAAAGCGGCGTGGTCGACATCAAAGAGTTCTATGCTTTGTTTCCCATTGCGCCGCTCAAAACGGCTTCTAAAATTGCAGGCATTCCCAAACCGGCCAGCTGCATCTAACCACAACATTCACCCTGTGCCTCACTTTCGGGGGCGCTCAATACAAACGCCATGAGCGAATTCAACGGCGAAATCCGCAAAATGATGATCATCCTGTCCAAAGCTACTTTGGACAACGTCTACGCAGCCTTTGTGCTGGCCAACGGCGCACGGATGGAAGGCATCGAAGCCGAAATGTTCTTTACTTTTTTCGGCCTGGAAGCCATACACAAAGAAAAACTCGAACACCTGCACATCGCAACGGTTGGTAACCCCGCCATGCACATGCCCACGCTGCTGGGCGGCCTGCCCGGCATGGAAGCTTTTGCCACCAGCATGATGAAAAAGGAAATGGAAAAACTCGACATGCCGGATGTGCATGAATTCCTCGACATCATGAAGGCTTCCGGCGTAAAACTCTGGGCCTGCAAGTTGGCGATGGAAATGTTCCACTACAAAAAAGAAGATATGTATGAAGATATCGACGGCGTGATTACCGTCGGCGACTTCTACAAACAGGGTAGTGGACTGGGCACGCACATGTTGTTCATATAGGTTGATTTTTCATCGGATTGTAGCGCCGCTCCGGGTTTTCCGGGGCGGCGCTTTTGCTTTTTTGCGGAGAAAAATGATTTATGCGGAGATTAAAAGCCTTATTCTCCGCATTTTTTGCGGAGAATAAAATTAATTACGGTGAAAAATGACTATATTTGCCGCATAAATACCATTTATGTACATCCACGAGCGTTACGACTGGCCTAATTTCACCTGGGATATGGACTTGATTTCCGTTCCGCTGGGTGAGGTGCGTCACCTCCAGGGCGCCTTACTGGGGCGGATGCAGGCACTGGGATTTCCGCAGCAGCAGGAATCACAATTGGAAACGCTGACCCTGGAAATCTTAAAATCGAATGAAATTGAGGGTGAAATGCTGAACCCGGAACAAGTGCGCTCCTCGCTGGCCCGGCGACTTGGCCTGGAAGTGTCGGGTCTGGTTCCATCTGATCGGAATGTAGACGGGGTAGTAGATGTGCTGCTTGATGCGACGCGTAATTACCTCGCCCCGCTGAGCAAGGATCGTTTTTTTGATTGGCATACATCGCTGTTTCCAAGCGCCAGAAGTGGTATGTATAAAATTATTGCCGGTGCCTGGCGCGACGACAACAGCGGGCCGATGCAGGTGGTGTCGGGCGGTATGGGGCGGGAGCGCGTACACTTTCAGGCGCCCGCAGCCGAGCGCCTTGAATTGGAGATGCAGCGTTTTATGGATTGGGCAAATTCAAGCTTGGTACTTGATCTGGTGTTAAAAGCTGCTATTGCGCATTTGTGGTTTATTACCATTCACCCTTTTGATGATGGCAATGGCCGTATCGCGCGGGCGCTCACAGACATGATGCTCGCCCGATCAGACGGCAGTCCTTTGCGCTTTTACAGTATGTCGGCCCAGATACGGCTGGAGCGAAACCGCTATTATCAGGTGCTGGAATCTTCTCAAAAAGGCGATTTAGACATCAGCGAATGGCTCTTGTGGTTTCTCAATTGCCTGCGGGGCGCATTATTGGCAACGGAAACTACCTTGAACAAGGTTTTACAAAAAGCATCTTTTTGGGATAAAAATCGCAGCGTTACCCTGAATGAACGCCAGCGTTTGATGCTTAACAAACTTCTGGATGGCTTTGACGGCAATCTGACCGCTTCCAAATGGGCTAAAATCACAAAATCTTCGCCCGATACCGCCTTGCGTGATATTCAGGATTTGATTCAGAAAGGCGTTTTGCGGAAGACAGATGGCGGAGGCAGAAGTACGGCCTACGAACTTATTTAATTTCGCCCCGGAGGCCCATCCGGAGCACCTGGCGGGCGGCGCTGCAACAGTTTTTGGAAAGCGGCATTAAAACGCGCCTGCTGTTCGGGTTTACAAATGGCATATAATTCCTGATAATGCTGAATCAGGTTTTCACCGAGGGCATGGTGAATGGCGTCGCTTTCCCGTGCTTTGAGTCGGGCGGCGGCGGTGTCGGGTTCTGCCTGGGCCATGGCAGCGATCAGTGCCTGCCGATTGTCGCGCATACGCCCGTGCAGGGAATCCTGTAGGTGGCGATGGGCCAGGAAGGCGCTTCGGAAGGCAGTCGTCTGGGCGGCATCTAATTGTAGTTCCTGCTGCCAGAGCGCAACGATGTCTTCTTTGCCCGGCCGCGGCGGACGGTTGACGAAAAAGAGTAGCAAAACCAGGTTGAGCACGGCCAGCAGCAGCACGGCCCAGCGGTATTGGCGCAGTCGTTTTTGATAATTTTCCATCTTTTTAATAGCTGTATATGCCGTTTTCGGAGCGTGTATCCAAATAGTAATCCTGCAGGGCTTGTTGGAGTTCATGGCTGTTGTGCGGGCTTTGCGGGCGCCACAGCAGCCAGGCATTGAGCAGCAGGATCAGGCAGAAGGCTGGCCACAACAACAGGTCGGCTTTGCGCTTCCACATTCCGGCGCGCGCGGTATCGGGGCATTCCTGAGCATTTTTCAGGGCCTCTAATCGGCCCTGAACGCGTTCATAGAGCCAGGGATCGCCGTTTACACGTTGCATGTCATCCAGCATACGCAGGATTTCTTCTGCCTGATCTTGCTTTTTCATACTTGCGCTTTTTTCAATTATTTAAACGGTGTGGCAAACTTGGGATCTGCACTGAGCGTCGGGTCGTCGAGTGTTTTCAGGAAAGCGACCAGCGCGGCTTTTTGGTCGGTGTTCAGGTTGAGGCGCAGGGGCTGGCCGTTGGGGGTGCGCAGGCGGTTGTCGAGCGAAGGCGCATTCTGAATATTGCTGTTGTAGTGCTCCACTATTTGTTCGAGTGTCGCGAAGCGCCCATCGTGCATATACGGGCCGCCGATGCCGATATTTTTGAGAGAAGGCGATTTGAAAATGACGGTTTCACCGGCGTTGAGGCCGTTGCTCAGGCTGTTGGCGGCCAGGGCAAAAGTAGGCGGCGTATGGCATCCGGCGCAACCGGCGCCACCCTGGGGCGGCGGTTGCAGGAAGAGATTTTTGCCCGCATTTTCCTGAGCGCTAAAATTCGGGAATGGATTCTGTACGCCCGCTCCCGGGGCGCCGGGTGTAAACACCTGCGCAAAACCCTGATCGAACTTGCTGCCCGAGGAAATCATGCTGCGGATGAACTGCGCCAGCGCCTGCTGCATTTTACTTTCCGTAATTTCTTCATTGCCAAAGGCTTGTTCAAAAAGCACGGGATAGTATTCCAATTTGCGCATTTTGCGCAGCAGGGAATCTATGCCCCCGTGTGCGGCGTCGAAGCCCATTTCACCCATATCCTTGATGGGCATGGTCACCTGCTCTTCGAGGTCGCGGGCGCGTTTGTTCCAGAACATCCGTTCGCCGGTGTAAAAATTGGCATTAGCCAGGCGCATGGAATGTTGTCCGGTGAGCGCGCCTTCAAATCCGAGGCTTTTCACCGCGTCATCGCTGAAGCCTTTGGCTTGCTGGTGGCAACTGGCGCAGGCAGTCGTGCCGTTCCGGCTGAGGTTTTTGTCGTAAAACAACACCCGACCCAGCTGCGCGCCTTTATCCGTCACCGGATTGATGCTTGGTGCGTTGTCTTGCGCCAGGATATTTTGGTCAATAAAATTCGGCAGGGTAGGGTTGGCGTAATTGGGTACATTGTCGAGGCTGATGTTCAGGTTTTGGGCAATAATTTCCGCATCGCTGGGGAGTACCGGAATAATGGGATTGTCGTCGTCTTTGCAGGCGACGAAGCCGACAGCGGCGGTGATAAGCAAGAAAACTAAGATTCGGATGTGCATAGTGCTGGTGTTTTATTCTTGATAAAATTGATCAAAATGTTGGTGCAGGTGCTTGCGCAAGTTACCTTTTGCGCGGTGAATCAGGCTTTCCACGGCGGGGAGCGTGGTTTGCAGCACCTCGGCAATTTCCTGATAACTCAGTCCTTCAACCTTGTGCAGCATGAGGGCACTGCGCTGGTTTTCGGGCAATTTGTCAAGCTGCCGGAACAACAGCGCTGCTGACTCCTGCTGTTCCAGCGCAAAGCCGGGGTGGTGGAAGGCGTCCTGCGCGGGATGCTGCTCGGCAAAATCCAGGCTCAGCAGGCGCTGAAAAAAGTTGCGCCGTTTGCCGGCATTCCGATGGCGCAGCAGGGCCAGCCCCTTGTTGCAGGCAATGCGGTAAATCCAGGTGCTCAGCCCGGCTTCTCCGCGAAAATGTTGGATGGACAAAAACACCTCCACGAACACCTCCTGCGTCAGGTTTTCCGCTTCCTGAAGGTCGGGCACATAGCTCAGGCAGGTATTCAATACCCGCTGCTGGTACTCCGCTACCAGGTTGCGGAAAGCAGCTTCCTGCCCTGCGCGCAACGCCGCTATGAACTGTGCTTCGTCCTTCAAAAAGTTGGCTTTGAATGTTTAGATGTCAAGGTTTGAAAAAACTTGCGTGCTGCTTTGATAAATTTTTATAAAAATTTGGGAATCAAACAAGGTAGCTATTTCCCATTTTTCATGACGATAAACACCTCGTGTTTTGTTGTTCGTTTTCTTCAGGATAGTTTATTGAGCTGTGCTGTTGAGGTTGCCTGGCTGCGTAAAGTTTCGCACAGAAATGCACAGATCATTCACACAGAAAACACGGAATTCTGTGCGCGTCTGTGTGAGTGATCTGTGCACTTCTGTGCGAAACCCTTCTGTGTACATCCGTGCGAACCTTTACGTAGCCAGCATTTCTCCTCCCCGTTATTTCAATTCCGCGCAACCCTGGCATAAAATCAAAAACAAATGCGCCATCCCTGCCGCCCTTGTCCTATCTTTGCCCCCGATTCATAACCTGCCGACCCGCGAGGGAAAGCGCCCGCCTGTTGTAGGGGTGGGTTTAAACACTCTTTTTATGATTAACATCACATTCCCCGACGGCAACATTCGTCAGTATGCCGCCGGAACCACCGCGATGGAGATTGCCCGCTCCATCAGCGAAGGCCTCGCCCGCAATGTGCTGGCAGCCTCCGTCAACGGTGAGGTGCGCGATTTGCAGCGCCCCATTCACGAGGACGCCAGCATCACTTTCCACAAATGGGAAGACAAAGAAGGTAAATCCACTTTCTGGCACTCTTCGGCCCACTTGCTGGCCGAAGCCCTCGAAGCGCTGTATCCCGGCACTAAATTCGGTATCGGCCCGGCCATCGACAACGGTTTCTACTACGATGTAGATACCGGCGACCGCTCGCTCACGCCCGCCGATATGCCTAAAATTGAGCAAAAAATGCTCGAACTGGCCCGCAACAAAAGCGAGTACCAGCGCCGCGAAGTCGCAAAAAACGACGCCATCGCTTATTTTAAGGAAAAAGGCGACGAGTACAAACTCGAACTGCTCGACGGCCTCGAAGACGGTACCATCACCTTCTATCAGCAAGGTGAATTCGTCGACCTCTGCCGTGGCCCGCACATCCCCAACACCGAACCGATCAAGGCGGTAAAAGTGCTCAACTTCGCCGGCGCTTACTGGCGCGGCGACGAAAAACGCAAGCAACTTACCCGCGTGTACGCCATCACCTTCCCCAAACAAAAGGAACTCGACGAGTACCTCCACATGGTGGAAGAAGCCAAAAAACGCGACCACCGCAAGCTCGGTCAGGAACTGGAACTCTTTATGTTCTCCGAAAAAGTAGGCTCCGGCCTGCCGCTCTGGCTGCCTAAAGGCACGGCCCTGCGCTCCCGCCTCGAGGATTTCCTGAAAAAAGAACAAATCCGCCGCGGTTACCAGCCGGTCATCACGCCGCATATCGGTTCCAAAAAACTGTACGTCACCTCCGGCCACTGGGAAAAATACGGCAAAGACTCCTTCCAGCCCATCTTTACCCCGCAGGAAGGCGAAGAGTTTCTGCTCAAGCCCATGAACTGCCCCCACCACTGCGAAATCTACGGACACCGCCCGCGCTCTTACCGCGAACTGCCCGTGCGTATCGCCGAATTCGGCACCGTGTACCGCTATGAGCAATCCGGTGAGCTGCACGGCCTCACCCGCGTGCGCGGCTTCACGCAAGACGACGCCCACCTCTTCTGTACGCCCGAACAGCTGAAAGAAGAGTTCCTCGGCGTACTCGACCTGACGCGCCACGTACTTGCCAAATTGGGTTTTGAAAAATTCACCGCCCAGATCTCCCTCCGCGACCCGGAGAACAAAGCCAAATACATCGGCTCCGACGAAAACTGGGAAAAAGCCGAACGCGCCATCATCGAAGCAACCGAAGAAGTGGGCCTGCCCACTACCCGGGAACTCGGCGAAGCCGCTTTCTATGGCCCGAAACTCGACTTCATGGTGAAAGATGCCCTCGGCCGTTCCTGGCAGCTGGGTACCATTCAGGTGGACTACAACCTGCCCGAGCGCTTCAACCTCACGTATGTGGGCGCCGACAACCAGGAGCACCGACCGGTGATGATTCACCGCGCGCCCTTTGGCTCTATGGAGCGCTTTATCGGCGTACTCATCGAGCACTGCGCCGGTAAATTCCCGCTCTGGCTCACACCCGATCAGTTTGCCATCCTGCCCGTTTCCGATCGTTTTGTGGATTACGCCTATCAGGTGAAACAACAACTCGAAGCAGAGGAATTGCGCGGTTTTGTGGACGACCGCAACGAAACCATCGGCCGTAAAATCCGCGATAATGAAATGAAACGGATTCCGTTCCTGCTCATCGTCGGGGAAAAAGAAGCTGAGGCAGGTTCCGTTTCGGTGCGCCGTCAGGGCGAAGGCGACCAGGGTGCGGTGAGCATCATGGAGTTTGCCACGCAGCTGAAAACGATGCTGTGATGATTTTTGATGCTGGATGCTTGATAAGCTCCAGGTTTATAAACGGCATCCCGGTTTTTGCATTACTGTAAAAGCCGGGATGCGTTTTTATTTGTTGATAATCAGATATTTAACTTGTGGTAAAAACTTGCTGAGTTGCAGGCACTTCCCAATGAAAAACCCCCAAAGTAAAGTCAGGACAGGGGTTGTTACAAATACCAATCCATTGTAATAATAGGCCTCCAGCCAATCGCCATGCAGCAAATACATGGTAGCGCGCGTAAGTCCGCAACCGGAACATTCTTCTCCATAATACAGGACGGAAGGGCAGGTAACCGGTCCGTGATCGAAGAAATCGGCAGGAAGCATCCATAATACCAGCGGGATAAACAGGAATGCAATTGCATTAGCCGCAAAAACATAACGCAGCAGTTGGGGAATGGGTACTCGTATGCTCATGTCTTCCGGGGTTTAGGCGTAAAATGCGAATAAACCTAAGATACCGAAAACCAGTGCTGCAAGGGTTACCGCTCCAAGTATCAGTCCGATAACAGCTAATGTACGGTTTCCGGAATTCATACCGATAATTCCGAAGACAATACCGCAAATTGCGGCTGCGATTGCCAAAAGGGCCAAAATCGGGCACCAAAAACCAAGCAGGCCCAACAAGCAACCGGCGCCGCCGGTGATAATAGAAACCAGACCCGCCGTGCCATTGCCATCGGGCGGCATTTTTTCTGCGGCCATTGCTTTTTTGAGCTTTTTTTGTGCGATTTTTAATGCTACAACCTCCTTAACCGAGAGTTTATGCCCTGTTTCTGCTTTGATTTTTCGAGGCGTAAGCGCCAAAAAGGATTCCGCACTTGCGGCTTGTATACCAGTTGGTACTTCAGCCTGTATACTTTTCCATGCCTCGGCAGAAGAGACCATGGCTTGAGGCGCCGCGCCTTTGTTATTACTGTCTGACGCGCTTTGCATGGCGAATCCAAGAGTAAGGCAAATGCCCAATAACAGTAAATTAAGCGCAATGAAGAAGTTCTTTTTTAACATGTTGGACAATTTTAAATCAGGAAATTAATTTAATGCTTAATCTGAACAAGCACTTTGTACAGAGCAAGCATCACAAAGAAAAATAAACAGCAGCTAAGTTTGATAACTGCTGTTTAAACTTTAATATATTTTTGAAACTCCTGGTTAACAAATTGTTACGGAGCGTTTTCATGGATCCCAATTTTTACCTACACGGATACAATTGCTTTTCCAGCATATCTTTGTCTTTGGCAATTTGTTCCTTAACCTGATCCAGGGCTTTTTGCATGGCGCGCAGCCGAACCAAACGATGCGAAGCGTTCATGTGGTAGCCGTAGTACATACCCGAAACCATCCGCGCGCCGCCCTGCCCCTGGTAAACGGCCAGTACCCGCTGCTCGCAGTCTCGTACCTGTACTTCTATCTCCAGTTGTACGCCGTCGTTGGTAATTGGAAGTCCCAAGACAGTAGGGATGAACAGCGTTAAGCCGTTCAGAATAATCAAACCGCCGGAGCGGTCCTGGTTTTCGAGTGCCGTGATGTTGCAGGAAATATACCCGTGTTCTACGCCGAGTCGGCTGCAAATGTTCTTGTTAACGGATCGGGCAAAATACACCATCATTTCATCTGCGTTGGCGTTTTGCGCGTAGGAGTTGCGGATGATTCGTACCCGCGAAGAATCGATGGCGGGCGGTGGCGGCGCTACCAATATCGGCTGTATCATCGTATCGAGATCAAAGCGATGATAATTGAGCCAGTATTGCTGGAAAGGTTCGGGATAGTTTTCCGTTACGGCCAAAAGGCGCGGCAAGGAAAGATTATCTTGCTGCGGCGGCTGTAAGGCGCTGATCGGGAAGGGTTTACAGGAAAACTGAATAGCGCAGCAAAAGGCAAATGCGGCGATCAGCAGCATGTTGTATTTCATGATAATGATATTTGGTTAAACGATACCCAAATATCCACCGCCAGCGGCCTTCGCCGCACCTGAACTGCTTTTACAACAAGTGAACTATTTCACTTCTGCATCTATTTTCAGACCGTTTTTTTCCAGCATGGCCATCGCTACCGGATGCCGCAGCTCTACACAAACCTGTAAAATGATCCAGAATTTTTGACGGATGCTCAAGCCGCCCCGCGCCATATCGCCGAAGCCAGCGAAGTAATCTTTGCGCGCCGACAATTCCACCAAACGCGCCAGAATATGATCGATGCGCCCGCTGAGGTTGGAATGGTTGCGCATACCGTGTTTTACCTGAATGAACTCATCGGAATGTCCGCGCAACAGGTCTTCAAGAATAGAGCGCTGCAGTTCTGTGAAGTTGCTCCATACTGCCGCTACTTGTATTTTGGGTTTCCAGGGCGAAAATTTATTAAAAAACGTCGCGTCTTCATCGCCGAAGGTAAATACGGTGATCGCATCGGGCACGGCGCACTGGTAATCGGCTTTGTCGATAAAACCATCAATAAAAGGATAGGCAAGGTTGAATAGTTCACGGATGGGCACCCCGGTAAGTACCACAATTTTTATAAAACGCCACTGCTCGTAAGCGCGCAACTCTTCGAGTGTTTCGCGGAGTTCGCCAAAATTCTGATCAATCTGGCGGGTGTTGAAACGCGCATCCAAAAACAGGATATCGGGTACTTTGCCATGATGCAGGGTGCTGAACAGTTCGCGTGGCGAACTGCATTTACCCAAAAAATCGCATTGGGCCTGTTGCATGGCGCCGGCAATGTGAATTTCCGGCTGGTCGTCGCAATAGATCACTTTTTTCATGCGGGAAAAAGTAGTTGAAGCGCTTTGCTGTGGGGTGTTTGTTGTATGAAACCGAGGCATTGTCCGCCGGTTTTTTCCATTTCCAGCAGAATGGTTTTCAGGCCGGCGCCTTGCGCGCGGGCGGCCAGCTCCCGAATATCTGTGTGCGGCGGAACGGGCACGCCGTTGTCGCAGATTTCAAGCAGCACACCGTCGGCTTGTGCTTTGGCGCTGATGCGCAGCACGCGGGCGTCGGGCGGCAGCGCGGCTTCCCGGATGGCCTGGATGGCGTTGAACAGGGCGTTCTGGAACACCAATTCAATACTTTGCAGGTTGCCGCGAATGCTCAGTCCTTGCAGGTCGGTTTCAACCCTGATGTACAAGGGGAGCAACATAGATTCAAACCAGTGCAGCACCTGATCCAGTCCGATTTCGAGGTCGTACTCTTCCGGGCTGAACTGCTCGCGTCTGCCGGCGCTGAATTGTTCGCGGCGGTTGGCATAAAAGAGCAGGGCTTTTTCGAGCGAATGGTCGTTGTTGCGCAGTATTTCAAGGGCTTTTGAGGTGTTTTCAAGCGGTACTTTTCCCAAAATCAATTGCGCGTTCAGTTCTTTCACTTCTTTGATCAGGTTTTTGAGGGCATGCAACTCGCCATCGTACATGTGGCGCAGGGCTGATACGTCGTTGTCTACGGCAATAACAGCGTCCGAATCAGCATCATACGTGAGGCTGCCGTACACCGTCCGTTCGCCCAGTGAGGCGTAATAGTATTCAGTGCGGCCGGGCTGGGCGGTAATTTGTTGTAAAATTGGCTCAATCGGCGCGTGTTGCAGTACTTCTCCGATGTTTTTACCCCTTGCCGCGCGTTGTTCATTCCATTCCTGAAATGCCGTATTTACATAGGCAATCTCGCCGTCTTTTTCAGCAATGGCGATGGCGCAGGTGGCTTTGTCGAGACTGGAAAGCCAGCGCGCATTTTTTCGGGATAGCTTGTGCAGTCGCCAATACAGCAGGGCCGTAACCAGCAGGGCCACAAAAAGCAGCCAGGCATTGTTGAGAAATTGCCGCAGCAAATGATACTGAGCGGCGGGCAGTGCAATGCGGTCACTGTTACCGGCATACGTGGCATCGGGTTGCCGCGAGGCGAGTTGAATGAGGTATTTACCGCTGCTGTCGATACCAATAATGGAGTTGCGGCGATTGACGATCACGTCGTTGACGGCGATATTGCCGCTAAAAAAGCGGGGTTGCAGATTGGGTTTTTCTGTCTTGGGTTTGCTGGGGTAGGAGAGGGTTTGCAGGGCGTGTTGCAGCAAAAGCAGGTAACCCGTCTGGTTGTGGGTGCTGCCGAGAATGGCGCTTCGGGTATTGACGATGTATTTGCCGTCCCAAATGATCTCACCGGCCTTCAGCGCTTTTTCATTTATTTTAATTTGCTGATAATCATAGGTATACAACAGGGTATCGCGTTCCAAAACCTGCAAGGCCATAATGGAGTCGACCGACAAAAACAGGTTTTCTTTTTGTAAAATTGCCTGCTCTCGAATGAGTTGCTGCGCCTCCTTTGGACTAATCCAAAGCGTCGAATCGTTGTAAATAGCGTTGTCAATGGCATTCCGCCAATGTGGATAGCGTTCTGCCAGCAAGGTTTCTGTTTGGAGTTGCTGTTGCTTTTCCTCCCGATCCAGCAGGTAGAGGCGGATGCCGAAGTACGTCAGCAAACCAACCGGCAAGAGTATGATGACCGGCAGGGCGATACTGGCAAGGCTGGATCGATATTTAAAAGCCATTGTACAAGAGATTTACGCTGCAAGGTTATGGCTTTTCGCGGCTTATAAAAGTGAATTACTTCACTTTTCCGCATCCCATTTTCGCAACTGTTGCAACACTGCGTTGATGTCTTTGGGCAGTGCTGCCGTGAATTCCATCACTTCCCCGGAATCAGGGTGTTGCAGGCGCAAACGGGAAGCATGAAGGCTGGTGCGTTCCAGCATCGGGCGCTCTTCTTCGGTATATTTACCGGTTTTGAATTTTCGCTTTACTTGCGAGAGGAAAAAAGCCGGTCGCGGACCGTAGAGGGCGTCCACTGCCAAAGGGTAGCCGATACTTTGAAAGTGAACCCGGATCTGGTGGGTTCTGCCGGTTTTGAGTTGTATTTCCACGAGGGTAAAGTGCGCGAATCGCTCGCGTACCCTGTAAAACGTCAGTGAAGGTTTTCCACTGTTTGATACCATCATTTTTCCCGGAATTACCGGGTGTTCGCCGATGGGTTTATCAATTTCACCTTCTTCGTTGTGCAGCACGCCATCCAGCAATGCGAAGTAAAATTTATCGGTGCTGTGCTGCTCAAATTGAATAGAAAGGTGGCGGTGTGCCGCTTCGGTGCGGGCAAAACAAAGTACGCCGCTGGTTTCGCGGTCGAGGCGGTGCACCGTCAGTACGTTGCCGAATTTTTTTTGCAATGCAGCCAGCAGATTCTCTTTGTTGCCGGCGCGGTCGGGAATGGTAAGCATGCCGGCGGGCTTGTTGACCACAATCAGGTGTTCGTCGGCGTGAAGAATATCAAGCATTAATAGGTTTTTGTAACGCGAATCATCCGGGCTTTGGCGCGCCAGAAAAATTCGGAAAAATCTGTGTTGGCCCAAAGGTCGTTGTATTCTCCGTAATTTTCAAAAGAATAGGCATCGACCTGTACCGGCCCCTCTGGGCGATACGCATGAAAAGAACGGTTGAGAAATGCCTGCGGGAAACTAATCAGCCGATAATTTTTAAAGCGCTCCGGCGGCCCGATGATGGTCCAGACATGTTCGGAAATGGGTTCAATCAGGCGAACCGAAAGCATATCCCCGGCGCCGCTGCTTTCTGCCGAAATGAGGGGTTGGGCACTAAATAGGCCGATCTGGAAATTTATTGGCTGTAAATATTCGCCTGGCAGCTGGTATTTGCCTTTTTCAAAAAGGTAATCCACGTACATACTGGTATCCGAGGCCTGCAAGCGATAAAAAGGCGCACTGATTTCCGGCAGATCAGGAAATTTGATTTCAGTTCCCACATCCACCCGCGCACCTGGGCGCCTGACGAACATCCAGGTGCCTGCTCGGTCTTTATTAAAAACTGCGCTTACCTCGCTGAACCACAGTCCCGGGTGCGGCATATTGATTTGCGCTTTGGGGTAATCGGCAGTGGTTTGGCCGAACGGAATGGTGCGTGCCACGAGGTAATTTTGATCGGTCCAGGGCAGCCAGTGTATACGGGGTTCTGCGCTGCCGGGGCTGTAAAACGCCGTGAGGAAGCCTTTGCCGGAAGTATAGCCTTCACCGCTCAACAAGGCCAGTGTGGGCGTAATCTGCTGGAATTTTTGTCCAAAATCGCCATTAACGATTTCTGCAACGGTATTGGTCGGGGCATTGGTGATTTGCAGTTCCAGTGCGTTTCGGATGGCATTTGCCTGAAAACCGGTATTGGTCGACAAGGGTTCCAAATACCCGAGCGTAGCGCCGCTGGCCACATCCAACCAGGTATACGCCCGATCAAAAGGCGGCTGATTCATGCGGTACACACAGGTAATATCGAAGCGCTGATCGGCGCTTTGTTCCTGGTCGGCGATGAATTTTAGCGGAAAAAGTTCACTGATACCCTTGGGATCGTCCGGAACGGCGCGTTCTTCGAGGTATACGACCCGGCCGTCGGCATCCGACAAAGCAATCGACAAGCTGATGATCTTGATTTCCGGATCATCCAAACTGTGAATGGTGAAATTAAAAGGCTGCGGCGGGTCTTTTTTACAAGCCAGCAGGGCAGTGAGCATAAAAAGCAGGGCAAGTTTTTTCATGTTCCTTGTGTTTTCAAAAGAACGGATCGCTATCTTTGACAGCAAATTTAGATTTAATCTCTCGAACGAAAAGAAAAAACCTTTTCAGTGAGCAGTTATCAGTCAGCAGTCAGCAGTGAGCAGTCAACAGGGTTGTCATGCTGAGCGATAGCGAAGCATCTGGCCGGGAGTTACTACGAAGCCGGGTCAACTCAGTACCGCCCCGCCAGATGCTTCGCTATCGCTCAGCATGACAACCCTGCTGACTGCTCACAGATAACTGCTCACTGATAACTGCTCACTGATATGCGTCGAATTGTATTACTGGCCTTGATGTTGGGCCTTGCCCTGTTGCTTCTGCCCCTGGCGCAGTATCGTTTTTTATTTGTGCGCAACACGGAGTCGGTGTACGTCGGTTTGGTGTCGGTACTTTGCGCGGGCGCGGGAATCTGGGCGGGCCTGAGCTGGCGTGCGCGCCTTGAGGCAAAGGCTGCATTGCGCGCAGGCATAGCTGCCGATGAGGCGACCGCAACGGCGTTGGGACTTACTCAGCGCGAGGTGGAAGTACTGCAATACATTGCCGAGGGTAAAAGCAATCAGGAAATTGCGGCGGCCATGTTTGTTTCCCTCAATACAGTAAAAACGCATGTTTCCAATTTGTTTTCCAAGCTTGATGTGCAGCGCCGCACCCAGGCCGTGCAAAAAGCCCGGGCGATGAAATTAATCCCCTGAATGGTTCACCCGAAAGGCGTATTTTATGTAAATCACCCGAAAGGATGAGGGTAAATGTTGTAAAACTGCGGTGTTTTGCCCATCATTTCATCCTTAAACAAGCAAAGCAATGAAAAATACCATTTTAAAATTTGGCTTACTTTCCGGTCTTGTTGCAGCAGGCCTGATGCTGCTCAGCGCCCTTTGGTTTTCCCGCAGCGGCAATATGGCGTACGGCGCCGCGGTGGGCTATACGGGCATGATTATCAGTATGATTGTTGTGTTTTTTGGCGTGCGCAGTTATCGCGACAAAGAGCGCAACGGCCGCATCAGTTTTGGTGAGGCCTTCAAAATTGGCGGCCTGATGGCCCTGGTCTCCTGCCTTATTTACGTTATCGGCTGGTTGTTGGTATATGAGTTTGTAATGCCCGATTTTATGGATAAATACATGACCTTTACCCTCGAAGGGATGCGCGCTGCCGGCAAATCCGACAATGAAATTCAGCAGGCTGCTGCCGATCTCGGCAAAATGAAAGCAGAATATGATGGCAGCGTACTCGTGCGTATTGCCTATACATTTCTGGAGCCGCTGCCAACCAGCCTGTTGGGCACGCTGGTGAGTGCGCTGGTGTTGAAGAAGCAATAGTTCGAATGCGGAATGCGGAATGCGGAGTGCGGAATGAATTTTTAATGTTGAATGCTTGGATTTTTGCTGCGCAAAATAATTTTTTCCGCATTCCGCATTCCGCATTCCGCATTCCGCATTCCGCATTCCGCATTCCGCATTCCGCATTCCCTGAGAGGAACGGAGATTTCGCACTCGAAAAGTTTCGCATTTCTTCCGTATCTTTGCGTTCCCCTTTGAGAAACGCAGGATGATGAAGTTTTTCCAGATCATTACAGGTATTGTATTTACATTGTTTTTGGGCCTCAATACGTCAATGGTATTGCGCGCACAAGGTGCACCCAATGCAGTGCCTGCCAAGAAACCACTTAACGGACGCCATTATCTTACCGTTAAGGCGAAGCCCAATGAAGACGCCGCAGAGTTGCTTACCCGTTTTTGCCTGTTCGACTACGAATGCAATGTAGAAGAGTTTTTTCGCCTCAATAAATTGCAGGAAGACTACCGGCTGCGCCCCGGTCAGGAGTACTTTCTCCCTATTCTTATTGATCGCTACAACGGCAAAAGTATCCGTTCCACCCTCGGCATCAACGACTGGAAAACCGCCAAACGCATTGAATCCTTCAATCGGAAAATGCAGGAAACAGGCATCCGTAATGATGATTTCGTTTCGAGTCGGGAACTCTGGACGCCCTGGCATGAACTGGAATGTGAAAGCGACAAACCCGCTGCGCCTCCCAAAGCACCAACCCGTACTGCTGCGGCAAGTGCGGCGCCAAAACGATCGGCCACGGCAAGTTTGCCCGCTGCTTCCGGCGGCGAACTAAGCACGGGGCGCGGCAGCAGAAACTATCCCATCTTCGGCCCGCGTTATGCGAATGTTCCGCTCGTGAGCCAGCGCCTGAAAGGACGTGTGTTTTACATCGTTTCCGGACACGGCGGCCCTGATACCGGCGCTCAGGGCAAACGCGCGGGCAATACCCTCTGCGAAGATGAATACGCCTACGATGTCGCCCTGCGCCTGATGCGCATGCTGATTTCACACGGCGCAACGGCCTATATGATAGTCCGAGACCCCAACGACGGCATCCGCGATGACGCCTACCTGCGCCATGATACCGACGAACAGGTCTGGGGCGGACTTCCCATTCCGCGCAACCAAAAGGAACGACTGCTTCAGCGCTGCGAGATCATTAATGAACTCACCGCCCGTCACCTTACTGCCGGATTGCAAAACCAGACAATGGTGGAAATTCACGTGGATTCCCGACACAGCAGCGCAAAAACCGATGTGTTTTTCTATTTCCGTCCCGGCTCCCAGGCCAGTGAACGCCTCGCCGATCACGTGCATCAAACTTTTTTGGAAAAATACCGCCGCATCCGCGGTCAGAATAGTTATAATGGTACGGTGAGCTCCCGCGGCCTGCTCATGCTTACCGAAACCACCACACCCAAAGCAATCTATATCGAGCTGGGTAATATCCGAAACGACTGGGACCAGCAGCGCCTCGTGCTTAAAAACAACCGCCAGGCCCTCGCCAACTGGCTCTGCGACGCGTTGATGACCGGCGGCTAAGCGCTTGTTTGGGCTTGCAGGGATTTATACACGTCTGAATAGTCAAAAACCTCAAAGTTTCGACAAAAATCGAGGGTTTGAAGCAGCTGTGCCGAAGTGCTTGGGCCAAGTAGGATACCACTGACTTCCGCCTGGTATTCGGCGTAAATCAAACCGATCTGGTTCATGTTTTTCAGGGGCGGCCGTACAAATGCGAGGTTCCATTCCGGCAATTTTTCAAGTAAACGCTGGCGCAGCGCCGCTATTTTTTCGCTTTCACCGCCACGTGCTTCTAATGTTGGCGAAGGCACGCCGGATTCTAATTTTATACCGCCGCCATTTATACCGTAAACAAAGGTTTGGCAATTGCTCTGAGCAAACAAAGGGGCATAGTGTGGCAAGTCGCTGTGCAACAAGTTGTGCTTGCACTGAATTTCGGGTTGAAACCCATAGCTTTCATTTACGGTTGCGTAGATTTCAGGGTGTTTCACCCCTGAAAACCCGATTTTTATACCGAATTGTTGCTGCGCTGCCAGCAAACCTTCAAAGCTGCCGCGAATTGCGGCGGCATCATCCCGATTATCCCAATGCGTCATCAGCGTGAGTGCATTGTCGCCAAACAGTTCGCGGTATTGTTCTGCGAGTTGCAGGAGTCGGGTGGGGGAGAGGTCGTTGTCGGGTGAGCGCAGGTTATCTATTGCGCCGACTTTAAGGGTCAGGTGCAGGTTGTTCAGTCCGTGTGCCTGAACCGCTTCGCGGAGTATTTTTGCGGCGGCGCCGAAGTCGGCCGGGTTCTGATTGATGGGATAGTTGGATGCTGTATCGAAATGGTTTTCACCGGCATTGAGCCAGTGTTCAAAAAGCTGAAAAGCGGTTTTGGGATCAATGGTCCAGCCCCATTGTGCGGTACCGAGGGCGAGTGTTTTGTTCATGCGTTTCGGCGGGGTTTGCGTTTTTTGAGGGTTTTCATGGCCAGCAGGTATTGTTTGGCCAAGCGGGGGATGTTGACTTTGCTTTCGCTCGTATCGTCGGTCCAGTGAACCGGCAACTCACAGATTTTCAGGCCTTTCCATTCAGCCACGGCGAGCAGTTCGGTGCTGAAAAACCAGCCGTCGCTTTCGGCGCCACCGTCCATGAGGGTTTGCACGTATTCGCGTTTGAGCCATTTGAAACCGCACATGCCATCTGAAAAACGGGTGCGCAGGTAGTTTTTGGCAATAAAGTTGAAGGCCCGGGAGGTGATCTCGCGTTTGAGCGTGCGCCCGCGCACCTTGGAGCGTTTGTGCAGGCGCGTACCGTAAACCAGATCGAAACCCTCGGTGGCCAGGGCGTTGTAGGCCTGTGGGAAATGGCGCAGGTCGGTTGCCAGATCGAGATCCATATAGCCGACCATATCGGCACGGCTCTGCGACCAGGAGGTTTTCAGGGCAAGTCCGACCCCTTTGCGGGGCACATGCACCACGTGTACTTCGGGCAGTTCCAGCGAGAGTTTGGCGGCGATAGCGCGGGTTTCATCGGTACTGCCGTTATCGGCAATAACAATGCGCCACTGATTTTCCTGCGGAAATTGTTGTTGTAAAAAACGGTGTAGCAGTTTTACCTGCCGCTCAAGCGTGGCCGCTTCGTTGAGCACTGGAATGGTAACGTCGAAAGTCATGCCTTGAAAAAATTCGCCACAAAGAAACACAATACTTTCCTTTCTGTTTATCCGCGTTTTTGCCTTACTTTGTCCGAAATTTCAGGTACCTCGCCGACAAAAGCGGCAGCACGTTGGGTACCCCTTGAACTTTGACCGCATTATGAGTGAATACTGGCAAAAAATCAAAGGCCTCTTTGTAGAAGAAGTCGCCTCCTCCAAGTCGCCCGCTGCGGCGCCCGAAACCCCAAGCCCCCCTGTTGCACCTGAAAAAGCGGCTGCGCCGACACCGGCGCCCCAGGTTGCTGCCGAAGGCAATATCTCCGATCGTTTTATGCAGGTTTTGTCGGAAGCCCTGGAAAAAAACAACCAGCCCGGTTTCGATTATCTGGAATTTCGGCAGGCCATTAAAAACCTGTCGAATATGCCGATGGATGAACCGACGCGTTTCCAGTCGGCCGGCGCTATGGCCCAAACCATGGGTGTAACCCCACAGGCGCTGCTCAGCTCCGCGCAGCAATATTTACAGGTATTGCAGGGCGAGGCCAACAAATTTCAGGAGGCCCACACCCAGCAGCGCGCCAAATTGATCGGCAACCGCGAGGAAGAGATCAAGAGCATTGAAACGATGGTGGAACATAAAAAACAGCAGATTCAGAATTTGCAGCAACAGATAGAGCAGGATAGCGCTAAAAGTCAGCAATTGCGTGCGGAAATTGAATCCAGTATGGTGAAAATTGAAAGTACCAAAGCGGATTTTGAAACTACCTTTGCCGCACTGGCTGGTCAGATACAAACAGATCTGGAAAAGATAAAAACACATCTCGGCGGCTAAACCGCAAAAAAATCCCCTTAAATCAACAATTCAAGTACACACAAACAAAACATTCCAATAACAATGACTGAATTTCAACAGGGCAAACCCAAAGGCTTTTTCCAACGCCCGGAAGGCGTTCTCGGTGGTATCGTTTTAGCTGCCGGCGCCGTGGCTTTTGCTTATTACGTGTTGCCTATTTTAAGTACCATCGTGTGGTCGGGTGTCAACCTCGCCATCGGCCTTGGTGTGTTGGGCGCTATCGTTTACATGGTGCTCGATCCGAAAATGCGCAACCTCGTATGGTATATGTACAAATCGGTAATGCGTTGGATTACCGGCGTGTTCGTGCAAATCGACCCGATCGGCATTCTGAAATCCTATATCGACGATCTGAAGGATAATCTTAAAAAGATGAATACCCAGATTGGCGGACTCAAAGGACAGATGTACAAGCTCAGCGAGATGATCAAGCAAAACCAGCGCACCATTCAGAACAACCTCGGCCTGGCAAGTCAGGCCCGCGATAAAGGTAAAGAGGCCATCATGGTGCTTCAGGCGCGCAAAGCCGGCCGTTTGCAGGAATCGAATATGAAACTCGAAGACCTTTACAAACGCATGGAAGTGCTCTACCGCGTGCTGGTGAAAATGTATGAGAATTCCGAGATTATGCTCGAAGACCTGCAAGATCAGGTGATGGTAAAAGAGCAGGAATACAAGGCCATCAAAGCCAGCCACAGCGTCATCCGCTCTGCGCAGGCGATTTTGAGCGGCAACAGCGATAAAAAATATATGTACGATATGGCACTTGAAGCCATGGCGGAAGATGTGAGCCAAAAAGTTGGTGAAATGGAACGCTTTATGGACATGTCCAAAAACTTTATGGATTCCATCGACCTGCAAAACGGGGTTTTCGAGGAAGACGGCATGAAAATGCTGGAAACCTGGGAGAAAGAAGGCGTTTCCATGCTGCTCGGTGGCGAAAAAAATAAGATTATCGCCAAAGCTCAGAGCGATAGCGATGTGCTGGACCTGAATGCTCCGGTTAAGATTCCGCCCAAAGTGGAGCGCGGTGGTAATCAATACGACAATTTCTTTGATCAATAGGCTGTAAGCATATTGTTATCACTCAATACATAGGCATGTAGGGCACACCAGTAGATTAATTTAATCTATGTGTCCTATGTGCCTATGTGTTTTTTGAATGCTCCGGATTGCCTAAGTTTTGAAAAAAAACAGGGCTGTGCGGTCACATTTGCTAAAATATTGTACTTTTCGGCCGCAAAACAAATCGAACTACTATTGGGAAACTTCCGACACCTGTTGAGAAGTGCTTACAGAAGCGTTTTTTAACGGTTGTCTAATCTAAGTTTAATCAGCAAGCCATGCGAATCCAGTTTAGCCTTTCTTGTCAGAAGGGAACCGTCATCCCCATAAACTACCAATCCGAAATTTCGAATTGGGTTTTTCAGGTGTTGTCCAAATCCGGCTCAGAATTAGCCTCCTGGATTCAGCAACGCGGGTTTGATGTCGCTTCCCGGAATTACAAATTATTTACATTCAGTTCCCTGGCCATTTATCCTTATGAAATGGATCAGGTGAAGCAGGAGTTTACCTTGAACGGAAATCAGGTAAAGCTCAATGTGTCTATTTACCTCGACCCGGCTTTTGAGCAGCAGGTGGTGAACCTGTTTCGTCAGATTCCCTTGCAATTGGGTGTTTTTGAGGGAAAACCCGCCCAGTTTGCCGTTAAGCACTGGCAGGTATTACCGCGTCCGAATTTCAGGGAGACCATGCAGTTCAAGGCAGTTTCTCCGGTGTCCATCACTTCGGTGGAAGATGTAAAAAGCAACAATCCTTATTTGTTGCCGGAAAACGAGTTGTATGATATCGCTTTTTTCAGCCATATTGTACGGCGTTTTAAAGCTGCGGTGCAGTATAAATCGCTGGCGAACCTGAAGTTGCTCGATCCCTCGTATCCGATGTATTTCCAGATGTTGGGTCAGGCCAAATCGCGTCTGATACATTTGAAACCAAACGTGGAAAACATTACACAACTGAGGGGTTTTACTTATGAATTTGAGGTAACTATGCCGGTTTCAGCAATGGAATTCTGCTATTATGCGGGCTTTGGCGAGTTTCCGCACCTCGGCTTCGGCTATGTCGAATTGCGTTAGCCGCGCCATTTCCAAGATCAAATCTTACTTACTGTCATGCGTTGTTTACAACTTTTACCCCTTTTCGGCTTGTTATGGCTTGCATCGGCTTGTAACGAGACGCCAAAAACGCCACCGGCCGCAATTGATGGCCGTTGGGAGCTGCTCGAAGGTATGCGTGCGCAAAAAGCCACGGAAACCCTGGCTGGCGTTTATTTTCTTTTTGATCCTGCCACAAGTACCATGGAAACCAACCTGCCTGTAGGCGCCGAAACACCCACCCCGTTTGAGCGGAAAGACAATAAAATCATCCAAAAATCTGCTCCGCCGGTTGAGTATGAAATCACTGGCGCTTCAGACAGCACGTTGAACCTGAGCTTCGAGATTCGCGGAATTCCATTTGACCTGAAATTGCGCAGGGCGCCACTTGCGCCGCCTGTTGATTCTTTGCAATAAATTCAGGCTTGGCCCGTTTTTTGCAAGGATATATTCAATAAAATAAACCTTTGCGTTGCAATGCTGTTTGCCTTGTATCGCTTAAGCGTAAAAAATGAAAAATCAAAACGTTCAAAATTGTTGTTGTTGCTGTTGTTGTGCTTCCTTTGGGAAGGGCATACGCTGGCAATGGCATCAGGGATGACGTAATTTCCCGGAATATTGTCGGAAAAAAAGCACCCTTTCCCGCTGTTTGCGCGAAAGGGTGCTTTTTTTTACGCGCAATGGACCGCTTAATGAAAGTTTTATGCATACAAAGTCCTTAAACGATCTCTTTTCTGTGCTGGATGCCTCCCGGACGGCGCCGCATCGGCATATTCCGCCCAAAGCAGATACAGAGCAGTTTGTCGATGATCTTTTTTTGTTTCTTTTCCCGATTCTCGACAATACACACCTGCCCGCACAGGTGCGCTACTCCCTGTTGAGGCATCATTTGCTGGAGTTATTGTTGCCGCTGCTGGATGGCTCCGAACAACGCGCTGCCGCTACCGCCGACGCTTTTTTTGACGGCCTTGGCGAGGTGTACCAACGCCTTCAGGAAGATGCCGGGGCTTTTCTGGATTTTGACCCCGCAGCAAGCTGCATTGAAGAGGTTATTGCAACCTATCCCGGTTTTTTCAGTATCGCCATTTACCGTGTTTCACACTTGCTGCACGAGCTGGAAGTGCCATTGCTGCCGCGTTTTTTTGCCGAATACGCACACGGGCGCACCGGTATTGATATTCATCCGGCTGCCGAAATCGGGCATTCCTTTTTTATTGATCACGGCACGGGCGTGGTGATTGGCCAAACCGCCGTCATTGGCAACCATGTAAAAATTTATCAGGGGGTGACCCTGGGGGCTTTGCAGGTGCAAAAGTCGATGGCCAACACCAAGCGACACCCGACGATTGAAGACAACGTCATCATTTACGCCAACAGCACCATATTGGGCGGCGATACGGTAATCGGGCACAGTTCGGTGATAGGCGGCAACAGCTGGATTACCGGCAGCATTGCCCCGTATTCTGTAGTGCTGCACCAGCCTCAGGTAAAAGTGCGCTCCAAACCTTTTGAAGAACCCATCAATTTTGTCATTTAAACAGCAATATTCATATGAAAGCAAATAACATTCTGGAAACAATTGGTGATACGCCACATGTCCGCATCAACCGCCTTTTTGGTGAAAAACACGAAGTCTGGCTCAAACTTGAACGCGCCAACCCCGGTGGCAGTATCAAAGACCGCATCGCGCTGGCGATGATTGAGGCGGCAGAAAAAAGCGGCGCGCTCAAGCCCGGCAGCATCATCATTGAGCCGACGAGCGGCAATACGGGCATCGGACTGGCCATGGTAGCTGCGGTAAAAGGCTACCCTTTGATCCTGGTAATGCCCGAAAGTATGAGTATTGAACGCCGCAGGCTCATGGCCGCCTATGGGGCGCAATTTGATCTGACACCACGCGAAAAAGGGATGAAAGGGGCCATAGAACGCGCCCGGGAGCTGCTTGCGGAAACGCCTGGCGCCTGGATGCCACAACAATTTGAAAATGAGGCAAATATCGCCATTCACCGCGCCACAACGGCCCAGGAAATTCTTCGCGATTTTCCGGAGGGTATCGACGTGCTCATCACCGGCGTCGGCACAGGCGGACATATCACTGCGGTGGCGGAAATATTAAAAGCACAAATGCCCGCTTTGAAGGTTTTTGCCGTGGAGCCGGCTTTGAGTCCGGTCATATCCGGCGGGGCGCCCGGGCCACACCCCATTCAGGGCATCGGCGCCGGTTTTGTGCCTAAAAACCTGCATGCCGAACTGCTTGACGGAGTGATTCAGGTAGAAAAAGACGCGGCTTTTGAGTATGCGCGACGTATTGCGCTCGAAGAAGGTATTTTTGGCGGCATCTCTTCGGGGGCCACGTTGGCGGCCATTGCTGCAAAATTGGAGGAGCTGCCCGCGGGTACCCGGGTGCTGGGATTCAACTATGATACCGGTGAACGCTACCTTTCAATAGAGGGTTTATTTAGCTGAATAAACCTTGCAATGAGCTTTCAATTATTAAAAGGTAATTAAAATCACTCATATAAACGGGCGCAACATGCACTTTTTTGTGTTACTTTGCGCCCGGATCGTGTCTTTAGCACAGTTATTGCATGGTTCTATTCCGTTATTTTCAACAAAAAAAGGTCTCCCGCAGATGAAATTTAAACACCTACACAAACTAATCCTGCTGGCAGTTGGTACGGTACTCTTCTTCAACTCCTGTTCGTCCACCATTGAGGAAAAGACCGAATTCGCCAATGCCCACAACTATGATGCCCAGGTTTTCATTAAATGGAATGAATTGTTCCTGGAAATCGACCGTTTCGCCGATGGTAACCGCCCCGGCCCCGCGCCCCGTGCGCTTGCCTACATGGGCCTGTCGGCCTACGAAGGTGTGGTAAGCGGAATTCCGGAGAACAACTCGCTGGAAAGCCTGTACAGCGGTCTTGATATTCCTGATGCTGAAACAGATAAGGAGTACTACTGGCCAGCCGTGGTGAATGCTTCTTATGGCTACCTGATGCAGCGTTTCTTCTTCCAGTTGGAAACACAGTATCCGGAACTTTACGGGAAAATTGAAGCAATGGGGCGTCAGCTCAATGCAGAATATGCCGGTAAAACTACTGCGGAGATTTTGGATCGTTCTACTAAATACGGTATCGCAGTGGCATCCGCTGTTTACAGCTACAGCCAAACCGACGTTACGACGCACAATGCCTTCCTGAATCCGCGCCCGGCAGAGTACAATCCGCCCACCGGAGCAGGTAAATGGCAACCGACTTATCCGGACTACGGCAAAGCGATGTTCCCATACTGGGGTAAAGCACGCACTTTTGCGTTGAAAGAAGCTGAAAAGCTCTGCAAACCGCCGATTCCGTACAGCGAAAACCCGAATTCCCTGTTCTACACCCAGGCTATGGAGGTGTACAACACCGTGAATATGATCAATAACCCCGCTCCCGGACAGGAAGCCCTCGCTTATGACGAGCGCTGGAAGGCCATTTTCTGGAGCGATGATAACCTTAACCTGACGTTCGGCCCGCCGCCCCGTCTGATTGCGGTTCTGGATCAGGTAGTAGGCGCTCAAAAGACCGACCTCGCTGGTGCTGCCGAGCTGTATGCTAAAATGGGCCTCGCCCTCAATGATGCCGGCGTTTCACTCTGGCACTCCAAGTATTTTTACAATGTGGAGCGCCCGGTGAGCTATATTCAGCGTGTGGTTGCGCAGAATATTCCTGCTGCCGACAACTGGAATACGATCATGCTTAATACGAATTCCGGACAATATGAGACACCTTCTTTCCCCGCTTACCCGTCCGGTCACTCCGGTTTTGGTGGTGCAGGCGCGAAAATTCTGTCGTCTTATTTTGAATACAACCAACGCAACCCGGGTACTTATACCTTCACCGATCTTTGCCACGTCAATCGCGTAGAGTTTATCGGTACCCCGCGAACATTCGCTTCGTTCAAAGACCTCGGCGACGAAGACGCTTACTCCCGTATTCCGCTGGGTGTACACTTCCGCATGGACTGTGTGGAAGGGGTGCGTGTTGGCGAGCTTGCTGCGCAACGTGTACTGGAGCTGCCCTGGAAAAAATAAGGCGTAAGTTGTTTTTTGTGATCTGAATTTGCAGATCGCCACCTTCAATAGAGGCTGACGATGGTATAACCCCGCGTTAGCCTCTATTTTTTTGTCTTTTTTTAACCTGACGATAAACTACAGACTATGAATAAGTGCTTTTTCCTTTTGATGTCGGCTCTTTTACCAAGTGTTGGCCTCCATGCACAAACGATTGACACGCTTTCCGACAAGCAATTGAAAGAAATCTCCATTCAATCCTGGCGGAGCAGCTTTCGTCCTGCAAAAGAACTGCCGGATGTACATCGTGGTTTTTTGAATGCCGGCAAACGCAGTGAGGTGCTAACCCTCGACAATATGCCCGCCAACCTGACGGAAAAAACCGTGCGCCAGGTTTTTGCAAAAATTCCGGGCGCTTTCTCCTATGATATGGACGGTTCGGGCAATCAACTCAATTTTTCCCTGCGCGGCCTTGATCCACACCGGAGTTGGGACATGAATGTGCGCCAGAATGGGGTGTTGCTCAACTCCGATATGTATGGCTACCCGGCGAGTCACTACAACCCGCCCATGGAGGCGATAGAAAGTATTGAATTAGTTCGGGGTACCGGCTCGCTGCAATACGGCGCGATGTTTGGGGGCATGCTGAATTATATCACCCGGCAGGCCGATACCACCCGGCCGATTGCCTACGAGACCCAGAATGCAGCCGGTTCTTTTGGTTTGCTCAGTACTTTTAACCGCCTGAGCGGGCGAATGGGAAAATTTACCTGGCAAGCCTACCATTATCAACGGGTTTCCGAGGGATATCGGGATAATGGCCGCTCCACTTCTACGGCGCAATTTGCGCAATTGAGTTGGCAGGCCACACAAAAAATCACACTCAAAGCCGAACTGGGCCGCTCCAGTTACCTTTACCAGATTCCCGGCCCCTTAACCGATAGTATGTTCCTGAGCAACCCGCGGCAGGCAACGCGAAGCCGGAATTATTACAGTCCTGATATTTGGGTGGGATCGCTTACACTGGATTGGCAATTAGGCAAAAATACTTCCCTGCAATGGATTACGTCGCTGCTGCGCGGCGACCGCAGCAGCGTGCAGTTTCTCGGCGCGGCCGACAAGGTGGATGCCATTAACCTGCAAACCGGCACATACAGTAACCGACAGGTGGATATAGACCTGTTCAACAGCAATACCTCGGAAATGCGTTTGCTGCATCAGTACCGGATTGGCAATATGAAAAGTATGCTTTCCACGGGCATACGCGGTATCAGTAACGATTTGAACCGCCGGCAAATTGGTAAAGGCAGCGCCGGAACGGATTATGATATGACTTTATTGGACCCGAACTGGGGCCGCGACTTGCATTATAAAACCAATAATATCGCCATTTTTGCTGAAAATACACTTTATATCACACCCGCATTGAGTATTTCTCCGGGTATTCGGGCTGAATCGGGTATAACTAAAATGAGTGGGGAGATTCGCAGTTTGCCCCCTGATCGTGCCATCACGGAAATCGAGCATCGTTTTGTACTTCTGGGAAGCAGCATCCAATACAAACCAGCTGCACATTGGCGGCTCTACGGCGGCATTGCGCAAGCTTACCGCCCGGTCGTATTGGGCGAGGTAATTCCGGCCAATATATTGGAACGTGTAGACCCCAACCTGAGCAGTTCAAGCGGTTATAATGCCGAGTTGGGTATTCAGGGTAATTGGCTGGATGGCCGCATTAACCTCAATGCGGGTGTTTTCCGGGTTCAATACAATAATCGCATTGGCAGTCAGGCATTTACGGATACGGATGGCAGTACTTATTTCCTGAAAACCAATATCGGCAATAGTCGTACCGACGGCGTAGAATTTTATCTGGAAGGCGCATTGCTTAAAACCAAGGACGCGCAGATTTCCCTGTATACGTCAACGGCATACATGGATGGCCGCTACACCAGCGGGCAAATAGCCAGTGGCCAGGAAAATATTCCGCTTAAGGGCAATCGAATTGAAAGCGTTCCGGAATGGACGAGCCGCAACGGCTTGCAGGCGGCCTGGAAACGCTGGAGCCTGACAATTCAGCACAGCTTTGTAGCGGAGACCTTCTCTGATCCGTTTAATACCATAAAACCCAATGCAAACGGTACGCGCGGTATTGTACCGGCGTACACCTTGTGGGATGCACATGCGTCGGTGCAGGTAAACCCTTTGTTGCGGTTTAAAGTATCGGTGAATAACCTTGCAGACGCGCAATATTTCAGCAAACGGCCCAGTATTTATCCCGGGCCGGGTGTATGGCCGGGCGACGGTCGGAGTATCATTGCTACGATGGCGTTGCGACTCTAAGCGCTTAGAAAAAGACATCTTCAAGGTGCCGGACTTCAGTTGTTCCGGCGCCTTTTTTTGATAAAGTAACGGCGATAATATCAAAACGAATAGCCCATTCATAGCCAATTGCGGCCATATAGTGGTTGGCGAGTCGGGCCATGAGATCGGCCTTTTTTTCGTCGACGGAGATTTCGGGAGGGCCGAATGCTTCGGAGCTGCGGGTTTTTACTTCAATAAAGACGAGTAGTTCGGGACTGGCCCAGGCGATGAGGTCAATTTCTCCTTTGCCGGATCGGTAGTTGCGCGCGGCGATCGTCCAGCCTTTATCCAGCAGGTATTGTTCGGCAATTTGTTCGCCCAGTTTTCCGGTTTCGTTGTGATCAGCCAACTTGGTAAGGGGGGAAGTGTTTGGGTGTTTTAGTGTTTGGGTGTTTTAGTGTTTGGGTTTACCGAGGTGCTAATGCACTAAAACACCCAAATACTAAAACACAAAAACACCTAAAAAAAAGTCTAATCTTTGGCTTCGCGGCGCTTGATTTCGTCGCGAATTTTGGCAGCAGTTTCGTAATCTTCCGATTCGAGTACTTCCTGTAATTTTCGGTGCAGGGCATCGAGCGGGTAGTTCTCGATGGCGTCCTGATCGAAGGTGCTGCTGCTTGCGGCGGGGTTTTCGATACCGCTGCCGTGTTCATCATCATGGTCTTCCAGCATGACGCCGGCGGCTTCCAGGATAAAGTCGTAGGTATAAATCGGGCATCCGAAACGAACGGCCATCGCGATGGCATCGGAGGTACGCGAGTCTATTTCGTAGTTGTCGCCGTCGCGGGCACAAACCAAACGGGCATAAAAAATGCCGTCGAGTAAGTTGTTGATAATGACCTCTTTAAGTACGATATTAAAGGTGTCAAGGGTGTTTTTGAAGAGGTCGTGTGTGAGTGGGCGATTGGGACTCATACGTTCCATTGCGACGGCAATGGCTTGTGCCTCGAAGCTGCCAATTACGATAGGCAGGCGGCGTTGCCCGCGGGTTTCTCCCAGCACTACGGCGTAGTTGTGAGATTGAGTCATGCTGTGCGACAGCGCCACTATTTCCAGTTCGATGCGTCTCATTCGAGTATTGTACTGTTAGCTATCCCGTTTTGGGCGTGCAAAATTAATGAAAAGCGACACCTAAAGCAAATAAAAATATCAGCAAGCCGAAAACAGGCTATCTTAGCGCATTAGAACACTTTGAAATAATCTTTATCCCATGAATTTGAACACAATTTCCTGCATGTACCGGCTGCTTGCACTCGGTTTATTTTGTTTTGTTTTCGGGCCTGCTGCGGCCCAGCTTTCCAAACACGGCAATATCTGGTATTTTGGCGCGGGTTCCGGACTGGATTTTTCCTCCGGCAGTCCGACCGTTTTATCCAATATTAATGTGGATACCTACGAAGGCTGCGCCGGCTATTGTGATGCCGGGGGCAAAATGTTGTTTTACACCAACGGTGGCGGCTTTGTTCCCAATGGCATCAACGGTCCCCGTGAGGGGATCATCTGGAATGCCAACCAGGCCGTGATGTACAATATGGGCGACGACAAAGGCGGCGGGTATTCGGCAGCACAGGGCGCGGTAATTGTACCGCATCCCGGAAACCCCAGACAATATTTTCTCTTTACCATAGACCACAACCTCAGTGTGATTACGCCGCCACTGGGTACGCATCGCGGCCTCTCCTATTTTGTGGTGGATATGACGCTCAATGGCGGTCTGGGTGGTGTAATAGAGGCTGATAAACGCCTCTTCACACCGGCAACGGAAGCCATTACCGCCGTTCGGCACAGCAATGGCAAAGATTTCTGGATTATTTGCAGCTCCTACACGACACAGCAGTTTGTGGTGACGCCCCTTACCGCCGCAGGCCCAGGCGCCCCTTTTGTTCAGCCCCGCCTGGCAACCGCTCTGGCGCCCAACGTCATTAAAGCCGCTCCTGACGGAAAATTGATTTTCGACGGCACTAACTTGTATAATTTCGACGCTGCCACCGGCTCCATTACCCTCAAGGCAACCCTCGGCCTGAGCACTTACAGCCATACTTTTTCGCCCTCCAGCCGTTATTTACTTGCGTTTAGAGACGACAGCGGCTTTTCCAATATCCTGCGTTACGACCTGAGTTTGCCCAATCTGGCCGATCAGGTTCCAAAGGTCATTGGAAATATGGAACTGAGCTTCAACGGCCTGATGCAGCTTGGCCCCGACGGCAATGTTTACCTGAATGAACAAACGGAGTTTAATATCCTGACCCTCACGCAGGGTATTTCCAGAATTACTTGTCCGGACGGGATTGCCCCTCGTATCCAGCGCAACCTATTTGACTTACCGGTAGACATCAACAATGCAGGCGGCCTTTACACCTCACTTCCTAATTTTGCCGACTATATTTTTGCTGCGCAAAACAGCCAGACCGATACGACAAGACTGACAATTTGCGATACCTTAAATGGTATACTACTGCAATCGGCTAAAACAGGTGTGGTTTATCGCTGGGACAACGGTGCAACAACCGATACCCTCCGGGTACATCAGGCCGGTATTTACACCCTGGAAATCACCGATTCCTGTGGCGTTTCTTTTTCCCGTTTTGAGATTGCTTCGGATAACGCCGAACTGGATATTACAGCCAATATTGCAGATTCCTGTAATTTGTTTCCCCTCACCCTGCGCGCGCTCACTACCGGAACCGGAACCCTGAGCTGGCTCAACGGCAGCAGTGCAAGCGATAGTTTACGTGCGGACAAAGAAGGAATTTATGTGGCAACGTTTCAGACAAGTTGCCGTACGCTCCGCGATTCTTTTGAAGTAAAGTTATCGGAAAAATGCTGCAAATTCCCCGATCAGGTACCCAATGCCTTTACGCCCAATGGCGATAATATTAATGATCGCTTCTCACCTGTACTTGGAGCCTGCGAACTGGAGGTGCTGGAGCTGCGCATTTATGCCCGTTGGGGAGAATTGGTGTTTCAGGGTTTCAACAATACAGAAACCTGGGATGGCCTGACGCTCAACGGCACTGATGCCGTCGGCGACGTGTATGCCTATACCCTGGAGTACCGGCTACCGAACGAACAACAGGTGCGCTTATTGAAAGGGGAAGTGACTTTGATTCGATAAATGCCTGTAAATCAGGAATTTTGCTTCGGCTTGAAGTCGAGTTTTACTGAAAAAATATGCGAATACAGCGGTTGCGTATCGGCGCTCAGGCGCGTGAGGGCGTAATCGAGCTGAACGCGTTTGAGCAGGAGGCCAACGCCGAAGTGCGGCTGAATGGCCAAGCGTTCTTTATTGGGGTCGAAGTCGTCTTTGTAGCGTTGGAAATTGCTGAGTCCGGTGCGCAATTGGAGGAAAGATTTATAATTCATTTCCAGTCCGATACGCGGATCGAGGTTGAATGATTTGGAGCTGACGAGTACGTTGCGCTGACCGTCGGTGGTCAGGAGCAGGTCTATTGTCGGCAAAAGGGTGGTATTGGCGCCGAGATTGGCTTTATAGGCAGCGCCGAGGGTAAATGAGGGGCGGGTGATTTCGGTGTTGCTGACCGGAATTTCGTTGTTGGTTGCTGCAAAAACCTGTTTTTCACGCTCCGTGAGGTTAAAAGACCAGGCGTTGAAGGTGGTGGTCAGGTCGCGGGCTTGCAGGCCGACTGTCCATTTCCCTTTGCGGTATTGCGCGCCGAGGTCGGCGCCGAAGCCCCAGGAGCCTCCAAAAGAGCCGATAACGCGGCGAATCACTTTGACCGTACCGCCTACAGAAAGTGCCGGGTTGCGCAACTGCCGTGCATAGGAGCCGGTGATGGCATAATCGGCTGCAGAAAACTCGGAGAGGTTGTCGTAGTTGATGGTACCGTCGGCTTCTACGAGGTTGATGGTGTAGGGGATCTGATCAATGCCTAAACGGATCAGTGAAAAAGCGAGGTAGGATTTTTTATCGCGGTTGAGGGATTTGCCGAAGCCGATATAGTCGTATTGCCCTACGCCGGCAAACCATTCGGCGTGCATGGCGGCGAGTTGAAGCGGCGCTTCGATATTGGTCATACCTGCGGGATTCCAGTAAGCGCCGGTGATGTCATTGACGGTAGCGCTCATGGCGTTGCCCATGCCGTGCCCGCGGGCGCCGACACCGATGGCGAGGAATTCATTGCTGTATTTTTGGGCTTTGGCGGTGCTTAATCCGGCCAAAATCAGCAAAGCAGGAAGTAGGAATTGACGTATCTGCATAATCCGGTTTACTTTCGCCATTAGTTCGGCATTGTTGTTTGCTTGGCTGACGCGGAACGGGTCATTGAGGTTGCCCGCACCCATGCCAAGGCTGCGCAAAGATGCCCAATCCTGTTGATCCATAATTTTAAAAATGATGAAAAAAATTGCTCTTTTCTGCGCTTTCTTTATTTGCCTGCTTGCTGTGAAAGCGCAGACGCCATTAAATATGACTTTACTCGGTCGTTGGGACGACGATGCGCTTCCGCTGGCGCCTTCGCTCAGCCTGCAATACAGTGGTTGCTGGGGTATGGCACTCGATGGCCACGAGTACGCGGTGTTGGGTGGCGCCTTGCATGTCTTGTTTTTTGACATAACCAATCCTACGCAGCCGGAGTTGATCGGGAAGTTTGAAGGCAAGCAAACCACCCTTTGGCGCGAGTTTAAATCTTACAAAAACCGCATTTACGCCGTTTCAGATCAGACAGAAGAAGGCTTGATGATTTTTGATATGTCGCAGGCGCCCGATACGATTATCCGAACCTATTACAGCAATGAATTTTTTCTCCGCTCGCATACCATAACTTTAGATACCGTTTCCGGCCGCATTTACCTGAATGGCACCAATGCGCAGTCGCAGGGTATTATGGTGCTCGACATCAGTCAAAATCCAGATCAGCCCACGCTACTGGCCGCTGTTGACCTGCCCGGCGGTTACATCCACGATTCTTATGTACGCAACGATACCCTCTACGCCTCTTCCGGATTTGAAGGGTATTTTGTGTTTGATTTTAAAACCAATCCGCAGCAGCCCAAACTGATTGCGCAAACCAGTACCAGCGGCTACAACCATAATTCGTGGTTGAATACCGCAGGAACCCATGCCTACTATACGGAGGAAATTCCCGACGGCAAGCCGGTGCGTGTGGTGGATTTGCAAAAAATGAATATAGGAGTCATTGAGCCGGTGGGTGCGGTGCTGGATTCATTCCTGACGGGCAGCGAGCGCAAACCCATTCCGCACAATGTGTACATTAAAGACAATTTCCTGTTTAACTCGCAGTACGAAGACGGTTTGTTGGTGTACGACATCAGTAATCCGGTCGACCCAATATTAGTGGGACATTACGATACCCATCCGCAGAATACGGTGTACAATACGTATTATGGCAACTGGGGCAATTACCCCTGGCTGCCAAGCGGTAACATCATCTGCGGCGATATGCAAAACGGCCTGCATATCCTGCGTTTTATGCCGCCGGTATCGGTTAATATGCCTGAACAGCCTAAACTGGAAGCTTCGTTAATGCCCAATCCGGCAGGCGCATACACCCGTGTTCTGCTTCAGGATGCGCCCTCCGGCTGGCAACTTCAACTGATGAATTACTCAGGACAAATACTTGCTACTCAGCAATTTGAGGCCGGTATAAAAGAAGCCCGCCTCAACCTCCAGGGGCTGCCGACGGGCTTGTATTTTGTGGAATTGCGCGCTGAAAACGGATCTGTAAATCGGTTAACAGTTATCAGTCAGCAGTGAGCAGTGAGCAGTTATCAGTGAGCAGTTATCAGTTTTTAGTTAACAGTTATCATTGATAACTGCTCACTGCTCACTGCTGACTGATAACTGCTGACTGCTGACTGATAACTGCTGACTGCTGACTGATAACTGATCAAAAGATCATTACTTCGTAGGGCAGGCGGGCCTGAATGCCGCGGGTGCGGGTGATATCGCGCATGCTTTTGTAGATGGGATACATATCGCCCAGTTCGCGGCGGACAATAATGCTTTGAATGGCATCGTCGTCTTTGCGGGTTTTATCGAGTTTTTCGAGGAAGCGTTCGAGGCCTTTGGCCGTACGCGGGTAGTCGGTGGTACGGTACTTTTCGATACCGGCTAATTTGGCGGCGGAGGCGATGGCGCGATCCAGGCCGCCGATTTCATCTACCAGACCTATGGCTTTAGCTTTATTGCCAGCCCACACGCGTCCCTGAGCAATTTCGTGCACCTGGTCGCGGGTGAGGTGACGGCCATTGGCAACCTTGGCGAGGAAATCCTCGTACGTGCGCTCAACGCGTTCCTGAATCATGCGGTCTTCTTCAGGCGAAAACTGGATAAAGGGGGTACCGAATGCGGAGTGTTTGCCGGTCAGCACGGTATCGTGTGTGATGCCCAATTTGTTTTTCATGGTTTTATCCAGCATCGGGATGGTACCGAAAACACCGATGGAACCGGTAATGGTATTGGGTTGGGCAAAGATGCTATCGGCGATACAAGCGATGTAATAACCGCCGGAAGCGGCCACATCGCCCATACTGACGACTACTTTTTTGCCGGCATCTTTGCAGAGCTGAATTTCGCGGTAGATATTTTCACTGGCCAGTACAGAACCGCCGGGCGAGTTGACGCGCAGTACAATGGCTTTGATTTTATCGTCTTTGCGGATTTGGCGCAGGATTTTCACGTATTTTCCGTCATAAACATCACCTTCTTCACCTTCCGCGCCATCGAGAATGGTACCCTCGGCATAGACCACGGCAATTTTATCTTTTACCGAAAAATCGGTGCCCGGGCCTTTGCTGGAGAAGTAGTCCTCAATACTGATGCGATTGAGTTTTTCTTTTTCCGACAGGCCGATGCGTTGTTTCATCAGCTCAAAGGCTTCATCTTCATAAGCGAGGCGATCTACCAGACGCGCCTGTTTGGCCAGATCAGAGCCTCGGCCATCAAAGTTATCGGCGATGCGACGCAGGTCGGCTTCCGGAATATTGCGGGCAGCGGCGATGTCGCGCATCATAATATCATTCAGGGCAACGAGGTATTCGCGTACCTGGAGTCTGTTTTCGGGACTCATTTTATCAAAACGGTAGGGTTCCGTTGCGCTTTTAAATTTACCGGCGTAAAACACCTTCATTTCGACATCGAGTTTATCAAGCATACCTTTATAATAGGTAATGGTGCTCGACAGGCCGCGGAAATCAACAGCACCGACCGGGTTGAGCAGGATGCTGTCGGCTACCGATGCAATGTAGTAGGCATTTTGGGTATAGTAATTGGCGTAGGTAACGATGAATTTGCCAGACGATTTGAAGTCCAGCAGGGCTTCGCGCAGGGCCGAAGAACTGGCTTTGCCGGCCAGCACATAAGTGGCATTGATGTAAATGCCCTTGATATCGGGGTCTTCTTTGGCTTTGCGGATCATTTTCACCATATCGGTGAGGCCCAGCACATCCTTTTGCTCCAGCGCGAAAGGATCCATGGGGAGGTTATTGGTTTTGTCGGGTATGGGCTGCTCGAATTTGAGTTCGAGTACGGAATTCGGTTTCAATGTAACTTTTTCTGCTTCAGCGGCCGAACCGGCCAGTCCGGCCAGCATGGAGAAGCCGAGAAAGGATAAAAGCAACAAGCCCAAGGCCGAGCCAAGGCAGGAAGCGAAGACAAACTTGAAAAACTGTTGCATACTGCGTTTGCTGTTTAAATATAATTAGGTGTACAAAAGAACAGCGATACCGCTATTTGGTGCTAAAATTTAGACAGGATGCAGGTTTTGGGGGACAAATTTACAGTGAGCAGTTATCAGTTATCAGTCAACAGTTATCAGTCAACAGTCAACAGTCAACAGTTATCAGTTATCATTGATAACTGATAACTGATAACTGATAACTGATTACTGCTCACTGCTCACTGATAACTGCTCACTGATAACTGATAACTGTTGACTGATAACTGCTCACTGAAAACAGGGTGTTTAATTTTTTCTTTGGAATGCTTGATTTTACTAAACACTGTTCAGTATATTTGCGGCGTTCTTTTGCGTGGCCTGTAAAACGGGCTGCTTTAAAGCGAGGGAAATTACGAATGGGTATATCTGAAAGAAAAGAACGTGAAAAAGAGGAAATGCGGCAGCGTATCCTTGAAGCCGCCTTACACCTTTTTAGAGAAAGGGGCTTTGAAGGCGTGAGCATCCGCAATATTGCCGAGGCGATCGAGTATAGCCCGGCTACTATTTACCTGTATTTCAAAGACAAAAACGAACTGTTCTACGCCTTGCAATTTGAGGCAATGGACATCAAGCGCAACCACTTGCTGCCTTCTGCTGCCATTGAGGATCCCTGGGAGCGCCTGCTTGATTTTGGTCGAAGATATATTGATTTTGGCTTTAAACACCCGGATTTATACGATTTGCTGTTCATTATCAAGGCGCCTATGGATGCTTTGGAAAATCAGCAATGCTGGACGCTCGGTGTGGCCACCCACAGTTTTTTTGTTGAAACCGTTCAGGCCTGTATCGATAAACGCTATTTTAAAAGTACCGACGCCGATACCATCGCCTACACGCTTTGGTGCCATGCCCACGGATTGGTCTCGCTCTTTGTGCGCGAGCGCATGCGTATGTACCCGCCCGAGAAACGAGAAGTGCTTGCCTGGCAGTCGTATGAAATGATCATCAAAATGGCGCAAACCCTTTGAACGGTTTTTTATAACCATTCAAACCCCAAATTCCACCATTCAGGTAAAATCAATTGAATGTCCTGTAAAAAGGGCATTTTTTTGCAACATCAAATAAACACTGTTCAGTTTATTAAAACTGTTATGAAACAATCAACACGACGCTTCATTTTCCGCCTTATCGGACTGCTGCTCCTCGGCGGATGGGGTGGGGGATTGCAAGCCCAAACCTCCGTCATGCTGGAAGATTATATCCGGCTCGGGCTGGAAAATAATCCGCGAACGCAAAGCCGACGCCTCAACCTGCAACAAAGCGACCTTCAGATCAAACAGGCTAAAGCCCTGGGGCTTCCTACCCTGACTTTCAACGCCAATTACACGCGGGCACTCGGTGGCCGGAAATTGGATTTCCCGATCGGCGACCTGCTCAATCCGGCTTACAACGCCTTGAATGCCATTAATCCGCAATTCATGTTTCCGACGCTGGAAAACCAGCAAATTCAGTTTTTACCTGATAATTTTCACGAAACCAAACTGAATTTTGCCTACCCGCTGTACAATACCGACATCCGTTACAACCGCCGTATCCAGCAACAACTCCGGGAAAGCCAGGACGCCCAGCTCCTGGCTACCGAGCATGAACTCCGTTATCAAATTACGGAAGCCTATGTGCGCTACCTGCAAACCTGGGAAGCAGAGAAAATCTGGAAAAATACCCGTGAGGTACTGCTGGAACTTAAACGCCTCAATGAGTCGCTGGTGAAAAACAATGTTGCCACCAAAGACATCATTACTACGGCCGATTATGAGTTGAATAAAATTGACAATGAACTTTTTGCGCTTGAAACCCAGCGCAATACCGCCCAGGCATACGTCAATTTGTTGCTTTTTCGCGACCTGCAAACACCCCTTGTGCCCGATACCAACCTCTTGCGCGCGCTCGTACCCGATTATCGCCTCGAACCACTGCTCGATCAGGCACAGCGCAACCGACAGGAATTGCGCGCCCTGCAATCCGGCATCAATGCTTCAGAAACGGCGGTAAAACTCAACCAGTCTAACCAGAAATTACCCGATCTCTACATCGGCGGCGAATTGGGTTTTCAGGGTTTTGGGTATAAATTCAATGGCGACCAGGCTTATATGCTGGCCCAGGTGGGCCTTAGCTACGACCTCTATGATGGTGGTCAGCGCAAGCAAAAAACACAAATTTCCCGCATTGAAGCCGAAAAACTGAAAGTGCAACAAGCCGAAGTGGCGCAGCAGATTCAAATGCAGGTCATCCAGACCTTCAACGAATTCCTGGCAGCCCGCTTTGCTTTTGAAACGGCCAAAACCGGTGTGCAATCGGCAGAATCGGTTTTCCGCATTGTCAATAATAAATACCGCGCCGGACAAGCCCTGCTCATTGAATTGCTCGAAGCCCAAAACCGCGTGACAACGGCCCGCTTACAGCAAAGCTTAGCCTGGTCTAACGTCATTCTAAAATCAGCCGAACTCAATCGGATTGCCCCAGAAAATTAAAAATTGAGTGTTTTGGTGTTTTAGTGTTTTTGTGTTTTAGTGTTTCATCTGAACACCTAAACACTAAAATACAAAAACACTTAAACACTAAAAAAAACATCATTTTATGAAAAAATCAACACCTTTAATGGCATTGAGCAGCAGTGCGCTGGCAGGATTTCTGTTTTTCCTCGGCGGCTGCGGCTCCGAAGCGGCGCCTGTTACGCTTGAAAATACCGACGATCGGATTCCGGTGCGTACCGTGGCGGTAAGTCGCGAAAACAACGCCTTGCCCATAGAAGCCAGTGGCATTGTTACTTCTACAGCCGAGCAGCGCCTGTCGTTTAAAATAGGCGGCGTTATCCGCAAAATATTCGTCGATGAAGGCGATGTCGTACGTCCCGGACAATTGCTGGCCGTATTAGATAAAACGGAAATAGATGCACAGGTAGCCCAGGCGCAGCAGGCGCTTTCCAAAGCCGAGCGCGATCTGGGGCGGGTGGAAGGCTTGTACCGCGACAGCAGCGCCACGCTGGAATTGCTGCAAAATGCAACCACTGGCCGCGATGTGGCCAAAGAAACTGTGCGTATTGCTGTGTTCAATCAGTCATACGCCGAAATCCGCGCTACCCGAGGCGGAAAAATTATCAAAAAATTAGCCAATGAGGGCGAAGTAACCGGTCCCGGCATGCCTGCTTTTGTGTTGTTTGAAACCGGCGCCGAAGATTGGGTGGTAAAACTCAATGTGAGCGACCGCGACTGGGCGCGCCTGCAAGTAGGGATGCCTGCCGAACTGGCCCTTGATGCATACCCGGGGCAGGCCATTACGGGCCGCATCCGCGATCTGGCGCCTGCGGCCGACCCCTCGAACGGCCTGTATCCGGTGGAGGTGAGTTTGCCTGCCAACAAGCTGCGTCTGGCGCCGGGGCTATTTGCCAAGGCCCGGATTACACCCAAAGAAACCCGCACTTATTACGCTTTGCCCCTCGAAGCCATTGTGGAAGGCGACGATCGCAGTGCCTACGTGTTTGTGCCGCAGGCCGATGGGGAAACCGTGCGTAAAGTACAGGTACATGTGGCGCAGATTACTGCTAAAACAGCACTGATTGATCAGGGGTTAGACGGCGTAAATGCGGTGGTCAGCACGGGTGCGCCTTATTTGAATGAGAAGAAAAAAGTAAAAATCTTGAACTAATTTACCCGGAATACTATGAAAATTACTGAATTTTCCGTAAAAAACAGCCAGTTTACGTTTATCGTCTTTTTGGCGGTAATGGCTTTAGGCTTAGGCTCACTGTTCAATATGCCCCGGGCTGAAGACCCCAAGTTTTCGCCGCCGGGCTTCAATGTGGTCATTGTTTATCCCGGCGCCGGCCCTGCCGAAATTGAAGAGAAAATTACCGACAAAGTAGAGGAGAAATTGGGCGCACTGGAAAATATTGACCGGATGCGTTCGCTTTCCCTGAACGGCGTGATGCTGATGACCATCGAGTTTTTGCACGGGCAGGATGGGGATAAAAAATACGAGGAGGTCATCCGGGAGGTAAATGCCCTGCGCCCTGAATTGCCCGAAGATTTGTACAGTGTGCGCATTCAACGCTTCTCTGCTTCGGATGTCGCCATTTTACAATCCGCGTTGGTGAGTGAAACTGCCACCTGGGAGGAGTTGCGCCGGGAAGCGGAACGCCTGGAGGAAGTATTAGAAAAAATACCGGGCGTGAAAGGCGCCGATACCTGGGGTTTTCCCAAAAAACAGGTGCGCATAGACCTTGATTTACCCAAAATGGCCGCTTTGAATATTCCGCTCAGCCGCGTGCTGGGGGCCATGCAGAGCGAAAATGTGTCTATTCCCGGTGGCGCGGTCAATGCCGGCGATCGGATGTTTTTTGTGGAAACCAGCGGCGACTACCAGGATATTGATGAAATCCGCAATACAATTATCAATGCTGCCGGTGGCTCGATTGTGTACCTGCGCGATCTGGCACGGGTGGATTTTGCCTATGAAGAGCCGCGCCATTACGCCCGCCTGAACGGGGTGCGCAGCGTCTGGGTGACGACCCGCATGAAAGATGAGCAAAATATCAATGAAGTGGGGGCGCAGGTGAACAGTACGGTAGCCGCCTTTCGTGCGGATTTGCCTTCCAATATGGATTACCAGCGTGTTTTTGATCAGAACGACTCGGTGACCAAGCGTTTGTCGCGTTTTGTCAAAGATTTTGCCATCGCCATCCTGCTGGTACTCATCACCCTGATTCCTTTGGGCTGGCGCGCTTCACTGGTGGTAATGATCTCCATTCCGCTGAGTATCGCTATTGGATTGTTTACCCTCGATCAAATGGGCTATTCGCTCAACCAGCTCAGTATTGTGGGGCTGATTATTTCGCTCGGGATATTGGTCGACGACTCGATTGTGGTGGTGGAAAACATTGAACGCTGGCTGCGGGAAGGGCATTCGAGGAAGGAGGCGGCCATATTGGCGACCAAGCAAATCGGACTGGCGGTGCTGGGCTGCACAGCTACCTTGATTCTGGCCTTTTTGCCCTTAGTGTTTTTGCCGGATGCCTCGGGTGATTTTATCCGAAGCCTGCCAATGGCGGTGGTTACTACGGTGCTGGCCTCCCTTTTTGTTTCCCTCACGATTGTGCCGTTTTTGGGCAGCCGTATTTTGGCGGAACATGAAGATCCGAGGGGAAATGTGTTTCTGCGCGGCATGAAATGGCTGATTTCAAAAAGTTATGCGCGTTTGCTGAACGCCGGTCTGCGCCATCCGGTAATAACCCTGCTTGCAGCGGTATTGATTCTTGGCGGTGTTATGTCCCTTGCCGGCCGGGCTGGTTTTGCGGTATTTCCTGCCAGCGAACGCCCGATGTTTTATGTGGATGTGGAAATGGCTGCGGGCACCAATATGGAGCAGACCGACAAGGTTACGCGCCTTGTGGATTCTGTGTTGAATCAGTATCTGGTACCTGGTTTTAACCAGCGACACTTGTACGGTGAAGACAGCATTATGCCCAATTATTATACCTGGAAAGATAAAAGTGCTATTGAAAATCAGCAACTTATCACCTGGTATGCGAGTAATGTAGGGCGTGGCAATCCGCGTATCTACTACAATGTGATTCGGGAAATTGAAAGTCCGGATTACGGACAAATATTCGTACAACTGATGGACCGCACGCCGCCGCCGGTGAAGGTGAAGCTGATTGAAACCTTGCGGGAGCAACTCAAGAATATACCGGGCGCGGTGATCAATGTGAAGAATTTTGAGCAGGGACCACCAATTGAAGCGCCTGTGGTGGTGCGTGTTTTTGGGGAAAACCTCGATACCCTGCGCAATATTGCCGGCAAAGTGGAAACCCTGCTGGAGAACACCGAAGGCACGATGTACATCGACAATCCGATTTCCATCATCAAAACGGATTTGCAGGTGCGCATCAATAAGGAAAAGGCCAGTATGCTGGGTGTGCCCATTGCTGAAATTGACCGCATGGTTCGCCTGAGCATTGCGGGACTGAGCGCCGGAGAATTTACGGCAGCAGACAACGGAGAAGCCTATGATATTGTCGTTACGGTGCCCCGGCAGGGCGTGTTTTCCAATATTGACGCCTTAAATAAGGTGTATGTAAATGGCGTAACGGGACTCTCCGTGCCGCTCAGTCAGCTGGCAGAGGTGCAGTTCAAACCATCTCCCAATACCATTACGCACTACAACAAAGCGCGCTACACGCTGGTCAGCGCATTCGTGAAAAACGGCTACAGCGCCATCAGCATCATCAACGACCTGAACAAGAAACTTGAGGGGATCAAACTTCCGGAGGGCTATAGTTTTGTGATGGCTGGTGAGGCCGAATCGGCGCAGCGCTCCTTTGGTGGTATGGGAACCA
Source organism: Chitinophagales bacterium (assembly GCA_017303875.1). Taxonomy (GTDB): domain Bacteria; phylum Bacteroidota; class Bacteroidia; order Chitinophagales; family Saprospiraceae; genus M3007. The sequence continues at coordinate 59,137 of JAFLBP010000003.1, read as the reverse complement.
TCATTATGATTACCATTTTTGGTTTGCTGGCGGTGCTGATCCTTGAGTTTGGTACATTCAAAAGCACGTTGGTGGTACTTTCCGTCATTCCGCTGGGCATTATTGGCGCGGTATTGATTTTGCTGGCAACCGGTTATCCGTTTTCCTTTACGGTTGTGGTTGGTTTGATTGCATTGATGGGGATTGAGGTGAAAAACTCCATTTTATTGGTCGATTTTACCAATCAGTTGCGCACTGAAGGCCGCAGCCTGGATGAAGCCATTCAGGAGGCCGGTGAAATTCGTTTTGTCCCGATTTTGCTGACCTCCCTGACGGCCATTGGCGGCCTGATTCCGCTGGCCATTGAGGAAAATCCGCTGTACTCGCCGCTGGCGTACGTGCTGATTGGCGGTCTGATTTCCTCAACCCTGCTCTCGCGTATTGTTACGCCGGTTTTGTACAAATTACTGGCACCGGCTGTCAGTGAACAGTTATCAGTCAGCAGTCAGCAGTGAACAGTTATCAGTGAACAGTCAGCAGTGTACAGTTATTAGTGAGGTTGTCATGCTGAACGGAGTGAAGCTTTTGGCCGGGCGTGAGCGGCTTGTCCGGCCAAAAGCTTTTTTAGTGGGGTGAATAGGTTTTTGTACCCTTATTACTCAGAAGGGCACAGGTGATACATGCAGAAGGGTACAGATTCAGTACCTTCTGTGTGCATGATCTGTGCCCTTTTTGTATTAAACCCCTGAGGTGCCCGGGTTAAAATTTTTATCGGTATAAACCCCGAAGATCAATTTCCCGCAGAATACGCGGATTTACGCGCAGATCGCGCAGATTTTTCAGGTTATCCGGGTAGCCAGGCGTAAGTTATCAGTGAGCAGTTATCAGTGAGCAGTTATCAGTCAACAGTTATCAGTCAACAGTTATCAGTGAGCAGTTATCAGTCAACAGTTATCAGTCAACAGTTATCGGTGAGCAGTTATCAGTCAACAGTTATCGGTGAGCAGTTGTCAGTGAACATGATTGCCTCCCTGCTCACTGCTCACTGCTCACTGCTCACTGCTGACTGAAAACTGCTCACTGCTCACTGCTCACTGCTGACTGATAACTGCTCACTGTTGACTGATAACTGCTCACTGAACAAAAGTCACCACGATGCTTGATGCAGGTCATCAAATAAGCTTTCGCGTGCTACGCATCTTTGAGCCGGTTTTAAAAGCAAACTATTTCTTGTTATGAAAATCATGCTTTTGTTGATTCTTTTGAGTTTGATGTTGGCTGCCGGCTTCCTGCTGGTTTACCTGTGGGCGGCAAAAAACGGGCAGTTCGACGACGATTATACACCAGCGGTGCGCATCCTTTTTGAGGAGCAGCAAGCTGAAATCACTCCGAATCCCTCCAAAGAAGAAGCCTGAAAAAAAGTTTTTCGGCCATTCGACGGCCGGTGGTAAAATCATATTCAACACCTTATGAGCAGAATTGAACAATTTCAGTACGACAACAAGATAGTGCGGGCCTTTGGTATGGCTTCGTTTATCTGGTCGCTTGTCGGGATGCTGGTGGGGCTTATTTTGGCCTTCGACCTCATTTTCCCTCAGTTGAATCTCAGTGAATCTGGGATTCCTTATTTCACTTTCGGGCGTTTGCGTCCGCTGCACACCAATGCGGTGATTTTTGCATTTGTGGGTAATGGTATTTTCATGGGTATCTATTACTCGCTGCAACGCCTGTTGAAGACACGCATGTTCAGCGACAAACTTTCGTGGATTCACTTCTGGAGTTGGCAGGTTGTTATCCTGCTGGCGGCATATACGCTGCCAATGGGTTTTACCACCAGTTCGGAGTATGCTGAATTACCCTGGCCGGTTGACTTGCTGATCACATTGGTTTGGGTGGTTTTTGGTATCAATATGTTTGGTACCATCATCAAACGCCGCGAATCGCACATTTATGTAGCCATTTGGTTCTACATTGCCACCTGGGTAACGGTTGCCGTGCTGCACATTGTGCGCAGTTTTGAGTTGCCGTACAGCCTGTTTGGTTCTTACACCCTCTTTTCAGGTGTACAGGATGCATTGGTGCAGTGGTGGTATGGCCACAACGCGGTGGCTTTCTTCCTGACGACGCCGTATCTGGGCATCATGTACTACTTCATGCCCAAGGCCGCCAACCGTCCGGTTTACTCCTATAAACTTTCTATTATCCACTTCTGGGCCTTGATTTTCATCTATATCTGGGCCGGTCCGCACCACTTGCTGTACTCTTCGCTGCCCGACTGGGTGCAGTCGCTTGGTACGGTGTTTTCCATTATGCTGATCGCACCGTCCTGGGGTGGTATGCTGAACGGTCTGCTGACACTTCGTGGCGCCTGGGACCGAGTTCGTCAGGATCCTGTGTTGAAATTCATGGTAGTAGCCGTTTCCGCTTACGGTATGGCTACTTTTGAGGGTCCGATGCTTTCAGTAAAAAGTATCAATGCCATTAGCCACTTTACCGACTGGACCATTGCCCACGTACACGTTGGCGCTTTGGGCTGGAATGGTTTCCTGACTTTTGGTGTGCTGTACTGGCTGTGGCCGCGTATGTATCGCACCACATTATATAGTGTAAAAATGGCCAACATTCACTTCTGGTTAGGTTCGCTGGGTATTGCGTTTTACGCCATCCCGATGTACTGGGCCGGTTGGACGCAGGCCATGATGTGGAAAGAATTTACGCCGGAAGGCACGCTGGTATGGGGTAACTTCTTAGATACCGTTACGCAGCTCATTCCGCTGTATGCAATCCGCGCACTGGGTGGTACCTTGTTCTTTGTGGGTACGGTAGTAGGGGTTTACAACCTCTTTAAAACTGCTGCACAAGGCAACTTCCTGGCCAATGAAGCCGCAGAAGCACCTGCCCGCGAAATTGGTCCTGCAACCTTTACCAAAGGCGAATACTGGCACCGCTGGATTGAAGGTCGCCCGATGCAAATGTTGCTCTGGAGCACCCTGCTGATCTCTGTTGGTGGTATCGTACAAATTATCCCGATGGCTTTCATGGAAAGCCAGGTGCCGAAAATTGCATCGGTTAAGCCTTACACGCCGCTTGAACTGACAGGCCGTGACCTTTACATCCGCGAAGGCTGCGTAGGTTGCCACTCTCAGCAAGTGCGTCCTTTCCGCAGTGAAACCGAGCGTTATGGCGAATATTCCAAGAGCGGTGAGTACATTTACGACCGTCCGTTCCTGTGGGGTAGCAAACGTACCGGTCCGGATCTCTGGCGCGAAGGTGGTAACAAACGTACCGACAGCTGGCACTACAACCACATGCTGGATCCAACCAGTACTTCTCCCGGTTCTATCATGCCGTCTTATGCTGCATTGCTGGAAACCGACCTCGACCTGAGCGAGCTGCCTGCCAAAATCGGCGCCCTGCGCACCCTCGGCACACCGTATCCGGAAGGTTTTGAAAACGAGGCCATTGCCAATGCACAGGCACAAGCCCGTGAGGTAGCCAAACGCCTTGCCGAACAGGACATCAAGGATCAGGGCATTGAAAACAAGGAGATTGTAGCGCTTATTGCCTATCTCCAACGTCTTGGCACCGACATCAAGGTGGAAGCTGCCGCTAAAAAATAAACTAAAACCAACCTTCACAAGGCAGGCGCCTCAAAAGCGCCTGCCGCGGGGAGGGTTAACATAAAGAAACAAGATGTACAAGTACCTGCTGCAATCCGTTGAAGGCATCGAATGGTTCGCCATTGGCACGCTCCTGCTGTTTTTTAGCGTGTTTAGCTTCGTTGCCATCCGCGCATTTATCGGTAACAAAGCCGAGATGAACCGTATGGCCCAATTGCCGCTTGAGGATTAAGACATCCGTTCATTGATCCTTCATTTGCTGTCATCAAAAAATTCGAAACACAATGAAATCTTTAAAATACTTGCTTACGCTGGTCGTGATGCTGAGTGTGGCTGGCAGTGCCTGGAGCCAGGTGGCTGATGCCGCAGCAGCTCCTGCAGCCGACCCGACCGGTGAATTCGCCCGGATTATGACCTGGGTTTTAGGGGCCATTGGCGCCCTGCTCTTTATCGTGGCCATGGCTTATGTGGTGCGCGTCAATCAATTCCTGTACAAGCGTGTACTCACGCTGGAAGCACAACGCAATGGGGTAAATCTGCCAGATGATGTTGCTTCCCTCCAACCCAAAGAGGATGATTTCTGGACAAAAATGCGCAAAAAGTACTGGGAAAACCCGGTGCCGATCGAGCGCGAAGCAGACATCGACCTGCACCACGATTACGATGGTATCCGCGAGTTAGACAACAGCCTTCCGCCGTGGTGGGTTAACCTCTTTATTGTTACCATCATCTGGTCGGCTATTTACATGTTCTACTACCACTTCGGCGGTAGCGGCCCGTCTTCTTCGGAAGAATACAAAATGGACATGGAAAAAGCCAAAAAGGAAATCGCCATCGCTTCTGCCGGCAGTGCCAATATGGTAGATGAAAACAGCGTAACCTTATTGACTGATGCAGCGGTAGTGGCACAGGGTGAAACCATTTATACCAGCAACTGTGCTGCTTGTCATGGACAAGCGCTTGAAGGTGGTATCGGTCCGAACCTGACCGACCAGAACTGGATTCACGGCGGCGGCATTAAAAATGTCTTCAAAACCATCAAAGTCGGCGTGCCTGATAAGGGTATGGTGGCCTGGGAAAAAACTTTGCGTGCATCGGACATCCAGAAGGTTGCGTCGTTCATTCTGAGCAAACAAGGCACCAACCCGCCGAATGCCAAAGCCCCGCAGGGTGATATCTGGAAAGATGAAGCAGCAGCCCCCGCTGCCGATACGACCGCTACCAAACCTGCTGCTACCGGCGCCGAAAGCAAATAAATCACAATTTTTCAGTTTTTGATTCCATTCTGTTATGGGAACTGATCAAGCACCCGACCATTTACAGCACCTCGACGTCGTTGTCGACACCGAAGAATACCGCGATAGTATCGCAACGGTGGATAAAGACGGCAAACGCGTTTGGCTGTATCCAAAAAAGCCGTCCGGTCGTTTCTACAATGCCCGGGCATTGGTCAGCTTTATCTTCCTGGCATTATTTCTCATCATTCCTTTTATTAAGGTAGATGGGGAGCAATTCCTCCAGTTTAATGTGCTGGAACGCCGATTCGTACTTTTTGGCCTTTTGTTTACCCCGCAGGATTTTCACCTCTTTGGCCTTGCCATGCTGACCATGGTGGTGTTTATTATCCTGTTTACGGTGGTCTACGGCCGATTGTTCTGCGGATGGGTATGCCCGCAAACGGTATTCATGGAAATGTTTTTCCGACGTATCGAATACTGGATTGAAGGAGATGCCGGAGAGCAACGCAAATTGAATCAAGGACCCTGGACGAAGGAAAAAATCCGCAAAAAGACGATTAAAAATATCGTCTTCTTCGCCATAGCCGTGGTAGTATCCAATTACTTCCTGGCATATATCATCGGAATGGACGAGGTGTTGAAGATTGTCAGCGAACCCATCGGCAAACATACCGGCGGTTTTGTGGCAATGCTGGTTTTTTCCTTCCTCTTTTTTGGCGTGTTTTCCCGCCTGCGCGAACAGGTCTGTACCACGATCTGTCCTTATGGTCGCCTGCAAGGAGTACTGTTGGTAAAAGACAGTATCGTAGTTGCATACGATCACAAACGCGGGGAACCGCGCGGCAAAATGAAGAAAAGCAAAGCTGCCGAAGCCAAAACGGATAGCGCTGCTTTGAGTGAATCCGCTGCCGCCAATCCGGTAGATCAGATCAAAGCGGCTGTGCACGGCGATTGTATCGACTGTAAGCTCTGTATCGCCGTTTGCCCTACCGGTATCGATATTCGCAACGGTACACAGCTCGAATGCACCAACTGTACCGCTTGTATTGATGCCTGCGACGGTATCATGGATAAGGTGAGTAAGCCCCGCGGCCTGATCCGCTATGATTCCATGGCAGGTATTGAAGCCGGCAAGCGCAAAATCTTCACCCCGCGCGTATGGGCCTATTCTTTCGTACTGTTTGCCCTGCTGACGCTCGACGTGATACTGCTGACCAACCGCGGTCAGGTAGAAACCATCATCCTGCGCTCACCGGGCCAACTGTTCCAGCAAAAAGAAGACGGCCATATCACCAACCTGTATACCTACAAGATCATCAACAAGAGTAATAAGGAGTTTCCGCTTAGTATCCAGCCGGTTACGCCGGGCGCGAAAATTCAGTTTGTCGGTGCCAGCCTTACTACCATTCCCAAAGGTGGCAGGGTAGAAGGGGTCTTCTTCCTCGAAATGCCCAATGAGAACCTGACCGGTCGCAAAACTCAGATACTCATTGACGTATACAGCAATGATAAAAAAATTGATGCGGTTAAAACCAATTTCCTTGGCCCAAGCAGTCATCAGTGATATCAGTTATCAGTTATCAGTGAGCAGTTATCAGTTATCAGTGAGCAGTTATCAGTGAGCAGTTATCAGTCAGCAGTTATCAGTCAGCAGTTATCAGTGAATAGTTAACTGCTGACTGCTCACTGCTGACTGCTCACTGCTGACTGATAACTGTTGACTGATAACTGTTGACTGATAACTGTTGACTGATAACTGTTGACTGATAACTGTTGACTGATAACTGATAACTGATAACTGCTCACTGATAACTGATAACTGTTGACTGATAACTGTTGACTGATAACTGTTGACTGATAACTGTTGACTGATAACTGTTGACTGATCACTGATAACTGAAAAAAACTCCTGTTATTATGAAATTCAATTGGGGAACAGGCATCGCTTTGGTGTATGCCACCTTTGCAATCAGTATGGTTACGCTTGTAATCATGTCTACCCGTCACGATCCGGGTTTAGTCGCTAAAGACTATTATCAGTTGGATATTGACTATCAGGATCGGATGAACCGCAAGCAAAATGCGGTTGATTTGCCGGTTCAACCTAAAATTCAATACGCCGACAAGCAAATTCAGGTACAATTTCCGGAAGGTATGCGTGCCAGTGGTAAGGTTTGGGTGTATCGTTCGGCTACGGTAAAAGATGATATCCGCATGGATATCAGCAACGAAACCGAGCTTCAGATTCCGACTTCCAGACTGGCGCCCGGCTTATGGCACGTAGAAATTACCTGGAATGATGCCGATGGCAAGCCATATTTTATGGAATCGCTCGTAACGGTTACCAACGCCTGATTTTCATCGTGTTACCTGCATTTATACTCGGTTTGGCGGGCAGTTTGCACTGCGTAGGCATGTGTGGCCCGCTCATGCTCTCTTTGCCCAATGCTGCGGGCGGGCATAAAGGCCGTGCCTTGTGGGAAAGTATTCAATATCAGTTGGGGCGCATCCTGACGTATGCCTTATTGGGCCTGTTGTTTGGCCTGTTGGGCAAAGGTATTGCCCTCGCCGGCCTGCAAAAGGGATTGTCTGTTTTTGCAGGTGTGATGATGATTGCTGCTGGTTTTTGGGCCTGGCGATTTGAACAAATGGCCTTACTGTTACCCGGTGTCGGCCGTATTACCGCCTGGGTACAAAGTGGCATGGGACGGCTTATCCACCGGCATCCCGACGGAGCTTCCTTGCTTTTTGGCGTGTTAAACGGGCTGTTGCCCTGTGGCTTAGTGTACGCTGCGCTTGCCGGCGCCATTGCAAGTGTCGGCTCTATGGAGGGGGCCTTATTTATGATTGTCTTTGGTTTGGGAACCAGCCCGCTGATGATTGCCACCGCTTATTGGGGGCGTCAGTGGGGGCGTGCGCTCAAAACACGTTTTCGCACCATTCAGCCAATATTACTGGCAGTAGCCGGCTTGTTATTGTTACAAAGAGGCTTGCACCTTGATCTTTCCCTGTTTGAGTCGGCGGTACCGCCGGCGGATTTGGACTGCCACTAAGGCCAGCCAATAAAAAGAGCCGTGCTGCGTGCAGCACGGCTCTTTTCATTGGGGCAATAAAGGAACGCTGGCGGTTAATTCGGCATTCCTTTGAGTCGTTCCGGTTTAAGCACAACAATTTGTCCGTCATTGATTTCAATGAGGCCTTCGTTTTTAAAATCGGTGAGGGTACGGATCAGGGTTTCCTTTGCTGTGCCGGCTAATGCTGCCAGGTCTTCGCGCAGCAGGTGCAGGGGTTCCTGGGTTTGTTCGTGCAGGTGCACGAGGTTGGAGGCAACGCGTTTGCGCACAGAGTTGTAGGCCAGTTCGATGAGTTGTTGCTCGCGTTCGGCAACGTGGTTGGCGAGCATTTTTATGAAACGGGCATTTACGTCGCGGTTGCCGAAAACAAGTGCGGCAAAATCAGATTTTGGTACCAATTTGATGGAGCAATCTTCCAATGCGGCGGCGCTTTCCGGGTATGCGTCTTCTTTAAACATGGCGAGAAAACCCAAAAAGTCGCCGGCTTGTGCTACTTTCATAATGAGTTCGCGGCCGTCATCGCTGGTTTTAAAAATTTTCACCATACCGCTTTCCACGTAGTAGAGCCAGCGTGGATGTTCGCCTTCGCGAAAGATAATATCTTTTTTTCGGTAATGGCGTACTTCCCGGTTTTCAGAGAGGTGTTTGATGGCCTCCATCGCGCGGGCCTCATCTATAAAATGTTCGAGTGAACCGCCGGATTTTGCAGAAGCAGCGCGCAGGCGTTCGCTTTTTTGCAAGCGTGCTTCAATGGTTTGCAGCAGCGCCGTATCATCAAAAGGTTTGGTGATATAATCATCGGCGCCGAGCGACATACCCCTGCGGAAATCTTCTTTTTCAGCCTTGGCAGTGAGGAAAACGAAAGGTACATCGGCTGTTTTGGCATTTCTACTGACGATGTGCAGCACGCCATACCCGTCTAATTCGGGCATCATAATATCGCAAAGGATAAGATCGGGTGGGTTCAGCAGGGCCATTTCAACACCAATCTTACCATTACTTGCTGTTTCAACGGTATAACCGCTAAGGGTAAGAATTTCTGCGAGGTTTTCGCGTACGTCGGTGTTGTCCTCGATGATGAGTATTCGCTTCATAATTGCAACAACAGGATAAATTGTTTCCTTTTTACAAGAGGGAAAATTTGCTGTGACAAATATACAGCGATGTAGGTCAGCGTGTATTTGATTTGTATCATTTAGTTCACTAACCACAGTCATTTAGTTGCAGGGCTATTCCGGACGAACTTTGTATCGTGCGTTGGAGGTCGGGAATATGAATTTTAAACCCGGTTTTTAATGCCGCAATCAACCACTCAAAAATTGTATCTTGTTATGCTAGTTTTCAAACCTGTATCCAGCATTATGAGCGAACACCTTATTACGGTAAATCCGGAGGATTCGCTGGTTCGTGTGAAAGAGATTTTTGACACGCACGCTTTTCACCATATTCCGGTGGTTCGCTTCCGCGAAATCGTCGGGATGGTCAGCCGTAGTGATTTCGACCATTTTCTCGGTGGCTGCAAACTCAATACCGAAGATAAATTGATCGGTGAGTTGCGCGTTAAACGCACCAAAGTCGAGGAAATCATGACCAAACGCCTCGGAAAGGTGGAGCCGGAGGATCGTATCAACGTAGCACTTGAGATTTTTACACTCAATCGCTTTCACGCGCTGCCGGTCATTAAAAATGGTGAATTGGTGGGTTTGATCACGCCATTCGACATCATGAAAGCATTGCTTGAGGTGAAACCGGAGGAATCCTATCAGGCTTATGACGAAAAAACACAAGCCTGATTTGTTTCCCGGAAACTTTTGCTCTGATAATTAACCTTCTTTTAAGTGGGGCGCCTCCCATCTGGTATGTCGGTGCCCCGCTTCTTTATAATCTGTTATTATGAAAGAAGTTGCTGTAAATTTACCCAAAACTTCCACTGTTAGTGGCGATTGTGCCGACTGTAAGCCGGTGGAAATACGAATCTACGGCAGCCGGGATTCAGAAACGACATTACTGCACGAACATATCGGTGCGGCTTTGTTTGCATTCCCCGTCAAACACCGCATCACCGCAGTGCTTGCTCCGGAAGAAATCGCGGCTCGTAATCTAAGCGCGCTGCCTGCCCTGGAAATAGACGGCCAGGTGTTCTGTGAGGGCAATGTGCCGCAAATTTCCGTTTTAATCCGATACTTTGAAGAACACTACCTCGAACATGTCAAACTGTGGCAGCTCAAGCATTTGCTGACACCCGTAGATATGAGTCCCGGCTCAGCCAGTACCTTGCGCTATGCCTATGCAATGGCAAAGGAACTGGACAGTGAGCTGGATGTCGTGTATGCCATGGACAGCATCTTTGAGGGCGTGAGGGCCTCCGCTACCGGCTTTCTTTCCGGGTACAACAAGACCATGCAGATTGAACTGGATAACTTTATTGAGGGCACGCTCTTTAATCCTGAACACAATGGCGATGCCAGGCACCGCCTGACCGGCCCCAAAGTCAGTTCCAAGGTCATCTACGGCTTTCCGGATGCGGCCATTACCGGCATTTCATCGCACTATGACCTGATTATTATCGGAGCAACGGGGCGAAACGCAACGGGCAAAACCCTGTTTGGGTCTATCAGCACAGAAGTATCGAAGAGCGCGCGTTGCCCGGTATTGGTGGTGCCGGTTAATTCTGAGTTTTATGGCTTTAAAAATTTAGTCTATGCCTGTGATTTTAACTCACTGAACCCGCTGAATGTGATCAAAACCAGCGCCTTTGCCAAGCGTTTTGGTAGTCAAATCCATTTTATCCATGTCGGTACCACACTTGAAGATCCCGAACGACTGGAGCTTCAGGTAGCCAATATCCGCAAGCTCTTTGGGTCGGAGCAAAATTTTGATTTTCAGCACCTTATCGGCGAGCAAGTGGTGGATCAGCTCTATGATTACGCGGTATCGCACCGCGTAGATGCCCTTGTTTTTGTTACCCATCAGCGCCGTTTCTGGGAAAATCTCCTGCACCGCAGCGTCACGACCGATGCCGTGGCTGGCGCACATTTACCCATCCTGGTACTGCACCTGGAAGATACTGCCGCCGAGTGAATCAGTTATCAGTCAACAGTGAGCAGTTATCAGTCAACAGTGAGCAGTCAGCAGTGAGCAGTTGCGGTGGTATTTGTCTTTGTCATATGAGATCAGGATGAGTTCTTTTTGATCCTGAAAAACTGGTATTGAAATTTTAGTATCAGACCCTGTCTTGTTGTGCGGGGCAAATATTTTTTATAATCGGGAAATCCAAAATACAGCTACGCCACGTAGATTATGCAACACGCTGCGGCGTAATTAATTTTTTCCAAACTTTAAATTAAGCACAACAATGAAATCGCTTATCCAAAGCGCAAGCTTTTCTTTTGCCCTTCTCCTTGGCTCCTTCAGCCTCCATGCACAAACCGTACAAGTAGGTGGCGAACCGATGTACCCGAAGAAAAACATCGTGGAAAATGCCGTCAATTCTAAAGCGCATACCACCCTGGTTGCCGCAGTGAAAGCTGCCGGTTTAGTGGAAACGCTCCAAACCAAAGGTCCTTTCACGGTTTTTGCGCCGGTTAATGATGCCTTTGAAAACCTGCCCGCCGGCACGGTAGAAACGCTGCTCAAACCCGAAAACAAGGCTACGCTGACTAAAGTGTTGACCTACCACGTAGTCTCCGGGCGTTATGATTTCAAGGCACTAAGCGCCATGTTGAAAAAAGGCCAGAATTCCCTGAAAACCGTCAGCGGCGGCACGCTTACCTTTATGATGAATGGCGCGCACAACATCGTGGTCAAAGACGAAAATGGCAATGCAGCCAACATCAGCGTCTATGATGTGTACCAATCCAACGGCGTCATCCACTCCGTAGACAACGTCCTGCTGCCGAAATAATCAGTTATCAGTTATCAGTCAACAGTGAGCAGTGAGCAGTTATCAGTCAACAGTTATCAGTCAACAGTCAGCAGTTATCAGTTATCAGTTATCAGTGAATAGTTAACTGCTGACTGATAACTGCTGACTGTTGACTGATAACTGATCACTGATAACTGATTCACCTGCCTTTGCCGAGGTTCAGGCCGACAGTCATCCCGAAACGCATAATCAGGCCGAAATAAGCATCCTTGCGATTTTCGAGCAAGGGGTTGTCGGTGATGGTGTAGACGTTGCGGTCAATGCTGCCGCCGTCGGTAAACTGGCTGTAGTTGGCGCCGATACCCATGTATAGATCCATGCCTACGCCTTTCCCAAGTCCCATGACGCCGATATTCAGCATACCAATGTACTGTTTAACGGAGGGGTCGAAGGTGGCGCTTTGCGGAACCTGAGTGGCATCGTTGATGGCGGTAACGGTTGTCGGCTCAAAATTCTTTTGCGCATAACCGGCCAGAAAACCCCAATAAGTGGTTTTGTCACTAAAAAACTTGGGTTGTATGTGGGCATAAAAACCATCCCAACGCGAGAGATTATCCCATTTGGCATCGTCTACTTCCCGCGCCCACATATCGAAGGTATTTTCCTTGTTCTGATTAATTTTCAGATAGGAAACTTCAATAGCTGCTTTTTTAAACACAAAATTGGCGGCAGCGCCATAGTCGCGTTTTGGGTTGCTGTTGAGCAAGGGGAAGAGGTAGGCGCCTACGTAAAAGTTAAAATCGGAGTTCGAGCGTTTGGCAGCTCTGTCCGCTTTTCGGGCTGCTGCCTGGCGTTCTTCGAGGCATTTATCGGCCTGTTTGTTGTATTGCTGAACTTTGGCGCTTTGTTTCCAGAAGTTGTAGCGTTCGGCAATCTGGCGCAGCCCTTCACAATCGTTGGAAGCTTTCAAGGCAGCGATCCGATCAACCGCGCTGATACCAACGAAGTTGGCGCGTGCCGCATCGGCACTTTGCATGTTGCGGGCATACGCATCGGCGTTTTCGGCAAAAGCCATATCGCCGGGAACGCCGTTTTTATAACAGGCCTCATAAAGTTGCAATACCGTTAAACTGCCTGCCTCTAACCGGCTCAGTACCGGCAACGCTTCGGCTGCACGAAGAGCGCTTTCCCGATTGTTTTTCCGCTGCACATCTTCCAGCAGGAGGCTCATACTGCGCTTGCATTTGGGGTAGTTGTTTTTGGCTACCGTTTCTTTATTGCTTTCGCTGAGTTTGTCGTAGGCAAAAATACTTTGCACCGCAATATCCAATTTTTCATTTTCCGGCAACAAATCCGGGCGTTTTGCCGCAATATCCAGGGTTTTATTGAGCGCGATGTAGCGCAGCCACTCGCCCATATTCGGGTGTTTGAGGGCTTTGCGCGCCAAGCGCAGCGCATCTTCGTATTGCGACATATTGTAGTAAACTTCCGAGAGGCCGGTCAGAAATTCAGCTTGCGTTGCACCGAAATTCTCCCATTTGATGACAAAGTTTTTTTCAAAAAACACATAGCGCAAGGGGAAATCCGCCTCGGTGTAGTTGCTCATGTCGGCTTCAATGGTTTTGTACACTTCCAGCGCCCGGCGGTTGTCGCCTTTCATGCCAAACATAAAAGCCTGCTCGTTGTAGAACATGGTTTTGAAATAACGCGCCGTGCGAATTTGCTCGGCGGTACCTTCTTTAATCACCTTATCGAGCAGGGCCACGCCTTTGTTGAGGCGCGTTTTTATATCCGTCATCACTTCCTCAGTGGCCGTTTCCGGCTTGAAGCCTTCGGCATAAGCTTTCAGGGCATTGTAGGTTTCCACGCCGTTTTGCAGGTTTTCAACAGGGGTTTGCGCCCGGAGTATCAATGAGAAAAAGGGCAAAAGCAGCAGTAAAAGGTTTGTTTTTTTCATAACAATCGGTTTGGAAAGAATGTGCAAATATCTTACCAAAATTTGTCCTGAGCAACTATGTCAACATTATAAAAAACGTGCATCCGCAGCGCCGAAGTTGCCACGAATGCACGTTTGAAAAATATGGTTAATTGGCTTACTTAGTTGCCAAGTGTAAAATTGTTGTACGCTACGGAGTAGGAGTACAGCTTGTATTTATCAATACCGGAAATGCCATCGGCGATGAGGTAGTTGCCCCGGCCCACCCAAAGATCAACAATCGCTCCGGCCGGAATATTGCTGAAGTCGTCAGGGCTAAGCGTAAAGACGCCATCGTCTTCTGTTTGGATCAAATTGTATTCATAGCGGCGCACGCCATTGTTAAAGGCCGCATTTTCCTCAGCTTCCGGGTCAAATTCGATCAGGATGTACACCCCCTTCGTATTTTGCGGATCCGGATTCCAGAGTACCGGCGTGTTGCGTTGTAATACTTGCGAAGAACTTTGTTTCAGGGGACTGCTCACCACCAGATCTTGTGGCACGTACAAGCCTTGCTGTAATACAACAGTGCGATTGCCGGAGTTGTCATTGACCTGAATATTCACGGTTTTGCCGTAAAGGCTTTTTACTTCGTCGAATTGAAACTCATTACTTTGGTATACGCCTTCGGTATTAGGCGACAAGACCAGGCTGTCAAGCGTCAAGTCGCCCAGAAATGTCGTCTTATTCTGATCATTCCAAAACCGCGCTCTTATATCGTGCGCCCCTGAAGGCACAGTCTGCATGGCTTTAAAACCGCCGATACGGACAGCGCCATCCACTGGCGTGTTGTATGCGCCCCATGCTTCTTCGAGGCGGGGCAATCCTTTAGTTGTTTGAGTTATGTTTTCTTTCTGGCAGGCCGCTACAAAAAGTGGAAGCGCCAAAAGCAACACGTGTCGGAGGGAAAATGTCTTTTTCATGTTTTTAATATTTTGTGATTAGGAATTTTTGAAATGTGAAGGAAGAACTATTTAGAACAACATTCTGGAGCGAATTCAAAAAGAAATTGTTCCAGTTTTTCTTCGTTTGCAACTGAATCAAAGCCATTTGCTGACATGAAAACCCTTCGAACCCCATTTTTATCTGAGGTGCAGCAGGATGAGCCTTCAGGTAAAAATGTGCATGGTGAGACAACTGTTGTATTAATGGTTAAAGTTTTATTTATTGGGATACCATCTATCTCAAAAAATAACTTTCCATCAATTTCTTTTGGCTTTGCCTCTGTAGGACCAACTTTTACATATCGAAAACCATTTTCATCATCGCATACGCCGATTATGTCAAACTCAATGTACCATTTGCCACCGGCATTTCTTTGATGAGTAAATGCATTGGCACCACGAGCCTTAAAATCTGCTAACATGGTTTTTTCCAAAACCGCACAAGGATCGAATGCTGAAATTAGCGTTGTAGAGATGAAAAATTTTCCTTTTGCTGTTTCATCCTTACACTTTTTATCACAACCACCTTTACAGGTCATGAAAAAAAGTGAGAGAAGCAATGCGAAAAATGTGAAACGTGAACTTTTTTGGAACATAATAAAAAATTAAAATATTCAACCCAATATAGGATTTTCATGGAATTGAAATTTTGCTTAAATTTCTTTTGAAGAGAAGAAAGCAAATTAATCGTTTACAAAAATAAATACAAAAAAGTTTTTTTTATTGGAAGAAACGAAATTAACTCAAAATTAACACATTAATTAATTAATACAAGCGATTCTGCAACATATAGAATCAGCAGGCTACCCAAATCTAATTTTTACCATAACTTAATAACAATCTTCCGACCGCTACTGCAAATTGGTTTTCCTTTGCAACGTTTAGTTTTTTCTGTAACCATACCTGAAAATGAGACGATTCGCCTCCTTATTACCCCTGCTGCTGTCAGCCAATGCCGCCCTCGCCCAACCCAAAACCCTCACCATCGTACCCGGCCAGGATGCCTACTGCCGCATTGACACTACCGGCAAAAGTGTGATCCCGAGCGGACGCTTCATCACCCCTGCCGGACAAGTTACCCGCATCGCCCGCGCACCGTTCGGACTGGCGGTTTCGCCCGATCAACAACAGGCACTGGTGCTGCACAACAATGGTATCCTGACCCGCGTGCAACTGCGCCCCGACGGCCCGGTGGCCCAACAGACGCCCAGCCCGGAAGCCATTGTGCAAATGGCCAAACAACAAATCCGATTCAACCCCACGGCCTATCTCGGCGTCGTTTTTTCCGCCGATAACCAAACCGCCTACCTCAGCGGCGGCACGGATGGTTCGGTCGCGGTCTGGGATACGCGCAGTATGAAAAAAACAGACAGCATCTCGCTCAACGGCGCTTTAGCCGGGATGAAATACGAAGATTCCTTCACCTCCGACCTGACGATCAACCCCGCCAACGGCCAACTCCTCGTGCTGGATCGGGCCAATTATCGCTTGGTGAAAATTGACCCGAAAACCCGACAAATCCTCGCCTCCATCCCCGTCGGCCGCATTCCTTTCGGCATCAGCTGCACAGCGGATGGCAAAAAAGCGCTGGTGGCCAATGTCGGCTTGTATGAGTACCCGCTCATACCCGGCGTCACGCCCACCAATAAGGACAGCATGATGATGCAGTTTCCATACTACGCCTTGCCCTCCAAGGAAGCAGAAGAAGGGATTCGCCTGCCCGACGGCCGCTTTATTCCGGGCCTTGGCTCGGCACTGGCCGAAGAAGCCATGAGTGTGTGGCTGGTTGATCTGGAAAAAAATGTGGTGACGGGTAAATTTAAAACCGGCTACCAGATCGGCGAAAAACTGGAAGAAACTGAAATTGTGGGTGGCGCCAGTCCCAACTCCATAGCTGCCGGCAGCCGTTTTGCTTACGTCTCCAACGCCACCAACGACCTTATTTCCATTATTGACCTCAAAAAAGGCAAAATCAGCGGCGAAATCAAGCTCAAAGCGCACCCCCTCATTGATTCCTATCGCGGCCTGATGCCTTTCGGACTTTGCCTCTCCAAAGATGAAAAAACGCTGTATGTGGCCTGCCTCGGCTTCAACGCGGTGGCGGTTATTGATACCAAAAGTAAAAAAGTAAAAGGTTACATCCCCACCGGCTGGGGCACTACGCGGGTAAAACTGCACGACAACGACAGCAAACTCCTCATCCTCAGCGCGCGGGGTTACGGCGCCGGCCCCAACGGCGGCAAGGGTTTTGTCGCGCCGCCCCAAGGCACTTATATCGGCGATATTCAGCTTGGTACTTTTCAGGTAGTACCCCTGCCCGATGCCGCCCAATTGGCGCGTTATACCCAACAGGTGTTGGACAATACCTTTGTACAAAAAACGCTTGCGGATGAAGGCAAAAATCCTTGTCCGCCGGTAGCCGGACTGCGTAAAAGCCCGATCAAACATATCTTTTACATCACCAAAGAAAACCGGACTTACGATGAAGTGCTGGGGCAATTGCCCGGGGCCAATGGCGATGCCACGCTGGCCCGTTTCGGCGTCGGGGTGGATATCGTAACGCCTGCCGACACGGTTCGCAAGGTCTCTGTAATGCCCAACCACAGCCGGATTGCGCGGCAATGGGCATTTTCCGATAATTTTTACTGCGATTCGGATGCCAGCATCCACGGCCACCACTGGATGGTGGGCACCATGCCCAATGAATACGTGGAGGCCAACTCGCAGGCCGATACGGGTTTTGATCCGTTTTCCAAAGCACCCGGCCGCCGTTCGCCCAACACCACGGGCGGCATTGAACCGGAAGATTACAACGAAATCGGCGGCATGTGGGAAAACCTCGCGCGCCACGGCGTCAGCTTCTTTTCTTTTGGCGAAAGCAATGAATTTACCGGCAATTACGAAGAATGGAACGACACTATTTTCGGCGCTGCACACCCCGTGCCCTGGCCGCTGCCCAAGGTGCTTTTCGACCGCAGCTGCCGCGATTATGCAGGTTACAACATGAATATTCCCGATCAGTTTCGGGTAATTCAGTTTGAACGGGAGTTCAACAAACGCTGGCTTTCCGGCGCCGAACCCTTCCCGCAACTCATCGCCATGCAATTGCCCGACGACCACGGTACGCGCCCGCGCCCCGAAGACGGCTATCCTTTCCAGCATTCCTATATGGCCGACAACGACCTCGCACTGGGCCGAATCCTTGAAATCCTCAGCCGCTCGCCCTGGTGGGACAGCACCTTAGTCATCATCACCGAAGATGACCCGCAGGGTGGGGTAGACCATATTGATGCACACCGCAGTATCCTGATGATGGCCGGACCTTATGTGAAAAAAGGTTATGTCTCCAAACGCCACGCGAATTTCGGCTCTATCCTGCGCACCATTTATACCCTGCTCGATGTGCCCTTTGTCAATCAATACGATGCCACAGCCACCTTGCTCGACGATTTTTTCACCGATAAACCCGACACTTCCGGCTATATGGCCGCGAGCCACGATCCGCGTGTGTTTAACCCGCAATTGTCCTTGAAAAAATACCAGCGCGATTTCAACTGGCGCGCCGTGGAACAAGGCCTGAAAATGGATGATGAAAGCGAACAACGCGTGGAGTTTTACGCCATGAGCGGCTCCACATCCGCAGCGCAAATCCTGAATTTATCAAAAGTGGAAGAAGCGGCTATCAAACAACACCTCAGCAGCTTTGATGTCACCAATCGCATGCTGATCATTTTTACCGATGATACTACGCCTGCGGCAGTAATTGAAAAAATCCGCGCCGGACAATACGACCAATCCGGCAAACAAACCCTCTGGTATCAATGGAACACAGCAGCCAAACGCTTTGAGCTTGTAGGAAAATAGATGAGTGATGAGTGATGAGTGATGAGTGATGAGTGATGAGTGATGAGTGATGAGTGATGAGTGATGAGTGATGAGGTGTTTAGGAGTGCGCACAGATCATTTACACAGAAGGTGCTGAATCTGTGTTTTTCTGTGTAAATGATCTGTGCATTTCTGTGAGAAACCTTCCGTGTAGCTGCTGTGCGAAAAAAAATCGTCTTAGCTATTGACAACATACCAACCAGTATGTATCTTTGCGGCATGAATACAACAGACACCCGCGAGCGCATCCTGCATCAGATGTTTACCGACATCCGGAAAAACGGATTTCAGGGCCTGCGCGCCGATAAAGTAGTGGCCGATATGGGCATTACCAAAGGTGCTTTGTATCATTATTTTTCCAATAAACAGGAAATCGGGACTGCCGTACTCGACGAAATCATCCGGCCAAATTATCTGGCAGCTTTCCGCCGATTAGATCAACACGCTGGCGATCCGATCACTTTTTTGCAGGAACATATAGACCATCTTGCACAAGCCGCAACAGAGGAGGACATTGCACTTGGCTGCCCTTTGAACAATCTTGCCCAGGAAATGTCGCCTTTAGATGAGACCTTTCGCCTGCGCATGAAGCATATCGTGGAGCAAATTGAGCATTCGGTGGCTGCGGCGCTCGAACGCGGCAAGGTGAATGGGTACGTCCGGGAAGATGCCGACAGCAAAGCCCTCGGCCGTTTCTTTTTTTCCAGCATCGAAGGGGCGTATTCTATGGCCAAAGTCATTAAAAGCGCCGAGGCATTCCGCCAAAACATGCAGCTGCTCAAAACTTTTTTACAGGTGTATCGCTTGTGAAATAAATAGCAGCATTTTTTTTGACTCAAATACATACCAACCAGTATGTATGCTTAAATAAAACATCACTTTTCATTCAAAAAAACACCATAACATGTACGTTATTACAGGAGCTACCGGTCACACCGGCCGTCGCATCGCACAAAGCCTGCTCGAAGCAGGAAAATCCGTTAAAGTCATTGCCCGCAATGCCGAAAAAGTAGCTGACTTGGCCGAAAAAGGCGCTCAGGTGGCGCTCGGCGATCTGGGCGACCTCAATTTTCTGCGCGAACAACTGCGCGGCGCAACCGCGGTTTATCTGATGATTCCACCCAATTTTGCTGTGACCAACTGGCCCGCCTGGATGCGCGAAATGGTGGGCATCTACGAACAGGCCGTACGCGAAAGCGGCGTCAAAAAAATAGTGCTGCTCAGTTCCATCGGCGCGCACCGCACCGAAGGCGTAGGCCCCATTGGCGGCCTTGGCGAACTGGAAATTGCCCTCAAAAACATCCCCGGCATTGATGTGCTGGCCCTGCGCCCCGGCTATTTTATGGAAAACCTTTTTGCCTCGGCGGGTATGATCAAAAACATGGGTATCAACGGCGGCGTTCAGAAAGCGGATGCTACCATGGCCTTTATCCACACCGCTGATATTGCCCGCGTCGCTACGCAGCGCCTGCTCGATCTGCAATTCAGCGGTTTTTCACACGAATTTCTCAGTGGTCCGGAAGACATGAACCCGGCCCAAATCACCGCCGCTATTGGTAAGGCCATCGGCAAACCGGAACTGCCCTATATCGAATTTCCCGCTGCCGACGGCAAAGCCGGTATGCTTCAGGCCGGCCTCTCAGAAACCATCGCCGACGGTTATGTTGAAATGGCTCAGGGCATCAACGCCGGTTTTTTGCGCGAAGGTTATGACCCCGCTCAGGCAACCCGCCTCAACACCAGCTTTGAATGGTTTGTGGAAAATGAACTGAAGCACGCGCTTTAAAAACAAGGTTTCGCACAGATACGCACAGATCATACCCACAGAAAACACTGAATCTGTGACATCTGTGTAAATGATCTGTGCACTTCTGTGCGAAACCTTCCGTGTAACATCTGTGCGATCAAAACGCACTTAAAAAGGACAACCCTTGCAAGGCGCTGTTTTAGGGTTCAGTTTAGGTTTGGAAAGCAAGGTGTTTTCCCCTAAAACCCTGAATTCGGTGCGCCGATTCAACTGATGTTCGGCTTCTGTACAAGGCTTGTCGTCGCCGCAGTCATTCACCGGCTGCGCTTCTCCATACCCGCGCGCGCGCAGGCGCTCCGCCGGAATGCCCTCGCGTACTAACCATTCCACTACGGTTTCGGCGCGGCGATGCGAGAGCCGGCGATTGTAGTCGGCTGCGCCGCGCGCGTCGGTATGCGAGGCAATTTCTATGTATAATTCCGCATTTTCGCGCAATAAACGCAATAATCGCTGCAATTCCGGCCCCGATTCCGGCCGTAAATCGGCGGCATTAAAATCGTAGTACAAATTCACGATAAACCCGTCGCCGCTCGCGCTGCGCTGAAAATCGCCCTTGCTTTGCGGCGGATTATTTGGCGTTGGCTTGTTCATCGGCGGCGCCAGCACGAAGCCGTCGCGGTCGCGGTAAGGCTCTAAGCTGAGTTCGGTACGCAGCACGGTTTCCGGCGGCAGGCTATTGGTGCACAGGTTTTCTACCAGGTCGCTGATATAGCCTTCGGCAAATGCTTTAATAGTGTAACAACAATTTTTACCCAAAGGAAAGTGGAATCGGCCGTCGTGTGCGGTGGTGAAAATTTCCGGCACGGCATCGCCGCAATTATTGGTCAACAGCAATTTTGCGCCATCGGCAGGCATGCCGTCCACCATATCAAATACCATTCCCTGTAACACATAGTCGCCTTGTCGTTCAAGGTGAATGCGCAAGCTGTCGGAACCCGCCAGTCGGGCACAATAGCGCAGTTGCCGCAAGTCGTATTTTTGCTTTTCCAGTTCCAGCTGCACACAATCGCCGAGTGCAAGATCAAACATCACCCGGCCGTCTTTACCGCTCTGAAAGATTTGTCCGCTTGTGACATTGCGGATTTGAACGCCTGCCAGCGGTTTTTTGCTAAAGGAATCGCGAACGGCAATATCGAGTGAAACCGCATTGCGGCGGAAGCCGTAAACATCATCGCGTCCGGCGCCGCCGGGCCGGTCGGAGCTGAAAAAGCCCCAGTCGCCATCAGGTCCGAGTACAAGTCCAAAGTCGTCGTGACTGGAATTTACAGGGCCGCCGAGATTAACCGGTTTGTTCCAGTTGCCTTTTTCGCGCGGGGTGGAGTAGTAGTTGTCCAGACCGCCAAGGCCAATATGACCATTGGAAGCAAAATACAGTCGGCCATTAGCATCTAAGAAAGGAAAAAGTTCGTTGCCCTCGGTATTGATGTCCGGCCCAAGGTTAATGGGCAATCCCCAGCGGCTGCCTTCCCACTCGCAGAGGTACAAGTCCATGCCGCCATAACCGCCGGGCATATTGGAGGCAAAGAAGAGGCGATTGCCGTCGGCGCTTAAGGCCGGATGCGCGCTGCTGTACTGGTCGGAGCAAAAAGACAGGGCTTGCAAATTACCCCAGGTATTGCGCTCGTCGGCATTGCCGACAAATATTTTCAATTTGATCAGGCCTTCTCCGTCGCGGCCGGTTTTGCCGTTCAGGTAGTTGTTGCGGGTAAAATAAACGGTGCGGCCGTCGGGAGAAAACGTGGCTGCGGCTTCGTGGAATTTGCTGTTCAGTTCCCTGGCAAAAGGCTGTGCGGGAGTGAACAGAAAAGCGCCTGCCGGAGTAGGCTGGAAAATAGCCGTGTATAGGTCGGTAAAGCCGCTGCCCGTCCACATATTGCTGCGTTGTGCCGGCCCGGGAACGCGGCGATCTGAGCTGAAGATCAACTGATTATTGCGCAGTGCAGGCGCAAAGTCATCCATATTGGAATTGATGGGCAGGGGAAAAACGCTGTAAATCGACTGCCCGGCCGACTGAATGGCCGTCGCCTGATCGCAGCCTTTCAGGGCATTTTGCCCGCGCACATCGTCGGGCATTTCCGCCGCATATTGGGCCAGCCAGTGGCGCGCCTCTTCGCAGCGGCCCTGGGCTTGCAGCATCAGGCCATAATACAGGCGGTGTTTGGGCTTGCACTCGTTGAGCTTCACCACTTCGGCATACCAGCGGGCAGCACTTTCGGTATCGTTCATTCGGCGGAAGCATTCCGCCAGGCCGATTTTGGCTTCAGCGGGCGAGCCGGTGCTCAGTATTTGCTGGTAAATCGCCGTTGCCGTAACAAAGTCCAACTCCTGCATGGCTTTATCGGCCTGTTGCAGCAGCAGGTTCTGGGCGGGCAGGCACAAATGTGATCCGACCAATAACAGCGATAAAATGTAGCGCAAATGACGCATTTAAAAATATCGGGGTGTGGCCACTTTTTTGACCTTAATATCAAATTCATAACCCAACATGAGCTCGGCGGAGCCGCTGTTGGTGGCTTTTCGGATGTCGCTGACGGTAAAGTCGTAGGCGATGCCGAGGCGCAAACCGTTGCGCAGGTACCATGCTGCCCATAAATCGGCCGAATCGTCGGAAGATCGGCTGCGCTGCACTGCCCCTCTGTAGGCTGCGCCAATCCAGAAGGTTTTAAAAAATCCAAAAGCGGCGTCGATATCCACGGCAGTCGGGCTGCCGGCATTTTTACTTTCACGCACCTTGCTGAATATACCGGCGCCCTTGAGCAGCAGGGTAGGGCGGAAGACAATATCTTCTTCGCGCAAAGGAAACACCCAGCCCGCAGTCAGGTAATAATGCCTGAAATTGCGGCCATTTCCTGAAAAAAGTGCAATTTCATCTTCCAGCATGCGGGGGCAGGACAAGCCCACATAGCCGCGTTCGCTGCTGAGGTACAGGCCGGCGCCAAAATTCGGGCGAAATACGGAGGTGTTGACGAAGAAAACGTCGTCGTTCCGATTGTTCAGGATCAGTCTGGTTGCATCGGAGGCCCAAAAGTAAACACTGCCTTGCAGGCCGGCAGCAAGGCGCCAGCGCTCGTTGACTTTTACGCGATATACATAGGAAAATGCAAACTCGCCCGCACTGAGCGGACCCACCTGATCGCCGATAAAATTAAAGCCAAGGGCGATTTTTTCCTTTTTCAAAGGGGAATGCACGCTCAGGGAGCTGCTGACCGGCGCACCTTCCAGGCCGATCCATTGCCGACGGTGGATAAGGTGTGCGCTCAAATGTTCATTACTGCCCGCATAGGCCGGATTGTAGGCCAAGCCGTTAAAAATGTATTTGGTAAATCCTGCATCCTGCTGGGCAGAAAGCGTCGCCGTGCTGCACAGGAGCAGCAGGAAAAAGATCGGACGAATGGGTAAATACATTTTAAGCACTGATTAAACGCATGTTCGGAAATCCATCATGAATTCCTGAATATGCTCTAAAAAAATGAACAACAAAGAGATATCAATAATCGTGCAAACGATCGGATTCCAGGATCAACAAACCGTTAAAGTTTTGCTGCGCATTGCTGATCAGCGCATTTGCCACCTTTTGCACGTGAATGCCGCGATATTTTTTGGGAATCAGGGGAGCAAAAAGTTTTGCAAGCCCTATCCCGATTTTTTCACCGAGTCGGAATTCCTGCCTTGGGCCAAATAAAAAAGAAGGGCGAACCACAATCAGGCTGTCGAACCCGAGGGCTTGCAGGTCGCGCTCCAGCGTGCCTTTGGTGCGCAGGTAAAAATTCCCGCTGTCGGCATCGGCGCCGATAGACGACACGAGCATATACTGTCGGGCGCCACAGGCTTTGGCCGCTTGGGCGAGCAGCAGGGGATAATCGTGGTCGACCCGGTATTGTGCAACCTGAGAGCCTGCTTTGCGCAACGTGGTGCCTAAGGCGCAGTAAACATCATCGACCTTGAATCCGTCGAGGTCGGGTTGTTCAAAGTTAAACGGGTGTTGCACCAATTTCGGGTGTTCGATTGGCAAGGGTCGGCGGCCCAGAGAGATTACCTTGTCGTATGCCGGATGATCGAGCAATTGCCGGATCAATTCAGCGCCGGTGAGGCCGCTTGCGCCTGCGAGTAATGCGGTTTTAGACATCCTGGGCATCAATTTTTTGCAAAATTAGTTAAATTTCTGCTTCAGGGAACTTAATATAAAAATACGGCCGTTTGCATATTATCTGTTACAATCATCCCATGATGTTTAATCCCTGAAACTACTAATCCATTTGTAGTCCGACGAGCGCAAAACTCGCACTACTGCACCGCCGATCTTGCCGAACAACCCCAAGCCATCTGACCAACCGGACAACCACCGTTCTTCGTAACCCAAGCGATCTTTTCCGAACCAGTTTTTCCTGTTTCTTTTCTGTTCAGTGCCGTCAAGGGCACTCGGGCAACCCGCGTCGTATCCTTAGCGCTTGTTAGGGAAGCCGAAATGGCTCGTGGGTGCAATAGTCCTTCCATTCTTTCACCTCCAAATCAGTACGTCATGGCAGTTATTCTGTTGCTTTTGGTAGTCTTGGTGGCCGGAGGGTATTTTTTCAGCGATCGCCACCACGATCCTTATCATCAACAAGGGCATTTCCACAACCCTTATTACAGTCCGCAGCCGCATTATCCGCCACAGATGGGTTATGAGCGCCCCGGCACTGGCTTCGGCCCTTTGTTATTTGTCATTATTATGGGCTTCGCAGCCTGGTTGATCTTCAATAGCCCTTCCGAAAACACCGAGGACGGCCCTAAGGTCAATCAGGTTGAATACCCGGATAATACACGAGAAAACCGCGCGCCCACCAAGCGCTTTAATCAGGCGCCCAACAAAGCACCTGCGCAGGAGCCACGCCAATACGCAAACCCGGTTTTACAGTGAGCGGTTATCAGTGAGCAGTTATCAGTGAGCAGTTATCAGTCAGCAGTTAGCAGTCAGCAGTTAGCAGGGGTTTTTATACTGAGGTCACCAGCCAGGCCCGGCCAGATACTTCGCTATCGCTCAGTATAACAACCCCTGCTAACTGCTGACTGCTAACTGCTGACTGATAACTGCTCACTGATAACTGCTCACTGATAACTGCTCACTGATTCTCCACGCGGATGATTTTCACCGGACAGTTGTTTGCGGCGCGGAGATTGGATTCAAGTTCTTCTTCTTCCACAAGCGCTTTAAACCAGCCGCGTTTTTCCACGCCGCCAACGAGGGTGCATTTGCCGTCGCGGCGCGAAACCCGCCAGCGCTGCGGCGCGGCATCCACACAGGCGTGGCAGCCGATACATTTTTCCCGGTGTTGCAGAATTCTGATCATGATGCAGGTGTATCGACCACTTTGTACAGCTTGTCGGAAGGGCGAATTTTTTGAGGCATTTCCAGGGTAAAAGATTCCCCTTTCGCGGCAGTTTGAGCGGGTTTGCCGTCTACGCGCAGCGCCGCAATGGTATGCTGCACCACGCCGGTTGTCGGGCCGGTGATGAGGAGTTCATCGCCTACTGAAACACTATGGCTTTCGAGTAAAAATTCGCCGACGCCGGCATTTTCATAGTATTTCACGCCCCTTCCGAGGTAAATTTTGCGCTTGGTGGCCACCGAGCCATAGTCCTTGCTCCATTCGCCCATGGTGCGACCGAGATAATAACCCTCCCAAAAACCGCGATTGTACACCGTGGCGAGGCGGTTTTTCCAGTCTTCAAATTTATCGGCGGTATAGTCGCCGGCTTTGAGCGCATCAATGGCTTCGCGGTAGCATTGCGTAGTGGTATACACATAATCGGCGCTGCGGCCGCGGCCTTCTATTTTGAGCACCGAAACGCCGGCATCCGCAATCTGGTCGATCAGTTCAATGGTACAGAGGTCTTTGGCCGACATGATATACTCATTGTCGATTTCCAGTTCGTTGCCGCTTTCCTTGTCCGTCACCACGTAACTGCGCCGACAGTTCTGCATACAGGCGCCGCGGTTGGCAGAAGCAAAATTGCTGTGCAGGCTCAGGTAGCATTTGCCGGAAACGGCCATACAAAGGGCGCCGTGACCGAAAATTTCAATCCGCACCAACTTGCCGGAAGGGCCGGTAATGTTGCGGCGTTCAATCTCGCGTGTGAGCGCACCCACCTGCAGGAGCGTCAGCTCGCGCGAAAGCACCATCACATCGGCAAAAGCCGCATAAAATTCAATGGTGTCAATGTTGGTGACATTGGATTGCGTGGAAATATGAATCGGCATCCCGACTTTGCGGGCGTAATTCATCACGGCAACATCTGAGGCAATGATGGCATTTATCTGATTTTCAAGGGCCGCATCCACAATGCGACGCATCAGCGACAGGTCGTGATCGTAAAGAATGGTATTCAGGGTAATATAGCTTTTTACCCCTTTTTCGCGACAGCGGGCGCTGATTTCAGGCAGGTCTTCAATGCCGAAATTGATGGAAGCGCGGGTGCGCATATTCAATTGCTCAACACCAAAATATACAGCGTCGGCGCCAGCCTGTATGCCAGCTGCCAGCGATTCAAAGGAACCCGCCGGTGCAAGAAGTTCTATCATGGTAAACGCAGCAAGAAGTGTGTCAGGATGCTTGTGGAAATAAAAAAAGGCCACCGTTTTGAGGTGACCTTTGTGGGCGCAGAAGGATTCGAACCTCCGACCCTCTGCTTGTAAGGCAGATGCTCTGAACCAGCTGAGCTATGCGCCCTAATGGGTATTGAATTTTTGTATAAAAAACTTCGCTTTTGAAGTTTTGGGTGGGCGCAGAAGGATTCGAACCTCCGACCCTCTGCTTGTAAGGCAGATGCTCTGAACCAGCTGAGCTATGCGCCCTTTTCGATACAACAGAAGTTGTTTTGAAAAGCGGGTGCAAAGATAATAGCTGTCGGTGCGAATGACAAAATGTTTTTGTAAAAAAGTGAAAAAATAATTTCACGCATGCTTTACTCTGGTTTGCGCGGCTTGTTTCGCCGCTGTAAAACCGCCTCCACATCCTCCAGCCGAACGCCTTTGGCCTCCCAAAGTGCCAGCAGGTGAAACAACAAATCGGCGCTTTCTTCCAGGAGGCGCTCGCGGTTGTCCACAAGGGCTTCTATGACGGTTTCCACAGCTTCTTCGCCCACTTTTTGCGCCATTTTGGGCACGCCTGCCTCAAACAAACGGGCCGTGTACGACTGCTCCGGATCATCATGCCGGCGGCGGCGAATAATATCGGCCAGGGTATACAGGAAAAATCCGGATTCGTTGCGCTCCTGCCAGCAGGTGTCGTCGCCGGTATGGCAAACCGGCCCCTGCGGAATGGCTTTAACCAAAATCGCGTCGGCATCGCAATCGCTGAGCAGGCGCACGACCGCCAGGTAATTGCCCGAACTTTCACCTTTTACCCACAAACGCTGTTTGGAACGGCTGAAAAAGGTGACTTTGCCGCTTTCACGGGTTTGGGCAAACGCTTCGGCATTCATATAGCCCAGCATCAGTACCTGACCAGTCTGTACATCCTGTACCACGGCAGGCAGTAATCCTTCCGGCGCATTGGAAAAATCTGGCGCGGCCTCGCGGCCCTTGCTTGCGTCGTTAAACATTCCGGTATATGTGTTTTAGTGTTTGGGAGCTTTAGTGTTTTAGAGGGAGGCGGACAGGTACGCCATTTTCACCTAAATATGCCTTCAGATCGGGGATAGGTATTTCTCCGAAATGAAAAACACTGGCGGCCAATGCGGCATCGGCAGCGCCAAGGGTAAAGGCTTCAAGAAAATGTTCCGGCGTACCGGCGCCGCCGGATGCGATAACGGGCACGCCGCAACGCTCGGAAACAGCGCGGGTTAGATCAAGTGCAAAGCCGTTTTTGGCGCCGTCGTGGGCCATTGAAGTCAGCAAAATTTCGCCTGCGCCGAGCGCTACTGCCTGTTGCGCCCATTCCAAAGCCTTGATTTCCGTCGGGATACGGCCGCCATTGAGGTAAACGTACCATTCCCCCCGTTCATCGGGCCGGGCATCAATGGCCAGTACGACACATTGGCTGCCAAACTGATCAGCGAGTTCCCGGATCAGCTCCGGCCGACGAATGGCTGCGGAGTTGACACTGATTTTATCGGCCCCCGCCTGCAATAGTTCGGATACCTGTGCCACCGATTGTATACCGCCGCCCACGGTGAAAGGAATATCCAGTACTGCCGCCACCTGATTGACCAGCGCAACAAGTGTTTTGCGGGCCTCATGGGTGGCGATGATGTCGAGAAAAACCAATTCGTCGGCGCCCTGTTTCGCGTATGCGGCGGCCAGTTCGACCGGGTCGCCGGCGTGGCGGAGGTTTTCAAAAAAAACGCCCTTGACCGTCTGACCGTCTTTAATGTCCAGACAAGGAATGATACGTTTGGCGAGCACCGAATCAGATTTTGGTGTGAACGCGGAAATATTGCAGCGGAATGTGCCCTTCCATAAAGGCTTTCCCGACGATGGCGCCGGAGCAGCCAATGGCGGTAAGCGCTTCAAGGTCGGCGACATTGCCCACCCCGCCGCTGGCCACGAGTTGCATATCGGGAAACTCGCGGAGAATGTCTTTGTACAGGTCAATGGCCGGGCCGGAGAGTTCGCCGTCGCGTGCAATATCTGTCACCGAAATCAGGCGAATACCGAGGCTGTGCATTTTGCGCAGAAAATCAAACAAATCAGTAGTAGTTTGGGCTTTCCAGCCATGCACGGCCACCTGGCGGTCGCGTACATCGGCGCCGACGATGAATTTGTCCGGGCCAAATTTTTCTACCCATGCCCTGAATTCATCCTGGGCCAATACGGCTACGCTGCCAACTGAGAAAAGTGCCACGCCGGCATCCCAGACCTGTTTGAGCGCCGGAATAGAGCGCAAGCCGCCACCGTAATCAATTTGCAGGCGGGTGCGGGCTGCAATGTTGGCCATCACATGCAGGTTGCTGGGTTTGCCCGTGCGCGCGCCGTCGAGGTCGACAATATGCAAACGACGGATACCGCTGGCTTCTAATTCTTGTGCCAGCTCCAGCGGGTCGTGCGGGTATTCGGTTTTCTGATCAAAATCTCCCTGACGCAAACGTACCAGTTTGCCGTCCATGAGATCAAAAGAGGGAATAATGTCCATGTTTTATTGAATCAAGGCTAAAAATTCAAAAAATTATGCAAAATACGGCTGCCCGTCGCGCCCGATTTTTCAGGGTGAAACTGAACGCCGTAAAAATTGTCTCGCTGCAAAGCGGCGCTGAAAGGTAGGCCATATTCTGCAATTGCAGCTGTTAGAGGGCACAGTTCCGCATAAAAACTGTGCACAAAATATACAAAACTCTGATCGTCAAGCCCATCAAACAAAGGCCCCTGCATACTGCTCAACGCATTCCATCCCATGTGCGGAACCTTTAACCCGAAGGTTCGGCGGTTCGGCGGTTCAGGGTTCAGGGTTTGGAGGTTTGGAGGTTCAGGGTTCGGGGTTCGGGGTTCACATAACTGTTCACTGTTGACTGCTAACTGCTGACTGCTAACTGCTAACTGTTGACTGTTGACTGCTGACTGATAACTGTTCACTGCTAACTGATAACTGAACTTCCTGACGGTGGTGTCAAAAATACCAAGGCAATCGGTATTGTTTTCTTCGGAGTGGCGGCAAAACAACTGCATGCCAAGGCAGATGCCGAGTACGGGTTGTTGGAGTTGCCGGAGCACCTGATCAAGCCCTTGGGCACGAAGGTAGTGCATGGCCGAGGATGCCTCTCCCACACCGGGAAAAATAACCTTATCTGCCCGGCGCAGGGTGTCGGGATCGTCGGTCCAGACGGCTTCCACGCCGAGTCGGCGAAGGGCAAACTGCACGGATTGAACATTGCCGGCATTGTATTTTACGATTGCAATCATCTATCAGAGCGTTCCTTTGGTGCTGGGTAATTCCTGGCCTTCGCGGCGCAGCGCCATCTTAATCGCTTTCGCAAATGCCTTGAAAATGGCTTCAATTTTATGGTGCTCATTGCCTTCACTGCATTGTATGTTCAAATTGCAACGCGCAGCGTCGGAAAAGGATTTGAAAAAATGAAAAAACATTTCGGTGGGCATGTCTCCTATTTTTTCCCGTTTAAAATCGGCATTCCAGACAATCCAGGGCCGGCCGCCGAAATCAATGGCCACCTGCGCCAGCACATCGTCCATGGGCAGGCAAAAACCATAACGCGCCAGCCCGCGTTTGTCGCCAAGCGCCAGGGCAAAAGCTTCGCCGAGGGCAATGCCGGTATCTTCAATGCTGTGGTGTTCATCAATGTGCAGATCACCTTGTGTATGCAGTTTCAGGTCGATGCCGCCGTGGCGCGCGAGTTGGTGTAGCATGTGATCGAAAAAGCCCAGCCCGGTCTGAATATCGGCCTGCCCTGTGCCGTCTAAATTGAGTTCAATCTGCACATCGGTCTCATTGGTTTTGCGGCGGTGCGCGGCGCGGCGCGGTGGCCTGCTGAGGAACTGGTAAATTTCCTCCCAATGCCCGGCTTTGAGCGCAATGGGTTCGGGCCAGGATGCAGGATTGTCGCCACCGGGATGGCCTTCCGACCAGTCGCTGCGTATCAAAATCGCCTGTGCGCCGAGGTTTTGGGCCAATTGTACGTCGCTGCGCCGGTCGCCGATGACGAAAGAATTGGCCAGGTCGTATGCCCCGTTAAAATACTGCTGCAACATACCCGTGCCGGGTTTTCGGGTGGGCAGGTTTTCGTGGGCAAAGCTGCGGTCAATATGAATGGCATCAAAGCGAATGCCTTCTTTTTCCAAGGTTTTTACCACAAAATCCTGATAAGGCCAGAAGCTTTCTTCCGGGAAACTGTCGGTGCCCAGCCCGTCCTGGTTGGTCACCATAACGAGGCGGAAATCCGTTTCCCGCACCAAGCGCGCCAGCGCGTGGATGACGCCGGGCAGGAAGGACAATTTTTCAAAAGCATCAATTTGCTGGCTGGGGAAATGTTCCTCAATAATGCAGCCGTCGCGGTCAATGAATAGTACAGTCATGTCAGTTATCAGTTAGCAGTCAACAGTGAACAGTGAGCAGTTAGTAGTGAACAGTTATCCAACCTCCGAACCCCGAACCTCCAAACCCCGAACCCCGAACCCCGAACCCCAAACCTCCAAACCTCCAAACCTCCAAACCTTTACTGCATGATTTGGAGGAGGCGTTGGTTTTCTTCCGGGCTGCCGATGGTGATGCGCAGGCAATTGGCGCAATGCGGCTCCCGGCTGCGGTTGCGGACGATGATGCCCTGTGCGCAAAGTTTTTGATATATCCCGTCGGCGTCGGTGGTGCGGATCAGAAGAAAGTTGGCGTCGCTGGGAAAAATTTCCAGTACTGCCGGAACCTGGGAAAGGGCCTCGCGCAGGCGTTCGCGTTCGCGCAGGAGGGTCTGTACCCGCGCCTGCATGGCCGCTTCGGCTTGCAGCGCTTCCAGCACTTCCAACTGTGTCGCCTGACTGATGTTGTAAGGGTATTTTATTTTGTTTAAAATGCTGATAATGAAGGGCGAAGCGAAAGCCATGCCGAGGCGCAAACCAGCCAGTCCCCAGGCTTTGGAGAGGGTTTGCAAAACTACCAGATTGGGAAATTCAGCTAAGCGCCTGCTCCAGGAGGGATTTTCCGCAAAGTCAATATAGGCTTCATCTACCACGACCAAACCATCAAATTTGCTTAAAATGGCTTCAATAAAGGCGTCCGGCAGGCAATTGCCGGTCGGGTTATTGGGCGAGCACAGGAAAATCAGCTTAGTATGTTCGTCCGTTTGCGCCAGCACGGCGGCTAAGTCCGGACTAAAATCCGACTTCAAATTCGCCCGGCGTATTTCCACGCCATTGATGGCAGCCTGCACGGCGTACATGCCATAAGTGGGGGGCAAAATCACCGCATTGTGCAGGCCCGGCGTACATGCGGCGCGCAACAGGAGGTCAATGGCCTCATCGCTGCCATTGCCCAAAAAAATCTGCCCGGCCGGCAGGCCCTTGATGCCGGAAAGTCGTTGCTTCAAGGCCCGCTGATGCGGATCGGGGTAGCGCTCCCAATGCCGTCCCAACGGATCGCCAAGGCTGTTCTCATTGGCATCCAACAGGATGAGCGATTGCTGCCCCACGCTGTCGAATTCATCGCGCGCACTGGCGTAAGGGGTAAGGTTGAGTATGTCGGATCTGAAAAACACCTTTTTGGTAATGATGAATGATGAATGATGAATGATGAATGGTGGGAGTGTTTTTTAGTGTTTGGGTGTTTTGGTGTTTTAGTTTTTTGGTGTTTTAGTGTTTTAGTGTTTTAGAAAATTATTTGTCAAAAACACAAAAACACAAAAACACAAAAACACAAAAACACAAAAACACAAAAACACAAAAACACAAAAACACAAAAACACTAAACCTCTAAACCACTTTGCCTCAGCTCTACCGCCCGGGCATGCGCTTCGAGGCCTTCGGCGCGGGCCATGGTGCTGATGGTGGGCGCCAGCGCGGCAAGTCCGGCGGGACTAAGTTGCTGAAACGTGATTTTTTTGACGAAGCTGTCTACCGAAACGCCGGAATAGGCGCGGGCGTAACCGGCAGTAGGCAAGGTGTGGTTGGTGCCGGAAGCGTAATCGCCGGCGCTTTCCGGACTGTAAGCGCCAATGAATACCGAACCGGCGTTTTCAACTTTTTCTGCCCAGTATTCTGCATCCCGGAGGTGCAGGATGAGGTGTTCGGCAGCGTAATCGTTACACCAGTTCATGCCGGTTTCAAGGTCGGGCGCCAGTAAGAACTGACTGTTTTCAAGCGCCTCGGCGGCAAATTCGCGGCGCGGCAAATCGGCGAGTTGCCTTGCGAGCGCCTCTTTAACCGCATCCAGCAGGGTAGGGGCATTGGTAACGAACAGCACCTGACTATCGGCGCCATGTTCGGCCTGACTGAGCAGGTCGGCCGCGATAAAATCGGGGTTGGCGCTTTCGTCGGCGAGAATGGCCACTTCGGAGGGGCCGGCCGGTAAATCCACGGCCACCCCTTCGAGGCTGACGAGTTGTTTGGCGCTGGTGACCCAGGGATTGCCGGGACCGAAAATTTTCCAGACCGCCGGCACTGATTCTGTGCCATACGCCATGGCGCCGATGGCTTGCACGCCGCCCAGCCGAAACACGCGCCGGATGCCACACAATTGCGCCGCATACAGGATGGCGGAATGTAATGCACCGTTTTTATCGGGCGGACTGCATAAAATTACCTCTTTACAACCGGCTATTTGCGCCGGAATGCCCAGCATCAAAACCGTGGAAAACAAGGGCGCGGTGCCGCCGGGAATGTAAAGGCCCACTTTGCCGATCGCCACACTTTTTCGGTAGCAGCGGATGCCGGGCATGGTTTCCACAATTTCCACAGACTCTATCTGTCGCTCATGGAAACGATAAATATTGGCATAAGCCTGTTCGATGGCGGCTTTGAGGGCTTCCGGCAGGGCTTGCTCGGCCGCCGTAAAGTCTTCCGGCTTCAGTTCAAAAGTATCCGGCGTGAAGCCGTCGAAACGCGCGCTGAGTCGCCGGAGGGCCGCGTCGCCGTCGCGCCGAACTTCGGCGAGCAGGGCCGCCACGGCCTCGCGGTTTTGCGGATCGGAAACAATTTTTCTTTGCATTTTAGTAAAATATGTGGTTTAGAGCTTGTTCGGGAATTCATCAATCGGCTACAAGCGGCAAATTTTATGCTGCACTGCGTTGGATTTCTTCGCCGTAGCTGCCGGCTACGTCTGTGAAATCCGCCTTGTGCAGCATAAAATTTCCTCGCTTTCGCACGATCATGAAATCCCGAACAAGCTCTCAGAGAATCATTCTTTCCAAAGGCGCAACGAGGATGCCTTGCGCACCATTGGCCTTTAATTGTTCCAGCACATCCCAGAACACTTCTTCGTGCAGCACGCTGTGTACACTTACCCAGCCGTCTTCGGCGAGGGGCAGTACGGTGGGGCTTTTCATGCCCGGAATGATTTGGATGATGGTTTCCAGCCGGTCTTTGGGTGCGTTGAGCAGGATGTAGCGGTGCTGCTTGGCGTTGCGGTTGGCGTCGAGGCGGAAGCGCAGGCGATCGAGGATTTCCTGTTTTTCCGGTGTCAGGGCGGGTGTGGCAATCAGTACGGCTTCGGATTGAAGCACCACTTCCACCTCGCGCAGGCCGTTGGCAAGGAGCGTGCTGCCGGAGCTGACAATATCGAAAATGGCATCGGAAAGGCCCAGCGAAGGCGTAATTTCCACCGATCCGCTGATTTCAATAATTTCTGCGGAAATACCGTTTTTTGCAAGGAAATTATCCAAAATATTGACATAACTCGTGGCGATACGTTTGCCTTGCAGGGTTTGCAAACCTTCATACACGAGGCTTTTGGGCAGGGCGATGCTGAGGCGACACTGGCTGAAACCGAGGCGCTCCAGCAGTTTGCCACCGCGTTGTTTTTCCAGCATGATGTTCTCCCCGACAATACCAATGTCTACAACGCCGTCTTCCACGTATTCGGGTATATCGTCGTCGCGCAGGAAAATAATTTCCAGCGGGAAATTGCTCGCCTGAGTGCGCAGGATGCGGTTGGGTGAGGAAAAATGAATGCCTGCGTCGCGCAGCAGCGCTACAGAATCATCGAACAGGCGACCGGATTTTTGAATGGCCAATCGAAGCATGGATGGACAAAAAACAAAACCGGCTTGTCGGAGCGTACTCGCGACAAGCCGGTTTTTGTGAAAAGATGCCGGCGTTTCAAGCCATATACTACATCTTTCCCCAAAGCCTGCCGCAAGGCATACTGTGGTGATGATGCAGATGGTTGAAATACTGGTTGTTCATAACGGCGGCAAAGGTAAGGGGATATTTGTGTATTAGTCAAGTGATACTGTAAAAAAAAACTAATGCACCAATATCTTCCTCGAACTAACCCGACCTTTGGGCGTTTGCCAGTTCAGCAAATACATGCCTTTTGGAAGGCTTAAAGGTTGTTGCATGGTGCTGTTGGCGCCAATTTCCACAACATCCAAGACCTGTTTTCCCGCCAGATCGTTGATCCAGCACCTCAGTATTTCCGGCGTTTTATTTTCAATTTGTAAAAAATCATGCGCCGGATTGGGACTGATACCGATCATTTGTTCCAGATCGGGATTATCCAGTCCGCTCAGGATAATTTCAATCGTCGCAGAAGCCGTACAGCCATTTGGCGTGGTTGCAACGACGGTGTAAATTCCTGATTGTGCAATATTTATGCTACTTCCACTATGTGGTTCCGGAAAAGTATTCCACACAAAAACCGCTTGCGGGTCGGAAGCGAAGGCCGTCAGGCTCAAGCCCAGCGAATCGAATGCGATGCTGACTGTCGGCACATTGGTATCCTGAAAGGTATACACCGTATCGGTTGCGTAGCAGCCGTGCTGATCCTGAGCCAGGGCCACAATATTGGCTGTGGTGGCGATGAGTGGCGCCGCCGCCGCCGGAATGGTGTCGAGGTTGATGATCCACCACAGGGTGGCCGGCGCGTTGGTTGTAGCAGCCAGCGTGTCTACCGGATGATAGCAGGTCACTAAAAGGTCTTCGGCCGTGACGGCTATTTGCGACACATTTATGGGAAAGAGCACCGAGGTTTCGCCTTGTTCGTTGCCAGCGCGCAGGGTTACGTTGCCCGCATTGGCAGGCAGTACCCGCGTGAGCAGGGCCGAGGAATCGCGGCTGCCATCCCACAAATCCCAGACCACATAATCTGCATGTTGGGTTTGGGCCTGTAATTGCAGCAAGTCGCCAGCACAAAAAACCGGTTTGGCATTGATGGCTTCAATTTCCGCTTCGGGTGCGGTGGGCATAGGCGCGGGCTGAATGGCCCATTCCTTAATTTCCAGGTGAGCGCCCTGGGTTTCAGAGCCATATGTAAAGACGTGCATCCAGCCCAGCAGGGTATCATTTTGCGGCGTAATGAGTTGAAAACCCACGTAACCGTAGTATTGATTTATCCATTCTCCCAAATTCTGTGTCCCAAAAAGACCTGAGCCGGACGACAATAAGGTTCCATAGCGATTGCTGTTCAAATCCCAATTGGCGTAATCTTTTATGGTATCGTTGAGTAAAAAACGGCGCACCGATTCCGGGCCATTGATAAAATTAAACCCAGGGTGCATGTTGGCAATGGTGGTACTGCCCATCACGCAGTCGAAGGAATTACACGCCGCAGCTATACAAGCCACATCGAAAATGCCGTCGCTATTCAAGTCCAAAGAATCAATTTTATTGCCAAAGGAACCAAAACTCCCCTGCGCCTGGTGCAGGTTAATGACGTCGTTTTGGGGAATCAAGCCATCGTATTTGCCGGCAACAACAAAATTGTTGAAAGGTATCGGCGCCTTGCTCTGGAAGCCCCAGTTCTGCGGAATATTCAGTTGTGCGGCGGGTAAAATTTCGCTGAGCGAATGTTGCAACCTTACCCATCCATACAAGGTATCGCCATTGATTAGTTTGCGAAAAGCGACATATCCGGCGCTGTTGTACTGCCAGTCGCCGCTGCGCAGCGTCATGCCGCCATTGGCTTTTTCTTTTCTAAATGTCAGGGAGGCGCCAACGCCCCAGTCGTGCTGATTTGGCACCAATACTGTTCCGGGATCAAAGCGTTTGGCTTCGCCGGGGTTGAGCAGCACGATTTCGGTGGCTGTGAGGGGTTCCACTTCTGTCCAGGCGGCTTTCAGGGTCGCTTCGTTTTGCACATGCACCACAAAACGGAGGTCGTAGACGCCGTCCTGATCAAAATCCATGCTATCGGCTTGCGTCAGGGTGCTGCCGAGGGGTACGGTGGTGAGGCTGAGGCTAAGGGGCGTTTGCCCGATCAGCATATTGTCGTGCAAGCCAATTTTGAATTGGGCGCTTGCGGATTGGAGGCAACAAAGCAGCAGGGCGGGAAGTAAAATTCTTGGCATGTCGTTTTCATTAAAATGTTGAAATTAAGACTCGTTTTGCAAGAAAAATGCTGCTTGTTGTTTTATTGCTCACAGATGTTACACGGAAGGTTTCGCACAGATGGACACAGATCGTTTACACAGAAAACACAGATTCAGTGCCTTCTGTGTAAACGATCTGTGCATATCTGTGCGAAATAAACCTGCTTACCTGAAGGTTTCGCACAGATGGGCACAGGTCATGCACACAGAAAACACAGATTCAGTGCCTTCTGTGTAAACGATCTGTGCATATCTGTGCGAAATAAACCCGCTTACCTGAAAATCAAACAAACCGGCATTGATACTTTTGCCGCTTCGCCGAGGTGGCGGAGTGTACCCTTGTGTTTGTTGCGTCGGAAAAGCTGAATCGTGTCGGTATTTTGATTGGCCACCAGCACAAATTTTCCGTCGGGCGAGAGCGCGAAATTGCGCGGTGTTTCCCCCATAACCGACTGATGCCCCACTAATTTCAGCGTGCCGTCTAGTTGATTGATTTTAAAAATCGCCAAACTATGATGCCCGCGATTGGAGACATACAGGAATTTTCCATCAGGCGATACATGAATATCTGCGCAGGTGTTGGCCCCTTTAAAATCTGCCGGAAGTGTTCCAATGCGCTGAATATCAGTTAGTTTTCCATTTTCATAACGAAAGGCCTGCACTTCGCAACTCAGCTCCAGCACGCCGTAGGCGAATGCTTTTTTGGGGTGAAAGGCAAAATGTCGAGGGCCGCCGCCCGGCTTCATCAGGGCGAAGGGCGGGTTGCCGCTTTGCAATTTTCCGCTTGTAGCATCTAAGGTGTACGCCATGATTTTATCCGTGCCGAGGTCGGCGACAAACACATCGCGGTTGTTGGCCGCAATATTGATCGAATGCACGTGCGCTTTTTCCTGGCGTTCGGCGTTGGCGCTTTTGCCTTCATGCTGGAGGGTTTGGTGCGCAGGAGCCAGGCTACCATCGGCTTTTACAGGCAGCACCGCCACATTGCCGCTGCCGTAATTGCCAACCATACACCATTTCCCCGTTGCGTCTACTGCTACATGGCAGGGCCAGACGCCCCGGCTCGACTGTGCATTGAGAAACTGCAATTTTCCGGTTTGTGCATTGAACTGGAAGGCGCCAACTGATCCGCTGTCGTTTTCTGCCACTGCATACAGTTTGTTTTTGTCGGGCGATAACGCTAAAAACGAAGGGCTTTTTAGTGCTGAGGCAACGCTCACGGGCGTCATGGCGCCGGTTTTTGTATCAAAGCGATACACATAAATACCCTCGCTGCCGCGCTCGGAATAAGTCCCAACGAAGAGGTAAGGATCTTTTTGTGCCATGGCAAAAAAGTGCATTCCGCAGAGCAGGCTGATTAGTAAAGGTCGCATATTCTTTAAAGGTGTTTTTTGAAAAAAGCGAGTGTACGTTCCCAGGCGAGTTTGGCGGCCGCCTCATTGTAACGGGCAGTAGACGTATCGTTGTGGAAGGCGTGGTTGACGCCCTCGTACAGGTACTGCTCATAATTGATGTTGTTGGCTTTCAGCGCAGCTTCGTAAGCGGCAATGCCGGTATTGATGCGCTCGTCTAAGGAGGCATAATGCAATTGCACAGCGCCTTTAATTTTGGGCACCAATGCGGCATCGGGCTGGCGGCCATAGAAGGCTACTGCGGCTCGCAGTTCGGGGATGCGCGTGGCGAGGGTATTGGCCATGGCGCCACCCCAGCAGAAGCCCACGCAGCCAAAGCTGCCATTGCAGTCTTCGCGGGTGTTGAGATATGCGAAGACCCGCTCGAAATTTTGCTGACTGTCCTCCTGCTTGAGGGTGGTGAACAGCTGCCGGGCCTCATCTTCCACGGCAGGCGTGCCGCCCAGCGGCGCCAGCGCGTTGGGGGCAATGGCGAGGTAGCCGGCCTTGGCGGCACGGCGGGCGACATCCTCAATATGTCCGTTGAGGCCGCGATTTTCATGAATGACCACCACGGCGGCGTACTTGCGTTTGCGGGCCGGTCGGGCCACGTAGGCGCGCATGGGACCTTGTACCCCCGGGTATTCGATGTATTCGGTGAAAAGCTCGTCGTCGGCTGTTTTTCGTGCCGGCGTGCAGCCCGTTTCCAGTAGCGGGAGCAGGGCAAGGGAAGCGGCCATGCTGCCGGTGAGCAGCGTAAGGCGTTTAAGGAAGTCTTTTCTGGAGAGGGGCTTGTGTGTGTACTCGTCGTACAGGTTGATGATCTTTTGATCCATAGCGCAGGATATTTTGCGCTAATATAGCTTCTAATTTCTCACAGATGTTATACAGATGCCCACAGATGTTACACGGAATTTATAATTTATTGAAAATCAAATTTCTGTTAGATCTATGAGAAAAAAGAGACTGTTCAAATTTCTGTGTCATGGAGGTAGCTTGGTCACGTAAGGTTTCACACAGATGTGCACAGATCATTCACACAGAAAACACAGATTCAGTGCCTTCTGTGTGAATGATCTGTGCACATCTGTGTGAAACCTTACGTGACCAAGCAACCTCCATGACACAGAAATTTGAACAGTCTCGAAAAAAAGCTTAGTGCGGCAGTTTATCGCGCAGATACCCATACGTCCAGGTACCGGCAATGGCGCTCAGAATAATGACACCGACCGCCATGGCGCCCGTGCCGATTTGAGCGAATAAGGGGCCGGGGCAAGCGCCCGTCATGGCCCAGCCGAAGCCAAAAATCAGGCCGCCGTAAATTTGTCCGCGGTTGAATTTTTTAGGATGAAATTCAATGGCTTCCCCATAGATGGTTTTTACCTTGAATTTTTTAATCAAGTAAACGGATAAAGCGCCCAGCACCACGCCCGTGCCGATCACTCCGTACATGTGAAAGGATTGCAGGCGAAACATCTCCTGAATGCGGAACCAGGAAACAATTTCGGCCTTTACAAATGCTAATCCGAAAATCAGGCCCACGGCGGTGTATTTAAAATTATACCACCAGGGGTGTTTTAACTCCGACTCATTGACGCACATGGCGTCGAGCGAACGCACTTCGTAATCGGTGGGGTTGAGGCCGGCATTTTGCACCGGCGTGCTTTGAAAATTATTGGTATTTGACATGGCAAAACTTCAAATTAAGGGTGGTCGGGAATACTCAGAGTCGCATCAGGAAGGGCAACAAGAGGTTGGCCATGATGAAACCGCCGGCCATAAAGGAAATGGTAGCGATGAGCGAGGGGATCTGGAGGTTGGAAAGACCCATGATGGCGTGACCGCTGGTGCAGCCGCCCGCATAGCGCGTGCCGAAGCCAACTAAAAAGCCACCCAGCACCAGCATCACGAAGCCGCGCAGGCTGAACAGGCTCTCCCAGGATACCAATTGTGTGGGTATCATGCTGCTGTAATCGGTGATGCCGTATGTTTGAAGTTCGGCGGCCAACTCCGGTGCTACTTTTACCGGATTGGGATCGGCCAGCACCGTTGAGGCGATGACCGCACCACCGACAATGCCGAGTACAAAAAACAGGTTCCAGGCTTCTTTTTTCCAGTCGTACTGGAAAAATTTGATATTTGCCGGAATAAATGCCGCGCAGGCATGGCGCAAATTGGCGGAAAGGCCAAAATGCTTGTTTCCCAGAATTAGAAGCGCCGGAACGGTAAGTCCTATGATGATGCCGGCGGCCCACCAGGGCCAGGGTTGTGAAAGTGACTCCATAACGATAGTGTGATTTGTATCAGCAAAGATGATGACATTGCTCATTATATTAACGTGATATTTGTCACTATGTTCTGAAAGGATCGGCCGGGTGGCTCAAGCGCATAGCATTCAAAACGCTTAAAAAACGCGATGAAGTCGGCTAAGTTTTTGCGATCCTGACAGAATGTGGATATTTGTGACGATAAAATATCCAAACGACTCCACGCCAACTCAACCCGCGAATCCATGCATTTTTTACCGAATATATTACTGTTGCTTTGGTTGCTGGCGACCTTGCTTCAGATGGGTTTGTGGGTCTGGTTCGGACGGGCCTTCCGGCGCATCTTGCCACCAGAGCACGCAGCGGAAAGCAACAGCGGCGTGAGTGTGATTATCTGCGCGCGCAATGCGGCGGCGGATTTGCAGGAAAATTTGCCGTTTGTGCTGGAGCAGCAACCCCCAAACCCCTGGGAGTTGCTGCTGGTTGATGATGCTTCTACGGACGAAACACCGCAGGTTTTACAAGGTTTTCAGGAAAAATACCCGCATTTGCGCGTTATCCGTATCACAGAAAAAACACAAGTTGGCAAAAAGCACGCACTGTCCACGGGTATTCGCGCGGCCCGTTATCCTTTGCTCCTGCTCACGGATGCCGATTGCAAACCGGCTTCCAGAAATTGGCTGCAAGGAATGGTTGCGCCCTTGCAAAGCGATGCTCAAACAGAAATTGTGGCAGGTTATGCTCCTTTTTACCCTGCACCCGGCCTGCTGGGTTTGTGGAGCCGTTTTGAAGTGGCCTGGACGGCCCTGCTGTACACGGCATTTTGGGGCGGCCGACGCCCATATATGGCCGTGGGCCGCAATATGGCCCTGCGGAAGACGCTGTTTGAACGCAGCGGCGGCTTTAGCGCACACGCCCACCTGCCTTCTGGTGACGACGACCTGTTGGTGAATGCCACGGCTACTACGTCCAATATGCAGCTTGCAATAGCGCCCGAAAGTTTTGTGTTTTCGGTATCCAAAAGCAGCTGGGGCGACTGGTTCCGGCAAAAAACGCGGCACTTGGGCGCGTCGGGCGCTTATAAATTTTCAGATCGTATCCTGCTGACAGCCGTGGGGATGTCGCATTGTGTGCATTATGGCTTAATCCCGATTACGCTGGCGCTGGGGGCGCCCTGGGCGTATTTGCTGGCGGGGTATCTGCTGCGCTGGGTGTTCGTATGGCCGGGGTATCGGCGGTATTTCACTACTTTCCGGGAGGGGTACTTGCTCCCGTTTTTGCCTTTGTTAGACGGGTTGCTGGCCTTGTACTACGGAGCGTTTGTGCCCATAGTGCTGTTATTGCCAGGGAAAAAACAATGGTAGGGTTAATTCGCTTTTTTCCAATACTCATCTGCTTTGGCTTTATCGCCTTTAAGGTTGTAGGCATCGCCGAGGTGTTTGAGCAGGAGCGGATTTTTATCCTGTCCTTTGGCGAGCGCGGCTTCATAGCGTTTGATGGCGCCGTCGTAGTCTTTTTTGGCGATGAAGGCCAACCCGATCTGGTCGGAGACCATGCCTGTGAGCAGCGGATCTTTACCCGACATAAGCAGGGCTTGTTCTAATTGCACAATGGCATCGTTGGCTTTGCCGCTGTTGGTGGCGGCCACGCCGTAATAATAATAGGCGTAGGGTTGGTTGGGGAAATTATCAAGTGCCTGTTCGGCGAGTGGCAGGGCTTCTGCGAATTTGCCTTTGCCGAGCAGTATTTCCAGCGTATTTTTCCAGACGGAGAAGACATTGGAGCGCAGTTTCAGGCATTGCTGATAACGCGGCAGGGCCTCGTCGTTGCGCCCTGCTAAGTAGTACAGGTCGCCGGAAAGGCTCCAGGCTTTGGCCTCGGCGGGATGCGCTTTTTCGACGGCATCGCCAAGGGG
Organism: Chitinophagales bacterium; assembly: GCA_017303875.1. GTDB lineage: Bacteria > Bacteroidota > Bacteroidia > Chitinophagales > Saprospiraceae > M3007. The sequence continues at coordinate 16,233 of JAFLBP010000003.1, read as the reverse complement.
GAGCAGGGCTTGCAGGAGTGCGGGTTCCGCCTGGCCGTTTTGAATTTTGACTAAATACGGCATGATTTCCTTCACTTTGTCGTCGAGCGTCACTTTGGGGTCGGCAAAAAGCGCTTGCATGCTTTCCACGCGTTGTACTTCACCGGATTTGGCTTTGTTGCCGCCGGCGAGCGCGAGTCGGGCGGCGGAGTCGTCGGGGCGGCGGCGCAAGATGTCTTCGTATACTTTGCGGGCCGAGGCGGCGTCGCCCATATTTTCATAAAAACGGGCAAGGCGGTGGCGGTATTCGAGTTTGTCGGGTTTGGCGTCGGCGAGTTTCAGCAGTTCCTGTGCGGCTTTTTTATCATCGCCCATGGCCACGTACAGGATGTGTTTTTTATCGGAAGTAGCCTCGGTGATGCCGGTAATGGATTCTAATTTTTCCAGCGTTTTGAGGGCGGCCTTGGGGTCTTCGGCGAGGGTTTGGAGGTAGGCTAAGCGCTCGTAGAAGGCGGTATTTTTCGGAAAACTTTTAACGAGGCCAGTGTAGACGGTTACAGCGTCTTTGTAGCGCACATTTTGCTCAAAAACATCGGCTTGCAGTACACTGTACCACTCGTTTTCGGGTTCGGCGGCTACGGCTTTTGCGACCGCTTCTGCGGCGAGGCCATATTCTTTCTGTGCCTGATAGCAGCGGGCGAGGCCATACCAGGCAGCGCCGTTTTTATCCTCATTATACAAAAAAGTCTTGTATTTTTCAATGGCTGCCGGGAAATGGGCCAACAGGCGCTCGCGTTCGGCGTCGATAAAAGCTGCCTGGGTTTTGAGTTCTGCTTCCGGGATGCGGCGCACCACGCCATCGTAGGTGTTTTGGCCGGAGAGGCTTGCTGTGAAAAACAGAAAGGCAGCCGAAAGGCATTTAGCGCTTGACGAAATGCGAAAAGTCACCGAGGTTAAGTTCATCTTTTGAGCCGATAAAGCGGCTGGCATTCCCCACCATGGAGTATTCCAGCACGGCATTTTTGATTTGAGATTTGTTTTGGATAATGCTGTTGACGATAACGGTGTTTTCGACCACGGAATTATCTCCTACACTGACATAAGGGCCGACGACCGAGTTGCGTACCACGGCATTATTTCCGATAAAACAGGGTGGAATAATAACGCTGTGTTCTATAACAGCGGAATTGGCTACGAGTTGATCGCTGCGGTGGATTTCCAGCATGCGCTCATTGGAGTACAAAATTGCCTCCTTGTTACCGCAGTCGAGCCATTCTTCAATTTCACCGGTTTTGAAGCGGGCGCCTTGTGTTTTGAGCAGTTCCAGCGCGGTAGTGAGCTGGAATTCATTTTTTTCCCTGATTTCGTTTTTGATAATTTCGTGGAGGGCGTTGCGCAGTTTTTCACCTTCGCGGAAATAATAGATGCCCACAATGGCGAGGTCGGAGACGAATTTGGCGGGTTTTTCCACAAAACCGTTGATGTAACCGGCTTCATCGAGCGTCACGACGCCGAAGGAACTGGGATCTTTTACTTTTTGCACCCAGATCCAGCCATCCTCTTTGAGGTCGAATCGAAAATCAGCTTTGAACAGCGTATCGGCAAAGGCGATCATGGTGGGGCCGCGCAGGCTTTCCCAGGCGCAGTAGATGGCATGGCCAACGCCGAGGGCTTTTTCCTGGTGGTAAATGCTGCCTTTGGCGCCAAAGCGTTGCGCGATTTGCAGGAGTTGTTGCTCCACTTCTGCGCCAAAATCGCCGACAATAAAGGCAATTTCTTCAATTTTTCCTTCGTATGCCTGCGCCAGCTCTTCAACGAGGCGTTGGATAATCGGTTTTCCGGCAACAGGGATAAGCGGCTTGGGAACCGTCAGGGTGTGCGGGCGCAAACGGGTGCCGCGACCGGCCATAGGGATGATAATGCGCATAAAATCAGGTGTTTATTTTCCGGTGCTGCCAAATCCGCCCGCACCGCGTTCGGTATCGTCAAGGGTTTCAACAGCATCCCATTCAACGGTTTCATAACGCGCCACGACCATCTGAGCGATGCGTTCGCCGGGTTCAATGGTTTGTATTTCAGCGGAAAGGTTTACGACAATACATTTGATTTCGCCCCTGTAGTCGCTGTCGATCGTGCCGGGGCTGTTGAGCATGGTCAGGCCTTTTTTAATGGCTAATCCGCTGCGCGGGCGTATTTGTGCCTCCGCACCCGGTGGCAGGGCAATGTAGAGGCCGGTGGGGATGAGCAGGCGTTGCATGGGCTGGAGTTGCAGCGGCTCGGGAATATCGGCGCGCAGATCCATGCCGGCACTGCCGGCGGTTTCGTATTGCGGCAGGGGATAGGGCGATCGGTTGATGATGCGTACTTGCAAGCTGTTTTGATTTTGTGGCAAAAGTAGGGTTTTATGTCAAAGCGTTGCTAAGGTAGGGTGCATAAAGACGCAGTATATTTAAACTTGTAACAATGTCGGCTGAGCGCATAATTAATATATAAAAATGCAATAAATTGCCCCCTCAAAACCGATTTTCATGAAAAGGCTTTACTCCTTATTTGTAATTATTGCTTTGTTTTTCAATGCCTTGTATGCACAAACCAATTGTGAAAATGTGTTTGTGCAACTTGGCCCCGACGCTTTTGTCTGCACCGGCGCCAGCTTCCCGCTCAATCCAAATCCGGCAGCACAAGGGCAGTACGCCTGGTCCGGGCCGGGACTTAGCTGCACCGATTGTCCCAGCCCGACGCTGACGCCTCCCGGTATCGGTATTTTTGCCTATATTGTGCAATTACAATCGGGTAACTGTACCGCAGCCGATACGCTGATCGTTACGGTTGCGCCAGGGCAGCCGGTGCAATACAATATTGCCAATGACAAAGCCATTTGCGGCGGCAGCGTAACCCTTGGCGGCCAAAACATATCGGGCAATTTATATACCTGGGTTTCCAATCCGCCCGGGTTTTTCAGCACGGCCGCCAATCCCATTGTTTTTCCTTCGCAAACAACCACCTATTTTTTGCAGGTGAGCAACCCGTCCTGCCCATTCCCATCCATCGACAGCGTGCAGGTACGCCTGTTTAGCCAGCCTGTGGTGGATATTCAAAACGACACTTCGGTTTGTATTGGCGAATCGCTGTTTATTGGCGGCGCGGCGCAATCCGAAACGACCTATAGCTGGACGCCGAACAACGGCTCCCTGGATAATCCAAACAGCTCCAATCCTTTAGCAACACCAACACAAACTACTTTATATACCGTAAATGCCGCCAATCCGGGTTGCAGCACGCAGGCAACAGTACAAATTGCCGTAGTGGACTTCAACGCTTCCTGGTCGGTCGGCGATACCGCTCAGCTCTGCAAGGGCGATCAATTGGCGCTTACGGTTCAACTGAACCCGGCGGCTGTCAGTACCAGTTGGAGCCCGCTTACCGGACTTCAGCTAACCCCTGACGGCGCCATTCTTCGTCCGCAAAGCAGCACACAATACCAGCTGACCGCCAGTATTCCCGGCTGCGTACGGCAGTTGCGCGTTTATGTGGCGGTCGATAGTCTGCCTTCCAACCTCGCCATTTTTCCTTCCGATACTACGGTTTGCCTGGGGAGCGTGGTCAGCCTCCGCGGGCCGGCTTATTCCCAAACTGCCTTCCCGGACCTACAATTCCAATGGCTGCCATCGGCCGGTATCATTACGCCCGACAGCCTTTACCAGGTGGATGTTCAGCCGGCTACAACGACCATCTATCAGCGAATAACCCAAAACGGCGTGTGTGCCGATACCACAAGCGCCAAAGTGCAACTTATTCAACCCCAGTTGTTTAAAGTAAGTCCGGACACGGCTGTTTGTCCCGGACAAAGCGTGCCCCTCAACATACAGTTTTCTTCCGGCGTTACGGATATTGTGTGGAGTGGGCCGGGGCTGAGTTGTACCAATTGCAACAGTCCGATAGCCACACCCACTGGTTCGACTACGTATATTGTTCGGGCAAAATTCCAGGGCTGCGAGATCAGCAGCAGCGTCAAGGTGACCCTGTTACCCACACCGCCGCTTCAGTTTCCCTCAGACCTGATGCTTTGCTCCGGTGAGAGCATTACCCTCAACCTCGCAAACGGGCCGGGCAATTACACCTGGACCTCTACGCATCCGGGTTTTGGCACCATCACAGACGCACAACCTACGTTCACACCCACGCAATCGGCCGTTTACTACGTAACGGCCAGCAGCACCTGCACCGTTACCGCCAATATTACCGTTCAGGTCGCCTCGGCTACCCTGGAAGCATCGCGCGATACCAGTATTTGCCGCGGACTGAGCACGACAATTTCAGCGGTCAGTTCGGTGCCGGGCACTTTTGTGTGGAGCGACGGTCAGGGCGGTCAGGCCATCAATGTATCGCCTTTGCAAACAAGCACTTATACGGTCAGTTTCACGTACGCGGGCGATTGTGTGCTCCGCGATTCGGTGATCGTGAGCATTTCCGGTCAGGTGGGCGACGTCAGTTTTCCGGCAGATCAGCAATTGTGCGCAGGAGAAAGTATTCAGCTCAATGCTTTGAATACACCGGGCGCAACGTATGCCTGGAGTTCACAGCCGGCCGGTTTTACATCCAATTTGCCCGATCCGGTGGTCATGCCGACCCAAACCACGATGTACCGCGTGACGGTGACACTGGGTAGTTGCGTAAAAGTATACGATGAAACGATTGTGGTGTACAACGCCTCGCTTACTGCCACCGCCGATCAGAATTTGTGTGAAGGAGAAACATTGACACTTCAAGCCAACGGCAGCACAACGGGTATGTATTTGTGGTCGACCGGCGAAAGCACCAGCAGCATTAAAATTGTAGGTACAAGTGTCGGAACGCAGCAGTACGATGTGAGTTTTACTTTTGGCGACGGCTGTTTGTTGCAGGAAAGCGTTGTAATAAATACCATTCCCGGTTTTAAGGTCAGAATTGTAAAAGATCCAAATGTGGATACTTTGTCTTCGGGGCAAATGGTTGATTTGAGTGCCATCATCAGTCCGACCCAATCAACTGCAAATTTCAAATTTGCCTGGAAAGAAAATGGGGCTGATTTGCCCGGAAATGGCTCTAGCATTAAAGTTATGCCTGTTTCCAGTGATAGTTTTACCGTTTTCAACTATACGGTTACCGTTACGGCCCCCAATGGCTGCGTACAGGATACCTTCGTTTTATTCTACCTTTTTCAGCCGCAGGTGGAGTTCCCGAATGCCTTTACACCCAATGGCGATAATATCAACGACACCTTTAAAATGATTTTGCTGAAAGGGGAGGCCATCATTACCCGAATGGATATTTACAACCGCTGGGGACGTAAAATTTACAGCAGTACCGAGCCACAGGCGGCCTGGAACGGGGAAGTTGAGGGGCAGCCCGCACCCGCCGATGTGTATACCTTTCTTGTCTTGTGGGAACGCAGCGACGGCGCCATAATTCCGGCCCAGGGAAGCCTGACCTTGATTCGCTAAAAAAATCAGATACATGATGCTGAATTGCCCTATTTTTGCGGCAAATTTTTTATATGGTTAAGATCGGAGATGTTGAATTGGGGGAGTTTCCGCTCCTTCTGGCGCCCATGGAAGATGTGAGCGACCCGCCTTTTCGCAAATTGTGCAAAGAGCAGGGCGCCGATATGGTGTATACGGAATTTATCAGCGCCGACGGCCTCGTACACGATGCAGCCAACAGCCTTAAAAAGTTAGAGATTTTTGATTACGAACGCCCCATTGGCATTCAATACTTCGGCGGGCAGGTAGAAAATATGCTCGAAGCTGCCGAAATGATTGAGGCGAAAAATCCGGACGTGATCGACATTAATTTTGGTTGTCCGGTGGCAAAAGTGGCCTGCCGCATGGCTGGCGCCGGTTTGCTGCGCGATATTCCGCAGATGATACGCCTGACGGAAGCCGTGGTGAAAAGCACCAAAAAGCCCGTGACCATCAAAACACGCCTCGGCTGGGACGAGGCGAGCATCAACATTGTAGAAGTGGCCGAACGCCTGCAGGATGTGGGCATTGCCGCCCTTTCCATACACGGCCGTACCCGTCAGCAAATGTACAAGGGCGAGGCCAACTGGAGCTGGATTGCCAAAGTCAAGGAAAACCCGCGTATGCACATTCCGATTTTTGGTAATGGCGACGTGGATAGTCCGCAAAAAGCCCTCGAATACCGCCAGCGTTATGGCGTCGACGGTATTATGATTGGCCGGGCAAGCATCGGATATCCCTGGATTTTCCGTGAAATCAAGCATTATTTTGCCACGGGCGAGCTGCTCTCGCCACCCGATATTCATGAACGCGTTCGCGCAGCCAAACAACACCTCCAGGACAGTCTTGACTGGAAAGGCCCGAAATTGGGAGTGCTGGAAATGCGCCGTCATTATTCTCCTTATCTCCGCGATCTGCCGCACGTCAAACCCTTCCGCACCCGCCTCGTTACAGAAATGGATCCGCAGGTGTTGTTCGGAATTTTGGATGAGGTGGAAGAAACGTATGCGAATGCGGAATGCGGAGTGTGGAATGCGGAATGAATGTTGAATTTTTAATGTTTAATTTTGGATTTTGCTGCGCAAAAATGATTTTTTCCGCATTCCGCATTCCGCATTCCGCATTCCGCACTTCTCTAACTCATCATTCCCTAAACCGTGCTTTTTTCCATTCTTCCACACGAACGCAAGGTATTTGAACTGGTAGCCTCGGCTGCCCGGCGGATCAACGTGCCGGCATACGTCGTTGGCGGCTATGTGCGCGACCGCTTGCTGGGCCGCCCTACCAAGGATATTGATATTGTATGCGTTGGCGACGGCATACAGCTGGCGCAATCGCTGGCCTCCATGCTGGCGCCCATGCCCAAAGTGGTGGTTTACCGGCGCTTCGGCACGGCCATGCTGCGCTATAACGGTATGGAAATTGAATTTGTGGGCGCGCGCCGCGAAAGCTACCGCGAAGACAGTCGCAAGCCCGAAGTGGAGCAAGGCACGCTGGAAGATGATCAGAACCGCCGCGATTTTACCATCAACGCTTTGGCGGTGAGTTTGAACGAGGTAAATTTCGGGCAAATTGTAGATCCTTTTGATGGTTTGCAACACCTTGAAATTCAATTAATTAAAACGCCGCTTGACCCGGAAAAGACATTTTCCGACGATCCCCTGCGCATGTTGCGGGCCATTCGTTTTGCCAATCAGCTCGGTTTTAAAATTGACCCGGAAACCTTTGATGCCATCCGCAAATACCGCAGTCGCATTCACATTATTTCCAAGGAACGCATCAGCGGTGAATTAGAGAAAATATTGATGACGCCCAATCCCTCCGTGGGGTTTAACCTGCTTTTCGATTGCGGCCTGCTGCAACTCATTATGCCCGAAGTAGCGGCCCTGCAAGGCGTGGAAGACCGCGACGGCCGGGCGCACAAGGATAATTTTTACCATACCCTCGAAGTGCTCGACAACCTTTGTCGCCGCAGCAACAACATCTGGCTGCGCTGGTCGGCACTCCTGCACGATATTGCCAAGCCCGCCACCAAACGCTTCCAGCGCGGCGTGGGCTGGACCTTCCACGGCCACGAATGGCTCGGCGCCAATATGGTGCCCAAAATTTTCCGCAACCTGCGCCTGCCGCTGGATGCAAAAATGGAGTATGTGCAAAAAATGGTGCGCATGCACCTGCGCCCCATCTCCCTGACCAAAGAAGAGGTCACCGACAGCGCCGTCCGCCGCCTGCTCTTCGATGCCGGGCCGGATATTGAGGACCTGATGATGCTCTGCGAATCGGATATTACCACCAAAAATCCGCGCAAGATGCAGCGCTACCTCGAAGGCTACAATTACCTCAAAGAGCGCATGTCGGAAGTAAATGAAGCCGATCGCCTGCGCTTGTGGCAGCCGCCTATTACGGGAGAAGTGATTATGGAAACCTTTGGCATCGAGCCTTCGCGCGAGGTGGGCGTCATCAAAACCGCCGTGCGCGAAGCCATTCTCGACGGCGAAATCAGCAACAGCTACGAAGAAGCGTATGCGCGCATGCTGGAAGAAGGCGAAAAAATCGGCTTGAAACCGGTGGCCTAACGCAGCCGCAGGCGGTACAGTTTGTAATTCGGAATATTGTAATTGGGCCTGCCGAGGTAGTACAAATTGCCGTTCCGGATACGAAAATTTCTGCTCAGGTAAGGCGCCTCCTCAATGTCGAGCGATTCTGCAGAAGGTGAAAACCTGCGCCACTCGATGCGTTGCAGCGTATGGTGTTCTTTGCGGGTAAAATGCGCATAAATCGTTTTTTCTGTTTCATCCTGAATCAATTCCCGCGTCCAGTTGAGGCCTGGTGTGCGGTGGTAGCTGATGGGCGACACGTTGGTGCCGGTCATGGATACATCAAAGCGGATAAGCCGGTTGTTGAGGTGATCGAAAATGAGCAGGGTATCATTGACGGCAAACAGTGGGGCGTAAACGGAATCGGCGCTGGCATTTTCGAGGGCCGTCAGGTGGGCAAATTGCTCAAAACCTTCGGCAAATTTGGACAATTCCTTGAAGGAGTAATTGCGGAAAGTAAGTGCCTCGTCGGTCTCGTGTTGCATGGGCAGCAACCCGAGGTCCTGGGTCATGCCCGGTGCCCGGGGGCGCTGAATAAACAATGCCTCAGCGGTCTGAAACTGCCGATAAAAATCCATTGCCCGGGCCATACCCTCCTCGTCCATAATTTGCATCAGCACATGCCGCTTGCCTTTCGGATCGAAGTACAAATAGGTGAGCGACTGGTGAAAAACGCCCCTTGCTTTGAAAAAATAATGCTCCTGATTGAGCAACACGCAGGGTTCCACAAACTTGTAAAACCGGTCGCGGGAGTAGCGCGGAAAAGTATCGGGTTGCAGACCGCTGAGGGTCAGTTCCTGGGCATATTCCGGCCCGATGAGGTGCAGGGCGCCTGTACAGCTTTTAAAAATCTCCCAGGGGCTGCCACTTACCTGAAGGCGGGAGATCAGGCGGCCGTCTTCCGTTTGCAGCTCCACAAAATATTTTTTGCGTTCGCGCACTAATAGCAGCAGGTTGTCGCCAGCGAATTCAAAATCCAGGATGTCGCGGGTGAAATCTTCCTCGGCAATAGTCGTCACGCGCTCCTTGCTGATGGTCAGTTCCCGGAGCATGGTTTCCTGCGGGACGAGCCGCACATCAAGCACAAAAACGCCATCCTTAAAATTGCGCTCCGAGAGTTTGACGCGCTGCGAAAAATAGCCCACATAGCGAAAATAAAGGGCTTCGGGCAATTGATTCAGTTCCAATCGGTAGCGCCCGGCGGCATCCGTGCGGGTGCCCGTGGTATCGTCGAGCCGAACCGAAACCCCGGCCAGTGCCTGTCCGGTTTCATCCACCACCGTCCCGCGAATCAGAAACAGGGCGTTTTGTGCCGAGAGGGTAGTATTGGCAAGCAGCAGCAGGAAAATTGGCAGCAGGTATGGGCGCATCACATCGTATGTTTTAGAGTTGTCGTTCCGAGGCTCCAAAGTAATCAGGGCCGCGCGGCTATTGAGGCATATTGTGTGAAAAATACGGGATTCGGTGTGAAGTGAGCCTGAAATTGAGTGAATAGATGCCTCCGTTTTTTTCTGCAAAAAAAATTAATATAAAATTTGCAGGACTCGCACCTGCGCTGTTATCTTTGCACCCGCTAAAAAAGCTTGGGGGTTTAGCTCAGCTGGCTAGAGCGCTTGCATGGCATGCAAGAGGTCACCGGTTCGAATCCGGTATCCTCCACCCACTTAAAGCGCCGTTCTGATTTTCAGGGCGGCGCTTTTTTTTATCTTAAAAAAAATGTAACTTTGTAAAAAATACCGCCTTGGCCAGAGATGTTTTTCATAGTTTGAGTATACATGGAAAAAGTAAAATTTCTTCAAGAATGCGTGGTTTCGGCAATGCAGGAGTATGCTGACTATCTCGCAGGTGGCAGCTCCACCAGTATAGTTTATTCTGTGCTGGTAGATGAAGCGCAATATAAATATCAATTACTTGCCCAGGGATGGGAAGCAAACGAGCGTATATTTTCAGTAATTTTTCATGCGGAAATTATTGGTGAGCATATCTGGATTCAGGAAGACAACACTGAAGAAGGACTTGCTAATCTCCTAATGCGCAGAAATGTGTCCAAGCAGGACATAGTATTGGCTTACTATCCGGAGTACCACCGAAAGTATACTGAGTTCGCAGTCCACTAAATCCCTACAAATTCACGCCTACCACCTTCGTCGGCGCCAGCATTTCATGCCGTAGCGCCACCTGACGCAGCACATTTTTAGCCACATTCAGGAAGGCTTCCGCCACGGGGCCTTCACCTTTGGTGACAGCCGGCGCACCGCTGTCGCCACCCTCGCGGATGCCCTGTACCAGCGGCACCTGCCCGAGCAGCACCGAATGGCTTTCCAGCGCCAGCTTTTTGCCGCCGCCTTGTCCGAAAATATAATATTTGTTATCCGGCAGTTCTTCCGGCGTAAACCACGACATATTTTCCACCACGCCCAGAATCGGAATATTAATTTGCGGCAACTGGAACATGTTCATGGCCTTGATGGCATCGGCTAAAGCCACTTCCTGGGGCGTTGTGACGAGCACCACACCCGTAACAGGCACGGTTTGTACGAGGGTAAGCTGTACGTCGCCGGTGCCGGGCGGCAAATCCACAATCAGGAAATCCAGCGGCTCCCAGAGCACATCGTTGAAGAATTGTTTGATGACCCCGGCTAATCGCGGGCCGCGCAGTACCACCGCCTGATCGGGCTCAATGATATTGCCGATGCTGATGCTCGGAATGCCGTGCGCTTCGAGCGGCACCATTTTGATTTTACCCGTCACCTCCTGCACTTTGGGGCGCTGGCCGACGAGGCCGAGCATGGTCGGCAGGCTGGGGCCGTATACGTCGGCGTCCATGATGCCCACTTTGGCGCCGAGTTTATGCAATCCCAGGGCGAGGTTGACGGATACGGTGCTTTTGCCGACGCCGCCTTTGCCGGAAGCTACCGCGATGATGTTTTTGATATGCGGTACAATGCTGTCGTTGACCTGAGCGCCGGGGGCTTTGGCTATAAAATGTACATTGACCAACGCCTGCGGGAAACGCTCATTGATGACGCCGATGCAGGCAAAATTCAGCTCGGCTTTACCCTGGCCTTGCAGACTGGCCAGCGCGAGTTTGAAGTTGATGTTTTGGCCTTCAATACTGAGGTCTTGTACCATCCCGACAGAAACAATGTCCTGTCCGGTTTGAGGGTCGCGCACCTGGCGCAAGCATTGGAGTATATCTTCTACGGTCATTGATTTGAAGTAAGTTGTAAATTGCTCACAGAAGCGCACAGAAGGTTTCTCACAGATATGCACAGATTATCTACACAGAAAACACAGAATTCTGTGACATCTGTGTAAGTGATCTGTGTACATCTGTGCGAAACCTTCTGTGTAACATCTGTGAGAAACCAGAGTTATGTTGTTATTTCAAACGCCACCGTTTTCATGCGGCGCAGGGATTGTCCTTCGTCTATGCTTTCCAGAATCATGGCCTGTGCTTCCGGTTTTTCAAACACGCCTTTCATGTCGCGCAGGCGCGCTGCCGGCACCCCGTTTTGATCAAATACCGCCAGCCATTCAGCAGCCGTTTTGGTCGCAAAAAAGGGTTTTAACAGGTCAATCAGCGCTTCGCGGTGCAGTACGCGTTGTTTGTTGTTCGCAAAACGCGCGTCGAGCAGCAATTCCGGCGCATTGAGGCAGGTACACAGTTTTTCAAATTGCCCTTCCGTGCCCACGGCCAGCAGGAGCAGTTCGCCGTCGCGGCAAGCCAGCATATCGCCATAGGGCGTGATGTTGGGATGCTGTGCGCCCATGCGCTGCGGCACAAAACCCGCATTGAGGTAATTGCTCGCCTGATTGACCAAAGAAGCCAGCGCCGACTCCAGCAGGGACGTTTGCACAACGCCGCCCCGGCCGCTTTGTTCACGCCGGAGCAGGGCAATCAGAATGGCCTCCTTTAACTGATGCGCCGCCAGCACATCTATCAGCGCCACCGGCATGCGCACGGGCGGACCGTCGGCCGCGCCATTCATGTACATAAAACCGGCTTCCGCCTGCAACACAATATCAAATGCCGGACGCTCGTCTTCCGGATCCGGGTAGGCATTGAGCTGCGCATAAATAAGGCGCGGATGCCGGGCGCAGAGCGTTTCTGCATCCAATCCGATACGGCGGGCAAAAGAGGGTTTGAAATTGGATACTACAATATCCGCCTCCGCCACCACCGCCAGCGCGTGCGCCAGGGCTTCCGGATTTTTTAAATCCAGCAGCTCGTGCGTTTTACCCCAGTTCACACTGGCCCAATAGGCCGACACCGGACTTTCGGGCGCTTCCGAGGGCAGTTTCCAGCCCCGCGTCACATCTCCGCCCGTCGTTTTGTTTTCTATTTTTATAACTTGCGCCCCCAACTCGGCGAAGAACATGCCAACCGCCGGGCCGGCCAGTACACTGGCAAATTCGACCACCTTCAAGTGGGCAAGGGGCTTCATTACAGATTCCATCATGCCGCAAAAGTACACATGAAAATCTTTACCGCCGAACAGATTCGCGCCTGGGATGCTTTCACCATCGCGCAGGAACCCATCGCTTCTATCGAACTTATGGAGCGCGCCGCAAACGCTTTGGTGAATGCGGAATGCGGAGTGCGGAACCCTCCCCGGCCCTCCCTGGCAGGGAGGGAGAGGGGAGGGTGGGTGATTTGGGCCGGCACGGGAAACAACGGCGGCGATGGTGTCGCAATGGCTCGGCGCCTGCGCATGATGCAACAGGAAGTAACATTAGTCATCTGCGATTTTGGCAGCAGGCACAGCCCGGATTTTACGGAGCAGCTGCGCCGCCTGCCGGGTCACGGCAACCCCGAGGTGATTTGGCTGAAACCCGGCGACCCCTGGCCCATTCCGCCGGCAGACTGGTTAGTGGTGGATGCCCTCTTCGGCTCCGGCCTGAACCGGCCGCCGGAGGGCGAATGGGCGCGCGCCATTTCCTTCCTGAATCAGTTGCCCAACCCGCGTTTGTCGGTAGACATACCCTCGGGCATGTTTGCGGATAAAAGCAGTCCGGGCCCTTGTATCCGCGCCGATTACACCTATACCTTCCAGTCGCCCAAATTAGCCTTTTTACTGCCTGAAAATGCCGAATTCGTAGGGAAATGGGAAGTGCTGGATATTGGCCTGCACCCCGAATACGGTGCGTATACCTTTACGCCCAACCATTATACCACTGCGGATTTGATCCGGGAAATGCCGCACGGGCGTCCAAAATTTGGCCATAAAGGCACTTTCGGCCACGCGCTGCTGCTGGCCGGCAGTCGGGGCAAAAGCGGGGCTGCCGTGCTCGCTGCGCGCGCGACCCTGCGCGCGGGCGCGGGACTGCTCACGGTACACGCGCCGCAATGCAGCGAACTCATCCTGCAAAGCGCCGTACCGGAGGCCATGTACAGTCCGGACGCCCACGCAGAAATCTGGACGCAGGTGCCCGAGCTGCACCGCTACCAGGCCATTGGCGTGGGTTGCGGCATCGGTACCGCCCCCGAAACCGCAGCGGCCCTGCGCGATTTGCTGGCGCAGGTGGCTTGTCCGCTGGTGCTCGATGCCGACGCCCTCAACCTGCTCGCGCAAAACCCCGAGTACTGGGCCTTGGTGCCGCCGGGAACCATCCTGACGCCCCACCCGAAGGAGTTTGAGCGTTTATTTGGCACGAGCGACAACGATTTTGAGCGCCTCGAACGCCTGCGCCAGGCCGCTGAAACCCATCAGGTGTGCATTGTGCTCAAGGGGGCGCACAGCGCCTGCGCGACGCCTTCAGGAACCGTTTTTTTCAACAGCAGCGGCAACCCGGGTATGGCCACAGCGGGCAGCGGCGACGTGCTAACCGGCGTACTGACCGGACTGCTGGCCCAGGGCTATTCGCCGGAAGAAAGTATGGTGCTGGGCGTTTACCTGCACGGCCGGGCGGGCGATCTGGCAGCGGCGGCCAACAGCATGTCGGCCCTGATGGCCAGCGATTTGACGGAATGGCTGGGGAAGGCGTTTTTGGAGGTGGAGTAGGGTGGATAAGCAAAAAAGTGCCCTGTATGGTTTGGAATATTCAACAGTCTGCACTTATATTTGCCATACCAAAAATTAAATGTTTCGCACCATGCTTAACGAACCCCTGCCATACCGCCACCCAACATCGGTTCTTTTGAGACCGGTGTTGGGTGGTTTTTTGGGTGGGTGGATCCAACTTTCACTTGCAGTTATGCAGCTTTTAGCTTTGGCTTGCTGGAGTAGGGTGGGTGACTATGTGGGTCTAGCTGTATATTGCGGGTTACGGTTAAACTGAGTTCCACGAAACTAAAAAGAGAAAAAATAAAGGATGCAGAATAAAGAGTTCATCGATTTGCTTTCACATAGCAACTCAAATTATAATAATCCTGAACAGGCTATAACTACGGCGAACCTTTGTGAAACCATTTCAAGGGATATAAACACCGACAGCCAAAGATTTATATATGAACTTCTCCAAAATGCTGATGATGCGAGTAGCGAAAGTGGAATTCTCGATGTTCGGGTTGATTTTGTGGGAGATTACGTAGTAGTTTCTCACAAAGGTGAGCCATTTTCAAAGATTGACATTGAAAGTATTTCAAGTGCAGGTGATGGGACTAAAGCAGGCGATAGCACCAAAACAGGATTTAAGGGTATCGGTTTTAAGTCCGTTTTTTCACACTCAAACTTTGTGATTATCAAAAGCGGCAATTTTTGCTTTAAATACGATAAGCAGCATTGGATAAGCCATTGGAATGTTACTTGGGGTTTGCAAAGTGAATGGGAAGCCGAAAGAAAATCAAAAAACAAAGATGAAAACCTAAAAATGCCTTGGCAAATCATTCCTATTTGGACTGACGTGCCAAATGAACTCAAGGATTCATCCGTATTTCAAGAGTACAACGTATCAACAATCATTCGTTACGACAAAATAGAACACCTGAAGAAGGCTTTGAATGATTTATTTTCAGAAAGCCAAATCGTTCTTTTTTTGCGTAGTAAGCAAGTTAAAGTTTCTATCAATGGCACACAGAGACTTTTACTTGAAAAAAAAGTAAGTGGAGATACGACGGTTTTACATCGAAACGGAGTAGTATTAAGTGAGTGGCTCACAAAAACAGAACAGTTTGATATACCTGCAAGCGTACACCAAGAAATAAATGCAGATGACAAGTCGCCTAAAAAACTCAAAGAAGCCCAAAGGACTGAAATATCCTTAGCCATTCAGTTAGAAAAAGGCAAGTTAAAGGCAGTTGACAAAGAAAATAGACTAATTTTCACATACTTGCCTACCTCAATAAATTACGATTTTCCATTTTTGGTGAATGCAAGTTTTTTGACAGACGCAGGTAGGCAGCACTTGCATCAAGACACATTTTGGAATAATTGGCTTTTCAAACAGATACCAATTAGATTCTTCTCTTGGGTTGCTGAACTTGCCCATAATAACAGCAAGTACAACAGACAGTTTTTGGCTATTGTCCCTCACCGACTTGGTTATTCGTCATTGGAAAGTAGTTTTAATGAGGGTTTCAAAATTGCTCTTGAAACAATTGCATTTATTCCTAACTTAAAAGGGGATTTATTGAAAGTAAAAGAAACAGTTTTTGACAAAACCAATATTTCAGATTTCATCAGACCTCAGACACTCATCAACTACATCAATGAATATAAAAGCAAAAATTACACAGTATCTTCATTCGTACCTTATCTTGAACCAATAAGCACTTTGAGTAGATTAGGTACAGAAATGTTTGATATTGATGACTTAGAAGGCTTTTTTGCTTCTCGAATCTTTGCAAAAGAACATACCGTTAGTGAAAATTTTAATCTTATTTCTTTTTTATACGAGCAAGCCCAAAGGCATAAAGGAGAAGAAGGAAGAAACACTTGGAACGAAAAATTAAGACAAACAACGTTCATTTTCGATGAGGATGAACAACTCAAAAAGCCAAACCACATTTATTTTCCTGCCGTTGAATTTTCAAACGAATTTACAGATGATATAAGTATCATTCATGAAAGCATAGTTTCAAAAATAAATGGCGTTGTTGCATGAATCCCTGTCCCGAAGCGTAGTATCGTAAAAAAATGAGCCGGCCGAATTACTTTTGAGCTTCGAAACATAAAAACAACCAACCGGCTCATGGCAAAGATAGACGCATTATC
>JAFLBP010000029.1 GCA_017303875.1 Chitinophagales bacterium | reverse complement strand
CGAAAAATAACACTCAACCTTTTGAAAGCACAAAGTGAAAAAATCAGTGTTAACCGAAAACGCAATAAATGCGCCCTATCAGATCAATATCGTGAGAAAACTCTCGGAATTTGATGCGTTTGCCCTGCCTCCCGCCCCTCCCCGAGCAGCGTGCCATTACCGCCTGCCTTTCCACCTGGGATACGGCTATCCGGAAAAGCAACCAACTGCTGGCCCAAAAAGAACTGCGCAAAAAATGGCTCATGCAGCAGTTACTGACAGGGAAAAAGCGGTTGAAGGGTTTTGAGGGGGCGTGGAAGGAGTATACTTATGAGCAACTTTTAAAAGTTGTAAAACGGCCAGTAGAATGGAATGATGCCCATCTCTACAATTTGATAAGCGTACGGCGTCGTTCCGGTGGCATTTTTTTAAGAGAAGCCTTATATGGTCATCAAATTAAAGTCAAAGACCTTCGCACTGCCAATGAAGGAGATTTTCTCTTTTCAAAAATGCAAATATTACACGGTGCATCCGCATTGGTTACAAAAGAGTTTGCAGGTGCAAAAATATCTGGTTCCTATATTGCTGTTGTGGCGAAAGATGCCAGGTTGTTAAATATGGAGTACTTCCAATGGTACTCCCAACTTCCGTATTTCTACCATCAAACTTATGTGTCAAGCTATGGAGTACACATTGAAAAAATGACATTTGATTTCGATGCCTTTTTGACATTGGAAATTAAACTGCCCACTCTCGAAGAACAAACTGCCATTGCCCACATTCTTCAAACTGCCGATCAGGAGATTCAACTGCTCAAGGCCAGGGTAGAAAAGCTGAAGGAGCAGAAGAAGGGGATGATGCAGATGTTGTTGAGTGGGAAAATTCGTTTGAACATTAAAAAAAATCCTTGAAATATGTACGCATGTTATATTGATGAAAGTGGTCATTGTGGGGAAAAATTGAACCCCCAGCAACCGGTCGAAGTACTTTTTGGAGTAGTTACTGATGTGACGAAACTATTTAAGACCAACCGTGAGCATAACGGTATGCTGAAAATTTTGGAAGATGAAAATATACCGATAACAGAAGTTAAATCTGCCAATATCTATAGAGGTCGGGGAGATTGGCAGGGAGTAAAGCCCGAAAGAAGGGTTGAGTTTATAGATCAAGTACTGAGTTGGGCAGTAGCACGCACGTGTAAATTTATTGTTTGTCCAATTGACTCTTCAAAATTTTTTGATCGAAAAGCAAAAGGGTGTCGGTATGCAAACCTTCTTAAGTATCCATATGAGGCTGGTGCAGTGAATGTTGTGCTTGCCCTGCAGCGCGATAAAGCGGGCAAAAAAAATAATAAAGGAAAAACACTGGTAGTGTTTGATGAGCAAGGTGGTCATGATAAAAACCTATCTGCCATCTTTGATTTAGATCTGTCCTTTTCCGATGGATACACTGGTTATAGATGTCCCCCAAGAGCGAAAAACAAACCACCGAGATTAGAGGAGGTTATTGACATTCCATTCTTCTCCAAGTCTCATATTTCCCCCTTGATTCAAGTTGCAGATTTGGGAGCATTTGTTGTTAACAGGTATCTACTCTTAACCGTTTATGGTAAGCCGGAGAGCTATCAAAACGAGTTGGAAGTAATTACAAAGTGGTATACAATTCTTGGTCAGAATGCGATTAACCATACTAATATAAATCCTCCGATGAGAAGTGATGGCCTTTGCCAGTTTTATACCTCGGTTAGGCCAGATGGTTGGAGCCCAAAGAAGTGGTTTTGTCATTAAATATTTTATTAATATTAAAAATATATCTAAAAATGTTCAGTTATAAGTATTTCGATACAGCTATTTACGCCTATGTTGAAAAAGTACATGGGGATACCGTGTTGATTGATTTTGTAGATTCCAGTGCTTTTGGAAACTTCCTAGAAGTGGCAGGGTTGATTTCAAGTAAAAATACGATCGAGGCCCCGTCAATGATTTTAATTTGTAATTATAATCAAAAAAAGGTAAAAGAGGGTATGATCTATGAGTTAAATCGATCTGCTATTATTCAACTTGTCTCTGAAAATGGAATTGTTCAATATCAGGAAGAGTCTTATATTGTTGGTTTTCAAATCAATATGAAAGATAGTAATGAATTGCTTTTTGGTAAAAGTAAATCATTTTCTCAGATCGATAAAATTGTGAGGAATCTTGAATTATACCCTAGAAACGAGATCCCAAGCATTAATGTATCAGGGGCGCTTAAAGTACTTGTAAGGAATGTTGGACAAGGTAGCTGGAATGAAATTGTTGTAAATAATAAAACAAAGCTAATCTTTGACCTTGGAACTCATTACTTAACCAAGAAAGCTGATATACAAAATATGCTTAAAGATAAAGAACAGATTTTTATTGAGGATAAACCTGGCGTAGTTATATCTCATTGGGATATAGACCATTACCATTATTTATTAGGACTGAGTGATGAAGCACTAAAATCTATTAGTTTTTTTTGTGCTAGAAATTACCTACCAACTAAAACTAGTCGCATGATATATTTTAGGATATTACATCTAATCGGAAAACTGGGTGTATACCCTGTCGAGCCCTTTCCCAAACTTGGCAAAAGTTCTGGTTATGCTAAGCTGCATAAATTAGATCCAAATGCACAAAATCTCATTTATTATAATTCTACACACCATCGCAATAGAAACCAAAATGCCATCTGTATTGCGATTCGAAGAGCAAATTCGAGTATTATTCTTCCTGCGGACACTCATTATGAACAAATTTCAAACTGTATTCTTCCTGATTTGGACTATGACAATAATCACTATTTAGTGGTGCCTCACCATGGCGGGAAAGCTGGAAAATTCAAATACAGTTTCAAAAAAATAAAATCTCCTCAATCTGCAATTGTATCTGTAGGTAGAAATAATTACGGGCATCCTATCCATGAGCACATACAAAACCTTCGTGGCTTGGGGTTCAAAATATTGCAAACCGACAGCATCAAGCAGGATATTGAAGTTGTTCTAAACTAAGTTAAATGCATACACCCTCCTTTCAAGAAGATCACATCTCCCAAATCCCGGCTTTGCAATTCCTGCAAAACACAGGCTACACCTATCTCAGCCCGGAGGAGGCTCTTCAACTGCGCGGCGGGAAATCGGCTGCGGTGCTGCTGGAGGGGGTGCTGGAAAAACAACTGCCCAAAATCAACAGTATACAGTACAAGGGGCAGTCGTATGCGTACACCGAAAGCAATATTCAGGCCGGCATTAGTGCCCTGAAGGAAGCGCCCCTGCAGGAAGGGCTTATTGCCGCCAATGAAACGATGTATAACCTGCTGACGATGGGTAAAGCGCTGGAGCAAACCATCGAGGGCGATAAAAAGAGTTATACGCTGCAATACATCAACTGGAGCGCCTGGGATAAGAACGTATTCCATGTTACGGAAGAATTTGCCGTGCAACGTGCCGGCAGCCATGAGCAGTACCGGCCGGATATTGTCCTTTTTGTCAACGGCATTCCCCTGGTTGTCATTGAGTGCAAGCGCCCCGACATGAAAGAGCCGCTGAGTCAGGCAATCTCTCAGCACCTGCGCAACCAACAGGAAGATGGCATTCGCCTGCTTTTCGCCTATGCACAAATCCTGTTGAGTATTGCCACCAACAACGCTGCGTACGCCACCACCGCCACCAAAGAGAAATTTTGGTCGAAGTGGGAGGAGCAGTTTGAAACGCCGGAAGCGGAGCAGCAATTCAAATCTGAACTAATGACAGTCAAGCACCGACCTTTGCAGGACGCACCGCAACGGAAAATATTTGAGCAGCGCTTTGCTTATGTGCAAAAGCATTTTGATAAAGTGGCCGAACAGGCCCGCACTGTGACCGAGCAAGACAAATACCTCTATTGCTTGTGTCGGCCGGAACGCTTATTGGATCTCGTGTTCAATTTCATGGTTTTTGACTCCGGCAACAAAAAAATAACCCGTTACCAGCAGTTTTTCGCCATTAAAAAAACCATGCTGCGCATCCGGATGGTGGAGCAGGGCAAACGCCAGGGCGGGGTCATCTGGCATACGCAGGGCAGTGGTAAGTCGCTGACGATGGTGATGCTGGCGCAGGCCATCGCGCTCGATAAAACCATCAGCAACCCTAAAGTAGTGATCGTAACCGACCGGGTTGATCTGGATGATCAGATTTACAGCACCTTTAAAAAGTGTCAGATTCCTGTACTACAGGCGAGCACCGGTAAGCATCTGATCGAACTGATGAACAGCAAAAGCGACGCGGTGATTACGACCATTATTAATAAATTTGATACGGCTGTTAACCAGGCAAAAGAGCCTTTTACTGCGACAAATATTTTTGTCCTGGTGGATGAAGGGCACCGCTCGCAGCATGGTATTTTTAATATTGCGATGGAGAAGACTTTCCCGAATGCCTGTTTCATCGCTTTTACGGGAACGCCATTGCGGAAAAGGGAGAAGAACACGGCTAAAAAGTTTGGCGGGCTGATTGATAAATATACGGTGGATCAGGCAGTACACGACCAGGCTGTGGTACCACTGTTGTATGAAGGCCGACATGCCATACAGGAAGTGAATGAGCGACCTATTGATGCGTATTTTATCAAAGTGTCAGAACCACTGAACGATTATCAGCGGGCGGATTTGAAGCGAAAATTCAGCAGGGCGGATCAACTGAACGTGGCGGAGCAAAAGATATATTGTATTGCCTGGGACATCAGTGAGCATTACCGTGAAGCAAGCGCCGGAACAGATTGGAAGGGGCAGTTGGTTTGTCAGAGCAAAGTAGCGGCCATCAAGTACAAAAAGTACTTAGATGAAATCGGTCGGGTTACTTCAGAAATTCTCATTTCCCCTCCCGATATGCGGGAAGGTGAAGACAGCGCCTACGAAGATACAAATGACGAAGTGAAGCGCTTCTGGAAACAGACAATGGATGAATTTGGCGGAAGCCCAAAGAAATACGAAAAGCACCTAATTAACCGCTTCAAACACGATGCTGAACCAGAAATTATCATCGTGGTTGACAAATTGCTCACCGGTTTTGATGCGCCCCGGAATACTTTTCTATACATCACCAGAAGTTTAAAGGAACATACGCTGCTACAAGCGATCGCCAGGGTAAATCGGGTATATCCCGGAAAAGATTACGGCTATATCATTGATTATTACGGGGTATTGCAAGAATTGGACGAAGCCTTGCGGACATATTCCAGTTTTCAGGATTTTGATGCTGAAGATCTGGAGTTTTCCTTGGTGAATATCAATGAAGAAATTAAAAAACTTCCACAGGCACATTCTGAGCTTTGGGATATTTTTAAAGTCTTGTCCAACAAATATGATGAGCCGGCCTATGAGGAAGCGCTTAGAGATGACGCTGTCCGGGCTGAATTTTATGACAAACTAAGCATGTTTGCCCGTTTGTTAAAACTCGCCCTATCGAGTATCGAATGGAACACCAAAATGCCTCAAAAAGAAATTGAACGGTATAAATACGACCTGGGTTTTTTCACCAAACTCCGCCTGTCGGTCAGGCAACGGTTTGCAGATGTGGTAGATTTTAAATCCTATGAAAACCAGATTCAGAAGTTGATTGACAAGCATGTGACCTCTCACGAGGTGCAGCCGATTACCGATTTGGTCAATATTTTTGATAAGGAAAAGTTTGAACAGGAGGTAGAAAAAATTGTCGGGGATGCTGCCCGTGCCGATACCATTGCACACCGGACAGCTAAGCACATCAACGAAAAAATGGAGGAGGATCCAGCTTTTTACAAAAAATTCTCCGAGATGTTGAAGGAGGCTATTCTTGCCTACGCTGAGCGGCGCATCTCTGAGGCTGAATACCTGAAACTTGCCAAAGCGGTGGAAGAATCTGTTTTAAATCGGACGGGGAGTGATATACCGGAAAGTCTGAAGAACAGAGAGATTGCGCATGCCTTTTACGGCATCACATTCGAGTTAATTAGAGGCAAACTTCAGGACGAGCAAATAGCGCGAGCCATTGCCTCCGACGCCGGGCTTGGCATTGATGATCTGGTGCAGGCAATTGTACTGGACAATGGCAAGCCAAAGGTAGATTGGAAGCATAAATCAGACCTGATTGGTCAACTGGAAATTGCAATCGGAGATTTTCTGATGGATCACATACGGGATAAATACGGTCTGAGCCTTTCTTTTGGAGATATTGATGACATTGCCCGCAAAAGTATTGAAATCGCAAAATTGAGGTATAAATGAAAATTGCCAGCGAACAAAAGGTGCAGTTTGGTTCAAAAGAAATTGTTTTTGAACTGTTTTACGAGGCACGAAAATCATTGGGGATTACGGTACATCCGGATAGAAGCGTGACTGTACGCGCACCATTGGATACGCCGGTAGCGCGTGTTTTGGAAGTGATTCGGAAAAGAAGCCCCTGGATACTTAAACAACAAAGTTATTTCTTGTCGTTTGAACCTTTAACGCCTGCAAGGAAGTATCTAAGTGGCGAAACACATTTGTATTTGGGGCGACAGTACCGCTTAAAAATCTTCGACGCTACGCAGGAGAAAGTAACATTAAAAGGTGGTTTTATAGAAGTACATACGCGGAACAGATCGAAAACAAAGGAGTTGGTTTGGGAGTGGTATAAGAAACATGCGGAGCTTAAATTTCGGGAGATTGCTGCTCCCTGGATATTACGGTTTAAAAGGTATGGTGTTGAGCCTTCGCAATTTGTCGTCAAACAAATGGATATGCGTTGGGGAAGTTGTACCCCTAAAGGGAAAATTATCCTGAATACCGAGCTGATCAAAGCACCGAAGGGGTGTATAGAATATGTGATTGTTCATGAACTTTGTCATTTGGTTCATCACAACCACAGTGCTGCTTTTTTTGAATTGCAGACAAAAGAAATGGCGGATTGGGTAAAATGGAAGGAACGATTGGAGCGGGTGTTAGCGTAAGTGATTCCTTATTGTAAACCATCGCTACACCCCCTCATCTCTACACCCGCCCCAACAACCACTCCCGCTCAGCTACTTCTTTCTCAGCGCTGATGGCCTCGCGCAGGGCCGCCCGCGCATCCGCATCGCGTGCGGGCAGCTTCATCAGGCGTTGTACAAAATGCACAAAACGCAGGTTCAAGTCGCGGTGATACCCCAGATTTTTTTTGCGGCGCAGCAAACTCCCGAAACTTTGCAGCAGCGATTCCAGGGCCTGGTACTCGCCCAACTCCATGTAACTCCGCACCAGCATACGCCGCGCGTGCAGGTCGTTGAGCGGGTCTTC
The DNA here is from genome assembly GCA_017303875.1 of Chitinophagales bacterium. Lineage (GTDB taxonomy): Bacteria > Bacteroidota > Bacteroidia > Chitinophagales > Saprospiraceae > M3007. Next base: position 63,084 of record JAFLBP010000029.1, on the reverse strand, counting down.
CAGACTGATTTGCCGGAGCAACACCATCGCACGGGCATAGTCCGACTGCTGGAAATACAAAAAGGCGCGGTTGTACAAATACGCATTCTCGCGCTCGCGCGGAGGCAGGGCTGCGCGGTATTGCTCGGCAAACCGGGCCGTCCACTCGTCTTCGCCGAGGGCGCTGCCGAGTCGTATGACGTTTTTATAAGTAAACGTTGAAATAAAGCCGTTTTCCAGCAAAAACTGGCGTTCCAAGGCAGTTTTGTACACCTCAAATGCCTCCCGGATGAAATCCCGCTGCCCGGCATTCATCCGCCGGATACAGCCGTTAATAGCAATCAGGTAAAGGCTGCGCAGTTCGCCCGCGCTGAAGCGCTGCTCATGGGTTTGCAGCAGTTGTTTGAGGGTAAAAAACGCCTCGTTTTCTTCCGGCATCCGCAGCATCCGGTAGGCATGGTAGTACACGGCCACGGCGGGCGTGTCGAGCATGGCCTGCTCGTGTACCACGCCCAGAATGGCGTCGAGGAGTTTGATTTGCTGTTCCTGCCCGACAACCGCCTGATACATCAGCGCCGTACAGGCGTGGCGCAGCATTTCGGCCACGTAGTAGGTAGTCAGCTGGTCGGGCAGGGCGCCGGGGTTAAGGCCCGTACTGCGCTCGTGCAGGGCGGTATATTCCATTTTTTCCTGCAACAGCTGGTATTGGCGGTAGTGGTAGCGCGCATCGCGGGCGCCGGCTTTGTCGTTGTGCGCACTGGCTTTTTCGAGCGACTGGTCAAAGAGCAAGTCCATGCCCCGGCGGCGAAAAGCGCGCACGGTGGTCTGCTGCCGGTTCTCCGGATCCTGCTGAAATTCCAGCAGTGCCAGGTAGTTCCGTAAGGCTTCCAGCAGGTAGGACATGGTATGCCGCAGCGCCGCATAGTCATAGTCGTGGCGCTCCGGAAATGCCGCTGCAAACAGCGCTTCTGGTTGTAAGGCAGTGCCTTCCGGACGGGCAATTCGGGCCAACAGGTGATCGGCGAGCGCTGTCACCGAATCCCGCCGATTGAACAGGCCGCAGCGCAGGTATTCGCCAAATCCTTTGCGTTCTTTGGCCGAGAGCTGTTTTAAACTGCGTAAAAGCAGAGAGTTGTTCATTTTTTCAGTTATCAGTGAGCAGTTAACAGTTATCAGGGGGGGCATGCTGAGGCCACCGGCCGCGCCCGGCCACCAAACCGGTAATAAACCACTGGAGCGTGGCGGCTTGCAATTAGGCTTAGGAAGCGGGATGTGATGTTTGTCAGGATGATAGATATGATTTTTTTGCTAGTTCCCCTTGTTGAAACAAGGGGTTACAGGATGTTAGATGGCATTTCGTTTTCACATCTAACATCCTGTAACCGCCTGATTTATCGGGCGGATTGAACAGAAATAAATCACATCTATCCTCCTGACAGGCATCACATCTCGCTTGTGCTTTGGTAGCTCTTGGCCAGATGCTTCGCTGTGCTCAGCAGGACAACCTCATTATCAATTATTTATCGTTCATCACTCATCGTTTATCGTTATTCCAGGTCGATTTCCCGCAGAATTCGCAGATTTGCTCGCAGATCGCGCAGATTTTTTATGTCAACTGCGTACTCAGGCGCAATAGTTCTGCGAATTCTGCGCGTCAATCTGCGAATTCTGCGGGAAATTGCTCTTCGGGCTTTTCATCCTGACAGATTTTATATCCCACTTTCGATTTGATTGTGTTTAATGCTTGAAAATCAATCATAATTTCGACAAAAATAAATTTAAATAATTATAAATCAATGTTTTAATAAAAAATATTTTCGACAAATTGATTTATTTGTATTTGCACAGGCAAAATGCCGGGCGCACCTTTGCATTGTTCTTTCATCAAAAAACACAAGCTGTATGCGCAGATACTTACTCTTTGGAATCCTGCTGGGATTATTCCTCGTCGAAACATCGGCGCAACAAAACACTTTTTGGGAGCGAATCCCCAGCCCTTTGGGCGGCGGTAACCGCATCGTACATGTCGGTGGCGACACGCTCTATTCCCTGCGCGCCACTTTGCAGGAAACCTATCGCTCCACAGACGGCGGCAATACCTGGTCGCCGCTGGCGTATCAAATGCCCCCAAATGCCAACCCCGACGAACTGGCATTGCAAACCAGCCTCAAAGGCAATTTTATCATAAAAACTTTATCCGAAGTAGACTATTCGGAAGATGGCGGACAAAGCTGGCAGACCAGTCCCCTGCCACCCGGCAACGCAGAAATTTACGAAACCCGAACGGGCGTCTGGCTGTGTTGGGCACAACCCGGAAAAGTGTACCGCTCCACAGACAAAGGCCTGACCTGGCTGCCGGTTTTGCTGGATCCACTTGCCGAATTGGGTCAGGTAATGTATTTTCAGGACAAAAACATTGTCACGCTGTTTCGCGATGATAACATTTTCGGGGGCGTACTCATGTACAGGAAATTCTGGCATTCCTCCGACGATGGCGCTACCTGGACGCCCATCCTGATTCCCCATGCGATCACTCAAAGTACCCAGTTTTTTACCCACTCCCAGGCTTTTGTTGCGCCCAACCAAAAAGTATACCTGAGCATCGGTGTGCGGCTATACCGGGGCGTTGCAGGCGACTCCAGTTCCTTCGTGCAACTGCCCAATCTGCCCACCACTTCCTTCAACGGCTTTACCACGCTGGCCTCGGGTCGCCTGTTTTGTATTGACCTTACCCGTGGTATTTATGCGTCCGACAATGAAGGCAACACCTGGACGCAGCTCAGTGCCGAGCGCGGCGGCTATTTTATTCCGCTGCCAACGGTAAGTCCGGAGGCCTTGTATATAAGCTCAAAAAATGCCTTCTACCGCAGCCTTGACGGCGGAAATACCTGGAATTTTGCTTCGCAGGGCATTCAGCAGGGCAATGTGTATGCCCTTTGTGAATTGCAAAACGGCCATTTGCTGGCCCAAACCCAACACGGACTTTGCCGCTCCGCAGATAATGGCCAAAACTGGGAAAAAATAAGCGATAACACGGCTTCCACCACCGCCGATTACAACCTTGCCCAAATGCGCCCGGATGGTCGCATCCTTATTCGACAAAGTAACACGCAATTACTATGGTCGGCCGATGGCGGGCAGACATTTACCCCCGTACCTGCACCGCCCGGCATGACCAATACCGGTTTGGCCGCGCCGACTTATAGCTTTAATCCCTACGACAATGCAATTTATGTGCTGGGCAGTGCGGGCATTTACCGGACGAAAACCCTGGGGCAGAACTGGACGCTCTGGCTGCCCAATCAAAAATATTTGCCCCTGTTTTTGCCCACGGGCAGGATTATTTCGGCTTTTACCAACCCGACAGCACTGCAGTATTCGGATGATGAAGGGTTGACCTGGACGAATGCCAATTTCTCCATTCCTTCCGGCGATATCAGCCTGCTGGGCGATGTGCTCTGGGCTTCGCCCACCGGAGAAATTTACCTCTATTTGCAAAATAATGGCGGTAAACTGTGGCGCTCCGACGATCAGGGTGTCAATTGGGCGACCCTGCCCAACTTGCCCTCTACCTGGCCCCGCGACAAACCGCTTGCACTGCATATCACCCCGCAGGGACATGTGTATGCCCCCGATCAGGACAGAAAACCCCTCCTGTCCATTTCCAAAGGGGAAGACTGGCAAATTTTGCCCAGTCCCTTGCCGGAGCTTGACTTTTTACCGAGTTTCAGCCAGATCAGTCTGGGCGCTTCGGGTCGTTTATATTACGCCTATTATGCCGCCATTTTTAAAACCAGCACGCCCGTCACCGAAGGCGCTTACCTCGAAGGTCGGGTATACGTTGATGGCGATGGCGACTGCCTGACAACGGATACGGCGTACAGCTTGAAACGTATGGTGCTGGCTGACGGCGCAAACGCTGATTTTTACACGCGCTCCAAAGCCGACGGCCGCTACACGATGTACCTGCCGCAGGGCAGCTACGAGGTAAGCGCCGCCAATCCTAACGTGCTGTGGTGGGAAGCCTGTGACAGCGTGCAGTCGGTTGAATTGAACAGTATTTTTGAGCGCGATACGGCGGATTTTGCCTTTAATGCCCTGACCGATTGTCCTTTGATGACGGTCAATATTGCGCTGCCTTTCCTGCGTCGCTGTTTTACCCAAACGGCCTATATCAATTACTGCAACGAAGGGACATCAGCTGCCGACAGCGCCTACCTCGACTTGCTTTTAGACCCCGTCCTGAGTATTACCGGGGCCTCGCTTCCTTACAGCAATGTGGGTAATCATTTGTACAGATTTCAGTTGGGCAATGTGGGCGTGGAGACCTGCGGACAAATTCAGGTGTCGCTCTACACCGCCTGCGGCGACTCGACGGTGTTGGGCCAAACGCATTGCATCACGGCTAAGGTTTACCCCGATTCGGTATGCGTGCCGGTGCCGAACTGGTCGGGTACAACGCTGGAAGCGCATGCCATTTGTCAGGATTCGGTGCTGGTTTTTGAACTGCATAATACCGGCCCTGTTGGCACTGCACCCTTAGAATACATTGTGATTGAAGACGATGTGGTGCTGATGCAAGGCAACCCGAGTTATGCGCCCAACGAAGTGCGCACTATAGAAGTACCGGCTAATGGTCATACCTGGCGTTTAGAATCCGAGCAGGTGCCCAATCATCCGTTTTCCTTCAAAGTTATTGCGTTTGCAGAGGGCTGCGGGGGCTATGAATCGCTGGGCTACATCAATGATTTCAGCGTCAACGGCATCGAACCGCATACCCATACGGTTTGTGTGCGCAATATCGGCGCCTACGACCCGAACGACAAACAGGGTTTCCCGGAAGGCAACGGTGCGGCGCACCGCATTGATCCCGGTCAGCGCATAGATTACCTGATTCGTTTTCAGAATACGGGTACGGATACCGCCTTTACGGTTGTCATTCGCGACACTTTGTCGCCGCTGCTCAATCCCATGCGTTTGCGCGAAGGGCCGGCCTCGCATCCGATGCAGTGGAGTGTAGACGGGCAGGGCGTGCTGACGTTCCGTTTCGACAATATCCTGCTGCCGGATTCGAGCACCAATCTGGCGGCTTCGCAGGGATTTGTGCAGTTCAGCATTGAGCCGTTTGATGATATTCCTTTGGGTTCGGTCATCCATAACGAAGCCGCAATTTATTTTGATTTCAATGCGCCGATCACCACCAACCAGACCTGGCATACCATTGATACACTGGCGCGCACGGTGTCGGTGAATGATGGTAAGTCGGCAGCGAAGGCGCGCCTGCTGGCCAGTCCGAATCCTTTTGCAGGACAAACCCTGTTGCGACTGGAAACCGAGACAAAGGGGCCGTATTTGTGGCAAATACTGGATATAAATGGAAGGGAAATGCAGCAGGTAAATACAGCGTCATCGTCGCTGTTTTTGGATGCAACGAGTTGGTCGTCAGGCATTTACTATGTGAAAATTACAGATAAAAGTGGGCAAATTATTGGGACAGGAAGACTTTTGAATCAGCCGGTGCGGCATTAATCTGAATTGAAGGTTTCGCACAGATGTAGCACAGAAGGTTTCGCACAGAACAGCACAGATCAAGCACACAGATGTCACAGAATTCTGTGTTTTCTGTGTATTTGATCTGTGCTATTCTGTGCGAAATAGCTGCGTTTACTTTGCCGCCGTACATGCCAGACCTTCCAGGTTTATCAAACCTGGAAGGTCTGGCGATACCGATACGAGAAAAATGGCTGATCCTGTACAAATTGACATTCAAATGAACCGTCGGGTGCTTGATTTAATATTAATGGCAGATTTTTTGTATGTTTCTTACATAACTCAAAATATGCCTTTGCACATTAAAGATCGCGCTATATTTTTGTTGCATTGTTAAACTAAATATATGACACCATGTCAAAAAAAACCTTCATCCAACTAACTAGCGTCCAAAACTTTTTCCAAAGTTTGTTCTTTTTGTTCATTTTGCTCTTCAGCAGCCCACCAACACACGCCCAAAGTACCGGGATAACAGAGGGGCCAGGAAGCGGTGGAGAAGGCGAGCCTGTCTTCTGCATTATCCAAGATCCCATATTGAACTACAACTGTTCGGGCCTTACCGTAAAACTAAGTACTCTGAGTTTTATTACGCCCAAGCAATGGGATTTTGGCGATGGCATAGTAATAGCGAGCGAAGAAGACCTCGTAGAACATGTATATGTGGATATTAATCCATATTTGAACCCGATTACCGCTACGCTTACTACTGTAGATGACGAAGTATGTACAAAAGAGGTTCTTATCAATGGGGGTCATATAGGCTCAGGATGTGGAAGTGTTCGCAAAGTGAGCGAACTATTAGCAAAAGGCGTTCTTCCGCCGTCCCTGCTTGAAAATGTACCGGTTTACATCTACGGCTCTTTGGAGGTTGATGTTCCCTACGAATTTAAAAACTGTGATATTTTTGTACGCGGAGGAGATATTACAGTTGAAAATGGAGGCGCCTTGACGCTTTCAGACAACACTGTACTTGACGCAAATACAGGTAACGGCTTTTGTAATTTTCTCTGGAATGGTATCAAAGTCAAATACGGAGGAATCCTAACTACGAATTTCTGTACCATCAAAAATGCTTATACCGGCATAAGGGTTATTCATGAAACGACAATATCCACACCGCCATTACTGGATATAAAAAATACTAACTTTGAAAAAAGTTTTATTGGTATAGCCATCGAAGGGAGGGCATTTTTCGGCAGTTTTACCAATAATAAATTTCTTGGCGAGGGGAATAACCCAATTTTATCTGCTGATGTAGGTTGTGGAACTCCGCAACCCATTTCTTATGTTCCTTTTTTGAATCGTACATACTGTGGTATATTTTACAATGGAATTGTGGGAGGGCTGCTTAATGTGGGATTAGGCGGTGGCAATTTATTTGACAGATTGCAAGTAGGTATAATTTGCTTAAATGGAAACATGCAGTTGTATGGATGTGAATTTACAAACATAAATTACCTAAGCTCAAACGCAGCACCTGATCAGGGTATTGCAATTTGCTTTAAAGATAGTAAAGGGGGGAAAACCCTTGAGTTGACAGCTCCGCTGATAATAAGGAATACAGAAAAAGGGGTATTGGCTGTGAGTAATAAAGGAGGAACAATAGCTAAGGCCAAAGAGGTGGAAATGTATGACGTGCAAAATGGAATTGAAATAGTTGAGAAAGAAATGGGAAATTTTTTAGTGGCAAATGTGCTACAATGTACAATTGAGTGCACAAAATATTTTGGTAGAATTGACAAGACCTCTACTGGACTTATCTTCAAGGATCTTTTCCCGCTTAATAGTTGGTTTTCTGCCTATAAGAATATCATTACCATCAAGCAGGATGCTTATTATACTGTAGCGCCGGGCATTCCAAATTATTTAGAAGGTTTGCCTACAGGTATAGTATACTCTAATGTTATGGTTAGTTCTCCAAATGCTATGGCAGCCGTCGTTAGGATACACCAAAATGATATTTTTATGACTAAGGGTCATTTTGGCATCTGGGTTGAGAACTCCACAAGAGCATCAATTAATCAGAATAAAATAATATACACTGATGGTTTTGAAAATTATTTTCATCCAATGTCGGGTATAACAAATGTAGGAGGACGGGCCAGTTTCATTTATTGTAACGAAGTGACTGTTGATGGAAATGATGTAGCATATGTCCAAGGCATTGGTGTAGGCTTTAATGAAAATGCCAGTGTAGTATCCAATATTTTGAATAATAATATCGTTGCGCTTACGATGGACAGAGATAATGGAACGCTTTGCTATATACATGGAAATCAATTTATAAAATCTCCCAACTCTACAAACAATTCGATTGGGATTTTTTATCCCAATACGATTACCGGCCCACAAGACTTACAGGGTAATCAATGGATTGGAGACCTTGATTTTGGAGCTTATAGCGGATTTGCAAATGATTACTGTATTTCAAAATATTCTGTATCAGATGCTGCGAATGTAAATAATTCAATAAATCCTATTCATATTGACAATCCAGCCTATTGTAACTCAAGTGTAGTTGCTGATCCATGGTTCGAGACAGTTACAGAGAATGAAATCTTTGACGCTTGCTTGTTTCCGCCATTCATTTCAGATGAGTATTTTATCACAGATTCAGATCATAAAATAGCAGATGGCATCGGGCAAAATCTTTCACAGGGAATGCGGTGGAGCGCATTGACGAATTTATACAATAAATTAAATCATGCGGCTTCATTACAGAGTCATCCTAACTTATACAATTTTTTTAATACCCACAGCAGCGATGAAATTGGGCAAATGGCCAATGCGAGAGCATTTTACGACAACTCAAACTATTCTTTGTATCTGCTTGATTCCATCAGGCATAACAATGATCGGGCAGACTCGCTCGCGATACAATTGCAACTCGCAAATATAGCTCAGAACAGCAGTGCAAGCAAACAACTCATTATTCAACAAATTGATTCCTTAAAAGTAGCAAATGAAGCACTTAATATGCTGCTTAATGCTGATTTGGATGCTTTGCACCTTATGGCAGACATACAATTTCAAAATGCTGGGTGCAATAGTGTGCCCTGCCAAACAGAAAAGTATATTGTGACCTTGTTTAACGATGCTGTTTTACTGAATAAAAGACAATTGGACTCTAACGAACTGACTACCTTGAAGAGCCTGGCTGGTTTGTGCGAAGAAGAGTATGGGCCTTCTATTCTTTCTGCACGGGCATGGTATTTCATAGAAACCGGGGAAAGAATTGCTTCTGCTTGCGCCACTCCTCAAATTCCGTTCCTGCAGGATACAATTGAAAGTAGAATGGGGGAAAATGAAATTGCTAAGAGTGTAGTCAGCATTGCTCCGAATCCTGCAAACAGCGTAGTTAATGTCAAAGTGTCAGACAAGCTGCAAGGCGCTACCCTTGCATTATACAATATCTTCGGGCAGCTTGTTCTCCAAAAAGCTATTTTGGAAACAGAAAACATCATCTCAGTGAATCAAATTTCCGATGGTACTTACTTAGTTACGGTACGGGGGAGCGACGGCCAATTAATCACTTCCGAGAAATTAATTATCCAACGATAATCCGGTAAAATTTTCTTGTTCAGGGGGTAGTAGCGTAATATGCTACCCCCTGATTTTTCATTTTAAACACCACCACTCATGAAAAAAATACTACACTCCCTGTTGCTGCTTTTTCCTCATCTGCTTTTTGCCCAATTACATGATAATCAGTGGGCCTTGGGTTATCAGACATTTGATACCAATAAGCGATTTTTTTATCGTTTTGATGCGCCCTTAGCTACCGGTCCGGAAAAGGTATTTCGCGAGGACAATAATAGCACTGGTTTGTATACTGCTTCTTTTTGCGACAGTGCCGGTAATATTCTTTTGTTTACCAATGGCTGGAATATTTTTAACGCCGAAGGAGAGACCATTGAAAACGGCGACAGCCTGCACCAGCCGACATTACCTCAATTTGAAACGCAATTGAGCTATCCTTATGGTCAATCCGCTTTTTTCTTGCCTGCTCCCGGTGATAATAGCTTGATTTACTTTGTTTCGATGAACTACGGAAAACATCCTGCTAATATGAGCCCTTATAATTATGTTGGCATAGACTTAATGGTACATACGATCAAAATGAGCGCCAACGAAGCCGTGGTGCTGGAGAAAAACAGAATACTATTCAGCGGCACCCTGATGGCGCCAACAGCCTGCCGCCATGCCAACGGGCGCGACTGGTGGATCATGGTCTCGGATGCCGATAACAACCTGCACCACCGTGTTTTGCTCTCTCCTACGGGATTCTCCAATGTGGAAACACAAAGTATTGGCACCAAACCTTCGCCAATTCCATCGGATTGGAGCAATAAGTATTGTACTTTGACAGGTAATTGTTTCTCTGCCGATGGTAGCCAGTATGTAGATATTAATGATATTTTAGGATTAAGTGTATTTGATTTTGACCGTTGCAGCGGTCTGCTTTCCAAAGAGCGGCGATATGATTTCCCCTATGGTCTGAGCCCACTCTATATAGGTGGACCTATCACTAAATTCTATCGCCATAGCTTTGGTACTGGAGCGACTTTTTCACCCGACAACCATTTTTTGTATCTTGGTTCAGCATGGGATTTCGGAAGTTATTTAATACCACTTGCAAAACATCCTATGTTGCTGCAGTTTGACCTAAGTAGTAATAATCTGATGCCCCCAGATACAATTGTAAATCCATTTGCCTATGAATCAGTATTTACATATGATATTTTTGTCCGCATGGAGATGGGGCCTGATGGAAAGATATACTTAGGCACTACCAATCAAGACTCTGCCTATCACAGCATTTCATACCCCAACTTGGCAGGAAAAGCCTGTAAATTAGTATATAATGAACCACATTTTAAAGATTTTGTAAGATTTGCCATGCCCTACATGCCCAATTACCGGCTTGGTCCGCTCGACGGCTCGCCCTGCGATACCCTCGGGTTGAACAATGTGCCGGTGGCCTATTTCCGTATTGACGACACACTGGGCGCACAGCAGCGCTATTTTTACGACCTCTCGCACCATGAACCCGCCACCTGGGCCTGGGATTTTGGCGACGGCAGCCAAAGCATCGAGCGCTCGCCCTTGCATCAGTTTCCAGGCAATGGCAAATATGAAGTCTGTCTGACGGTGCAAAACTCCTACGGGGCCAGTACTTTTTGTCGAAATGTCTGGATTGGTATCACAGATGCGCCGCCTGCACCGGAAAGTACACTGTCGCTGCAATTTTCACCCAATCCGTTTAAGGATATGCTACGCATCAACATATCCGCTGCGGGCCAACTGCGCCTGCACGATGCTACGGGGCGTTTGGTGCTGGAACGCAACTGCGCGGAAGGTGTGCAGGAAATCAGTACGGCGCAGTGGGTGTCGGGTGTTTATTACTGGCAGTTTACGGGCGCTTCGGGGCAGTCGGCGAGTGGCGTGGTGGTGAAAGGGTAATTGGAATGCGGAATGCGGAATGCGGAGTGCGGAATGAATTTATTGTCTTGTTTTATTTGTTTCGCACAGATGTAGCACAGAAGGTTTCGCACAGATATAGCACAGATCAAGCACACAGATGTCACAGAATTCTGTGTTTTCTGTGTGTTTGATCTGTGCTATTCTGTGCGAAACCTTACGTGGCCAAGAAAAACTCAAAGGATCAGAAATTTGAGCAGAATATTTAAATCTCCGCCACGCGCTCCAGCGCTGCCATATAAAACCCGTCGAAGCCCTGATCGTGGGGCAGAATGGTTTGCTCGCGCAAAAGCCGGAACTCTGCACCGACCGGGCTGTTCAGGAAAGCGTCCACCTGTCCGCGATTTTCACTCGACAGGATGCTACAGGTTGCATACACCACGATGCCGCCGGGCTTGACGATGCGCGTATAGTTTTGAAGAATATCCTGCTGAATCTGGCGCAATTCGGCCAGGTACTCCGGATTGAGTTTCCACTTGGTATCGGGGTTGCGGCGGAGGACGCCCATGCCGCTGCAGGGCACATCGAGCAGGAGGCGGTCGGCGCTATCGTACAGGCGCTTTACCGTTTTGCGGTTTTCAATAGCGCGCGTTTCCACATTGCCCACGCCGGCGCGGCGAGTGCGTTGTCGCAATTCATCTAATTTCCAGGCGTGAATATCAAGCGCGATGAGGCTGCCTTTATTTTGCATCAAAGCGGCGAGGTGCAGCGTTTTGCCGCCTGCGCCGGCGCAGGCATCCACCACGCGCATGCCGGGGCTTACCTGAAGGAAGGGCGCAACCTGCTGACTGGAAAAATCCTGCACCTCAAAGAGTCCGTATTTGAAGGCTTTGGTTTGCGATACGTTGCGGCGTTCGGTGAGCACCAGCGTATCGGCATCGCCGAAGGGTTCGGTAGCGATACCTTCATCAGCCAGTTGTTTTTTGAGGAGGTCTCGATTGGTTTTAAGCGTATTGGCGCGCAGCACCACGCGGGCGGGTTCGTTGAGCGCTTTGATAACAGTTTCCCAGTTTTCGCCCAGTTCTTGTTCGCAGAGCTGGTCTAACCATTCGGGCAGGCTTTCACGCAGGGAGCGTTTGGCACTGACGATCGGGAGTTGTTTGCGTATTTTTTCAGGATTCAAGTCCTTGAATTCCCGCCATTCGGGCAGTGCAATGCCTTTTACAATAAAATGTATGCCGCAGATTTCCCAAAAATCATTCATGTAGCGCGGTTGCCGTTCCAGCAGCTCGATATAGAGTCGGAAATATCGCACAATATCATAGGTTGTTTCGGCCACAAAAGCGCGGTCGGAACTACCGGCTTTAGGGTTTTGTTTCAGCGCGTATTCAATCACTTTGTCGGCGCGACGTTCGTCGATAAAAACCTCAAAAAGTGCCTGCGCCACTGCTTTTACCAGTATGGGATGTAAACGTAGGCTCGGTTTACCTTCCGTATGCGTTTGTTTCATGCGGTAAAGGTATGCCACTTTGCGCGGACAATATGTACCTTTACGCTGCAAAACGCTATGAATCTCCGCAATCCCGATATACTGCGTCTGGCGAAGCTCAACGACGCACCCGAAATTTTCTACTCCATTCAGGGTGAAGGCCGCAGTATTGGCCGCCCCAGCACGTTTGTGCGCACTTCCCTGTGCAACCTGCACTGCATCTGGTGCGATACCGACTATACCTGGAACTGGAAAGGCACGCCTTTTCCGCATCATTTTGATGCCTTGCCGGGTTATGAAAAATACGATAAAAATGCCCTGATTGCCACCTGTTCCATCGAAGAAGTGGCTAAAATGGTGCATCAATACCCTTGTCGCAATATCATCCTGACCGGCGGCGAACCTTTGATGCAGCAGCCGGCGCTGGCTCACCTGATGCGCCGTTTGCGCGCCAGCGATCCGAATTACCGCTTTGAAACCGAAACCAACGGAACCTTGCTGCCGGAAGTGGAATTTGATGCGCTGATTGACCAATACAATGTTTCACCCAAATTGGAAAACAGCGGCAACAGCCGCCGCCTGCGCGAGAAAAAAAAAGTATATGAGTTTTTCGCTTCCAGTCCGAAAGCCTTCTTTAAATTTGTCGTCTCCGATCCCGCTGACCTGGCCGAAGTGCTGGAACTGCTGGAGCGGTATTCTGTTGCTGCCGACAAGGTATGGCTCATGCCCGAAGGCAGTACCCGCGAACAACTGGAAGCGCGCCGGCTTTGGCTCACAGACATCTGTAAAACCTACGGCTTTTATTTCTCCGACCGCCTGCATGTGCAGATTTGGGGGAGCAAAAAAGGCGTTTAACAAAACAAACAACATGGCCATTCAACTCGAACAAGTCAAACAAAAAACCCGCTCTTTTATGCGTAAAGTACTGCTTTTTGGCTCCATCATTTTCCTTGTGGCTTTTGCCGGATATTATTTCTGGCGCACCTATGAGTACAGTGAAGGCTCACGGGCCGGCCTGCTCTTTAAAATTTCCAAAAAAGGCTATGTGTTTAAAACCTATGAAGGGCAGTTGCATGTGGGTAACACCATGATGATCAACGACCAGAGTTTGTTTAATTTTTCGGTAAAAGACGAAGGAACGTACAAGCAAATGCAACAGTTTGAGGGGAAAAATGTCAAGATCTACTACAAAGAACTAAATGACGCTTTTCCCTGGCAAGGCGATACCGATTATATGGTGTATCGGATAGAGCCGGTTAATCAATAAAAAAAGGGGATTTTCTGTATGCGTCAGAAAATCCCCTTTTTCTATTGCAGGGTAATAAATTTCCCGAAGACCCACTCAAAGGGCCCGATTTGGTACCAGCCATCGAATTCGCCGATAATCTCCACGGGAGCATCTTTTTTCAGGCGACTCACGATGGGGTTGGTGGTATTGGGGCCGCGGCGAACATTCAGTTCCGTAGTGCCGCTTACTGCGCCAAAGCGCAGTTCCACAAGGTTTACATCAGCTTTATTGATCCAGCGACCCGGGCCGTGCTCGTACCAGTCGCCGTTCTGATCGCTGAGGTCGATCCACGCGCCTTTGGGCAGGGCGTCTATTTCTTTGGTGACGGGTGCGGCGCCTTCGCGCACGAGCGCGCCTTGCGCGGCCGTGACCACAGCGCGTTGTGTGGTGAACACGGGCGTGAGGTACTTGGTATTTACCCAGGCGCCTTTGCCGATGAGGCCCCAGTCGCCCTGTTGTTGATAAACCCCGACGCGGGTATTACGGGGCAGTACGCGCTGTACCGGATGTTGGGTGCCCGGACCGCTGCGCACATTTAGCTCATTGGCGTTTACGGCGCCTTTATATAGCTGTACCGGCAGTGCCTCGGCCATGATACTGCTTATGAGGTCTTTGAAATCTTGCCAGGGTTTGGGTTCGAGCATCATTTTGGGGCAGTCTTTGCCCGTGATGTCATAATGCCGGTATAAGTCATTGATTGTCAGGCGAAATTTGCCTAACAAATAAGCGGCCAATTCAGCTGAATTGCGGTAGGTTTTGTTCCAGTCGCCATCTTTGTTGACGCACATTTCAAATCCGATCAGGAAATAATTGGGCGTCAGGTTTGCTGTTTCGCGGATGCGTTCGCCATCGGGCAGGTAGCGCAAACCGCCGACATGATAACCTACTTCGTTGTTGCGCAGGCATTGGATAATGCTGTGGTCGTCTACAATATAATGTGCCGAAGCGAAGCGGTCGGTATTGTTAAAATAATTCCGATTGGCTTTGGCGTGGGCGCCTTTATCGGTATTGGCGGTCCAGTGTGCAACTACGCCTTTGAAGTTGCGGATGGCATACAGTTTTGGAGATCGCAGGAAAGGGCGATTGCGGGTGCTGCTGAGCAAGTCGGACGTAATCGGAAGCATTTTTTTTCAGTTATCAGTTATCAGTTATCAGTGATCAGTTAACAGTGAGCAGTTAACAGTTAACAGTTAACAGTCAACAGTTAGTCGTATACCGTCAGGAAGTGTTTATCAGTGCTGTTTGATCAATAATCATAATTTATACCCAACAGATCACCTTCAACGGTCAACTGAGCACTATTAACTGTCAACTTTCAACTGCTAACTGTTGACTGCTAACTGTTGACTGCTCACTGATAACTGTTGACTGCTAACTGTTCACTGAACATGCCGTTGGCTGTGCAGTAATAGATATTCCAGGAGGTTACCGAGGTAGTATTTTCCGAACCAGCTATGGGCTTTTCGGATACGGGTTTTATTCAGGTCTACACTGCGGGCGTTTTGAATGGCGCGCAGCAGCATTTCGAGGTTAATGATGAACGCCTTGACTACGCTGGGCGGTATGTTTTGCCCGATAAAGTTATATCTTTTTTTTGTTTTATATCTTTTGGGATTTTCTGGCGATACGCGTTTTAAAGCGCGCCTGCCCCGGCCATTGGTTTTTACCCGGTCGCCGGATCCCCACTGACGGGCGCGGCTCTTATGAATTGCCAGCTCTATACGCGGCAAATACAGGTCGAAAAAGATGTTGACGTGGGCAAATTTTTCCAGCATATTCCACGCGCCTTCTGCCGGCCGCACTTCAAGGGTGGCTGCTTCGGCTTTAAGATAATGGGTGCGCACGAATTCCAGCAGGGTGCGGGTTTCGGCTTCGAGACGATCCAACAGGGCAGTTTGTTCGGTAGTTTGCATATCCATTCTGCCGCAAACTTACTTGTTTTCCCTCACTTGCGAATATTAGCGACGGAATCTTGTTTTACTAATTTCATTTAAGCAATTTTCACGACCTTTGCGCCCGCTTTCACAAAATTTGTCCAATCCGCACCATTCGTACAAATCTGCGTTTATGAAGACTAAATCATTTACCAAAGATAAAGTAAATGTCATTACCCTGGGCTGCTCCAAAAACCTGGTAGACAGCGAGAACCTCATCACACAATTGCGCGGCAATGACTACGAAGTGGTGCACGACAGCAATGATGACGACGCCAATATCGTCATCATCAATACCTGTGGTTTTATTGATCTCGCCAAACAGGAAAGTATCGATACAATTGTTCAATACGCCGATGTTAAAAAAGCGGGCGGTATTGAAAAACTATATGTAACCGGCTGTTTGTCACAGCGTTATAAAGATGATCTGGAACAGGAAATTCCGGAGGTAGACGCCTTTTTTGGTACCCTGGAAATGCCGGCCCTGCTCGCCAAACTCGACGCTGATTATAAGTACGAACTGCTCGGCGAGCGCCAGATCACCACGCTGCCGCATTATGCCTACCTGAAAATTTCGGAAGGTTGCAGCCGTACCTGTTCCTTCTGCGCCATCCCACTCATGCGTGGCAAACACATCAGCCGACCCATTGAAGAGCTGGTTATGGAGGCCAAAAACTTAGCCCGGCGCGGGGTGAAAGAACTGATGCTGATCGCGCAGGAACTGACCTATTACGGCCTGGATATTTATAAAAGTCGCGAACTGCCCAAGCTCCTGCACGCGCTGGCCGACGTGGACGGCATCGACTGGATTCGCCTGCACTACGCTTATCCGAGCAAGTTTCCGCTGGAAATTCTCGACGTCATGCGCGAGCGCCCGGAAATTTGCAACTACCTCGATATGCCGCTGCAACACCACAGCGACAATATGCTCAACCTCATGCGCCGGCAAATCACCAAAAAAGAAACCCTGGAACTGCTGGATACGATCCGGCAAAAAGTGCCCGGCATTGCCCTGCGCACAACCTTTCTGGTAGGTCATCCCGGCGAAACAGAGGAAGATTTTGAAGAACTCCTCGATTTTGTACGCGAACAACAATTCGAGCGTGTCGGGGTGTTCCAGTACTCCCACGAAGAAAGTACCCGCGCCTACGATATGCCAGACGATGTGCCGGAAGAAGTAAAAGCGGAGCGCGCCGCACGCCTCATGGAAGTGCAGGAAGAAATTTCGGCGCAGAAAAATGAAGCGAAAGTCGGGCAGGTGTACAAAACGCTGTTCGACCGCCAGGAAGGCAAATACTATATCGGCCGCACAGAATTTGACTCTCCGGAAGTAGACAATGAGGTATTGGTGCCGGTAAAAGGCAACTACGTCCGCCTCGGCGATTTTGCACAGGTAAAAATCACCAGTGCAGAGGCGTTTGATTTGTTTGGGGAGGTGGTGTAGGGGTTTGGAGGTTTGGGGTTTGGAGGTTCAGGGTATCCCCCTTCCAAGGGTTAGGAGTCAGGGTTCTGTCACGCTTTCAATGCCCAGGGTGGCGTAGACGGTGGGGTCAATAACGAAACGTTGTCCGTTACGGGTATCGTAGATGACATTATAGTCGTGGTCTTTAAATGCCGGAGATCGAAAGCATTGATGTATATTGAAGTTGCCGACGTATAAATTACCAACTTTATGCACGCTTTTGACGGTGTTGTTCAAGCCGCGTTTTTTTAGCAGATAAGTACAAACTGCATGTAATGCAGCGGAATAACCAATACAGTTGGTTGCCGTCTTTTGTGGCAGGATTTGATTTGGATTAGTGGGGCATGCATCGAAAGTGTAATTAATTCCCGATGTGGTATACTGTTTTGAAAAGGCAACAATCTGATCAAGGTCCGCATTAGGGTTTGCCGTGCTCCAATGATCTAAATCCTTTATTATAGCTTGATTTTCAATCGGTATCAAGTGCCGCTGCCCTATTTCCCGATAGCTTATTATACTTCGATACAGCCAGCCCTTGAATATCAGGAGACTGAGAAAAAGGAATATTAGGGAAAGGAATACAGTTTTGCGTCGCATAAATGCTCAGCTTTGGGGTATCACAATGCCCTGATTAAGTACCATAGTAGAATTCCCACAATAAGTAGCACCAGTCCGGTCATAATCGGGTCAAAGCCTTTGCGCCCGGCCTCCGTACGTTCTTCGGTACTGAGGGGTTCAGGTTCCATTTGCGCATTGCGCTCAGCGAGTATCTGGCGTGCTGTTTCCAATTGCCAGGGCAGTACATGCAGGCGCACATAGCTGTTAATATTGGTCATAACATTATACCCTGCTTCATTGGCGATGAAGCAGGGTATGCCCTCCGTTCGCAAAAAAGCCGCGGCCATTTGCGCTTCCAGGAGGTTATAATATTTTGCGACCACTTCGCCTTCGCCTTCCGATTCCGGGAAGGGATTGCGGTTGAGGTCTTCAAAATCGAAGTCGTCGAGCAGGTCTATATGTGCCAATTATTTTACAAATTTGCCCAAATATATACCTTTTTCACCAATTACCCGCAAAGTATAAATTCCGGGCAATAAATCGGCGGTCGGCACTTCTGCTGCTGCGCTTTGCAGGGGCGCTGTGCTGAATTGGAGCAGGCGTCCGTCAAGGCAGTAAATTTCCCAGCGCGCTACCTGATCGTCGTTGAGTTGTACATAGGCCTGGTCGGCTACCGGATTGGGGAAAATACGCAGGTTTTGCACCTGTCCCGGATCATTTGTTCCGGAAACCGCAGCATCAAAACGGGTGCCGCTGTTCAGGATGGTTTTGTCGTCGGCATTTTGCACCCAGGCCAGCACATACAGTTGATCGGCCTGGTAGTTGCCCACGCTGTATTGGTAGTTGGCCGTAACGGTTTGTCCGGCAGGTGGAATGCTGATATTATCACCATTGATATTGGTAATCATATCGCGGAAAACATTGCGGTGTACCGATTCGCCGTTTCCGGTAGTTTGGTTGATCACTTTTTCCGCTACTGCAAGGTAGAGTTTGTAGGTGCCGGCGGGCACATCGCCCAGGATGTGTACTTTCACCGTCACGTTGCGATTGGCGCCGGTAGTTTCGCTCACCTCAACGCGTACCGGACTGGTCTGGTTGAGAAAGGTATTCAGTTTGGCAGCCGAGAGCAGGGGAGAGGAGGCATTTTGCAAGGCGCCGTTGATGGCAATTTGCGGGGTGCCGCTGACGCTGTAGTAGTTGGTTCGGGCGTTGTTTTCCGATGTATTTGCCTGGTAAAATACACAAGAACTGTACGGGAATTGCGGGTGCACGGAAAGGTGGTGCACGTCGTCGGGGTATTGTGTAATGAGGTTAAAAAATGCGGGGTTGCGAATGGCACAGATACCGCAGTTGGAATTGGTAAAATGCTCGATCATGACGTATTTCTTGGCGCTGGTTTGCGCAAACAAGCTGCCTGAGAGCAAAGTAAAAAGCAGGATAAAGATAGATTTGTTCATATCAGAAGTTTTTGTGTCAACAAAGTTACAACTTGTCGTTTGTCTGCTTGTATCTGTCTGGTTTTTTCAGGCATAAATGTCGGCAGCACAACCAATTCGGGAAAAAGGTTGTAATCTTGCGCCTTCAAATCAGCCACTTTTCAACTATGATGATGCTTAGTATTATGCCCGACTTTACTTCGGGCGCCGTTTGGATCAGTTTGCTCACCCTTACATTCCTTGAAATTGTACTCGGGGTAGACAACATCATTTTCCTTTCCATTATCTCCTCCAAACTCCCGGAGAAGGATCAACCCAAAGCCCGGAATATCGGTCTCATACTGGCCATGGGCCTGCGTATTGTACTGCTTTTCGGTATTTCCTGGATTATCAGCATGAAAGAGCCGCTCTTTACGATTGATTTTCTGGGTATTCATGGCGGCGTTACCGGTCAGGGACTCATCCTCTTTATCGGTGGTATTTTCCTGCTCTACAAAGCGACGAGTGAAATTCACCACAAATTGGAAGGAGATGGCGCCGCCGATAACCCGAAAGTGGATAAAGGCAAAGCAGCCCTCAATTCGGCCATCATGCAAATTGCCCTTATTAATGTGGTGTTCTCTTTCGACTCCATCCTGACAGCCGTGGGTATTGCCGACAACCTTATGGTGATGATTATCGCCGTGGTCGCTTCCGTACTCATTATGATGCTGTTCTCCGGCCCGGTCAGCAAGTTTGTCAACGATCACCCGACGGTGCAGATGCTCGGTCTGGCCTTCCTGATCCTGATCGGTTTTTCATTGATTGCTGAAGCCGCGCACCTGGGTCACTTCATCGAAGGTGCAGTGCCTAAAGGATACCTGTATTTTGCCATCTTCTTTTCCCTTTTTGTGGAAATGCTCAATATCCGGATGCGCAAAACTTCCAAACCCATTCAGCTCCGTGGCCCGGCTAAAACTGCCGTGGAACAAGGACTCATGGACGAAGACCTGCTGGACGGAAAATAACGATGAGTGATGAGTGATGAGTGATGAATGATGAATGATGAATGATGAATGATGAATGATGAATGATGAATGATGAATGATGAAAAAATACAAACTATTGATAATCAATCAAAAATCAAGCATCAAAAATCCAAAATCTTTCATCATTCATCATTGCAAAAAGTTGCCACGAATGCACGAATGACTCCGCGTCCGGGCACAAAAACTCCAAAACACCCAAACACTAAAACACCCAAACACTAAAACTCCAAAACTCCAAAACTCTAAAACACTTCAAAATTGCAAAAGCACTCCATGTCTTCTCTGGGCCGCATTTCGGCAGCAGCTCGACAGCAAGGCGATACTTTGCCCTTAGTGCTGGTGCTGGATAATTTGCGTTCCGGCCTGAATGTGGGTTCGCTTTTCCGGACGGCGGATGCTTTTTTGGTGGAAAAATTATTGCTCTGCGGCATTACCGTCCAACCGCCCCACCGCGAGGTGTTAAAAACTGCTTTGGGCAGCACGGAGTCGGTTGCATGGGAGTATTACAGCGATGTGCTTGAAGCAGTGCAGGCGCTTAAAGCACAGGGATACGCGATTTGGGCCGTTGAACAAACCGATACCAAAACCTGGTTGCAGGATTTCCAGCCGCTGCCGGAAGGGAAATATGCCCTTGTGCTGGGCAACGAAGTAGATGGCGTAGACGAGGCGCTGTTGCCCCTTTGTGATGGCGCCATTGAAATCCCGCAATTCGGCGCTAAACACTCCCTGAATGTAGCAGTTGCGGGCGGTATTGTGGTTTGGGAATTGGCCAAAAAGCTACTGGCCGGGCGGGAAAAATAAAGTAAGGTATGGCTGAAATAATTTATATGTTTTTGGGTTAGATCAGCTTATTCTTTAATTCTCATCCCATGCGATTCATTTACCCGCTTTTCTTGCTCTTTTTCTCCCTTAACCTTTCCGCACAATGCACCGTTTTCGACCTGGAAATGCTTCAAAGCATTCAGCGTGCTGAAGAATGGGAACGCCAAAACATCATCGAAACCCTCGGTTTTGATCTCCGCGTACACTCCGCTGAAAAAGTTACACCCGCCTGGAAGCGATACGCCAAATGCTGGAAACACAGCGCCGGCAGTACGCCCATTTACGATCAACTCATCATTCTCTACGAAGGGGTAAACAGCGTCACCTTCGCTACACTCGACGGCCGGGTCTACCAGTCGCTGCGAACCGCCATCGAAAGCCGGGGCAGCGGGGTTGGCAGCTATGGAGATGTTTATATCGGTAAAATGTTCAAATACCAATTCTCTCAGCTGCCCATCGACGGCAATAACTACTTCGCCGTCACGATTTCGCCGCGTTAAATTCAAGGGTTCGGAGGTTCGGGGTTTGGAGGTTCAGGGTTTGTAAGCAATAATCGTGGATTCGGCCTGCAAATTATGGATTCATATATTCCAAACCCCGAACCTCCAAACCCCGAACCCCGAACCCCGAACTATTTTTTAATAATCGTCGTGTCGCGGTCGTAAACTAAGGCAGTAAAAATGCCCAGCGGATTAGCCGAGCCACGCACATTGCTCTTGATCGTTGAGGGTTGTGCAAAGGGGTTTAAGCTGCCGGCAATAGCCAATTGCACACTTTCAATGTAGTTGTAATAGTCTTCGGAAATATGGAAAATGGTGTTGTACACCGTATCTCCTACCGCCAGTTCATAACCGGTGCCGAAGGCCACGCTGGCTGTTTGGTTAAGCCGGTCGTTGACAATAAAGTCCTGATCCGGAAAACTGTCCAAACTGCTGTAATTCAGCAGACGGCGGTAGAAATTTGCTTGCGACAGGTCGTCGGTGATGTAGGTAAGCATTCGGTATAAGGTATCGGTCGCTTCCGGCCCAGGCTCCACTACAATGCTGTCGATATTAACCTTGGGCAACATGATGGTCTTACCGGTAATTTGTCCGCCGTCGGGAAGTGTAATGTTCAGGGTGTATTCAATACCGGGTGTGGCTTCCACGGTGCTGAAGCTCGAATAGTTGTAAAAACGCAGCGGATTGAGGTCGATGGAGGGAATATTATTCAGGGTTTCCGTTTTTCCGTCGTAGGAAATGGTGATGCTGGCGCCCTGAATCAGGGTTTTTTCCAAAAAGTTGGTATCGGCAAATACCGGATCAAAGAATGGGAAACTGCGCGTGAGCAACACGCGGAATGGTTTGCCGGGTTCGAGATAACATTCTACAACGGGTTGGCTGCTGTAGTCCGGCAGTTCAATTTCAACATCTTGGGTGAGGTTGCAGGCGCTCAGGAAAAAAGCGAGCACCACGGCGCTGGGCAAAAGATATTTTAACATGATGGATGGTCTGTTTTTAGAATTTAAAGTTCCAGGTAACGCTTGGTAATACCGGGAAAAGCGAAACCTGTTTGGCTTGGAAACCAACCGGCGTGTCGACAATTTGTCCGCCGATATTTTGCTGTTGCGTATCAAAATCCACGTACAGGAAATAAGGATTCCGGCGGTCGAGCGCATTATACACGCTGATGGTCAGGTCGTTTTCAAAGCGACGCGAACGCAGCTTGAATACCACGCCGAGATCGAAGCGTTGGTAGGCCGGGTAGCGGAAGGTGTTGCGGGGACCATATATTGGTACAACCGGCTGTGTAGGCGCGCCCGGCACATCCAGAAAGCTGAAGAGGCCTGATGGCAGCCAGCTGGTATAACCCGAAGTGTAGACCCAGGAGCCTGTCAGCTGAATTTTTTTGGTCAGTTTGTACATGGCTACCACGCTCAGGTTGTGGCGGGTGTCGAAACGGGGCGGGAAATAAGCGCCGCCATTGATACCTTCAAACTCGCCGCGACGCACCCAGGCTAAGGTATAGCCGATCCAGCCGGTGAGCTTGCCTTCTTTTTTCTCAATTTCCAGTTCAATGGGTGAATACGCATATCCTTTACCGACAATCAGTTCTTCTTCAAGGTTGTTGTTGGCAAAAATTTCAGCGCCATCTTTGAAATCAATCTGGTTTTGCAGCCACTTGTACCAGGCTTCCCAGGTGATGAGCACGTTTTTGCCAATGAGGTAGGAAGCGCCGATGGCAACCTGGTCCGAAATTTCAGGTTTGATGCCTTTTGTGCTGGGATACCAGATGTCGGTCGGCAGCGACAAGCCGCTGCTGGCGAGCAAATGCACATACTGGTTCATGCGGCTGTAAGAGCCTTTAAGCGAAAAGCGCTCGGAAACGGCATAATTCAGCGCAGCACGCGGTTCAAAAGCGGCGTAAAATGCCGGATTGTTTTGCCACATGGAAATGCGTGCGCCGTAATTGATTTTCAGGCGCGGGGCGGCTACCCATTCGTCGGCGAAATACATGCCGTATTCCATGCCGTCAAAATTTTGTCCGGATTCAAAGCGGATGCTGCCGTCGTCGGAGCCGGCGCGCAGTCGGCCCACCTCAAAGGCGTGGTAGGTGGCGTTGGCGCCAAAACGAATGGTGTGCTTGTTGCTGGGCTGGTAGTAAAAGTCAATTTTAGTATTGGCATCGCGGATATTGGAGCCGAGTTGGAAGGAAAAACCCTGCAACACATTTTGGATGCGGTAGCGGTAATCGGAGTAGGTAAAGGTCGTATTGGCAAATAATTTTGGGCCAAAGGTGTGGTTCCAGCGCGCCGAACCGGTGGCATTACCCCAGTCGAAAAGGAAATTAAAGGTTTGATCGCGGAATTTGAAAACATCCCGGCCAAAGTAGCCGCTCAGATAAAGGCGGTCTTTTTCAGAAAGCGTAAAATTGACTTTGGTGTTCAGGTCGTAGAAGTAATAATCCGGAATTTTATTGTAATCCTCCTTGCCTTCATTGGCGTTGTTGATGGCCCGCGTGATGATATCGGCGTAGGTGCGGCGACCACTTACAATGAACGAAGATTTGTCTTTTTGGATCGGGCCTTCGAGGGTCAGGCGACTGGCAATAAGGCCCAGACCGCCGGAGCCGCTGAATTTCTGGTTATTGCCTTCTTTCATCCGCACGTCAATAACAGAAGACAAACGCCCGCCGTATTGCGCCGGGAAGCCGCCCTTGTACACTTTGAGGTCTTTAACCGCATCGGAGTTGAAGGTACTGAAAAAGCCGAACAGGTGACTGGCATTGTACACCACCGCTTCATCCAGTACGATGAGATTTTGGTCGCTGTTACCGCCGCGTACAAAAAGGCCGGTGGTGCCCTCTGCGCCGGGCGTAATGCCGGGTTTGAGTTGCAGGATTTTAATGATGTCCACTTC
Source organism: Chitinophagales bacterium (assembly GCA_017303875.1). Lineage (GTDB taxonomy): Bacteria > Bacteroidota > Bacteroidia > Chitinophagales > Saprospiraceae > M3007. The sequence goes on along the minus strand of JAFLBP010000029.1, from coordinate 38,719 downwards.
GCCGAAAAGCGCGGGCAGGGATTTGACGTCTTTGGTACTCAGGGTGGCAACCGACATTTCCGTACTTTTTACTTTTTCGGCCAATTGGTTGGCTTGCACCACCACTTCATTGAGCAGGGCGCCAACGGGGTAAAGCGAAATGTTGATTTTTTGTTCGCCACGGGGCATCACTTTGCGCACCAAGCTTTCATAGCCAAGATAGCTGAAGCGCAGGGCAATGGAATCATTGCCTTCTGGTAGCGAAATAGAGTAAAATCCATATTCATTGCTGATATTGCCTTTGTTTTGTCCGAGGACTTCGACGGTGGCGCCGATCAGCGTTTCACCGTTTTGCGCATCGCGCAGCACGCCGCTGACGATGGCATTTTTTTGAGCATTCAGACTCAGGCTCAGGGCCAGTCCGAATACAAGAAGGAGTAGTTTTTGCATTGTTCAGGAAAATAAGTAGCTGTTGTGTGCGGGAACACGTGTTTTGGAATATTGTTTTGCAAAAGTCTTGTTTAGAGGCGCTTTGGCGAATTAGATTCGACAAAAATGCATTTTGCTTCGATGCAGCGCGCCTTTGAATTTGACTCGTGTACAAGACGGGCAAACCTTTATTTGGTTTGCATGTCAAAACGTTAAAGTTTTCAAAAGAAAACTTGGTTCCGTCCGCAAAGGTAGTTGCGGCGCAAAACAGCCTTCATTAACTTAGGTTAATAAAAGGTATAAGTTGTTGAAAAATTACCCTTAATTCCAGCGGCGGTTGTATCATTGTCTTTGCTCTGAATGGTAAATATTTGTAAGTTCAATCGACTGTGTTTCCGCTTTATCCACTTTCCCATTGCCTATACGAACTGCGCCCGCCTGCCGGCTTGCTGGACCGCTGTTTCCATTACTTGTCAGCATGTTCATTTTCAGCGCCTTGCCGTATTTTTCAAAACCTCAATACGCTGGCTGTTGAAACAGAAAATCCGGAGCAGGTGATCGCAGCACTTGCGCTTTTTGATATACATAATGCCGTAGCACCGTCGCCAGATCCTGTAGTTCAGGTGCATCAAATCCCCGTTTGTTATGATCCGGTATTGGGCAACGACCTGCATGTGCTCAGCGATCAAACGAGCTTGTCGGCAGAGGAGATTATCCAAATCCATTGTGCTGGCCATTACAGGGTGGGCATGATGGGCTTTTTGCCCGGGTTTGGCTACCTGACCGGCCTCGATCCGCGCTTGCGCACGCGGCGCAAAGCACAACCAGACGCCCAGGTTCGCGCCGGTAGTGTCGCCATTGCGGAGGACATGACGGGTGTTTACCCTTTTGACAGTCCCGGCGGCTGGCTTATACTCGGACATACGCCGCAACGCATGGTTGATTTTAGCAACAGCCATCAACCCACCTTGCTGCAATGTGGCGATAAGGTCACTTTTTACCCGATTTCCATCGAAACGTATGGCAAAATTGCACATTAAAGCCCTGGCGCCTTTGAGTTCCTGGCAGGATGAAGGTCGGCCCGCATATCGCCATTTGGGTATTCCGGAGGGCGGATTTTTAGATTTTCGGCAACGCGATCTGGCTCGGCTGCTACTCGGTGAAACGCTGCTGAGCCTCGAACTCGGACAAGGGCGCTCGGCTTTTTTGTGCGATGAACCATTGGTGCTCCTGCTCACAGGCGCTCACCTCCATGCGCGCGCAGGCGAGCAGGAGCTTTCACTGAACCGAATGTTCAAGCTGCCTGCCGGCGAGACATTGTACCTTGACAATGCCGGCCGTCTTGCCGGGTTGCACATTGCCGCCAAGCCAGCTTTTTCACCCGTACTGGGCAGTTACAGCCAACATAGCCATGTGGATTTTGGAATTCCTGCATTAAAAAAAGGTATTCAAATTGAGCTTTCACCACTGTCCGTAGCATTCCTTCGGGCGGGTATAGGGTTAGAAAAAATTTGCCCATCGTATGAAAAAATACGCCTGATACCAGGTCCGGATATTGATCTTTTTGAAGTAAAAACCAAACAGGCCTTAGTCGAAATGGCCTTTTCTGTTTCCAATAACAGCTCGCGGATGGGGTATCGGCTGATGCAGCAACTGCCTTTTTCGGCCGCAATTCCGGGCATCACTTCGGCAAGTGTTTGTAAAGGGGTGATTCAGGTGAGTAATGATGGTACGCCTATGGTTTTGATGAATGACTGCCAGAGCACCGGCGGCTACCCGCGCATTGCATTTGTGGCAGCGGTGGATTTGCCCCGGGTAGCAAACCTCTTGCCCGGGGAATTTTTTCATTTTCAATGGATCAGCCCCGAAGAAAATCTATCTTTATGGGCAAAATATCAATCAAATTTACGAAAAATCAAATATGCCTTACCGTTCGGGTTTTGATCTCAATTGCGACATGGGAGAGTCCTTTGGCGCGTATTCAATGGGTAGTGATGCGGCAATTATGCCCTATATCTGTTCGGCCAATATCGCTTGTGGCTTTCATGCCGGCGATTTTTCCGTGATGAAGCATACCGTCGGCCTGGCGCTACAGCACGGCGTGCGCATTGGAGCGCATCCGTCGTTTCCTGATGTACAAGGTTTTGGCAGGCGGGTAATGCATTTCACCCCCCAGGAAATTTATGATATGGTGCTTTATCAGATTGGCGCCTTGGCGGCATTTGTGCGGGCGGCCGGCGCGGTATTGCAACATGTAAAACCGCATGGTGCTTTGTACAATGTTTCGGCCAAAGATCCTGCCATTGCGGCGGCGGTTGCGCAGGCCGTCCGGGATTTTAACCCGGAATTATACCTGTTCGGACTATCCGGCTCCGTATCGCTTCAGCAGGCGGAAGCGCTGGGTTTAAAGGTCTGCCATGAGGTATTTGCCGACCGCGCTTACATGCCCGACGGCAGTTTGGTGCCACGCGCGCATCCGCAGGCACTTATTGAAGATGCCGATGCGGTACTTGCGCGTGTAGATGCTATGGTTTCGGCACAAAAGGTGCAGGCTATTGATGGGCAGTGGATTGATATTCAGGCAGATACTGTTTGTATTCACGGCGATGGGCCCCACGCATTGCTTTTTGCCCAAACCCTGCATAACGCATTTGGAAATGGGCAATAAAACACAAGGTTCGGCCCTTGTTGCGGCAATTTTTTTAATGGCAACTTCGGCAATTGGCCCGGGTTTTCTGACCCAAACTGCTAAATTCACTGGTGAGCTGGGGCCGGCCTTCGCCTTTGCTATTGTCATTTCTTTGCTCATTGACATCGGCGCGCAGTTGAATATCTGGCGGATAGTGAGCCTGAAATCAAAATCCGCAACGGAGATTGCCAATGCCCGTTTACCTTATCTGGGGCATTTATTGGCCTTGCTTATTTTGATTGGCGGATTGGGGTTTAATATCGGAAATGTTGCCGGCGCCGGTTTGGGTTTGAACCTGCTTTTGGGCCTTGAGGTGCCTTGGGGCGCCTTTATCAGTGCTTTGCTGGCGATCGTTTTATTTAGCAGTAAAAATGCCCTGCGCGGCATGGATTTATTGAGTAAAGTATTGGGTATTCTGATGATTTGCTTAGTGTTGTATACCGCTTTCTCCTCCAACCCGCCGCTTGGTGCGGCATTAAAAAATACGGTTTGGCCCGATAAGGTTGACTTTTTGTCCATCATCACCATTGTGGGCGGTACGGTAGGCGGCTACATTGCGTTTTCCGGCGCACATCGTTTGCTGGATGCTGGCATAATAGGTCCGGAGCGGGTAGGGGAGGTGTCGCGCGCGGCCGTGAAGGGTATCCTGCTGACGACCCTGATGCGCGCTTTGTTGTTTTTGGCGGCTTTGGGTATTGCTGAAAAAGGCCTGATGCTGGAGCCGTCCAACCCTGCAGCGAGTGTGTTTGTGCATGCGTTAGGCGCAATAGGCGGGCGCGTGTTTGGGGTGGTTTTGTGGTCTGCGGCCATTACTTCCGTCATTGGATCGGCGTATACCAGTATTTCATTTTTAAAAAGTTTGCACCCGACTTTTGAGCGCTATTTGTTTCGCTGGATTGCGGGGTTTATCGCTTTTTCAGCGCTTGTTTTTTTAATATCAGGTAAGCCGGCGGCTTCTGTGTTGGTATGGGTGGGCGCTATGAACGGGTTTATCCTGCCCCTTTCCCTTGGCATTATGTTGCTTTCGGTACGCGGTGCGCGTTACAGTCGTTTGTTGCAGTTTATTGGCTGGTTTGTGGTGGCTGTCATGGGGTATTTTGCGCTGAAAGTTGTATTGGGGTAGGGTTTTGTTTACTTACCCCCTCCGCAAGGCGGCGTCACATCGTCAATTTTTCCATTACAGTCATTATCAAAACCATCGCATTTTTCCGGCGCGCCAGGATAAATGGCGGGATTGTTGTCGTCACAATCTTCAAAACTCAGCACCCCGTCGCGGTCGCGATCTTTGTAGAAGTAGGTTTTGGCTAAGTGGAAGGCTGCTGTACCGACTTCAGCGCCCAGCATCCTGCCGGGTATGTCGTCAAAAGGAGCATTGACGCCACCCCAGATCCTGGACAAACTCGCCTGGTCGGCGGCATCCCGATAGGTAGCCCATTGCAAGGGGACATCCACACTCGGCCCCTGCTCCACCAACAGGAACTGATTGTTGGCGGGCACAACATATTCGCCCAGGCCTCCCGGAAACCAGGCATCACCCGTAAGCAAGGTGAATGCCTCCGCTGCGGCATGTGCAAAGGCGGCATGTTCGGATATAAAGCCGCTGTGCGGTGGCGTAATGTAGGTCTGCGGCTGGTAGGGGAACCAGTTTTCGGCCAAAATCCAGCCCACACCGGCCGTTTGAGTGGCCGCATTATTCACCGTGAACGGACCTTTCCAGGCGTATACTTTGACTTTATTCAGGTTGATATTTTTAGGCCCGGCCAGGGTGTCGCCCTTTTTTACCAGTTCAATATGACCTGGTATCAGCGGAAGCCCAAGCGGATGGTAGGCCGGTAATTTCGGATTGGAACTTTGCCCCCGAACGGCCATATAGCGCAGCGCACTGATCGGGCGCGTTCCATTGTAGCGACTTTTTACCCCCCAGGTGGCGATGGCGGCATCGTGCAAAGCGCCACCCAGCACAAAAAGCGCCTTGACATCCCACTCCAACTGGTTCATTTCACGGCCCTTGCCGTTGAATTTTTTTACCAATGATGGCTGCTCGCTGATGTAGTTGAGCAGTGTAAGCCAATGCCCCGTCGGCGTCTCGGAGTTCGGCCCTTCCGACCAATAGCGAATGGCAGCGCGGATATAATCGGCGCGCGGTACGACGCGAGCGGTGTAGGCCTGCGCGGTTTGCGGGTTAAGCGGATGGCCCATGCCGGGGTCGCGCCCCGAAACGGGATGGTAGAATTTGCGCAGCTCTGCGAGGTTTTGCGGATATTGTCGGATGTTGCCCATGTGTGCGGGCGATACATCCCAACGGGTTGTGTCGGCTGGATTGAGCAGGGCCGACCAGGAGGCGACCAAGGCATATCCCCACTGATAATCTGCGGTAGTAGTAATGTTTTTGCTGCTATCTAATTTTGTAAAAAACACCTTGCCCGGATCCTGGTAAAGCCAGGTTTCACGCCCGTTTTCGCTATAATTTTGCCGATTTTCTTTTTTAAGCGCAAATGGCCGCACCCGCGCCCAGTCGCTGCCCTGAAAGGTTTGCGTGCCGGTAATATGCCGTCCCCGTTTGTCGACAGAATCAATAAGCGCGGCGAGCGGAAACCCGGTGCAACGGCATTCCAGCATGGGATACCCGTCCTGGTCAATGGCATTTTTGAATTTAAGTGCTTGCCAATGGTTGGGGTCAACCGGCTGACTGTTGCCCACCCCGGGCGCATGCACATCCAAAGGTGGATTCAGGGGTTTGTACAGCGGATCTGCATAGTTGCCCGCCTCATTGGCGCCGTCCTGCTTGACGCTTTGCTGAAAACACTGGGCGATGTAATTGCCCAGTGCCGCCGGTGAGCCGGTACTGTAATCGGTGGATTGATCGCGGAAATCATAGCCATGCGCTTTCATAATTTCGCGAAAGCGGTATATCGCACCCGTACCCTGCGGCGACAAGTTGTAGCGGGCACTCAACAAACGATAGGCTGCAAAACTCATCGCTTCCTGCCGAGCCGCAGTCACATCTGCCGGTTTGGGTATGCCCTTAAATGCACAATAACAACCGTCGGTAGTTTTGCCAAGCATATACGGAACAGCCTCTTCGTCGTAAGCCGCCCAGGCATCGTACAGGACGATAGATAAATGGAACATGTTGCGCGCCTGTACGTGCGGACGCGCAAGGTCTTCCTGCATGGTTTGCAACAAACTTTCGCTCCATTCGCGTGCGATGGAGCGCTGCGCAACAAGTGGCTGACTCAATAAAGCCAGAAAAATCAGTAACTTGAATCGGGTTGCGGGCAATGGATACATGAGCTTAAAATTGAGACAGGAAGGTACGGCGAGTTTTTGGAATGCGGCATTCGGCGTGCGGCGTGTGAAAATTTTCCCTCAATACGTCACAAATTTCTTTGTCCGGAGTGCTGCAAAAGCCAGTAAGGTGCTGATAAAAGCCAGTGCCGCACCGGCGTACATGGGTATTCCCGGAATCTGAACCGGAGCGCCGGGAGACGTGAAATAGCTGAAAATATTGGTCATAAATACCGGACCGATAATAGAAGTGACGCTCATCAGACTGGTTAGGGCGCCCTGTAATTCGCCTTGTTCATTGGAGGGCACCTGCGTGGAAATAATGCCCTGCAGGGATGGCCCGGCGATTCCGCCCAGACAATAAACCACCAGCACGGGGAACATCATCCAGCCCTGCGATGCCAGTCCGAACAGGGCTAATCCGACACAATAAAAAGCCAAACCCACGTAAACACCGCGGTTTTGACCAATTTTTGGAATCAGCACCCGAATCAGCAGGCCCTGCACAAGGGCGCTCAGCACACCTACCACGCCCAGCGAGTAACCGATCATGGCTTCATCCCAACCGTAGCGATACCGGGTGTAAAACGACCAGGTACTGTGTACGGCATGTGCGGCAATATAGAGCAGCACCAGGGAGGCTACCATACCCAAAATGACCGGGTAGCGTTTCAGGCGCAGCAAAGAACCGATGGGGTTGGCGCGTTTCCAGTCGAAGGGCCGTCGATTTTCCGGACTCAGCGATTCCGGCAGCACAAAATAGCCGTAGAGCCAGTTGAGTAAGGCCAGGGCCGCCGCCGCAAAAAATGGAATTTGAGGGCCAAATTTGCCCAACACGCCCCCGATAACCGGGCCTAAAATAAAGCCCAGGCCAAAGGCGGCGCCAATCATGCCGAAATTCTGGGCGCGTTTTTCCGGCGTACTAATATCGGCAATGTAAGCGGCGCCCGTTGTAAAACTGCTGCCCATAATGCCCGCCACAAATCGGCCGACAAACAACCAGGCGAGGTTGGGCGCAAAACCCGTAAGCAGGTAATCAATACCGAACCCAAAAAGCGAACCCAATAAAATGGGCCGCCGTCCGAAGCGGTCGCTCAACCCGCCCAGCACAGGAGCAAAAAGAAACTGAACCGTTGCGTAAGTGAACAGCAACCACCCCCCGATGGAAGCGGCCTGACTGGCATTCACGTGGCCGAGTTTTTCGATCAGACCCGGCATAACCGGAATGACAATCCCGAACCCGGTGACATCTATCAACAGGGTCACAAAAATGAATCCCAGCGCGGGACGTTTGGAAGTAGACATAAGAAAAGGAAGTTTTTAGGCGCCGAGGCAAAGCCGGCGTATATGACCGAAAAACTTTAACATTAGAAAAAATGTTAAAGTTTCCATCCCGCAGCAGTTTGCAAAGGTAGGAGTAAATCGGATATGTTTCCGCTAAATTTCAGTTTTTAAAAGCAGAATTTTTTGCCGGATTGCCTCCTGAAAAACCTCATGTATGTTTTTGGAAATGAGTGTATTATAGTTTTTTTCATGAAAGCTTTTTACCCATTGAATGCCCCTTATGGCGTTGCTCAGAAACAGCTCATCGGCCTGCAATAAATCTTCCGGGCTGGCGCTTTTTTCCTGCACTTTGTTGCCGTCGGGTAGTGTTAAGGACAATAATAAACGACGGGCAATACCCGTTAGGCATCCGTCAATCTCCGGCGGCGTGTAAACCGAGCCGTCTTTAATCCAGAACAAGTTGCTCCGCGTAGTCTCGCTAACGCGTTCATAAGCATTGAGCAACACCCCCTCATCCCAGCCATTGGAAGCTGCCGTGCGCGCGGCCATTACGTAGCGTGCCGCATTCAGGGTTTTTATCCCGGAATAGCGATCTACCGGTAAGCGCACATCCCCGCAAAGCCCTGTTTTAAGGCCAATTGAATGCCATTCGTAGTCTTCTGTTTCCATCGCTTTTGTGGTGATGAGAAAACGGAAATTGTTGTTTTCCGGCAGGTACAAACCACCGGGAGCACGCCAGAGCGTCAGGCGCACCCGCGCATTGAGGCCTGTTATTTTTTTAATCTCACGTTTCACAAAATCCATAGTCCACCATGACGGAATTTCAAAACCCATCAATTGCATCCCGCCCAAGAGCCGCTCCCAATGCCACTCGAAAAGCGGCATTACCCCACTACAAACGCGGATACTCTCAAAAAGCGCGTCGCCGTAATACAGTGCTCTTTGCACTTGTTGCAAGTGTTCCGGCAGTTGCTCCAACAGGTCTCCGTTAAAATTTACTTTCATTTTAATCCTTTTTTGCATGAATGATTCCGATGCCCGCTGACGCACGTCATTCATCGTTCATCACTCATCGTTCATCGTTATTTTAATCCTTACACGTTTGAACCGAGCCGACGCTCGCTGAATACCCATTCATCGTTCATCGCTCATCGTTCATCGTTATTCTCTCACCACCGCCTTTACTGTGCAGCAGGTTTTCCGGGCTTTCCGGCTACCGAAGGAGCTGCAAGGTTGGGAGGTATTTATTCCCACAATCCTATGCACAAGCTTTTTTTAATCATCTCCGTTTTCTTTTGTTGCTTCAACCTCAACCCGCTCAAAGCCCAAACCGAATCCAAACCCCTTGCCGAATGGCTTAATCAGTTCAGAACTCAGGATGCATTTCCGCAACGGACGCTGTTTTCCCCCCACAACAAAATCGGCGCGCTCCCTGAATCCTTGCCCACTGCCACTTTTTTTGAACTTCAACCTGAAAACATTCAAAACCTCTACCATTTTCCTGCCTACACCCTTTCAATTCCGCTGCTCGACGAACAACAGCACCCCGTTGAACTGGAACTTGCCCTCGTAGACATCCTCGCACCGGGTTTTAAACTTTCTACCGACGCCCAAGATGAGGTTCCCGTGCTGCCGCTCCGGCACTACCGGGGAATCGTGAAGGGAAAGCCCAATTCCATTGCCACACTCAGCCTCGGCCCCGATGGCGTGATGGCCATGTATACCGATGAGCAGGGCACCCGACAACTCGGCCCGATGGAAGACGGTTCCGGTACGTACATCCTTTATCGCGCCGAAGATTTTCCCAACATCGAGCCGCGCACCTGCCTCACCGATGATGCTTATGATCTGGGTGGGCACGACGACGGCGAGTTAAATACAACAGATCGCGGTGTCGGTTGCAAGGTCGTGCAAATTTACTTTGAATGCGATTACAAATTGTATCAGGACAAAGGCTCCAATGTCAGCACGGTAAATACTTACGTTACCGGCCTGTTTAATCAGATTGCAGCCCTTTATGCCAATGAAAATGTGGGCGTGGCCATTTCCCAGATTTACGTCTGGACCACCCCCGACCCTTACGCAAACATGACCAGTACCTCTGCGGTGCTGAATGCGTTTCAGGCAAATCGGGGCAGCAATTTTACCGGAAATCTGGCACATTTTCTTAGCACCCGCAACCTTGGCGGCGGTATTGCTTATGTAGATGTGATTTGTATGAAAGCTTTTGCCTTTGGCGTAAGCGCCATCAATACGACTTATCAGAATGTGCCTGCTTACTCCTGGTCGGTGGAGGTCGTTACACATGAGCTGGGGCATAACCTCGGTTCCTGGCATACGCATTCCTGCAACTGGGCCGGTGGCGCACTTGATAATTGTTACGGCACCGAAGGCGGGTGCCCCCAAGGCCCGGCGCCTGTCAATGGCGGTACGATTATGAGTTATTGCCACCTTACCAGTTATGGCATCAATTTCAACAATGGTTTCGGGCCGCAACCAGGCAACCTCATCCGCGACAGGGTACTGAATGCATCCTGTCTCAGCCAGACGGGTACGGCGCCGGGCAACCTGAGCAGCAGTAATGTAACGGCCAACGCCGCCACCCTGAGCTGGAATGCGGTATCGGGCGCCACCAATTACACCGTGCAGTACAAAATAAGTACCGCCAGCGCCTGGACGACCGCCGGCACTACTACTGCTGCCACCTACAACCTCTCCGGACTGAGTGCTTCCACGGCCTACCAGTGGCAGGTAAAAACCGATTGCTCCGGCTACTCCGCTTCGGCCTCCTTTACCACGGGGAGTTCGGGTGGTGGGAACGGCAGTTGCAACCCGCCGGCCAATTTGGCAAGCAGCAATATTACCACCACCTCCGCAGTAGTTTCCTGGGGGGCTGTATCCGGCGCCACCAACTATACCGTGCAATATAAATTGGCCTCGGCAAGCAGCTGGACGACCGTCGGCAGTACCTCCACCACAAGCCTGATGCTGGGTAACCTGACGGCCGGTACGAACTATAATTGGCAGGTAAAAGCCTCTTGCTCAGGATATTCCGCCGTACAAAGCTTTACTACGCAAAGCAACAACGGCGGCTCCTGCGCTGCCCCGACAAGCCTTGCAGCCACCAACATCAGCAACAACAGCGCCGTGTTGGCCTGGGCGGCTGTCAGCGGCGCCACTTCCTACACCGTGCAGTACAAACTGAGCAGCAGTAGCACCTGGACGACCGCGGGTAATGCCACTACCAGTGCCTACAACCTCGGCGGCCTCACGGCGGGCAGTACTTACAACTGGAAAGTGAAGGCAAACTGTTCGGATTATTCTGTTGCGGCTACGTTCAGCACTACCGGCAGCAATGGATCCTGTGCCGTGCCCTCCGGTCTGAGTTCAACCGTAACCGGCGCCACAACGGTTTCCTTAGCCTGGAATGCTGTTGCCGGAGCAAGTTCTTATCAGGTGCAGATCAAAGAAAGCAATAGTTCGGTATGGTCGGTATTGCCCGCAACCAACAGCACCGCCATCAATGTATCGGGTCTGACGGCTGCGACCACTTACAATTGGCGGGTAAAGGCAAATTGTTCGGCCAACTCGGCAGCGCAAAACTTTACCACAAGCAACGGCAATAACGGCGGCAGCTGCGCCGCCCCTGTAAATCTCAGCAACTTATACGTATACCCGACATCCGCCAGCATTTCCTGGTCGCCGGTAAGTGGCGCGAGCAGCTACACGATACAAATCAAACTGGCCACGTCGAGTACCTTTACTACACTTGGAACCGTATCTGTGACGGCCGTTAACCTGACGGGCTTGTCGCCTTCTACGGCCTATCACTGGCGTGTAAAAGCCAATTGCTCCTTGTATTCGGCTATGAAATACTTAGCGACGCCGGCACAATTTTCTTCAACAGCCGAACCAGCGCAATTGCCCGAATTGCAGGTGAATGGGGTGGAAGAAGCGATCTCGATTTTCCCAAATCCTGCACAGGAGGAAATCAACGTTTCGTTTTCCGGAATTTTGCCCCTGAATGCCCGCGTGCGCATACGGGATTTACAAGGCCGCCTGATGATGGATGCGGAAATGCCCTCGCCCCAGATCAGTATTGAATGTGGCACATGGCCGGCGGGTTTGTATTTGCTTGAAATTGTGGCTGAAGAGCGGCGTTTAATTTGTGAAAAGGTCTTGAAGCAATAGCATTTCACAATCTCCACAGCGAAAACTAAACCAACCCTGTCGTTCATCCGAACTAAAGAACCAAATACCTGAACGCGTGTTTTCAAGAGCGAACCATTTTTGCAATGCGATATGCGCTTCAGGTACAAACTTTTTTTGATATTGATGCTGCTCGGAAGCGGCCGCGCTTCCGGGCAGATCATTTATTTTAACAATACTGCGGGCAACATTTTCACCTTTAATGTAGAAACTTGTACGGCCACGCAAATTTCTACGGGTCCGGCGTTCAATGATATGGCGGTGGGCGAAAATGGCCTGGTGTACGGGCTTTTTGGCCAGACGGTTTATGAAATCAACCCCGCAACCGGCACTTCGACGACCTTAGTTACGATACCCGGCGCATTGGCCAGCGGCCTTGAATATGGCATTGACGGGCAATTGTACATGTTGTTCAAGGATGTCTGGAAAATCAATCCTGCAAATGGCACATGGCAATTTGTGGGGTCTTTGCCTGCGGGTTGGTCGGTGATGGGCGATCTGGTGTATTTCGACGGCAATTATTATGCGTCCTGCAATACCCCGGCTGGTCCGCGCCTGTGTATCATTAACCTCAACAACCCCGGTGCTTCAACTATTGTGGATGATTTACCCCCTGGCAACGTCATTGGCGGTGCATCTGTGGATCACCCCAGCTGCCCGAAAATGTACTGGTTCAGTACCACACAAAGCAACCAGCCCAGCGTGTTGTACGAATACGAAATTAACACGCAGACCTGGACGCCGATTTGTCCGGGTTTCTCCTTCTCCGTAGGCGGCGCCGATACGCCCAATGATTATTCCTTTCAATATACCTGTGCCTGTACAACCGATGCGGGCAATGTAAACGCGCAAACCTTCAACCTTTGCGGCACAAGCGCTACCGTAACGGTTCCATATACCGGTGGCGCAGTTTTAGACAACGATGACATACTCCGCTATGTACTTTTTACCGATCCCAATGACCCGGAAGGTAGTATTCTGCTGCAAAGTCCCGGGCCTGAATTAGCTTTTGATCCGGCGAGTATGCAAACCGGCGTTACCTATTATATTGGTACGGTAGCCGGAAACGGCCTGAATGGCAATGTGGATTTAAGCGATCCCTGTCTGGATTTTGCCGATACCCCTGCGACGGTAATCTGGCGTTTGTTGCCCACCGTATCGTTCAGCACGAGTAATTCAGCTATTTGTCCGGGCGATTGCCAGATTGTGACGCTTAATTTCAGTGGTTCGCCCCCGTTTTCGCTGGATTTGAATACGCCAACAGGCAACGCGATCATCACTTCCACAGATCCGGTTACGCTGCTGAATGTTTGTCCTGGCCCGAACGCGGCGCCCGGCCCCTTTTTATTGGAGGCCATCAGCCTGAGTGATGCGTTTTGTGTTTGCGACTAAAAAATGTAAAAGCCGTCTCTTAGAGCATGTTCAGGAATTCATGCTCGCTTTCGCGCGATCATGAATTCCCGAACATGCTCTTACAGAAACGGCTTTTAAGGGACTCAAAAATAAAACGCCTGTCGTGTCGGCATGAATCGAATTCACGCCGCCGACAAAATTAGATTTAGCGCATTACCCGCAGGGGCAGCTCCTGATCAATTTGCAGGAATAATACACCTGTGGGCAAATTTTCCAGCGGAATCCGGAGCGTTTGCGCATGTTCTGTATCAATGGATTGTTGTTGCAGGAGGCGGCCGTAAGCGTCAAAAAGGCGCAGGGTAGATTGTCCGTTTGTATTGGCGCCTATATATACGTTCATTTCATTGCCTTGTACCGGATTGGGCGCTACCGACAAACTTGTGCTGCGGCCCATATTGACCATTTTGGCAGCGAAATATTGCATTTTACCATCAAAATCCTCCTGAGATAAGCGGTAATAGTTGAGGCCGCGCAGGGGCTGCTCGTCTGCGGTGCTGTAAGCACGGCCATTCAGTGATACTGTTGCTGTGCGAACGGTTTGGATGCGGCTCCAGTTTGAGCCGTCGGCAGAACGCTCTACATAAAAAGCGCTGTGGTTGAATTCCAGTGCCGTTGCCCAGTTGAGCTGTACCTGATCGCCACTGCGTTCGGCGTTAAAAAAGCGCAGGCTTACCGGCAAAGCGGCCGATACGGTAAAGGTAGCTGTGATCGGATTGGTGCTTACGTTTGGGGTGTTGGTGCAACCCCCGCCGGTAACATCGGTTTGCCAGTATACCTCCAGAATGTAGGTGCCGGGGGAGCCATCAGCAGTCAGGGCTGCTGCCTTGAGATCGACCACAGCGCTGCTGTTTCCCCATTCCTGGTCGGTGCCACCGCAACCGGAAACGCCGTTGCGCCAGCAACCACTGCCGCAATTGCAGGCAAAGCTGAATTCAACGGTTTGGTAAACTCCCTGTGTGCCACCGGATTTATAAACGCGATAGTACAAACGGCCATCGGTTACGTCGCAACTGCCGCCTTTCCAGCTGAACAGGTAGGGCGCTTCCAGCTCAAAAGTGCTGCTTGCGTCAATGCTACCCAGGCCGGCGCCGTTGAAATCTGTGCCGGTACCGGCGCCTTCTTTGTAATTGGTGACTGCGCCATCGAGGTCAATGTCGAGACTGCCGCGCCAGATGCCCGATTGGGCAAATGCACTATTTACGGAGAATCCCAACAGCAATGTCAGGGCGCTTAAAAAGGAAAAAGCCTTCATACTAGTAGTGTTTGATTGTTGAAGCAAATAATTTTAAATGTTGAAATCAATGGTTTTGTTTGGATAGACCTGCAAAATTAGATTAAATGTGCATAATTTTATAAAAAAGCAAAATAATCAAAGCAAGCAGCCCCACAACAAAGGCCACGATAAAAAGCGGGTAGGGGCTTCCTGCAATTTCAATACGGACGGGGCTTGCCTGAATTTTAAGCGGGGCGGCGTCTCCGGTGAGCACCATTCCGGCCCAAAAGAAGGGGGTTGCAGCGCCACCGCTTTGCAGGTATTGCAACTTGCTTTGGCGCAACGCTTCGTCTTTGCGCATTTCGCCGTTTTGCAATTGTAGCATCAGGGCCTCGCTGAGCTGCGCACTCGCCTGATCGTCTACCGACCAGAGGGTCATGACCGCGCTGGGTACACCCGCATCCTGAAAGGCGCGGCTCAGGCTGAGGATACCTTCGGTGCCCGCAGCCCTGCCCAGCCCGGTTTCGCAGGCGCTGAGCAGCACCAATTGCGCCTGCAATGGACTTTGACCGATTTCCTCCGCGAACCAGACCCGCGGCGCCTCGGCAGCAGGCAGGGGTTTATTGTATGCCAGCAAACCGGGACGGAGCTGTTGCGCGGTACTATCCGTTTTTTTGCTGTTGCTTGCAAAATTTGATGAAAATGCAAGGAAAGAAGCCTGCGGGTTCTCAGAATTGGCTTGTCCGTGTCCGTAAAAATGCAGCACCTGGCATTGTTCAACACTTTTAAGGCTGAGTGCTTTGCGGGCTTTGGGGCCGATAAACGCTTCACCTTTCAGCTGTTCGCTCAGTTTTTCCACACAGGCGCGGTTGTATACGATGCGCGCAAAAGTACTGTCGCCCTCGTACCCCGGTGCGATACCGAGATATCCGATTTGGTAATTTTCCCTGCGCCGGGGCGTATCTATCAGCAGGCTTGCCGAAGGGGCGAAGCGGCAGCGGGTATGGTGGAGCAAATAGGGGAGGCGCCGGAAAGTAAGTGCGTCGGGTGCGGCGGGCAACAAAGCATCCAGCGGGATGCTGCCGAGTATGCCGTCGGGCACTACAATCAGTTCCTGCGGCGGCTTGTTACCGGCCACCGGGCGAATAAGTTTATCGTACAGGTATTGGGCTTCAGTGGCGTAGTTGCGGACAAAACCCGTGTCGCCTTCCATTTCGAGGTTGAGCTGCGGGTTGCTGATAAGAGCAAGGAAGGCTTCGAGGCGACGGCTGTCGAGTTGTTCGCAGCGGGTAATGATGTCTTGCCGATCCACTCCGATCAGGTAAAGCGCGCCGCTTTCCGGATTGTAGAACCAGGAGAGCAGCAGGGCATCGGCGGGCAACCATTTTTGCACGGTTGCAAGGTCGGTGCGCACGGGCGCCTGCGCGGCCCGGTAGAAGGCCGGAAATTGTTGTTTTAAGGAGTCGATGAAGCGTTGATGGGTTGTTTCGGCGTCGAAGATGGCTTTTTTAATGAGTTTTAGCTGTCCTTCGTCTAAGGCTTCGGCGAGTGCGGAAGTATATTCTTCACGCAAATTATTGATGTTGTTGCGCAGCAGGTTTTCCCGTTCGGCGAGGTTTTCGGGCAATTGCCGGATTGCCCTGTTTTCGGACAGATGCTGGCGCAGGAGCATACTTTTGCTGCGTTCGGTGAAGGCAAAAATTGCTTCGGCTGCGTCGGGGTGGCCTTGTTTTTTGCGTTCAAACAGGATGGCGAGGTTGCGTTCGTAGAGGTCGCGGGTTTGCTCCAGCGAGAGTAGTTTGGAGCTGGTGTAGCCGAAAGCCGCAATGAGCGTATCGTTCATTTGCAGGGCCAGACCGGTGCTTTGCGCAGCGAGGTTGAGCCAGTCGGCCTGCGGATTTTGCTGATATTGCGCCCAGGCGATTTCACTTTTTGTATTCAGGGCTTCCAGAATGGTATTTTCGGGATAAAATTGTGCGGGGGCTGGGTTGGAATAAATATCGGGTGGCGCAAATGCGGGCAGCACTGTTTGTAAGGCTTCATTGCAGTGTTGCAGGGCCTGCTTGTTGTTGTTTTGAGCCGAAGCCAGCGCTGCGCGCTGAATCAGTACTTTGCCGAGTTCGCGGTTGTAAACCAGGTCCTCAGATTCGAGCAGGTATTGGAGCTTGGAATAATGCCGTGTGGCAAGGGTAAATTGTTTTTTATAAAATGCCATGTCGCCGCAAACACTCAATGCCGCAGTGTTATCCGGATCGAGGTTCAGCGAAAGCCGGGCAAAAGAATCCGCTTCACTGTGCCTGTCGGTAGCAAATGCGATTTCAGAAAGGTTGGCATAAAAGATGCTCTGTACAAACTCATTTTCAGCAGCATCTTCAAAAGGATGCTTTTGGTTTTGCAAGAGTCCTTTTTCAAGCATTCTCAGGGCGCTGCTAAAATCTGCCTGACTGGTGTATGCAGTTCCGAGATCGCAGTAGAGATACGCCACTTCATCCTGGGCGCTGGTATTATTTAAAGAATCAATACCCTGGTGTAATAAATTTATAGCGCGGGTATATTCTCCTTTTCGGGTATAAATATTGGCTAAAGCTTTATACAAATACAGTCCGGAAAATTGTGTAACCGGAAATCCGTTTTCATGAGCCTGTTTGGCTTTTTCATAAGCGCTCAGTGCATCCGCGTATTTTTTTTGTTTTAAATAAAAATACGCATTGTGGAAATATAATTTCCCGCTCGCATGGGTTTGTTGCGTCTCAGATTTTATAATACTGTTATTTAAATAATGAATAGCGGCGTCTAATCCGTTTTTTTCATCCGATTTATTTAATGCTTTGGCCAGATCCACCTGCAGGCGCGCCCAACTGTTATAGGCGCCTGAATCCCAGGCGATATTACCTTTTTCCGTAGCCAATTGAACCGCTTCCCGGTAGTTTTTTTTAGCAATGAGGCTGCGGACAGAATCTTCCCAAATTATAAATGCAGCTTCATTTGGTATACCGACAAGTGGTTTTACACTTGCTTCACGGCAGTGCGTAAAAACAAGTGTAAAACACAAAATTGCCAACAGACCCGCAACAGGTCGCAATTGAAATTTAAACAGTTTTTCTATATTCACTTGTATTTAATATGGTTAAGCCACTGACTGAAATTTTTGTGAAATCTGAAGAAATTAAATTGTACGGCCATGTACGGATAATTATATTGAACTGTATTGTTGCTGATTTTATTACTTTTCCATTTATATCCCAAACTAAACGACAAGCCCGGCACACCCACAATATTAAATGCATCCACAGCAGCTGCAAATTCATGTTCTATTTTATTGCCAAAGCCTTCCGGCAATACAAAGGTGCTGCTCGCCGCATCGGCATCAAAAATGTAGGCTAAACTATAAGCGCCCGATACGCCCCAGTTAAATTTATTGCCGCTGCCGCCAAAATTATCCCGGCGCACATAGCGCAGTTGCAAGGGGTTCAGGCGAATGTATTTTGTTTTGATAATCAGACCATTATCAGCAGTGAAACGGCCAATTCCATACCCGGCTTCCGCCTGATATATTAAGCAGGGCGGATTCGTAAATCCGCTCAGGGTATTTTTTCGGGAATTGATCAGCGGGGCCATAAATACAAGCGAAGCTCCGCTGCCCTGAATCGAATCTTTTACCAAGCCCGGAATATGGTGGTCGAATTTCAGGCCAAAAACACAACCATAAGGCAGGCGGCCATTTTTGTGGATGCTGGTATTGGCGTCGTTGGTACGCACCTGATCAAAAACAGCGGCGCCATTCTTAAACGTGATAAAGGCGTGCGAACGGATAACATCGCCTTCGCGGAAATTTTCTGTGTCTGAGGTATAAATTTCAAATTGAAATTCCCCCGCGTTCATACCGGAGCCGGGAATACTCAAGCCGGCATTTTGGATTGTAAATGTAATGGTTTGTCCACTGATGACCGGCGGATTAATCCCTGAGCTGGCTCCCGGAAATTTGAATGCGCCACCCACAAGTGCTACAGTGCTCATTTTGAGGCGATTATCCATGTTGCACTTAACCGAAATATCGTTTACCGGCGCGGTACCCAGATTCTCCATTTGCACGGTATAGGTCAGGCGTTTGGCGTTGCTGTTGCCCGGTTCCAGGTTGCCGGGCCAAACGTCGAGTCGGTTGGGATCCCTGCCTTTTTTTACTTTAAGGGAGGTTTGTGCCTGATTGGTAAAATTAAAAGTTGAGGGCTGGCTTCCTTCAATGGAATTGCCTTTGGTAAGGCTCAAGATATTAATTGCCGGGGAATAGGATTGCTCATCGGCCCATTTTACATCAGCCATAATCAGGCTTTCCCCGTTTTCATGCATTTTATCGCTCACCAAGAGCTTGAAAAACAGGGTTTTTTGTTGTCCCCGGTCAATATCATTCACGTCCCAACTGAGCAGCGTGGATGGCGGGAAGCCGTCAATGGTTGGCAATTGCTGAATGCTTGCCCGGTCTGTAGCAAAAGGTGTTCCTAAATAGACAAGGCTGTCGCTTGGGAAGCGAATGACGAATTTGGCATTGCGATCATTCAGTTCGGATTTGTTTTGCACCACGAGGGCAAAGAAAACAGTGTCTCCGACAATAGCGGCATTGGACTGCGCAATCAGGCCCGCTTGTGCATTGCTGTTACTCAGGCTGTAAGCGGGAACGGCCACATCTGTACCAGCTATTGTTCCTGAAGGGCGAATACGTGTAAGTTTGGTCGGCGGTTCCTTATCGGGGGTGTAGTGCCCACGCACTGCGAGCATCATTTCCCTGTCGGAGTTGCTGCTCATTTGCCTTGCCATTCTGCTGGTATCCTTTACAAAAACACCGTCACTCCACATCCAGAAATAACTCCAGCGCGCTTTTCGCACCGATTCCAGGTCAATGGGCGTTGGCGGATTTTTGGGATTCATGGAATTATCCCAGACGGCCTGACTGACGAAATAGTTAAGGCTGTCGCTGTTGATAATCCTTGGCTGCTGCGCCCGGATTTCAAATAAAAACAATAAAAATAAACCGGAAACTAAAAGCCCCTTTTTCCACATGGTTAATCAAGTTTTGTTTTGTAAAAAATGTATTCCCCAACGCGCCTGCCCTGTAACAGGACACACACGAGGGATAGTCGCAAGCGGGTCAAAAATGTAAATTGGGGAGAAAGTGGTTTGGAGTGTTTTAGTATTTTAGTGTTTAAGTGTTTTAGTCTAAAACACCAAAACACTTAAGCACCAAAACACCAAAACTCCAAAACACTCCAAACCTTCATTTTTTCTTCCTGAATTTCTCGGCCTTTTCGATTTCATCTTCGATGGCTTTCCACTTGTTCGGGCGGTCGTCGTGCAGGTTAAGGGTTTCTTCGTATTCAAATCGGCCGATCGGAATCATTTCAATGGGCTGCCCCAGAAAGGTTTCGATGGCTTCGAGCAGTGGTTTTTCTTCGGGTGCACAGAAACTGAGTGCCTTGCCTTTGCGGTCGCCGCGGCCGGTACGTCCAACGCGGTGGACGTAGTTTTCCGGCACATCGGGCAGGTCGTAATTCACCACATAATCTACTGCCGGAATATCAATGCCTCGGGCGCTGACATCGGTTGCGATCAACACGCGGTTTTCGCCGCTTCGGAAGGCTGCCATGGCCGAGAGCCGCTCCGACTGCTCTTTGTCGCCGTGAATAACCACACTTTCCAATCCGACGCGTTTCAATGCTTCGCAAACGCGCTCGGCGCGTACTTTGGTGCGCACAAATACTAAAATTTTTATATCTGAATTTTCTTCCACGAGCCGGGCGAGGAAAAAACGTTTGTGGTCCATCTCTACTGGAGTGACGGCGTGGGAAACATTTTTTGCAACCGGATTTTTAGGCGAGATCTGAATACGAATAGCGGTGCCGCGCACAAGGTCGTAGGCAATTTTTTTGATCCGCGGTGAAATGGTGGCCGAGAAGAAAAGGGTTTGCCGGTTTTTGGGCAGGCGTCGGTGCAGGTCGGAAATGTCGTGCAAAAAGCCGAGGTCGAGCATATGATCGGCTTCATCGAGAATGAACAGTTCGATGCCCGACAAGTCGAGGTGGCCCTGGCTGGCGAGGTCGAACATCCGGCCCGGGGTGGCGATCAGGATGTCGATGCCTTTACTTAGCCGGGCGATTTGCGGATCTTGTTCCACGCCGCCGATGAGGGGCAGGATTTTAACTTTTGTTTTTTTGGCGATGCTTTCAAACACTTGTCCGACCTGAATGGCCAGTTCGCGGGTGGGTTCCAGCACCAGGCAGCGGGGGCCCTCGCCCTGATGTTTTTTGCGTGGCGCCGACATGAGGTGAATGGCCGGAATGGCAAAGGCGGCCGTTTTGCCGGTACCGGTTTGTGCGATCGCCAGCAGGTCTTCTCCCTGGAGAATAGGGGTAATGGATTTGAACTGAATATCGGTAGGGCGTATGAGCCGCATCGCCTCAAGGTTTTGCTTGATTTGGGGTAAAATGCGGTATTCGGAAAATTTCATATTTGTAAAATCAAGAGCGGGAAAAGATTTTCCACATAATTTGCTGCCGAGACAGCGAATGGGAAAGTAAGGGTATCCTTCATGGAAGGATAAACAATGTTTTTGCGAAAACACAAAAGTAGCACATTCGCTTCAATGCTATTCATGTTGTGCGTAATTCCTTGAAAATGGTTGAGTTGTAACACATTTGTAACAACGTAGACAATTTTGTCGGAAATATCGTAAAATTTATTGTTATCCAACTTTGATTTTTACTTTTGCGCACACTCCGGGCATCAATCAGCTATAAACATGAGAAAATTCTACTTTTTGTTTGCCCTCGCGGCAACCCTTTTAACCATTGATGTTAACGCCCAAACTTGTCCTCCACCCGGCTTCCCCGACCCGGGCTACACCTGTGGAACAGCGCCCATTTTGTGCCCTGACCTCGACGGCTACTGCGTAAACACAGGCCTTGCGCCCACGCTAAATCCTCCTGTTCAGATTCCGGGTTGCTCCAATCAGTATGTATTGAATAACCCGATCTGGTTTGCCTTTTTTGCGGGCACCAGTACCATTTCCATGAACCTGAGCGCCTCGAACTGTCAGGGTGGCAACAACGGTATTCAGGCCGGCATTTACGATAACTGCGTTAGCCAGCCCATGGATTTGCAGTGCGCCTGTTCTACTACATTTACACTTTCGGACAATAATTTTATTCCCGGTGAAATCTATTACATCTTTATTGATGGTTGTAGCGGCGCTGATTGCGATATTGCCATCGATGTAACGCAGGGCAGTACGCAGCAGCAACCACCGGCAACACCGGGCGCCATCACCGGCCCGGATACGGTTTGTATCAACAGCACCTACACGTTCAGTGTGCCGGTTGCCAACTTTGCCACCATTTACAACTGGACGGTGGATCCTGCCCTCGGTATGGCCGCAGGTACTACCCGCATCACCGATATTACTTTTGGTGGTACACCTGGCACCGCGCAGGTTTGTGTAACCACTGCCAACCAATGCCTCAGCAACCCAACCCCTTCCTGTAAAGATGTGGTGGTGCTGCCGGCGCCTACAGCAACCCTCAGCGGTATGGGCGTTTATTGCGCCAATTCCCCCAACCCGCAACCCATTCAGCTAACGATTGATTTTACCGGCGCAGGTCCCTGGCGTTTTATATATTCGATTAATGGCACGAACCAGCAAGCCATCACGACGACACAAAATCCGTATACGCTGACGATTAATGGCGGCGGTAATGTTCAATTGGTTAGTGTGGAAAGCGCTATTTCCGGACCCAACTGCCCCGGTACTGTTTCCGGTTCGGTCAATATTCAGCAGATCAACCTGAATATCAGCAGTACGACCACCCCTTCTACCTGCGGCGAAATGAACGGCTCCATCAACCTCAGCGTTTCGGGAGGCAGCAGCCCGTATATGTTTGAATGGTCGAATGGTGAAACCACCGAAGACCTGTCGATGATTGTCGGCGGGCAAACTTATACGGTGACGGTAACCGATGCAAATGGTTGCACCCGAACACAAACCGTTACGCTGAACAACAACAATACAACTATCAACCTCAGCGCTACCACGCAGCCCAATACCAACTGCAACGGTAATAACAATGGCAGCATTAACCTGACGGCTACGCCTGCCAACTCCAATTATGTATACAACTGGTCGAATGGCGCAATGACCGAAGACCTGAGCGATCTGGCGCCCGGCACTTACACCGTGACCGTTACACTCGGCGTGAGTTGCACCGCTTCGGCGAGTTTCACAATTGCCGACAATCCAAATTTACCGAATGCCAGCATCAGTGGCACGCCATCCATTTGCGGGCTGAATAATGGCTCGCTAAACCTGACGGTTTCAGGTGGTGTGGCGCCTTATTCGTATGAATGGTCGACCGGCGACACCACGGAAGATTTACCCATGGTGGTCGGCGGACAAAGCTACACGGTTACGGTTACAGGTGCGAATGGTTGTACCCGGACTGCCACCTTTAATCTTGGCAATAACAACCCGACCATCACCATCACGCCGAGCATCGTGGCCAACACTACTTGTCCGCCCATCGCAGGCAATGGCAGCATTAGTATCAATATTTCGCCGTCTTCCCCTCCCGGTGGCGGCGCCTATATGATTGAATGGTCAAATGGTTCGACGAGTACTTCCATTACCGGACTGGAGCCTGGCGGCTACTCGGTTACGGTGAATGGTGGCGGTACCTGTTCAGCTACTGCGAACTTTAATGTGCCGAATAACCCGCAGTTGCCCAACATCAATATTACATCGCAAGCAACCACCTGCGATCTTTCAAACGGCTCAGTGAATATTTCCGTTTCAGGCGGCGTGGCGCCTTATACGTTTGAATGGTCGAATGGCGCGATGACGGAAGACCTGAGCGCAGTGCCGCAAGGGCCGTACTCCGTAACCGTCACCGGCGCTAACGGTTGTACCAACAGCGCCAGCACCACGGTAAACAACAACAACCCGAATATCAGCATTAACTCCAATATCGTCCCGAATACAACTTGTTTGCCGGGCATTGGTAATGGCTCTATTTCCATTACCATTTCTCCTTCATCTCCTCCGGGCGGCGGTTCTTATATCATTGAATGGTCGACGGGGGCAAGCACAACATCCATTACCGGACTGGAAGGCGGCTCTTATTCCGTTACTGTCAATGGTGGCGGCGCCTGTATCCAGACGGCGACCTTCACCGTGCCGGACGTGCCGAATTTGCCGGTGCTTTCGGCAGTGCCGACCCCTACGATCTGCGACCTTGGAACCGGAACCATTAATCTTACGGTTAGCGGCGGGGTTTCTCCTTATACATATGAATGGTCGAACGGCGCCACCTCCCAGGATTTGACCGGCCTCCAGACAGACGATTACAGCGTAACAGTGACGGGCGCTAATGGCTGTACCGCTACACTGAGCGTTGCGGTACCAAATAACAATCCGCCTATTTCGATTAATGGAAATGTGGTGCCGAACAGCTCCTGCAACGGCGGCAACGGCAGCATTAGTATCAATATTACACCAACAACATCCCCTACGGGTATTCCCTATGTCATCACCTGGTCGACTGGAGCAACGGGCCTTTCGCTGAACAACCTGCAAGCCGGTTCCTATAGCGTGACCGTCAATGCCGGTGGCTCCTGTATCGTAGATGCCACGTTTGAAGTGCCACAGTCGCCCAACCTGCCAACCCTGAGTTTTCAGGTAACTCCGGCAATTTGCGACTTGCCCACCGGTGATATTAACCTGACGGTGACCGGCGGGGTGCCGCCCTTCGTTTATGCCTGGTCGAATGGAACTACTACGCAGGATATCCTGAATGTAGTACCAGGGCTTTATGATGTCACGGTAACCGATGCCACAGGCTGTTCCACTGAAGGTTCTGTTGAAATTCCGAACAATAACCCGCCAATTTCGCTGAACGCGAATGTTACAGCGGTAACCAATTGTATTACCGGCAATGGCCGTATTCAGTTGTCTATCACTCCTTCCACCTCTCCCAGTGGACAGCCTTATCTGATCTCGTGGTCGAACGGCGCTACAGGACTGGTATTGAACAACCTCGCCCCCGGCGATTACACCGTGACGGTTAGTGCCGGCGGCTCCTGCGAGGAAATTGCCACGTTTACCGTAGATGACAATACTGAAATTCCGGCTTATGACTATACCTGGCAGCCCGCCTATTGTGGCCTTTCCAACGGTTTTATTGATGTGGAAATGGTTGCCGGCACGCCGCCGTTTACCTACAGCTGGTCGAATAACCGCTTTACCCAAGACATCAACAACCTGCCACCGGGCAACTACAGCCTGACCATTACCGGCCAAATCGGCTGTACAACCACATTAGATGTATTTATCCCCGCAGAGGCATTTAACTTCACCCTCGGCGGTGTGGCCTTGCCCAATACTTCCTGCACGACGCCCAATGGCGAAATAGAAATATTCCTTTTCCCCGATCCGGCCGATCTGCCCGTGGGAATGCCCTATAAAATTATGTGGTCCAATGGCGCTTCTTCGACCCTTCTGAGTAATTTGCCTTCCGGCAATTACTCCGTAACCGTGAGTCTGGGTATCAGTGGCTGCGAACAGGAACTGAGTTTTGGTGTAAACGACGAGGCCTTCCCGCCCTCCGCCAACGCAACAGCAACCGCAGCTACCTGCGGACAGGCAAATGGCAGCGTCAACCTGACCGTCAGCGGCGGCACTGGCCCTTACACCTATAACTGGAGTAATATGGCCGTAACGGAAGATTTGAGCAATGTACCGCCGGGCACCTACACGGTGACGGTAACCGACAATGTGAATTGCAGTGTTACCGCAACGGCAACGGTGGTGAACAATAACATTGCTATAAATCTCAACGCAACGCCCACGCCCAATACCTCCTGCTCGACGCCAAACGGAGCCATTACGCTGGCTGTTACACCAGCCGGTACCTATAATTTTGTCTGGTCGAACACGCAAACCACACAGAATCTGGCCAACCTGCCTGCAGGGACTTATACTGTAACCGTAACGCGTGGTACTACCTGCTCCGCCACGACAAGCGCCACGATCGTCAATCAAACCCTGGAGCCTATGATCAGCGAAGTAGTGACACCTACTATTTGCGGCGATCAGAATGGCGCTATTGACCTCAGCGTTGCGCCCGCGAGCGCAGGCCCGTACACGTATGCGTGGTCGAATACTGCTGTAACGGAAGACCTCAGTAGCCTTTTGGCCGGTACTTACACCGTTACGGTGACAGATGCTTCGGGCTGTACGGCAAGTGCCATCATAACCGTACCCAATAACAGCTCCGGATTTGCGGTTTCAGGTACCCCCAGCCCCGTTACCCGTTGCGATACGCCCAATGGCGCGATTGATCTGGTGGTTACACCGGGTGGCACTTATTTGTACGAATGGTCGACTATGGCAAGTACTGAAGACCTGAGTAGTCTGGCCCCGGGCAGCTATACCGTTACCGTAAATGCTACAGTTGGTGTTTCCTGTCCGGCTGTTATTAGTTTTGTGATTGACGACGAGCGACAGTCGCCCGCACTGACACAAAGCGTCAGCGCTGCAGAATGCGGCTTGCCAACTGGCGGCTTCGACGTTCAGCCTTCCGGTGGCACCGCGCCATACACCTTTGCATGGTCGAATATGGCGACAGGGGAAGACCTCGTAAACGTTGTGGGGGGTACGTACACCCTGACCATGACCGACGCCAACGGCTGTACCGCAACAGCAAGTGGCGATATTCCGGACAATGCGATCAACTTCAGCGTTGCCGGCGCAACTACTTCCAATACTTCCTGCACCCTGAATACCGGCGCAATTGACCTGACGGTTACGCCAGCCGGAACGTATACCTACCAATGGTCGGGCCTTCAAACAAGTGAAGACCTGAGCGCCATTCCAGGTGGCAATTATTCGGTAACGGTTTCTGCCGGCGGCACCTGTACTTCGGTTGCCAATTTTACCGTACCGACCACCACGCTTGATCCCCTCCTGTCGCAATCCAATGTGCCGGCCCTGTGCGGCGAACCGACGGGCAGCATTGACCTGACGGTTACGGGCGGAGTAGGGCCGTTTACTTATGAATGGTCGAACATGGTGCAAGTTGAAGATCAGCAAAACCTGGGAGCAGGGCAGTATACGGTAACGGTTACAGGAACAAACGGCTGTTCCGCTTCACTGTCAGTGACACTCAATAACAGTTCTGCGGATTTTGACATCACAGAGGTGCTGACTCCCAATACGCTTTGTAGCGGGGTAAATGGCGCGATAAACCTTAGCCTTAGTCCTGCCACCGCCAATTACACGTTTGCCTGGTCGAACAGCGCCAATACTGCAAATATCAGCCCGCTGATGCCCGGTACGTATACCGTGACCATTACCCGCGGCCTGACCTGCACAAAAGTTGCGACCTATATTATCAACAACAACACCAATGCGCCAGTCCTTTCCGCAACACCCACTCAGGCGTTTTGTGGCACCAATACCGGCGCCGTAGACCTGAGCATCAGCGGTGGCACTTCGCCGTTTACCATTACGTGGTCTAATTCGGCTGTGACGGAAGACCTGAGCGCGCTTTTGCCCGGAACATTTACCGTAACCGTTACCGGAACGGATGGCTGCTCAAGCACCCAAACAGCAGTTGTTGCAGACAATGTGATCAATATTTCTGCGAATGGTGTGCCGGTAGCCAACACGGCTTGTACCAATTTTAACGGCAGCATCAGTTTGAACATCAACCCGGGCAACCCGAACTATGTATTCAACTGGTCGAATATGGCTGCCACCCAGCAGGTGTCTAACCTGGCGCCGGGTACTTACACTGTGAGCATTACTTTAGGGAATACCTGCTCGACAACGGAGACGACCATCGTGCCCAATACACCGGATTTGCCTGCAGCAACTGGCGTGGTTACGCCTGATATTTGCAATGGCAACATCGGTTCGATCGACCTGAGTACCAGCGGCATTGCGCCGGTAAGTGTACAATGGTCGAATATGTCGCCATCAGAAGACCTTAACAATATTGGCGCCGGCGCATACACCGTGACGCTCACCGCTGGCAACGGCTGTACGGCCACGCAGGTATTTAATGTGGATAACACATCCAATACTTTCAGTTTTACCGGCGCGGCAACACCCAATACACTTTGCGGCAGCTCCAATGGTTCGGTCATCATTACCATGACCCCCGCCGTCGGGCCGTATGTGTTTACCTGGTCGAATAATACCAGCACCCAAAGCCAGGTCAATGCTCTTCCGGGCACCTACACCGTTACCATTACTGATGGTGGCACTTGTTCGGCGGTAGCAACCTACATTGTGGCCGACAATTCCCAGTCGCCGCAAATTTCCGGTCTCCCCACAGATATTGATTGCTTTGGTGATGCTACAGGCAGTATTTCCTACAATATTATCGGCGGGCAAACGCCCTATCAGCTCAACTGGTCGCCTGCCGTAGCCAACCCGACAGCGCCGCAAAACCTGATCGCCGGTAACTATACGTTGAGCGTGACGGATGCTTCAGGCTGTATTACAAGTACAACGTTTACCGTCACCCAGCCGTCTGCGCCCTTAGCTGTCAGTTGTCAGGTGCTTTATGGCGCGTCCATGGTGAATATTGCCGATGGCGCTACGCGCTTTACCCTCTCCGGCGGCACAGCGCCGTATTTAGTCGACTGGACGCCCGGTGGGCAGCAGGCAAACGTGCCGGCAGGTATTCTCGACATCAATACTTTCCTTGAAGGCAATTACACGGTTACCGTAACCGATGCCAAAGGTTGTACGACCGAATGCAGTTTTGAAATGACAGCATTTAAATGCACCACTGCGGTAGGTACGATGCAATCAGCTGCCATCAATGTATGCGGCAACAATTGTGCAACAGCGAATTATAACGCCACTGGTCAATTCCTTGACCCCGACGATGCCGTGCAGTTTGTACTGCATAGCGGTTCGGGTACTACCTTGGTCAATATTCTGGGCAGAAACAGTCAGCCGACTTTCTGCTTCAATCCTGCAACAATGACCTATGGCACCACTTACTATATCTCTGCAATAGCTGGTAATTCGGTAAATGGTGTGGTAGATCTGAGTGATATTTGTCTGGTGGTGAGTCAGGGTACACCAGTTATATTCCGGGAGGTGCCGGTTGCCGGAATTGCGCCGCCGGATGTGCTGAATTGCTTAGTGCGGGCAGTGCCTTTACAGGGCAGTTCCAGTGTTGCTGGTGCGAATTATATATGGTCTGCATCTAATGGCGGACAACTGCAAGGTGCTGTTAATCAGGCGAATGCAACAGCAATTGCGCAAGGCACCTACCGACTTATCGTCAGCCGAAACGGTTGCGCCGATACGGTTCAAACCAACGTTACCGACCTCAGCAATACCATTGCTGCTTTCATTAATCCGAATCCTTCCCTGATTATTGATTGCGTGGTACAAACCGTCAACCTCAGCGCGGAAGCGGGCGGCAACCAGAATGCACAATATACCTGGCTTTCCAATGGTACATTGATTTCCAATGATGGTACCATTACGGTGAACAATACGGGTATTTTTGATCTGATTGCCATGGATACGCTGACTTTCTGCGCTGATACCGTTAGTGTGGAAATTATCAGCGGCGAAATTTATCCGCCAATTAGCGTAAGTCCTGTCGGCCCGCTGACCTGCCGTGATACTGCTGTGCAGTTGGTGGGTACATCGCCGGTGCAGAACCTGCAATACGAATGGATTCGCGTGGCCGGTACGGATACCGTTTCCATCAGCTTCCAGCCGACGGTATGGGTAACGCAACCCGGCTTGTACTACTTCATTGCATTTGACCCGAATAATGGTTGTACCAATGAACTACCGCTTGCCGTTACGCAAAATATCACTTTGCCGAACGCCAATGCGGGCGCAGATTTTACCCTGAACTGCACTTCGCCAACACAATTCGTCAGCGGTGCGGCCTCCACGGGCGTCGGGGCACTGCAATACTTGTGGTCGACTGCTGATGGAAATATTGTTACCGGCAACAATACAGTACAGGCGCAAATTGACGAACCCGGCTTGTATCGCCTGCTCGTTACCAATACCGGCAATGGCTGTACCGATACAGACGAGGTGAGTGTCAATTCCACCCGTCCGGAACTGGATCCCTTGGTTGTTCAGCCGCGTTGCTTTGGCAACAAAGGATCTATCAACCTGAACAATACAACGGGCGGCACCACGCCTTACCGTTTCTCCATCAATGGCGGCCAGACCCTCAGTACGCAACGCAATTATACCAACCTCAATCCGGGTACCTATACCGCCGTTGTGGTGGATGCGCTGGGTTGCGACGACGAGCAAACCATCACCCTGGTACAACCCGCTGAATTGAAAGTGGAACTGTCCGTTGATGCCATTTCGGTGGTTCTGGGCGATTCTTACCAGGTAGAGACACAGTTGAGTGGCATTCTGCCTTCTGCGCTGGCAGCGATTACCTGGACGCCCGGCGATGGCTTGAGCTGCACCGATTGTCTGGAACCGCTCATCAAGCCATTTGTCAGCAACCTGTACGAAATTACCATTTTCGACTCCTTAGGCTGCAAAGCCTCGGATGCGCTTCGGGTACAGGTGAAACGCGGCGGGGTATATGCGCCAAACGTATTTGCGCCGACAAGCAGCGATAACCCGACCAACAGCAACTTTACCATCTATGCGGATATGCGCAGTGTGGTCAAAATCAAGTCCATGCAGGTGTATGACCGCTGGGGCGAACGTGTTTTTGAAAAAGACGATTTCCTGCCAAACGATCCGGCACAGGGCTGGGATGGCCGTTTCAACGGCAAAGAACTTACGCCCGCCGTATTTGTCTGGTATGCCTGGGTGATATTCGTCGACGGCAAAGAAGAATTGCTCAAAGGCGATGTGACCCTGGTTAGGTAGTGATGAGCGATGAGTGATGAGTGATGAGTGATGAGCGATTTTTGATGTTTGATTTTTGAGTTTTGATTGATTGTCAATGGTTTGTTTGGAGTTGCGTTTGCTGAAATTTTAGTGTTTAGCAAACTACTCAAGGTTTCGCACAGAGGGGCGCAGATCAGGTACACAGAAAGCACAGAGGTATTTGTCTATCCGTGTTTTCTGTGTGCTTGATCTGTGCCCTTCTGTGCGAAATAATACGTGGCCCGGCGACTGGACAATTTTGATCCTCAGTAAGGATTTGTCCGGCGTGATTTTATTGTAATTTTGCGCCCCAAAATTTTTTGATTCATCACTCATCACTCACTAAGTTGTTTTGGGAAGAAAGAATAAACTTGCAAAATTTGCCGACGTCCTGTCGTTTCCGAATGTATATGAATGTTACAATGTACAGGATCCGACGCTGGTCGGCGTAGATATGGAGCCGGTAGACCTGAAGGGTCGCTGGGCGGAAACCCATTTTAAGAACAACAACCCGATCACGCTGGAGCTGGCCTGTGGCGGTGGTGAATATACTGTGGGCTTAGCCCGGCGATTCCCGGAGCGCAATTTTATCGGCGTGGACGTTAAGGGCAACCGCCTCTGGAATGGCGCACAGGATGCTCTGAGCAACGGCCTGCACAATGCCGCTTTCCTGCGCACGCGTATAGAGATCATCGAGCTGTTTTTTGCGCCGGGCGAGATCAGTGAAATCTGGATCACCTTTCCCGACCCCTTTCCACGGTATTCCAAAGAAAACCGCCGCCTGACTTCGCCGCTGTTTCTGGAGAAATACCGCCGCCTGCTGCAACCCGGCGGACTGGTACACCTCAAGCACGACGATGGCGATTTTTACCAATACACCCTCAACACCCTCGCCGCAGATCCGCGTTGTAGCATCTTTTACCAAAATGATGATATTTACGCCGGAGAGCTGCCCATGCCTGAGCTGGAAATGAAAACCAAATACGAGATGAAGCACTTAGCCAACGGCAAGACCATCAAGTATGTGCGCTTTGGGGTAGGGGCTTGATTTTAAAATGATTATGAAAAGATTAATTGTTTTTATTTACCTTTTATATTCAA
This sequence comes from Chitinophagales bacterium, assembly GCA_017303875.1. GTDB lineage: Bacteria > Bacteroidota > Bacteroidia > Chitinophagales > Saprospiraceae > M3007. The sequence continues at coordinate 7,186 of JAFLBP010000029.1, read as the reverse complement.
TAACCATGCACGCACAAAATCTCTCGAAAGCGGAAGCTCTGGCATTCTCAGAGAAACTTTTGGAGAACAAAATTATTAATGATAAAGGTAAATATCAATTAGACAGCTTTATTCAAACTGGTAATTTTGTACGCTCTAAACTACTTATCGTTGCGCCACACAAAGAAAAGTATAGAGAAGGTTTGTCCTGCTTTCATATTTTGCAGTGGTTAGGACGTGCGTTTTATTTAGATATGATGTTTCGCAGCGGGCTCGTGGAGTTGGAACATGAGTATGAGCAGGCGTTGAAAAGTGCTGTTACCTGGGAAGAAAGGACGAAAATCAGAGCTGAGATGCAGATCGCTTTTTCCGAGCGAAGAAAATTCTATGAGGGACCTGCTATCGAAGCTGCGATTCATGATGAGGATATGCTTGAGTCAACCCTTGTCATGACGGAATCAAAATCCCCTGGAATTAATAATTGTAACGTGATTCACCCTTCGCGAAGTACAACAGGAAAAACTGTCCGGCGAACCATAAAGGATTTGTACCAAATTGGATTAATTGATAAAAAAATATATGATAAGATTAATGAAGATATCGTACCAAATAAGGAAATTAATGAATTTGTGGTTTTACTTTTGGCCATGGATCAAACTGTTTTTTACGAAGATTTTGAAGAGAATAAAATAATTGAGCAGTTCTATATCAATAAATTCAAGCAGGAAGGACTGCTTACCAAGGATGGTCTGGTACGTTTAAATAACCCAGCCTACTCGGATAAAATTCTCACGCCTTATGATATTTTTCGGGCTTGCAAATATACATTTGCTATCAAGGATCCGGAGTTTTCTGATAAGCCAGAGCAGTTTTTTGAAAAAATGTATACATTGCTAAAAGACTTTGTTCCAGATTTTGATTTTCATAAATTTACTATTCTAGTTGAAAATAAAACACCCAATGAATACTCCAATGGTATTAAGACTTATCAAATAAGCTTTGAAGTAAAGGGTGAAAAGTATGGAACCCAAATATCGGATCCTTCCTTATTGGAAGATACGATCACCATTATGTCTTTTCCTTATTTTGTTGAGTTATTCGAACCTGTTAATCAGTTTCTTATAAATAGCGGACAAGAGGTAAGACTATTTCATACAAAACCTTTGCCTGAAAGCGAATTCAAAGACGATGGCCTTTTATTGTTGTTGCTTACCGCTAAACAGTATAAAAGTGGAATGAGCATCTCTTTGTTTGGGCCGGAAAAATTTAACAGTAAAACCAATATTAATGTTAAAAAAGCTGTAGCACTTTATAAAAAAATAGGTTTACTGGATCATCTGTCCGAATCTGATTGGGAGAAATTTGAGGCAAATCTAAAGTACAATACAATAAAGAATTATCAGGATTTACTGTTGTGTTTCCCCAACGTTATTGTAGATTTTGACTGGGAGATGGACACTGATGAGAAACCTTACAAAAATATACTTCTTTATTTTGCGAGATGTTCTCAAGGGAATTTCGACCCGCAAAATATTGTTGATGAATATCGTTTGTCTAATGAAGAAGAAACAGGTCGTTTAGCTTTCGATTTTGGGAATAAACACTATGAAACAACATTTAAAATGCCTTCAGCTTGGTTAGAGCGAGGTTTTCTGGACTTGATTGAGCGCGCTTTGTCAGAGCAAAATATTGATGGGAGATTTTATTATTGCCTTGATGGCGGGCAGGAATCAGGTTTTGTTTTCTTGACCAGGAAACAATTTAAAATACTTCAGGAAAAGCAACCAACACTCTTTTTAAGAGATTGAGTAGGTAATTATTTGAAATGTTTTTCCATCAAACAATCACCTTATGCCAACAAAAAAACTCCACCACTTCTCTAGCCTTTTCATCGCCCTTTTCGTAGCCCTGCACCTGTTCAATCATTTGTGCAGCTTAGGTGGCGCGGCGCAACATATTGCGGTGATGGAAACTTTGCGGCCGTTTTATCGCAATGTTTTCGCGGAGGGCTTGTTGCTTGCGGCGGTAGCGGTGCAGGTGGTTTCGGGCATCCGGCTTTTCCGGGCAACCAGAGTGCCCCGGCGCAAGGGTTTTGCCGCATTGCAGCGTTGGTCGGGCCTGTACTTAGCCATGTTTTTGCTGATTCACCTGAGCGCGGTGATGGCCGGAAGATATGTGTTGAACTTAGACACCAATTTCTATTTTGGCGTAGCCGGCCTCAATTCTTTTCCGTTTAATTTGTTTTTTATACCGTATTACGGATTGGCGGTAACGGCCTTTTTTGCCCATATCGCGGCGATGCATCAGCAAAAAATGCGGCAATCCATCCTGGGTTTGTCGCCCGGCGCACAAGCAAAAGCCATTCTGTTTATCGGTATTTTGCTGACCATTGTGTTGATGTATGGGCTGACGAATGGGTCATCCCGGAGGCATATGAGGTATTGATAGGGAAATGATACGGCGCCCCAAAGGGGTTGTTTTCAAATCTAATCGTTCTCTGGTATAAGTCCAAGTTCGCTGATCAGGTCTTGCAAGTCTTGTTTTGCATTTGCAGGTCTGTAGTGCAGGTGATCAAACTGCTCAATAAGTTTTTCATTCGTTTTGTATGTCAGTCCAGATTGCTCCAGGATTTCCGAATAATCATCCGGTGTGTAGAGATATACAAGGCCGTGTTCGTCGAAAACAAGATAGTCGCCTGTTTCGGGTCTTCTGAGCATCAATTCGTGGTAGCCATCCTGTAGTATAAGGGCTTCATATTTATCCAAAGCGGTTTTGATGGCAACTTTGCCGGCGGTTCCGTCAAAGTCCGTTGGGTTTTCATGGTCGGCGTAATCGCGAATCTTTATCTGAAGTGCGTTTGGGGATGCGTCAATGAAGGTAGTTAAAAAGGATTTTATGGCTTGTCCGTCCTGAAATGAAGCCACCAATCGCTTTGCCGGGCCATTGGTCTGGATAAGATAAAAAGGGCTTGAATGATAGTCCCTGGAGACGCATTTTACAGGTTTGGCGGTATTCATAATTATTGATGAGGAGGGATGGTAAAAACCAGGGTAAAGTTCGAATGTTTGTTTGGATTTCAAGGTTTTTTGCCTTGAACATTTTTAATTAATGGCTCAGCAACGCTACCATTCCGGTCACCGTGTTGGATCAAAGTGCTGGTCGCTGCAAACCTACGCTGAATTGCTATACCCTGATTGATGCCACCGGAAAGGTGCATTACGCCCGCAATGTCCGGCATTGGCTGCCCCGCATGATTCCGGAAGACTCCACCACGCTCCGGCCGCTGTTGTTGGAAAGGCTATTGTTGGGCAGGCGTTGAGTGGGAGATACAAAGCCTGATGTTGATGTTTGTAAAGATGTCAGACGTAATGGGCTGCCTCGCAGAAAATTTATAGCGGACAAGTCACATATTTGCACATTTCGAAGCAATGGTGTAATTTTGCAAATTATTTTTTCACCAGCTATCCTATTCCTCATGGCACAAGTTCGCATTTGGATCCATCTTGTATGGGCCACAAAAAACAGACATCCATTTATGGCTAACAGAAATCAGCGTATTGCGCTTTTCAAGCATATCAAGCAGTATGCAAAAACCAAGAACATTTACCTTGACTTTATCAATGGGCATAGTGATCACGTCCACGCGTTGATTTCATTGTCATGCGACCAAAATATCGCTCAAATCGCTAAGCTTTTAAAGGGGGAAAGTAGCAATTGGGCTAATAAGAATAATATCTTTGGTACGGATGACTTTGAATGGGCCGATAGCTACTATGCTGTTTCTGTGAGTTGTTCTCAGGTGGAAGCCGTAAGAAATTACATTAAAAATCAAGAAACACATCACCAGAAAAATACTTTTGAGCAGGAATGTGATGCGTTTATAAGCCAGTTTGGTTTTGCCAGCAGATTGGGTGAACCTTTGGCATAATTCCCGATGTTGATGTCTGTAAAGATGTTAGATGTATTGGGTATGCATGCTGTCCGGGCGTTGAAACGCCCGGTTATTAGATGTTAGATGTGGTTTGTTGATGAGCTGCTGGTTCAGATATTTATACGGTGCGAGCCTCAGTAGCTTTTGGAAACGGCCTCTCGGAATATCCTTAGTACACAATCACATCTTACCTCCTGTAACCGGGCGTTTCAACGCCCGGCCAATGTACACACCTAGTACATCTGACATCTTTACAGACATCGCATCAGGAATCATGAACATTCAACTGAGGCCGTAGCGCCCCGGGGAATACCGCTCTGCCTTGCGGTACAATCACATCTTACATCCTGTATCCGGGCGTTTCAACGCCCGGACGGTATACACACCCAATACATCTGACATCTTTGCAGACATTGCATCTGTTGGAGTGATGGGAGAAACCGACCTGCTGGACTTAATGCCTCAATCGGCAACGCATAAATTTCACAAGCAGTAAAGTGTTGATTATCAGTAGTATATAAATGATGGCGTACTGATTCCTTGAAATACATGGCGGACAATCCTCCGTATTCAGACAGGGTTCGCACAAAGGCTGGAACAAGCGATACAAAGCCCAACACAAAAGATTGCCGGCGATCAGGAGGTACAGCAGGTGCTTACATGGAATTGCTTGCATAGGGAATCTCAAGATTAGTCAGACAAATGAAGCAGAGAGAAAAAACGCTTGTAGCATGTTTTAACTTTATGCAGTGCCAGCCATAACGTTCTCTCTGAACATTCCTGATCGCTGCGCGAGGGCTTTTGGCAGATACGCTTTTTGGTGATTAGTGACACTGTATCCACACTTCGCGTCGGAGACGCTCGCAAGCAAATTTTATTTCTTGCTCCATTCGTGCCAATAGTTTTTACATATTTCCCCGAACTGGTCTATTGTCAATTCGTTTTTATTTTGGTCAAACACTTTTATTGCTTGAGAACTAATAGTCAAATTTCCTCCACAATAGTCATCGTCTGTATCGTATAGACTGCAAGATATTACAACAACGTCATCTTTGATGTCGGCTGAAAGTATTTCAAGTGCTGCTTTAAAAATGTCTGCATAGTCGGTCTTAACATTAGTTGGAAGGTCAACCGGATTTGCCCACGGGTATAGTTCTAATTTGTACACATTGATTAGGTCCACGTAAAACTTATCAAATGACTTGTCAATTCGTTCCGCCAAATATACACAGTCAACTGTCAGGGTCAGCAAGTTGTTGTCTCCCATCCACGCAGAAATTGTCCCATCGTGCAGGATTGAAAAAATGTCTCTTGTTTCTTCGGTTGCTGTCATTTTAAATTTGTCTATTGCTTGGCGTGAGTGTGTTGTTCATGACAGTACGCATCGCGTCGGAGACGCTCGCGAGCGAGGGGAAGATACTGGGGCAGCGGTATTATACAAAGCAATACCCACCACCAAGGCTTTCCAATAATTTTCATTAAAGTAATAAGATTATAGATTGGAATTAAAGTAGCCCAACCTGATTCACCAGCTTTCTCAAATATTTTCCAATATGAAATGATTGGAATGATAATAAACGGAATCAAGACTATTGATATCAATATCAATTCTGCTCCTCCAAGGCCTAAAATTAAAAGTTTCATATTTTTTATTTAAATTTTCCTACTCGTTTGGCTTTTCGGTATCGCCCCGTTTTTTTAAGTGGTCGCTGGTCTCCACTTCTATTTATAAATTTCTGACAGACTAAAAGTCAAGAACTATCAAACTGTAAGAACGTTGGTTCTCGTGTCTGCCCATGTCCGTAGTGATGTCGTTTAAACTTACCTATAACGGTTTGGCTATGTGCCGTGCCGACGTTTAGGAGGCATAGACATCATAGCCTTTGTTCTGCCTCGTTTTCTATTTTCGAATAAATTCGTTTCGAAGTTCTATTCTTTATGAACTTTGATAACTCAATGCCTTCAAGTTTATCTGTTGATGATAGGTTTCTTACATATAGAATACCAGGACAAGGATTATCATTGTCATCTCTCAAGAGAAAGACTTCTTCTGCACTTTCTTTTACTTTAATTATTAGTATATCACCTTCAGGAAATTTTAAAAATTCCTTTTCAAGATATTGTGAAGAAAATCCATCTCCAAAATAACTCTTCAATTTAGAATCAAGAAATTTCCCAAAACCATCTCTATTTTTCTCTGATATATCTTTGAATGAATCAAAGTCTTTTTCTAATCCATAAATATTCTTATCATCAGATACACCTAATAACAACGTGCCTCCATTTGTATTTGCAAATGCTGCAATTGTTTTAAAAGCACTATGAATAATTCTTTTTTGAGCATTATCTCCCTTAATTTCATCAATCTTGTTAAGAATCCCTTTTCTGGCTTTTTCATCTCCTGTTGAAAGTAGCTTTTCATTTAAACTATCTAAAATTTTCTTTTTTTGTTCATCTGGAACTGGAGTGATTAATGTAGATTTAAATTCTAACTTTTCCCCTTCATCTTGATTGATTTTACCCATCCAATATGTCCTTTTCTCTTCCAGTTCTCGTGTTAATTTATCTTCCTTTGATTCTGCTAAAGAGAATACTCCATTTTCAATGTAATTTCGAATTACCTTCAAATTTTTTAGCGAAAACTCATTCTTTTCATTCTCGCTTTCTCCTATTACTTCGGATATCATTAGGTTGTTCGCAAACGTAGCTTTGGATAACACACTAAGTAGTTTTTTCTCATCATTATTTGAATATTTTTGCACCAAATCAAAAAGCACTTTATTGGATTTAATATCGGTATTGTTGAAAAGTCCTAAGATCTCAATAAATACTATAAGGTTTTCAGATTCTGGAAATTCTTCAAGTGTCCTGGGTTGAATTCCTATCTCTTGTATTTTGAGTCTGAATTGATTATAATTAGAAATAGAGTAATTCTCAATTACACTATCTAGTTCCTTAAGTCTTTGGAAGTACTCTATATAAATATTGTGCAAGTATGACTTTGCATTATTTGTATTAGAGAAAAAGTACTTACTTAGTTTAATGTATTTTATTTTATCTTCTAAGTTATGTGTGATTGCTGCAAACTGTTCAATGATATTTCCTTTTTCCTCCTCATATTTCTTTTTTATTATATCAATATCACTACTCTTAGAGCATGTTCGGGAATTTAATTTGGCTCGCTATGTCACTCGCTGTAGTATTACAGCTGAATTGGCTAAAAGAAGCCAAAAAACCGAAGATTCTACGGTTCGCTCATAATCTTTGACGATTCTT
>JAFLBP010000028.1 GCA_017303875.1 Chitinophagales bacterium | reverse complement strand
CTGGTACAATACCCAAAGAATTCATTCAGCATTGAATGGTTTAACCCCTTGGGAAGCTTTCTATGAAAAATCTTCAAAAATGGCCGCTTAAGCCTTATCTTGATGTCTACTCTGGTGAGGAAGTCCAAGGTTCGGGGTTCAGGGTTTGGAGGTTCGAGTGCCGATTATTGATAGATGGATGAAAATTTTCAGAAAAAATTACAATCCTGAACCTCCAAACCCTGAACCCCAAACCTCCGAACCGCTAAACACAAAAACGTGCGCATATGAATACAAAAACGCAAAAACACCATATCTTTGCCGCCTTTTCAAACCAACATTAAATTCTCAATACAATGGGCAAAGGTGATCCCCGCACAAAACGCGGCAAAATCATTCGCGGCTCCAACGGCAATTCCCGCCCGACGAAAGCGAAAGTTACACGCGCAAAACGCGCTAAAGCAGCGTAGTTTTTTAGTGTTTAAGTGTTTTGGAATTTAAGTGTTTTAGTTTTTAAGTGTTTAAGTGTTTTAGTATTGAAGTGTTTGAGGAATCGTGATATTTACTCGTAACACTCGACTAAACCTCTAAACCCTCAAATACTAAAACACTTAAATACCAAAACACTAAAACACTCCCTATAGTGCTATTTGCCCAGCAAAACGATCTCAAAGGGCGTATTCAACGTCGCTTTTCCTCCCGTTACCTTAATTTTACTGCCAGAGTAGTAGTCTGTAAGCATCATCCCTTCGGGATAGAGGCCACGCAGGTCTATGCTTTTCGGGCCTTTGGGCTGATCCAGTCCGACGATTACAATATCGGTGCGTTTGCCCTGCTCGTAAGTGCGTTTGAATACGTAGGGTTTGGCGCTGAGCATTTCGTGTACGCCTGCGCCCACAGCCGGGTGCGCGCGTCGGAACTGCCCTAATTTTTGCCAGTGCGCCAGTACCTCGCGCACATTGACGCCATTCCGGACGGCATTGTTTTTCACGTCATCCCAGTTCATAAAAGTGCGCAGGTTGGCATCGCCTTGTGCGCCTTCAAATGTGAGGGGGCGGGCGGTTTCGTCGCCGTAATAAATTTGCGCGCCGCCGGGGCAGAGCAGCAGTTTGGTGCCGGTTTCAAAAGGTTTTGTGCGCATTTTATCGAAAGGTTCGCCGTCGTCGTGCGAAGTCATATAGTTCAACACCGTTTTACCGGCCAGCTGTTTCTGCAACAGTTTGCTGTATTTGGCGAACAGCGTTTCGTAGTCGGCAGTAGCGTCGCCCTTGATGCCGAAATTGATAAGGCTGGAAAATCCGTTGTTGAAGTAGTCTACTTTTTTATCGCCAAAATCGTAGTTGCGGCCGTTGTTGATGTTGTAAAAATACACCTCACCAACCATGTAGAAGGGGTTGGCGTCGAGTACTTTTTTCGGATTGGCCTTTTTCCAGTCGGCAAAAGCGAGGTCGGCTTCCTTGCGCAAATCTGCCCAGACGCTTTCCTCTAGGTGTTTGGCTGTATCGCAGCGGAACCCGTCGGCGCCGTATTTGCGGATATAGTCCGTCAGCCATTTAATGATATAATATTTGGCGGCGCGGGGGTATCCGGTGCGGACAAAAAAGGCTTCCAGCTCGGCCATTTCTTTTTCATAACGGCCTTCTGCTTTCCATTTTTCTACGAGGAAAGGCGGCAGCTCCACGGCTTTATTGCTTTCCGTGCGAATATCGGGCAGGTTTTTCACCAGCGTGCAGGCGGTGGTGGTTTCGTAATTTTTATAGGTGCAGGCAGGTTCGGTGCGTACCCAGTCGGCGGGCCAAACGGGGTCGGCGGTTGTTACCGGGCCGGTATGGTTGATAACCACGTCGAGTACAACCCGAATACCGTGCTGGTGCGCGGTTTCGATGAGTTTCATCAGGTCTTTTTCGGTGCCGAAGTTAGGGTCGAGGGCCGTCCAGTCTTTGGCCCAGTAGCCGTGGAAGCCATAAGTGACGCCGGTGCCTTCGTCGGTGCTGCCGTGAATTTGCTCCACGACGGGGGTGAACCAGAGTGCCGTGACGCCGAGTTTGTCGAAGTAGCCTTCTTCAATTTTTTTGGTAATGCCCGCAAGGTCGCCGCCCATAAAACCGCGCAGCGGCGCTGTTTGGTCGGTTCGGCCAAAATTCAGGTCGTTGGCCGGATTGCCGTTGTTGAAACGGTCGGTGAGCAGGAAGTAAAGGTTGGCATTTTCCCAGACAAAAGGCATTTTTGCGGCAGCAGCGTTGCTGTTTTGTTTGGTTGTGGCACAGGAGGCCAGCAGCAGTGCAAGGGATAAAAGCAGGATTCGAGACATGATTATGCAATAATATGGTTGGTAATGGCGACAAACCTACGCAAAACCATAAAAATGCCGTAGGTTTGCGGCCTTAATACGTTTTTAAAATGAAAATTGTAAGCTCCGTGGCCATTGATGCCGCAATCGAACGCCTCGAAGGCTTAGATGAAAATCAGTATGAAGCCCAAATGGAGGTCTTTGCCGACGCGCAACCGGTTATTTTTGCCTGGTTGTTCTCCGAGCAATTTGACTTGCTGACCGAAGAGGAAAAAGGCTATCTGCAATATATTACGCTCATCATCTGGAGCGCTTCTGAACAGGTAAACGGCAAAGCGGAGCAGGTTTCTGAGGATCAACTTGGCGAAGCGGAAGAAGCGAATTTTGAAGTAGCTGAAAACCTCGCCGGCAAAAGCCTTTCCGAAAAACTTGATGTCTTCTTTGAAGATTATGAGCAGGAAGAACTGCTTGCATTGGCCGAAGAAGCAATTCTGGAAGACGAAGACGACCCCGAAGGCATCGTCACCAAAGAAGGCCGCGAACTGATCTTTGTCGCGCTGAAAACGGTGATTGATGTGTTGACGTAGTCATCCTGCTACCAATACCGGCCTTTCACGCCCAAAATCGCTGTACAGCTGTACTTCTTCTGATAAGAAATCAGAATCTCATTGTTGTTTATTTATAAAGTGTGCTATATTTGTAGCGCTGCTTTTATATTGCCTGTAAATGAACAAATTCGATTACATTCTGTACTGGAAAGAATCTGCGTCAAGAGATTGGGATGCAGCTTTGAGTTTGTTTGATAAAAGGAACTTTCCTCAATCTTTATTTTTTGCGCATTTAGTGTTGGAGAAACTTATAAAAGCGCATTGGGTTAAAGATAATCAGGCTGATCATCCGCCAAGACTTCATAATTTGGTTCGATTAAGTAGCCAAACTACTCTGAATGTTCATCCGGATGATCTACTGTTCTTAGACAAGATGAATGATTTTCAAATGGAGGGCAGATATCCGGACTATAACTTCCTGATCTACAAAATTTGTACACAGGAATATACAAAGGAAACGCTCGAAAAAGCCGATAAGGTCAGATTATGGTTAATCAGTCTTCTGCCTTGAAACTGGCAAAAAAATACGTTGCTTCGGTTGAGGCAAGCGGCATTGCCTTGCACAAAGCATTTTTATTCGGCTCATACGCTTCCAATAGGCAGCATGAATGGTCGGATATTGATATTGCGCTTATCGGGGATAATTTTACTGGTCTGACGTTGCTGGATAAAGAAGCATTTCGGCATCTACATATATTGCCGGAGTTTATGGTTGTTGAAACGCACACCTTCCCCACTGCAACGCTTGAGTCACCCGATCCTTTTTTGAAGAATGTAATTGAAAACGGGATCGAAGTACCTCTGAGCCGTTAACATCATCCTTCCACCACCCGGCGCACCAAACCCGGGCCTTCGTACACAAACCCGCTGTACAGCTGAACAAGCGTCGCGCCGGCAGCTAACTTTTCGCGCGCTGCCTCCGCCGAATCAATGCCACCTACGCCGACTATGACGGTTTGTGGGGGTAATGCCTGTCGCAAAAAACGAATCACTTCTGTTGAGCGCGCGCGCACGGGCGCGCCACTGAGTCCGCCGGCGCCAATTTCGGCCACCGCCACCTCCGGCGTCTGCAAGTCGGCGCGGGAAATGGTTGTATTCGTGGCAATTACGCCGGCCAAGGCGGTTTCCTGTACAATTTCAGCAATTTCCTGCAATTGTTCCTGCCCCAGATCGGGCGCAATTTTCAGCAAAATCGGCCGGGGCTTCAGCTGTTGATGGTTCAGGTTTTGCAGGCTTTGCAGCAGGCGCGTCAGCGGTTCTTTTTCCTGCAAAGCCCGCAGGTTGGGCGTATTGGGGGAGCTGACATTTACCACAAAATAATCCACATACGGATACAGGGCCTCAAAACAACGCAGGTAGTCGTTTTCGGCTTCCTCGTTGGGCGTATTTTTATTTTTGCCGATGTTGCCGCCAATGATAAGCCCACCCGGCACGCCTTTTTCGCGCAGCCGTTTGAGGCGGGCGGCGAGCGCTTCCACCCCTTCATTGTTGAATCCCATGCGGTTGATGAGCGCGCGATCGGCGGGCAGGCGAAACAGGCGCGGCTGCGGATTGCCGGGCTGCCCCACAGGCGTTACGGTACCCACTTCAATATGCCCGAAGCCTAAGCAGGCCAGCGCTTCAATATGCTTGCCGTCTTTGTCGAAACCGGCAGCCAGGCCCACCACATTCGGGAAGTTCAGACCGAGTGCCTGAACGGCGGCGGCATTTTTTTTTGGAAAATACCAGCTTCGGAGCAAGGCCCGACCCGGCGCGGTGGCGCAGGCCAATTCGAGCAACGTCATGGTAATGCGGTGTGCTTTTTCGGGAGAAAGCGCAAAAAGGAGCGGCTTAAAAAGTTGGTACATCGTTTATTTGTATACAATGGTCACCCGTTTGATCTGATCGCCGGGCTGAATACGATCTGCTACATCTTGTCCGGATTCCACTTTGGCAAAAATACTGTAATTGCCGTCGAGGTGGGGGGTAGCGGAGTGGGTGATGAAAAATTGGGTGCCTTCGGTGTCTGGCCCGGCAGAAGCCATTCCGACGTAGCCGGGGCCATCGTACCACAACAGGCCGTGCTCGCTGCGGATGCTGTAATTTTCTGCGCCGTAGCCATCGCCGCGCGGGCATCCGCCCTGGATCACGAAATTGGGCACCACGCGGTGGAAAGTTTTGTTGTCGTATTTACCGGAAGTGGCTAATTTGACAAAGTTCACCACCGATCCGGGCGCCCATTGCGGGTACAAAACGAGGGTGATATTACCTTTTTCTGTTTCGATGACGGCGCGGGTTTTATCGCCGATCAGCTTCAGCTCCTCCCAGTCGATCGGGTGGTTCCAGGCCGGTGTGCTGTATTTGGGCAGCGGTTGTCCTTCAAACCAGGCAATTGTTTTTTCCAGGGCCTGATAAGCCTCCACATCGCGGGGCATGGTCAGCTTGCCTAAAGCGGTGCGAAAATCTTCCACACGCGAGGAGTCGCGCAGGCTTTTGAAATCCAGCGCTTCCACCCGGAATCCGTCGGCGGCGGCTGCGATCATGCCGGGGTCGCCGGAGCCGACAATTTCACGCAGGTAATAATATAATTCCCGGCGCACGCTGCGGCTGTTTTCGCCAAAGAAGGCGTAAAAATTCGGTTTTTGTAAAATACTGAGCAAGGCTTCGGCGGCGGTGGATTTGACAACCGGGCTGTTGTTGGTAAAGCCGTTGTCGTGTATCCAGCGGTATTGCCAGCCGAATTCAGCGAGGGCGTTCAGGCAGGCTGCTTTTTCATACGGTTCCTGTGTTTTGAGGAACATATCCCGCAGGCGAAAATTGACAAAATCCTTGGATTCCGGCTCGTTTTTGCCTGAAAGCCATTTGTTGGAGGCCCGGTAAAGCGCAATTTGCGTCAGGCCCGGCAAATTTGGATTATCGCGGGCAATACGCCAGTAGTAGTCGCCGTCCTTAGCTTGTCCGTTGCTCACAAAAAACTCGGCGGCAGTACGGCTGACGTGCGGGTTGTTGTCGTACACTAACGGAATGACGAGTGCGCGGACGGTATCGTACTCAAACCCGGCCATAGCGCTCACGATATTGCATTTCACGCGCCAGTCGCTTTCCGTGGCAATAACTTTGGAGAGGATGCCGAAAGCAGGTTGTGTTTTGGATTTTCCGAGGGCTTTGGCAAGCGCCATACGGATTTCGGGGTGGTCGGTGGCGCGCACAAAGGCCACGGCCATTTGTACGGCCTGGGTGCTGTCGGGCGCGAGGTCTTTGGTACGGGCCAGGTAGTGTGCGGCCATCAGGCGCGCAGGCGCGGGTACATGCTCTTCGGCGCAGCAGGCGATCATGCGCGTGGTAGCCGAGGGGTCGGTGATGTTGCGTTGGCCGAAGCGGTAAATAGCGCGGCACTGGCCTTCCAGCAGGAGGGTATCGGAGGGTTGGTAGGTGCTGACGGCGGCGATATTTTTCAGACTGGCGGCGCTGCCGCACTTCCCGACGGCTTCCAGTACCACGGCATTGAAACGCTGGTGTTTGGAGAGCGAGTCGGCGGCGTTGAAGGCTTCGATGAGGGCCGTTTCGGCGCTGCGGTGTCCGATCTGGCCGAGGGCGAAGGCGGCGGCGATGCGCACGTCTTCATTTTTTTCTATCCGCAGCAGCGCTGCGAGTTCGTCTACGCTGTTGCTGTCGCGGGCAGAGGCGAAAGAGAGCGCGGCGAGGTAGCGCAGCGTAGCGTCGGGATTTTTAAGGTAGGCGTGCAGGCTGTCGAGCGCCCGGCGGTCGCGGAAATCGTAGAGGCGCTGTATGCGTTTGTCGTTATAATTAAGCGACACCGCTTGTTTGGAGGTTTCCGACTGTGCCGATTCGGGGGGCTGGCAGGCGGTCAGACCAAGGAAAAAAGCAGCGCCGAGGGCGATAAAGAGCGACAAACGCATCATTGGAATTGATTTTGGGGCAAAAGTAGGGATTTTGTGCCGCTCTGCTGCTAAGAAACTGCGGCTGTATTTATTTCCTGTAATTTCTGTGGATATTGGAGTACGATCATCAACAGCAAGCGATTATTCAGAAAAAAATGTGTAATTTCAAATGCCGGAAATATGTATTTTGGGTTAATTAAAAAATTGAAAATAAATTAGTTGTGTTTGATTTAAGGTTGTCAGAAACCTGACTTATTAAAAATCATAAATTTTCTTATCTTGCCTAAATCTTATTTTTGACCTGCTAATTAACTCATAACTCTAACCCGGCCTGTTAGCAACCCGCTTACAGGCCGGGCTTATTCATTTTTGCTTATGTGGTATCGTTTATCTTTACATATAGCTTGCCTTTTGTTGCCGCTGCTGCTGAGCGGCCAGAAGCGTGATTTTATCTGGTATACTGGCTACTTCAGGAATGAGGATTTGCAGGAAACGTATAATATTCAGCTCGACTTCAACCAGAACGATGTGGAGTATAGCTATAAAAATCTGGGCTTAGGATTTGATATTACCAATGCCGTTATCAGTACTGAAGGCGGCGAACCCCGTTTTTTCAGCAACAATTGCGACATCATGGAAGGCCCCTGGCAGTTGGTAGATGGGGGCGAAATGCTCAATGAGGGTTATGCCTCCAAGGAGTTTTGCACCAACCTGCTTGGTTATCCGATACCTGATAATGCCGCTTTTCTACCTGACCCTGCCGATACGGTAAATTATTATCTGTTTTATCTGGGTGTACGTTATCAGTATCAGCCGGTATATTACGCCGGTACCCTGCGTTTTGCGTATGCCAAAATAAACAAAGACCCGGACGGGGTATATCGGGTTATCGCCAAGGACGAAGCCCTGCTGCTGGATACGCTCAGCGGCGGCGGGCTGAAACCCATACGACATGCCAATGGCCGGGACTGGTGGATGATTATCCCGGAGTTTGACAGCAACCGCTATTATATTTACCTGTTCGACCCCACAGGGCCACATCTGGCGCATACGCAGACGATTGGCGATGTACATTCGGAAGAGGCACTGATCACTCAGGTTGCTGTGGCACCGGACGGCGGCAGGTATGCCCGCTATGGCCATAGTGTGGGCCTGATGGTATTTGATTTTGACCGCTGCAGCGGGCTGTTGAGCAATTACCGCAACGGCGGGGCGGTACGCGATTTTTTTAGCTGCAATGGCAATGGCATGGCCATTTCGCCCAATGCGCGTTATCTGTATTTGTCGCAATGCGATTCGCTGTTTCAGTACGACCTGCAGGCAACTGATCTGGCGGCATCCAAACTGCTGCTGCATACCGACAACCCGCTGACGGATCCGGAGCGGCAACTGGCCTGGATGCAGGTCGCGCCGGATGGGAAGATTTATTTCTGGCCGGGCAATGGGGTAAGTTGTGTACATGTAATACACAACCCCGATGAAAAAGGATTGGCCAGTCGCCCGGAAATACAGGCGTATTGTCTGAATCATTTTAAGAATGGCTTTCCCAACTTCCCGAATTATCGGCTTGGGCCGGTGGATGGCTCGGCCTGCGATACGCTGGGGCTGAACAATGTGCCGTGGGCGCATTGGCGCTGGCGTTCGGATACTTTGGATGGGCTTCGCTTGTGGTTTCGGGATTTGTCGGCCTACGAGCCGGCTTCCTGGCAATGGGATTTCGGGGATCCTGCTTCGGGGTCGGCCAACAGCAGCATCGAGCGGCATCCGCAGCACCACTTCAGCGGGCCGGGGGAGTATACGGTCTGCCTGCGGGTGTCGAATGCCGAGGGTGAGGATGTGTTTTGCCGGCAGGTGTATGTGAGCGGCGTGGATGCTTCGTCGCCCTGGTCAGCAACGGGCACACTGCGAGCCATGCCCAACCCCGGCACGGGGCTGTTCCGGATAGAAGGGCTGCAAAGCCCGGATGCGCGGTATGAAGTATTCGGGGCCGATGGTCGCCTGCTGGCTTCCGGCGCCTTCCATACCAATACCGTAGACCTCAGCCGCCTCGGCGCGGGCCTCTACCTGATGCGGGTGCAGGACAATGGCAGCAGCCAGACCTTGCGCCTGAATATCGTGCGCTAAACTTGTCAAACTGTTTGTCGAGCATAGCAGTGGAAGCCTCAACCACTTGAATTTTGAGGTTTTTATCAACTAATCTGCAAAACAAAAGCAGCTCAAAAAAGTTACATGAAAAATTGCACATATCTAATGAGACTTTCTGCCGCTTTCCTGCTGATAATCATCATTGCACAGGTAAATGCGCAGAACACACCTACCTTCCTGAAAACTGATAACCAGTACATCCAACAACGTATCGAAAAAAGTGCCCCAGAGGGCTGGCTTTATTTCAAGCCTTCGGTAGGTCTCGTCGAAGGAGATTTGTTTAAATTACACAAAACAGCCCTTGGCTTATCGGTGAACGATTCTATGCATTTGGTGGAAAGTGTCAAAGACGATCAAGGATATACACATAATCGCTATCAGCAATATTATCAAAACATAAAAGTTGAAAACGCAGAGTTTTTTGAGCACGTCAAAGACTGTATAGTGGAACTCATACACGGAAAAAACGTGGAACAATTAAATCTTACTGTAGTACCTGTCTTCACTCAAGAACAAGCGTTAAATGCTGCTCTTGCCTTTTTAGATGCCTCTCAGTACGCATGGGAGAACAGCTCGTGGGAACAAGGGTTGAAAGATGATACGGGTGATGCTAATGCAACTTATTACCCCAATGGTGAACTTGTTTTGACATACCCTATTAATGTCAATATGGCCACGATGAACTATAAACTGGCATGGAAATTTGAGATTCTTGCCCTCTCTCCAAAATTACACAAGATAGTCTATGTAAATGCCAATACAGGCGGTATAATTAAGTCCTTTGAGATGGTGGAAAGCAATGGGCCTGCAGTAACTCTTTACGATGGAATCCAAACCATCGACACTAAGTGGTTCGGCGGGCTATTTCACGGGCACCATCATCTCGAATCAGATGATGCAGGTAAGAAAATCAAGACAAGGAATGGAAGTTCTGTTGCCTTTGATCAGATGCTAAACCCAATACCTAACCCATGGTCAGGTTTAGACCACATATTCGACTCAGATGATGTCTGGGCAGCTGATCAGTCAAACAATACTTCTGCTCATTGGGGGGTAAATCGGGCATGGGATTATTTCAAAACTACTTTTGGAAGAAGCGGAATGGACAACGCAAATAGTGAGATTCGAATTTTTGCAGGTTCGGGACTGTTCGGGGCATTTTTCTTCAATTCAGGAGGGAAAAATCACTTGGAATTTGGAAATTCCGGCTCATTTAATGGTAACACCAATTTTGCAACGCTTGATGTATGCGGCCATGAATTTACGCATGGTATTGTCAGAAACGAGGCTAATTTTGATCGTTCTGGTGAGCCAGGAGCATTGAATGAATCGTTTGCTGATATATTTGGTACGCTTGTGGAAAATTTTCAACGCGGTGGGGCTATCAACTGGACAATTGCAGAAGATGCTGCCATGATTAGGGATTTGCAAAATCCTCACGCATTTAGCCATCCGGAAACTTATTTGACTGATCCATTTTGGGTGCCTGTTTCAGGCTGTATCCCGTTACCCGGCGGATTCCCTTTTGGAAATGATTTATGTGGGGTACACACTAATTGTAGCGTTCAAAACAAATGGTTTTATCTTTTGACGCAAGGGGGGACACAAAATGGAGTAACTGTTCAAGGAATAGGCTCTTCAAGTGCTGCACGAATAGCTTACAGTAATTTATGTAATTTCTTAGGAAGTGCATCAGGATATCCTGACGCAAGGCTTGGCTCAATCGCTGCTGCACGACAGATTTTTGGCCCTTGCTCTAACGAAGAAATCCAAACTACCAACGCTTGGGCTGCGGTAGGTGTCGGTACGCCTTTTTCAGGTTCCTGTCTGACAGTATACGGCCGAACATTTATCTGTATTGAAGAGCAAACGAGCTATCCAACATATACAGCATATGATCTATCCGGTGCATCATTCTCTTGGAATTTCCCATCAGATTGGGTAGCATATACAACCGGCCTTGGAAATCGAACCCTCGTGATTACACAAATACCAAATTATCCTTCTTACCCGACGAGTATAACGATAACAGTTACATCTTCTTTTGGAGGAACTTCGACTATTGAAGTCGAACTATATAATTGTGGGTCGGAAGGTATTTGGATATGTAAGGATGATGAATCTACCAATGATCGTGTGCAGTCACAAAATACAGCAATCATATTCAGTTCTGGTGTAATATTGTCTCCAAATCCTGCCAAAAATCAAATATTGGTACGATCTAATGAGGGAAATATTATTGAAAAAATAGAAATATTTAAACTTGACGGAAAAGTAATATTTAGTGATAGCTCAATATCAGCCCCAAGGATGCCTATCGATATTTCAAACCTGTCTGCCGGCATGTATATTGTTAAAGTTCAACTCGATCAACAAATCATCACTAAAAGATTCATAAAAATTGACTAACATGAAACACTTTTTGTTGTTAGTAATTCTGGGTGCAGCACAAGTGTGTTATGCCCAAAAATGGCACCGACACGAAGTTACTGTGGGCTACTATGGGGGAAGCTTTTTTGATGAAGTTCCTTTTAGATTTCAAAATTTAAAAACTAATAAAAGAATTCCCACTATAACTTATTTATTCAGGTTCAACAAATTGTTCAATTTGGAATTATTATATGGCACGCATGATTTTAGCGGAAAAAAAATTGACCTTAATAATATTGGAAATTTTCCCAATACCGTAATGGGCCGTAGTATCAGACATTACAGGATATGTGGAGGTTATACTTTAAAATTAAAACATTCTAAAATAAATTTTTTTTCTGGTCTGAATTATCGAACCGGATCTAAAGTAATATTTTTGTATCAATATAATCATGGAAATTGGGTTGAAAGTTTCTTTGAATATAAGGATTACAGGGATATGGGTTTTTCAATTGGTGTTTCAGTGAGTCATCCAATTAAATGGAGGTTTTTTGGTGAATTAACAACGAGTTATAGTCGATATTTTTCAGAATTCGACAAAAACGTATTAAGCCCGGGATATAGAATCGGTTTCCGATTTTAGAGCCTCTTAGCGCGTGTTCGGGAAGTTATTCTTAAGACCATGACTTTCCGAATACGCGCTAATTCCCCTGCCTTTTTTATTGAGCGTATTACCCCATTCACCTCACTTTCCCGCCGCGCCTAATTTCCGGCAAACAGCCAGCCATTTTTCCCGTTTTTCGGCATTGGCGAAGCGAACTTTATCAAAAATGGTGGTTTTAACGGGTTTTACGCCGCAGTAGTGCAGGGTCGCATTTTTCATCGCCTTAATATTGGCGTCGCCGTAAGCCAACCAGTTGTAGAAGCGTGGCGAATCCATGGTCAGGATAATACGGCCGGATTTGCCGCTGAGCAGGCGATCCCACCAGGGTGAATCACTGCCCTTGTATTTGAAGGCAAAGCCGGGTAAAAATGTGCGGTCGAGAAAACCCTTGAGCAGGGCGGGCAGGTTGCCCCACCAGCTGGGATATACAAAAACGAGATGGTCGGCCCAGCGAATCAGGGCCTGGGCTTCCTGCAAATCAGGCTCAAGCTCCTGTACCCGACGAAAGCCTTCACGCAGGATGGGGTCGAAATTTAAGTCGCCGAGTTTGAGCATTTTTACCTGATGACCCGCCGAACGGGCGCCTTCCGCGTAGGCTTCAGCAAGGGCGTGGTTGAGGGATTGATTGGATGGGTGACCGAGTACGACGAGTATGTTGCGCATGTGTTGGTGTTTTTACGGGACAAATTTTTGCCGAATTTAAATATGGTTCAAGTACAAAAAATTGAGTGGTCGGATACTCGGGCTGAAAGGCAGAATATGCCATTTGAACAACATTAGCCAAGAAAGCCGCCTCAATTCAGGCAACCTCTCCAGATCTCGTTGCACCTTTATAGCTCTAAGAGCATGTTCGGGAATTCATGATCGCGCGAAAGCGAGCAAATTACATGCTGAACAAGGCGGTTTTCACAGGCGTAGCCGGCAGCTACGACGAAGAAAACCAACGCAGTGCAGCAGGATATTTGCCGCTTGCAGCCGATTGATGGATTTCCGAACATGCTCTAAATATTCAAACCGTTTCCACGATGCGTGCACTCCGACTCTTTTTCGTCGCTTTGATCCTTTTTCCTGCCTTGCTTTCGGCACAAACCGATACCGTCAATTTTCCGCCCCTGCGCATCGGCGAGTGGCGCCAGCACCTGCCCTGGCAACGCGCCGTTTATGTAACACAAAGCAATACGCATGTCTATTTTGCCACGGAATGGGCCATGCTGGAACTTGACAAAGCCGAACGCAGCCCGAAATTCATCTCCCGCGTGGAGGGCCTCAGCGATGTGGGCATGCAGCTCATCCGATACAACGCCGCAACGGAGACGGTCGTGATGGCCTACACCAACAGCAATATCGACCTCTACCGGACAACAGACGGCTCAGTGGTCAATCTTCCCTTTATCCGCAAAAACATCAACCTGATTGGCGATAAAAAAATATACAGCGTGGCTTTCGACGGCCCGTATGCCTACTTAGCCTGCGGCTTCGGGTTGGTAAAGCTTGATCTGGAACGCGCCGAAGCGGTTTATACGGTTTTTACAAACGATGCGGTGCGTGCCGCCGCTGTTTTTCAGGATAACCTGTACATGGGCACGGAAAAAGGCTTGTACCGCATTGACATTGACGACCCCAATCCCGCCGATTTTAACAACTGGGAACGCGTGGAGCTCGGCGTCGCTTTCCCGAATAAAGATCAGATCGGCGCACTGCAAGTCTGGAAGGATCACCTCTATATCGGCGCTGCCAATTACCTGCTCCGCTACGACGGCATGAGTGTTCCGCCCGTGGAGTCCGCCAGCTCCGGCGACCGCGATGTGTATTTCCTCAACGCGGAGGGTCAGGGCCTTGTCATTGGCTGGAAACGCGGTTTTGACGGCTACCTCGAATACATTGATCCCAGCGGCGCCCGCGACCAGATTTACTGGACCTGCGAGGCATCAAAACCTTTTTATACCATTGAAGATCAAAGCAGTAGCAATACTTTCTGGATAGCCGACGATTCCGACCAGTTTCGCCTTTTTAACCGGAATACCAATAGTTGCGAGCGTTTCAGCTTTAATTCGCCCTATAACCACCGCTCCTCGGATATTGCCGTAGGCCCGGATAATACGGTCTATGTGGCAACACCCGGCCCCGGCTCAGGCCTGAGCGCACCCTACATCAAAAACGGGCTGTACATGTACCGCACGGGACAATGGTCGCGTATCTGGGGCGACAGCAATCCGGAGCTTCAGGCCCAGGATGCCAACAACGATATGTGGCGTGTGGCGCCGCATCCCGACGGCGAATCGTTTTATGTCGGCAGTTATGTGGGCGGACTGATTGAGATGAACTCGCCGGGCGCAACGGCTAAAATTTACAATAAAAACAACTCCATCCTGCAAAGTGCAGGTTCTACCGGCGATGCCCTTACGGCCATTGGCGGACTTGCATTCGACGAAGATAAAAACCTGTGGATCAGCAACTACGATGCGCCTTCGGCGCCTATTGCCGTGCTGAAAGCCGACGGGCAAATCCGCAATTTCAGCGGTGCGCCGCAAAACAACCTGCTTCAGGTAGCCGTGGATCGAAATGGCTATAAATGGTTTGTGGTAGCCTTCAATGGCGGTGTATTGGTATACGACAGCGGCGCCGATATTGACGACCCTTCCGACGACCGCTACCGCCAGATTACGACGGCCAACAGCGCTTTGCCGACCAATACGGTGAGCTGCATCGGTGTGGACCGCGAAGGCGATGTTTGGGTCGGGACACAGCAGGGCGTCGTGACTTTTGAGTGCGGCAGCAGCGTTTTTGATCCTGAAATTTGTGCAGGTCGCCGCCGCATTGTGAATGTGGACGGCTTTAACGGCTACCTGCTGGAAACCGAAGATGTGCGCTGCATCGCGGTGGACGGCGCCAACCGCAAATGGTTTGGAACGACCAACGGCGTATTTGTACAGTCGCCCGACGGCCGCACGCAGGAAGCGCGTTTTACCAACACCAACAGCCCCTTATTCGACAACATCATCACCGATATTGCCATTGACGATAAAACCGGCGAGGCCTGGATCGGTACTGAACGCGGCGTGGTATCCCTGCGCGCCGAAGCTACCGCAGGGGGCAAAATCAATAGCCGCAGCGTTTATGCGTACCCGAATCCGGTTTATCCGAATTACAATGGCCCGATCGCGATTTACGGCCTGGCACAGGATGCCAATGTGAAAATTACGGATGTGGCCGGCAATCTTGTTTATGAAGGCAAATCGTTGGGCGGGCAGGCTGTCTGGGACGCGCGCGACTACCTCGGCCGCCGCGTGGCATCGGGGGTTTACCTCGTTTTTGCAACCAGCGAAAATAATTTTGATTCGCCGGATGCCATTATTGCCAAGGTGATGGTGCTGAATTAAGAGCATGCTCTAAGGGGAAGTTATGCTTCCCGCATACCCTCAATAAACGTCCGTACGGCGCTAAAGCTCACCGTTTGATTCTGGAAATGGTGTTGCGCGGCTGCGCATTCCTCTTCATTGGCAGAAAAATGGTTCAGGATATTGGTCAGGTGCATTTTCATGTGCCCCTGTTGAATGCCGGTGGTAATGAGGGAGCGAACGGCCGCAAAATTTTGCGCCAGCCCTACGGCTGCCACAATGCACATCAGTTCGCGGGCGCCGGGGTGACCGAGAATTTCCAGCGAGCGCTTCACCAAGGGGTGCAGGTTGGTGAGTCCGCCTACCGTACCCACGGCAAAGGGTACTTCCAATTCAAAGCGGTACATTCCGTTGTTGATGGTACAGCGGCTCAGGCTTCGGTATTGTCCGTCGCGCGCGGCATAGGTATGTCCGCAAGCTTCCACGGCCCTGAAATCATTGCCGGTAGCCAGAATTACGGCATCAATGCCATTAAAAATACCTTTGTTGTGGGTGGTCGCCCGATAGGGATCAATGGTGGCGATACGCACTGCCGCCGCAAAGCGCTCGGCCAGCGCATGGGCGTCCATACCCTGGCTGCGCGCGAGGTCTTCAAAAGAAGCGATGGGCGTTTCCACCCAGGCGTGTGCGATACAGTCGGGCGTAAAGTTGGAAAGAATCGACATGATGACCTCCACGTCGCGCTCGGCGTCTGTAAGGCCGGGATATTCTGTAATTAACGTTTCCAATTCATCGGCGAAGCACTCCAGCACCGTATTGATAAAATTGGCGCCCATGCTGTCGCAGGTTTCAAAAGATGCCCGCAACTGGTAGTAAAACGGTTCCTGGGCGGTAAAATCGAGCAATTCAATATCGCGCACGCCGCCACCGCGTTTGCGCATGTTTTCGGTGAGGGGCAGGCTGGCGTCGAGCAGCGCTTTTTTTAATTCCGGAAAAATATTTTTGAGTTTGTCCGACTGTCCCATCCAGCGGAAATGCACTTGTCCGAGTTTGACGGTGTCGCGTATTTCCACGTGAAAACCGCCGCGTTCGGCCCAGAATTTAGCGGCTGCGGATGCGGCGGCCACCACGCTGCTTTCCTCAATCACCATAGGCACAGCGTAGGTTTTGCCGTTGATGACGAAATTGGGCGCCACACTGTAGGGCAGCACATAGTTGGCAATCGCATTTTCTGTAAACCCATCGAGTACTTTTTGTACCTGCGGGTCAATATGTTGCCAGGATGCCAGCTCTTGTGCTGCTTCGGCGGGGTTTTGGGTAAAATTATTCGTCAGCCACTCAATTTTTTGCTGCTTGTTCAGCTTGGAGTATCCCGATACTGTTTTCGACATAGGAAAGAAGGTGTAAAGTGCTTTAGGTGTTGCTTATTATCGGGCTTTGAGGTAGGCATAGGCAAGGCGCAGGCCCTGCAATTGGGCTTCTACGTAATGCTCCAATGCCTCATATTCGCCGCGGGCGTGTAGTAAAAAACCGGACGCTTGTCCGTAAACCGCTTTCAGATTAGATTTTTGTATCAGGTAATAGCCGTCTAAAAAATCTTTGACCCCGCCGGAAATAATGATCTGTTCCACGCGGCAGTGTTCGCCAAGGGCCGCAACGGCCTCGTTGACAAATTGAACCATCTCGGCAGCCGAATGCCCGACGGTAGCCAAGCGGCCAAAAACCTCCTGTTTTTCCTCGTCGCTGCGCAGCAGTTCCAATTTGGCAAAATTTACACCGCCGCCGGCGGCAAATTCCACGGCACTGAGCGGCATTTCCAGCAAAGCGCGTATACTCGCCGGCCCGAAGCCCTGCCCGACTTCTTTGACAATTAAGGGCGTGCGACCCAGTAATTCGAGGGTGCGCCGGATGGTTGTTACAGGGGATGTTTTAAAAATATCGCCTTCGGGCTGCATGGCCTCCTGCAAGGGATTGACGTGGATGATGAGTCCGTCGGCGCGTAATTTTTCTAATAAATGAAAAATTCTGTCTTGCTCCCCCTGTTCAAACAACTGTTCCACTTGTGCCACACCAAGGTTGGCAAACAGCGGCAAATCCGGGCCGATTGCATCGCGCACATCAAAATCTGGTAAATGCTCATCGCTGTACAGCAGCTGCCGGCAACTGCCCAAGCCCATACCCATGCCAAATTGCCGGCAAGCCCGCGCCAGGTTGTGGTTGATCACATTGGCCATCGCCGTGCCGCCGGTCATGGACGATACCCACAGGGGCGCGCGCAAGGATTTGCCCAAAAAATCAAGCATCGGCAAGGTCTGTGCGTCGGGGTGGGGCGCCAGCATCGGCTCATAATAGAAGCGCCCGTCGAGCGCAGCAGCTTCTACCCGGCTTTTAAATGCCAGTTCTATATGATCTTTTTTGCGGGCAACCGCATTAGGGTCTTGTTCAGCCATTTTTTTCAGTTATCAGTGAGCAGTCAACAGTGAGCAGTCAACAGTTATCAGTGAGCAGTCAACAGTGAGCAGTGATTTATGCGATTAACAGTTATTGATACAATAGTGTTCAGGAATCAGTTATCAGTGAGCAGTCAACAGTCAGCAGTGAGCAGGGATGCTGTCTTGCTGGCTCGGCCACTGAACCGCTAATGAACCATTGGAGCATGTCGCTTAGAGCTTGTAGCCGATTGATGGATTTCCGAACAAGCTCTTAAAATCAATTTCCCGCAGAATTCGCAGATTGACGCGCAGCTCGCGCAGATTTTTTTATGTTATCTGAGTAGTCAAGCGTAAAAGATCTGCGTATTCTGCGCGTCAATCTGCGTATTCTGCGGGAAATTATCCTTCAGGGTTTTCAACCAAACAGAATTTACATTCGCCTCAAAATTAATTGATTTTCAGGCATTAAGCTCAATACTGGAATTGTGGCTCGTTATTAGCGAAGCATCCGGCGAGGTGGTACTGAATACTCCCGGCCGGATACTTCCCTTCGCCCAGCATAACAACTTCCCTGCCCACTGTTGACTGATAACTGTTCACTGATGAGACTGTTTGCTGGTTACAACGTAGAGTAGAACGTAGGCAAAACAGAACAAGGGCACTGCCAAGGCCATTTTCATGCCGCCTGAATTAGACAGCAAACCGGCAATGGGTGGCAACACGGCCCCTCCGACAATTGCCATAATAACCAAGGAGGAAGCCAGTTTGCTTTCTGCTGGCGGCAAGCCTTGCGTGGCCAATGCAAAAATGGTCGGGAACATGATACTCTGGCAGAAATACAGCCCCATAATGCACAAAACTGCCGTCAGGCCGCCACTGACAAACGCAAATGCCGCCAGCGAAACCGCCAGCGCCGTATAGGCCGCCATAACGGTGCGTGGTTTCATAAAATTCATCAGGAAGGTGCCCAGCAGGCGCCCGATCAGGAATAAAACCAATGCAAAAGAGGCGTGAAAACCGGCAATTTGTTCGGGCGTGATGTTCGCCGTGTCGCCCGCAAGGCCGCGGATAAATTCAGCGTATGCCAGTGCCGGCCCAAAGTGCGTTTCTGCCGACAAATCCATTTTAAAATCCACAAAATAACCCCAAAGGGTTGCCTGGGCGCCCACATTGGCAAATTGCGCCAGCACCCCAAGCATTAAATTGCGGTTTTTGAATAAATCAAAAAAAGAAACCTTGCCCTCGGCCGCCTCTTCATCGCGGCCCACTTCCGGCATTTTGGTCAGCCAGAACAACAACGCCACCGCCAGCACAGCAAAAGCTACCGCGAGATAAGGCCCCTGCACAGAAAGCGCTTCTTCCATCCGCACCTGCTCAATGGCCTCCGGCGTCATGCTCGCCAGACGCTCCGGCGTGTAGGACTCTTTTGCAAAAATGAACAGGCTGCCAATAATCGGCCCGATAATGATACTCAAGCCATTGAACGACTGCGCGAAATTGATGCGAAAAGCGGCCCTGGATTTATCGCCCAGCACCGTCACGTATAAATTAGCCGCCGTTTCCAAAAAGGCTAATCCGCTGGCAATGGTGAACAAAGCGAACAGGAAAAAAGCAAAAGCACGAATATTAGCCGCCGGATAAAACAGCAGCGCACCGGCCGCATAGAGCAATAAACCGGCCAGAATACCGCGTTTGTAGCCCCATTTGCGCATAAAAATGCCTGCGGGAATGGCCATTACAAAATAGCCGAAGTAAAAAGCGGAGTCTACAATACCCGCCTGCCAGCGCTTCAAATCGAGCGCAAACTGAAAATGGCGGATCAAAGAGCCATTCAGGCTGTTGGCAATGCCCCAAAGAAAAAAGAGGCTGCACACCAAAATGAAAGGCAAAAGGTAGGTGTTGCGCGTGGTACTGTTTTGCTGCATAAAAGTAAGTTATCGTTCGTTTCGTGCAGCAAATCTATGTTTTGTGTCTTTGATTTGTATGTCTTTGCCAGGAAATTGTGACGCCGCGCAACTCAAATAGCACGCAGGGGATAAATGACTGGTCGCGAAGGACTGGCATCTAACTGAAAAGCGGCGGTTTGGAGGTTGAGCAGGTAAATGCCGTCCCGAACCTCCTGCGGCGCGTAAATCAGTTCGGTGATGGTTGCTCCAATGCGCACATTTTCAGGGTATTGCCAAAAGGCTTTATGCCCGAGCAAGGCGCCGCCGTCTTCTTCCCGGTCTACCGAAGGCAGGTCCACAAGCAAATGTTCGATACCGCAGGCTACCATGTAGCGGATGGCCTCGTGGTGCAGATAAGGCGGGTTGCTGCCTGAATAATTGCTGCGTTTTTTGAAGTCGTCATTGGGCATGGTTCGAATGATCAGCGCATCCACTTCACCGGCTTGCAGTACGCCTTCTATTTGTTCGCGGGTAATGACGCGGTCGCCATTGTCCTGTTTCATGGGGTAAAGGCTGACCAGGCGCGCTAAAAAATGCGCATCGCGCAAACTTTGATGTAAAACATAACGTTCCAGTGCAATATGGCCTACGCATTCCGTATGCGTGCCGTTGCCATGCGGGTTAAAGCGCACATTGAAAAAATTGACGGAACCGCCCTGCTGTGTGTCGCCGATAAAATTGCCGGCCACCACGGGGCTGTACTCCACCTCCGGCGCCCAAAAGCAGTTGACGGTTTCCAAACCGCTTAAAAGTGGCAAGGACAGGTCGATGGGGCAACCGAGATCCACCTCGTAAGCGCCATGTGTTGTTGAAATACGCATTTGCATGAAGCAAAAGTAAAGATATTATGCCTATTCGCTTACTCCTGTTGTTATCATTCCTGTCTGTGCCGCTGCTCACGGCCGCGCAGGAAACCCGTCGCTTTTCTACCCTGAGCAGCCGCTGGGCCGATTCTTTTGTAGAATGGGAATTGTACACGGTACCGGCTCCCGACAGCACGCAGGCCGCCGATCCGGATGCCGAACCGCCGGAAGAATCCATGAGCGGAGAAATAAAACTGCGCTGGCTCAATATGCGCGAAGACTGGACAGAGTGGGAATATGAATACCTCGGCGAGCGCGGCACGATTCGCCGCAAATGGAAAGATGACCCTTCTTACTGGGAGTTGCGCGCCTACAACGGCGCTATTGTAAGCATGAAAACCGCCTGGGTTAATGATTTCAGCGAGTGGCGCGTAACGGATAATGCCATCAATTTTGTGTTTGGCAGCCGCTGGAAAAACCAGTTTGATGAATGGCAGGCCAAAGACAATAACAACGGCGCATTTTACCTGTATACCTTAAAGGAAAGAGATCCGCGCGATTGGGCAATCGACGACCAGACCAGCGCGGAAGTAAGCAATGAGCTTAAGTTAGCAATGATTTTTCTGGCGCTTTTTTACGGCGCACCCAAGCAGTAAAGCCCTGTCCGAAAACCAGCAACAGCAGTGCCGGCGCCAATAACCACTGATAATAAGAAGCAGCTTCGCTAAAAGAACGCATGGTAAGGGCGCGCTGGGGCAGCGATTTTATTTCCCCGACAAGCGCCTCTGTGGCGGCATCGCCAGCTGCCGAGCGGAATAACTTACCGCCGCCGGCTTCCGCAGTGGCATTCAGCAGCGCTTCATCGGCCTTGCTCCGGATGGCTTCCCCGCGATCATCGCGGCGCGGCTGCATCACATTGGCTGCTACCGGCAAAACCCCGCCGCCTTCTGTGCCCACACTTACCGTAAAAACAACAATACCCTTATCGTAAGCATTTTCGGCCGCATCTTCCGGGTCGGATTCGTGGTTTTCCCCATCGCTCAGCAAAACAATCGCGCGACTCGCATTTGGCTCCGGATCAAAACTTAAAACGGCTGTTTCTAATGCCAGACCAATGTCGGAGCCCTGCTGCGACATCGTTTGTGGTTCCGCGTCGCGCAGGCGCTCCAACAGATAATTGTAATCTTCCGTCAGGGGCACCTGCGCGAACGCATCACCGGCAAACAGCACCAGACCTACCCGGTTGCCGGGTGTAGCCTGAAGCGTTTTTTGTATAAATAATTTGGCTAATTCGAGTCGATTGGGTGAAACATCTTTGCACCACATACTTTGTGAGACATCCAATGCAAATACAAGGTCGGAGCTTTTTACCTCCACCCGACGGCGTTCCATGCCTTTTTGCGGATTGGCTAATGCCAAGACCATCAGGGCCAGGGCCAGCAGCAGGGCCGCTTGTTGTACGCCATAGCCTTTTCCGGCAGCCAGCCACTGACGCTTCAGGTTTTCCCCAAGCGCTTGTACTTTTTTTTGTCGCCAGTGCCAATATCCCCACATGAGCAGTGCTGCTACCGGCACTAAAGCCAGCGCATACAAAAACTTGGGATGGGCAAATTGGTCGAACATAGCGGGCGTTTTCTCAGAATTTAAAACCTACCGTCAGCAAAATATCGTTGTTGCTGGTTTCCGTGTTTGCAAGCGGCGCGCCGTTGTAGGGCGAAACACTGCCATTTGCAGTGGTCAGGCGCCAGCCAAGATCCACGTAAAAAGATTCTCCGCGAACGCCGACACCAGCGGTGTATGCGGTGCTGAAGTTTTTGTAATCTTCTACCGGGCGTCCCTGTGCGTCCACATCACTGCGCGGATTGCCGAGCAGGTTCATGCCGCCGCGTACACGGAACTTATTGAAGGCCAGCTCGCCGCCGAGGCGCACATTGACCGTCTGGCGGTATGCCCGGCGGATGGCGTTGTTCAGCTCGCGTTCGTACAGTTCATTTTCGGTATTGCTGACATCGGCCGTAAAGTTATAGCGATTGGCGCTGTAATCTACCAATTCCACATCGGCGCTCAAAAATCCTTTTTTACCCGCTACAAAAGCGGCGCTGGCGGAGGCGCGCCAGGGGGTGCGCAGGCGGTAATCGCTGGTGCCATCGGGCGATTCCAGCGGGCCGCTGCTGCTGCTGCCACCGCCATCCGTGTAGCTGTAGGAAAAGGTGTTGCTGTAGTTGTCGGTCAACGACAAACGGGTTGGCGTGTGGAAGCTCGCACCGAGGCGCAGTTGTTGGGTAACTTTATAAATCATACCCACCTTAAGGTTGACGCCCCAGCCCTGCGTCTGCAGGAATTCGGTGTAGGCCAACTCGTCAAAAAAACTTACCTGTTCGGTTGCGTCTTCTTCGCGGTAATCCCCTTCGAGGCGATAATTGACAAACGGAACCCCCACGGAAGCGCCGACCATCAGTTTTTCATCGTAATTGCCGGCCATCGCAAAGAGCAATTCATTCATGCGGCCGTAGGTGTTGACAATTTGAGAGCGGTCTATGGTCGCATTTTCATTACCCAGAAAATCGTAGGCCAGCTGGTTATTGTCTAAGTAAATGGCGTTGGCATCCCAGGCCAATTGCGAGCCAAAGGGGTCGAGGTCGTTGTCGTTGCCGCCATTGTTGAATACCTGTTGGGCGTCTTTGTAAAAATTATTCATAATGGAACCGCCCGACAGTCCTTTGTAAAAAATGGACTGGCTGTAGTTGTGCTGGCGGTTGAGGCCCAGCCCGACGTTGAAGGATTTCCATTTGCCTTGTGTCGGCGTATGAAAGACCATACCCACATTATCAAAGTTAAATGCGCTGTTTTGCTCTTCCCAATCGACATTGGTGATGCCGTCGAGGCGGGCATTGGTATTTGAAAGCCGCAGCGATGGTGTAACCACAAATTCATTGCTGCGAAAAACGCCAAGGCCGGCAGGGTTGAGGCTTAGCGCGCCAAATTCTGCACCCAGTGCGCCGAAGGCATTGCCCGCGCCGAGGGAGCGGGCGGTACCGCCGATTTGCAGGGAGGAATATTTTAAAACGTCGCTGACGTTTTGGGCAGAGAGGCTACTGCTGAGGAGTAACAGGCTTGCGAAAAAACTGATTTTCTTCATGGCGAAGTGTGTTTGGTTGTGTTGGTTTTAGGGTATAAAAAAGGTGGAAATGGGAGTTTCCACCATCAGTAATCTACATGGAGTACATCAATAATCACGAGAACAAGCGTTTTGAATGGCATATGCTTGAAACTTTCTCCGGGCGTTGTTACTTTTTTGCCTTGACGCAAAAAAGTAACCAAAAAAAGTCAAGGCTGTATTCAAATCCAGCGATTTTTTGAAATCTACGGGGGCGCGAAAAAAACTCGCCCCTCCTACGTCGGGGCTCAAACAGTTTTTCGCTTCTCCCCCCTCCGATTCCAAAAAATCGGGATTTGAATAAGGCCATTCTTACTTCTGGCCAGCTTATAATTACTTGGATGAAGCCATCCAAAACGCTTATCGGCCAACATCGTGTGTTTTACCCGCGTCCACCGCGGCCGCTACCGGAGGGGCGACTGGAGCCGCCACCGCTATTGCCGCCGCCGCTGTTGCCGCCACCGGAACGGCTGCTGCCGCCACTGTTGCCGGGCGAGCTGCTGCGATCGGGGCTGGGGCTGAAGGAGCGGTTGTTGCTTTCGTTGCTGCGGCTGGGGCGGAAATCGCTGTCGCCGGAGCTGCGTTGCGGGCGTTCGCTGCGTTGTGGTTCCTGGGCGCGGCGTTCGGGGCGTGCTTCGTTGCGGGGCGCCGGCGCCGGCGTGCTGCGGCGCTCGGGTTGTACGTCGCGGTTGGGTGTCGGGTTGCTGCGGCGTTCAGGTTGTACGTCGCCACCCGGACGGGATGGGCGCGGCGAAGACGGCGTGGTGCTCGGAGCCGTAGACGGGCGTGGTGCGCGGCTTGGTTCTGTGCTCGGCGTGCTCGGGTTGTTGTTGCGCGAGGGTGTTACATCGCCGGGGCTGCTCGGGCGGCGTGCCGGTTGGCCGGCGGCCGGGCTGTCGTTGCGGCCACTGCTCGGGGTAGTGGCGGGTGTTGAGGGGCGACGAGCCGGCTCTGCGCTGCTGCCGTTGTTGGAGGGCGACTGGTAGCGGGAGTTGGTGGTGCCGTTGGACGGAACGCGGTCGCTCTGGATGCGGCCATCATTGCGCGAGCGGATGTCCATCGTCGGAGCGGTGTTGGTGGAGGTCGTCAGTCGGCCGCCATTATTTTCCGTGAAACGGGTAAATCCGTTATTGACGGTGGTGCCGCCACGACGCGGGCCGGTATAGGTACGAGGCTGGTAGCCGTTGTTGTTGCCGCCATTATTGTTGTTCCAGCCATTGTTCCAGCCGTTACCGTAGTAGTTGTTATTTACCCAGACATTGCCGCCGCAGTAGGGGTTCCAGCCGTTCCAGGTCCAGTAAGGATCGTAGTAATAGTTGTTGGTGACCCAGACATTGTTCCAGGGTTGATTCCAGCCCCAGGAGTTCCAGCCGGGGTTGCCCCAGCCCCAGGAATTCCAGCCCCAGGTATTGTAGCCCCAGTTGTTCCAGCCCCAGGAGTTCCAGGTGTTCCAGCGGCTCCAGCGGCGCCAGCGGCGCCATGTCCAGTAATCGTTGTAAGACGTTACATAGATCGTTGTGCCGGGCATGAAGTAGGGGTCGTAGTTGTACATATCCACGTAGTAGGGATCGTAGTAATCTACTACGGGTGTCGGGCGGTGGAAGCGACGAATACGCGAAGAATACTCGTAGGCGTAATCGTCTTCGTCGAAGTAATAATTGTCGTCTGTGCTTTGCGTGGTATTTGTTGGTTGGTAACGCTCGTCATAGACGGGAGTTTTGGCATCTTTACTCGGATCATAGTAAAGATCATCCTGAGCGGAGGCACTCATTGCCGAAAAGGCAAGACTCAAAGCGAGGCTGATGCGAAGCGCCGGTTGCATGTATCTTCTCATGGTTGAATTATGTTTAGGTATGTGAATTTGAGCTTCTGTTTACAGGGTCAAAAGTATTACCTTTGCGAACTTTTTTTGGTTAACGGACGCTTAAAGGCTGCCTTTTGCATGGTTAAAATTACCTTAATCTTGTGAAACGCGGGGAATATTTTGTTAAAAAACCGTTCCGCCCCTCAAATTTATTTTGAAAGGAACCTTTTCAGGCACTTTTAACCTTAATATTTCAACTTAAATAAACACCTGTAATGGCAAAGGAGATTACACCCCGCAGTGAGGATTATTCGCAGTGGTACCTCGATATTGTACACAAGGCACGCTTAGCCGACAACTCGCCGGTGCGCGGTTGCATGGTCATCAAGCCGCATGGTTTCGCTATTTGGGAAAATATGCGCGACGCCCTCGACGGCATGTTTAAAGCCACTGGCCACGTCAATGCCTATTTCCCACTCTTTATTCCCAAAAGCTTTCTCAGCAAAGAAGCCGCCCACGTGGAAGGTTTCGCCAAAGAGTGCGCCGTGGTAACACACTACCGCCTCAAAAACGACCCCAACGGCGGCGGCGTTATCGTTGACCCGGAAGCCAAACTGGAAGAGGAACTCATCGTGCGCCCCACTTCCGAAACCATCATCTGGAATACTTACCGCGACTGGATTCAAAGCTACCGCGACCTGCCCATTCTGCTCAACCAGTGGGCCAATGTGGTGCGCTGGGAAATGCGTACCCGCCCTTTCCTTCGCACCGCCGAATTCCTCTGGCAGGAAGGCCACACGGCCCACGCCAGCGCCGATGAAGCTATGGCGGAAGCCAAACTCATGCTCGACGTGTACGCGCAGTTCGCTGAAGAATATATGGCCATGCCAGTTATTAAGGGCATCAAAACGCCCAACGAGCGTTTCGCTGGCGCCGATGAAACCTTCTGCATCGAAGCGCTCATGCAAGACGGCAAAGCCCTGCAAGCCGGTACTTCGCACTTCCTCGGCCAAAACTTCGCCAAAGCTTTCGAAGTGCAATTCCTCAACAAGGAAAACCAGCAGGAATACGTGTGGGCAACTTCCTGGGGCGTTTCGACACGCCTTATCGGTGGCCTCATCATGACGCACTCCGACGACGACGGCCTCGTGCTGCCGCCCCGCCTTGCACCCACGCAGGTGGTTATCGTGCCGATTCCGAAACCCGCGCCCGAACTCACGGAAGCAGCAGAAAAAATTACCGCCGCTCTCCGCGCCAAAGGTATCCGCGTCAAAATTGACAACGACGACCAAAACCGCCCGGGCTTTAAATTCGCCGAGTACGAAATGATCGGCACGCCCGTACGCCTCGGTCTCGGCGCCCGCGACTTAGCCGCCGGACAAGTAGAGGTGGCGCGCCGCGATACCAAGGAGAAAAGCAATGTCGCCCTCGATCAGGTAGCTGATTATATCGAAAACCTGCTCACAGAAATCCAGCAAAACCTCTTCAACAAAGCCAAAGCCTACCGCGATGAACACATCACCCGCGTAGATACCTGGGACGAATTTGTGGAGGTACTGGACAATAAAGGCGGATTCGTGTCGGCCCACTGGGATGGCAGCACCGAAACCGAACTGGCCATCAAGGAAAAAACCAAGGCCACCATTCGCTGTATTCCGGTTGACAACCCGCTCGAAGACGGCGTCTGCATCCTGACAGGCAAGCCGAGCACGCAACGCGTGTTGTTCGCAAAGGCGTATTAAGATAAATAAAGATGGAGCAACGGAACCTGTTCGACCTGTCCAAACAATTGCTGGAAGGCAGCCTGCACCCGCATGAGCCGGCCGCGCGCGCGCAGGCCCTGCGCGCCGTAATCCGCTACCACGAGTGGCGCTATTATATCCTCAACGACCCGCTCGTGAGCGATTATGAATACGACCAGCTCTACAAGCAGTTGGAAGCCCTTGAGGCCGAATTTCCGGAACTCCGCACCCCCGACTCGCCCACACAGCGGGTTTCGCCCGACCTGACGGAGGACTTCGCCACCGTGCAGCACCTCACGCCCATGCTCTCCCTCGACAACTCCTATGATGCCGAGGATTTGCAGGACTTCGACGAACAGGTAAAAAAACTGTGCAGCTTAGACAAGGAATCCGACGTGGAATACTGCGTCGAACTGAAATACGACGGCGGCACCATTGCTTTGGTGTACGAAAACGATACCCTGGTACGCGCCGCAACCCGCGGCAATGGCGCCGCCGGCGATGAAATTACTGCCAACATCCGCACCCTGCGCTCGGTGCCCTTGCAGGCCGCTTTTTCCAAACTCGGCATAGCCAAGGTGGAACTGCGCGGCGAAGCGCTTATTCGCAAGGATGTTTTTGAAAAAATCAACCAAAAACGCCTCGAAGCCGGCGAAACCCTCTTCGCCAACCCGCGCAATGCAGCCACCGGCGGCCTGCGCATGAAAGACCCCAAAGAAACCGCCACGCGCGGACTTGAAGCCTTTGTGTACCAGCTCGGCTTTGCCACTGATGCGGAAGGCAACTCCGTGATGGAGCGCTTCAAAACCCACGACGAAGGCATTCACCTGCTGCGCGAATTGGGCTTTAAAGTGCCGCAGCACCAGGCCGCCCCGCACAACCACCTCGAAGAGACGCGTAC
This sequence comes from Chitinophagales bacterium, assembly GCA_017303875.1. GTDB lineage: Bacteria > Bacteroidota > Bacteroidia > Chitinophagales > Saprospiraceae > M3007. The sequence goes on along the minus strand of JAFLBP010000028.1, from coordinate 43,228 downwards.
CTGTAAAAACATCGCCGAGGTGGTCGCTTTTTGCAATGCCTGGCAGGAGTACCGCGACGAATACGCCTATGAAATAGATGGCATGGTAATCAAGGTGAACTCGCTGGCCTTGCAGGCGCAATGCGGCTACACCTCCCACCACCCGCGCTGGGCCATCGCTTTCAAGTTCAAGGCCCGACAGGCCACCACCCGCCTGCGCGACGTGGAGTTTCAGGTGGGTAAAACCGGCGCCGTGACGCCCGTGGCCAAATTAGAACCCGTGGCTTTGGCCGGTGTGACCGTTTCCAATGTCAGCCTGCACAATGAAGAATTTATCCGCTCCAAAGACATCCGCATCGGCGATCAGGTGCTGGTGGAACGCGCTGGCGATGTGATTCCCTACATCGTCAAGAGCCTTGAGGAGCTGCGCGACGGCAGCGAGCAACCCGTGGAATACCCGAAAAACTGTCCGGTATGCAGCACGCCCCTGGTGAAGCCCGAAGACGAGGCCGTATGGCGCTGCGAAAACTCCGATTGCGAAGCCCAGGTGGTGCAGCGCATGATTTTCCATACCTCCAAGCACGCCATGGACATTGAGGGGTTGGGCGAGAGTACCATCGAGCGTTTTTACAAACTCGGCTGGCTGCACTCCATCGCCGACCTCTACCGCTTAGATTACGACGCGGTGGCGAGCATGGAAGGATTTGGTGAAAAATCGGCCAAAAACCTCCGGGGGGCCATTGAAAAAGCCAAGCAAAACCCGATTTACCGCCTGCTGCACAGCCTTAGTGTGCACCATTTGGGACAAAAAAGCTCCAAACTCTTAGCCGCCGAGGTGACGCATGTGCTCGAACTCCGCGACTGGGATCTGGAGCGTTATCAGGAGATCAAAGACATTGGTCCGGTGCTGGCCCGCAACGTGTACAATTTTTTCCACAACGAGCACAACACGGCCCTGCTCGAAACCATGGAGCAGTTGGGTGTCAATTTGCGCCAGACAGAGGCCGACAAAAAGCCCGAATCGGCGGTGGAGGGGCCATTAGCGGGCAAATCCATCTTATTTACCGGCACCCTGAGTACCCTCACCCGCGAGGACGCGGAAAAACGCGCTGCGGCGGCCGGGGCGAGCATTGCCTCGGGCGTCAGCAAAAACCTGAGTATTCTGGTGGTGGGCGAAAAAGCCGGCTCCAAGCTGAAAAAAGCACAGGCCCTCGGCACCGTGGACATCTGGACGGAGACGGAGTTTCTGGCCCGGGTGACGGAAGCGGCTGCGCCGGATACGAGTGCGGATTCGCCGGAGGATGGGACGCAGCTGGGGTTGTTTTGAGTCCACTAGCCGAATGGCCGGCAAAACGGAAATTGATCTTCGTTTTTTTCATTCTAAGAGAATGTTCTAAGAGTTATCGCATCTCCCTTACATTGATAGACTCTAATAGTAATTCATTGATTTTCAGACCTTAAATTAATGCCGGAATTATGGTTTATTAGTAGGGGTAAATGCTGTCGCAACCAATTCAATCAATAAATGGCAGAAAAATTCAAAAATAAATATCGGATTGCCTCACACCGAAAGCCCAATTGGGATTATTCGGAAAATGCCTTGTATTTTCTGACCATTGTAACGCAAAATCGGGAATGCAATTTGGGCAATGTGGTGAATATAGATGGGGATATTCATGTAGAATTATCGGATTTTGGGAAAATCGTGGAACAGGAATGGTTAAAATCATTTGAACTACGCGATGAATTGATTTTGCACAAATGGGTAATAATGCCCAATCATTTGCATGCCATTGTTGAAATTTATAATGAACATCGTGGGGATACAAACGTCGTAGAGACACACGGCCGGGATATGAACGTCGTAGAGACACACGGCCGGGATATGAACGTAGAGACACACGGCCGGGATATGAACGTAGAGACACACGGCCGGGATATGAACGTAGAGACACACGGCCGTGTGTCTCTACCCACCGACGCCACCGACGCCACCGACCCAATTGAATCCGTCAACCCTGATTTATTACCCATAAAACGAAATCCGCCGGTACGTTTACCCAAATCCATTTCATCATTCATTGCGGGTTTTAAATCGGCCGTGAACACAAAAATTGATGATTATATTGATGAAAACAAGTTAAATATACCCAAATACAACCGTAACAATCATTTTTTTCAACCTAATTACCACGACCACATCATCAGAAACCAACAGGAATACCTTCGCATTACAAATTATATTATCAATAATCCCGCCAACTGGGGTAAAGATAAATTTCATAGCATAGCATAAACCCTCCGCGAGCAAAACATTCCTTCCCACAATTGCCAACCTTTCCAATATTTCGTAGTCTTTCCCAAAAACATACAAGCGCCTGGCGCGGCAACCCGCTGAACAAGCGAAAAAACAATACAACATGACGCATTTAAGAACCGGTATTACCCTCCTTTTGCTACTGCTTGGCTCTTCCCTGCTGCTGGCGCAAAAGACGCCCAAAGTAGCTGCAAAAGACTTTAACGCACTGATTGGCAGCTGGCAAGGCTCGCTGACCTATCTGGATTATTCCTCCGGCAAACCCTACACCATGCCCGCAAATGTGGCCGTGAAACGAATAGGTAAAACCAATTCCTTTATTTTTTCAAATAGTTATCCGGATGAAATGAGCGCCAACTCCGCCGATACCCTGCACCTCTCGGCGGATGGTCAGTTTATCGGGACAGCCCGCGTTAAATCCAGAACCAAATTGGCCAATGGCACGCTTGAAATTGTGACGGAGGAAGCCGGTTTGGATGGCAACGATGATCAGCCGGCCACCCTGCGGCTGATTTACAGCATTAGCCCGAGCACATTTGTCATGCGCAAAGAGGTGCAGTTTACAGGCACAACAAACTGGATCAAAAGGCATGAGTACGTGTACAAAAAAAACGAGATTGCAAGAAAATAGCGCCTGTTCGGCCGTCCAGGATTGTTCAAATGCCGGAACAACCCTTCGTTGTTGAAATACAACTGAAAGTGGCGGATAAACAACCGGTAATAGCGGGTTTTTATGCGCACCACACCAGGTTGCACCAATAACTTTGTGGCATCAAAAAATAAAAAAACGATGCTTAATTCAAAGTCCATCGGCAACAAGATTGCCACAGCAAGAAAGAAAATCAACCTTTCGCAGGCCGAGTTGGCAGAACAGGTTTCTATCAGTCCCCAAGCCGTAGGTAAATGGGAGCGGGGCGAATCCGTACCGGATATTTTCACATTAAACCGCCTTGCAGCAATATTCGGCGTTGATCTGAATTATTTCTCTGATACCTATGAGGAAAAGGAAGTAGGCACGCCGCACCTTGCAAAAATGGAAGCGCCAGTTCAAGCAGAGGCCCAGACAAAAACGGGCAAAAAATTTGACTGGAATTGGGATATGTCTGAGGGCAATTGGAGTGATGCCGATTTTTCGGGACTGAAAAATCTAAAGGAAAAGTTTAGTGCTTCTAATATGAAGCATTGTAAATTCAGAAATGCAGATTTGTCGGGGCTGATGCTTGGCAAAAACAATATTGATAGTTGTGATTTTTCAAATGCCGATATCAGGGATAGCAAGATACAGTCTTCCAATCTTTTAAATAACCTGTTTAATAACTGTTCTTTTATTGACGCTACTTTTTATAAAAGCAATATTGAAGCCTGTGATTTTTCAGGGTCAGATTTTTCAGGAGCAGAGATACTTGAAGTAAATTTAGAACGTGTTGTTGTGAATGATGTCTGCTGGAAATTTACGAAATTCCAAAAGTCTAACCTCAGCGGTATTACATTTTCCGGTCTTCTTGAAGACTGCCATTTCGAGCACTGCGGGTTTTATGGGGTTAAATTTGAAAATGCGACCCTGCTGAATTCCTTTTTCAAGTACAATGAGCGGTTTAAAAAGGTTCAGTTTGTAAACTGCAAAGTGGACAGCATCACTTTTGCTTTTTTAAAAAATAACCGGGCCGACCTGAGCGGTATTACCATAATTCCATAAGTTTATCCGATGAAAGCAACACAAGAACACCATGATAGGATTGCAACCATGCGTTTTGCATCGGTTTATCCACACTACGTTACAAAAGTAGAAAACAAGGGCCGGTCGAAAGCTGAGCTGCACCAGGTTATTCATTGGCTGACGGGTTTCGACGACAGTCAGTTGCAGGCACTCATGGATGAAAACGTGACTTTTGAAACCTTTTTTCAGCGCGCAACCCTGAACGCCAATGCGCCCCTGATTACCGGCGTGATTTGTGGCTACCGGATTGAGGAAATTGACAATCCACTCACCCGACAAGTCCGATACCTGGACAAGTTGGTGGATGAATTGGCGAAAGGCCGGAAAATGGAAAAGATTTTGAGGAGTGTGTAGTTTGTAATTTCCGCTCAAAGAGAAACTTCACCTCACAACACATCCGCCACCTTCCGCGGCCTTCGGGTTTTATCCCAGTTGAATCCGTCCAGGCGTTTGCCGGATTTGTCGGTTTTGCTCATGGGAATAAATTTCCCGATGGGTTCATTGTAAAATTTAATGCTTTCCACCTTGTTGTTGCCAAAAAACAGGCGCATTTCGGCGCAGGTGGTTTCGTTAAGGCCGATGTACGCGCCTTTGTCGTTGAGGGCGTAATACAGGGCCTGGGCATTGCCTTCAGTCAGCATTTCCCGCACCTGATCGTCGCGGAAAAAAGCCGTTACGTTGCGGCCTTTGATCTGGTTGAATAAAATTTCATCTTCAGAATTGATCACCAAGGCGTTTTGCCGCAGGAAAATGCGGTTGAGCTTTTTGTCGCGCAGGAGTATGCGCACGGTGTCGCCCGAAAACTGGGAAGTATCCGACCAGATCAGCGGCTTTTTATCAATGGTATAAAACCAGAAAATGGAATCTGCGGAACTAAAGGACAGCGAATCGCAGACGGCCTGCAAGTCGCTTTTGAAAATACGCACGTCGCGGTGAGCCAGCAGCAGGCGTTTGTCGGAAGCCGAGTCGGGCCGGAAGGAGCTGAGCGTATCGGCAGCCATGTAGAGCGTGTCGCGGTCGATGAGGGTTTTCATCATGGGTCTTCCGGCCGGGCCTTTTTCGCCGAGCGCGCCGAAAGCGTGCATAAAACTTGTTTTGCGGTTGTAGTCGATCCGGTAAGCCAGCACGGTATAATCGGAGGCCGTATCAGAGAAAATGACATTGCCTGCGGCGACACCGTTGCCGAGTTCGTCGTTGAAATTGACCGAATCGGCTTCAATGAGGTTGGGCGGATCGGAGATGATGCTGCGCCCGGTAAGGATATAGTTTTTGCTGCGGCTGTTGTATCGGATTTCCTCGCCGCGGATGTCGCGCACGCTGTCGCGCGCGTGGGCATTGCCGCGCAGGATGGTTTCTTCGGTATTGGTATTGAAGCGGATGACATCGGCTTCGGTGAATTTGCTGCCTTCCTCCACGGTGGCATCGCCTTCGAGGGTATACTCACTGCTGGTACCGAAATAGCGCATTTTTCGGGCGCGACCGCGCTGGCCTTCGCGTTCGTATTGCGGGTTGAGGTCAAATTCCGCAAAATCATTTTCAATGTCGTAAAAACCGCCTTCGGTGTAAATTTTTCCCTTGCGCTGACTAATGAGTGTGGGAGCCACAAAACGCACTAACTGACTTTCTGTGTTGAAGGTCATGGTATCGGTGCGCATGGTAAACTCGGGGTCGGTAACCAGCACATCGCCTTTAAAGAAAATGTCTTTTTGCTCAACAAAATAATAGCCCCGGCGGCTTTTGAGCTGGCTTTTACCGTTGGTCATGGTGGCGCCGGTGGTGTAGGTAGCAATTTTATTGGCCATGTCGTAGCGCAGGCGGTTGGTGTACAACTCCTGTTTGCCATTGACCAAAACCACCTCGTCGAAGAGATCGGCTATGCGGGTATCGGCGCGGTAATGGGCCGAATCGGAGAATATTTTAACGGAGTCGCCTTGTTCGATGACGACTTTGCCGCGCAGCACGGCGAAATCCTGATCAATCACAGCCGTATCGCAGTACACTAAGGTATTTTCCTGGCGCATGCGCACATTGCCGCTTAGTTTTTGCATTTCGCGGCCGTTTTTGTTGAAATATTCGATCAGGACGGCATTTTCGATTTTGAGTTTTTGCGTGTCCTGCGGCGCGGTAGTATTGGCCGCTGTTTGTTGTTGGGCGAGCAAAGGCGCTCCTGCGGACAGGAGCATCAGCAGGAGCGCCAATTGCGATAAAATTCGGATCATGTATTATTTGCGATATTTCGAGCTGCCTTTGGCAGGATACTTCATGGCGTAGCCACGGGCTTTAGGAACGAGTTGCTTGAGGCGTTCGCTGCGTTTGGTGGGGTCGGGGTGGGTGCTGAGGAAGGCCGGGGGGCGGCTGCCGCCGGATTTGTTCATGCGTTCCCAGAAGGGAGCGGCTTCGGCAGGGTTGTAGCCGGCCATGGCCATGAGGTAGAGGCCCATTTCGTCGGCTTCCGACTCGTGTTTGCGGCTGAAAGGCAGCATGACGCCTACTTGTGCGCCGGCGCCGGCGGCGGTCATGATGAGGTTGCGGGTTTCGGCCGGTTTTTGCGAGAGGGCCAGGTCGAGCGAAGTGAGGCCGAGTTGGGCTACGAGGCCCTGGCTCATGCGTTCGTTGCCGTGGTTTGCGAGGGCGTGTGCCACTTCGTGGCCCATGACAACGGCGAGGGCATCTTCATTTTGGGTGACTTTCAGGATGCCGGTGTACACCACTACCTTACCGCCGGGCATACAGAAGGCATTGACGGTGGGGTCGTCTACGACGTTGAATTCCCAGGCGAAACCCTGGAGTTCTTTGCCAAGCCCTTGGCTGCGGTAGTACTCTTCGGTGGCGAGTTTAATATCGTTGCCCACGCGCTTGACGAGGTCGACGCTGCTGCCGCTGCTGAGGGTTTTGTTTTGGGAAAGAAAGGTTTTGTACTCCGAAAAACTCAGGGAGTTGATGGTGGAGGTGGGGATGAGGTTGAGGGATTTGCGCCCGGTGAATACGTTTTTGCTACAGGCAAAAAACGCGGGCATGAGCACAAAAAGAAGCAGAACTTTTTTCCACATAGTTTGAATATCGTTTGAAGGTGCAGAGTTCGGAATGTAGTAAACGCAGGAAACCACGCCAGGTTACGGTTTTCGGGTGGGTTTTAACGCGTCTTTAGTAAAATTGCTACAAAGATAGGGTTAATCAGTTATCAGTGAGCAGTCAGCAGTGAGCAGTTGTCAGTCAGCAGTTATCAGGGTTGTCATGCTGAGCGAAGGCGAAGTATCTGGCCGGGGGGATCACGCGGCCGGGCATCGAGGTAACGCCCGGCCAGATACTTCGCTATCGCTCAGTATGACAACACCCTTGATAACTGCTCACTGCTGACTGCTCACTGAAAACTGCTCACTGATCACCGAATACCCTTTGCCGTTGAGGTGTACGCCGTCGGCAGTGTAGTCGGCGCGGAGGCGTGCGTTGGGGTCGCAGAGGGAGGGGTGGATGTCTATCCATTGTACGGTATAGTGGTAGGCTTGTTGGCGCAGCAGGGTATTGAGGGCTTTGATCTGGCTGTTGCTGACCGGGCAGGCGCGCACCTGTTCGTTCACTGGCGGCAGGGAAATCCAGCAAATGGTAGTTTGCGGGCTTTTTTTGCGGATGGTTTCGGTGATCTGACAAATGGTGGCCGTAATTTCTTCCGGAGATTTATTAAACAAAAGATCATTGAACCCTACCAGCAGGAAAATTTTACGCGGCTGGTGGCGCAGTACTTCATCGAGCCGGGCTTGTACGCCGGTGGCATAATCGCCGACGATGCCGCGGTTGAGCACGGGTATACTGTCCGGATACCATTCGGCCCATTCGCCCTGTTCGATATGGCTGTCGCCGAGAAAAACCACTGCGCCGGGTCGCGCGGGTAAACTTCGGAACAGCGAAAGCCGGTTTTCGTAAGGGCCAGCAGCGTCGCCTTGTAGTCGCTGGATCGCGTAGCGCCAGCCGCCGAGGCGCTGCAAACCCCAAATGCCTGCGCCGAGCAGGAGCAGGTTGAGGAGCAGGGAAAATCGAAACAGGTATTTCATATTCAGTGCGCTTGTCGGGCAAAGATCGCAATTTTGCTTTGCTGCGCGCTGTTTGAGGTGAAGCTTCAGGGTACACACATCGAAGCAAAGTTTCAATGTGCGGGCATCGAAGCGGAGCTTCGATGTACACGACGTATCTTTGCCGCTATGGAACTTTCATTACAAGGAAAAAATGCCCTCGTGGGTGGCGCCAGCGCAGGCATTGGCCGCGCGGTGGCGCAGGAACTGGCCCTGTTGGGCGCCAATGTGATTTTACTGGCCCGCACGGAAAGTGCCTTGCAAAGCGCCGTGGCGGCTTTACCCGCCGTTGCCGGACAAACGCATCGCTACTGTGTGGCCGATTACAGCGACACCGCTGCGCTGCGCACGCAGGTGGAGGCGCTGCTGCAAGACGTGGGGGCCATACATATTTTGGTCAACAATACCGGCGGTCCTCCCGGCGGACCTATTGCCGCAGCCGAAAGTGCCGCATTTTTACAAGCCTACAACAACCATTTGTTGTGCAATCATCTGCTGGCACAGCTACTCCTGCCGGGCATGCAGGCGGCCGCTTATGGCCGCATCATTAATATCATTAGCACCTCGGTGAAAGAACCGCTCGACGGACTGGGGGTTTCCAATACCACGCGCTGGGCAGTGGCGGCCTGGGCTAAAACCCTGGCAAACGAAGTTGGCCGTTTTGGCGTTACTGTAAATAACGTGTTGCCGGGCTACACCGAAACTGCGCGTTTGCAGGAAATTATTGCCAAACGCGCTGCCGGCGCCGGACAAAGCGAAGCGGAAATTGCCGAATCCTTTAAACAACACGTACCCCTGCGGCGTTTCGCCCGCCCGGAAGAAGTGGCGGCTGCCGCTGCATTCCTGGCAAGCCCGGCAGCCGCCTATATCAACGGGATTAATTTGCCCGTCGATGGCGGTCGGACGAAAAGTTTGTAAGCAGGGCGAAAAACAACTATCTTTGAGCCTCGATTAATACGATTTCCGGAATTTGAGACATTTCCTGCCACATTACATTCAGGAGCAATACCGCAACGGGCAAATGGAAGGCGCCCTGCGGGCTTTTACCATGTTCGTCGACCTGAGCGGCTTCACGCGCATGACTGAAAACCTGATGCGCAGAGGCGCTGAAGGCGCCGAAGAACTGTCGGTGGTGCTCAACCATATCTTTGAGCCAACCGTCAGGCAGGTATACCGCCAGGGCGCGTTTATTACCTATTTCGCGGGCGACAGCTTTACGGCCATTTTTCCGGCGGCCACGCAAAACAGCGCCGAACTGGCGCAAATTGCCGCCAAAGTACTGCGCACGGCCAAGGCTACGGTGCAGCGCTTTGTGGCCAGCAGCGATGAAACCGACTCCCTGCTCGCCGCCCACGAAATCGGTATTAAAATCGGACTTTCTTTTGGCGATGTGGAATGGGGTATTGTCGGCGAACGCCGCAAAGCCTATTATTTCCGCGGCCTGCCCATAGACGGCTGCGCACAGGCACAAGTACGTGCCAACAGCCTCGAAGTGGTGTGCGATGAACATTTCGCCACCTACCTGCCACCGCTCAACCTCAATGTGGAGCCTTTGTCCGACAGCTACTACAAGGTGCTGCTGCCGGAATTTCTGCAAATCAGCCTGCTGGAAGACCACGATGTGTCGGCGCCGCAATTGCCGGAGCCTGACCCGACCCTGATGGCCGATTTTTTGCCTCAGGAGGTGTTTGAAAGCGCCGATACCGGCGAATTCCGCAATGTGGTCAGCGTCTTTTTCTCTTTTACCGGTGTGGAAACCCATGCCGCGCTCAACCTTTTCGCTACCACGGTACTGGATCAATGCCAGAATTTCGGTGGCTACATGAAGGAGATTGATTTTGGCGATAAAGGCGGCATCATGTTTTGCCTCTTCGGTGCGCCGGTTTCTTTTGAAAACAACGTGGAGCGCGCCCTGGAATATTTGCTGGCCATTCGTGAAGAACTCAGTGGCCTGGAGCAGCTTACCGGCGCGCGTTATCGCATCGGTATTACTTCGGGTATTGCCTTTACGGGTGTGATCGGCGGCCCTGAACGCTGCCAATATGCAGCCATTGGCGCCCGCGTCAACCTCGGCGCCCGTTTGATGATGAAGGCGTCGTGGGGCGAAATTATGTCGGATGAAAATGTGCAGCGCAACCGCAACTTCAAATTCGCGTTTCGCGGCGAAGGCCAGTACAAAGGTTTTGAACAGCGCATTCCGACTTATGTGATGACCGGCCGCAACCTGACCGGCCGCGCCAGTTATACGGGCGAATATTTTGGTCGGGCCACGGAAGTGCAGCGCCTGATCGACCTGGCCCTGCCCCTGCGGGAGAATAAATTTGCCGGCTTAGCCTTTATTTACGGCGAAGCCGGTATTGGTAAAAGCCGACTGATGTTTGAAGTGCGGCGCCAGCTCCGTGAATCTTTTGCGGTCAGCTGGTTTACCTGCCAGAGTGATCAGATTTTGAGAAAATCGTTCAATCCGTTTATTTATTTTCTCAAAAACTATTTTGAACAAAGTCCGGAAAATACGCCGGAGCACAACCTGAAATTGTTTGAAAATAACTTTCTGGAGCTTCAATACGAGCTGACAGAAAGTCGCCACCCGGAAGCCGATGCGGTTCGTCGGGAGATCAACCGTACGCAGAGTGTGCTGGCCGCGATGGTGGGTATTATTTATCCCGGCTCCTTGTGGGAGCAGCTTGATGCGCGTGGTCGCTATCAAAATGGCCTGGCAGCCATGGCCAATTTGTTTGTGGCCGAATCCATTTTGCAACCGGTAGTGATTGAGCTGGAAGACGCGCATTGGTACGACGAGATGTCGCGCGAGTTCATGGCGCAGTTTGTACGCCGCGCCACGGCTTATCCCATCCTGTTTTTGGCGACGAGCCGTTATGAAGACGATGGCACCCGCGCCTTCATTGTGCGCCCGGCAGTTTTGGATGAAATCGGTATCCGGCACCTGGAAGTTGATTTAAATTTCCTGACGCCCGAAGACCTGAAGGCATTTGCCGAAAACCGGCTTGGCGGCGCCATGCACGCGGATTTGTTTGAGCTGATACAGCGCATGACGCAGGGCAATCCTTTTTATGTGGAGCAAATGGCCGAATATTTTCGGGAGGCCAATTTGCTGGAAAAAAAGGACGGCCTGTTGCAGTTGCAAAATCAGGACATTCAGATCAGCGATTCCGTCAAGCAAATTATGATGGCGCGTATTGATCGCCTCAGTGGCTTAGTAAAAGAGACGGTCAAGGCAGCGGCGGTAATCGGGCGTGAATTTGAATTGCCGGTACTTTCAGCGGTGATGGCGCGTCAGGAAGAATTTGCCCGCCGCAATGGCAACCTTGATAAAGTAGTGCGCGAACAGGTACAAACGGCCGAAAAATGGCAGGTTTGGTACGCCATGAATGAGTTGCGCTACATTTTCAGGCACTCTTTGCTGCGTGAAGCCGCCTACGATATGCAGCTGCGCACACGCCTGCGCGAACTGCACCAGCTGATTGCCGAGGCCATTGAACATTTGTATCCCAACTCGGAGGAGCGTTTTGTCGACCTCGCCTTCCACTACGAGCAAGCCGAGGTGGAAAGCAAAATGAACCGGTATTTAGAGAAAGCCGCGCGGTATTCACAACGCAACTTCCTCAATCGGCAAGCCCTGAAATTTTACCATAAACTCATAGAAAACCTCAAAGAGGGCGATAAAAAGACCAAAAAAATTGTCAAACTCCTGCTGCGCAAAGGTTCGGTACACGAGCTGACCGGCCAATGGGAAGAAAGCGAACGCGACTACCGCGACGCGCTCAATCGCGCCCGCGAGCTGAACGACTGGTACCTCATCGGGCGCAGCAACCGCCGCCTCGGTCAGTTGCTGATGCTGCGCGGCGACTATACGCAGGCCAAACGACACCTCGACGTAGCGATTACCTGCTTCGAACTGGCGAGCGATCAGGTGGGTATTGCCAAAACCTACGGCAACCTCGGCACCTTCTTTTTCCGCCAGGGCAGCTATGATGCCGCCAAAAGCTGGTTTGCCAAAGCCATTGAAATTAATCGCTCCGTGCAGCGCGAAGCAGAAAATGCCGGAATTGTGGCCAATCTGGGCCTGATTTTTATGAATCAGGGGCATTACGACGAAGGTATCCGCTGGCTCGAAGAACAACTCGATATTACGGAACGCAATGGCGACCGTCCGGGACTGACCATTTTGTATACCAACCTGGGTATTATTTACCTGGAAAAAAACAGCCTCGACAGCGCCCTGCTTTGCCTTGAAAAAGGCTTAGCCCTCTCCGAAGAATTGGGCAACAAGCTCTACATGACCATCTGCATCGGCAGTATCGGCTCGGTTTGGGAGAAAAAAGGCGATTATACCCGCGCCATGCAGCATTTTGAACGTGACCTCGCGTTGTGCCAGGAGCTGGGCGACAAACAGGGCATCGCCATCGCCTGCGGCCTGATCGGTGATTTGCTTTCCACCATCGGCGACTTCGACAAGGCGGTGAGTTACCTCGATCAAAACCTGACGCTTTCGCGCGAGCTGAACTATAAAAAAGGTATTGCCAAAGCCCTCAACACCCTCGGCGATACCTGGTTCTACAAAGGCGATATGGCGCAAAGTGTCAAATACTACAACGAGGCCATCGAACATGCCCGTGAAATGGGCAACAAACTCGTGCTCGGCTATTCGCTGATCGAAAAAGGCATCGTGCATGTCTACTCCAAAGAAACCCATCTGGCCCGGCAATTGATGGAAGAAGGCCGCGATATCGCACTGGCTCTGGGCAATGCCGATCTTACTTTCGGCGCCAATATTCTCCGCGCACAAGTCAATATCGCGGAAGGCAACCGCCAGGAGGCCCTGCGGCAGCTGCAACAAATGCTGCACATGGCCCGCACCGAACGCGAAGAAGCGGCCGTTCATTTTGAACTGCGCCATGTGGCCGATCACCCGACCACACACTACCTGCGCGCGCATGCCCTGTACAGCACCCTTTACGGCCGTACCCCGCAGTATATTTACAAGATACGCCTGGAAGAGCTGGATCGGGAGAAGGGAGGATTTAGTAGTTGAGGGTTTTTGTATTTTAGGGTTTGGGTGTTTTAGGTGGTGTTGGGCATGAAATGGAGGAATTTACCGTTGAATGCCTCATTTGAGGAAACCCTTTTTGCATAATTGCGTCTTTACAGTATGAAAACTTGTTTTGCTTTGCTTCTGGCGGCGCTGTCCGCCCTGTCTCTGAATGCCCAGGTCTGGAATGATCTGATCGACGATGACCTGATCAAAACCGTTCAATTTTATCCGCAGGGGGCGCCTACCGTGATGCCTATTACCAGTTTGAGTGCCGGCGCCAATGCCCTGATTCTGGAATTTGACCGCGTTGATACCGAAATCAAGGATTATTTGTACACCATTCAGCATTGTAATGCCGACTGGACGCCCTCCGATCTGGAAGATGTGATGTACATCAATGGTTACACTGAAGATCGCATTACGGAGGCCGATATTTCTATCAATACCCTCACCCAATATGTGCATTACAGCTTAGGCCTGCCCAATGCCAATATGAAATGGCGTGTGTCGGGGAATTATATCCTGAAAATATTTGATGAAGACGACGACCGCCGTTTGGTGCTGGCGCGCCGTTTTATGGTTACAGAATCGACGACCTGGAAAATTGAACCCACTTTTGTACGTCCGTACCAGACTGCCTGGTTTAACTCGCACCACGAACTTGATTTCACCGTAAAAGCCAAGGGCGCCCGGTTTACCGCGCCGGCCCAGGAAGTGCGGGCGGTAGTGCTGCAAAATACGGCCTGGAGCACAGCGCTTGGCCCCTTGCCGCCGCTTACCCTGCGCGGTGAAGACCTGTTGTACGATTATATTGATAAAATTGTCTTTCCGGGCAGCTCCGAATGGCGGGTGCTGGATATGCGGACCTTTGATTTTAAAGGCGAAGGCATAAAAATGATTCGCCAACAATACAACGGCATGGAAGTAACCATGAAAACCGACGAAAGTCGCAACGGCGGCAGCTATATCCAAAGACCGGATGCCAATGGCCGTTTTGTGATTGAAAATCGCAATCAGAACCAGGGCTTACTGCAATGCGATTACGCCAATGTCCTGTTTTCCATAGCCCGAAACCAGGAAGAAGAAGGGAAATCCGTTTATTTATACGGGCAACTCACAGATTTTCAGATCAAGCCGGAATTCCGCTTCACTTATCTCAATGATGCCAAAGCGTATGTGCTGGAAACCCCGCTCAAGCAAGGCTATTACAACTATCAGTTTGTGGTCATAGACGACGCAACCGGCCTGCCGGATCTCGAAGACGGTTTTGAAGGCAATCATTTCCAAACTGTAAATGCCTACACCATTCTGGTTTATTTCCGAAAAATAGGAGAGCGCTACGAACGCCTCATGGGTACGCTTACGGTGGAATCCAAAATTTGAGGCAATCGATCTTATTTGATAAACAAAAGCGGCACATCTACCGTGAGGGAGACACCGGCGCGAAAATGCCGGGCACTGATGTCGTTGCCCTGTCCGTCGGTACCCACCTGCCGCAGTGCCGGGCCGTATTGGCCACCGAGGCCGAGGCTAAGCGGCGTTTTCCCCAATCCGAGCTGAAGATACAAGCCGGGGGCAAACAGGTTGGCCCATTTGAGTTCAGGCAGGAGTGAAACGCCGTCCTGGAGGCGAAAGGCAGTGATAGCGCCTACATCCACCAATGAAAAGAAGAGGCCGATGGAGCCGTTTTTGCCCATGCCTTTGTCGATACTCAATCCGACGGGCGTTGTGAAGGCAAAAAATCCGCCTTGTGCGGCGCCGCCCGATTCACTTTCGGGGAGTCGGTATTCCATGCCGGCGGCCAGGCCGGGATAGAGGTTCAGGGAGACCGAAAAATGTTCGCTGCCGCGTTTTCGGGTGTAGGATTGGACGGGGGCTGCGACTTCTTCGAGCAGCGCCACAATTTCATCAGCATTTTGTGCATTGGCCATGGATACCAGCAGGTTTCCGTAGCGGTCTATGCGGCTGAGCAGGTTTTCGGTACGCGGGTCGGCGGGGTAGAGCAGTCGGATGGTTTCTATACCGACCGAGAGGGCATCGCCATAGCGCCCGCTGCGGGCAAACTGGTCGAGGTTGCGTGCGGCGCGCAAGACCGAGCGGGCGCGCTGGTAGCGCAGGGGCGGGCTGTTTTTATCGAGTACTGCTGCAATTTCGATAGCGGTTTCCAGGAGTTCAAAAGTGGTTTGCAGGTAGCGGTGACTTTCCTGCAGGCGTTCGCTGCTGTTGTCGGGCATGGCGCTGAGGCGGGCGGTGGCGGCCATGCCGGCAAAGCGGCTGGTCAGGTTGCGCGCCGCGTTTTCGGTGTTGGCATCTTCGAGGTTCAGCAGCTCAAAGAGCGATTTGTCGCCAAAGCGGATTTTACTCAGGTCTTCTTCGTCGTTTTTGAGGAGCAGGGCCATCCAGAAATTGAAGGCGTCGCGGTCGGTGAGCAGGGCAGCGAGTTGGGTTTCTGTCCCCCAGCCGGTGGGCGTACTTTCGCCAAAGCCGTGCAGGTGTTTGGAAAAAATGCCGAGTGTGCGCATGCCATTGCCGTAGACGCTTTGTTGCTCCAGGTTGATATAATCGCGGTAGGCCAGCATTTCAATGGCCGCCGAGGCGGGCATGCGTGCTTCGAGCAATTGAATGGCGTCGAGGCCGCCAAGTATGGCCGGGTATACTTCCGGGTCGATTTGTGCTTTGCGGCCGCGCACTACGGCACTCATGTTTTCGGGCAATTGCGAAAGGTCGCTTTGCGCATTTTCGTGCAAGGACTGGTAGAACTGGCTGTATTGGAACGGATCGGCGTAAGAAACGGTGTAAAAAGTGCGGGGAAAAAGGAGGCGCATTTCGTCGAAAGCCGGCGATTGCAGCGTGTCGCGGAAGCGTTGGAGAAAGGCTAAGGTGAGTTCTTCCTTGAAGCGTTTGGCGGCGAATTTACCGAGTGCGTCGGCGACCAGCGTGGGGCTGAAAAAATTACCCAGACCACTGGCCGGCGCGGCTTCTGCTTTTTTTACGATAAAGGCCGCCTTGTCCAACTTTGCGCTGACTTTATCGGCGGGGTTCAGCAGCGTGTATTTTTTCAGATAAACAATTTGCTGAAAATCTGCGGGTGTGATGTTGTGGTGTTCCAGTATACGTTGGGCCGCTTCGCGGTCTGCTTCGGAAGGGTTGCGGCGAATGAGTTTCCACAGGCGGCTCAGTTCGAGGGCGTCCTGAAGGGTATTGCCGACATAAAGCTCGGGTATGGGTGGCGATGAGGGCGGTGGCGTGCTCGGGCCGGCTGGTGGCGGCGGCGGCGTAACAGGGCCGGCTGGCGTGGCAGAGAGTTGGCGCAACGTGAGCTTGCCTTTGGATCCGCCGCATTCAAAATTCAGCTCGGCGCTGGGGCTGTCGAGCGTAAAACTGCGTTCGTTTTTGGCCCAATCGAGCACCGCAGCCCGGGCGGAAGTGCTTTTTTTAACGCGAATTTTGAGCTTTTCGGGGTTGCAGCAATTCAGGGCCGCAACATCGAAGCTGATCTCCGTGTCCACATTAAAATCAGGTGCCGTGGCGACGATGCTGCCGTCGGGTGCGCAGGCCAGTCGGATGCTATGGCTTTGCGCCAGTGCGGCGTTTGGGAGCAGGAAGGCAAAAGCGGAAAGCAGGAATATATTTTTCATGTTTGCAGCGGGTAAAAAAGCGCCTCAAAGTACGGCGGATTTGAGGAAAGAATTAAAAGGATTTGATTTTGTTTGTGTGAAACATGTACGTGCAAAAAAAAGTATTTCTATTTTATGGATTATTGATAAAAAAGCATATATTTGCGCACAAAAGATAAATATTATGATACCTATTGATAAATTAGGCACTTCATTTAGATATTTAAAGCCCTATGCTGCATTAGCGGTTTTAGCGATTTTTGTGTATTTATCTGTTAATAAATTTATTGAGTTCCTGCATGAAGTTAAAGACTTCACAGAAGCCGGAGCAGAACGCATTGGTGCTGGAATATTTGTATTCGCCTTATCAATTTTTTATTTCGTGTTTTTGGCAATCGTTAAGGATCGCAAGTCGCAGATACTTGGAGGAGCATTTTCACTTATTTTAATATCTATCGGATTATTACTCATATATTATTCGCCGGAATCGACTCAACTGGAACCAAACAAAGAGTTTTCCATCCATGTACGTGCGAATCTAAGGGATGGGCGTAAGGTAATCGCTGGTGCAAGTGTTTATGTTGATAATTATTTTTTAGGTAAAACGGATAAAGAGGGCCGTTTTGTAACACAAGACCCCAGATTAAACTATAAAAAGACACAGCATAATGTCAGGCTTGAATTGGAGGGGTACAATACTTATACTACAACTGTAGGCTCAGGGGCTGAGATAACTTGGAAGCAACCAAACTAATTTGCCATATGAGAAGTTTTTTTTTATTGATGTGTTGCTTTATGGCAACATTGAAGAACCCGTTTTATGCCCAGAATCATCCTACACCTGATGAAATGATTTTGGAGTTCAGGGATGAACACAATGAAAGATTTGGAGATATTGAGGTTGAGCTAAAAAGATGTGGTTATCGTTTCACCGCTAACGATGATGGTAAAGTTTCGCTAGAGGTTTGTAAACTTTATCGTTTTAATGAACCCCTTGTCTTTGAGCTACTAACATCAGCATATAGCTTGTCTCCAGACTTTGATTCTACACGTTTTATGGTGCCCGGAGATAAGCGTCACGAAGAGTTTACAGTTAAGCTGTACACCAAAAAACGATTTGCACCTAAGGGGCCGCCGGAAGGCCGGGAGGATGAGTTTATCGTACAATATGGGGTACAGATTATGACCTTGAAAGAACGTATGAGTGATGCTGATTTTGATGTATTAAGCAGAAAAATTGGCCTTCGAAAACAACGTATAGAATTTTATAATCAACCTGATATAACATTTACCAACCTCTATTATTATACAATTGGGCGCTTTGAAAACGAAGAAGAAGCACAAAAACTGTTGGATTATATTGTTGGAAAAAAGATACCATCTATTAAGAATCCTAAAATTGTCAGCTTGCTCTCAGAGCGCGCCAAAATCCCCTTTTACCGGGTACAGGTTCGGAGTTCTATCGGCAAGCCGCTTACCCGACAAGAGTTAGACCAACTTAGTAAAAAGGTAAAGGGGGAAGTTGTTGAGATCATAGATGCCAACTATGCCCAGGGTATGAAATATGATTATTTTTTGAAGACAAAGTACAAGTCAAAAGAGGAGGCGAATGCTGCAAGACAGCAATCCCTGCGAGCAGGGGTAAAAGGGGCTTTTGTTGTTTATTCCAGGCATCTGGAAAAGAAAATGGAGCCGGTTTACGCCCGACCTGTAGCGAAGAAGAAAAAGTAGGTCAGTTCATTTTAAAAAAAGTGGCTCATTTCCCGTTTCTTTCGCAAATTGCGCCCGAATAAGAAGCCAATATGCCACCTGTTACCGACATCGATCAGTTAAGGATCAACTTCAACCCCAGCCAGATGGTCGTGCTGAATGCGGCTATGGCTTTTCTGATGTTCAGTGTGGCGCTGGATGTGCGCATAGAGGATTTCCGGAAAGTAGCGCGTTTTCCGCGCTCCATTTTTGTGGGACTGATAGCCCAGTACCTCTTTTTCCCTTTACTGACCTTAGGCATCATTTACCTGTTTCAGCCGCGCACCAGCATTGCGATGGGGATGATTTTAGTGAGCATGTGTCCTTCGGGGAATATGACCAATTTTTTGGTGCATTTTGCGCGGGCCAATACCGCCCTTTCCGTTACCCTGAATACGGTTATCATTTTGCTTTCCACCTTTGTGACGCCGGCGGGCTTTTTGTTTTGGTCAAAATTTGTGCCCGACAGCGAAGCCCTGCGCGCCTCTTTTGAACTTGGTTTTGCGGATATGGCGCTCATCATTGTGGAGCTGATTTTGTTGCCGTTGGTGGTGGGCATGGTGTTGCAGGCGCGTTTTACAGCGTTTATTGATAAAATTCGCCCCTGGGTACAACGCGTCGCCTTAGTACTTTTCTTTTCCATTTTGGTGCTGGCGCTTTTTGGCAACCGCGAGCATGTGGCAAACCACCTCTGGTCGTTTTTCATCATCGTGGCGGTACACAACCTGGCAGGCATCAGCAGCGGCTACTTAGCCGGTAAATTATTCCGATTACCCGAACTCGACGCCCGAACCCTCGCTTTTGAGGCCGGCGTACACAATACAGCCTTAGGCCTGATCCTGATTTTCAATTTCTTCGACCAAAGCGGCGGCATGGCTTTCATCGCTGCCTGGTGGGGCATCTGGGATTTGGTGACCGGTATGGGGCTGGCGTATTATTGGAGAAAAAAGAGTTTGATTGGTTGAGTGTTTTGGTGTTTTAGTGTTTTAGGGTTATTTTGTCCAAACCACTCAACCACCAAAATACCAAAACACTAAAACACATAAACACCAAAACACTTTAAAAAACTGATCTAATGGCAAAAAAAGTCAATAAAACCACTTTTTTGTACGGCGGCAAGGAGCTTAGCCTGAGCAAAAGCAAAACCAAAGCTGCTGTGCGTTATACCAGCGGACTGGCGCCCAAGAAGAAGGGCAAACGCGCCGGCGTGGTATCGCAGGGTTTTATCCGCGATTTTGAGGTGCTCGACATCAAGCGCGGCGCCGATAAAAAGCTTGATCAGCTGCGTGCCGAGCCGGAAGTGTCGGTGGGTACGCATGTCTGGCATGTCGACGACCTTGAAGGGGCGGATTATATCCCCACGGGCTACCTGTATGTAGAGTTTAAGCCCGGTACGCCCGACGACAAGCAGCGGGAGCTGATGGATGCGTTGAACCTGAATGTGCGCGAGATCATTGGCCCCGACGCGTATCGGGTGTGTACTACGCCCGAATCGCCCAATCCGATCAAATGCGCGGTGTTGCTGCAGCGCAAGCGTATTGTTGCCATTGCGGAGCCGGAATTTGCCACAAGCCCCATGCATGGCAGTTTTGCGCAGCCGGGCGGCAATTTTGCGGCCACCCAGTGGCACCTGCAAAATAACGCTGCACAAATTCCGGCCATAGATTTTCCGGGAACGGCTTACGCCGGTACGCAGTTCAAGCGTGGCGCCGACGCCAAAGTGCGCGAGGCCTGGGCTTTTTTGCAAAATCTCGGTTCGAGTAATATTAAAATTGCGGTGATTGACACCGGTTTTTCCATAGATCATCCGCAGTTGCGCGGCGATGGCACCAAAGTGCGCAACACCTTTAATGCCGTCAACCGCAGCGCCGATGTGTCGCCCTGGTTTCAGGCCCGCGATGGCTCCTGGGGTATTTACGACCACGGCACCTCCTGTGCCGCTGTGGCTGCCGGCGCCTTGGATGCGCAGGGCGTGGTGGGGGCAGCGCCGAATGCGCGCATTATCCCGATCAAATTGGATGTGCTGAGCGATGATGCCATCGTAAAAGCATTTGAACACGCGCTGCTCAACGGCGCCGATATTATTTCCTGTAGCTTAGGTTTCCCGACGCCGATTCAGCTGTCGACCTGGGTGTACAATACCATTCAGAAAGTGGCCCGGCAGGGGCGCGGCGGCTTGGGAGTGCCGATTTTTATTGCAGCGGGCAATGCCAATCCGGCGTCGAATAACCAGCCGCGTTTGGTCAGCGATTTTGCGGCGCATCCGGATGTAATTTGCGTGTCGGCGACCAATAGCCTCGACGAGCGCTCCAGCTATGCTTTTTACGGCCCAAATGTATTTATTGCGGCGCCCAGCAATGGCAATCAGGGCATCGGCATTACCACGGCAACCATAGAACTGGGCGCCAACGGCCGTTCTATTCTCAATACCTACACCAGCCGTTTTGGCGGCACGTCCAGTGCAACGCCCCTCATGGCGGGCATCTGCGCCCTTTTGCTGAGTGCCAATCCGGGACTCAGTGTGACGCAGCTGCGCAGCATTCTGGCACAAACGGCCGATAAAGTGGTTGGCGGCTATGATGCCAATGGCCGCTCGCAATATTTAGGCTACGGACGGGTAAATGCGCTGCGCGCAGTGCAGGCCGCGCGTCAGGGCGGGCAAGTAGCGCCTACGCCGACACCTGCTCCAACTCCGACACCCACGCCAGCAACGCCACCGGCGGCAAGCAGTGCGCGCGGGAAAGTCATTTCCCAGTTTTTAAATGTACGCAGCGGCGCCGGTACGACATTTGCCAAAGTGGCCGAGTTGCACCAGGGCGATGTGGTCAATTTGCTTGAGCGCGTGGGCAGTTTCTGGCGTATCGGCCAAGGGCAGTTTGTTAGCGCCGATTATATTCAGGTGATTTCGAGTGGCGGTGCTGCAGCGCCGGCCACGCGGAAGGGGCGGGTAACGTCGCCGACCTTGAATGTGCGCAGTGGGGCAGCGGTGAATTTTCCGAAAGTTGCGGAGTTGAAACAAGGGAATACGGTAACGATTTATGAAACCAGTCGCGACGGCTGGCATCGCATTGGCGCCAACCAGTGGGTGCTGGGCAATTATATTCAGATTGTATGAGTACATTTAACCGCAACTGGCTCTGGATACCCGGCGTATTGGTATTGGGCGCAGTGTTTTGGTATTTTTCAGATATTCTGAGCTACCTGCTGGTGGCTTGGGTACTCTCCATGTTGGGCAAGCCGCTGATGGTTTTTTTTGTGCGGCGTTTGCGCATCGGGCGTTTCCGGGTAGGCATGGGCGGCGCGGCCATGCTGACGATTATGACTTTTTACGCCGTTTTGGCCGGCCTGGTGATGGTTTTTGTACCCACCATTGTGGCGCAGGCGCGGCAACTCGCCGGGGTAGATTACCAGGCCCTTGGTGAAAAGCTGCGGGTGCCTTTTGCTTCGCTGGATTTACAATTGCACCAGGCGGGTTTGCTGAAATCGGGCGAGTCGCTGGGGGTGCGCATTCAGGAATCCCTGAGTGTATGGTTCAAGCCGGCATTGGTAGGCGATTTTGTGGGGCAATTTATCGGTACCGCCGGCAATATTGTGGTAGCGGTGGCTTCCATTACTTTCATTTTATTTTTCTTTTTAAAGGAAAATCGCTTGTTTCTTGACATTTTGCACGCCCTGGTGCCGAATGATCTGGAGGCTAAAGTTCGGCATGCTTTGGAAGAATCGAGTGAGGTGCTGACCCGATATTTTGGCGGATTGTTTATCCAGACCCTGTGTTTTTCGGGGGTTGCCACCATATTGCTTTGGATATTAGGTGTGGAAAATGCCTTGCTGATCGGGGTTTTCGGAGGGATTTTTAACATTATTCCTTATGTAGGGCCAATTATCGGGATGATCTTTGGCTTGTTTATCACCGTGACCGGCCATGTGGATGGCGATCTGGCACTGATGTGGCCCTTGCTGCTGAAAGTAGCCGGCGCATTTATGGTGACCCAGTTTTTGGACAATATGGTGATCAGCACGATTATATTTTCCAAGAGTGTGCAGGCGCACCCGCTGGAAATATTTTTGGTCACCATGATTGCGGCTAAAGTAGGCGGCGTGACAGGCATGGTTATCGGCATTCCGGTGTATACGGTGCTGCGGGTCATTGCGCGGGTATTTTTTAGTGAATTTAAAATTGTACAACGCCTGACAGATCACCTTGATGAAGAAGATCCGCCGGTTCCGGCAAACTAAAATGCGCCATGAAATGAGAAAACCTGTACTGCTCCTCGCTTGTATACTGCAACTTTTTACCCTTTCGGCACAACTGCCGGACTCCAGCCTCATGCTTCGGCCGGAGCGCCTGACCGATACCAATATTGCGACCCTGAATTTCGGGCTGCAAAAAACCGTCGTGCTGAGTGCTACCCGCTCGGAAATTGAATTCGACCGGCAGCCATTCAGCGTGTGGGTGATTACTGCAGAAGATATTCAGCATTACGGTTTTGTAACGCTCGGCGATGTGTTGCGGGCGGCGCCCGGTATCAAGGTTTCGCAGCCGGGCAATGCACTGGAAGGAGAAACCTTTATGGTACGCGGCCTGCGTGGCAATCAGGAAATGAAAATTATGATCAACAGCGTGCCCATTGCTCCTTCGGCGAATATCGGCACGCCGATTGGCGCGCAGTTGCCGGTGCGACAGGCCGAGCGCATCGAGGTGTATTTCGGGCCGGCAGCAGCTATTTATGGCGATGCTGCTGCTGCGGGCGTGGTGAATATCATCCTGCGAGAATCGGAACGGCCGCTGTATACCCAGGCGGATTTGTCGTTCGGGAATTTTGGATACAACAGCTTAGATTTGATGTTTGGGGGTAAGTTGGGCAAGGATAAACGCATTTTCCGCTTCAGCCTTTATGGCAGCAATACCATTCGGGAAAAGACGGATTTATATTATGATTTTGACAATACGCATAATATGAATACCTACCTTCCCTGGGGTTTGCAGCCTCTGGATGCGTATTATATTAATCAGAATTTTATACCGGCTGCCAATAGTATTGACTATCCCAAGGTGTCGCCCATTCCGCATGAAAGCCGTCTGTTCGGCTTGAACCTGAAATGGCGCGGACTTCAGTTTTCCTACCACCGAATGTCGCGCAGCGACCACATGGCCATCGGCCGCAACCCGCTGGCGGTTTCCTGGGCCACACCTTCCAACCGCCTGCGCGAAAACCTCGAATTGTATACACTGCAATTTGGCCGCAAGCGGGAACGGCGGGAAAGCCAGACGATACTTTCCGTTTTGCGCTATGATGTAGATATCAATTCGGCAACTTCTTATATCCTCGACGGCTTGTCGCTGGCGGCTTTCCGGGCCATCGACCCGCCGATAAACCGATATTCCCAGGCTTTGTTTGGCATTACCAACGTGTTTACCAGTCGTGAACGCTATACGGCGGGTAAAAGCCTCGATGTCCGCATTGATACCCGCACCCGTTACCGGCTGGGAGAGCGGGGGGCATTAACGGTCGGTGTGCTGTACAATACCAAGGCGGTTACGCCCATTCGGACGCATTATCCCTTTCCGCTATCTGTATCCTTGTTTGAGTTTAATCGCTTTGGAGATACCGGACTGAAACCATATGCACCGCAATCGGACATCTATATAGACTTTATCGGCTACTTGCAGTATGAATGGCATGATAAAAAATGGGATATTGTGCTGGGCAGCAACGCCTTCCTGAGTATTGGCAATTCGGATTTTGTGTCGACGCCGCGTCTTGGAATACAGTACCGGATCGACAGTTCTTTTCAGGTGCGCGCCAATTTCAGCAGGGGCGTAAAAACAACCAATGCTTATACAAGGGCCAATGCGTTTGTGCTGGATGGTGGAACGGGCACTATAAAAGATAATATTTCCATTGATGCGCCGGATATAGCGACGACAACTGCCGGGGAAATTGGTTTTCGCTTTATTCCATCGGTCAGCAGGGTTATTGAAGGAACTTTTTTTTACCAGCATACCGATAACCTTGTGCGCAATGGTTACCTCAATCAATACGTCGACAGTGATAGCATTCTCTGGCGTTATGGCTATCGCAATGGCCCTCAAAAATCGGTGGCTATCTGGGGAGTACAAGGCCTGATTACCCTGTACAGTACCGATTTTACCCTCGGGCTTGGCAAGCGGGAACAGGTAGTGACCTGGAAAAATGAATTTTATATGCAGTATTGCCGAGGCGCCGAATCCTTTGGCTTTGGCCTGCCCGACATCAATGACGTGCGCAATCAGCCGCGCTGGATGACGCAATTCCGTACTTCCTGGCGCACGGGTAAGGTGCAACTTACTTTTGCCTCCGACCGGCAGAACGGTATACGCAGCGGCTCGGAAGTGTACCGGGAGCAGTATCAATTGAACAGCGAAAAATTTCTCAATTCCCTGCCTGCTTTCCGCACTTGGGACGCTACTGTGCGCATTTACCTGAGCAAATACTTTGTGGTGTATGCCCATGGCCAGAATATTTTTGGCCGCAGAACATACGGAATTGATGCAACGGGCACCTACGAGGATTTAATCTACAATCCGCAACCGCGCCGTGTGATGCGTTTTGGAATTAACTATAGTATGAACTGATAAAGCGGGCAAAAGCGGGCAAGTCGGGAAAACGCCCCTCGGTTTGAATGGCTGCGGCCGCCTCGGCCTCTTCGGCTTTGCCCTCAATAAGGGCGGTGCGCATGCCGAGCGCCTGTCCGAAAGCGATGTCGGACAGGGAGTCGCCGACCATCCAGCTTTCTGAAAAATTAATTTCGGGAAATGCCGCTTTGGCTTGCAGGCCCATGCCTGTGGCGGGTTTTCGGCAAGCGCATTTTTCCTCGCGCCGATGCGGGCAATAATAAATGGCATCGAGCGCTACCCCGGCTTCGGCAGCGAGTTGTTGCAGTTTGTCGTGTACACGCGCCAGATCAGCTTCCGTCATCAGGCCTTTGCCGATACCGGCCTGATTGGTCACTACAAAGATGCGCGCAAAGACCAAATGCAACTGTGCCAGGGCTTCTGCAAGCCCTGGCACAGGTATAAATGCCTCCGGTGTTTTAACGTAGTCGCCGGGAGGGCGCACATTCAACACGCCGTCGCGATCGAGGAAGAGAAACGGCATCTCTGATCAGGCGGTTTTTGCGCGTTTCTTTTCGAGGCGCATATATTCGCGGAAGGAGATCATGCGCTGCTGCTCTTCGTCCCAGAGTTTGTTGAAAACGCAGCGCAGGCTTTGCCAGAATGTGATGGAGTTGGCTACTTTTTCAAAAACCGGATTTTCGTGGTGGCAGCGGGCCAGCTCGTAGTTGGGCACCAAGGGGTTGAGGTGGTGAATATGGTGGTAGCCGATATTACCTGTAAACCAGTGCATGATGCGGGGCAGGCGGTAGTAAGTACTGCCTTTAATGGCGGCCTGCACGTAATCCCATTTGTCGCGCCATTGTTTGTAGGTAGTTTCGTGCTGGTGTTGTACGTAGAAAAACCAGACGGCCACTACTGCAAAAACGAGAATTGTTGGCAGGTGTACCCACAAAAAGGCTTCATAACCAAGCAGTAAGACAATGCTGACGTGAACGGCTACCAGCAGGATATTGTGGCGCATGAGGGCGCGGCGGGCGTGTTCCCAGCCCTTCAGATTGATGATGGGCAGGCGGCTTTGGATGAGCAGGTACCATACCGGGCCGATAATAAACAGAATCGGGGCGCTGCGGAAAACGCGGTAATGCAGTTTGCGCAGCGGGCTGAGTTTGCGGTACTCATCTACCGTCAGCAGGTTGATGTCGCCAATATCGCGGTGCTCCCACAGCAGGCCGTTGTGGCCGTGGTGGAAGTTGTGGCTTTTGGCCCAATAGCGATAAGGCATAAAACTGACCACACTGCAAATCAGACCAATGACGTCGTTGGCTTTTTTGGAAGCGGTAAAGGACTGGTGCCCGCAGTCGTGCTGAATGATAAAAATACGCACGAGCATCAGGCCGTTGAGCAGGGCTAAGCCGAGTGTCAACCAGATGGATACGTCAATCAGCAGGTACATGGCTACCCAAAGCGCCAGAAAGGGGCCGAAGGTGGTCACCATCTGCATGATGGCTTTTTTCTTGCTTGGAAGTTGGTATTTACGGGTGATAGCGGGGAGTTGCGCGAAAACGCTGTTAGACTGCGGCTCAGCGGCAGTCTGCGTGTTGGTGGATTCCATTGTTGAATGAACGCAATGTTTGTTTGCAGCAGCTTCACGACGGTTTGCGAACAAACCGGCACCCGCGCGACGTACTGCGGAAAGAAACGATGATTGATAAACAGCGCTCGCAACTAATTTGAACAATTTCTCCAAAGCGCACCGGCTGTAATTGTTTTCACCGGCTTTTAAAAAGGTTTGCAAAGATGGGAGGAATCTGCGACAATGCAAGTCACAGCTTCGTTATTTTTTGACAGCTACGGGCATATTTTTATTAAAAAAAATAGCGAAAATACGCTGTTTTGCTTATTTTTTTAGGCCTAAAAACTCAACTCCGCCCAATCAGAATCTTCGGCGCCCGCGCTGATTTTAAAGCCTTTTCTTTCAAAAAGCCGGCGCATACTGCCATTTACCTTCAGGAAGGAAGCGACAATTTTTTTATACCCTTGTTTGCGTGCAATTTCGATGATGTAATCGGTGAGCAAGCCACCCAAACCCAGGTTTTGCCATTGGTCGGCCACCAAAATGGCGTATTCGGCGGTTTCGCGCCAGCCATCGCCCACTATTTGAACCATACCGGCAATTTTGGGTTCCCCGTCGAGTTCAACCTGTGCCACAATGGCCATTTCACGGTCGTAGTCGATATTGGTCATGCGCGACAAAAACTTGTGGTCTATACCCGGCACATACCCGAAAAAGCGGAAATACAGGCTTTCGCGCGAGGAGTTGCGCGCCATTTCGGCCTCCATCGGTTCATCTTCGGGGCGGATGGGCCGGAAAACGGCCTGCTGTCCGTTGCGCAGGGGAACCTCCTTGATCCACTGTGTGGGGTAGGGTAAAATGCAGAGGTGTTCGTAGGGATTGCTGTGCCGGGCCGGACTGCGTTCGAGGGTGCAGGCGGCGTCGAGCGCAAAACCGCTTTCGGCGCTCATGGCAAACGGATTGATGTCGAATTCCCGCACCTCCGGCAAATCCATGATGAGGTAGGCGAAGCGACAAATGACGGTTTGCAGCAGCGCCATTGGGGCTGGCGGCAGGTGGCGGTAACCTTTGAGCAGCTGGGCGACTTTGGCGCCTTCGATGAGGTGTTTGGCCAAAGCCAGGTTGAGCGGCGGCAGGCCAATGGTGCGGTCTTTCCAGATTTCTGTGGCCGAGCCGCCAAGTCCGAAAACGATCACCGGACCAAAAACGGGATCTTTTACCGAGCCGATAAGCACTTCGTGCAGGTTTTTCTGCATTTTTTCGATAGAAACGCCGGTCAGGCGTGCATCGGGGCGGCGGCGTGGAATATGCTCGAACATGTAGCGGTAGGCCTCTGCGGCTTCCTGCGGCGTTGCGACGTTGAGGAATACGCCGCCGACATCAAGCTTGTGCCAGATGTCGGGCGATTCAATTTTCATAGCTACCGGGAAGCCTATAGTTTGGGCAAGTTCGGCGGCCTCTTCGGCGCTTCGGGCTACTTTGCCGAGGTTGACGGGGATGCCATAGCAGGCCAGCAGTTCCTTGCTTTCTATTTCATTCATCTCCGTGCGGCCTTGTGCCTGCACCCGTTCCACGAGTTTGCGCGCATCATCGCGGCGCATATCCGGGAATTCGATGGGCAGGTCGGGCGGCATTTCATAAAGCATGTCTAGGTTTTCGCGGTAGCGCACCATGTGCATGAAGGTGTCTACGGCGCGTTCGGGGAAAGGATACCAGGGCACTTTTCCTTTTTCCAGCACTTGCCGGCCGTTCAGGACGGCTTCATAGCCCATCCAGGAGGCGTAAACGGGTTTGTTGAAAACGGCTTTTGCATCTTTAACCACCATTTTGGCTACGGCCTCCGGGTCGGTGACGCTTTGGGCGGTCAGGATACTCAGCACGGCGTCTACGTTGGGATCGAAGAGGCAGGCGCGCAGGGCGGCGCTGTAATGTTCCACTTTGGCATCGCCCATCACGTCTACGGGGTTGCCTTTGCTCCAGGCATCGGGCAGTATGGCATCGAGCTTTTCAATGGTTTCGGGCGCCAGCGGGGCGAGGGTGCCGCCCGCGCGGATGAGGGCGTCGGTGGCAAGAATGCCGGGGCCGCCGGCGTTGGTCACTACGGCGAGGCGTTTGCCCGGCGGCGGCGGTTGCATGGCCAATGCCTGCGCCACATCAAAAAGCTGCTGGATATTGCGCACGCGGATCACGCCTGCGCGCTGGAAAGCGGCATCAAAAACGGCATCATTACCCGCCATGGCGCCGGTATGGGAAAGGGCTGCGCGGGCGCCTTCGGCACTGGCGCCGGCTTTGAGCACCACCACCGGTTTGGAGCGTGCAAAAGCGCGGGCAGCACTCATAAATTTGCGGGCATTCGACAGGCTTTCCATGTAGATGAGAATACAGGAAGTGCGCGAGTCGGCGCCGAAATAGTCTATTAGCTGATCGAACCCGATGTCGGCCATATTACCCAGCGACACGAAATAGCTGAAACCCACATTTTTGGAGGCCGCCCAGTCGAGAATGGCCGAGCCCAGGGCGCCGCTCTGGGAGATAAAAGCCACCCGGCCCGGTGCGGGCAGGGCGGGCGAAAAGGTGGCATTGAGTTTCAGTTCGGGGGTTTGCAGGCCCATGCAGTTCGGCCCGATGATGCGCACGCCGTGTTTGCGCGCGTGGTGCATCATTTCCTTGTATAGTGCTACGCCGTGGGTGCCGGCTTCGCGGAAGCCGGAAGAGAGAATCATGGCCGAGCGGGAGCCTTTTCGGCCGCATTGCTCGATGATGTCGGGCACCGTTGCCGCGGGCGTAGCGATGATTACCAAGTCGGGCGCTTGGGGCAGTTCGGCCAGCGACTTGTAACATTTCAGCCCCATCAGTTTGCTGTATTTGGGATTGACGGGGTAAAGGGCTTGTCCGAACTGTAAGAGGTTGTTAAAAACAGCCTGTCCGACCTTGCCTTCGGCTTCCGTTGCGCCGACTACAGCGATGGACTTGGGACGAAAAAAGTTGTCGAGTATGGCCTTCATGGCAGGGAGGTTCAGAATTTCCAGTGTTTGGCTAAGGCGCCGGTGGCGGTATGCAGGTGCATTTCGTAGGTTTCCCAGACGCGCAGGCCGGAGGCGGTTGGGGTTTCGGGGAACGGAAGTGCAGGCTCCAGGTTGACGCCGGCCAGGAAATTGGCCACGCATTTGGGCAGTTCCTCGGGGTTGTAGCCGCCTTCCAGCACGCCGAACACTTTACCGGGGAAGGTTTGTGCGAGCAATTTGCCGATGCGGTAATAAAAATTGCCCGTGGCGCGCAGTTGCAGCATGGGGTCGAACTGGTGGGCGTCGAAGCCCGCCGAGACCGCTACAATATCGGGGTTGAACTGTTCGGCCACCACGAACATATATTCTACGGCGTGCCACATGACATCATCACCGCTGCCGGGTGGCAGTGGATTGTTGATGGTAAAAAACTTGCCGGGGCCTTCGCCGATTTCGTTGCCGTAGCCGTGACCAGGGTAGGCGGGGTATTGGTGCAGCGACCAGTAGAGCACCTGATCGGTGTGGTAGAATATATCCATGGTGCCGTCGCCGAGATGCCCGTCGAAGTCGAGAATCAGCACTTTTTTGCCTTCTTCGGCTGCTTTTTGGGCGGCGATGGCCACGTTATTGAACAGGCAGAAGCCATGGGCTTCATTGCGGTAGGCGTGGTGGCCGGGCGGGCGGATGAGGGCAAAGTCGCGTTGCTCCATTGCTTTGAGTGTGAGGCCCACGGCGGCGGAAGCGGCTTCATAGCTTCGGTGGCTGGTATTGGTATCGCCGTCGAGCGAGAGGCCGTTGGCGGCGTGGTGCTGAATCATTTCGACGTAGGCTTCGGGGTGCACCAGCGTGAGCCAGTTGGAGCCGTCGGGTGCATCGGGCAGCGCCTCGAGGTTGTCGAAATAGTTGAAACGGCGGAACGACTCGGGGTGCGTGCCGGTGTCGTGTTCAAGGACTAACGGATGGTATATTAATTTCATGCGCGGCGAAAAGCTGGATGATACATTCGGCAAAGATAGCTACGCACATTATCACTGCGCCTGCGCAAAATCAACTGCTTTGGTGATTTTTAAATACCTTTGTTTGTGTAACGACCTCCTCGAATTTTCACATTTAAACCATATTTTCCATGAAGCACTTTGTTTTATTAGTTCTCGCAGGTTTGTTCACTTGCTGTACCCTGCAACTGACTGCCCAAACTGAAAAAGGTTCCCTGCTTTTGGGCGGAAGCACCAATTTATCACCCGCTTCAGCCGGTTTTAGTTTTTCGAAATCGACGGCCAAGCTGAGCAACGGGATTGACCTCTCCGATACCAAAAGTTACGGGCTGAATATTTCGCCTGCGGTGGGTTATTTCGTTGCGGATAACCTGGCTGTTGGCATGAGTTTGGGCATAGGCTTTAACGGATATAAATCGGGTGATAACGATACGGAATGGGAGAACACGCTTTCTTTCTCGCCTTATATGCGCTATTATGTGCCGGGGTCGGGCAAGGTGAAACCTTATGGAGAGGCGGGCTTTTCCTTTTTTAGTACCAAAAGCGCATTTGGCAACGACGACGAGCGCACGGGTTCGAGGGGTATAGGCGGGGGGCTTGGGACCGCGTTTTTTTTCGGCCCCAAAACTTCGCTGGATTTATTTTTGAATTATAATTACCTGTTCAGCAGGGATGAGATTATGCTTTCGGGCAATCCGGTTCGGATCAATTCCAGCACTTCTATCCTGGCGTTTAGAGTAGGGTTTACGTTCTTTTTGTAGGGGCATGGGGGGCGCTGATTTTCCTGATTAAAAAAGAGGTAAAGGATGCTTCAATGGAGCCTTCTGCTCCGGGTGCGATCAGAACCATCCTTTACCTCTTTTTTAATTGGGGAAATCGGGATTTCACAGGGGAAATGCCGGGTGATGTATTTGTAATAAGTAAAATGATGTAGTATAAAATAATTTATAGGCTACATGAATTAAATAAACACTACATTTATATGTAATTAAATTTTGTAAAAAAATTAAATGTTTAAACACTAATGTTGATAATATGTATTTTTTGTTAAAAATGTCTGATTTTAAGCAAAAAAGTAAAATTTAATTTTTGAATTAAAAACACATATTTACCTTTGCTGCGTCTGAAAAACCATTTTAGACAATCTGCCATTAATTATTTATTACAGTTAGTTTCGGGTTCCAAATTCGTTTGATTTGTGCGTTCCGTTGAGTACCTTGTGAAAACCGGAAATAACTGTCCTCACTTTGTTACCACCTTTTTTTGCCATGTTGAAACACCTATTTGTTTTTGCTGCCATTTTTATGGCGCTTATTCCTTTCAGGATTCATGCCCAGGATAATTTGCGCTGGTACAGAACCTATCACCACGACAAATTAATCAGTACTCAGTCACCGGATTATCACGCCAATAAAGTTGCCATTGAGCAGCAGTATCGTGATTTTCAGTATTATGGTTCGGAGAAAAACATCGTCATCCCGCTTGTTTTTCATTTCGTTTTACCCGAAAACGTACAAATCAGCGCAGAAGCCATTAATACGCAGATTCAGAGTTTAAATGATGATTTTAGCGGTTTTACCCTCAAAGAGCAGTCAGTTCTGGACTTTTCCGGGCATTTCTATGATTCCATTACCCTCGCGGCTCGTCAGGAACTGATTGCCCGCGCTTCGGAAGACAGCGGTATCAGTTTCTGTATCGGTGTCTCTCAGCAACCCGGCAACCCGGCACTGGGGGTCGAACAGATTACACGCGCAGGCGTGGTTTGGTCGGAAGACGACCAGGTTAAATCGCTGGGAAAAGGTGGCCTCGACCCGTGGAATCCGCAGCAATACCTTAATATATGGGTTTGCGCTTTACCCGACAGCATCAGCGGGTATGCACAAATGCCAGGCGGTGACTGGAGTACCGACGGTATTGTGGTAGACTATCGCCTGTTCGGTACAAAAGTTTCAAATGCCGCCAACCCCTCCGCGTATGACAAAGGGAAAACACTTACCCACCTGATTGGTAACTACCTGAACCTGTATGATTTATGGGGCCATGCATATCGTTGTCAGGACGATAATGTAGAGGATACGCCAGTGCACAACGCGCCAAATTTTGGCGATCCCTTTGCCCGGCATATCAGTACCTGCGATGGCTTTCCAGTGGAAATGGTGATGAACTTTATGGATGCAAGCGATGATACCGGACAATATATGTTTACCCGCGGACAGGTGAAGCGCATGCAGGCTGTACTGGCTGAGAACGGCTGGCGGGCGGCGCTGGGGCAATCTTCGCCTGATGTAATTTGCAGCGCTACGCCACTCACGGAGAATATGATACAGGCCCGCAATAAGGAGCAGCAAGAAACCCTGAAGGCCAGTTTTGAAGTACTGATTGCACCCAACCCCGCAGCCGACGCCTTTAATATTACAGTTGTTGCGCCCGAGGATGCGCAGGCTGAGCTTAAAATTATGAACAGCTCCGGGCAATTAATCAGCCTGCGGCAACAGCGTTTCCTCAAAGGGGTATCGGTGGTGCCGGTATACTGTTCAGATTGGCCGCGCGGGCTTTACTTCCTTTCTGTAAGAACCGAAAATGCAGTGTTACAGAAGCGCATCGCACTGGAATAAACAATTATTGACCGTTCTTTTTCCTCCTTTATTTCGCAACCCATTTCAAAAACATATACGCTATGAAAATCCGTAGCACCACTATACTTGTATCCATGCTGCTGCTTTTTGCGGCGGCAGTATCTGCACAGCCGGTTAACAGCGCCGTGCAAAGTACCGTTATGGCCACGCCCAATGCAGCAGCGCTGGGCAAATACGGCGATATTCCGGTAAGCCTGCATACGGGCGTGCCCAATATCGGTATACCCATCACAACAGTACAGGAAGGCCCGCTGAGCCTGCCTATTTCCCTCAGCTACCATGCCTCCGGGATAAAAATGGCCGAGCCTGCCTCCTGGGTAGGCTTGGGTTGGGCCTTGAATGCCGGTGGCGCAATCAGCCGTACCGTACAAGGCCGGCCCGACGAAAAAGGCCTCGGGTATTATAGCGACCCTACGCCCGTGCCATCACCAATGACTACAGCTCAGGTAAACTTCTATGCTAACCAAGGAGACCCGGAACCGGATATTTTTTCCTTTAATGTAGGAGGTTATGCTGGCAAGTTTTATTTTAACAAAGACAAGCAGGTTATTCTGGTGCCCAAACAGGATATAAAAATCTCCGTGCGGTTTGATTCGCAAAACGGTATATTTAACTACTTTTTGATGGTCATGCCGGATGGTACAAAGTATTATTTCGGTGGCGCACCAACGGATGCTGCCGGAACCAATATGGCAAGGGAGCAGTCTACTATTGAGAACCCGACTGGTATTGTTACGTCATCTTGGTATTTACGACGTATTGAAACCCATGATGGCTATTATAATATCTCGTTGAATTATGTAGACGAAAATTACAGTTTTACGACACCAGCAACATGTACCCATACAAAAGCATCTTGCAGTGGGTTTGGCTATGAATTTACGAATAATAGTGTGAGTTGTGCTCAAAATGCATACAATGCCACTCACTACTATAATCGAGTTATTGTATTGGGTAAGCGTCTAATTTCGGTGGAATCTTCTACCTCGGTTGTTAATTTTCAGGCTACAACAGACAGGCTTGATATGGAGGTTAATAATTTTTTCGGTAGCCCAGCATTGCCAAAACGTCTTGACAAAATTCAAATAGTCCAGTCTTCAGATATTTGTGCCGAATTTCGTTTTACATATGATTATTTCGTAGATCCAGGTCACACAACTAAAGCAGAAGGTAAGCGATTGAGGTTACTAAAATTACAGGAAGTAAGTTGCGATAACACCGTATTAAAAGAGCCATTTAATTTTTCATATTATGGTTCAACTAATATTTTAAGGTGGCGCTTGAGCCATAATGTTGACCATTGGGGATATGCTAATGCAGGTAATAATGAGGGGTTGTCCATAAACATACCTCCAACAACGGTTGTTGTCAATGGTACCGCTGTTAGTTTTGGTTCGGCTGATCGGGGATCAAGTGAATCACAGATGCAGGAAGGTGTTTTAACTAAAATTGAATACCCAACAGGAGGTAATACTCAGTTTACTTATGAAGCAAATGATTACCCTGTTAGCGAAAACTACACATATAATAGTTATTTATTACAGGTTAGTAATTGTACTTTCCCGCATGTTTGTTGTGGTTCAACAACCGGTGAAGATTCAAGAAGTTTTACCTCTCAAGAGCTCTCAACAGCTCGTTATAAATTTTCATTGATTCGCCCAAATTGTTATAGTGCTAATTGTAGTCCAGAGTTTCCGTTAAATGCTCAATTACAGGTATTTAAGATGCCAGAGAATACCCTTATCAGTTCCAGTATTGTTCTCAATATTTTTAATTCTGTTTGCGAAGATACTATTGGAGGGATGTTGGTAAATTTACTTAATCTACAACCTGGAGTAACATATAAGTTCAGGGTTCAAGGTTTTAATGGTAAGGGTAATTTTCAAATTTTCACTTATTCGCAAGGCACAAATATTTTTAATAAAAAGGCAGGTGGATTAAGAATCAAAGAAATTAGAAGTCATGATGGGATTAATACTGCAAATGATATTATAAGAAGTTATGAGTATAAAAGTGAATATAGTCCTACAACATCTTCTGGGTCGCTCTTTTATCAACCTTTCTACGGATATAGTATTGCAAATCCAAATTTTTATGCCGTGCTTTTTCGTGATCAGGCAATAGAGCCAATGGGTAGTTTTGATAGCTACCATATTGGCTATAGTACTGTTATAGAAAAACTAAATGGAATAGGTAAGGTAACTCATCATTTTAATGTTGAAGTTCCCGCAGTTTTGAATACATTTCCTGTGACACCATTCGAGGCAAGGATAAATTCTGGATTTGAAATACAATCTAAGAATTACGATGAAGGTGGGAGTCTTGTCGCATCTGCAAATACATTAATACAACCGGACACTTATGATCCTGCAAATGGTAGTGGAAATAATAAGGTAAAAATAGTCTCTATCCCAATCAATTGTCCAGGTGCTACCTATGCGGCAGTATCCCCACCTTACACAATGCGGACAAAATTTCTTCGTAGTGCATCGGTGACTAAAACGATTGATGGTGTATCCACCACTGTCAATTATTCTTATGGTTCAGGCACTTCTCTCTACGCCCCACATACTAGTGAATCTATTACAAACAGCGACGGGATAAGCACTACCATTGAATACATATACCCCTGGGCTAATACCCAGACGGGTACTGTGATTGACTCTCTGAGACGAAGAAATATCATTGGCGCTCCGTTGATAACAACCGTCAAGGTAAATAATGTACTCGTAGATGGCTCTAGAACCTTGTATGCCCTATTCCGGCGCTCCGATGGCCTCAAAGCCAATATCGGTGAAGCTTCGGTAGACCCCTATCCCTGGCAAAATTTACGCTACGAAGCCACTTTTGATGCCGCCGGAAATATCGCTTCCGGAGCAATGTGGGATTTGCAAGACGAAACCAGTGCCTACTGGCCTTCCGGCAATGCAGGCAAGGGCTACCCCAAAACCTGGACACAAAAGAACTGGCCCTCCGAAACCTACGAGTGGGAAAGCGCCGGTCGCCTGAGAAAGCGAACCTACCTCAATTTTATACAGGAATACACCTGGCAAACCGGCACACGCCTTTTAGTCAAGGAAAAAGGAATTGACGGACAGGAAACCTGGACCGATTACGACAAACTCGGCCGCGTTATTAAAACCTGGGCGCGCCCAGGTACGGCCGGTAGCAAAACAAGCGCCAAGGTCACGACCGAATACGAATACCGCTACAAAAACGCAAGCACACCCAATAACTACATCCGCACCAAAACTACCTTCGCCGCAGCGCCAACCGGCGGTGGCAGCAGCGGCCTGAGCAATGTGGAAACCTTTCAGTATATAGACGGCCTCGGCCGACTGATACAAACGGTGGGCAAACAACAATCGCCGACCCTTAAAGATGTCGTGTCGGTGGTACAATACGACAAATGGGGCCGCGAATCCAGAATGTACAACCCGTTCGAGGCCACTACCAATACCGGTGCATTTGCAGCCGCTGTACCTGCCGGCACCCCCTTTACCCTTACTGAGTATTATGCCGACCCGACCAGCCGCCCCTGGAAAACAACGCCACCCGAATGGTATGCCACAACCCTGACCTACGGCAGCAATGCCGCCAATGAAGTGCTGCAAAACCATAGCACCAATACATTTTACCCGGCGGGTTCTCTGACAAAAAACACCATTACAGATGCTGACAACAAGCAGGTAATCAATTACATAGATAAAAAAGGTCGTCTTATATTACAACGGCGTACCGATGTCGGTAACAGCGGCGATGCAAGAACGTACACTTTGTATGATGCCAAAGATCGACCTGTGACCGTAATCCCACCTAGCTCAACATTGAACAACAGCTCATTAAACTTTAGTTACACTTATGATGGATCAGATAATATTTTAACAAAGAAGATTCCAGATGCTGCTGTAATCAGTTACCGTTATAATACTCGTGATTTGTTAACCGTAGAGCAAGATGGTAATCTGGCCGGGTTAAGCCAATGGCGGTGTATGCAATATGATGATTACGGCAGGGTAATAAAAGCTGGTTTGTATTCCGGGACGGTGCCCACAAGCGGTGGCATTGCTACTTCGTTTGCACCTACAACCGTGTATACTGAAAGGCAATATGGCACAACCGGAATAGAAATAGGTAAAGTCAAGATTGACAAAGTAAAGGTACTCGACGCGGCAGGCACCTGGCTTCAAACAACCTTCAGTTACGACCAATATGGTCGGGTGAGTAATATCAGTGGTAACAACTATTTGTTACCTACTGATTATATGGCAGAAAACAGTTCTTTTTTGTACGACTTTGCCGATAATGGACTGCAGGAGATAAGAACCAGTAAAAAAACGGCCTCGGTAGCTTACACCCTGACACAAAAGCACAACTACGACCACTGGGGGCGCAATACTCAAAATGCGCATCGGGTGGGCAGCGGACAAGAAATGGTTCTTAACCAGATCAATTATAACTGGAAAAATGAAGTGGTAGAGAAAAACGTTGGCAAAACACCGACAGCCACTCAATTCCTGCAGAGCCTCGACTACACCTACAATGCCCAGGGCTGGCTAAAAACCATCAATGCCCCAACGCTTGGCGGCAGCAATGTTGGCACGCCCGTCTGCCCGACCAACCCGTCGCTGCCCAATCCCGGCGTAGCCAGCTCCACCCCGGACGCCAACGACTTGTTTTATCTGGAACTGAAATACGATCAGCCGGAAAGTGTGCTGGGCGGAACGGCGGCTAAAAACGGTAACATCAGTCAGGCCATCTGGCGGGTGCGCGGCCGCGAGCGACAGGCATACGTGTACAGCTACGATTACCTCAATCGCCTGAGCGCTGCCACCTACCGCGGCCTGACCGACGCCAATGCTATCAGCAATGACAATGCCTGGAACGAAGGCGCAGGCTACGACATCCGGGGCAATATCACCAACCTTGGCCGGGGCGGCCGAACCCTGAATGACACTTGCTGGCAGGATGGAATAATTGACTTCCTCGCCTACGAATACTACCCCAACAGCAACCGCCTGCGCCGAATCACAGATAACGCCCCTGCCGCCACCAAAACCGAGGGCTGGCACAATACACGCAATGCCCCCGCTACGGCCGAGTACAGCTATGATGCCAACGGGAATATGATTTCCGATCCTTACAAAGGGATGACGGTGACGTATAATTTCCTTAACCTGCCCACCCAAATGCTGTTTACCAATGGTAGCTCCCAGCAAAAAATAGAAATCCTGTATGCCGGTAACGGGCAGAAAATCAGGAAGACGACTTCTGTAAACAACAATTTTAATTATTCCATAGACTACCTCGGCGAGTTGGAGTATCGCTCCAGTCCGACAGTGGCGCTAAGTCTGGAAAGTATTTACCATGAGGAAGGCAGGGTGTTTAATACCAATGTTG
The DNA here is from genome assembly GCA_017303875.1 of Chitinophagales bacterium. Lineage (GTDB taxonomy): Bacteria > Bacteroidota > Bacteroidia > Chitinophagales > Saprospiraceae > M3007. Next base: position 4,522 of record JAFLBP010000028.1, on the reverse strand, counting down.
GTACAAGCGGCCCGGATGCCTTACGCTATGAGTATGTTATTCGGGATCATCTTGGAAACACCCGACTGAGCTTTACCGACAAAAATGGCGATGGAAAAGTTAATGTACTGAATACCCTTGACAATGAGTTGCTTCAGGAGAATCACTATTATCCTTTTGGCCTGACCATGCGCGGGCCCTGGGTAAATGATGAGGGGCTTGGGGCAAACCGATACTTGTATAATGCCAAAGAGTTCAACAGCGATTTTGGCTTGAAATGGCTGGACTATGGTGCCCGTTGGTATGATCCGGCAGTAAGCCGTTGGTGGGGCGTGGATTTGATGGCGGAAGTAGATTATGCTAAAAATCCGTACCATTATGTTAAGAACTCGCCGGTTTTGTATGTAGATCCTCTAGGACTGTCGTCCAGTACTCAACCACTTTCTCCGCCGTGGCCAGCGCTTACAGATGGCGGCTTGATACCTGATTTCACACCACGCCAATTGCGTGGCGGCTTCGGATTTAGCAACGATTACAGAGTGCAGCTCTCTCGTTTTATCCCCGGCGACCCGCCAGGTGGCGGCGGCCCCGGCGATGGCGCAACGCCGGAGAAGAAATCTATTTTTTCAATAGACCTTGATCCCTTTGGTTATTGGAAAGGTAAAGCCCGCGGATGGACAGAAGCAATTATTGGTCTTGGCGGAGGCTTTGCTACTCGACCAATACTTGATATCTTTGCCGATGATGTTGTAAATTACATCTTCGGAGAACGCACCAGCGCCATAGGAGAAACGATTGGTTGGTGGGATGGATTCATAGGGGTGCAGGCAGCCTCCTCTGCTTTTGGAATAGGATTAGGAAATGGCGGCTTTGCGCGAGGCGGACTGGGGATTGGTAAGAGTTTTAAGTCGGGTTTGGGTTTGGGAAATGCGGCTGAGACGGGTACTTCGTTAGGAGCAGGTCGTATACGTGTAAAACAATGGCTTCAAAACGTAGGAAACTTAGAAAGAGATCAGCTAATCAAGGATATAGAGGGTGCAGGGTTTAAGAAAGTGTTTGACGGAAAGGGAATGATGCATTTTCAACGTGGTGGTATAAAAATTAGAGTAGATCCGCCACAGCCAGGCACACCATTTGATCATATGCACATAAACTATGGAGGAAACAAAAGTGCCTATGATGTTTTTCTAAAGCCAGTGAATTTTAAGAGCCCTGCGGCTCATATTCCGATCAAATAAACAAATATTAACATGGAGAAGAAGCTAGAGTATTCGTTTGATGATGAAGTAGCAAAGAAATTTTGCTATGATATCGATAATAGAAAACTTGAAGTCCATTTTAGCGGATATTATGATGCGTCAAGTAGTCAGTACATTGAAAAGCCGTGTATATGGGTTATTGAAAATTGGTCTGATGCAAAGAGTAAACTCAGTTCAGAAAATACTTATATTGATTTAGAAAAAAATCTAGGTATAATAAGTATGATTTTATCAGTTGAAGTGATTGGCAACTCTTTAGCGCTAACAATTAATACAATTGATAATCGTTACATTGATTTAGTATTTTATGATCCTCAGTTGGGATTACAGTATTGAGCAAGCTCTGCTGGCGCGAAGTGGAACTACGCGCCAGCAGAGAATTCCAGTAAACTTAATCAACCGAGGTCCATTAAACAAAAATATGCACTAAAATGGGAAAAAACATTTTTGGTTGTTTCCTGAAGGTTGGATTCGACCCCTCATTGGATGAACAAGCGGCAATGCAACTTGCTAAAAAATTCCATCCATATCTGTGGGGAGATACAGGAATAAACTCAATCCTCAAAGGACTAGTTTTTGAAGATTATGGAAAAGACATAGAACTAATACTTTTGCAATTTCATATTAAACCAACATTGGAAGAGGAATTTCGAATAAAACAGATAGAGTACTACAGGAAATCTGAGAAATCGATTGGAGTTTCTGTAATAATTAATGATAATAACTTTTTTTTCCTAAATGAAGATGGCCGGATGGCGTTTCTAAAGAAGGAAATTTCTAATCGAATAGAATTATTATGGGAAGTAGTTAAAAAGAAAAAACTTGATACAGATATGCCAAGGCTAAAACAGGATTTTTTGCGGATTTGGGAGGAATGTTTTACATAATATGAGAAGTTTGGACAACTTTTTGAAAGTTGTCCAAACTGACCTCTCAACCAATACTTGATATCTTTGCTGATGATATTGTAAATTACATCTTCGGAGAACGCACCAGCGCCATAGGAGAAACAATTGGTTGGTGGGATGGATTCATAGGGGTTCAGGCAGCCTCCTCTGCTTTTGGAATAGGGTTAGGAAATGGCGGCTTTGCACGAGGAGGCCTGGGGATTGGCAAGAGTTTTAAGTCGGGTTTGGGTTTGGGAAATGCGGCTGAGGCTGAGGTATATGCAGAAGGCTCTTTTTCCATATTTAATTAGGAGGGTTATCCCGCTGGTGCGGTAAAACCAACTGGGCCATTTAGAGTTTTAGAGGGTGTAGAATACTCTAATGCCAGAGCTTTGGCTAATAAAACTAACGCTGCTCTGCATAAAGCTAATTCACAACTTAAAGGTCTCGAAATTCATGAGATCCATCCCGTAAAATTTGGCGGCAGCCCAACCCAAATGGCAAACAAAACTTTTTTAACTCGCTCTCAACATGCGCAGTACACCAATTATTGGAACGCGTTGTTAAGAAGTACTAAAAAATAAAAGAATGGCGACAATAGATCGAAATGAATCTCCTATGGCGGATGATGTGAAAACCTTTTTGGAACAAATTAATTTTGTTTTACCGAAAGGATTTGTTGAGTTTTATACAGCGTCAAATGGTGCAGAAATAAGTTCGGATGATAATTATGCGTCTCTATGGCCCTTGACGGATATGTTTCAACTCAATTTAGATTACAATGTAGAAGAATATGCTCCGGAATTTTTTATTTTTGGCTCTGATGGTGGAGGAAATGCTTATGCAATTGAAAAAAGTACGAGTAATATCTATATGATGCCTTTTATTGGGATGTCAAAAGAAGAAGCAGTTTTTCTGAATAGTACTTTTACGGCGTTTATTGAAATGCTTTTAAAATAAAATTAAAGTTTTCACCTGAAGTCGGGTGGAAACTATGGGGTTTTCAATTTTCAAAAAAGCACCAAATAAAAACATGCCATCCAAAAACGATATACTCATCAATCAATACGGACAAGGGCTTATTGGCTCCGAGCCATTCATCGCAGCCATGAGCCAGATGGAGGAGGCGCAGAAAAAGTTGTTTTGGGATGAGTTGCTTTTTTTGATCCTGCAATCCAAGCCGGAAGCAACGGATATTGCTCCGGCCATTGAGGCAAGTGGCCTCAAGCCTACTTTTACGCCTTGTGTACTCTTGCAAAAAGGCGTAAAGCCCCATCACTTGAGAAAAATTATTGAACTCCCTGAAGCGGAATCAGACAAGGCGCTTTTGCTTTTGCTAAGTTTGTTTAAAATAGCATATCAAAGGCGCTATCTCCTTGAAAAAAATGACCCTAACAAGTGGTGGTACTGGGATTTATCCGATAGCGCAAATCTGGAAAAACTATGAGGCGGCGGATAAAGTATGCCTTGATTTTAATAGCCTGGAAGCGCAATAGGCTTTAAGGTATTGCTACGGATTTCCCCTGCGGAACCCCGATTTCCTCGATGTAAAAAAAGATGTAAAGAATATTTCAATGGAGCCTTCCACTCCGCGCACCACCAACCCCATCCTTTGCATCTTTTTAAATCAGGAAAATCAGGATTCCACAGGGGAAATGCCGGGCGTGCGGGCCGTTTCGGGGTTGTCGGGTAGAACCCGACTGATCGGCGGCACGAAGTGGAACTTCGCGCGAGCGGAAATATCTCCTGAGATATTGACAAAAACACATAAAGACACAAAAGAAGAAATAAGACAATGAAAACGAAAACCGAGCGCTTGATTTATCAGTATCTGCTGCTAGCAATATTGGTGATACATTATTTTACAAGTTTTAAGAGTGATTGTTACCTTTTTGCGGGTGCAATCGCACTTAACCTGCTATACCTCTTTAGACACTTTCAGGAAGCGAAGCTGAAATGGGTTCGACTTTTTCAAGGCCGTGTTACGTTGTTGAATATACCAGCGATTGTGATAATAACACAGCTGTATTCTAAATCTGATGACTTTCATGTTCCGTATTCTTCGCTAGCATATCAACTGTTTTTATTGACTGCATTGTTATCCTTTTTTAACTTTGCAATAGCCATAAAGCCGGATGCACCTGCCGAAAAACCGCAGGAAACGGAATCGGAAAACTAATTGCAGACAGGAATACGAAATAATTCTTGGAGTTACCACCCACTGGCACGAAGTGGAACTGCGTGTCAGCGGATTCCACAGGCCCCCCCAACCCCCCAGGGCAAACGCATCAAAATTTGACCTGATGTGATTCTACTGAGTACCTTTCTGGCAAAAACGCTTTGCCATGAATAATGAACAAAACCTGGTCAATGGTTTAATTAGGTCTTTTGGCTCTG
>JAFLBP010000027.1 GCA_017303875.1 Chitinophagales bacterium | reverse complement strand
CGGGCTGCAAAGATACGTGCTGTTTTTTTACACCACCAAATTCTTTGCAAAATTTTTTTGAAGTTTTTTTTCAAAGCCAAAACCCCGAATAACCTCAAGCGAAACCTGCTTTCAAATCCCGCCACCCCAAACTTGAGAAGCTTTTTAATTCCCCTCTCGCTCAAAGCGGGCGCAAAGGTACAACCGTTTTTTATTCCACCAAGTGTAAGACCAAATTTTTTAAAAAATTTTTTCAATTGACAGAAAACAAGGCATTTCGACTATTTCTACATTAGAAATCAGACTTTTTTTCACCAAAAAAATCAAATCAACCCATGCCCATCTGGAAAAGTGACTTCGACGGCGACGGTATTTCGGAAATACTCGTCACCAGTCCCTGGGGCTTAGGCGTACTTAAACGCTCAGGCGCCACCCTTAATGCCATCGTAATGGCTCCCAACGGCACCCGCTTTGGCGGCTGGTTGCTCAACACTGCCGATAACCGCTTTGATTTGCTCGGCGATTTCGACGGCGATGGCAAAACAGAGATTCTCGTAACCAGCCCCTGGGGTATCGGCGTACTCAAACTTGTCGGGAACACGCTTGTGCCAATGATGATGGCCCCCAACGGTACCCGCTTCGGCGGATGGCTGCTCAATACCGTAGACAATCGCTTCGGCCCCTGTGGCGATTTCGACGGCGACGGCAGAACAGAGATTCTCGTGACCAGCCCCTGGGGTATCGGGGTATTTAAACTTTCCGGCAATACTTTTACGACACCCATGATGGCGCCCAACGGCACCCGCTTCGGTGGCTGGCTCCTCAACACTGCCGACAATCGCTTTAGCCCCGTCGGAGATATGGACGGCGACGGCCGCGAGGAAATACTCGTGACCAGCCCCTGGGGTATCGGGGTATTCAAACTTTCCGGCAACACCCTCACAACACCCATGATGGCGCCCAACGGCACCCGCTTCGGTGGCTGGCTGCTCAACACTGCCGACAACCATATTATAGGTGTAGGCGATGTGGATGGCGACGGGCGCAGTGAAATGCTGATCTCCAGTCCCTGGGGCATCGGTATTATGCGGCTTTCCGGCAATACCTTCAGCCGAGTGATGATGGCCCCCAACGGCACCCGCTTCGGCGGCTGGCTCCTCAATACCCTGGACAACCGAATCGGACCGGTGGCAGATTACGACGGCGATGGCCGTGCAGAGATCTTCATTTCCAGCCCCTGGGGTGTTGGCGTACTCAAACTTTCCGGCGCAAGCCTGACAGCTCCCATGATGGCGCCCAACGGCACCCGCTTCGGCGGCTGGCTCCTCAACACTGCCGATAATAAATTTGACGCCATTGCCGATCTTACCGGCGACGGAAAAATAGACCTGTTGGTGAGCAGCCCCTGGGGCATCGGCATTTTTACCTATAATGGCACAACATTCAACGTGCCGGTTATGGCGCCCAATGGCACGCGCTTCGGCGGATGGCTGCTCAACACGGCAGATAACAAATTTGAAACCGGCGAACAAACCTTACGCCTGCATATCAAGGTACTGACCAACCCGACGATCCCAATCGCGCAAATGGTGCAGGCCATGCAACGCGTTTATGAAAGTGTGGGTATCCGGGTTCATTGGGTAAGCACCGAAAACCTCAACCTGCCCAATTTCAATGACCTTGACGTTGGGGGTTGTACCCTGGGCAGCACAACGGCAGAGCAGAATGCTTTGTTCGGCAACCGGAACAATGCCTGGAGTAATGATGTGGTCGTGTATTTTGTGCGCTCTACCACGCCGGCGTACAATGGTTGCGCCAGCCACCCCAATGGCCGCCCCGGCGCTGCCGTGGCGAGTATCGCAACCGTCTGGACGCTTGCCCACGAAGTTGGCCATGTACTTGGCCTCCGACATGTTGGCAACAACAACCAGCTGATGACCGGCAACGGCACCTCCAATATTACCAATTTGCCACCCGACCTGGTAGCCACAGAAGTGAATACCATGCGGGCCAGCAACATCACCTTTAAATCCTGATACAAATGCCAGTAACAATGAAAGATGTCCGCGCTTTCCTCGATTCGGAGGAAGTGGACTACGACAGCGCAAAAAAACTGGGCCCTGCTGCTTTGCCTTTTCTTCAGGAATTGGCCGAAGGCGGTAATCTGGCCCTTGCAACCAAGGCGGTTTATTTAGCCAGCCTGATAAAAGGAACTGCCGCCAGGGCTATTGTGGAGCGTGCTGCCCAAAGCCCCGAAGTACTGCTGCGTGTAACGGCTGCGTCGGGTATCAAGAATATGTCGGAACGGCAATCCGGCAAAATCTTTTATGCCTTGATTGATGATGAAGATCCGGGTATCCGGAAAGTTGCCATGAATTCGGCAGCACACTTCACCGCTCAAAAAGCCCTTAAAAAGCTGAGTAAGCTGGCAAGTAGCGATAAAGAATCCTTTCTCCGCGAGCTGGCAACCCGGCAAGTGGCGCGCATGAAAAAATAACTGTTTAGCGCACGCGTCATCAGGAATGAACTTTAACGCAGGCAGCGTGTATTATTTTCGATGTATCCCATCGTTTTGTACTACTTTCGCTCTCGCAAACATTTAAAATTCATTTCAGATGAAAAAAATCAACTGGTGGCGCGTCGCTTTTTTCCTCATTATGGCCAGCATGTTTGTGCTGGAAAGCTGTCGCTTGTTCAAGCCAAAATGCAATTGTCCACACTTTTGAAATGCGGAGTGCGGAATGCGGAGTGCGGAATGAATGTTGAATTTTGAATTTTTAATGTTGGATTTTGCGAAGCAAAATCTAATTCCGCATTCCACATTCCGCATTCCGCATTTCAAAAGAAATAGCCTGCCTGAAAATAGAGGCAATGCCCATGCCAGGCACGCTGGTAGGGCGGGTTGGGCCAGTCGCGCGGGTCATACATAAACCCGATGGAACGCACATAGCGGAAGCTAAAACCGATATGGCGTGTCGCGAAGAAATTGGCGCCGAGTAAAAAACTCACATCATTTTTTTTAAGATAATCTGGCGCTACGGCGGCCAGTGCATTCAGGTCGTCCTTGCTTTTGGCGCCCAGAAAACGCGCGTACGACAGACCTATATTAAACGCGACGCGGTAGTAGTCGTCGCGTTCATCATCACCTTCGATAAGCCAGTCTTTGTACGACCACATGACCGGCACCTCTATATAATTCAAGGTAAGGGAAAACCCGAAGGGATTGTCGGGGTCACGAAGGAGTTCTGTTTGTGCGCCGCGTTGGGCGTACAAAATTTCCAATTGCAAATCTGTTCGCTGGTTGAGTCGGGTGATGCCGCGCAAGCCGGTATTGACGCCGAGTTTATTGTACCCGGCTGAAAGATCGCCGTTGATTTGCGAAGCCGTAGCGCCAAGCAGGATGCCGGCGCCGAAGCGACGCGGGCCGCGCTGGGCCTGCACACTCAGGCTAAGGGCCAGTAAGGTAAGTGCGAGCAGGTATCGCAGTTGCAGGTTGATACGCATAGTAATTGTAGTGTTTAGTTGTTGGGCAAAAGACTTAACCTCCGTGAAATCTGCGCCATACGTAGTAATCCGTATTCAGGAATGGCTACATTTGCGCAGCTGATGCGAAGATATGTCGCCGCCGCCGATTTCACAATGTCGATCAGGCAGGCATACCGCAGGGCTATCTGAATACCGCAAAATTTCGGACAAGGATACATGCGTTACACCCTGACTACTCTGAAAAAGCTCGAAGAATTATTCAGCGAAATGGACTACAGCATCCGCTATGAAAAAGGGAATTTTCAAAGCGGCTATTGTATTGTGGAAAACCGGCGCATCGCTGTGGTGAATAAATTTTTCGACACAGAAGCCAGGATCAACTGCCTGCTTGAAATTTTAACAAAAGTAGAAATCAATCCCGACGACTTATCGGAAAAATCGCGCGAGCTGATCGAAAAGTGGAAACGGGATAATGAGAACAAATAATTGAAACTGACGATTCTCGGCACCGGCACTTCTCAGGGCGTACCCGTTATCGGGTGCGACTGCCCGGTATGCACTTCCACCGACCCGCGCGACGATCGGCAGCGCTGCGCCGCCCTGCTCTCCGATGGAACAGTTAATGTACTCATTGACGCCGGCCCCGATTTTCGGCGTCAAATGTTGCGCGCCCGCGTGAATCGCCTTGATGCCATTCTGCTGACCCACGAACACAATGACCATGTAATTGGTCTGGACGACATACGCCCCCTGAACTTCATCAGCGGCAAACCATTGGCCGTTCATGCGCTCCCGCGTGTAACCGAGGAAGTAAAAAAGCGTTTTGAATATGTCTTCGCCGACCCCATTCCCGGCCTGCCGCGCATCGACCTGCTGCCGCTGGCGGTAGGCGATTTCCTTGATTTCGGGCAGCTCCATATTGAAGTGATCGGCGTACAGCATGGCCGACTGCCCATTCTGGGTTTCCGCTTCGGCAGGGCAGCCTACCTGACCGACGTTAAGACACTTTTGCCTTCCGAACTTGAAAAACTACGCGGGCTTGATTGCCTGGTCATCAATGCATTGCACCACACCGAGCACCCCACCCACCTCAACCTCACGGAAGCCCTGGCCCTCATTGAACAATTACAACCCCGGCAGGCCTGGCTGACGCATGTCAGTCATAGAATGGGCAAATACGAATCAGTGGCGGCTAATTTGCCGCCGGGTGTTTCGCTTGCCTATGATGGTTTGGAAATCGAGTTCTGATTGAATATTATGAGTACAAATGCTGCCGCTCCTCCGCTGCGTTGGGCCGATCGCCTGCGCAACCTCGCCACGGTGATGGTGATTACCATTCACGTTGCCGCGCCGATTGCCGCCGGCCGAACGGATTACGACAGCTCCTGGTGGTGGTGGGGCAATATCTACAATTCGTTGAGCCGCGCGTCGGTGCCTTTGTTTGTGATGCTCAGCGGATTTTTGCTGTTCAGTAAAGACTATCCCTTAATTCCTTTTCTGAAGCGCCGCTTTACGCGGGTACTGATTCCGGCATTGTTCTGGATGCTGGCCTATATGATTTATGCTTCCCAGGTAGAAGGGCAACCGGCAAGCCTCGCAGCGGCCGTCCGCAGCCTTGTTGAAGGCCCGGTGTATTACCACCTTTGGTTCATTTATCTTATTTTGGGTTTATACATGACCTATCCCATTCTCAAACCCTGGGTACAGCGGGCAAGTGAAGTCGAATTTCGTTATTTTTTCCTGCTTTGCATACTCGGCACCTGGGTTTTGAAGGCTATGCTGACCTTTCTGCATTTCGGCATTGGCTTGTACATGGAGTTATTTACCAATAATGCAGGGTATTTTGTGCTGGGCTATTACCTCGGCGCCAAACCTTTTGATGCTCCCACCGCTACAGGTATACGTGCGTGGTCGGTTGGGCCGAAGCGATTGGTCTGGCTTGCCGTCGCCTTGATTGTAGCAGGCACTTCGATCACGGCAATTGGTTCCTGGTGGGGCTGTAAAACCTATGGCAACACCTACTTCCCGTATTTTTACGATTACCTCACGCCAGGAGTTGGCGGCGCGGCAATCGGGTGGTTTTTGTTGGCACGCCTGACCTTCAACGGGCCTGCCCTGACCGAGTTTGAGGCAAAATTTGCCGAAAGCAGTTTCGGCATTTACTTTATACACGTCTTCATGATGATCTGGTGGTCGGCGGCGGGCTTTTGGCATAGTCGGGGGCCGGCAATCAGCTGCGTACCGATTATCGTCGGGATCATCAGCCTGAGTTCCTTTCTGGCCATTATGTTTTTGAGGGCTTTGCCGGGAGGAGATAAGGTTACTTAAAGTGTTTTTGTGTTTTTGTGTTTTTGTGTTTTTGTGTTTTTGTGTTTTTGTGTTTTTGTGTTTTTGTGTTTTTGTAAATAAAAAAGCGCCACGTGGAAGTTCCGCGTGGCGCTTTTTGATAAATCAATCAAAGCGACAAGGTGTTTATGCCTTGTTGGAATGTTTCAGGTAGTTGTCGAGTGCTACGGCGATAGACGGCGCTTCGGGGGTACCTGCCTGAATATTCACCGTCATACCGCGATCGGTTACGGCTTTATTGGCGGCGGTACCAAAAACACAGATACGGCGGTCTTCCTGTTTGAATTCCGGGAATTGTTCGAACATGGATTTAATTTCCAGGGCCGAAAAAAACGCGATAATATCGTACTTGATGTCCTTCAGATCAGTCAAGTCCGTATTAACTGTGCGGTACATGATGGCTTCCTGAAGGGGTACTTTCAGGTCGCGGAAAAACTGCATCACCTCCGGGTTACCCTGGTCGCTGCAAGGCAGGAAGAATTTTTCCTCCTTATTGCGCAGCACGTAAGCTTTGAGTTCGGTGATGGATTTTGTGCCATTAAATACTTTGCGTTTGCGGAACATGATGAACTTCTGGAGATAGTTCGCGATGGTTTCCGTAGCGCAGAAGTATTTTGTTTCTTCCGACATCTTGATGCGCAGCTCGCCGCAAAGGCGGAAAAAATGGTCTACGGCATTTTTGCTCGTAAACACGATGGCGGTGTACTCATTGGGGTAAACGCGGTTCTTGCGGTACTCCTTTTCCGTTAATCCTTCAACCGTAACGAAGGGGACAAAGTCAATGCGTACTCCGAAGCGTTTTTCAAGCTCCGTGTAGGCAGTGAGTTGTGCCGGCTTGGGTTGAGAAATGAGGATGTTGCGTACTCTGGTGTGCGTAAGTTCCTGAACAGGTGCAGTGGATGCAGACATTCGGGAGTGTGTTTTTGTGAAAATGCCCCGCTATCGGGATAGTTCTTGTTCGGTTCAGCACCGACGGGTTGTGCGATTAAGCGTTTGTTCAGAAATGTATCCATTGGCTGCAAGCAGCAAATTTTATACTGAACAAGCCCTAATTTGCCTGCCACTGTGCCGTTTTAATCAAAAATAAAACCGGCGCAGCTTCGACGGTGCAAAGGTACAACAAAAAATGGAAAAGATCGCCCGACAAAAATTTACTGCCAATTAACAAGGCCCTTAAAGCCCTGTACGTGTAAAAAACGGAGATCACACCCAGTGTCCAAAACATCAGTGGCGCCTGAAAAGGTTCCGGACTAAATGTTAAAACCAAGTTGAACGGCAGTAAAAACAAGCCGAGCACGCAGTTGAACACCAAAATCAAAAAGCTGTAACGCTGCACTTCTTTCTCCACCGGGTACAAGCGACGCACCACTTCAAGCAGCACGTGTTTAAATAAAAATACAAAAACGGCTCCCAGCAGACAAAAGAGTAAAAAACGGAAATTGTTATACGCGCCGTCGCTGAAATAACGCGTCACCAAAAAGGTAAAAAACGCGGCGTTCAGCAAAAAATTCACGTACAACAAATAATAAGGCGTCAGACCAATCAGCCCGTATGCTTCGCGTTGCAGCAGCGTCAGCGCGCCATCATTCATAAACCCGCGCCAGGCCTTGCCCACGCTACCGCGATTGACGGAAACGGAGAAGGTGAGAAATCCGATCAGGGCAAGCAAAATCCCGACAAGGGTGGAATTTTGCATACCCCCGCCTTTGGGAAATATGGAAAAGGGCTGAAAACGCGGCGCCTGCTCGGCACTCAGATCCAGGGTGACACCGGGTGCACGGTGCGCTACCACATCAAAAGGATTAAGCGGGCCGGCAACTTTACCGCTACTGATCGCCTCCCGTATGGTTTTGGGCAAACGGGCCTGAATTTCAAAGGGATTCGGTGCTGCCGCAAGGGTGGTTTCTCCGCTTGTATTCGTTGCCGTTTGGGCATAAAATGGCGTCGGCAGGGCGCAAAGCGCTACCCAGATGACAACAAGCATGCGAAATTGCCGGCAATTCATGGCGCAAAGGTACATAAGACTTCGCGCAACATCACAGGTATTTACGGCCTTCTCTTTTTGTAAGCGGCGCAAGGGCGGTATTTTCGATAAATTGCCGCACCGCCTCCGGGTTGCTTTTGGAATATTGCCGCAAAGCCCAGCCAGCGCCTTTTTGCAGGAAAAATTCCTTGGAGGCCGCCACCTGACGGATGTTTTCAAACAATAAATCAGCGTCGGTTTTATCGCGGTAGCGGAGTTGAAAAATCAAGGTAACGCGTTGCAACCAGAAATTACCCGACGCCAGCCAGCGCGCGCACACCGGCCGCCGCAGCTGCGGGTACCGTTCCAGGTGCATGCCCACGAGCTTGGCAATCCAGTCGACCGTATCCCACCAGGAGCGCGTACAAATCAGCTCCTCCAGAAAATCAATGAAGTCTTCGGGTTGGCGGCGAATGCTTTTTTCCACTATTTGCAGGCCAAAATACTGCATTTCGCGGTGCTCATCGGCAAAACATTCCCGCACCAATGCCTTCAATGCTTCGCCTTGCGGTATGCCTCGCTCGGCAATAATCGCTTTGCTGAGGGCCGTCCATTGCGGCATTTTTAAGCCAAAAAACTCAAACTGGTTGCGCATGTAAGCCATCTGGCCTTGTGCAATATCGGGTTTGCCGTGCTGGCGAAACAGGTCGCGGACGTGGGGGTAGTACATTTTTTCAGGTGTTTGAGTGTTTAGGTGTTTTTGTGTTTTAGAGGGGTGTAGCTTGAGATGGCGAGTTCCTCCATCCTGTCGGGCGCGAGGAAGTGGCAGGTGCGCACCTGACGGACATTTTCGCGGTCTTCCCGCAGAAATTGAATATTGCGGGGCACAAGCGCCTGCGGGCTGCCGATTGCCGCCTGCAAATGCCTGTGATCTGCTTTTAAAAACAGCATTATCGGAAAGGGAAAAGGATTTCGGAAGCGCAGGTCTTTGTAGCCATACACCACCGTTGCGTCGGCGCCGAGTGGCGAAAAGCGCTCATGTTCCTGATAAATATCCACGGAATGCGGGTGCCGCTCCCGAATCTCAAGTCCGGCCAACAGCGCACAATGGTACAAAGCACCCGACACCTGACAGAGGCCGCCGCCAACGGCTTCGCTGATTTGTCCGTTTACGAGGTTTCGGGAAGGTAAAAAACCGCGTCGTTTGCTGGGCGGGCCAACTGCGGCCCAAAAAGAAAACCATTGGCCGGGCTGTAGCTGCAAGCCGTTGATGTGTTCGGAAGCCAGGGCGATATTGCGGCATTTGTTTTCAAAATTGTGGCCGGCACGGATGTCCTGTTGCAGCCGGATGTATTCGTCAAAACCTGAAGGCGGCGTGGCGTTTTGTTGTCGGGCCAATAAGGGCGTAATGCCCCCTCGCCGGTCGCGGAAGGCGCGTTGTTGCAGTCGGATCTGCCGTTTCAGGATTTTGATGGCTGTGGAAAACATAAAAAAGCGCGCGATCAAAGGTATTTAATTCCCTTGGGGCGCAGGTGCGGTAAAGGATAAATAATTATCAGGCCGAATGACCTCAAAACTACTGCCCGGATAAGCGTTTTTGAAAGTTAAGGGTAAAGAAGCGCCCTTATTCGTGCTCCATTTAAACTCAAACGCGTGTAGCTGGCCGTCAATATCCTCCAGGTAATCCACTTCCTGTTGTTGCGTGGTTCTCCAAAAATAAGCGTGCCCGTAAAATTCGCGGTGGAGGTTGTACTTGAATCGTTCACTCACCAAAAAATTCTCCCAAAGTGCGCCGATGTCATTGCGCGCAGCGATGGGCCTGAAGTCGCCGACTAAGGCATTGCGCACACCAAGATCCCAAAAATATATTTTCCGGGAACGTTTTAACTCATTGCGCACATTTCGGCTAAAGGCCGGCAAACGAAAAATGATGAATGCCTTTTCCAGCAGCTCAATGTAGCGCTGAACGGTGGCAATATCGCTTGTTACAGCCGCAGCAATACTGTTGTAAGAAGCTTCGCTGCCGATTTGCAGGGCCAGTACTTTCAACAGGCGATCCAACAGTTCCGGCTTGCGCAATTCTTTAAAGTTAAATACATCTTTATACAAATAACTACTGGTCAGTTGTTGCAAAAGCGGGCGCTCCATGCCGGAATTAGTCACGATTTCGGGATAAAGTCCGTATAAAAGCCGTTGCTCCAGGCGCCGCTCCTCTTCAAATGCTCCGTGAAAAGCTGACAATTCCGCTATCGAAATGGGCGGCATGGTCAATTCCCACTTTCTGCCGGTTAATGGTTCATTAATTTCATTCGACAATTCTAGCGCTGAAGAACCAGACACTAATATATGCGGCGTTTTTACCTGGTCTACCAGAATTTTAAGCGTGAGACCGATGTTTTTTACCCGCTGGGCTTCATCAATAATCAGCAGCTCCGTATCGCCCACCAGATTTTGCAGGTTGGGCATTTGCTGTACTTCCAGGCGCATCCGAACGGCCGCATCATCGCAGTCGAGGTGCAGCACCTTTCGCCCCGCCGCCCGATACTCGCGCTCTACTTCCCGGAGCAGGGTGCTTTTGCCGGTTTGCCTCGCCCCGATAAGCAACACTACCTTCCCGGGAGCAAGTCTTTGTCGCACTGCCTGATGAAGTATTCGCGGGATATGCATCTTGATTTTTTTTGCAAAAATAATATTTTTCGGTTATAATCGAAAAATATTATAATAAAATTCGATTATAACCGAAAAATATGATAAAACGACATATAGTTATCGGACGACCGGGAGTCGTCCGATAACTATTTAGAACGCTTTTATTTGTCTGACGACGAAAAGTCATTCGATTTTTTGTACTTTTGTAAGACCGGATTTTAGAGCATGCTCTAAAAAAATCCGCTCACACATGAATACCGCAGCAAAAATATTGGAACATAAACCGCCGTCAACGCCGGGACGGCAGACACGCTTGAGGAATACCTGGAGCGTGAGAAAAGAACCGTACACAAGCACGAATTTTATAATGGCTACCTTCGGTTACAGACAATTTACCTTTGAAAAATGAGGCTTTGTCTGTTTTTTTGCCTCTTACCCACACTGTTGTACACCCAAAATCCGCCCGATCAATTCATTTACCTCAAAGGCGGCGCCTTTCTCATGGGCGATGCGCCCGGCGATCAATTGGCCGCCGACGAAACCCCGCACCGGGTACACCTCAGTCCGTTTTACATCAGTCCCTTTGAAGTGACATTTGAGGCGTTCGACGCTTTTTGCAAAGCCACGGGCCGCGATACCCTGCCCGCTAACGGATGGGGGCGCGGGCAACTTCCCGTGCTCAACGCCGACTGGTACAGCGCCATCGAATATTGCAACTGGCGCAGCATACAGGCCGGCCTCACACCCTGCTATACCCTTGATAAAACGCAGTCCGACACCAGCAACCACAACGAATTTGATAAAAAACGCTGGATGGTGCGCTGCAACTGGAAAGCCAACGGCTACCGGCTACCCACAGAAGCAGAATGGGAATACGCCGCACTGGCCGGACAAAACCCCGCCAACGCCCGTTTTGCCAACGGCGAAAAACGCATTGAACCCGCTAAAATCAACTTCGATGCACGGGATTTTCTGGCCCGCACTTTCTCCGAAGTCGGGTACTACCGCGAACGCACCATTGCGGTGGACTCCCTGCCCCCCAACGCGTTCGGGCTTTACCACATGAGCGGCAACGTCTGGGAGTGGTGCTGGGACTGGTACGATGCCCGCTACTACACACGCAGCACCGACCAGCTTGATCCGCACGGGCCGGCCTCGGGTAAACACCGCTGTGTGCGTGGCGGTGCCTGGGACTCCAACCCGGAGAATTGCCGGCGCGCCAATCGCGGCCGCAACAACCCATACGTCCGCCTCGGAAGCCGGGGTTTCCGAATGGTTCGGCGGGCCTGAGCGGCATCAGGCCTTGCGCAGGCGCTTGTAGATAAGCATATAAAATTCAGGAATATACTTCCAGGCGCGCCAGAAAAGCACGCCGTATTCGCGGTACAGCAGGCGTTGCATCAGTAAAAAACTGATGGCGTAGCCCGTCAGGGTTGCCAGGGCGGCGCCCATCAAGCCTACATTTCTTATAAACCAGTAGCTCAGGATGATATTGAGTACTGCCGTAAATATGGTGTACAAAAAATTGAGCGCCGGTCGGCCCGTCGCATCCAGCAAGGTGCCAAATTGCACGGCATACGGCATAAAAAGGCCAAAAAAGGCCGTGAGGCGTAAAATACCCACCGCATCGGCATACGCAGGACCGGCGAAAAGCAACATGACCGGCTCCGCAAAAACCAATACAAAAACCACGAACGGCAAAATAATGGCCAGCGTTGCGCCTACGCTGCGTTCATAAAGCCCCGCCGCTGCTGCCCGTCCGCCGGCTTTCATGTGCTCGGCGCTTTGCGGAAAAACCACTGCGGCAATGCTGAAGGCTGGCGCTTCCACCAATTGGGTTACTTTTCCTGCCGCATCATATACTGCAAAAGCCGCCGGGCCGAGGAGTTTTCCCAGCACCAATTTGTCGGCATTTTTATACAACATCGCGCTGAGGTTGGTACCCAGCACATATTTGCCGTAGGCGATTAATTTTAATATCCACGTATACGAAATGCCGCGCCACGGACTCAAAAAAGGCGACGCAAATAAAAAAGAAAGCGCCGCAGCGCCTGCAATACCTGCCAACAGGGCCACACTCATTTCAAACAAACGCAATTCACGACCGGAAAAGGTGCAAAACAACACCCATGCGAGCAAAAGACCGCGCTGGCAAAACGTGGCCCAGAAAATACCCCGAAACTCAAGGTGCGACTGCTGTACAAAATTGAAATGATACAAAAATGAGGCGGCGATATTGCTGAAAAAATACACTACCCAAACGTTTTCCAGCTGCGGTGCGCCCCAGTTGCGCATGATCCAGCCCGAAAAAGCCCAAAGCGCCAGGTTGCTCAATAGCGCAAACGCGAGGTTGAGCGTCAGGGCTGCCGAAGCAATATCGCCCGTTTCCGTTTTGTCGTGCCGGTGCAGGGCCAAGTGGCGCATCAGGCCGTTCTGGATGAGGCCGCTGCGCCCCATTTCAATAAAATAGGTAATCAGGATAAACAAAGCCCAGGCTGCAAAATCCGCTTTGCTCAGTTGGCGCAGCAGAATAACGGCTGTGCCTACCGACAGCACCATACCCGCCCCGCGTTCGAGCAGCGAATAAAAACCTGCGCGCAGGTTGGATACTCGTGGTTTAGCGCTTGCCTCGGGATTCATCAGAATTTTTTGCGCTCCCAGTAATTCTGGGCTTCTACTTCTTCCAGCAGGGACAAATAATTGTTGTAGCGGAGGGGGCTGATTTCGCCGGCATCGAGTGCGCTGCGCACGGCACAGCCCGGCTCATTGCGGTGCAGGCAGGCGCCGCCGAATTTGCACGCTTCCGACAGCTTGAAAAACTCCCGGAAACTGTGCGCCACATTGTGTTTGTCCATCGTATTGAACGACAAACTCTTGATGCCCGGCGTATCAATCAGGTAGCCGCCAAAATCGAGCGGGTGCATTTCGGCAAAGGTTGTGGTGTGCTGGCCTTTACCCGAATAATCGCTGATTTCGCCTGTACGCAAGTCCAATTGCGGCTGAATGGCGTTGATCAGGCTGCTTTTGCCCACGCCCGACTGGCCGCTCATCAGCGTCGTTTTGCCTTGCAGCAGGGTTTTGAGGTCGTCGGTGCCTTTATTTTCCAAAGCCGAGCAGAGCATGACGCCGTAGCCGATTTTTTTGTACACCGAGCGCATGTACACGTAGGTTTGCAGCGCCTCGTCGTCGTACAAATCGCCTTTATTAAATACGATCGTGACCGGAATTTCGTGTTTTTCGGTCATGAGCAAAAAGCGATCGATAAAGCCCGGTTTGAGCGTTGGGTTGATGACCGTCACGACAATAACGGCCTGATCCACATTGGCGGCGAGCAGGTGCAGGTCGTGAAGGCTGCGTGGCGACTGTCGGGCCACATAGTTGCGGCGCGGCAGGATTTTTTTGATCAGGCCGCGGTCTTCGCCTTCGGGCATAATTTCCACCTGATCGCCAACGGCCACGGGGTTGGTGAGTGGCACATCATCGAGGCGGAATTTGCCCACAATCCGGCATTGGATGACCCGTTCGTCGCTTTCGAGACGCACGTTGTACCACATGCCGGTAGATTTTATTACTGTTCCTTGTATTAAATTCATCAAGAAGCCGAAACGTTGATCGGGGCTGCGAAGTTCCGGATTTATTACCTGTGGAACAAATTTATACCCATATTTAGGCGGATTTCCGGGTTTTGGTTTTTTCGCATAATCGGGTAAGGGGATTGGGGGCGGGTGGTGGAATTGGGGGAATTGTGTACTTCTGCGACAAACGCAGCAACAAATGAATAAAATTGTGCTATTTTTGTCTGATTATCTTTGAACAATGCCAGTTTCAGCATTTACGACCCTTTCCAAACGCCCGTTTTGGGATATTGACTTTGAAAGCCTCGATCTGGAGCGGGACAGTCTTTTTATTTTAGAGAAAATTTTCAACTACGGACTTTGGGCCGATTACAAGGCCATTTTTGCCCACTACGGCGCAGTGCGTATTCGACGGGAAATCGTTGACGCATCCTACCTTAAGCCTGATGTAATTTCATTTCTTTGCGTTATTTTGAACCTTCAACCCACAGATTTTAAATGCTTTACGAAAACACAGTTGCTCCCGAGACTATGGGATTGCTGAGGGAACTGATGCAAATGAACGAACTTGGCGATTTTGCTTTGGTGGGTGGAACGAACCTCTCGCTGCGGCTTGGGCATCGCATCTCCGAGGATATAGACCTGTTTACAAACCAACCCTACGACAGCGATGCGCTTACCCATACGCTCCAGCAACGATACATAAATGATATGCTGGTGGTAGAAAAAAGGGCTTACACCGTACTCGCCTATATAAAGAACATCAAAGTAGACCTGGTTCTTCACCGATACCCGTATTTGCAGCCAATCGAAGTTATTGATGGCATTCGCTTTGCCGCTGTACCGGATATTGTGGCCATGAAACTCAATGCCATAACCCGAAGGGGCGCAAAAAAAGACTTTTTCGACCTTGCAGATCTGCTTGACCACTACACCCTTGAGGAAATGCTTCAATTTTTTATGGATAAATATGCGAATACGGACATCGGGTTTGTGGTGCGCTCGCTGACTTATTTTACAGAAGCGGATGCGTCAAAGGATCCAATTAGCTTAAGTCTGATGCATTGGGGGCAGGTCAAAGAAAAGATTGTCGGCGCGGTGCACGCATATTGGAATACATGAATCCGCAATTACTTCGAAAGAAACAGCACCGCCAAATCATTCCAATCCTTTAAAAATCAGGAAAATCTTAGTTCCACCATGTCAGAACTTGCCTTAAAACGTATCGCCGAAAACAAAGCCAAACACGCCCGCGGGGAAGATGCGCGGGTGTTGGATTTAGGATATTGCGGAATCAACCAATTACCCGACCTTTCTGATATGGATTGGTTGGAAACTTTAATTGTCTCGGACGAATGGTGGGATCTCGAGCAACAAAGATGGATCAAAAGCCAAAATGTCGGCCTGAAAAACAGAATTACCATTTCTCCAAATCAATCACTTCCAAGTAGCCTTAGAAAAGTGGTTTTCGGGGGTAAATGGGGTAATAGATGGTCCGTAAGTAGCGGAGACTTTTTGAAGAAGCTAACCAATCTCCAAATCCTTAACCTAAGTTCAAACCAAATTAGCAACGGAGATTTTTTGACGGGACTAAGCAAGCTACAATCCCTTGACCTCAGTAGAAATCAAATCAGCAACGGAGATTTTTTGAAGGGGCTGAGCAATCTGCAAGCCCTTGACCTAGGTGCAAATCAAATCAGTAACGGAGATTTTTTGAAAGACCTGCCCAATCTGCGACTCCTTCACCTAGGTGCAAATCAAATCAGTAACGGAGATTTTTTGAAAGACCTAAAAAATCTACAATCCCTTGACCTCAGTAATAATCAAATCAGTAACGGAGATTTTTTGAAGGGGCTGAGCAATCTGCAATCCCTTGACCTTACTTATAATCAAATCAGCAACGCGGATTTTTTAGAAAACTTAACCGGCCTAACTACAATTAATTTATCTAAAAACAAGATTGAAGACCTTACCCCACTGCTCTATTTCATTCGGGAAAAAGAAATGGAGGTAGTTAGTAAAGATTGGTACAACACTGGAAAAGGTGAAATCAACATAAAAGACAACCCACTCACCAACCCGCCGCTTGAAATTGTGGCGCAGGGGAATGCGGCGATAATTAAATGGTTAACTGCTCAAAATAAACGTCCGATACTGGAAGCCAAAGTCATGTTCATCGGAGACAGTGGTTATGGCAAAACGCACCTCATAGAGATGTTGCGGCACGGTGCCTTGGCTCGTACCATCACTACCACGCTTGGTATTGAGCGCAACCAAATTGCTTCGGCTAATTCGCCACTTGGTTCAATACGACTCAATGTTTGGGATTTAGGCGGACAAGAATTCATGCGAAGCACACACCAGTTTTTCTTTACTACTCGTACACTCTATGTGTTGGTCACGGATGCCAGACAGGGTGAACGACGCGAGGATATGAGACATTGGCTAAACCTTGTGCGTACCCTTGGCGAAAATGCACCCGTACTCATAGCCATTAATAAAATTGACTCCAACGACCATGATATTGACCGCGAAAGCATCCAAAAGGAATATCCAAATGTGCTGGGTTTTGTACGCACCTGTGTATATGATACTCCTTCTAAAGGAATAGTTGCTAAAGACACCATTGTTGAATTAAAACGTCACATTGATGCTATTGTCAGTGCTCAAAAAGAAATGCCCAGCGTTTTTTATGAGCAACGCGAGGAATGGTTTACGGTAAAAGAGGGGCTTGAGCAAGCCTCTGATCCATATATTACCATAGAAGCTTTCCGAAAGTTGGAGTTCATCAGTGCATTGCCCACTGAAGAGCAAGATTTATGCTTGCAGCAGCTAAATTTTGTAGGTTCCGTTGTCAGCTACTTCGATGATGCGCGCCTTAGTGACACACACGTCATTGATCCAAAATGGATTATGGATGGCGTTTATGCAATCTTGACAGATACAACAGTTAAAGATACGAATAAGGGCAAGTTTGACCTTGGAGACATGCGACGTATTCTTTCTCCCAAAGTTTATCCTGACGGAAAGTTGATTTTCTTGACTGACCTGATGCAAAAGTTCAGACTTTGCTATCCGCAACGAGGCGTAAGCAATACATTTTTATTACCAGACCTCTTCACTGATGCAGAACCACCCGGGGTTTGGCAAGTAGAAAATCCATTGTGCTACCGATTTGACTACGATGATTATCCTCCGGATGTTTTCATGGCACAGTTTATAGCAGAAAAATATAAGTCTATTGAAGGTGAAAAACGTTGGCGCAGCGGTGTAGTAATTTGTGACGGGCAATGTCGGGCAATAGTTCGGCGCAGTTTCCGGCGGGATGCTATTGATATAGAAGTAGTAGGTCCGAAAAAGCAACAGCGCGGTTTTTTGCGCATGATTCGTGAGGTATTCTACGAATTACACGAACCTTTCAACACATTAAAACCCAAAGAAGTTATTCCTTACAAAGATCAATGGCTTGATTATTGGGACTTGTTGAAGGCCGAAGCGGATGGCGACAGAGACTACCGTATACTTGGTGGTGAGCGTATTCAACTTTCTGAGTTGCTGGATGGTTATGCTGTTGAGGCCGACAGGGATTTTTTCAGGCAGATAATACGTGAAGAATTTGCGCCTTTACGTAAATCACAAGAAGCATTAATGGAAATGAATACCATTCAGCTTGAATTACTTTTGAAAAATGACGCTAAAAAAGAGTTGTTATTTCAAACCCTCGAGAAGGGGTTTCATGAGTTGCTCAAAAAATTACCGCCAGAACACCCAATTTCCAAAGAAGGGAATGCGTATTTAGCAGCAACAGATCTAAAAGTAAAACTAAAAATTGGACATGAATTACTTGGAGGCCAATTAGAAGGAGAGTTGGGGGTAGATGTTAAAAAGATTTACACCCAACTCAAAAAAGATGTGCGGCGGATCATTCAAGATTTCAGGGATGGAAATATTTTTACTTACCCGAAGTGATAAATATCGTCTATGGACGAAACAAGAGGAGTATGATTACTCTTTTGCTAAGCATTCTACTTTTTCCTAACACCCACCACCATGCCTAAAAAAATATTCATTTCCTACGCCCATCGCGACGAAGAAGCCATGCGAGAGCTTGATAAAT
This sequence comes from Chitinophagales bacterium, assembly GCA_017303875.1. GTDB lineage: Bacteria > Bacteroidota > Bacteroidia > Chitinophagales > Saprospiraceae > M3007. Next base: position 57,207 of record JAFLBP010000027.1, on the reverse strand, counting down.
ACCTCGGCCCGCTGGAGCGCAAGGGCGAAATTGAAATCTGGACCGACCGAAAAATCTTGCCCGGCCAAAACTGGAAAGAAGCCATTATGGAGGCACTCGAAAGTGCAGACCTGACGCTTTTGCTGGTTTCTGCCAACTTCCTGGATTCCAATTTTATCAACGACGAAGAAATTCCGATCGCCTTCAAACGCCGCGAAGAAGCAGGTAAACATGTAGTGCCCATCATCCTGAATCATTGCCTCTGGGACTTAACCGACCTGGGTAGCCTCCAAGCCATACCCAAAGATGGCCGCCCCATTGCTGATTTTCCCAACCCCGCTCAAGCGTGGAGCGAAGTAACCCGCAGCATACTGGCGTTGTTGAAGTAACAGCAACCCCCATCCCGTCAAAACCCCACCTTCATCCCCCAATTCCTTACTTTCTTCGATACCTTGTAACCTCTCGCTGGTCAATTCCGTCATTTGTCTGTCATCCAAACTCTCATCAGGAACAAGTACGCTTCTCCACTTATGCAATTGACCATCCGCAATCTGTCCAAAACCTACGCCAATGGCGTGAAAGCGCTTCAGGACGTATCGCTCGACATCCCCACCGGCATGTACGGACTGCTTGGCCCCAACGGCGCAGGCAAAAGCACGCTCATGCGCACCCTCGCCACCCTCCAGGATGCCGACAGCGGCAGCGCCACCCTCGGCGACATAGATGTGTTGCGCGACAAAGAATCGGTGCGCCGCACCCTCGGCTACCTGCCCCAGGAATTCGGCGTCTACCCGCGCCTGAGCGCCGTCGAAATGCTCGACCACCTCGCCGTACTCAAAGGCATCCCGCGCGGCGAACGCAAAGCCGTCGTCAGCGCCCTGCTCCAGCGCGTCAACCTCTGGGACGTTCGCAACAAAAGCGTCTCCTCTTACTCCGGAGGTATGCGCCAGCGCTTCGGCATCGCGCAGGCCCTGCTCGGCGACCCCAAACTCATCATCGTAGACGAACCCACGGCCGGCCTCGACCCCGGCGAGCGCAACCGCTTCTACAACCTGCTCTCGGAAATCGGCGAAAACGTGATCGTCATCCTCAGCACCCACATCGTGGAGGACGTCAAGGAACTCTGCCCCAATATGGCCATCATCAACCAGGGCCGCGTGCTGTACGCCGGCACGCCCGATGCCGCCCTGCTCGACCTGCAAGGCAAAGTCTGGAAAAAGGCGATTCAAAAAACGGAACTCGAAGCCCTGCAAGCGGCCTACGGCAATCGCCTCATCTCCAATAAACTCATCGCCGGAAAACCGGTCGTTCACGTCCTCAGCGACGGCGATCCCGGCGAAGGTTTCCAGGCTACAGAAGCCGGACTGGAAGAGGTATTTTTCAAACATATCAACGCCGTTTAAACCCCGCAGCCCATGTTTGCTACTTTTGCTTCTTTCGAGTTGCGCTCCTGGCTGCGCTCGCCCATGCCCTGGATTTTTATGTTTTTGTTCGGACTCTTGTGCTTCGCTGCAACGGTTTCCGACCAAATGACCATTGGCGGCAGCTTCGGTAATGTGCACAAAAACGCGCCTTTTGTGGCGCAAAACTGGTACGGCGTCTTTTCACTGCTCGCCCTCTTGCTGGTGACGGCCTTCCTGAATACCGCCGCCATCCGCGACTATGAGCGCCAGATGAGCCAGATTATTTTTTCCAAACCCATCGGCAAAGCCGGCTATTATTTCGGCCACTTCCTGGGCGCTTTCCTGATCTGCATCATTCCCATGCTGGGCGTTTCGCTGGGCATGTGGGCGGGTGTGGCTGCCAATTCGGCCTTCGGGTGGCTGCCCGAAAACCGCTTCGGGCCATTTGAAATGCAGGGCCACCTGATGGGCCTGCTCCTGATTGTGATTCCCAACCTCATTTTTTCAGGCGGTATTCTGTACGCCGTGGCGGTAAATACCCGCTCCACGCTGTACTCGTTTATCGCCGCCGCCGCGCTGCTGGTGGGCTATATTATTGCCGGCAATTTATTGCAGGATATTAAAAACGAAACCCTCGGCTCCCTGCTCGACCCCTTCGGCTTCCGGGCTTTTTCCATTGCCACCAAATACTGGACGGTAGAGGATAAAAACACCATGGCGCTGGGTTTTGAAGGCACAGTGTTGCTCAACCGCCTCCTCTGGATGGCTGTGGGCATTGCCGCCCTGCTGATCGGCTACTGGCGTTTTGATTTTTCGGAGAAAAAAAGCGGCAGCAAAAAACAAAAAGCAGCGGCTAAAGAAGAAGATCTCTACGGCCTCAAAACGCTGGGCGCGATTCCGGCCGTTGCGCCCGAAAGTGGCAAAATGGTGGCCATCCGGCAATTTTTCAGCCAGTTCAAAACGGAGTTGCGGGGCATGGTGCGCAGCACCGCCTTTATCCTGCTGGCCCTGTTGGCCCTGCTCAACTGCCTGCCCAACCTGCTCTATGCCAACGAAAGCTACGGCACCCACGAACTGCCCGTTACCTATACCATGATTAACCTCATCCGGGGTTCGTTTTACCTGTTCACCATTATCATCATGGTGTATTTCAGCGGGGCGATTATCTGGAAAGAGCGCACGCATGGCATGAGCGACATCACCGATGCGCTGCCTACCAAAAACTGGACGCTCTGGCTCGGCAAATACGCCGCCGTGCTGGGCCTCATGTTCATCATGCAGGTCATCGTCCTGCTCGCCGCCATCGGTGCGCAGGCAGCCTTGGGCTACACCCGCTTTGAAGTGGGCACCTATGTGCGCGAATTATTGGTGATGGATATGCTGGGTTTTGCCTTCACACTGGCGCTTTCCTTTTTGGTGCACGCTTTGTCGCCCAATATGTACCTCGGCTTTTTCATCGTCGTCATTTTGCTCATTGCCAACGCCTTTGCCTGGAGCACGATCAAGATGGAGAGCAATATGGTACAATTTGGCGGCACGCCTTCGTACATCCTCTCTGATTTTTACGGCTACCAGCCTTACCTGAGCACTTTATTCTGGTTTCACGGGTATTGGCTGCTGTTTTGCGGCCTGCTGGCGCTGGCGACCATCCTGCTCTGGCCGCGCGGCCGCATGGGTTCCCTGCGCGAGCGCTTCCGCAATGCGAAGTTAGAATGGCGCAACTACCGCTGGTTCGGCATAGGCACGCTGGCGCTTTGGTTGGTTTTTGGCGCGTGGACGTATTACAACACGCAGGTGCTGAACCCGTATTACAACAGCGGGCAAATTGAAAAATTCCAGTACCAGTATGAGGCCTTTTACAAAAAGTACGAAAACCGCGTGCAGCCGAGGGTATATGACGTAAAATACGACATTGACCTGCGCCCCGAAGTACGCAGCGTGGTGGTGAATGGCGTATTTAAGGCAAGAAATATTTATAAAACGAATATTGACACGCTGTTTGTCAATGTGCCGCAACACGGAGATTTTACCCTCGAAAATCCGCGCCTGAAATTGCTGCTCGACGACTCGACGCACAATTTCCGCCTGTACCGCTTTGAACCGGCTATGGCGCCCGGCGACTCGCTGACCCTGAATTTCACGACCAGTTTTGTACCTAAAGGTTTTGAAAATCAGGTGGAATGGGCGCGCGTGGTACAAAACGGTACTTTCTTCGACAACACCGACATTATGCCCATTTTCGGGTATCAGGAACAAAACGAGTTGGGCGATAAAAACACGCGCAAACGCTTTGGCCTGCCAGAAAAAACACGCCGCCCTGCCCTCAACCGCCAGGATACCCTGCACCGCATGGACGCCTACATCGGCCTGAATTCCGACTGGGTTAATGTGGAGACCATCATCCGCACAGCGCCCGACCAGATCGCGCTCGGCCCCGGCTCGCTGCTGCGCGAATGGAATGAAAACGGCCGTCGCTGCTTCCATTACAAGCTCGATCACGCTTCTTTCAATTTTTACTCCTTCCTCAGTGCGCGCTACGAAGTGGCCCGCCGCATGTGGAACGGCGTCAGTATGGAAGTGTATTACCACAAAGACCACCACCAGAACGTGGAGCGCATGCTCACGGCCATTGAAAAATCGCTGGAGTATTTCACCAAAAACTTCGGGCCTTACTACCACAAGCAATGCCGCATCGTGGAGTTTCCGCGTTTTTCCGAATTCGCACAGTCCTTCCCCGGCACCATGCCCTACTCGGAAGGCGTCGGGTTTATTCAGGATTTTAAAGATCCGGACAAAGACATTGACATGATGTTCTACGTCGCGGCGCACGAAATCGGGCACCAGTATTGGGGCCACCAGGAGTGCGGCGCGGCCATGCAGGGCGGCGAAATGCTGGTGGAAACCTTTGCGCAATGGAGCGCCCTGATGGTGATGGAACACGCGTATGGCCGCGACCAGATGCGCAAATTCCTGAGCTACGAGATGGACCGCTACCTGCGCGGTCGCGGGCGCGAGTCGGAGCGCGAGCTGCCGCTTGCACGCTGCGAAGGACAGGGCTACATTCACTACAACAAAGGTTCGGTGCAGATGTACCACCTCAAGGAGCTGATCGGTGAAGAGCGCGTGAATGCGGCCCTGCGGGCATTTTTGGAAAAATACCGCTACGCACAGCCGCCTTATCCGGTGAGTCTTGATGCCTTAGACGAATTTTACGCCCAAACCCCCGATTCGCTGGATTATGTGGTAAAAGACCTGTTTGAAGAAATTACCCTCTTTGAAAACCGCTGCCGCGAGGCTTCTGTAAAAGACCTCGGCAATGGCCAGTGGGAGGTAAAAATCAAGGTGGAAGCCGCCAAGTTCAAGTCCGATGAAGTGGGCAAACAAACCGAAGCGCCCCTCAACGATTATATCGAAATCGGCGCTTTTGCAGCGCCGGAATCGGGCAAAACCTACGGCAAAACCCTTTATCGCCAGCGGGTGAAAATCACGCAGCCCGAGCAGTGGTTTACGTTTGTGGTGCAGGAAAAACCCGAAAAAGCGGGCGTGGATCCCTTCTCCCTGATTGTGGATCGCAATCCGGAAGACAACATGAAGGACTTAGAGTAACGGGATAGTTCACTTAAGTACCTCGTATAAACGGCTCAGATCGGGTTGCACCGCTCTGGGCCGTTTGCATTCCAGTTCGTATACGGCCCTTCCGAGTTTGGCGAGGAAGGGAAAACCGATTTTGTCGTAGTCGTAGCGGTCGTCGTTGAAAGTGCCGTCGTTGTTGCACAGGATTGTGGCGCAGAGTATAAATTCTACATTTTTTTCAAAATCAACAATATAGGCCGCATCGCTTAGCGTGCCATAGGCTTCGCCGACTTTATTAAACACCCGCACTTTGTCGGCGCCCGGTTTTTTGCTGTCGCCGTACAGAAAAAACTTCACATAGCCGTCGTAATAACTGGAGTCGTATTTCGGGAAATCACATTCACGGGGGTAAATGCCCATGTAGTGTCGCACGAAGCGGTAATCCTCCTCGGTAAGGTTAAAGCGCTGCGCGGGTGGCAGGCTTTCCGGAAAATAGATGGCGCGGATCATTTTTTCCATATCGCCGAGGGAGAACCAGTTTTTGCCACCAAAATCCATGGGGCGTTCTTCGAGGCTGTCGGCTGCGTTGAAATGTGCTGTTCCTTTGAGCAGCTGTTTTTGCGGATTGGGCCATTCGGCGCGGTTCATACGTTCGCCTTGTTTGTAGATACCGACGGTAGGCGTGTAGAAAGTAATCGGACTGTCGAAGCGGTTGTCGCGGCCGGGAAAATTAAAACGATGTACGATACCGGTTCGAGTGTATCCTTTTGCGCGCAGGTTGTTGTTGATTTCTTCGCGGCCTAAAAATTCAAAAAGATGGTTGTAGGCAAGGTTGTCGCTCACGACAAAAATTTGCCGCACATCGTGTGCAATGCTGGGTTTTCCGTTGGGCGCCGTGGGGTCGCTGTCATAGCGCTGCTGCCAGGGGCGAAGGGAATCGAGGCGATACGGGGTTTCGCGGCTCAGGAGCTGGTGTGAGGGATGCAGGCGGTTGATTTTTTCAAGTGCCAGCAGCGCCAGCGGCATTTTGACCGTGCTGGCCGGATAAAAATAATGCGTCGAATCGAAACGATACTGAAACTGGGTGAATTGCGGATTACCGGATTTATCGCGATTGATCTGCGTGTACAGAATTTGCACTTCGTATTGCTCCGCTCTGGCAAGCACTTCGCGGCATACCGGATCGCTTTGCAGGTTACGCAGTGCTGTTTGCAGCACATCTTCTACAGGTGACTTGGCGGCTGTGCCGAGCGGCGTTTTGCAGGCAGCAGCGAGGAGGAGACCGAGCAAAGAAAAAACGAGCAGCTGTTTCATGCCCGAAAAATACGAATTTCAGGATTATACATTGTATTTTGCGCCTGATTAGCACGACATTTGCTGTATTCACGTAAAACACCGCTTCCTTATGTTCGCCAACCCATCCAATCCATTTGAAGGAATCGCCGCAGGCACCTCCTGGGCACAAGCCTTTACCACAGCCCTGAATACCTTTAAAAATCAGCGCCCGCAGGATCTCGAAGCCGCACTTGACTCCTGGGATCTGCTGACGCACGAAATCCCCGCCACTTATCAGCCCGCCGAAATCTATTGTATCAAAATGAGCTGGCTTTGGCAAATTTACCAGGCATACCAACAGCACAATACCGATCCGGCCGACCGCGCCGTGTACTTCCGCGCCAAAAAAGTGGTTCAGGAAACCCCGGCGCCGGGGCTACCCACCGACCGCGCATTTCTTGAAGACGAAGGCGTTATAAAAAAAACCATAACCCACCTGCAAGCAATTGCTGCCTTTTACCAAAATGCGCTGAATACGTCGAACTTAGCGCCGGCAGCAGCGATGGAATCCGCAACCGCCCCTGCCGGCAGCGGCAATTTTGTGGTAACCACCATCCTCAGCGCCGACACGGATGGCGTGCTGGCCCTGAGTACCTTCAATAATTTTATCAAAAAACTGAACAGCGTCCGAGCCCTCATTATCGGCAACGCCGACCCCGCAAAGGTGCAGATCATCGATGATTGTCTCAACAAACCCGGCCTCGGTATTGATCAGGGCAAAGGCCTGTGGATTCAAAGCACACAACTGTTGCGCAATGAAGCCGCTGCGTGGATTGCCGCTAACCTGCCTGGCCAGAATTACGATAACCTGCTCTGCGTTTTTGGCACTCCCGCCGGCGCGGCGAATGGCCTTTTGAGCCGTACCGATGCAGTTAATTTCGCCGTGGTACGCACCAAGGTCAATGATGCTGCCTTAGCTGATCTCTAATCTGTCACCAAATTTTTCCCGCCTATGAATAAGTGGCTTTTATTCTGTCTTGCTTTGTTCTTTTCCCCGATTGCGGCACATGCACAAATGTCGCCTACGGAAACGCCCACCGGCGAGTATTTCCTGCGCAACATCATGGGCGCAAAGCCCAACCCTAAAACCGGACTTTGGATTTTACCCGATACTTCCCGACTGCGCAGCCGCGTGCAAGATGTGGGCAGCCCCGGCCATGCCATCCGCCTGGATTCTTTTTGCCTGAAAACCATCGGCGACCGGCAGGAAGCCTGGGCTTTGTTTACCGTTGAAGGCCACGCCTTTAATTTTGCCCGCCTCGAAAAAAGCGGGCCGCACTGGTGGGTTCGCCGCATGCGCACCCTCCTGCACGTGGGCGCCCCCGGTGAGTACGCCTACACGAGCTATGGCATTGAATTGGTCGGCGGCAAAACCTTCATTTCCATCCACGAGCAATGGTATGCCATGGGGCGTTATTCCGACGAATGGCTGCTCTACGATCCTTTTACCCTGAAGCAATGCGGCCGCTTCATCGTCACCAAACGCGGGGAAAAAGAACAGTCGCCAAATGCTTACGCCGATTTTGAAACCGTAGACAAGCAGTACATCACCATGGAAGCCGGTGCTGCCGATATACAGTTTGTACAAATGTGGGAGGAAAAATTGCCGGGTATGCCGCCGCGCATTCTCAAAAAAACCTTGCGCTACCATTTCGACAACGAAACAAAAGTGTACGTACCGGTGGGCATGTAGTTGGCATTTTCTGCTACCTTTGCAACCTTTTTACACCCTTTTGGGTTCAGAAGCTTACTATGTTTCCAAAATACGATGTCATTGTGGTAGGCGCCGGCCATGCCGGTTGTGAAGCTGCCGCCGCTGCGGCCAATGCCGGTTGCAAAGTGCTGCTGGCCACCATGAACATGCAAACCATCGCCCAGATGAGCTGCAACCCCGCCATGGGCGGCGTGGCAAAAGGCCAGATCGTGCGTGAAGTGGACGCCCTTTGCGGCTATTCGGGCATCGTTACCGATCATACCGCCGTCCAGTTCCGCATGCTCAACCGCTCCAAAGGCCCTGCTATGTGGAGTCCGCGCGCACAAAGCGACCGTATGCGTTTTGCACAAAAATGGCGCATGATGCTGGAAGCGCATCCGAATGTGGATTTTTGGCAGGATATGGTGCGCGGTCTGATTGTTAAAGACGGACGGGTAAAAGGCGTTGTAACCGGCATGGGCCTGAGCATTGAAGCCGATGCCGTAGTGCTGACTAATGGCACTTTCCTGAACGGCATTATCCATATCGGGGAAAAACAACTCGGTGGCGGCCGGGCAGGTGAAAGCGCTGCCCGCGGCATCACCGAACAACTGATCGAACTGGGCTTTGAGGCGGGCCGTATGAAAACCGGCACCCCGCCCCGCATCGATGGCCGCTCCATCGATTACAGCCGCACCGAACGCCAGGACGGCGATGAAAACCCCGGTAAATTTTCTTATACCGATACGCCGCAGTTGCGCGAGCAAATGCCCTGCTGGATTACCTATACCCAGCCCGAAACACATGAAATTCTGCGCACCGGCTTTGATCGCTCGCCGATGTTTACGGGCCGTATTCAAGGCGTCGGGCCGCGTTATTGCCCCAGCATTGAAGATAAAATAGATCGTTTTGCCGACCGCGACCGCCACCAGCTCTTCATTGAGCCGGAAGGCTGGGATACCTGCGAAATTTATATCAACGGATTCTCCTCCTCGCTGCCGGAAGACGTACAATACAAAGCCCTGCGTACCATTCCCGGCCTGGAAAATGCCAAAATGTTCCGGCCCGGTTATGCCATCGAATACGATTATTTCCCGCCAACCCAGCTCGAACCCACGCTGGAAACGCGCCTGGTGAAAAACCTCTTTTTTGCCGGACAAATCAACGGCACCACCGGCTATGAAGAGGCCGCCTGTCAGGGACTGATGGCCGGACTCAACGCTGCGCTGGCCGTCAAAGAGCAGGAGCCGCTCATCCTGAAACGCTCCGATGCCTACATCGGTGTGTTGATAGACGACCTCGTGAACAAGGGCACACAGGAGCCTTACCGGATGTTTACCAGCCGGGCGGAATACCGTATTTTGCTGCGCCAGGACAATGCCGATTTGCGCCTGACGCCCATTGCACAACGCCTCGGCCTGCGCGGCGCCGAGACGCGTATGGAAAGGGTCAGGGCCAAGCAGGAAGCCACGGCCGCCATCGAAGCCTTTTTCCGCAATGCCTCCGTAAGCCCGGATGAAGTAAACGGCTACCTGCAATCCGTCGATTCGGCCCCCATCAGTCAGCGCCTCAAACTGCATAATATCCTGCTGCGCCCACAGGTGAATATTGATACCCTGGCAGCGGCAGTGCCCGAATTACAGCGCTTTTTATCGCCATACAGCCAGGAATTTGTCGAACTTGCCGAAATTCAGATCAAGTACGAAGGCTATATCAGGAAAGAAGAGGAACAGGTGGAAAAAATGAGCCGCCTCGAAGACCTGCGCCTGAACGAAGAGCTGGATTACCGCGCCATCACGGCACTGAGTATGGAAGCGCGCGACAAACTCAGTCGCCTGCGCCCCAAAACCATCGGCCAGGCCGGGCGCATTCCCGGCGTTAACCCTGCCGACATCAGCGTGCTGCTGATTCACATGGGGCGTTGAGCCGTAAAAATTGCGCGGGCACGGTAAAATATACTCATTGAAAAGTGGTTTTGAAAAGACTGCTTTCTAAAATTAAATTAGAATCCATGCGGTATCATATACTTTTTTGCCTCCTTTTCTTCAGCGCTGCTCCCGGCGGCCTGCTCGCGCAAACCACCGCCCAAACGTCCTTCGGGAAAAACCGGGTGCAGTACCATCGTCAGTTCGACGCATGGATGCTCTACGAAACCCCCAATTTCGTCACCTACTGGTATGGCGATGCACGCAATATCGCACAGGCTGCCCTGCAAACAGCTGAATTGGATTATGGCTACGTGCAGCAATTGCTCGAATACCAGACCACCGAAAAAATTGAACTGCTGGTTTTTCGCGACCTCACCGACCTCAAACAAAGCAATATCGGCGAAGACGATGTATTCCTGCTGCGCGCCGGCGAAACTAAAGTGGTAGGCAATAAGGTATTTGTATTTTTCGACGGCGATCACAATCACCTGCGCATTCAAATTCGGGAGGGCGTTTCGGCGGTGTTGATCAATGCCATGCTTTATGGCGCCAATTTGCAGGAAATTGTCCAAAACGCCGTGCTGCTCAACCTGCCCGGCTGGTTTACCGAAGGACTGAACGGCTACGTCGGCGAAACCTGGAATACCGAACTCGACAACCAGCTCGCCAACCTGCTCCTGAGTGGCAAGTATAAAAATTTCGACCGCCTCGCCCGCGAACATCCGCGCTTGGCCGGGCATGCCCTCTGGCACTATATCAGCCTGCATTTCGGGCAAGGTACGGTGAGCAATCTGCTCTACCTCACGCGCATCAACCGCAGCGTAGACGCCGGCTTTCTCTATGTGCTGGGCAACGGTTACAAACGCACCACGGAAAGCATGATGGAATACTACAAGCGCACCTACGTGGAAGAAAAACGCTTCATGTCGAATCCCGACAAACAGGGCAGCGTAAAAATCAGAAACAAGAAAAAACTCCCGCTTTACCAGTTCAAGCTAAGCCCCGACGGCAAACAATTAGCCTTTGTCAGCAATGATATCGGTCGCTGGCGGGTCTGGACAATAGACCTGAAAAGCGGCAAACGCAAACAAATATACAAAGGCGGCGCGCGCAATGCCCTGCAAACCACCGATTTCAATTACCCGCAGTTGGCCTGGAACCCCGATAACAAACGCCTGGCTATTTTATACGAACGCCGCGATCAGCCCAAGCTCGTATTTATCGACACCGAAAACGGTAAAAAAGAAAGCGCCATCCTTTCCCCCGAATATCAGCGCGTTTTGGGAATGAGTTTTATTAATATCAATGATCTGGCGTTTTCCGGCAATGTCCGCGGGTATTCCGACCTGTTTATTTACCGAACCAACAACCGGCAAACCGAACGCATCACACAGGATTTCTGGGACGACCTCGACCCCTCGGTTGCAGTGCTGGATGGCCGACGCGGCATTCTTTTTGCCAGCAATCGGATCGCAGATACGTTATCCAATGAAAAATTAGACACGCTGCTGCCGCTGGGAAAATTTGATTTATTCTTTTACGACCTCGAATCCCGCAGCGCCGAGCTGATTCGCCTTACCCAAACCCCGCATATCAATGAGCGCAACCCCATCGGGGTCGACAGCACGCATTTTTATTACCTCAGCGATGCTGCCGGTATTCACAACCGCAGTGCAGGTCGCCTGGAGCCTTACATTGCCTATTACCAGGCGACGGTTTACCTCAAAGACGGCGCCGAACAACGCGCACTCGATACCCGCCAGACAGGCGAATGGCCTTTAGAGAAAGCCTTGAATTTCCTGGTTCCCTTAGATTCTGTTTTGGTAAATGTGGATTCCACCCAGATCGACAGTATACGTACAGCCGCCATTTATAAAAAACGCGCCATCACCTGGAATCAGAGCAATTACAAACGCAACTTGCAGGAGATACACAGCAGCGCACGCGCCGGAAAATATGTGGAAGTAGCGCCTTTACCTAAAAAAACAGAAGCCTGGGTGCGGACGGTCGAAGCGGCGCAACAAACACCGGGGCGCATCACCCGATTCCGGGAATACTTCCTGCGCAGTGCCGGATTGCCGGTGCCCGATCAGCCCAAAGCAGAACCCACGTCGGACAACAGCAATCAGCCGGAAACCAATGAGTATGGCGCTATTTTTCGCGAACGCCGCGATACCATCACACAAGTGCCCGCAGGCTGGCTGTTTCAGGTGCCGGAATACCTCAGCCGCCCGGCGCCCGCCGATATAAGCCCGCAACCCGACACCAGCAGTACTGCCAAGCCGCCTGCGGCAAATACCAACCCCATTCCCCGCCTGCCGGAAACCAACAAAGCGGAGTCAAAACTCCCGGAAATCATCGAATTCGACGAACGCAATGCCCGCGCAGCTGCCCTTCGCCCCGTTCGGCCCTTGCTGGAAGCCGGTAAAAACAACGAGATCATCCGTTTTATTCCGCCGCAGATTATTCCTTATCGCCTGCGCTTCCGAACCGATTATATCTCCACTACAATGGATAATAATCTGCTTTTTGAAGGGCTGGAACGCTATGATTCCCCAACCGACCGCTTCCGGACGCCGCCACCGGGTGTATTGCTGCGCGCCAATTTCAAAGACCTGCTCGAAGATTATGTGCTGGAAGCGGGCCTTCGCCTGCCCACAACATTTAATGGTGCGGAGTATTACCTTTGGTTTGACGATAAAAAGCGCCGAATCGACCGGCGTTTTATGCTGTATCGCCGCTCCTTAGTATTTAGCGTGCCACGTGCGGTTCCGGCGCCGGGCACCCTTTCACCCGACCAACAGGAGCGCAACAACACATTTTTTGCCCAGTACGAGTTGCGTTATCCTTTCACGGTTTTTACGAGCCTGCGCGCTGCCTTCAACCTGCGCCAGGATAAATCCATTACCCTCAGCTCCGATCCCGGTACACTGGCCCAGCCAGATTATGCCGAACAACGCGCCGCTGTACGCCTGTCGGCAGTTTTCGATAATACCGTTGATGTGGACCTCAACCTCAAAACCGGAACGCGGGCAAAAATTTTCCTGGATGTTGTCAAACGTTTTGAGCTGAATACCGAACCCAAGCTTTCGCTGGATCTGAACAGCGGGTTCATGACGATTATTGGCCTTGATGCCCGACATTATCACCGACTTGATCGCAGGAGCATACTTGCCCTGCGGGCTGCCGGCGCCGGTTCTTTCGGCTCGGAAAAAATGCTCTACATCCTTGGCGGGGTAGATAACTGGGTTTTGCCGCGCTTTAACGAAGGGATTCCTTTGCCGCAGGACAATGGCTTTGCCTATCAGGCGCTTGCCACCAATGTGCGCGGATTTGCACAAAATATCCGAAATGGCAATTCCTATGCCTTGTTCAGTTCAGAGTTGCGCGTACCCATTTTTAAGTATTTTTCAAAAAAACCGGTCATGGGTAACTTCTGGCGCAACTTCCAGCTCGTAGGTTTCTTTGATGCCGGTACCGCCTGGGAGGGTAAAAGCCCTTATCGGGGCGATAACCCGATCAATTCTGTGATACTGACCAATCCGCCAACCGTTAGTATTCGGGTCAATTATTTCCGCGATCCGGTGGTTTTCGGCTATGGCGGAGGCGTTCGCATGCAACTGTTCGGTATTTTTATCCGGGCCGACTACGCCTGGGGCATTGAAACACGGGTGGTACAAAAACCAATGTTCCATCTGGCGATGGGTACCGACTTTTGAGTTACTTTTGCGCTTTAATTGAAACTACGATATGCTACGTATAGGAACCCGGGGTAGTAAACTTGCCCTTTGGCAGGCTGAGTACACCCGCACCGAATTGGCCAAAATTGGCGTGGAAAGTGAACTAATCATCATCAAAACCCAGGGCGATCTGATTCAGCACCTGAGTTTTGAAAAAATGGAAGGCAAGGGCTTTTTCACCAAAGAAATTGAAGATGCGCTCTTGCGCGGGGATGTGGATGTGGCGGTGCACTCCATGAAAGACCTCCCTACCAGCCAGCCGGATGGATTGGCCATTACGGCAGTTTCGTATCGGGATAATCCGGCCGACTGGATTTTGGTGCGTCCGGAAGCCGTAGTGGAAGGCGAAATTTTTAAATTTAAGCAAGGTGCTGTTGTCGGCACGTCTGCGGCGCGGCGCAAAGCGCAGTTGGCGCATTTTCGTCCGGATGCAGTGTTAAAAGATATTCGGGGCAATGTGCCTACACGCTTAGAAAAACTGCGCAACGGAGATTTTGATGCCATTTTTCTTGCCGCAGCAGGCGTCAGCCGTTTGGAGCTGGATCTGAGCGATTTGTACCTGGTAGAACTCAACCCGAAAGAGTTTGCACCGGCGCCGGCACAGGGTGTGCTGGCCTGGCAAACCAACCGGGAAGATGTGGCCACCCGGACCATTTTTAAAAAACTGCATCAGCCGGAAATTGCTGCGCGCACCAATGTGGAACGCCGTGTACTGCAACTGATGGACGGTGGCTGCCAGTTGCCGTTGGGCGTTTATTGCGAGCGTGATACTGCCGGAAATTATCACGTGTTTGCGGCCTGCGATATCGAAGGGCAAATGCGTCATTGCCGGCTCTCGTCCAGTACGCACGCAGGTTTGGCAGAGCGCGTTGTCAGTGCGCTGAAATCATAGTCTCAGGAAGCTTTTTTAATATTATTTCCCGCAGATTTACGCAGATTTTTATTCCTGTTATCTGAGTGATCTGCGCGTAAATCCGCGAAAATCTGCGGGAAATAGATCTGTGGTGCACTTATCGGATTGAATTGCTTCTGCGCAATTCGTCGCGGATGGAAGGTTTCAGGCGATCTGCGGCTTGTGCGAGCAGGTCTTCATCACTTGGAAATGGCATCGGGCGGTTTCCGATACGGCGGCGGCTTTCGTCGCTGAGTGCGCGTTTGTCGCCGGTAAAGGTAGAAGCGTAATTTTCAAAAATCACTTCTGTGCCCACGGGGCGGGTTTCGAGCAGGGTATTGCGGTATCCTTCAAAGATCTGTAAGGTTCCGGCGAGGCGCACGGCTTTGCTCTGATACACTTCCAGTACATTGGCCTGGATGCGCACGTAACGCGGTGTTTTCAGGTCGTTACCCAAAGAGTCTTTCATGACATTGCCGCGGCTGTCGAGTACATAGTCCCAGCCATCTTCAATTTCGCGTTCGTCGGCATAGCTGCGCTCATGGACACGTTCGGGCGTGTTGTCGAGGTTATTGAGGTTAAACACGACTTTATAATCGTATTGCACGCCGGCTTCGGCATTGAAGTGATAGGATTTCCACTCGCTGTCGAGGTCATTTTTTCCGATGGCGAGGATGCGGTCGGAGAATTGGCGTGGCACCACACGGTTCGACTGGTTTTTGATTTCAAAAAGCACGTGGGAAGTACCGAGGTTGCGGGCTTCCTGTTTCAGGCGATCTTTTTCGCGGTATTGTGTAAAGTAACGGCGTTCGAGGTCGATCAGGGTTGACCATGCTTCGCGGGCGGCATCCCGATTACCGTTTTCTGCCTGTTGCAGGAGGGTTTCTGCGCGGGTATACAGGTAGGCGGCGGCCCTTTCGCAGCTTTCGTTTTCGAGTTTGGCGATGTCGACGAAATCGAAACGGGCTTCGTAGCCGTCTTTGGCGCGCAGGGGCGTAAGCGGGGCAATTTTATTCTGGCGCCTGGCAATTTGGCGGTGGATGGCATTTACCCGTTCCCAGTTTTCAGGACGGTTTTGAGCGATCAGGTTTTCGGCATCGGCGAGGTCGCGGGTTTGCGCTTTCCGGAAAGCCAGTTCCAGGCCTTTAACGTATTCCGATTTTTTATTTTTACGGCCTTCGAGTTTGTCGATACAGAAGTCGATGGCGTCGTCATAGTTTCCGCTTTCTACAAATTTCTGAGCGGATCGGCAGGCGCTGAATAATACGACAGTGGTTAATAAGAGGGCGGCGAAGGAAGTTCTGGCAAGCATGGCTTTCGATTTTGTTGATTATTTCGATAGCCCAAATATGTGGGCATTTATTTCCGGATTTCTTTTAAAACCTGTTAGGGTTTTTACAAAATATGTTAAAAACCCTAACAGACTGTAAACGCGTTTAAACCACTTGTTAAAACAATGACTTGCCGGCAAATCCGAAAACCCCTTTACCAATGTTGCCGGCCAATTTCAGCGCGAAAGCATATTGTTTATACTTCTTTTGGAACTTGGGCGTGAGGTCGATAAAGTCTTTGATCCAGGGTTTTTTGGTGGTGCGCAGGCCCAGGGAGATTTTATCGAGTGTGCTCAGGTTGTTTTGCCAGACGTTGGCTTCTTTCAGGATTTGTTCCATGAGCGCTTCGTTCTGCTCGTGGTAGCGTTTTACATATTTGACGCCTTTAACGGGATCGACAAACTTAAGGTCTTCTTTCATAAACTGGACATAATCATCGGCCAAGGCATCCAATTTGGCCTCGGCGCTGATTTTGCTGTTGGCGATCCGCTTGAGGTTTTCGTGGTGCGCATCGAGCCATCGGTTTTGTTTCCAGGAGGCGCAGGAAGGGAGCGCGAAGGCGGCAAGGGTTAGGAGGAAAAGGAGGTGTTTTAATTTCATTGTGCGGTGAAATGATACAAAAAGATAGATTGATTTTCATCCCCAAAACGGCCTTTATTGAGGTATATTTTTTACGTGTTCGGGTTTTGTATTTTTTTACTGTACCTTTATCGGGCTTAAATGATCTGTTCCAACTTGTAATTTACCGATATGACCGATATCCAAAGTAATTTGTTTCGCTGCATTCAGGAAAAATTGGGTGCTGATGTTGCAATGGTGAAAGTGCTTGAAAAAGTATTAAACCAACGGGCCGCAACAATTTATAAAAAAATAAGGGGCGAAATAAGTTTGTCGTTAGAAGAATGCAAGATACTGCTTTCTCACTTTAATATCCCATCACAGGTTGTGTTTCAGGAAACGCCGGTTTCACTGTCAGGTTTTCGTCATGCCACCTCCGAAGGTAATGACCTGAATGCCCTTACCTTCCTGCAAGGAATTCAGAAGGCATTAACGGTGCTCTCCAAACTTCCTGAAGTTGAGATATGGTATGCCTCCAATGAAATCCCCCTTTTTTACTACTTGCTGTATCCGGAATTGACCGCCTTTAAGCTTTACGTCTGGAATAAGACGAATTGGCAGTATCAGCATCAATACGGAACGGGTCAAATTAGATTTTCACCCGAAGTTATTTATTCATCTTACCCGGAAATAGATAAAATCAGACAACAATTAAGCGCACTTTATTTTTCGTGTCCTGCGACAGAATTCTGGCCTAAGCATTTATTGGAACATACACTTAACCAAATCCAGGTTTCTCATCATACAGGAGAGCTTAGTTTCCAGCTTAAAAATAAAATACTTGAACAAGTTACTGACATGTTGGGCTTCATGCAGGATATGGCCGTTAGTGGCAAACGCAAGGATGGTAAAACCAATTTTGAGCTTTATTTGAATGATATCGCCTACACCAGCAATACCATCCTGATTCGTAGTGAACAACAGGCATGTCAGCTTTTCACTGTTCTTGACAATCCCAATCATATTTCAACAAGCGATGACACTATTGTATTGAAGGTTGAAAAATGGTTAGAACGAATTCGGCTTAACGCAGTAAGGATAAGCATGGAAGGCGAACGATTTCGGAATGGACTTTTTTTGCATTACAGCAACAGAGTCAAAGAATCTTTTTGAACAAAACACTAATAGAGGACAGCGCTTTAAATGATGTTCCAAATGAGAATAGCCCTTATTTCTTCGAACAACCCAACAACAACCTGCTCACTGCTGACTGATAACTGCTCACTGATTATTTCTCCGGCAGCGCAATAAACATCAGATAATACTTATCCGCAGTATAGAGCTTGCGATTGACGGTATCAATGGCAATACCTGCAAAGGCAAAGGAAGCATTCGGGTGGCGGCTGTTTCGGTTGGGCGAATTCTCTTTCCAGATGGTAGCACCAGTTTCAGCATTGACTGCATACAGACGGGCGTAGCCGGTGGAGGTGCAGTAAACGATGCCGTCGAATTGTACTACCAGAAGTACATTGCCATCTACATCCTTGTTGTACCATAAAATGCTGCCTGTTTGTTTATCCACGCCCCACATACCGATTTGGGTGGATGGCACCATTAAGGTATTTTTATACACCGTGATATTACCATCCATAATGGCTTCCGGAAACTCTTTTTGCCAGATGGTATTGCCAGTATTCAGGTCAAAGCAGTGCAGGGTACGCACGCCGTTGATGTACATTTTATCGCCTTCGATGAGTGGTTGTGCAATGGACACAGCTCCTCCTGCGTCAATATTTTTTTGCACCCAGTCAAACTGCCGCGTACGCAGGTTGAAAGCGTAAAGGCTCGCCCGGTTTTTACCATTATTGGCTCCTCCTGAAGCTCGCACACCTCCATCCCGAATGATTAATACCGAATCACCTTGCGGATTCATCCATAAAGTTGGCGGTTCAAGATTTACATAAAAACCATCATTTTCAGTTTGAATAGTGACCAAGGTATCCCATGATAATTGTGCATAATGCGAACGCACAATGGACATACTGGTACAATATGGAAGCGGGCCTGAAAAATGTACAGTATAAAAATTATCTCCAATTACGTTAGCACGTGGCATACCACCTCCCGGCTCTTCTACTTTATTTTTCCAAAGCAGTTGCCCATTAGGGGTTAATATATCATCATATCTCCAATTATGAATTAAGATATGATCGCTGATTTGAAAAACATGTTGTTCAAGAAGTGCTTCAGCAAATGCTTGATACTCCCACTTTTTTGAACCATCAATGCCATTTAGTAAAACGACTTTAGCGCTGGGAAGGGTAAAGTCAGTAGTGTACAAAATATCTCCTCCCGGAGTAACAAACCTAGCACTACCATATATCCCATTCATTGTATCCTGAGTTAAGGGCTTTTGCCACAATATTTTTAAAGGACTTACGTCAGTGGGTGGCGGAGGGGAAGGCGGTTCAGGATTAAGAGGTTCGGGCTTGCATCCTACAAATAGAAGAGACAGAATGATATTTGCGAAAAGCAGAATTGCAGACATACGCATAGCTTTATTGTTTTATCCGGGGCGGAATTTCCGCCCCGGAGCAATGAATTTATTGAGTTTGAAACCAAGCATCACCAGCATTTCCTTCGTATAGGCGAAGTAATGCGAGCCGCGTCCCCTCACTATTCCTCAACTGAAAGTGATTGGTTTCCTCTACGCGGTTAGTTTTGTTTACCCCCGGAAACCCGCTGGCGGATTCAAGGGTTACTACGCCGTCGGAGGGTTTGAAGGTTTGGGTAGTTTCTGTTACCACCGCACAGTCTACCGTGATATTCGGGTCATTGGAAGGCGTGTGTATACAATCCGAGGGTGAGCCTGTAATTGGCGTTGAGGTAGTGTAGGTCCAGCCCGTGCTGTTATCCGTCCAGGTACACTGGCAGGAAGAAGTTTCTTCAAATTCCAATGCTCCCATGATAACTTTCCAACGCATATCCGCTGTATTAAACCAGTTATAGGCATCGCGATTGATATTGCGTTGTTCTTCTAATTTGCGAAAATGGCCATCCAAGGCAGTACAGGGGCCAAAGAAAAATACCCAATCAAAGCCTTCACAGGGCAGAAAAGGAAACCAGGATTTCAGCTCGTCAATTTCTTCCTGTTTTTCCAACTGTATGCTGAGGTACTTTTGAGCCAGTCGGTTGGCCACATTCACTAAGCTATCGTCTTCATTTCTGGAAAATGCCGGGCCATTGTTCCCTTTATCATCAAATACAAAGGTGGTGAGCATACGCCACATCAACTGCTTGGGGTTGGCGGGTTCGTCGCCTGCATCCAATTTGTATTCTACACCTGCAAAGGCGGCTTTGTGGAGATCGGGGATAATTCGTTTAAACACCATAGAAGGATAGCCACTAAAAAGTTCCAAAATGTTACCATATTCTGTTTCGCCAACAACAACCTGCTGACTGATAACTGCTCACTGATTATTTCTCCGGCAGCGCAATACACATCAGATAATACTTATCCGCAGTATAGAGCTTGCGATTGACGGTATCAATGGCAATACCTGCAAAGGCAAAGGAAGCATTCGGGTGGCGGCTGTTTCGGTTGGGCGAATTCTCTTTCCAGATGGTAGCACCAGTTTCAGCATTGACTGCATACAGACGGGCGTAGCCGGTGGAGGTGCAGTAAACGATGCCGTCGAATTGTACTACCAGAAGTACATTGCCATCTACATCCTTGTTGTACCATAAAATGCTGCCTGTTTGTTTATCCACGCCCCACATACCGATTTGGGTGGATGGCACCATTAAGGTATTTTTATACACCGTGATATTACCATCCATAATGGCTTCCGGAAACTCTTTTTGCCAGATGGTATTGCCGGTATTCAAGTCAAAGCAGTGCAATGTGCGCACGCCGTTGATGTACAGCCGATCTCCGTCAACAAGCGGTTTTGCTGTAGTAATGCCGCCTGCCGGGTCTATGTTTTTACGCACCCATTCCAATTGCCTGCTACGCAGGTTATAGGCATAAACACTTGCTCTGTTTTTACCTCCGTTAAAACCGCCGCTTTCCCGAAGTCCACCTTCCTGAAAAACCAGAATGGAATCTCCCTGGGGGTTAATCCAAAGTACAGGGGGATACATATTGATAAAAAAGCCATCATTTTCATAATTAAGGGTCAGCACGGTATCCCATTGATTGCTCTGATAATGCGTTCTGAGCAGGGTGCTACTCGGGTTGTAAGGCGGCCCTCCGGGAGCCACTACTTTGTAAATTTGATCATTGATGACATTACAGGTGACCATGCCATACCCGCTTTCTGGTACTTTATAAGCCCAGTCAACACTACCACTCGCAACATCCCAAACCTGCGTTTCACTCCAATCTGAAATGACAATTTTATTGTTAATATTATAAAAATTATCATTTAAAAAACCTCTGCTTGGAAACTGCTGCTCCCAGATCAGCGCGCCTGTCTCGCCATTGCGCATACCTACAGTTGGTAGCGGGCTTGTCCAGTTGATGCTGTAAATAATATTTCCACCATCAGTAACTACCTGTCCCCATGCAGTATATTGTCCCGTATCTGACTGCAAAGGCGTTTGCCATAGAACCTTAAAATTTGCCTGGGTGTCTATTGGGGGAGGAGGTGGCGGTGTGACAAGCGGCTCTTTATTGCCACATGCGGCGAGCAGGGACAACAGCCCTGTGAAAAAACCGAAGAATATTAGTTTTTGCATTGCTTTAAGTTTTGAGTCAACAACAACCGGGACTTATGATACGCCCGGTTGTTGTTGGTGCATGAATTTAATCAACTTTGAACCATTCGTCTCCTGCCTGCCCTCTGTAGAGCAAAAGCAGTGCATCCCGGGTACCAACACTATTCCTCAACTGAAAGTGATTGGTTTCCTCTACGCGGTTAGTTTTGTTTACCCCCGGAAACCCGCTGGCGGATTCAAGGGTTACTACGCCGTCGGAGGGTTTGAAGACGAGGGTGTTGTGATTTTTTTTAAACACCATAGAAGGATAGCCTCTAAAAGTTCCATAATGTTACCAAATTCTTATTCCGCCAACAACCAAACAACAAACTGCTGACTGATTATTTCTCCGGCAAGGCTATACACATCAGATAATACTTATCCGCAGTATAGAGCTTGCGATTGACCGTATCAATGGCAATACCTGCAAAGGCAAAGGAAGCATTCGGGTGGCGGCTGTTTCGGTTGGGTGAGCGCTCCTTCCAGATGGTCGCACCTGTTTCCGCATTGACCGCATACAGACGGGCATAGCCGGTGGAGGTGCAGTAGAAAACACCATCAAAACATTTGGATTCGAGTACAGTGCCGTCTACATCATTATTAGTCCATAATATTTGGCCTGTAAAGCGATCAACGCCCCAGAGGCCCTCCTGGGAAGAAGGAATCATGGCAATATCTTTGTGCACGGTTACGTTTCCGGGCAATATGGAAACTGGAAATTCTTTTTGCCAAATAGTATTACCTGTGTTAAGGTCAATACAATACAGCGTGCTTACTCCATTAATATAAATCATACTACCAACAATACAGGGCTGAGCAACAGCAATTGCACCTCCAACATCCATATTCTTTTTGACCCAATCAAATGTTCGGGTTTTTAAATTAAAAGCATACAAACTTGCACGGTTTTTACCATTATTAAAACTCCCTGTTTTTCTCACACCGCCATCCCGAATAATTAACACCGAATCACCTTGCGGATTCATCCATAATGTTGGTGGTTCAAGCGTCACAAAAAAACCATCATTTTCGGTATGAATGGTGACCAAGGTGTCCCATGATAACTGGGAATAATGTGAACGCACAATGGACATGCTGGTACAATATGGAAGCGGGCCAGAGAAATGCGAAGAATAAAAGTGATCTCCTATTACATTAGTACGGGGAAGCGCCCCACCCGGTTCCTCTATTTTGTTTTTCCAAAGTAGCACACCGTTACTATTCAATATGTCAACATAGCGCCAATTATGAATTACAACTCCATCTCCAACTGACATGATCTGTTGCTCTGAAAATCCATCAGCATAAGCATTATATCTCCAAATTACATTTCCAGTTTGGCCATCAGCCTTAGCAACTTGAGCACTTGGTAATGTCCAACTTGTATAAAAGACAACATACCCATTGTCATCTACAAAACATGGGCTGCCTGTAATTTCATTCATAGTATCCGCAGTTAGTGGCGTTTGCCACAATATCTTTAGGGGGCTTTCATTTGTTGGCGGTGGTGGTGGTGGAAGAGGTGGCAGGGGCTCGGGTTTACATCCGCCCAACAAAAGGGACAGAATAATATTTGTGAAAAGCAAAATTGCTGACATACGCATAGCTTTATTGTTTTTTATCCGGGGCGGAAATCCCGCCCCGGAAATGAAAAAGTTGTTATTTTATTCAGTGAAAAACCAGAAATCGCCAGCATTGCCATTATAAAGGCGTGTAAGCGCATCCCGGGTACCAACACTATTTCTCAACTGAAAGTGATTGGTTTCTTCAACCCGAAACGTATGTTGCACCCCCGGAAACCCGCTCGCAGACTCAAGGGTCACTACGCCGTCGGAGGGTTTGAAGGTTTGGGTAGTTTCTGTTACCACCGCACAGTCTACCGTGATATTCGGGTCATTGGAAGGCGTGTGTATACAATCCGAGGGTGAGCCTGTAATTGGCGTTGAGGTAGTGTAGGTCCAGCCCGTGCTGTTATCCGTCCAGGTACATTGGCAGGAAGAAGTTTCTTCAAATTCCAATGCTCCCATGATAACTTTCCAACGCATATCCGCTGTATTAAACCAGTTATAGGCATCGCGATTGATATTGCGTTGTTCTTCTAATTTGCGAAAACGACCATCCAGATTAGTACAAGGGCCAAAGTAAAGCACCCAGTCAAAGCCTTCACAAGGCAGAAAAGGAAACCAGGATTTCAGCTCGTCAATTTCTTCCTGTTTTTCCAACTGTATGCTGAGGTACTTTTGAGCCAGTCGGTTTGCTACATTCACCAAAGTATCGTCTTCATTGCCCGAAAACGCCGGGCCATTGCTGGAGCGATTCTCCAGAAACGAACTCACCGTGCGCCACATCAACTGCTTGGGGTTGGCGGGTTCGTCACCGGTCTCCAATTTGTATTCCACACCTGCGAAGGCGGCTTTGTGGAGATCGGGGTGGCCAAAATCATTTAGTGCCGCTACTTTTTCTCCGCCAACCGGATAATCATTGGAGGTGCCTTCAAACAAACTGGCCATAAAGAACGGAAGCTTCTCGGCGGCGCCTTTACACAAACTGTCAATCTTGGGCTTGATTGCTCCTGTTGAAACGAAAAAGTCAACTAATGGTGTTTCGTCCAGGAAATTCACGGCTTCTGTGAGGAGCAATTTACTGCAAGCTTCCTGTGCAAATTCAGCCATCATTCCATTATCCCGATTATTAATGATCTCTGCCCCGAGGTGTGGTCCGCCAAAGGTTACCATACCGTGAAATCGGCGTTCTATGCCTTCATATTGTGGTGTAAGATTATTCAAGTATAAGTCTACCTGTCGACCAACCAAGCTACCCTGGCTATGTGCAATAATGAAGTTCAGGTGCTTGGAGGTATCTACACCGGGCATCACTGCGCCGAGCATTTTTTGATGCAACGAGGAGGCTGACCCTTCCAAAGAAGTAGTGGCGTATTTGGGCGAAACAAAGCAAAAAGCATTGCGTGCCGGGAATTGCGGGGCGCCGTTCATGGTTGCCGTGGCGGCTTCCGTCCAACTGTCTTCGTTGCCGCCAAGGCCGTGCACCCAATAGATGCCCCGGCGTTCGTTCACCGGCGGCGGATTAAACTCCGGATCCTCCGGCGGGGGCGGAATGGCGTTGTTGAGCAGGGTGGGTGTGGGGTTGATGTGGCCCGGCACATTGTCGCCCAGCGGGCAGTCGCTTTTTACGTTGCTGTTGCCCACCTGGGCCAGCAGGGCTGCCTGTGCAAACAAGAGGGCGCAAAGCAGCGAGAGGGTGTATTTGAAAATATGTTTTTTCATTGTTGTAAAAGTTGAATGGTGAAACACTGGGAGGATGTGGTTAACGCTGTACGGCAAAACGCACATTGCGGGCGCCTTCAAGCCCCTGCACCCGCAGGAAATAGGCGCCGGCGGGCAGGCCTGCCAGCGGTATTTCGAGGCGAACGCCGGCCTGAATGTTGTGCTGGGTACGCACCGTAACGCCGAGGGCATTGATGATCTCCGCACTGCTGCCGGGCACTACACCGGCATCGGGCGTGAGGTAGAGGTAGTCGCTGGCGGGGTTGGGCCATACCTGAAGGGGGCCGGCATTGGGTGCGGCGGCGGGTTTGGCGTAGCGGCTGTCGGTATTGGTGCTGTAATTGGTGTAGCGGCGCTGCGTCACGCGCTCCATGCAGGCGCCGGAGGGGCGGAACTCCATCACTTCATCCCGTTCGTATACGATGCGCAGGCGCTGGTCGTCGGAGAGGGCGTACTTGCGCACGGAGCTTTCCACGGGCGAGTCGTTGTGGTATTTGGTGCGGGTGATGCGCATTTGCTGGGGCTCGTAGAGGGCTTCGAGGTTGTCTTTGCCCAGTTTGACGGCGCCCTGCGGGAGGTTATTCACCACATAGCCGCTGTTTTGGAGGGCGCTGAGGGTGCCGGCATCCGGCATGGGGAAGCTGGTGGGGGCGTCGGAGCTGTTGTTTTGGCGCAGTTGCGCCAGTTGGAGACGTTCAGCGCTGCGGGCGGAGTCGGAGGGAATGTCCTGATAAAGTTTTCCCTCGGTGTCGTAGATGCGGGTGCCGCTGTTGTCGTACTCGATGCGGCCCATTTTCACCGGCCATTCGGCAAAAGCTTCAGTGGGGTTCAGGATCTGAATGGTGGTAGCGGTGGAGCCGTCGGCAAATTCATGGGTTTCCACCTGTCGCAGCAGCCGTTTGGGCAGCAGGAGTACTTTGTCGAGCGGACTGAGCGCATTGGCGGCAGCACCCTGCGGCACTTTGTAGGTGGTCAGTTCTTCGAGTGTGTAGCGGGTGGTACGCACCGGAACATCGGACTTTTGTCCGAAGAGGAGGCTGTGGAAACAAGCCAACAATGCAAAAGCAAGGATAAATCGTTGCATGTTTGTTAAAAAATTGGATGTACAAAAAAAGGGTTGATAGCAATTTGTCGAAATAACCTGCGCAGGAACAAATGACAGGACAAAAGTATAGGCAATTTTTCGGAAGTCAAGAAGAACTTTTCTCCAAATAAGAGAATGAAAAACGCAAAAAGGCCCATTTTTCTCTTATTTGGAGAAAAATGGGCCTTCGGAGGGCTTCGGGGGGTAAAATTTTCTCTTATTTGGAGAAAAATAGGTGCGCGGAGGGAGGCATTTTCTACAAATAAGAGAAAAATAGTTTGGGGGGCACAGGGGGTCAATCCTGATCGGGTGGGAAACGGAGCGCTTTGATGAAGAATCCGTCGTTGGTGCCCCTTCTGACAGGTCATACAGTTATTAAAGAGGCCGTCTCACAGTGTTACTTGTGAGACGGCCTCGTCGGATGCAGCGCTTTTTTTACGGCGCAATTAATATAAGGGCGTAGTTTTGGCGTGTGCCCCGGGTTTTACTTGACTATCTTAATAGCCCTGCCCAAGCCTGGAATTGCCTGATCCGGGAAGCTGAGCGTTTCATTGACCCAAACCTTGCTACACCTCATGAAGTGTTCCCCTCGTTCAAATTGGCACTTAATGGTATCGGTGTCTCCATTGCCCCAGTCAATGTAAGTAATTGGAAATGCTTCAGACGCCACATCATTCGGGAAAATACGGATACCATTAAAGCCGAGTTCTTCAATTCGGCAAAAACCGGAAGGGCAATCCAGTTGGGTGTTATATACTGTCAGCGCTTTACCATCAATCAGGTACATCAGTTTGATAGCGTCTGGGTTAATAGCATTATTGGTGGCTTCGTTAAGCAAGTTTTCCCCCATTTGATTTTCAATCTGAATATCAATAGCTGTATCAACAACTTCACTTGGGGGTGTCTCCTTGTTGCAGGCTAACAGAGCGGAAAGTGTGAGAAAAAGTAAGAATCGCATGATGGATGTTTTTTTGTAAAAAGTTATGGATGAATGTTGTGTGTCATTTCCTGTGCATACTGGTAGTTGAAGTTTCCGGGATTCCAGGTTTTGAAAAAATACCAGCCATTGTAGTACCCATCCCATCCCCAGTTCATGTGGAATTTCAAAGCGGAATAGCAATTATTTTGCTGGCTATTATAGCCATCGCATACCCACATATGACAGTCGGCGTAGGTGTACCAAAGCCAGGGAAATGCTTTTTTCCTGTTTCGGCAACCCTCAAGAATTAGTGGCCGACCTTGATTGACATCCTGAATAATTGTGTTGTAAGCTCCCGGGCCATAGTTACTTCTTTCGGCGGAGGAATAAGCGAACGTATTGACAAATGCATTATCTGTTTTGTCTCCATTTGCTCCTGACCCTTCGCAACCGTAATTCATATCTACAGCGGTACCGGCATCAAGCATCAGACGCTGTACTTCCGGATTTCCATAACTATTAGGCATTAATGCATAGTTATACCCTTGTGATCCCGGATGTGCCCAAAACTTTACAATTTGAGCAAGTGCTGTTGCGACACATCCTGTCCAGGCATTTTCATTGGAGAAGCAGACCTCACAATCTTTATCCGGACATAAATCGTTATAAGTACAACCCTGCCCCCAACTTGTCTTCATCAGAGGCCCTTTTACTGTTGACGTGTATGGCCAGCAAGGATCACCTGTATTATTACTGCCATCACAAATCACAGGCGCACCGCAGCCAATAACTGGATGCGTTAAACATTCAGGATAGTTTGGACATTCCGGACAGCAATCCTCGATGAGCAGAAAGGTTTCTTTTCCAATATCTCTGAGCAGTGTAACCCAGGTCTTATCGGCATACATTTCCACATTACTGCCCAATGAACGCACACGAATAATACTTTCAAAAGTAAGATCAAACCAGTCAATTAACATAGAAGGCACTTCGGCGGAGGAATAAGCCCCCTTCTCTACCAAAGCGCAAACAGGTTCGTGCCTTTCATCGGCAGCAATAACGACAAAGCCGCCTTTTTGATAGTTTGCAATATACATTACAGGTACACCTGCGCTATCTGCGATGGTATGAAGTGAATCTATCGCCTGTTCAATTGCTGCATTTAACTGCATTTCGTAGGGTACGGCCGAGTTTATATGCTCGGCGATAGCACGTGCCACAGCGACTGGCACAATATGATTATTTCCGAATAGTGAAGGTTCGGAATTTTCATCCGATCTGCTTTGGGGTTCAGGGAAAGGCGTTTTAGCGCCGCCTTTAAAATCAGTTTCCTTATTGCAGGAGATTGTAAACAAGACCAATACAAGGATACTGACAATTAATCCATAGAGGACGCGCGTGTCGAGTTTGAATTGTTGCATGTTGCTTCTTTTTTATTGAATGTACAAAAAAAGGGTTGATAGCAATTTGTCTAAATAACCTGCGCAGGAACAAATGACAGGACAAAAGTATAGGCAATTTTTCGGAAGTCAAGAAGAACTTTTCTCCAAATAAGAGAATGAAAAACGCAAAAAGGCCCATTTTTCTCTTATTTGGAGAAAAATGGGCCTTCGGAGGGCTTCGGGGGGTAAAATTTTCTCTTATTTGGAGAAAAACAGGTGCGCGGAGGGAGGCATTTTCTACAAATAAGAGAAAAAAAGTTTGGGGGGCACAGGGGGTCAATCCTGATCGGGTGGGAAACGGAGCGCTTTGATGAAGAATCCGTCGTTGGTTCTGACGTCGTACATGTCAATCATACCTTTATCTACGAGGATATTAATCAGCGCATAAGAGGCTGTGACGGTGTAGTGTTTGCCGCGAAGGTGGGTAGTGACAAACCATTTAAGGCCCACGTAGTAGTTATACTTGGCGTTGAGGGCCAGTTCGAGTTCGTCGAGCAGTTCATCTTCGGTGATGTAGCGCTCTTTTTCGGGCAGTGGGATTTTGCCAAGCACTTTCAGCCCCTGCAAACCGCCGCGATAATAGTTTTCGGGGTTGCTTTCAATAGTATTGAGGCCGCGTTCGGCCTGGTCTTCGGCGGCTTCGATGGCGGCATTGCGGATTGCTTCTTTTTCTTCGATGGAGAAGACGAGTTCATCAATATTTTGCTCGGCCTGCGTAATAATTTCGATGAGGGCGGCCGAGAGTTGCAAACCGCGCTCCAGATCGTAGTCGAAAAAGATACCCTGATGGGCTACTTTATTGCGGATGCGGTAGAGCTCGCGCCAGCGCGGCTCGAAGTGTTTGTCCTGAAAAAAATCTTTAAAATATTTGGTGTAGTTGCCTTGCAGTTCGTTTTGAAGGTGGTGCAGTTCTTCGGCGCCTTTGATCGAGAGAATTTTCTGAATTATTTTTTCCGGGTGGTTGAAGCCCGAGGTTTGTTTATAGATCAGTTCGCCCAGATCATCAAAGTCAACCAATGAAACATCTTCTTTGATGAGTTCAGAAAAATCGTCTTTTTTTTCGCTGCGGCTTTTGGCCTTATCGAGCATCACTTTGGTGGCGGAGGTTTCCCACCAGTTGAGGCCGACGCGCTGCGTAAAAAACTTGGTGAGGTAACGTCTGAGCAGGCTTTCGACGCCATTGATTTCAGGGTAAAGGCGATTGGCGATGCTGGTGCTGATGTCGTCCGTCAGGATACGGATTTCATTAAATTGCAGGGTATTTTTAAGGTGTCGGAGCAAGCGTAAGCGAAAAGCCTCCATGCTGTCGAAGTCTTTGCCCTCTGCATGTACAATAAAAGCACCTTCCGAGTAGTCGGTGAGCATTTTGCTGGTATCGAAGGCCTTGAGGAAGAGGGTAATGTGGAGTTTGGCTTCGGTGAGCGCGAAAACGCCTTTGCCGCCTACTTCCTTGGGTTCATTGCCATTCCATAGCTTATTACTAAACGACAAGGCTTTTAGCAATGAGCCTTCCGACTGAATGTCATGCTCCAGGGGTTCGATACACAACAATTCAAAAACAAACGAATTTTCCATAGAAGATCAGATTTTATACCCGGATATGGGTAAATTTAAACATTTACAGATATTAATATAGCGTTCAAAACAGCTTGTGATGGTTTTAAAGAATACACCATCAGACAAAAAACGCAACAGCCAAGCCAATGTTTTTCATCAGCGGCATTAATTTTTCATGTAAATAAGCCTTTTTTACGCTAGCGGTCTTGGGCGAAAGCTTATCAAAACTATATGCTTACTGCTCTGCCGCGTACACCGCAGCGCCGATAATACCGGCGTTGTTGAGCAGTTTGGCGGGCGTAACCCGGGCTTTTACCTGAAGCTGGTCTTTAAATTGCTCGAAAAATTTGCTCTCGCCACCGCCGAGAATAAACAGATCGGGGGAGAATAAAAATTCAAGGTGTTGCAGGTATTCGCTGAAGCGATCGGCCCATTCCCTGCGGCTGATTTTCAGGCGTTCGCGGGCGCCGGAGGAGCAGTAGCGTTCGGCGGCCTGACCGTGTTTCCAGATCAGGTGACCCAGTTCGGTATTGGGCAACATAACGCCATTGTTGAAAATGACCGTTCCGAGACCCGTACCGATGGTGATGAGGATGGTGACGCCTTTTTCACCTTTTCCGACGCCGAATTTCATTTCGGCGATACCGGCAGCGTCGGCGTCGTTGGTTGCAAAAACCGGACAACCGCAGGCGTTGCCGAAGGTTTGTTCGATGCTGGTGCCGATCCAGGATTTATCGATGTTGGCAGCAGATAAGGCGGTGCCTTTTTTTACAATTGCCGGAAAACCACAGCCGATCGGGCCTTTGTAGTTGAAAAAGGCGACGATCTCCGAAAACGCACCGGCTAAAGCTTCCGGTGTAGAAGGCTGGGGCGTTGGAACGCGGAAGCGTTCGCCGGAGAGTTTGCCGTTGTTTACGTCGACCAGTGCACCTTTTACACCGGAAGCGCCGACATCAATACCAAGAATGGCTTGCATAGAAAAAGTTATAGTAGGTTTTGATTGTGTTTACTCTTCCGGCAGTATTTCCTCAAATGCTTCATCTTCGCCGGTTTCGCTGGTCAGGGCCTTTTGCTTGTTGCGGCGCTCTAATTTATCGGCGTGCATTTCGAGGTATTCATTGCGGTTGCGCACAATATCGGCCGCTAAGAAAAGGGCTTTGATGAAGGAGGTTTCATCGGCTTCCCCTTTGCCGGCAATATCGTAGGCAGTGCCGTGGTCGGGCGAGGTGCGTACAATCGGCAAGCCGGCGGTATAGTTTACACCCGCGCTGAAGGAAAGTGTTTTGAAAGGCACTAATCCCTGGTCGTGGTACATGGCCAAGATACCGTCGAATTTACTGAATTGTCCGGCGCCAAAAAATCCGTCGGCC
This sequence comes from Chitinophagales bacterium, assembly GCA_017303875.1. Classification (GTDB taxonomy): domain Bacteria; phylum Bacteroidota; class Bacteroidia; order Chitinophagales; family Saprospiraceae; genus M3007. Next base: position 26,361 of record JAFLBP010000027.1, on the reverse strand, counting down.
GGATAAGGGCCGAAAACTAAAACGCCCTTGGCTTTGGCTTCTTCGATGGCCGGACGTACGATGGTGTCGTCTTCATTGCCGATGGCGCCCTCGTCGCCGGCGTGCGGGTTAAGACCCATCACGGCGATGGTCGGGCGATTGACGTTGAAATCAATGCGCAGGGTTTCGGCCATGATGAGGATTTTGCGCAGCACTTTTTCCTTAGTGATGGCGGCCGCTACGTCTTTGATAGGCAGGTGGTTGGTGATGAGGCCTACGCGCAGAGTATCCGACACGAGCATCATCACCGAATCTTTTACCTTGAATTCGGCGGCGATGTATTCGGTATGGCCAACGTAGGGAAACTTGGCCAGCTGCATGGCTTTTTTATGGATGGGCGCTGTGACGATGGCGTCGAGGTGGCCATCTTTGAGGTCTTTTACGGCGGCTTCGAGGGCTTGTTTGGCGCAGGTGCCGCTCAGGTCGCTGGGTTTGCCGAGGGTAATGTTCACATTGTCGGGCCAGCAGTTGATAATATTGATGCGATCGGGCTGGGCTTCCGCCACGCTGTTGACGGAATGCAACTGAATGTTTTCTTCCGTGATGATATTTTTGTGGTAAGCCACCACTTTGGTGCTTCCGTAAATGACGGTGCGGAATTTTTTCCCGGCATTTTTGATGGCGAGGGCTTTCAGCACGACTTCCAGGCCGATACCGTTTATATCGCCGCAGGTAATGCCTATTGTGATATTGCTCATAAATGTTTTAAGCGTGGTTTTTCAAAAAGTGATACAAGAGTCGTACGCCATAGCCGCTACCTTCTTTGGGGCGGTAGGCATTGGCGCTGCGAAGATAGGCAGGCCCGGCGATGTCTATATGCAACCAGGGTGTATCTCCTGTAAAATGCTCTAAAAATTTTGCAGCAGTGATCATTCCGGCATTTACGGAGCCAATATTGCGCAAATCGGCCACTGGACTTTTGAGTTCGTCGTTGTATTCGCGCCAAAGCGGCAGCTCGGCGAGTCGCTCGTAGGTCATGTAGCCGCTGTGTTCCAGTCCGCGCTTGAGTTCAGCACCGGCATTCCCCATGTAGCAGGCAGCCTGATAACCGAGGGTACGGACGGCAGCGCCGGTCAGCGTAGCCACGTCAATCATCAGCGACGGCTGGTATTTTTGTCCGTAACTTAAGGCATCGGCAAGGATCAGGCGGCCTTCGGCGTCGGTATTCACTACTTCCACGGTTTTTCCGGAGAACATGCGAATCACATCGCCGGGTGCAAAAGCCAACTGGCCGATTTTATTATCGGTAATAGGCAACAGGCCTACAATATGTACAGGCAGTTTGGTTTTTGCGGCAGCAATGACGGTTCCGAGCACCGTTGCGGCGCCCGCCATATCGCATTTCATGTAGTCCATACCTTCGGAGGGCTTTAGGCTGAGGCCTCCGGTGTCGTACACGACGCCTTTTCCGACTAATACCACCGGTTTGGTGTTGCGGGCATTTTCCGGTTTCCATTCCAATACCGCGAGGAAAGGAGGGGTGTCGCTGGCTTTGTTAACTGCCAGGATGCCGCCCATTTTCAGGCTTTGGAGTTGTTCTTTTTCCAGCATTTCAACGGAAAAACCGTAATCGGTACCGTATTGCACGGCGCGTTCGGCCATTTCAACCGCATCGAGGTGGGAAAAAGGTTCATTGACCAGATCGCGGGTTAGGGTAACGGCCTCAATCAGGGCATTCCATTCCACAAGCGAAGCTTCCGGCAGCTGAGGATGGGCCAAAGCAATTTCCGCAAGGGTGTGGTTTTTCTTCTCCGGCTCCGAAAAATGCACCAAAAACTGATAACTGCCCAGGGCGGCGCCTTCGGCAAAAGCCAGCGTGAGCGCTTCGTTGGTGAAGCTGTGCAGGGCAACTTTATCAATTTTGTACTGGCGCCAGTCGCGCAAGGCTTCATTCCCCGACAGGCGGGCATCTTCGAGGGCGCAAGCCGCGTCTGCCTCCGGCTTGAGCAGGCGGATACAAAGCGACCCTTCTGCGCGGGGGAAAAAGAAATTCGTAATGTCGAGTGGTAATTGCCGTTCGACAAAACTGCGCTCTGCCGCATTGAGCAGGGAGAGCCAGGTGGTGTTATCGGCGTTTTTTTCCGCCAGAATAACACAGTCTTTATAGCTTTGATTGGTATCGGCTATGGTAAGGTGGACGCGTTTCACAGACCAAAGATCGGGTTGTGGGTCAGAAAATTAAACCATAATTCCTCAGCTTTGCTGATTGCCATGGTTGGAGTATACTGATTTTTACAATTTTTCATTCCTGAAAAGTCGGCAAAGGTACAAATCACAAGGGGATTTGGTTACATGAATGCCGGATTACTTGAATACATCATTGTCGGTGTTTTGGCGCGGGCAGCGAATATCCACAGGCTGGTTGTCCGGCAATCCTGTAATCAAGCACTATCTTTGCAGGAATGTTTATAAATTCCCTGACCTATGTCGCAACACCACCACCACTCCGCCCCTGCTGCTACGCCTGTTGTTGAATCCAAGTTGCCCAAGGTGGGCACCACGATATTTACCACCATGTCGGCACTGGCACAGGAACACAATGCCATAAATTTATCGCAGGGCTTTCCGAATTACGACCCGGCGCCCGAATTGCAGCGCCTGGTATTTGAGCACATGCAGCGCGGCGCCAACCAATATGCGCCCATGCCCGGCCTGCCCCTCTTGCGCCGGCGTATTGCTGATAAAATGCAGCGGATGTATGGGGTGGACATTAATCCGGACACGGAAGTAACGGTGACTGCCGGCGGAACGCAGGCTATTTTTTGCATCATCGCCGCGTTTGTGCGCCCCGGCGAGGAGGTTGTGATGTTGGAACCTTGCTACGACTCCTATGCGCCATCGGTAGAAACAGTGGGCGGAACGGTGGTGCCGGTGCCGCTTCATGCGCCTGAATACCAGGTCGACTGGGCGGCGGTTAAAGCCAAAATTACGCCGCGCACCCGTATGCTTTGCATTAATACGCCGCATAATCCTACCGGCGCCATCCTGACCGACGCCGATATGCAGGCATTAGAACAAATTTTGGACGGCACCAATGTGCTCCTGATGAGCGACGAGGTGTATGAGCACCTGATTTACGACGGACAGGCGCATGCCTCGGCGCTGCGTTTCCCCGGATTGCGCGGGCGCACGCTGGCCATTTATTCATTTGGAAAAACCTACCACAACACCGGCTGGAAAACCGGATACTGCATTGCGCCGCCCGAACTGACGCGTGAATTCCGGAAAGTGCATCAGTTCAATGTTTTTTCGAGCAACCACCCGGTACAGGCCGCTTTTGCAGATTTTATGGAAGATGCGGAGCAATACCTCGGTTTGCCGGCATTTTACCAGCAAAAACGCGATTTTTTCAGGGCGGCCATGTCGCAAACACGCCTGAAGCCCCTGCCTTGCCGCGGTACCTATTTTCAGCTGTACGATTACAGCCATCTGAGTGATGAAGCGGATCTGGATTTTTGCAAGCGCCTGACCATTGAGTTTGGGGTGGCGAGTATCCCGGTATCGGTATTTTATTCTGATTTGCGCGACGACAAGGTGATACGCCTTTGTTTTGCCAAAACGGAAGATATGCTGGCGGAGGCGGCCAGACGCTTGGCGCGGGTGTAGAGTGGTGTGGAGAAATTTCCGCTCCGGATACTTTAGAATGGCAATAGGGGATGCTTATATTTGCAGAGCCTGATTTTTACCAGTTTTGGCAAAAGTATAGTTAAATATGGAGAATATTCCTATAATCATCTACACAACACCTGACGGAAGAGCGAATGTGACGCTCTTCGCTCGAGATGGCAGCGTGTGGATGAACCAAAACCAACTTGCCGAACTTTTTGACACCTCGGTGCCAAATATCAGCATTCATATATCTAATATATTGGATGATAATGAATTAGATGCCGATTCAGTTATTAAATATTACTTAACAACTGCCGCCGACGGCAAGAAATACGAAGTAGCCTTCTATGCGCTGGAGATGATTTTGGCCATCGGTTTCCGGGTGCGCAGCAAGCGAGGCACGCAATTCAGAATCTGGGCAAATCAGCACTTGAAATCCTACATCGTCAAGGGCTTTGCCATAGACAGCGAACGCCTCAAAAACCACGATGGCCGCCCGGATTATTTTGATGAACTACTCGAACGAATCCGTGATATCCGGGCTTCTGAGAAGCGATTTTATCAAAAAATAAAAGATTTATTCACTCTGTGTACCGACTATGATGCCTCCGACAAGGCTACTCAAATGTTCTTTGCCGAAACCCAGAACAAGCTGCTTTACGCCGTTACCAACCAAACCGCAGCAGAACTGATCCTGGCTCGCGCCGATGCCAATCAACCCAATATGGGCCTCACGACGTGGAAAGGAAATGTGGTACGCAAACAGGATATCATCATCGCTAAAAATTACCTGAGTCAGGATGAAATAGATACCCTCAACCGTTTAGTCGTGATTTTCTTGGAAACCGCCGAACTTCGCGCCAAAAACCAGCAAAGTGTCACCATGAACTTCTGGCGCGAAAATGTGGATCGCTTGCTCGACTTTCAGGATAAAAAAATCCTGCAAAACGCTGGCTCGGTTACGCATGAGGCGATGGAAACAAAAGTTCGGGAAATATACGCCCGCTTCGATCAGCGCCGAAAAACCGCCGAAGCGGAGGCCGAAGACGCACAGGAACTGGAAGAACTACGTGTATTGGAACAACAAATCAAGGATAAAAAACAAGAGTAGATGTTTCTATTCGAGTTTATCACTTGAATCATACCCCTTTGCAGGAGTTGCGCGAACGGGTTTGGGGCGTTTGTCAACGAAAAATTGATGAAATTAGGGCAATTTCAAATGACTCAGATGGGGTAAGTAACTTTGGCAGGAGCCGGATAAAGTTTTTAAGGGATGAAATTAGAAGGATGACGGATCGCGACCAAGAGGTGTCTGCAGTAGCCATTGCCTGTTGCGAACAGAATGGATTGCAAGTTTTAAGAGATTGTGCTGTAGCCAGGTACAGTCATCCAAAATCCATTCTCAGAGTACTTCAAATCTTGTAATAGTTGAACTTTAGGGGGCTTCTCCTTTTTTTCGCAAAGTGACTATTTAGCGCATAAAATCCAGTAAAAACTGCCGGACATCCGCCTGAAAACCAGCTTCATCGTCGTCGCAGAAAGCTACTTCAACAGGCAGCACATAAACGGGTAGCTGGTGTTGCCACAGGAATTCGCGGAAAAGTTCGAGGCGTGTTGCGTCTTTTTCCGTGGTAAGAATGATTTTGCGCTGGTCTGGAAGGGCTTGAAAACGGCGCAACAGGTCGTTCATATCAGCTTCAGAGAAGTAATGATGGTCTTCAAACTCCATGGCGTGGATAGCGCTGAGGCGTCCGGACAAATATTGCAGCAGGTAATCGCTGTTGGCAATAGCGCTTATCAGCAGAGCGCTTGTATCGGCTTCGAGGGGCAATTTCAGGTCGGGACGCAATAGTTCATACGGCGTTCCGTATTGGAATCTGGAAAAATAGACGCGTTGTCGGGGGTAGGGGTCTATTTCTGCAATCAGGTCGCGGCGTTGCTGTGCGCTCAGGTTGGGCGGGCATTTACTCACAATAATAATATCGGCGCGGCGGTATTCGTAGCGCCATTCGCGCAGGCGGCCGGAGGGCAGAAGCCAGTCGCGGGTAAAAGGGTGTGCAAATTCGGTGAGCAGGATATTCAGTCCCGGCCGCACGGCGAGGTGCTGGTAGGCGTCATCAAGCAGTACGCACTGGATTTCGGGGTTGCGTTTTACCATTTCCGGGATGCCGAGGGCACGACTTTCGCTTACAGAGATGGGGACGTGGGGAAATTTTTGCTTAATCTGTTTCGGTTCATCACCGACTTCCAGGGCGGTATCAATAACGCTTACCTGTCGGTAGCCTTCGGTTTTGCGGCCATAACCGCGGCTGAGCAACGACACTTCGATGTATTGGTCGAGCCAGCGAATCATGTATTCAATATGTGGCGATTTGCCGGTGCCGCCTACCGAGAGGTTGCCGATGGAGATCACCGGAATATCGAACTGAACGCTCCGCAGCACACCGAAACGATAGAGCAGGTTGCGGAAGCCGATGGCCAGTCCGTAGAGCAACGCGACTGGCAATAAAAGGATGCGGATTAGAATATCTTGTGGCATAAGCTACAAAAGTACGCCTTAGAAAATATTATTGCTGAACATTTGCCGGGATGTGGGTAAAATCTTTTTAATTTTGAAATCAAATTTTTTCCCTTCATTTGCAAAGCAAATTGCGTTTGCAAAAATTCGCTGTTCAAGCAACATATCATCGAAAAGCTATAATCAGTCCACATGCAGAAACTCTACAAATTTTTGATTTTCAGCTGCTTTTGCTCCTTGTTTGCGTTGCAGCAGGCAGATGCACAGGTCGTGCTGAAAGGAAAAGTGCTTGATGCCGAAACCGGAGAAGCGCTCATTGGAGCCGCTGTGGCTGTCGGTATTGACGGCAAAGACGGTGGCGCCATCACCGATTACGACGGGAATTTTACGGTAAAGGCGCCGGCCCTGCCCACCACGCTGCGCGTTTCCTACACCGGTTATGCAACACAGGAAGTTCCGGTGAGTAGTGCAAGTGATCGGCTGAGTATTAAACTTGCCGTTGCTTCGACGATTCTTGAAGAGGCAGTTGTGCGCGGTCAGCGTATTGACGACAAGCAAAAAGCGGCGCCGCTGACAGTGGAGAAGCTCGACAACATTGCGATCAAAGAAGCGCCTTCTTTTAGTTTTTACAATAGCCTTGGCAATCTGAAAGGGGTTGACCTGACCACGGCGAGCCTCGGTTTTACCATCATCAATACCCGCGGCTTCAACTCCACTTCGCCGGTGCGTTCTTTGCAAATTATCGACGGGGTGGACAATCAGGCGCCGGGCCTCAATTTCTCGCTCGGCAATTTCCTCGGCGCTTCCGATCTTGATGTGAACGGCGTTGATCTGATTGTGGGCGCCAGCTCCTCTTTTTACGGCCCTAATGCCTTCAACGGCGTTATTTCCATGGAAACCAAAAACCCTTTCCTGCACCGCGGGCTTGCAGCCAGCGTGAAAGTAGGGGAGCGCGCACTGACAGAAACCGCCTTCCGTTGGGCTGATGCCTGGAAAAACAAAGATGGACATTACCAGAGCGCCCTGAAGTTCAACTTCTTTTACCTGCGCGCCAACGACTGGGAGGCCGAAAACGACAATCCGGTGGATGGTACCGATTCCGGCTTGAGCAATCCGGGTGGCTGGGATAAAGTAAATACCTACGGCGATGAATATTTCTCGCTGAACGACCTCTCCGACCGCAGCAACCTCTCTCAAAGTACTGCCGGGTTGGGATTGTTTCACCGCCAGGGCTACCGCGAGGTGGATTTGGTGGATTACAATACCCGTAACCTGAAGATGGGTGCGGCCTACCACCTGCGCACCAAACCTGCGCTGGAGTACGACTCTCCCGAACTGATTATTGCCTCCAATTTTGGTACCGGCACGACGGTGTACCAGGGCGATAACCGTTTCAGCCTGCGCGGCATTCGCTTTTTCCAGAATCGCATTGAATTCCGTAAAAAAGACAAATATTTCATCCGCGCCTATGCGACCAACGAGGACGCCGGCCGCTCTTTTGACCCCTATTTCACGGCTTTGCGCTTGCAGGAGTCAGCAAAGTCTAATGAAAACTGGGCCTTAAACTACATTAAATACTGGCAAAACGAGATTTTCCTCGACCGGATGAAACCCCAGGGTTACCCCCAAAATGTAATTTTCCTTCCGGAGCCGCCTTTTGTGGTGTTTGACGAACAATCTTCGCTCAACTGGCTGGCGGCCAATCAGGATTCACTCACCTACTGGCATACCCTGGCAGCGGCTGCGGCCAATCTGATTGACCCTCAGAATGCCACTACCACCCAGGATTTTTTTGCGCCGGGAACCGAGCGTTTTCAGCAGGAATTTGACCGCATTACCGGCCTGAAATCTACGGAAGGCGGTACGCGTTTTTATGATAAATCGGCTTTGTACCATGCGCATGGCGAGTACAAATTTACCCCGAAATTTATAGATCAGTGGGTAGTGGGTGGCAACGCGCGTTTGTACACTCCGCGTTCGGAAGGCACGATTTTTAAAGACTCCAACGATATTCAGATCACCAATTTTGAATATGGCCTGTACACGGGCGTGGAGGAAAAATTTGCCAATGAAAAACTGATTGCCAAGGCATCGCTGCGCATGGATAAAAATCAGAATTTCAAACATTTGTTTACGCCGGCAGCCTCGTTGGTGTGGAAGCCTACGCAATACGACTACCTGCGTGTTTCATTTTCCAGTGCCATCCGCAACCCGACACTTACCGACCAATACCTGAATCTGAATGTTGGCCGCGCTACCCTGTTGGGCAACTTAGATGGTTTTGACAGCCTCATTACGGTGGAGTCTTTCCGGAGTTTTCTGGATACGCGCAGCCTCGACAGCCTTCAGTATTTTAATGCGCCGCCGATTCAGCCGGAGAAAGTGCGCACCTTTGAGGTGGGTTATCGCACCACTCTTTTTGATCGCCTGTACTTGGATGCAAGCTACTATTACAGTTTTTACAACAATTTTATCGGGTACAATATTGGTGTTTACTCCGAATTTGACCCGGTAACCCTGTTCCCGCGCAATACCCGCGCTTACCGGGTTTCGGCCAACTCCAGCAATGAAGTAACCACACAAGGCTTCTCCATTGGTGCGAATTTTTACTTTGCCGATTACTACATGCTGGCGGGCAACTATTCGTGGAACAAGCTGAACAAAACCTTTGCCGACGACCCGATTATTCCGGCCTTCAACACCCCTGAGCACAAGTACAATATCAGTATTTCAGGTCGGGATGTACCGGTAAATCTTGGTTTTGCCCGTTTGAAAAAAGTAGGTTTTAACCTGAATTACAAATGGGTGGAAGGCTTTGTTTTTGAGGGTTCGCCACAGTTTACGGGTAGCATCCCTTCTTATGCACTGCTCGACGGGCAGGTAAACGCCCGTTTTGACAAAATTCATACCGTCGTGAAAATCGGTGCTTCCAACATCCTGAACAACAAGATTGCACAGACCTACGGCGGTCCGCGTATCGGCCGGATGGCTTATGTAGCGCTGGTGTATGATTTTATTGAGAAATAAACCACAACCACTTTCATAACACAAACAACAACCTTTTCTTTTCATGAAGCAAATTAAACTCTCCCTGCTTTTCCTGCTGCTTGGCGTCGCGACTTTGTCGGCCCAGCCGCGCCGTTACTTCGATAAAATTTTTAACGATGTGGCGGTACAAACTGACATTACTTACAGCACCAATGCGACGATACTTTTATTGACGCAGTTCGGACAAGCCGTTCCGCAGCAGCTGAAAATGGATGTCTATTCTCCGGCTGGTGACACAGAAACCAACCGCCCCTTAGTAGTAATGATGCATACCGGCAACTTCCTTCCTCCGCAGGTAAATGGCGGTTGCTCCGGCACCATTAAAGATGCCGACAATGTAGCCATGGCCCGCCGCTTAGCCCAAATGGGTTATGTGGTAGCTGTTGCCGACTATCGTATCGGCTGGAACCCGATTGCCAGCACGCAGACTGAGCGTGTATACACCCTCATCAATGCTGCTTACCGCGGCGTACAGGACTCCCGTACCTGCGCCCGTTTCTTCCGCAAATCGCACGCCAACGGCAACCCCTACGGCATCGACCCCAACAAACTCATCATGTGGGGTATCGGTACCGGTGGTTATATCTCTTTTGCAACGGCTACGCTGGATACCATTACTGATACCTATATTCCTAAATTCCTGACACCCCAAGGTCCGATGGTTCTGGAATTCCTCAGCGGTGATGTGGACGGTACTAAAGTAGGCATAAACCCTGGCGTTCCGGGCCTCCCCTTCCCCGCCGGCGACACACTGAACTACCCCAACCACGTGGGCTTCAACTCCCGTTTCAACCTTTGCGTGAACCTCGGTGGCGCACTCGGCGACCTTTCCTGGATTGATCCGGGTGACTCTCCGATGATTTCCTTCCACAACCCGACCGATCCGTTCGCACCTTGCGAAACCGGCATTGTATTGGTGCCGCCGCCCGTTAACCTCCCGGTAGTAGAAGTAACCGGCAGCTGCGGCGCACAACCGGTGTTTAATGCCGAAGGCATCAATAATGTGTTTATCAATGCCAATTTTCAGGATCCGCTTTCTGTTAAAGCGCGCTCCATTAACGGTAATATCGAAGGATTTTATCCCTTCCTCGGTAATGACTCCAGCCCCTGGGCTTTCTCTTCCGGACTTTCCCCTTACGGCGTAGCCGGAACAAACTGCGATACCGCCTCCGTTGCAGCAGGTATTTATATTGATACCATCATGACCTACTTCGCACCGCGCGCCTGCGCAGTGTTGGGTTTGGGCGCCGACTGCACCGTGAGCAGTATTAAACAACTCGACCAGATTGAGGTAGGCATGACTGCCCGCCCGAATCCGGCCGTAACGGATATTACCCTGCAAACCGACAGTGCCTTCCCGATGCTCCATATTGAGCTGGTAGACGTTGCCGGTCGCCTCGTGCGCACCTTCTACGAAGTAAACAACAACCAGTATACTATTCCGCGGGCCGGATTAGATGCCGGGATGTACTTTGCTCGGGTGACCTTTAAAGAAGGCGTAGTTACGCAGAAGATTATGTTGCGTTAACTCTAAAAATTTTTACTTTTACGGCGTGTATTTTCCTTGCGGATGATACACGCCGTTTTTTTTCCTGAAAAGTCCGTGGTGATTTGATCTTCCAACAATTGCTATATCCACTTCATTGTTTCACACATCAAAACAAAACAAACCATGTTCAGCGAATTTAAAAACTTCCTCCTTCGCGGAGATGTACTCGCCTTAGCCATTGCGGTAATTATCGGTGGCGCTTTCCAGAAAATCGTTGACTCTTTGGTGGCAGATGTCATTATGCCGCTGATCGCTTTGGTACTGCCTGAAGGCGGTTACGAAAAATGGATGGTAGGCCCGGTTGGTATGGGTAAATTCCTTACCGCGATCATCAATTTCGTCATTATCGGCTTTGTACTTTTCCTGCTGGTAAAAGCATCCGGCAAGAAGGGTGAGGAGGTGAAGTAAGGCGTTTTGTTTCGCACAGAAGTAACACAGATCATTTACACAGAAAGCACAGAATTCTGTGGCATCTGTGTAAATGATCTGTGTTACTTCTGTGCGAAATCTTCTATGCAATATCTGCAAAAAACCATTAAAAAAGCCCGAACCTCAGCAATTGCCAAGGTTCGGGCTTTTCTTATTATCAGATCTATTTACTTCTACGCATCAATCCGCGCATACTTTGCATTGGCTTCAATGAAGGCGCGGCGCGGCGGCACCTCGTCGCCCATGAGCATGGAGAAGTAACGGTCGGCTTCGGCGGCATCATCAATGGTGGCTTGTTTGAGGATGCGGGCCGCGGGATCCATGGTAGTTTCCCAGAGTTGCTCGGCATTCATTTCACCCAGACCCTTATAGCGCTGCACCTTAACCGAATCATCATCTTCACGGCCGCCGGAAAACTCCAGGGTAGCTTCGCGGCGATCTTTGTCATTCCAGCAGTAGCGCTGATTTTTACCTTTTTTGACCAGATAAAGGGGCGGTTGCGCGATGTAGATATGCCCTTTTTCAATCAGCGGGCGCATATAGCGGAAGAAGAACGTCAGGATAAGCGTGGTAATGTGGCTACCATCGATGTCGGCGTCACACATAATCACGATCTTGTGGTAACGCAATTTGTCGGTCACCAGCATACGGTGGCCTTCATCGTCTTCGCTGACAGAAACCCCGAGCGCTGTGAACATATTTTTGATCTCCTCATTTTCGTAGATCTTGTGTTCGAGCGCTTTTTCTACGTTCAGGATTTTACCGCGCAGGGGCAAAATGGCCTGGGTATGGCGATCACGGCCCTGTTTGGCCGTACCACCTGCAGAGTCCCCTTCGACGAGGAAGATTTCGCTTTCTTCGGGATTGCGGCTGGCGCAGTCGGCCAGTTTGCCAGGCAAACCACCGCCGGTGAGTGCGCCTTTGCGCTGCACCATTTCGCGGGCCTTTCGGGCGGCATTGCGGGCCGTGGCGGCAAGCACCACTTTTTCAATAATACGCTTGGCCTGGTTCGGGTTTTCTTCGAGGAAGGTTTTCAGGGCATCGCCAACGCAACGGCTTACGATGCCGGTTACTTCGGAGTTGCCGAGTTCGCCTTTGGTTTGGCCTTTAAACTGCGGTTCAGGCACCTTTACCGATACGATACCGGTAAGCCCTTCCATAAAGTCTTCACCGGAGATGGCAAAATTGACCTTTTTGAAAAGACCGTTGTCGTCGCCGTATTTTTTGAACTCGCGGGTAAGTGCGCGGCGGAAACCGCCGACGTGCGTACCACCGTCGCGGGTACTGATGTTATTAACGAAGGAAATGACGTTTTCAGAGTAGGAAGTATTGTACACCAGGGCTACTTCTACCTCAACGTTATCTTCTGTGGCGGTGATGTGGATCGGCTCTTCGAGGAGTGGCGTTTTAGCCGCGTCGAGGAATTTTACAAATTCGCGCAGACCACCTTCAGAGTGGAAGGTTTCATTTTTGAAAACGCCGTCTTCTTTTTCACGCTCGTCGGTGAGCGTAAGGGTAAGCCCTTTGTTCAGGAAGGACAATTCGCGCAGGCGATGGGCCAGGATGTCGAATTTGTACTCATCCGTTTCAAAGATTTCCGGGTCGGGCAGAAAATTCACGATGGTACCGCGGTAGTCGGTGTCGCCGATCATGCGCACATCATACTGAGGTTTACCCTGTTTGTACTCCTGCTCAAAAACTTTGCCTTCGCGGTGTACTTCGGCGCGCAGGTGAATGGAGAGTGCATTTACGCAGGAAACGCCCACCCCGTGCAAACCACCGGATACTTTATAGGTATTTTTGTCAAATTTACCCCCCGCGTGCAGCACCGTCATGACCACCTCCAGCGCAGACTTTTGCAGCTTGGGGTGCATGCCGGTCGGGATACCCCGTCCGTTATCTTTTACGGTAATGCTGTTGTTCGGGTGTATGATGACATCGATGTTTGTACAATGTCCGGCGAGGTGCTCGTCAATGGAGTTGTCAACTACCTCCCAGACCAAGTGGTGCAGACCTTTGATATCGGTGCTGCCGATATACATACCGGGGCGCTTGCGCACGGCTTCAAGGCCCTCAAGGGCGGTAATGCTGCTGGCGCCGTAATCCGAGGCTTGGGCGCCGTTTTGTGGCTGAATCTCTTCTTCTTTCATAGGCGCGCAAAATTACGATAAATATTTTACATTCGACGGGTTTGACGGCTTATTAACGCGGCTTATTTATAGCAGAATCGGGGTTGATTTAAAGATGGGTTTCTGATTGCCAAAGGCTTGCGAAAACGAGCTTTTCACAAGTGCTGTACGGCGTTTGTGCCGTACAGCACCCAAACTTTCAACAAAGCCGCCATGGAGAGTGCATCGGTAATTTCTCCGCGCAAAACCATGTCCACTGCTTCGCGCAGGGGCAGGCGGCGCAGCTGCAATTGCTCGGTTTCTTCGGGTTCGGCATGGCCCTGCGTCAGGCCTTCGGCAAGGTAAGCGATGCCGTATTCGTCGGTGACGGAATTGGAGGGGTGTATTTCCAGCAGGGGCGTCCAGCGTTCGGCACTCAGGCCGGTTTCTTCAAGCAATTCGCGCCTGGCAGAGTCCAGCGGCGGAGTGCCCACCGGGCCGCCGCCTTCCGGTATTTCCCAGCAATAGCGCCCCAGGGTGTATCGGTACTGCCCTACAAGCCAGGTGTATCCTTCCTCGTCGAGGGGTACGATACCGATGGCGGTATTTTTAAAATGTACCACTCCGTAAATGCCGGGATTGCCGGCGGGGTTGAGTACTTCGCGATGTGTCACCTGTATCCAGGGATTGTCGTAGGCAATTTCGCTATTGAGGGTTTTCCAGGGGTTGAGGGTTTCGTCGTGCATACGGGCATGATTTTTTGCAGGGTAAAGGTAAAACGGGATTTTGGGGCGGACCTGAGAAACGCTGAAGTATCGTCAAACGCTGAGCATCGCCGCCCCGATATTGAACTTTTATTTGCGATGATTTCGATTTTTATATCCAAATTCGCACCCGGAAGCTGCTCCCCCGGGGTTCATTTTTATATTAAAGCATCAACTACCATGCGTCAACTGCCTGTTTTGCTCTTTTTTCTGTTGCCCTACGCCCTGTGCGCACAAAGCATTTACCTTCATTGCGGACAAATGTTCGACGCACGCAGCGGCACCCTGCGCGGGCCGATTACGGTGGTGGTGGAAGGCGAAAACATCCGTGCGGTGGAAAACGGTTACGTCAATCCGCCGGCGGGCGCAAAGGCCATCGACCTGAAAGACCTGACCCTGCTGCCGGGCTATATTGATTGCCATGTGCACCTCGAATGGGAGCAAAGCCGCAATACCTACACTGAAAAATTTACCCTCAATGAAGCCGATATTGCCTTTAGAAGTGCTGTTTATGCCCGGAAAACCCTGCATGCCGGCTTTACCACGGTGCGCGATCTGGGCGGACAAGGCGTGAACATCGCCCTGCGCAAGGCCGTCAATGCTGGCCTTTGCGAAGGGCCACGCATCTACACCGCCGGTCAGGCACTCAGCATTACCGGCGGCCACGGCGACCCCACCAATGGTGGCCACTGGGACCTGTATGAAAGTCCGGAACCCGAAGACGGCGTAGCCGACGGCCCCGACGAATGCCGGACGGCTGTACGCACGCAGGTCAAGCAAGGCGCCGACTGGATAAAAGTATGCGCCACCGGTGGTGTGCTGAGCCTTGCCCGCGACGGTCGCCTGCCCCACTACGCCTCCGATGAACTGGAAACCATTGTACGCACGGCCCACGACCTCGGTATCGAGGTGGCCGCACACGCGCATGGCGACGCGGGTGCGCGCCGCGCCATACAGGCGGGCGTACGCAGCATCGAACACGGTACATTTATGAGCGACTCTACCCTCGATATGATGAAAACCCGCGGCGTCTGGTATGTGCCCACGCTCACGGCGGGCTGGGCGGTGTCTGACAGTGCCCAATACGCCAAAGGTTTTTTCCCGGAGGTGGTGCGTGTAAAAGCGATGGGCATTGGCCCGAAAATCACCGAAACCCTCACCCGCGCCTACCAAAAAGGCGTGCCCATTGCGTTTGGCACCGACGCCGGTGTTTGTCCGCACGGAACCAACAACCTCGAGTTTGCCTTTATGGCCAAGGCGGGCATGCGCCCGGCCGACATCCTGCGCGCTGCCACCCTCAATGCCGCTGAAATGCTCGGCATTGCCAACAAGACCGGCAGCATTGAGGCAGGCAAATGGGCCGACTTAGTGGCCATAAAAGGTAATCCCTTGCAGGATATTAAGGTAATGACCCCCCATCCGGCGTTTGTGATGAAGGGCGGAAAGGTAGTGGTGGAGTAAGCGCTATTTCGTTTCCAGCACCTTCAAATTCCGGAACGCAACACCCTTGGCCCAATCCTGCAAACCCAGGCGGCCTTTGCGGTGCTTGCCAAATTCCGGAAAATTTTTAAAATTGCTGTTGGCCACCTGCTCCTGCCATTCCGGCGTGGTGAGGTCCTGCTCGGCAGTCAGTACACCGTTGAGGTAAAATTCCACTTTGCCATCCCGCTGTTTTATTCTCCCCTGATTCCACTCGCCGGTAGGCTTCGGTTCCACTTCGTTTTTTACGGTCGCAAAATTGTACAAACAGCCCGGGCGTTTTTTCGGATTGGCAGCATAGTCGGCATGTGTTTTTTCAAGCAATTGATATTCCGGGCCGGAAGCCCATGCCGCAGGTATATCGCTGCGCTCCAGCACATTGAAAAACACACCGCTGTTGCCCTGCGCTTCAATTCGCCATTCAAACATAAAATCAAAATTTTCGTACTCCCGGTCGCTCACCAAATCGCCGTGCTCCACATCAAACATTTCGCGCTGACAATACAGCTCGCCGTTCTGTACACGCCATGCCGAGGGCGTTTGTCCTTTGTTATACAGGTGCCAGCCTTTCATACTCTTACCGTCAAAAAGCAGCTGCCAGCCTTCCGCTTTTTCTTTTTCACTCAATTGATTGACAGTACTTTGCTCGCCGGCACAGGCTGCAAGCAACAAAAGCGACAGCAGCAACAGCGTATACGATGTTTTTTTCATAAAAAAAGGTTGTGGAATGATGTTTTCGGTTTTTCCGAAAGGCAAATGTAATCTGCGATTGAATTGGCGCTGCATTTTATGCTCCAGGAATTTTCCTGCAAAATGCACCCAATCGCCTGAATATTTTACCCTGAACACCATTCCACAACCCGATCAAATAATTATTCGCTACCCAAAGCTACAAAACCAACACGCGGTAAACCGCGCTTTGCCCTTGCGCATTGCGGAGTTTCAGCAGATAAACACCCGCCGAACTTACTTGTATCGCCGCCTTGCCTTGCAGCACATGCCCCTGCTCCAGCAATCGGCCATTTACATCCCACAATTCATATTGCGCAGCTTCGCCCTCCGGCAATTCCACGCGCAAAGGCGCGCCCAAACGCAGGGGATTGGGGTACACCCGCGCAAGCAACCCAGGGGCTACCTGTGTGCCCACCGACATGGGGACAGTCAGCACATATACCTGGGTACAACCCGCCAGATTGGTAACGGTAAGCGTGTAAGTGCCCGCCGGCAGGCCAACAAGGGTATCCTGTGTACTGCCATTGCTCCAAAGGAAACTCAGCGGTTCGCTGCCCGCCTGCACAATGATAGAACCGCTGCCCGTGCCCTGGTCGGCTGTAATCAGGGTGTCAATACTCAAATCCTGCACCACCAGCACAAGGGTGCGCGTGCTGTCGCAGCCATTTGAACCGACAAAAGTATCGGTATAAACGCCCGGAAGCGAATAGCCTTCTATGCTGTCGCCCGGACAAATCATGGCCATAAAGTTGAAACTGCTTTCCGCCAAAACCGTCAGTTGCAACACCCGAACGCTGTCGCAGCCGTTGGCGGCAGCAAATTGATCGGTGTACACGCCCGTTTGACTGTAACCTTCAAAACTCTCGCCCGCGCAGATGGTCTGAGAAATATTGCTGGCAACATTGGGCAATACCGTCAGCTGCAACACCCGAACGCTGTCGCAGCCATTGGCGGCAGCAAATTGATCGGTGTACACGCCCGTTTGGCTGTAACCTTCAAAACTCTCGCCCGCGCAAATCGTCCGAGCAATATTGCTGGCAACATTGGGCAATACCGTCAATTGCAGCACCCGAACGCTGTCGCAGCCATTGGCGGCAGCAAATTGATCGGTGTACACGCCCGTTTGACTGTAACCTTCAAAACTCTCGCCCGCGCAAATCGTCCGGGCAATATTGCTGGCAACATTGGGCAAAACCGTCAGTTGCAACACCCGGACGCTGTCGCAGCCGTTGGCGGCAGCAAATTGATCAGTGTACACGCCCGTTTGGCTGTAGCCTTCAAAACTTTCGCCCGCGCAGATGGTCTGGGAAATATTGCTCGAAACATTGGGCAAAACCGTCAGTTGCAGCACCCGAACGCTGTCGCAGCCATTGGCCGCCGTGAACTGATCGGTGTAAACACCCGTTTGGCTGTAACCTTCAAAACTTTCGCCCGCGCAAATCGTCCGGGCAATATTGCTGGAAAGCGGAGGCATTACTATCAAATTGAGTTCCCAAATGCTGTCGCAACCACTCGATGCTGTATACAGTTCTGTATAAACACCCGTTTGATTATAGCCCAGAAAACTCTCGCCCGCGCAAATACTGACTGAGACGGTTTTAACTACCGGCGCCAAAACCGTCAGATTGATATTAACCACACTATCACATCCTTCGTACGAAGTAAACAACTGCGTGTATTGGCCGCTTTGTGTAAAACCCTCAAAATTGTCTCCGGTACAGATTACCGGATTAATATTCACCTTAATCGGCGGCTTAACGGTAAGGTTCAGCCGATCAATATTAAAGCAGGAACGCGCAACTTCTGTTGTATCGTCGTAAATACCGGAAACAGTCAGGCCATTATAGCTCTCGCCGGCACAAATACTCACGGAAGTTGTGGTGATAGGAATATAGCGAAAAACCCTAGTGGTGTCGGTATTGGAACAGCCCGACATGTTGTTAGTCGCCGTCAGTACATAGGTGCCGGGGCGATTGACGCGCGGGTTGTAATAGGTCGGCAGATCAAGCAAATGCCCGTCTACGGTAGACCACATCATCGAAATATCGCCCATATTGGTGGAGCCAACGAGGCGACTGACCACATTACAAGCCTGCGAATGATCTGTTCCGGCATTCACGTTGGGGCGCAGGTAGGCCAGATTGGTCACATTGAATTCATCGTAACTTTCACAACCGCCGGGACTGACGGCGCGTACTTTCCACAAGCCGGTTTGGTTAATAACCACTTCTTGTCCATAGGCTTTCTTTACTCCATTTGTCCATTCAAAATACGAACCCGGAGCCGCATTTGTTGCACAGAGTTTCATTTGCACAAAAGCAGCTGCACAATCTGTACAACGTTGAATTTTAACCTTATTGCTGTTGGTTCCCGTTGAAAAATAGTCCTGTGAAAGACATGTACCATTTATATCCTCTGCTTCAAAGGTGTAATATCCTCCGGTTGGCAGATTCAGCATGGATACACTACCACTTTGCATATGCATACCGCTATTACCAAAATCATTATACCAGTTAACCCAGGAAGCATCGGTTGAAACGAATACAGACAAAGGCTGCGGATTGTTGCAATTGGCCGAACCATTAGTACTGGCATTGAAATACGTATCGCTTACACTGACATTTACATCTTTGGTATTCAGGCAAAAACCATCTGTCACTTCATATTTCAATACAAAATTACCCACACCAAGCGCATCGCTATCCACTATAGTCCCATTCGCCGGGCTGCCATTGGGATAATACAATTTGCCATTGGATGGGGTTAACTCCAACTCATAGCTGCTGTTCCGACAAATGGGCAGGCTAATGATTTGGGTAAAATTAATATTGCAATTCGTTGTGTACACTTTTACTGTTGCGCTTTTTTCAAAGGCACAGCCATTGGTATTGCCCGCCTGCACCTGTACCGCATATTCGCCCGCCCAGGGAAAGTTATGGGTAAATGTGCTGCCACTGCCAAGTATTTGTCCGTTCACTGCCCAACTGATACTGCTTGCATTGGCCAATGCAACGGAAAACTGCGCGGGCTGGCCTGCAATAATTTTTCCGGCAGGAAGCGTCATGTTTCCTGTAATCACCGGCAAACAAGGCGCCTGACAGGCAATGGAATTGCTCAATTTCGGGCGCAGCACTTCGAGGCAAAGCTGCATGCGCTCCACCTGCCCTGCTGTAAAGCGGTGCTGACAAGTACGCGCCGAACTGCTCATGTAGTTCTCCGTGGCGTCGGGTACATCCGTCAGGAAAGGATTGTGGTTAATATCGTCAATGGAATCTGTGGCACAGGTGTTGCGCACGGTGCAATCGCTGGCCGCGCTGAAATTTTCCGGCGGCGTATCGCATACGCGGTCGCCCTGCAAATGGCAGTTCGTATTGTCGCAGCCGCCCTCGTATGTGTGAAAAAGGTTGAGAAAATGCCCCACCTGGTGTGCAACCGTTTTGGTGCCCTGGCAGGGAGCCACTGCATCGTACCACAAATTGGCTGCCACCACGATGCCCTCATTGCCGTTTTCGGTGCCGGTGGGCATGGTGCCGAGCACGCCCGGCCCGACGCATTGCCCGCTTATCAAAACATCACAAACACCGCGCACGATAAAAATATTCAACACCTGGCTCTGTCGGTACTGCGCCGCATTAATCATTTGCAGAGCAATCGTTACCGGCGCATCGGATGGAAAATCGGAAAATGTACTCGCAAAACGATTAATACCGCTGATTGGCTGACCTGTTGCATCCTGTTTTGCCAAACAAAACTGAATATTGCTTGGCGTACCCGCCGGTTCGCCATTGCAGGCATCTCCGGCAAACAAACGATTCAACTCCGCCAAACCGGCCTCTGCCTGCGCATTGCTCAGATTTTCGGCAGTACCTAAAGCCGTACCCGGCAGGTGCATGACATGCAATACTACCGGAATGGTATAATTGGCTTGCGTTTTTTGCTGCCCTTCGGCTTTATCCGCCAAAAATGCCGCCACACGGCCTTCAATCATCTCCCGCAAACCCGGATATTCCAGGTCAAACTTTTGCCCGTCGGATGCACAAGGTGTGGATACTTGTGCAAGGAGCAAACAAGGACTGAGGAGCAGTGCACACAGCACGCCCCGGAAAGGGTAAACTTTTTTCATAAAATTCTTATTTGAACGGTAGATACACGGTTTTTAAAATATGCTGCTTTATGTTGCAATAAATACAACACTTCTATCCTGTAACTGCCGCCTAATACACTTACCCGGAAATTCAAGCGCTTACAGCTTCTCTGCCAAAAAACGGCCCGTATGGCTTTCCGCAACTTTCGCCAAACCCTCCGGCGCGCCCTGATATACAAGGTTTCCGCCGGATTTGCCGCCTTCCGGCCCCAGGTCGATGACCCAATCGGCCGTTTTGATCACTTCAAGATTGTGCTCCACCACCAAAACCGTATGGCCGCGCTCTACCAGTGCATTGATGGCTTTGAGCAGTTTTTGAATATCGTGAAAATGCAGGCCGGTCGTCGGTTCGTCAAAAATAAAGAAAATATGCCCCGAACTGTGGTCGCGTATCAAAAATGAAGCAAGTTTAACACGCTGCGCCTCGCCCCCGGAGAGGGTGCTCGACGACTGCCCCAACTGCACATACCCCAGGCCGACATCAAACAGCGGCTGCAATCGATCGGTAATTTCTTTTTGCCCTTTAAAAAACTCCAATGCCTCTTCTACACTCATCTGAAGCACCTCAAAAATACTTTTCCCTTTGTACAACACCTCCAGCACTTCCGTCCGGAAACGCTTGCCCTTGCATACCTCGCATTCCAGGTGTACATCGGCGAGGAACTGCATTTCAATCACCTGCTCGCCTTCTCCTTTGCAAGCCTCACAACGACCCGCTTCCACATTAAAACTAAAATGTTTGGGCTGAAAACCCCGAATTTTACTCAATTGCTGCGCCGAAAACAACTCGCGGATGTAATCATATGCTTTTACATAAGTCACCGGATTGGAGCGGCTGCTCTTGCCAATGGGACTCTGATTAATAAACTCCACGGCGCTGATGCGCTTTACCGGACCTTCAAGCCCATCAAACAAACCTGTATTTTTAGAGTTGCCATCGGGCAAATGTTGTTGCAAGGCCGGATATAAAATATCACGCACCAAAGTGGTTTTTCCCGATCCGCTCACGCCGCTCACCACATTGAGGCAATGCAGCGGCAATTGAACATGAATATTTTTGAGGTTGTGCTGGCGGGCGCCTTTTACCAAAATAAAATCGCGTGCAGGTCGGCGGGTTTCCGGCGTCCGGATTTCCATTTTACCCGACATGTACTGCGCCGTCAGACTTTCCGGCGCGGCTTTGTCAATATCAACATACGGGCCGGCAAATACCACATGGCCGCCGTGTACGCCAGCCTCCGGGCCCATATCTACTAAATAATCGGCATTTTTAATCACCTCTTCTTCGTGCTCCACCACCACAACCGTATTGCCGAGATCGCGCAGACGGTACAATACCTGTACTAAGCGGTCGGTATCGCGCGGGTGCAGGCCCACCGAAGGCTCATCGAGGATGTACATGGAAGCCGTCAGGTTACTGCCGAGGGTACGGGTCAGGTGGATGCGTTGGGTTTCGCCGCCGCTGAGTGTGCTGGAGATGCGATCGAGGGTCAGGTACCCAAGGCCCAGTTCCACCATAAAACGCAGGCGGTTGTTGATTTCCAGCAACAGGCGTTTGGCAATCTGCTGATCGTATTCGCTCAGTTCAAGTTGCTGAAAAAAAGTAAACACCTCATCGAGCGGTACGCTGGTCAGTTCGGAAATATTGCGGTTTCCGATTTTCACACAAAGCGCCTCCGTGCGCAGGCGGCCGCCGTCGCAGGTATGGCAAACCGTCCGGCCGCGGTAGCGGGCCAGCACCACGCGGTTCTGAATTTTGTAGGTTTTTGCTTCGAGTTCCTTGAAAAAGGCGTGAATACCTTCAAAGTAAGCATTGCCTGTCCAGAGCAGCTTTTGCTGTGCTTTATTCAGTTTTTCATAAGGTTCGTGCAGCGGAAAGTCGAATTTGTGGGCATTTTTCACCAAATGTTCCAGCGCCTCCCCAAATTTTTCGCCTTTCCAGGGAGCAATGGCGCCATCGTAAACACTTTTGCTTTTATCCGGCACTACCTTATCGGGGTCGATGCCCAAAATACGGCCATAGCCTTCGCAGGTCGGGCAGGCGCCGTACGGATTGTTGTAATTAAACAGTTGTGGCGCTGGCTCCACGAAGCTCATGCCGTCGAGTTCGAAGCGGTTGGAAAAATGCGCGGGCGCCGTGTCGGGCTGGTCGGCGAGCTGTACATAGCAGTCGCCTTCACTTTCATAAAAAGCCGTATTGACCGAATCGGCCAAACGCATCCATTCGCTTTCTTCCATTTCGGCGCTGAGCACGAAACGATCAATAAGCAGCATCAGTCCGGCGTGCTGAGGAGCGCCGGCAGGCTGATCGAGCTGAAAACGCGGATCGGGGTTTTCGAGCAAATCTTCAATGCGCAGGGTTTCGGCGCCGAATTGCAAGCGGGTATAGCCTTTTTGCAGCAAAATATTCAGCTCCTGCTGCAAACTGCGGTCGCGATGCCGTGTATGCAGCGGCACAAACAACAGGCCACGGCTGCCTTCCGGCAATTTTTTAATATAATCAACAACATCGGAAACCTCATGCTTTTTAACCTGTTCGCCGGATATTGGCGAGTACACTTTGCCGATACGGGCATAAAGCAGGCGCAGAAAATCATAAACCTCCGTCATACTGCCTACCGTAGAGCGCGTATTGCCGGTAGTTACCCGTTGCTCAATGGCAATGGCCGGGCAAATGCCAAGGATATAATCCACATCCGGCTTTTTCATACGGCCAAGAAACTGGCGGGCATAACTCGACAGGCTCTCCACGTAGCGGCGCTGACCTTCCGCGTAGAGCGTATCCATGGTAATGGACGATTTCCCCGAACCGGACACCCCCGTGACGACCACGAGTTTATTCTTCGGAATGCGCAGATCTACATTGCGCAGGTTGTTGGTGCGGGCGCCCTTGATCGAAATGTGATTCGGATCGATGGGATAATTTTCTACCGGTTGACTTGCCATGTGGAAGGAGTTCGGAAAGCGATTGCTGCCAAAACCGCAAAGTTACGGGATTGTTTTTAAAAATAAAATGTTTTAAAAACAATGAATCAAACTTTTCTGGCCCGCTCAGGCAACCTGAAAAAGATTTTCTGTGTTAATAATTAACAAAATTGCATTCCATACCCTTGTTTTATCGGTGCTTGCCTAATTTTGCCCGATTTTCTAATTAGTGCCATGTTGCATACAACGATGATCGCAACCTTCAAGTTTTTAACTAAACCCACGATGCGCAAAAATTTGCTCCTGCTCGCCGGCTGCCTCCTGCTGCTCCCTTTATTCACAGCAGCGCAGTCGCCGCAAGATCCCATTCTGTTCACAGTCGGTAACGCTTCCGTTCCGCTCTCCGAGTTCAAGTACGTTTATACGAAAACTAATCAGGACAAGGCCGATTTCTCCGAAGCCTCCATCCGCGATTACCTCGACCTTTACGTGCGTTTCAAACTCAAAGTGCAAAACGCCCGCGAACTCCACCTCGACACAGTGTCGGCTACTAAAAGTGAACTTGAATCCTATCGCCGCCAATTGGCCAACTCCTATCTCGAAGACAAGGAAGTAACCGACAAACTCGTGCGCGAAACCTTCGAGCGCATGCAACAGGACGTAGAGATCAGCCAGATCTTTGTCGCCTGCGACCGCAATGCCAAACCTGCCGACACGCTCCGCGCTTTCGGCCGCGCCCTGCGCCTGCTCCAGATGGTACAACGCGGCGCCGACTTTGCACAGGTGGCTGTCGACAGCTCCGACGATAAAACCGCCAAAGAAAACCGCGGTAATATCGGCTTCATCACCGCCATGATGCCCGACGGTTATTACCTGCTTGAAAAAGCAGCTTACAGCACCAAACCCGGTACTATTTATGGTATGCCCATTCGCTCCAACGTCGGTTACCATATTATAAAGGTGCACAGCCTGCGCCCGGCCCGTGCAGAAATAGAAGTCGGACATATCCTTTTCAGAAAAGGAGAAAATAACCCGGCGAAAGCCAAAGAAGCCCAAATGCGCGCCGACAGCGTGTACCAGGCACTGAAAAATGGCGCCAACTGGGATGAGCTGTGCAAGCTCTCCGAAGATAAAAATACCAAGGACAAAGGCGGCTATCTCGGCTTTTTCGGCATCAACCGCTACCAGCGCGCCTTTGAAGATGCCGCTTTCGGTATCGAAAAAGACGGCGGATTCGCAGCACCCGTCGAAACCTCCATCGGTTACCACATCATCAAACGCGTCAGCCGCCGCGGTTTGATGGAGTACGACAAGCTCAAACGCCCACTCACCGATCGCGTACGCCGCGACAGCCGCAGCGAAATTGCACGCCAAAGCATGATCGCCCGCATCAAACGCGAAGGCAACTACAGCGAAGACCGCAAAGCACTCGACGCCTGGGCCGCCAAACTCGACTCCGGCTTCGTAACGTTCAAGTGGAAACCCGACCCCGCCAAGCCCGCAACCACATTGGCCCGCTTCGGCGACGCCACAACCTATACTATTGCTGATTTTGAAGAATACTGCTCGCGCGCCAGCCGCGAACGCATGCGCGGCGCCGGCACACCCAACAGCGAAGTAATTGAAAAACTGTTCAAATCCTGGACGGATGAAATTGCTATGCGTTTTGAAGAGTCGCAACTCGATAAAAAATACCCGGAGTTCAAAAACCTGATGCGCGAATACAACGAGGGCATTATCATGTTTGAAGCCCTCAAAATTAATGTTTTCGACCGCGCCAACACCGACTCTGTCGGCCTTGAAGAATATTTCAAAACCGTGCTGCTTGACAAGTACAAATGGGATGAACGCGCTAAAGTAAGCCTTTACACGCTTAAAACCGACGACCCCAAAGTGCTCGAACAACTCCGCAAACTGGCCGCTAAAAAGCCCGCTGCCGACGTGCTCAAAAAAATGAACAAAAAAGCAGAGGTCGTCAGTGTCATGGATCGACTGCTCGAAAAAGGTAAAGCCAAAGAACTCGGTAACCTCTGGGCTGCCGGCGCCATGACCGATGCCAAAGTAGATGCCGGCACCAAAACCGCCACTTTCTACAAAATTGAATCCATCATGCCGCCCACCAATAAAACCCTCAACGAAGCGCGCGGTTATGCCGTAGCCGACTATCAGGATTTTCTGGAGCGCCGCTGGATTGAAGACCTGCGCAAAAAATATCCGGTAAAAATTGACGAGACAGTGCTCAAGAGTATTGTCAAAAAATAAAAAACTGTTGTATCTTTATGCGGCTTAGGGCATGTTATAATGACTGAACCAGCGAAACATGCCCTGAGTTGCTGTTATAAAACAACTCTGACAACTTCCGTTGTACCCGTCAAAAGCCGTAAATTCGATTGTTTCACACTGTTTTCTTAAACATTCATTCATCCGCTATTCTTAATTCAACCTTTCATGGAAGAGAAAAAACGTCGCCCGCGAATTCTTAAATCAGATTCTGAGGCACCGCTGAAAGAGCGTTCTGAATCACCCGCTCCTGAACGCGAAGCAAACTTCGACGATTCACCCACGCAACAACCCGAACGCAGTAGCAGCTGGCAGGAACGCGAGCCGCTATCCTACACCCCTCGCCCACGATTCGACGAGGAAAATCAGGATCGTCCGGAACGCCCCCGTTATGATAACGACCGTCCGCGTTACGATAATGATCGCCCGCGTTACGACAACCGCCAGCAAGGCGGTGGCGGTGGTTACGACCGCCCGCGCTACGACAATGATCGCCCGCGCTACGACAATGATCGCCCGCGCTACGACAACCGTCAGCAAGGCGGCGGCGGTTACAACAACGACCGTCCACGCTACGACAATGATCGCCCGCGCTACGACAACCGTCAGCAAGGCGGCGGCGGTTACAACAACGACCGCCCACGCTACGACAATGATCGCCCGCGCTACGACAACCGTCAGCAAGGCGGCGGCGGTTACAACAACGACCGTCCACGCTACGACAATGATCGTCCGCG
>JAFLBP010000026.1 GCA_017303875.1 Chitinophagales bacterium | reverse complement strand
AAGGTGAAAGTACAAATTCTTCCGCAGGGTTCCATTTTTGGGGGCATGCCCCCAAAAATGGAACCCTGCGGAAACTTCAAATCTCCAGTGAAAATCAGTTTACACAAAATACTTTACACTCCCAAAATAGGCTGCGTTTAGCATTCATCGTTCATCGTTACAAAAACTTGCCACGAATGCACGAATGGCGCTGCGCCTGGCAACTCACTTAAACACTAAAATACCAAAACACTAAAACACTCATCTACAGCACTCATCGTTCATCGTTTCAAAAACCTGCCACGAATGCACGAATGGCGCTGCGCCTGGCAACTCACTTAAACACTAAAATACCAAAACACTAAAACACTCATCTACAGCACTCATCGTTCATCGGTACAAAAACCTGCCACGAATGCACGAATGGCGCTGCACCTGGCAACTCACTTAAACACTAAAATACCAAAACACTAAAACACTCATCTGCATCACTCATCGTTCATCGTTTCAAAAACCTGCCACGAATGCACGAATGGCGCTGCGCCCGGCAACTCACTTAAACACTAAAATACCAAAACACTAAAACACTCATCTACATCACTCATCGTTCATCGTTACAAAAACCTGCCACGAATGCACGAATGGCGCTGCGCCTGGCAACTCACTTAAACACTAAAATACCAAAACACTAAAATACTCATCTTCATCACTCATCGTTCATCGTTTCACCAACACCCCTTGCCTGATCTTGTTGCCGGATTGATTGACCGCCCGCCAGCTGTATGCGGCGGCTGGCAGGTTGGCCGTAGCTATGCGATGAGGGAGGCATATGATGTTTTCTTCAAGCAGCAGTCGCCCCAGCATATCAAAAAGCTGAAATTTTAGCGGGTAGTCGCTCTGACTGACCTGCCCGCCGATGAACGTATACGTATTGGCCGGATTGGGATAAAGCATCAAATCAAGCGGCGGGTTGGGCAGGGTATCGCAGTCGCTGCAAAGGGATAAGTCGGCGCCAAGTTGGTGGTTGGGCAAATTGGGGAATTGTTCTCCATCATCAAAAACAGGCATATCAAAGCCCCATTTTTCAAAGCCGGCAGCCAACCCCTGCTGGTTGGGTTGATGGATAATACTCAGTTTGTTGCCCCCGGTAGGCTGATTGATATAAATTTTATTGTCGGGCGCAAGCGCCATTGTATTGAAATAGGGTGTATTAAACAAGTCACCTATGCCATCCTGTATTGCAATGGGTTGCCTCGCTCGGTTAAAATCAGGACTTTGCAGGTCATACTGGAAAATGGTATCGCAGGTTGATACATAGAGAAAGCGATTATTTGGCGAAAACGCCCCGCCAACGCAGTAAACACTATCCCTGTAATTTATCGGCAAACAATTGGAAAACTTGCCGGAGCAGCGGTTGAAGTCGCAAAGATTACCTCCTTCATGCGTCACCTCCAGAAACTTCTTGCCATCAGGGCTGAAAAGCATCTGCCCCCAGGCAATTGGATATAATGTTTTTGCACCTGTCGCTTCGCGGATTATTGGCCCATGTACGCCCGAAGGGTCAAGCAGAAAAACATATTTTCGATTGCTGCCACGTTCGCTGCTGACAATCCACCAATCGCGCCCATTGGCGTGTTTAACGGCGCTGACAAAAGCTAAATCTGCCGAGTCAATGAGTATTTTTTTCTTCTCAGTCACTTTACCTAAGCCGTTATCCAAGGTCATATCCACAGTAGTCATGCGAAATTGTGCGCTTTGTAAACTATTTATTTGGTAGGCTAAATGAAAAACGCGGTAAATACTATTGCCCCCCGGGTCGGGAAGGATTATCAGCGCAGATAAATAACTGTAGCCTAAACCTAGATCACAAAGCGAAGCATACAGTTTTTGATCGTTGATATTTTCGCTGCCGGGCATAGTACTATGATCTTTGCGTTCGATATCGCAGCCCACAGAATAAAAAAGCAAATTGCCGAGCGTATCCGAAATATTGGATGAACTGCTGAAGGAATACCTTGAGGGAATTTTATTATAAGCCAATGTGCCTGATGAAAAATTCATCAATATCCCTCCTGATGAGTCAACTGGATATTTTTCGCTGGCAGGAAATCCAATGATCCAGTTATGTCCTTGCAGGCTTTGTGCTTGTGTCAGGTTTGAAAGTAGAAACAGGAATATGGCGGTGCGGGAAATGAGTTTCATGATGCTGGCAAGATTATACCAAACAGGTGCATTTGCAACTGTAAAGGTTGCCACGAATAATTAGAGCATAGGCTGCGCCTACGCCAGGGATCTGTATTTCGCTGGTGCGCGTTGTTGTTTCACACAGATGTTACACGTAAAATTTCGCACAGATATTGCACAGAATATTGATTATCAATCAGATAAAAAACGCTGTGCAATATCCGGCATTCATCGTTCATCACTCATCGTTCATCGTTACAAAAACTTGGTGCTGCGCCCGGCAACTCACTTAAACACTAAAATACCAAAACACTAAAACACTCATCTACAGCACTCATCGTTCATCGTTTCACCAACACCCCTTGCCTGATCTTGTTGCCGGATTGATTGACCGCCCGCCAGCTATACGCGGCGGCAGGCAGGTTGGCCGTAGCTATGCGATGAGGGGGGCATGTGATGTTTTCTTCAAGCAGCAGTCGCCCCAGCATATCAAAAAGCTGAAATTTTAGCGGGTAGTCGCTCTGACTGACCTGCCCGCCGATGAACGTATACGTATTGGCCGGATTGGGATAAAGCATCAAATCAAGCGGCGGGTTGGGCAGGGTATCGCAGTCGCTGCAAAGGGATAAGTCGGCGCCAAGTTGGTGGTTGGGTAGGTTGGGGAAATGTTTACTTGCATTAAAAACAGGCATATCAAAGCCCCATTTTTCAAAGCCGGCAGCCAATCCCTGCTGGTTGGGCTGATGGATGATATTCAATTTGTTACCGCCTGTAGGTTGATTAATATAAATTTTATTGTCTGGCGCAAGCGTCATAGTGCCAAAGTAGGGCGTATTAAAAATATCACTTATCCCGTCCTGCACGGCGATGAGTTGCCGGGTTTGGTTAAAATCAGGACTTTGCAGGTCGAATTGAAAAATAGAGTCGCAGGTAGAAACATAAAGCAGGCGACTGTCCGAGGAAAAGGCGCCACTGTTACAAAAAGCAGCGTCCGGGAAATCAATTTTTACACAATTGGAAAATTTACCGGAACAGCGGTTGAAATCGCAGATATAACTACCATCATCCGTGAGTTCAAGAAACTTTTTACCATCGGGGCTGAAAAGCATTTGCCCGAAGGCTTCAGGATTGGCCAATTTTACCCCCCCTGTTTTTATAACTTCCGGGCCATGTATGCCGGAGGGGTCAAGCAAAAAAACAAATTTTTGGTTGCTACCCCGCTCACTGTTGACAATCCACCAATCGCGGCCGTTGGCATGTTTCACCGCACTTATATAAATTATATTTGCAGAGTCTATAAGTATTTTTTTCTTTTCTGTTACGCGGCCCATACCATTATCTAAAGTCATATCTACAGTTGTCATACGCATTTGCGAGCCGTACAAACCCTTGATGTAATAGGCATTGTGAAAAACACGGTAAATACGTTTACCTCCGGGATCGGGTAGTATTATTAATCCAGATGTACGGCTGTATCCTGATCCATTTATACAAAAGTACTGTAAAGGATGATCATTTATGCTATCACTTCCCAGCATTACGGTATGATCACGTCTGTTAATCCCACAGCCCTCAGAATAGAAAAGTAAGTTACCCAAAGTGTCTGAAATAATAGACGAGCTTGCCAATGCGTTTTTTAACGGCACCTTACTGTAAACCAAAGAGCCGGAAGTGAAATCCATCAGCAACCCACCGGAGGAATCAGCAGGGAAATTTTCACTGGCGGAGAATCCAATAATCCAGTTATGTCCTTGCAGGCTTTGTGCTTGTGTCAGGCTTGAAAGTAGGAGCAGAAAAATGGCGATGCAGGAAATGATTTTCATGATGCTGGCAAGATTATACCAAACAGGTGCATTTGCAACTGTAAAGGTTGCCACGAATAATTAGAGCATAGGCTGCGCCTACGCCAGGGATCTGTATTTCGCTGGTGCGCGTTGTTGTTTCACACAGATGTTACACGGAAGATTTTGCACAGATATTGCACAGAATATCGATTATCAATTAGATAAAAACGCTGTGCAATATCCGGCATTCATCGTTCATCACTCATCGTTCATCGTTACAAAAACTTGCCACGAATGCACGAATGGCGCTGCGTCCGGCAACTCTCTTAAACACTAAAATACCAAAACACTAAAACACTCATCTATATCACTCATCGTTCATCGTTTCAAAAACTTGGCGCTGCGCCCGGCAACTCACTTAAACACTAAAATACCAAAACACTAAAACACTCATCTACAGCACTCAATTAATGCGCGACCACCACATTCCGCGCCAGCACGGTTTCACCGGCGATGATACGCAATTGGTACACCCCGTCGGGCAGTTCTTTAACCGGTACGCTGCCATTCCATTGTTGCAGGCGACCGGGCGACCAGGCGTGCAACACGCGGCCCGCTGCATCATACAGGGCGCAGTTTAAGTCCTGAGCTGATTTTAATTTTACAAAAATCAAGGCTTCAACATCGGCCGGATTGGGGGTAATCTGAACCTGAATACCGGCATCAGGTGCATTGGTCGATACAACTTCGGTAAGGGTAAAACTGTAGCTTTGCATACAGCCCTTTGCATCCATCACGAGCAATTGGTAGTTGCCCGGCGGTAAGCCGTTTAGTTCTTCCCCGCCCATGGCAAAAATCGCCTCCCCGCGCATCCAGGTAAGCCCGTAAGGTGCGGTACCACCGCTGACACTCACTTTTACCGAGCCGTTCATCTGGCCCACGGTCGGGTTTGTCAGCTGAATATTGCCGATCAGAATGGCGGGCGGATTATTCAGGGTGTAGGTGCTGATTGCCGCGCAGCCATTGGCATCGGTAACCGTCACGGTGTAAGTTCCTGCTGCAAGATCCTCTACCGGATTAGTCTGGCTTCCGTTCGACCAGCTAAAAGCAAAGGGCGAAGCGCCGGCATTTACCGCCACATTGATGGAACCGTTGGAAAGATCGTGGCAGGACGGATCGGCCTGCGTGGCATTCAGCGCCAGCGCGCAGGCGATATTGCATTGGTCGGCAATGCCGTTGAAGGAGCTTTCGCAACCAAAAGCATCTTTCACAACCAGTATATAAGGCGTTCCGGCATTCAGTTCCTGCCCGTTGGATACACCGGCTGTCTGGTAAGGCGGCACACCATTTTGAATGGTATAATTGACCTGAGCTACGCCATTGCCAAGGCAAAATTCTTTTATTTCTACTTGTAAAGGCGTGAAATCCGGTGGTGAATTGACATCCAGCAGTTTGATGCACAAAGCGCCCAGACCAGGCGCTGCTACCACGCTGCGGGTGGCAATTTGCAGGTAGTACAATTTGCCGGGCACTAAGTTCGGGATGGTAACAAAGCCATTGCAACGCATCAAATTTTCGACACAATAAACGGGCTTGAGCGCATTACAGTCGCCCTCCCAGATGCCTGCCACATGTTCAAACTCCGCGCCGGTGTTCAGGCGTACCGCACCTCCTGCCGGAGCAGTAAAACGATACCAGATGTCGGCGGCTATATTGGGTACACAGTTAGGCGTATAGCCCGATTTGGTGGCGTTGTTGTTGTTGCCGGCCGTACAAGCCGCGCCGATAGTGAGGTTGGCAGCGTTGAGGCAGTTGTCGTTTGCGGGCGCAGCGCTGCTCTCAACGGCAATACGCGGGCAGAGCGTGCCTTCAATAGTGGCGAAATTGCCAGCTACCTGCACAAAATAGGTTTGTCCGGCACTCAGACCAGGCAGTTCCAAAGCCCCGCCGTAATGGGTGGCGGCAATTTCCTGCAAAGCGCCGCAAGCGCCGGAATACACCGCAATAATATCGGAAAAAGTAGCGCCGCTGTAAAACGTCAGGTGCTCATTGGCAGCAACTGCGGGCGCGGTGAAGCGGTACCATACATCTGCGCGCGCAAGCGTTGCCACAGAAGGCAGCACCTCGGGGTTATCGGCGTTGAGGTTATTGCCGTTTTGGCAATTGGCATTAACGAGCAGCACTTGTGCGCCGGCGCAGTTGTCGTTGGCCGGCTTCAGGGGCAGCGCTGTTGTCGGGTCAATGCGGATACATAATGCACCGCGGGCAACGCCGAACATTTCATCCAAGCCGGCTACCCGAATCAGGTATTCCGTGCCATTTTGCACCTGGAAAATGGTGGTTTCGCCGGTAAAGCCGTGTTCGTCGCGGTTATCGCAGACGATGGCCTGCGGGTTGGCGCAGTTGCCAGTAAACACCGAAACGAGGTCGTTGAATTTGGAGCCGGTGCTGATGCGGGCATAACCGCTGAAATCAGCTGTCCAGCGGTACCAGAGTCCGGAACTGACCCGTCCGCCGCAGGCGGGTGTCGGGCCTTCAAAAATGGCATTGCTGTTGTCGCCGGCGGTACAGGGCTGAGCGGTCTGGAGCGGAATGGCCTGCGCGCAGAGGTCATTGGCGGCGCCGCTGCCGGTAATTTTCACATTGTCGATGCCTGTCCACCAGCCCCAGGAGTTGCCATCCCAGTATTCAAAGCAGACACGCATATTTTTATCGCGGAAAGGCGACAAATCAAGCGGCACGTGTACATAATTGGGGAAATAAGGGCCGCCAACGTCTTGCGCGGCTTCTGCGACGGTGAATTCTTCACCATTTTCGTGTTGTACCAGTACGCGGATATGTTCTTTATAATAGCGGTGAATGAGGTCAAATTCCAATTGATATTTCCCATATTGCGAACCGTCGAACCAGGGCGTATACATCCGTACAATGGAGTAGGCGGCGTTTTCCCCTACGAGGTCATCATCAAAAAAGGCAAAACAGGAGCCGTTCATGGTCGGGCCGCTGCTGTAGCCTTTGGAGGCCGTATCGAGGATACCGAAATTCCAGTCGAAATCACCGGAAACGATTTCGGTTTCCCAGCCTGCCGGTTTTGTACAATCATTAAAGGATTCTGCAACCACATTTTCGCCTTCCCCTACCCCGGCCACGATGATATTATCTACAGCAGCCCACCAGGCAAATCCGCCGCCGTCGTTGTAGCGGATGATGATGCGGCATTGGTTGCTTTGCGTGAGTACGGAAAGGTCGGTGAGGATTTCAAAATGCTCATTGATATTTTCGCCATTGCGCTTGTACTGATCGTAGTGGGCTACGAGGTATTCCTTTACGCCGTCGGTCACCAAAATATCGAAATACTCGTTGGCTTCATTCCAGTCGCGGTAGTGCACATCCATGAGCAGGGCCACCGTTGGAAACTCGGAAGCGTCGAAAGGGGGAGAAACAAAGTCGATCTGGTAGGCGGGCGTGTTGTCGCCGGTTTGGTCATCGTCGATCAGCAGGCAGCAGGTACTGTCGATGCTGAGGCCGACGGCCTGCGGATTGGTGAAATAGCCCACGCGCCAAACCGGGTTCTGGTTGCCTTCAATCTTGACCTGCCAACCTGCGGGCAGCACGCAGGAATTGAAGTCCTCATAAAACAGGATGACCGGATTTTGAGCTTTTATCAAGGAAAAAAGGCCCGAAACGGTTAAAATAACGGCTGAAAGCAGAACCCGAAAACGCATGTTGCTTTTATTTTTTGGGTTGAAAGGTAGGGCAAATTTTAAATTAAAAATCCCGTTTTGGCGCATTAATTTTCACAGGTATAAATATTTTTTACAATGCTTTATTTTTAACTTTAGAATTGTACGAAATTCTCTATTATTGCCTCCGCAAATTGAATTTTTACCTTTCCAAAAAATATATGCCGGAGCCTATTGTCGTTATACCGCCTCCAAAAGTTGTACCGCCTCCTCCGCCCGACAACAGCACGCTGGATGTGTATGTGCCGCGGCCGGAAAAGCCCTGGAACCTGCAACGGGTCTCGCACCTGTTCCGGCGCTTGGGTTTTGGCGCATCGCCGCAGCAGTTGCAGCAGGCGCTCAGTATGTCGCCTTCCGAACTGATTGATCAGTTGCTCGATAATGCCGCCACGCTGGGCACGCCCCTTCCGCCTTACTGGGCCAATTATACTTCTGCCAATTACTCCGCCGATCCGGATCAGGTTTTTGTGCATCGCCGCGAATTGGTGCACCGATGGATGTCGGAAATGCTCGACGAAGGGGTGCGCGCCAAAATGGCCCTGTTCTGGCACAATCACTTTGTGACGGAACTTGACGTGGTGGAATGCAACGCCTATCTGTGGAGCTACTACTCGCTGATTCATGAGTATGCTTTTGGCAATTTCCGCACTTTTGTGCGCAAAATGGGCGAAAACCCGGCCATGCTGGTCTACCTCAATGGCAATACCAATGCCGTGGGGCAGCCCAACGAGAACTATGCCCGCGAGTTGATGGAGTTGTTCACCATGGGCGAAAGCAATGGTTATACACAGTCGGATATTGTGAATATGGCCCGCGCGCTTACGGGCTGGCAGGCCACGCATTATGCCTGTACACCGCCGTTTTTTAATCCTGCACGCTTTGATTCGGGACAAAAGACGATTTTCGGACAAACGGCGAATTTCAATTTTACCACCGCCCACAACCTGATTTTCAGCGCGCGTGCCGAGCAAACCTCGCGTTTCATTTGCGGCAAATTTTACAAGCATTTCGTTTATCAGCATCTTGATTCCGGTATTGTGGATGAATTGGCCGCTATTTTCCGCAACAACAACTGGGAAATATTGCCGGTGCTCAAAACGCTCCTGAAAAGTGAACACTTTTTCGAGGAGCGCTTCGTCAATGTACACATCAAGACGCCCCTGGATGCCATGTTGCCTTTGTTCAAGATGGCCGGCGCCAACAGCGCCGAACACATGGAAGAGCAATGGTGGGATGCGGTGGCCTACTGGTCGGGGCAACTCGGCCAAACCATTTTTAATCCGCCCAATGTGGCGGGTTGGCCGGGTTACCACAAATGGCTGAACGAAAGCACCCTCACCACCCGCTGGAGTTTTGCCACTTCGGTCGCTTACCTGCTGAGCACCAAAGAGCCGCTGCGGGAAACCCTGCGCTACACCGCCATCGGCCTGACCAACGAAAGCAACGACCCGAATGTGATTGTACCGGCATTGGTCTATTATTTTACCGGCCAAACGCTTGAACCGGTACACTATCTGGCCGCGCTGTCTTATTTCAAGGCCAATATTCCCCAAAATTACTTCGACGACGGCTCCTGGAACCTGTATTGGGATGAGGCGCCCTATCAAATCGTCAACATGCTCTACTACCTGGTGCGCCTGCCGGAGTATCAATTAACCTGAAATGTCGTGTTTGAGTGTTTTTGTGTTTGAGTGTTTTTGGGCGCATACCGATAGCTTTTTTGATGCGCTAAAAAACTTAAACCCTGAAACACCCAAACACTTAAACACATAGCTTCGCTATTATGTGTAAAGAACATCAACCTAAACAACGGCCCGGCGCTACGCTGAATAACCCGGAAGCCCACGCGCAGGATCACCAGACCTGGTCGCGCCGCGACTTCCTCTCCGCCACCGGTATGCTGGGCGCGGGCGGGATGCTGCTCAACAACCTCGGCTTGCGCGTTTTCCAGCCCTCTCCGCTGATGGCCGCACTCGCAGGCGGTGGCGGCGGTGCAGATGATCGCATTCTGGTGCTCATCCGGCTCGACGGCGGGAACGACAGCCTGAATATGGTGGTCGAAAGGGGTAATACACATTATTACGACATCCGCCCGACCCTCGCGATTCCGGACAATCAGATGTGGTACCTGAGCAACGAATACGGTATGCCCGCCTACACCAATGCCCTGCAACCCCTCTGGGAAAACGGCATGATGAAGGTAATTTTTAATGTAGGCTACCCCGAACCCAACTACAGCCACTTCCGCTCCTACGATATTATCGCTTCTGCCAGCGACTCCGACACGATTGTCAACACCGGCTGGATGGGGCGTTTTCTCGATAATGAATACAGTGCTTTTCTGGAAGCGCCGCCAACCGTACCGCCTGCCCTGCAAATCGGGGTGCAGACGGATCTGATTTTTAAAGCCGACCAGGCCAATATGGCGCTTGCCATCAGCAGTCCGGAGGAGTTTTACCAAATTGCGCAAAACGGGCAATTGTATAACACGGCCGGCCTCGGCAATACGCCACATGAACAGGAACTGCTGTATGTGCGTCAGACCGCCAACTCCGCTTTCCGCTATGCCAGCACGATTCAGACTGCTTTTGGCAAAGGCAAAAATGCCGTTACCTACCCCGGCGACAACTACTTAGCCGAGCAATTGGCCATCGTTGCGCGCCTGATCAAAGGTAATTTGGGCACCCGTGTATACATGGTGGAAATCGGCGGTTTCGATACCCACTCCGAACAGGCCGAATACCACCCTACCCTGTTGAGCAACCTCGCCAACGCCATCAAGGCATTTTATGATGATCTGGAACAGGAAAGTCCGGAGCTGACCAAAAAGGTACTGGGCATGACCTTTTCCGAATTTGGCCGTACCATTTTTGAAAATGGCTCCAATGGCACCGACCATGGCTGGGGTACGCATATGATGCTCTTCGGCGGCGAACTTGGCAACGGATTTGTGGGCAACTATCAGGATCTGAGCAACCCGGATCCTTACTCGGATCCGCCATTTTCAGTTGATTTCCGCTCAGTTTATGCTACCGTCCTGCAGGACTGGCTGGGCAATTCGCCCGATATGGTGAATTATGTACTCGGGCAACAACACCCGCTCATCAATAATCTGGTACCGGCCATCGCCCCCGATCTGGGCGAAAACAACCGCTGTGCGCTGTTGGGCCACAACCGGCACCCGAACCTGCCGCAAACCATCGAAATAAAATATGCCATGTCTTCCGGCGGCCCGATCAAACTGCAATTGCTCGACAAAGCCGGGCATGTGCTGCGCACTTTGGTTGACGACTACCGGAATAAAGGCAGTTACACGTTTAATTTCATTGCGCCACAATGGTTCGTCGGCCCCGGAACGTATCAGTATCGCCTGATGTCGGGCGGACAGGTATTTCAGCGTGAAATCCGGATTTAGAGGAACCGAATGAGACAAATGCTTGTTACTGGCGCTGTAACATTTCGTCAATAACAGCAAAAAACATCCGTGTCAACCACGCCATCCATATCACGCCTGTCTGAGGCAGCGCTCCTGCGCGAATTGAGCTACCGCACCTCCCGATCCGGAGGCAAGGGCGGCCAAAACGTCAACAAGGTAGAAACCAAAGTAGAGGTACGACTGAACATTGCCGCTTCCGCGGTATTGAGCGAGGCACAAAAAGCCCTGATTTTAGAAAAACTCAGCGGCCAACTCAACAGCGAAGGGGAATTCATTGTGACCAACCAAACGGAGCGCTCGCAACTCGGCAACAAAGCAAAGGCAGAAACCAAGCTGCTGAACATACTCCGCAAAGCACTGCATCGGCCCAAAAAACGCAAGCCCACCATTGTGCCTGTTTCCGTTCAGGAGGCGCGCAGCAGGGCAAAGCGCAAACGCGCTGAAATCAAACAATCCAGACAAGGCAAATGGGAGGAATAAAAGGGTTTGGAGGTTCAGGGTTCGGAGGTTCCGGGTTTGGAGGTTTTTTCGGGCCACTACAAGAAAATGGAGTAAACCCCGAACCTCCAAACCCCAAACCTCCAAACCCCCAAACCTCCGAACCTTAAACTATGAGCACTCAACCTGATCCGAATTACGGCAACTCCGGTGGTGGTGGCGGCCGACAACTTTTGCTGCTGGCTGCCATTGTATTGGTATGCGTAATGTTGTACCGCGCCATCTCCTCTGATGGCGGCTTCTTTGATTTTTTGGGAAGTTCCAAGGAAGTACAGCTCAAATATGTGGAGAAAGATTTCCAGCCCAACCTGAATGAGGAGGCTACTTTACGCATCCTTTCCGACCCTGCCCGCTACAAGAAAGAATTTGATGAACTGGTGTATAATTTCAACATGTCGCTGCTATATCATATCAGCAACCGCATGACTTTGCCCGATAGTGTGCGCCGGCGCCTGGAGCCGGAGTACAAAAAACATCACGAATATTTATCCAAACTCTATTACAACGACTTCGTTGCCCTGAAAGACACCTCTGCCGGCTTGTATGAAACCTGGTACAAAGACAATGTAAATCAGGCTGTCGGCATTTTTAATGAAGTGGCTGGCAAATACACCTGTTTTTTTGTCACCCAGATCATGGCGACCCTCATTAAAACCGACAACGGAAAGGTATATGCCAAAGGTCGGGGTGTGGAAACGCCCTGCGGGATTGCGCTGAATGAAGCGCTGAAACCCATGGTAGAGCGCCTGCAAAAACGCGCCGCCATTATTGATTTTTCGGCGTCGCGGGGCCTGCTGAAAGAAAGGGTGCGCAAGGGCATTGCCGAATTGGGCACCTACGAATTGCGCAGCCGCATGGGCCTCGACAAAACCCTGCAATACAAGGTGTTTGGCTTTGCCATTTCAGAAACCGATTTAAGGGTGGAGGCCATCAGCGTGGTGAAAGCCGGCTTTAAACTCGATCAGTCTTTTGACCTTTCCATTCAGCCCAACCGCTCGGAAGTGTATGTAACGCTGCCCAGGGCAAGTATTCTGGCCCATGAAGTTTATCCGCGCGTGGATAAGCTCGACGTCGGCTTTCTGGCGGGCATTACCGAAGATGAGATGAACAGCAACCTCAATGAATTGCGCCGCGCTTTCCGGGATGAAGCCATTAATCAGGAGAAAGTGCTGGAACGCGCCGAGGCCCGTGCAGATTCGGTACTGCAATTGATGCTTGGTCCGATGGTGCGTGGCATGGGGCGCAATTATAAATTAAAAGTGCGTTTTAACGACAGCCCTTTGCCCGCCGACGATCAGGAACATCTGCGCCGGGGCGATGACCCCCGACCTCAAAACCCGGGCGCCCTGCCCAAATCGCCGGCCGTTGAAAAACCTGCCCGCCCGCTGGCCCAGTAGTTGTTTGAGCGCTCCGTGTTGAAAAGCCGACGCAACGCCGCATCAAAGTTCCTCGCTTACGCGCATGCATGAATTCCCGAACGGAGGCCTAAATTGCTTTTTTGCCGAAAATTGCTTAACATTTATCGACTCATACACGTTTCACAAACGGAAATACCGAACTTCGCGCCGCTTTACCGGCGCAGAAGCCGGAAGAGTCATTGTCACCACATTTCAACTTAGAATTATGCAAAAAACGCTTTTGCTTGCACTCTTTTGTGCGCTTACTCAGGTAGCCGTATTCGGCCAGAACATCAAGTTCGTGGAATACGACATGCCCAATGGCCTGAAAGTTATCCTTCATGAGGACCACTCCACGCCCATCGTCGCCGTTTCGGTGATGTACCATGTTGGTTCCAAAAACGAAAAACCCGATCGCACGGGCTTTGCCCACTTCTTTGAACACCTCCTGTTTGAAGGTTCGGAAAACATCAAACGCGGCGAATTTGACGATTACATCAACAACGCCGGCGGTATGAACAATGCCAACACCTGGTACGACCGCACTTACTACTTTGAAGTGCTGCCCAGCAACCAGCTCGGCCTCGGCCTCTGGCTCGAAAGCGAACGCATGCTGCACGCCAAAGTGGAGCAAGTGGGTATTGAAACACAACGCCAGG
The DNA here is from genome assembly GCA_017303875.1 of Chitinophagales bacterium. Lineage (GTDB taxonomy): Bacteria > Bacteroidota > Bacteroidia > Chitinophagales > Saprospiraceae > M3007. The sequence goes on along the minus strand of JAFLBP010000026.1, from coordinate 62,082 downwards.
TGGTTAAAGAAGAGCGCCGCCTGCGCGTAGACAACCAGCCCTACGGCCGCCTGCTCGAAGAAACCATGATGCGCACCTTCAAAGTGCACCCCTACCATCACTCCGTGATCGGCTCTATGGATCACCTCGACGCCGCTCAGGAGAACGACTACAAACAGTTTTACAAAGATTTCTATCGCCCCGACAATGCCATTCTTTCTATTGCCGGCGATATCGACATTGAGCAAACCAAACAACTCATTGACGCTTATTTCAAGGATATTCCGAAAGGAAAAAACGAAATCTTCCGTCCGAAAGTAACCGAACCGCCCATTACTAAAATGGTGCGCGACACCGTGTACGACAACGTACAACTCCCGGCCGTTATCTTCAGCTACCACATTCCCAAACAAGGCGACAAAGATTTTTACGCCGTTAAAATGCTCGGAACCCTGCTCAGCCAGGGCGAAAGCAGCCGCTTTAACAAGGTGCTGGTAGACGAAAAACAAAAAGCCGTTGCAGCCGGTGCTTTCCCCCTCGAACTCGAAGATCCGGGCGCTAACATTGCCTACGGTATTGCCAATATGGGCGTAGATGCTGCCGATCTGGAAAAATCCATGGATGAAGTTATTGCCGATGTGCAGAAAAACCTCATCTCGCAGGAAGAGTACGACAAACTCCAAAACCAGATTGAAAACGACTTCGTAACAGCCAACAACACTGTTGCCGGTATTGCAGAAAGCCTCGCCAACTACGAAATGTACTATGGCGACGCCAACCTCATCAACACCGAGCTGGAGCGTTACCGCAAAGTTACCCGCGAAGACCTGCGCGCCGCTGCGCTCAAATATTTCAACAAAAACCAGCGCATCGTCATCCACTGGTTGCCGAAGCCCAAACAGCCCTGATTTTTAGTGTTTTGGTGTTTTAGTGATTAAGTGTTTTAGTAGATAAATCAAATACTAAAACACGCAAGCACTAAAACACTCAAATACTTGAATACCAAACCACTTAATCATTTTCACTTTCAATATGAAAAAACTTTTTTCAGCAATACTGACAGGCGCCTTTATCGTCGGCGCTTGTTTTAGCACAGCCGGTTCCTTGTCGGCACAAACGACGGGCATGAAAGCCCCGAAAATTCCAATTCCCACGGGCGATGTGCGCAAACAGGCGCCACAGCCCGGCACTCCGCCTAAAATTCAAATCGGCAAAGCAGAAACCTTTCAGCTCGACAATGGCCTGAAGGTGATTGTGGTGGAAAACCACAAACTGCCGCGTGTGTCTTTCCGCGTTTTTGTGGATTATGACCCCGTTACGGAAAAAGATGCCGCAGGTTATGTGGATATGATGGGCGAGCTGCTCTCCAAAGGCACCAAAACCCGCGACAAAGCGAAAATTGACCAGTCGGTCGATTTCCTCGGCGCCAGCATTTCTTCCGATGCCAACGGCGTTTCGGGTTCCAGCCTGACCAAGCACACGGAAAAGCTGCTTGAAATCATGTCCGACGTGCTGCTTAACCCGACTTTCCCCGCCGAAGAATTGGAGAAATCCAAAACCCGTACGGAAAGCGGACTTGCCAGCGAAAAAGACGATGCCAACGCCATTGCAGGCAAAGTAGGCGCCGTGCTGCGCTACGGTAAAGGCCACCCCTACGGCGAGGTGATGACCGAGGAAACCCTCGCGAAAATCTCCCTGGATCAGATTAAAAACCATTACAATACTTACTTCAAACCCAATATCTCCTACCTCGTTATCACGGGTGACATCACCAAGGCGAAAGCAGAGAAACTGGCGAAGAAGTATTTTGGCAAATGGACCAAAGGCGATGTACCGAAGAACAACTACGCACTGCCGCGTCCGCCCGAAAAAACACAGGTGGATTTCGTACACAAAGCTGGCGCCGTACAGTCGAATATCAACATTACCTATCCAATTGAACTGACACCCGGCGCACCGGAAGCCATCCGTGCCCGCGTAGCCAACACCGTTTTCGGTGGCTATTTCAACAGCCGCATCAATGCCAACCTGCGTGAAGGCCACGGCTGGACTTACGGCTCCCGTTCCTCCATCAATCCCGACATTCTGGTTGGCTCTTTCAACGCCGGCGCACAGGTACGCAATGCCGTTACCGACAGCGCTATCATTGAGCTGGTGAAGGAAATGAACCGTATGCGCGATGAAAAAGTGCCGGTTGCTGAATTGCAGGTAGTCAAAAATGTACTGGCTGGCCAGTTCTCTCAAAGCCTTGAGCAGCCGGGTACAGTGGCACAATTTGCCCTGAACATCGCCCGCTACAACCTGCCGGCCGACTATTACGAAAAATACCTCGAAAATCTTCAGGCCGTTACGCCGGAAGACGTGCTCATGATGTCGAAAAAATACATCCGTCCCGACCGCGCGCATATCCTTGTGGTGGGCAGCAAAGACGATGTATCCGAGCGCCTGAAACAATTTGCCGAAGGCGGAAAAATCAACTATTTCGATGTGTATGGCAATCCGGTGAAGATCAGCAATATCCAGATTCAGCCGGGCACAACAGCACAACAGGTGATCGACGACTATGTGAACGCCATCGGTGGCGCTGCCGCTATTGCCAAACTGAAGGACGTACAAATGACCGGCGCAATGAAAACCCGCGGCCCGGAACTCGGTATCAAAACCTTCCAGAAAGGCGGCGATAAAATTGTGGTGGAAATGAGTATGAACGGCCAAACCATGTCCAAGCAGGTATTCGACGGCGTTAAAGGTTCTGCTTCCGGCATGGGTATGCCACCGCAAGCCATTGAAGGCGAAGACCTTGAGGATATGAAAGAGCAGGCTGCTTTCAGCAAAGAAGCCCTCTACAAATCAAAAAACTACAAACTCGCACTGAAAGGCGCTGAAGAGGTAGAAGGCGCCAACGCGTATGTCATCGAAGTGGAACGTCCTGACGGCTCCAAAACGACGGAGTACTACGACATGAAAACCAGTCTCAAACTGCGCGAAGTAAGCAGCAGCGTTGGTCAGGATGGCCAGCCTGCCGTACAAACCACCGACTTCTCCAACTACAAAGAAGTAGGCGGCGTGAAATTCGCACACACCATGACCATCAACGGCATGTTCCCCATTCCCGTAAAACTCGAAGTAAGCGAGTACAAGGTGAATGCGGGTATTGATGACTCGATGTTCAAATAAACCGTACGCTGTACGCGGAAATTGATTTCTGCCGGCGAATAAGACCGTCCCGGAAGCCCTCATGCTTTCGGGACGTTTTTTTTTTCAGTCAGCAGTTATCAGTTATCAGTCAGCAGTTATCAGTCAGCAGTTATCACTCATCGTTCATCGTTCATCACTCATCGTTCATCATTCATCATTCATCATTCATCATTACTTTCTCTACCTGCATACCGTCGTATTGCCTACTTTTGCAGCCCCAAGCCAAAATTTCTCAACCTTTGTAAATTCAAGTTATGTTTTTGAACAACCCACCGGCAAATCCCTTGATGAGCTTTTTGCTGCCAGTTTTGATTTTTGTTGTTTTCTTCTTTTTTATTCTTCGCCCGCAGATCAAGCGCCAGCGTGAGCAGCAAAAATTTGCTGAAAACATCAAAGAAGGCATGGAAGTTGTTACTTCCTCCGGTATTGTTGGCAAAGTGGTGAAGCTGGAAGGCAACGTTGCCCGCCTGCTTGTAGACGAAAAAACCTACATGCGCGTGTTGCGCAACACCATTGTGCAGGAGTATAAAGCATCTTAAAAATATGCGGAATCGGTATTTTCGTGTCTTCGTTTTTATTTTTTCCGGGTTGCTGCTGGCAGGGCAGCATTTGTTGGCGCAAAGCCCCTGGGTGCGCAGCAAGGCTGGTTTTTACGCCCAATTATCCTGGCAATTTATCCCGGAATACCACAAACGGTTCAGCGACAATGCCAATCTCCGCTACATGCACCGGGCCATTCGGGAAGATGCTGTCCAATTGTACGGCGAGTACGGTCTGAGCCGCAAAACAACCGCTACCATCGCCCTGCCCTTACGCCGAATTGAAAGCGGCACACAGATCAGGGCCAGCGGCGACTATGCCGCCGGTACTCTTTTGGGAATAGGCAATATTTCCCTCGGTATCCGACACAGCCTCGGCGGTGACGCCGTAAAAGCTGCCGCATCGCTGCGGGTCGACCTGCCAACTCAGGCCTATCAGTCTGAAAGCGGGCTTCGCACAGGCTTCCCCGCCACTACCATCCTGCCGATGATCAGCGTCGGCCGCGGATACCGCCGCGCGTACTGGTTTGCTTATGGCGGTTATGGTTTCCGAACGGAGGGCTACAACCATTTTATCAACCTCGGTCTGGAAGCAGGACTTAAACTCCGGAAATTCTGGCTCATCGGGTTTACCGATGTGCATGACCCTACGACCCGGCCCGAAGTCGAGCTGCCGCTGTTTAATCAGCAAAGTTCGCTGTATGTACCCAATCAGGCCTACGTAGCCGTGGGGGGGAAAATCAGCTGGTCGCCGAGCCGTTTCTGGGGCATTACCGGCAGTGCTGCCGGCGCCGCTTACGGACGCAATGTGCCCGCGCAACCTGCATATAGCTTAGGCGCTTTTTTCAAATGGGATTAATACTTTTAAAATACTGAAATTCAGTATTTTAAAAGTAAATTTACAGTAGTTACAAAAAACCGGGACACGTTTTCCAACGCTCCCGGCAAAGGTTTGTTAAACCTTAAACTGTTCATGTTAACCGGGTATGTGCACGTAGCACAAGCCCGGTTGACAGAACAAATAAATCGTGCGGATACCGCGTGAAAAATCACAACGCAGCCCGGGCACGGTTAATAAGTTTCTTGTAAAAATATGTTTAAAGGGAAGGCGGCCCGCGCAAAGCAGGATGTGCCGAAGCATCAGTAAGGAGCAAGGGTTTCGGCCGACTGACCAAAGAACCGTATTCGATACTTTGTGGCTGAATATGCCAGCACTCTACAAGTTGAAAGTCAAGTGGTGTGGAGAAATTGGCCTCGCAAAAAGTGCAGGCGGCATGGTCGGCATTAACATCATGGATATGCCTTTCTTGTTCCTCTGAGTCGCAATGTTGCGCTTCGGCATCCGCATGTTCCGTCACCGCGTGCACCAACTGCACACTCCATTGCAAGCACAGCAACATACATAATGTACTTGCTGTCAGTGGTCGGATCAGGTGAAAAACGGTCATGCGATAGATTCAATAGCAAAGGTATTATTTTTTGCGAATGCCTGAAAAAAACCTTGCCCCTTTCGGAAAATTGTACGGCGATAAAAAATGCGCACTCGTCGGTTAAGCCGGCAGTATATTATCTTTGCCTTGAACTTTGCCGGAGCGCTTGTGAGGGAATACATGCATCGGCAACAAGCGCTATAACAATAAAACTAAATTCCGAAATATGATTCGCAATCACGAAATCGACTACCGCATTTTCGGTGAGGAAATGCAATGTGTTGAAATTGAACTTGATGGCCAGGAAACCGTTATCGCGGAGTCCGGCAGTTTTATGTACATGGACGACGGCATTCAGATGGCCACCATTTTTGGTGACGGCAGTACACAGCAGCAAGGCCAAGGTATTTTTGGGCAATTGCTCAGTGCCGGCAAACGCCTGCTCACCGGCGAAAGTTTGTTTATGACGGCTTTCACCAATGCCTGGCCACAAAAACAGCGTGTGGCATTTGCGGCGCCCTATGCCGGTAAAATTGTTCCTTTAGACCTGAATCAGCTTGGCAATAAAATTATTTGCCAGAAAGATGCCTTTTTGTGCGCTGCCAAAGGCGTTTCAGTGGGTATTGAGTTTCAACGCAAATTAGGTACCGGCCTGTTTGGCGGCGAAGGGTTCATCATGCAAAAATTAGAGGGCGACGGTATGGCCTTTGTACATGCCGGCGGTCATATCATCCGCCGCGAATTGCAAGCCGGCGAGACACTCCGTGTGGATACAGGCTGTATTGTGGCATTTACGCAGCATATCGATTACGATATTGAGTTTGTAAAAGGCATCCGCAATGTCGTTTTTGGAGGTGAAGGGCTTTTCTTCGCCGTTTTGCGCGGTCCGGGCACGGTCTGGCTGCAATCGCTGCCGGTTAGCCGACTCGCCGCCCGTATCCTGGCGTACGGCACTGGCGCACGCCGCGAAGAAGGCAGCATTCTTGGCGGTCTGGGAAATATGCTCGACGGACATTAATTTCCGGGTTTGGAGGTTCGGGGTTCGGAGGTTCGGGGTTTGGAAGTTTGGAGGTTTGGGGTACGAAGGCAGGCTGCGCAGTACGGTTCAAGTTTCTGTGTAATTAGGAATGTTCAGAAAAGTGTGTCATAATTCCCAGCGCGCATCGCGGAGCTGAGTCCAAACCTCCGAACTCCAAACCTCCAAACCCTGAACCTCCGAACCCCAAACCTCCGAACTCCAAACCCCGAACCTCCGAACCCCAAACCTCCAAACCTTAAATATTATGACATGAAGCTTTGGTCGCCCGATGCGGCATTATTGGAAGAAAATAACCTGACCCGGTATATGAACTGGCTGCGTGCAACGCGCGGACTGGAATTTGCCGACTATGCTGCGCTGTGGCGCTGGTCGAGCACCGAAATTGCAGATTTTTGGGAAAGCGTCTGGGATTATTTTCAGGTCCGCTCTCATTCACCGTATAATAAGGTATTAACTGGCAATCAAATGCCTGAATATCAATGGTTTGAAGGCGCGACGCTGAATTATGCCGAACATGTGTTCCGAATGAAAAGCGACGCGCATCCGGCCATTTGCTGGCAGCGGGAAGGAGGCGCGCTGCATGAAATTTCGTGGGCGCAATTGGAGCAGGACACGGCGGCATTTGCGGCGTTTTTACGCGCCGCAGGCGTTCAGGCCGGCGATCGGGTGGCTGGTTTTTTACCCAACGGGCCGCAGGCAATTATTGCGGCGCTGGCGAGCTTGTCGCTTGGAGCGGTTTGGTCTTGTTGTTCGCCGGATTTTGGCGCATCCAGTGTTGCAGATCGCTTCCAACAAATTGAGCCTAAGGTATTTATCAGTGTAGACGGCTACACTTACGGCGGGAAATCCTTTGACAAACGCGCAGTTGTGGCAGACATCTGCGGCTTGTTGCCCAGTCTTGAAAAAATTGTATTTATCCCCTACCTTGACCCTGAAAACCGCCTGAGCGGCGTTGGCAATGTGGTACTATGGGATGATACACTTCGCACGCCAAATACAGGCCTGCAATTTACGGCCTTGCCCTTTGAGCATCCCATTTGGGTATTGTACTCTTCGGGTACAACCGGCTCACCCAAGGCCATTACGCACAGTCATGGCGGCAATTTGCTGGAACACCTCAAATACCTGCATTTCCACAACGACCTGCGCGTGGGCGAGCGATTTTTCTGGTTCTCGACTACCGGCTGGATGATGTGGAATTTTACCTTGGGCGCACTCCTGAGCGGCGCAACCATTGTGTTGTACGACGGAAGTCCGGGTTATCCGGACATGAATGCGCTCTGGGCCTTGGCAGAAAGCGCGCCGATTCATCATTTTGGCACCAGCGCGCCTTACCTGATTGCTTGCATGAAGAGCGGCATTACGCCTGGTAAAAGCTTCAATATGAAGCATTTGCGAAGTATAGGCTCTACCGGGTCGCCTTTGCCGCCGGAGGCGTTTGCCTACGTATACGAACATATCCACCCGGAGGTTTGGCTGTCGTCGATGGCTGGCGGAACGGATGTTTGCACGGCCTGGGTTGGCGGCAACCCGCTGTTGCCGGTCTGGCAAGGGGAAATACAATGCCGCTGTTTAGGTTGTGCAATGGAAAGCTGGGATGAAGATGGCCAGGCGATGCCTGCCGGAGCGGTTGGCGAGATGGTCGTGACGCAGCCCATGCCCTCCATGCCGGTTTTTTTCTGGAATGACCCCGACGGCTCGAAATACCGGGGCAGTTATTTTGAGCATTATCCCGGCAGGGTGTGGCGGCATGGCGACTGGATACAGATCACCGAGCGGGAAACCGTTGTTATTCTCGGACGCTCCGATGCAACCCTCAACCGACAGGGCGTACGCATTGGCACGGCAGAAATTTATCGGGAAGTAGATAAGATTGCCGATATACGGGACTGCCTGATTATCAATCTGGAACGCGCCGACGGCAGCGACTGGATGCCCATGTTTGTGGCCCTCAATCCGGGTTTTGAGTTGAATGATGATTTGAAAAAACGGGTTGCCCAAAGTTTGCGCAGCGCTTGCAGCCCGCGGCATGTGCCTGACGAGCTGATCCTTGTACCGGATATTCCGTATACCATTTCCGGTAAAAAAATGGAAACACCGGTCAAAAAGCTATTACAAGGGCGCCCGGCAGATAAAAGTTACAACCCCGATTCCATGCGCAATCCGGAAGCCATGCAATTTTTCAAAGAATTGGCACTGAACTTGTAACAGTATTACTTTTTTAGCAATTAATCCATTGAATATGAACCGATTTCTACGCATCCTGACATTTTTTATATTGCCGATATGCCTGCACGCGCAAATCAGCGAAGGCGGCCTGGCGCCCTCCCAACGCCCCGAACAGGCATTCGCCTTCCGCGAAGCTCCGGGAAAAACCGTACAAATACCTGCGCCCGATATGGCCCGAGTACATCGGGAAGATGCAGAAAGCCCTGATTTCCGGCGCTTTGCGGTGGCAAGACCCGCCGATGTGGACATCAGTAAAGACGGCGCCTGGGTCACTTTACCAGGCGGAGAACGGGTTTGGCGTTGCTCCCTCAGCTCGGAAGGCGCTAAAGGATTGGTGCTTATTTTTGATCGTTTTCAACTGCCGCAAGGCGTCAGATTTTATGCGCACAACAGCCATCGCAACTTTGGCGCGTACACAACCGAAAGTTGTACACCCGATGGCAACTTCCTGATCGGTGTGCTGCCGGGCGCTACCGCAACCCTGGAATGTGTGCTGCCTCCGGGCGTCGCGCCGGAGGCAGTGTCGCTACACCTGAACCGGGTAGATTATGCGTATGACAAACAGGCGCTGGGCGAATTTGACCCCGCTGCCGTGTTTGATTACGGCGAGGCACAACCTTGCAATATTAATGTCAACTGTACACAAGGCGCCGACTGGCAGGTACAGAAAAAAAGCGTTGCCCGGATTTTAATGGTGTTTGAAAGTGCCTCGGCCTGGTGTACAGGCGCTTTGGTGGCCAATACAGCCAACACGTATGAGCCTAATTTCCTGACCGCCCACCACTGCCAGATCATTACCATTGTGCCACTTTTCAACCTCTGGCGCTTCGATTTTGATTATGAAGCGGCAGCTTGTGCCAACCCCGGTTCCGAACCGATCCCCAAATCCGTATTGGGTTGTGAACGCCTTGCTTTCCGGCAGGAAACCGACTTTATGCTGCTAAAACTCAACCCTGTTCCGGCTACTTATGGCGTGCATTTTGCCGGTTGGTCGCGCTCAACCAATCCCGCTCCGGGCAGAACGACCTTTATCCATCACCCGGTTGGCGATATAAAAAAGATCTCGGTGGATACCGCAGCAGCGGTTATTCACCCGCAAACCATCAATTGGGGCGCGCAGTTCGGCACCAGTCCGGTGAACAGCCACTGGGCCACCGACCCGGATTTCGGGATTTTCCAGCCCGGCTCTTCCGGCTGCCCGCTTTTTGATACCAACAAACGCATTATCGGGCAGTTACATGGCGGATTGATCGCCCAAAATAACGCCTGCAATATCCTGGCGGCCTATTTTGGCCGTTTCGACCTGTCGTGGGGACAAGGCACCACGCCGGAATCGCGACTGAAAGACTGGCTGGACAGCGGCAATACCAACAAAATGACACAGGACGGGTATACGCAACCCATACCGACAACGACCAGCATTTCGGGAAATGTCAAAACCGTAGATGGCGTTAACATGCAAAACATAGAAGTGCGGCTTTCCGGCGGTTTGACGGCCTCCGTGCGCACCGACACAGCCGGCAATTTCACCTTTACCAATGTGCCCCTCGGCGCCAATTACACCGTCACACCGGTACGCGACACCAACGATATCAACGGCGTGAGCACTTTTGATTTGCTCCTGATTTCCAAGCATATTCTCGGTATCGAGTCTCTGAATACCCCCTGGAAAATCCTGGCAGCGGATATTAACCGCAGCAGTTCTATTACCACCCTCGACATTGTGGAAGGACGGAAATTGGTGCTGAACGTGACCAATGCCTTTGAAAATTGCAATTCCTGGCGTTTTGTGCCAGCTTTTGTTACGTTTAGCAATCCGGCCAACCCCTTCCAGCCCAGCGTACCGCCGGAAGCCATCAGCATCAACAACCTGAGCGGACCATATTCCAATGCCAATTTCAGAGGCTTGAAAATGGGCGATCTGAATGGAAATGCCAACCCGCAACACTGATCCGCATCGAAGCGTTAACAGAAGATGCTGATCAATATTCACCGACATTTCCCGCAGCCGCCCTACCCTCCTGTACCGGAAGGCATCCTGGAGATTGAAAGCCGGTATTATGGTCAGACCGGCGCGGCTGCGGCAGCATACTGCTCGGTGGGTTTGCATCCCTGGTATCTGAAAGACATCAACTGGTTAGCGGCAACACAGTGGTTGCAGGAGCAAATTGCACAGCCCGCTACCCTGCTCATTGGAGAGGCCGGTTTGGATAAAGTTTGCGACACGCCCTGGGCGGAACAGTTGCGCGCCTTTGAGCTTTGTGCCAAATTAGCGGAAATAGCTCAAAAACCGCTTGTTATTCATTGTGTCAGGGCTTATTCGGAGCTGCTTACCTGTAAAAATCTTTGGCGCCCTACGCAGCCCTGGATTATTCACGGGTTCAATAAGCATCCGCAAACGGCGAAAATGCTTCTGGAAGCGGGTTGTCTGCTGTCCTTTGGCGCAGCTATTTTACAAAACAACAGCCATGCAGCCGAAGCCCTCGCCACCTGCCCTGCTGATTGCTTTTTTTTAGAAACAGATGATAATTTCCAATATACCATTGACAACATTTATGCACGCGCCGCACAAATCAGGCATTGCACACTTGAAGAGATTGTGCTGCAAGTAGAAAGCAATTTTTTACTTTTGCGGGAAAAATAAGGGGGCAAGTGTTTTTGTGTTTTGGTATTTTAGTGTTTTGGAGGAAATAATCACTAAAACACCTAAACACCAAAACGCTACAATACCAAAACACTTAAACACATAAAAAAACAATGTCTGCAAACTGGTTGCAACGCACCGAGCTTTTGGTTGGCGCAGAGGCGCTGGAAAAATTGAAGCACCTGCATGTCCTGGTGATCGGTCTGGGCGGCGTGGGAAGTTTTGCTGCCGAATTTCTGGTGCGCGCCGGCGTCGGGAAAATGACCATTGTAGACGGCGATACGGTAGACATTACCAATACCAACAGGCAATTGCCTGCCCTGCACAGCACTGTCGGAGAGGCCAAAACAAGCGTTATGGCCAAACGCATGCTGGATATTAACCCGGAACTTCAGCTGACTGTAAAAGAGGAATTTTTAACGCCCGACAGCGTTAAAGAGCTGATTACCAATGAATTTGATTATGTTTTCGACTGCATTGATTCGGTGCAGCCCAAGCAATATGTGATCGTAACCTGCAAGCAAAAAGACGTGCGCGTGGTGTCCAGTATGGGCGCCGGCGGGCGTGTAGATCCATCCAAAGTGCAGGTAGCCGATATTTCGGAATCCTATAATTGCCCCTTTGCGCAGCAGATCCGCAAGGGACTGAAGCGCAAAGGGGTTCGCAAAGGTGTAACGGTTGTTTTCTCCTCGGAATTAGTCAGTCGGGAAACCTGTATGCTCACCGATGGCAACCGCTTCAAGCGTTCGTTTTACGGTACAATTTCCTATATTCCGGCGCTATTCGGGCTGCATATGGCCAGCGTTGTGGTGCGGGATGTGGTGGGGAAATAATATTTATTCTGGAAAATAGCGTTTCAGATTTTCATAGAAGGACTCAAAAGCGCCGACACCTTTTGGCGTGAGCTTACACAGCGTCAACGGATAATTATTGCGAAAAGACTTTTCCACTTCCAGATAGCCGGCCTCCTGTAGCTTAGCAATCTGCACGCTCAGGTTGCCGCTTGTAGCGCCGGTCTGCTCTTTCAAAGCATTAAATTCCGCCGCTTTGACCACCATCAGATAGGACATAATGGCTAATCGCAACTGCGACATCAACAAAGGATCAAGTTCGGGCTGCATACTTCAACGCGCTTTTTTGGATAACAAATAACCGGGAATCAGATAGCCTAAGGCTGCAGCAATTGCAAGCACCAGTGAGTCCTGATTGCCTTTGACGAACAGGCAGATAAAAGCGCCGACCCAAAAAACAATCGCGCCGTACACCAGGGGTTTGAACTTAAGCAGGGCACCCGACATAAATACCGCAAAAGCAGCAATGCCCATGATGATTGGTGTCGGGGAAAGGTGGTTTTTTTGCGTCCAGACGACTGAAAACATCATCGTGATGAAAAAGCCTAACCAAACCATGCCATACCAGTTGCGCACCACATTGGCATCGTGCTTTTTGCGTTCGCGCCGCCATTCATAGAGCAATGCAATCAAAGCGCCGGAGAAGCTCACACCCAACCAGATCATATGCGCCTTCGGGTGTTGGTATACATCGGCGAGCAGGTAATGCCCTGTACCGCCAATTACGATCAGCCAGCCCCAGAGTAAAAAGTGAAATCCGTTTTCCTGAACGGAAGCTTTGGCGACGTCTATCGTCTCGCGGATGATGCGCAGGCTTTCTGCGGGGTCAAAATTTGATTCCTGATTGTCCATGTTAGTTTAATTTAATTGACAGGGCAAATATAAATGCAAAACAAACCACTTTACAATATAAACTAATTTATTAACATTTTATTTGCAAATTCGGTTATCAGTTATCAGTCAGCAGTTATCAGTCAGCAGTGAGCAGTTATCAGTCAGCAGTGAGCAGGAAAGTTGTCAGGCCGGGCCACCAAACCGGTTATGAACCACTGGGGCGTGTCGCAGAAGCTCAATTTCCCGCAGATTTCGCAGATTTACGCGCAGAATACGCAGAACTATTGCGCCTCAGTACGCAGTTGACATAAAAAAAATCTGCGCGATCTGCGTGTCAATCTGCGGGAAATTGATCTTAAGCGATACACTCCAGTGGTTCATAACCGGTTTGGTGGCCAGATCCGGCCGGTGGCCTCAGCATGACATCCCCTTTGTTACCTGCTGACTGTTAACTGCTGACTGATAACTGATAACTGCTGACTGTTGACTGATAACTGCTGACTGATAACTGCTGACTGATAACTGATAACTGTCTAAAACCTTTTCACTGACTCAATGATATATAAAGGTCTGTTTTTCAATTCACTATAAATATTGGAAAGATAAATAGACATGATGTAGAGGTTGAGGCAGGTAAACGCAAAAAAGACCGACATGAGCACCACCGTGAAAGCCCAGCCCGAGAGCGACTCATGCGTATCGCCAAACACATCCACATTGGTGAGTTTGACTTTAACGGCATTGACGATGGCTGCCAGTGCAACCAAAACTGAAATCAGGAAAATCCACAGCAAAAGGCTGCGCAAAAAGGTCGTATATGAAGTAATGACCACCAGCGCATTGCGAAACTGATGCCCGAAACCCAACTCCGCATCCGGCATCAGCGGCATAGGTGTTTCGATAGCCGCCGTATTGTAGCCTACTAAGGCATAATTGGCTTTCAGGTAGTGGCTGTTCTCGCGCAAGCGCAGGAGGGAATTAAGTGCGCGGCGACTGATCAGGCGTGTATGATGGGCGCGGGGATCGATGCGCAGGTTGGAATATTTTTGTAAAATGCCGTAAAAAATGCGGTACAACAACTTGCTGCGCCAGCTGATGCGGCGCTCCCGGGCGCGCAGGTACACGATGTCGAATCCTTCCTGACTTTTTTGCCATAAGTCCACCACCAGCGCCGGATTTTCGGCAAAATCAAACTCTACGATAATGGTGTAATCACCATTTGCCCGATCAAGTCCGGCCAGCAGCGCATTGTCGCGGCTCACCGGCGCGCTGAGGTTGAGCATAAAAATGCTTTGGCGCAGTGCTTCGGGCAGCGGTTTGATGGCCGCATCAATGGCTTGCTGGTCGCAGTGGTTATTGACCAATACAAACTCGTAGTCGCTGAAATTTGCCTGTAAAACGCCATGCAGCCCTTGCAACCAGGCCGCTAATTCGCGGATTTCGCGGTGGGCGTGCACTACGCCAACGATGCTAATAAAGGATTGTCGCACGGTACTCATCGTGTGCAAAGGTAAATCAGAATTTGCAGATTGACGCTCAGGATTTACCTTTGCCTGTATGCAACAGCACGTATCACTTTTACCATACAATACGTTTGGCCTGCCCGTCATCGCCGAGCATTTTTACGCCTTCCACTCGGTTGAAGATTTACGCTTGGCCCTGCGCCAGACGCCCCCACCCTACCTCATTTTGGGCGGCGGCAGTAATATGCTGTTTACACAAAATCCGCAGGCGACGGTTCTGAAAAATGAAATCGGCGGCATGGAAGTGTTGCGCACCTTTAAAAACAAGGTTTGGGTAAAGGTTGGCGGCGGCGTGGTGTGGCACGATTTTGTGCTTTGGGCCGTAGCGCAGGGTTTCGGCGGCGTGGAAAACCTGAGCCTTATTCCGGGTACTGTCGGAGCAGCGCCCGTGCAAAACATCGGCGCTTACGGCGTCGAACTCAAAGACGTCATGCTGCGCCTCGAAGCCCTTGATTTGACGAGCGGTATGATCTGGAATTTTGATAATGAAGCCTGCCACTTCGGCTACCGCGACAGCATCTTCAAGCGCGAAGCCAAAGGCCGTTACTGCATCGTTTCGGTTACTTTTTCCCTGACCATCGCGCAGCACCGCTTGGCCCTGAGTTACGGCGACATCCAGCGCACCCTTGCCGAGCATGGCGCGCCAAACCCGCCCGGTATCGCCGACATCAGCAAGGCCGTAGTGGCCATTCGGTCCTCCAAATTGCCCGATCCGGCGAAAATCGGCAATTGCGGCAGCTTTTTCAAAAATCCGGAAACCGAACGCGCCGTACTGGATCGCATTCGCCAAAATCACCCGCAGGCGCCTGCCTACGAACTGCCCGACGGACGGGTAAAAATACCTGCCGGCTGGCTGATTGAACAATGTGGCTGGAAAGGGAAACGGGTGGGTAATACCGGCTGTTATGAAAAACAGGCCCTGGTTTTGGTCAATTATGGCGGCGCCACGGGCGAAGAAGTGAAAAATTTGGCCCACGCCATCATCGCCTCCGTACAGGAAAAATTCGGAATTACCCTTGAGCCTGAAGTAAATATACTTTGAGTGTTTTGGTGTTTGAGTGTTTAAGTGTTTTAGAAAGTAACTAAAACTCTAAAACTCTAAAACACTAAAACACTAAAACACTAAAACACTAAAACTCTAAAACACTAAAAAAAATGAAATTTCCGATCGCCAAACTCAACATATTCGGCATGCTGGCGCAAGTGGTACTTGTGTGCTTATTACTGCTCTTTATTATTGCAGCCATTGCCATTCAGGAAACAGCCTTGACGATCATGGTGCTATTTTTCACCTTGCTGTTGGGAACAGTATTAGTTTTAAGCTATTTGCGTCTTTTTCAAACGCATGTAATACTTACGCCGGCAACATTAGAATATAAAAACGCCTTCAGGCACTACCAGTTTCCGCTGAATCAGGTGCAACTGATGCAAATCGTTGACGTACCCATGATGGGCTTATCGCACAAGACCGGGCGTCATATCGGCATTTGTATCAAGCCTCGTTTTGATGAAGGCGACGGATTTATTATGCCACAATTCAAAACTACTGCCACGCAGTTTTTTCTGATGTATGAACCGGACACCTGGGACATACTCGCCCGCGCCGTGGCGGCGGCCAACCCAGGCGCCCGGATTCTGACGCGCTAAGCGCGTTTTATTCTTTTACAATGCGCAGGTGCTGCTGGTAGCCTTCGTCGCCGCTCACCTGAATAAGGTAGGCGCCATCTTCCAGGTTACCCAAATCAAGGCGCAGGGTATTGCTGCCTTCCACACTGTTTTGCTCGTACACCACACGGCCCATGAGGTCGAATACCCGAACCTGCAAAGGCATATCCGGTGTTAAGCCGGAGAGCGTGAACCACTCTTTTCCCGGGTTGGGATAAACACCCAGTACGCGCTCATTGCGATTGAGTACGCTCACCACTGGCGAATATTCAAAATCGCCATCATAATCCACCTGGCGCAGGCGGTAGTAGGCAAGGCCAGAAAGTGGGCGCTCATCAACAAAGTTATAATTACGGCGCTCCAAAGAATTTCCGAAACCATCTACTTTGCCAATCGTCTGATAGGTCAGTCCGTCGGCGCTACGCTCTATAGAAAAGTAGGCGTTATCCTTTTCAATGGCAGTGGCCCAGGTGAGCGTAACCCCTTCGGATTGCTTTTTTACATTAAAATATATCAATTCGACCGGAAGCAAGGGAGCCTGAATCATAAAGTCTACACTATTATTGTTAGTTTCCTGAAAACGATAACGTGTTTCAAGGCCATTGTTACTGGTTGGAGTAGCAAAAAAATTCATTTCAAAACATACCGGAGAAGCAGCCCCTGTTCCCTTAAAACCGACCAAATCAAGTACATCTGCTCCGGAAGGACAAGTACCTGTTGCAATATCTGCCGTATTATTCATCAAAGCAATCTGACCAGGAGAGGAGTTAGACATAACAAATGACGCGCAAAGTTGTGGCATATAGGGCGCCCCAGTACAATTCGGCTCACTCCAGACCAGATATCTTCCAGAGGCATCTGCCGTACCCGTTAAGATTATCTTGGTCCATCCAGTTCCAGAACCTCTGATATGTAGACTCTTTCCACCTACGCTTTGATTTGATGCAAAATCAGAAAGCAAGATGTAGTCGAAAGCAAATGCTCCTCCCGAAGCTCCACCTTGAGTATAAATTTCTTTAATTTTCTGAGCATTTAGCTTAACATTGCCTGCGATCACTAAAAACAGCAACAGGAAGATTGTTTTTTGCATTGTTTGAAATATTTGGAAGATGAATGCTGAACAGGAAATTTGGCCCAAAAACAAAGACTAGCGGGCCTTTTCTTTTGCAATATTACATACCCCACTACCTCATTCACTAATAACACCTTGATAAACAGGCACTTTTACAAGCAAAAACCGTATATATGCTTACTTATCCCCCCGTATAAATGCGGGGTTTTTGAGGCCCTTGGGGATAAAAAAAGCCACGAACACCCGGTAACTCCGGGCATTCGTGGCCGTTCATTGAGGCTTCAAAAGTGCTATTCCTTCACAAACTTATCCACTCCGATCACTGCACCGGCGCGCAGCACCTGCAGGAGGTACATACCCGAAGGCAGGTTCGTGGCATCCATCGTTTGCAGGCGTTGTCCGGGCTGTACGGCCTGTTGCATCAGCACTTGCCCGGTCAGGCTCATTACACGCAGTTGCAAATCTGAACCAGGCGGCTCCGGCAGTTCGACATTGAATACACCAGGCGTCGGATTCGGCATAATGCGCAAAGCGCCCAGCATTCCTGCTTCGTCGGTATCCGTCTGCATGGAGTCCGATGTGCAAATCGTCAGGTTATCCAGTCCGATGGTCGAGCGCATCAGGTCTTCGGTATTGCGGCAGCAAATCATCAGGTAATGGAAATCCGGGTTGAGGTTGGGCACCAGAATGGACACAAATTTGTACTGCCAATCCCCGACGCTGGTATCGCTGCCGATTTCATGGGTATACAAAACCTGATTCGCGCTGCCGGGCATGCTGTCTGCATGCAGTCGGAATTCCAGCACCGTACCAGCAGGCAAGTCCTGCCCCATCAGGTTGTTGAAGTTGTAGTCCAAATTGATAAAACCCTTGGGTTCCAGGTCCACCCGCTGATAAACAGCGCCAAAATTGTCTTTTCCGCCGTTAAAGATCAAATAACCATCATCGCCGGCGCCGCCGGAGGTATCGGCAAAAACGGCACCGTCACCTGCATTGGGGAACCATTCCCACTCAGCAGCTCCACCGGTTTGCCCGATATGTCCGGGTTTCAGGCCTTCACTGAAATCGCCGTTGCGCACCAAACTCTTGTCGCAAACCGTAATTGTATCCAGCGGACCCAAACATTTTACTTTCACCCAGCGACAGCGTTTGAAGGTGCAAACCTGACCTGTTAGTGGATCAATACGTGTAACCACCATACAAACCCAGTAGATTCCGCTGCCGGGGAAGGTATACATAAAGGGCGCCGAGCCGACGGTTGTGCCGACATTCGGGCCACCGACATACCATTTTACCACATCATTGGCACACAGATTGGCAATGGGTTTCAATTGCCGTTTACAAGTAAAAACACTTCCGGAAACACTGAAACCCTGCGACACCTGCGCCTGTAATTGATTGCAATTGCAATCGCAGGGCAACACCTCAAAGGTGAACGTACAGGAACAGGGCTTGCTGCCGCAATAACGCGTAATGGTGAGCGTGTACGTGCCGGCTTGCGTAAAGTGTACGCCCGGCAATGACAAGTCGAAATGCGGGTAAAATGGCGCTGCAAGTGTACCGGTAACTGCCGGTAAACTTGGCCGCGTCAGTACCCAATCCACAAACGGGCTGCTGCAATCTTTGCTGCTACAGGTAAAATTGCCGTGAATGAAGTAATTCTGGCCCTGTTTCAGACAAGGTACTTTCAATGGATTGGGATTGTTGCAGGCAATCGGCTTGTTCCAGTCCCATTCCCGGTAGAACTGCGCCCATTCCAATACGCCGCACTCGCAAGTATCGCATCCCGGCGATTTCACATAAAATTTGCAATAACAGGTATCTGTTCCGCAAATGCCACCCAGCGTAAGGGTATACAAACCAGCCGCGGAAAAAGTCGCCGACGGAATACTTACCGTGAAGTTCGGATTGGCCGACATCGGGCCATTCCTCACCGGCGCGCCCGAAGGATCCTGTAAGGTCCAGAACATCGGGGTTGGCGCCGGACAATTATTGCCCTGACAGGCAAACAAACCGTTCAATGTCCACGGAATACTCAGGTTGCAATCCACCGTTAAGCTGTCGCCGCATTTAATGGAAATATTCGGCGCTCCCTGGAAGGGGCGATAATTCAAGTCGCTGAAAGTACCACAAGTGCAGGACGCCGCTGATTTGCAGGCCCGGAAGCTGATATCATCAAGTGCAAAATTATTCCCCTCAAAGGACGTACCCGAGGTGCGGAACACTAAATAATACGGATTGGTCAGGGCCGCCGGAGACGTCCAGCTCGCGCTCATATTGACCCATACATCCGGATTTTCCGGCAGCATCCCGGTAGTGGCCAGCAGGGTCACCGGCGTAAGCGTATTATCCAATATCCAGGCTTCTACAATAGGGTCGGGCCGGTCAAAATTGATTTCATTCAGGTTGTTCGCAAATGCGCAAAGATTATACAGGGTGTTCGGACTGAGGTTTACCGCCTGGCGCCAGGCATCCACGCCGAGGGTCACGCTGCCATCGGCTACAAACAAGTTGCCAGCCATAGCGCCCAGGGTGTGATCTAATCCGGTCCAGTTGTTACACAGGGAAGTCAGAATAGGCGGTGTAACGTTGTTGGCTACTGTGTATTCGCTCGGCAGGCAAGTAGGCGGCAGCGCGATATAAGCAGAAGCAAAACCGGTATTTCCCGCCGTAAACGTGCCGTTCAGAATCAATTCCGGGCCGGGTATGGTGTTGGGCGGACAATCCTTACAGCAATCCACGACTACCTGTTGCGAACAGGTGGAAACATTGCCGCAATCGTCGGTACCCGTCCACACAATAGTCGTCGGGCCTGCGCCCAGCACTGCCGGAGCATTATTGCTCAGCGTGACGGTCGGATCACAATTGTCGGTCGCCAGAATTGTTCCCTGGTACGTAGCCGAGCATACGCCATTTGCGCCCGTTGCACCAAGAATAGAGACAAACGGCGGACAGTTCAATTGCGGGGGCGCCTGGTCGACAAACGTATACGTCGCGGTTGCCGTAGCCACGGTACCATCGGCACAAGTCACCGAAACACAGTAAGTCTGCGGTACACAAGGCGGCGCCTGCGTGGTAAATGACTGCGTGCTCTGGCTGCTGCACCACTGATAAGTAAGTGGTTGCGTACCGTTGGAATTGGCACTGACCAATATTTGCCCGCACAAGCCCTGCGGAACGATGCTGATAGTGGCGTCGCAGGGTTGGTTGCAGGCACGTAAACTGATATCATCGAGCGCAAAATTATTTCCTTCAAAGGAAGTGCCCGCTGTTACAAATGCCAGGTAATAGGGGTTGCTTACAGCGGCAGGCGCTACCCAGGAACCGTTCATCATCACCCAGACATCCGGGCTTTCCGGCATCAGCCCCGTTGAGGCAATCATCATGATCGGGGTGAGGGTATTGTCCAGAATCCACGCTTGTACGATGGGATCAGGCCGGTCAAAACTTACCTCATTGAGGTTGTTGGCAAAAGCGCACATGGAGTAGCGCGTATTTGCCGTAGCATTGAAAGGCTCGCGCCAGGCAACTGTACCCGGGGTCTGGCTGCCATCTGCTACAAACATATTACCGGATAAAATCCCGTTGGTATGGTCGAGTCCCGACCAGTTGTTGCACAAGGAAGTCAGTACCGGCGGTGTTGTGTTGTTTGCCACGGTGTATTCGCCGGGACTGCAAGAGGGCGGCAACGCAGCATAACTTGAGGTAAAACCGGTGTTTCCGGCGCTGAAGTTGCCATTTACAATCAAATCCGGGCCGGGCGTACTGCCCTGCGGACAGCCATCGCAGCATTGCACCAGCACTTCCTGCACGCAGGTGGCCGTGTTGCCACAATCGTCCATTGCTGTCCAGATAATAATGCTCACACCCGGGGGCAAAAAACCCGACGGCGTGCGTGTGATGCTGGGGTTGGGGTCGCAATTGTCGGTAGCGGTAGCCGTACCGAGGTAATTACCGATACAATTGCCCGCCGGGCCATTGTTACCCAGTATGGTGACAAAACCGCCACACTGAATCGTCGGCGGTGTCTGATCGATGGCAGTATACGAGGCAGTGGCGGTAGAAACCGTGCCATCAGCGCAGGTAACGCTCACGCAAAAAGTCTGCGGCACACAAAGTGGCACCTGTACGGTATAGCTTTGTCCGGTATGTCCGTCGCACCATTGGTAGGAGAAGGGGCCGGTACCGCCGGGATTGGCCGTCACTTGCACCAGGCCACAGTTATTGAGTGGTGTCACAGTAATATTGGCCGAACAGGGTTGCGGCAAACAGGCGCGCATACTGATACAATCCACCACAAAATCATTGCCTCCGCCAGCCGTAATGAGCGAGCGGATCCGCAGGCGATAAGGATTAACCGTAACGGCAGGCGTGGTAAAATTCAGACAAATATTGACCCACTTATTGGGTAATTCCGTGAGCGTAAGTGGTGCTGAAGCTGCAACAACCGAGCCTGCTCCTGCATTGTCCACAACTTCCAGGACAATTTGCGGGTCGAGGAAATTGTAGGTCGGGCTGACCAGATTATTGACAAATGCACTGAAATAATACGCCGTATTGGCGCTCAGGGTATGATCCTGAAACCACACGGCCCGATTGGGCGCTAAGCTCCCGTCGGCAACGATAAAATAATCGGTGTTCGGATTGCCGGATTTACCAACAGCCGACCACAGGGAGCCATTGGCCGAGGAAGCCAGCACACCATTCATAATGGCAAAATTGCCGGCACCGGTGCCCCCGGCGGAATAATTGTACTGAGAGCCATATCCCGCGAAGGGAATGGTATTGGTAAAATCGCCATTGATGACCAATTCCGGCCCCGGCGTACTACCCTGGGGGCAGCAACTTTTATTCACCACTGGTGGCGGTTGCGGAAACACGAAGGGAAAACGGCAGTTTGTACCGACGCCATAGTTAGTCGTTGCCGTTACCTGATGCGTCGTAGTTCCGGAAATTTGCAAACTGATCGGAATGATGGTTCCGCGAATCCAGTAAGCTAGCGGCGGAAAAACCCGCAGACGGTTTTGCCCAAGCGGCTCCACCGAATAGCCACTTTGCAGCACCTGCCAGGAAAGCAGTTGGCCCGAATCCACTACAACATCAATATACGGAAAACAGAATTCGTCATTGTTCGTCACACTCAGATAGTAGGTACTCGTATCGTTTAATCCCGGCTGTTCCACCACATCCACATAAATGGAATCGCAGGAACAGGAAGGACAGAGACCGAAATTCTGAATCACTTGTTCGGAAGGGTCGAGGTTAATGGCACTCTGACCAGTGGCGGGCACATTGGGCGTCCAGCCCGGCACAGCGAGTTCTTTTACAATGTACTGCCCCTTGGGCAAGTCGTAAAAAGCGTATTGTCCGACGGCATCCGTCAACTCCTCCTTGATCAAGGTGTTGCCGCTTTCATCGAACAATTGAATCAGGCGCCCGGGAATAGGCGTCTGGTTTTGGAGCGGAAGCCCGTTGCATTCGCGGTATGCCGTGCCTGAGATCACCGCATTCATCGGGTCGGGACAGGCCTCCAGTACAGGCGAAGGAAAAACCGTACAGCTTTCGCCGATGCCGCAGGTAAAATCCCAGAGCACATCAATGCTAGTGCTGACAGTGGGTGGCAGGCAAAAACTAAGCGGTGTACTTTGCCCGATGGGCACAAAACCGCCCGAGTGGGTGAGCGTGATTTCATTTGGCCCGTTCAGGGTGCCTGTCCAGCCGCCGCCTGTATTGACCGTATAACTGGAAAATGTGGCGGCGTCCATCACTAAACGGATGAAAGGTGTACACTCCGAACTATTGCTGATTCGCAGTCGCCAGCAGCAATCGTTGGAGCGTTCAAAAGTGGGTGTCAGTGCGGCACAGCCTTGTTGCGCTTTGGTTTGATGGAAAATACTGACAAAAAACAGCAACAGGGTTAAAATTCGCAAATTGGACTTCAGTTGAGCATAACATTGGTTTTGCATACGCGCATGTTTAAAGGTTTCTCAAAAAGTGATGCGGTGTTCAGGGTTAAATCAACGGGATAGCACAATTGTAACCCCCTCAGGAGTACTTATTTTGGAAGCTGGCACAAAAAATGCGAGAAAAAGCGGGAGGAAAGGGCTTCGCGCCCGGGCGCAGACGAATAAGCCGCCGAGGAATTCAGTTTTGTAAAATTTTCGTCAAATATACAATTATTATTGACATTTACAAAATGTCAAAATTTTATACGTAAAATTCGGGGCCATTCAAATTTCTGTGTCATTGAGGCAACCTGGCCACGTAAGGTTTCACACAGATAGTACACAGATTACCGACACAGAAAGTACACAGATCATGCATTTATCTGATAATCAATATTCTGTGCAACATCTGCGTCGGTAATCTGTGTACCATCTGTGTGAAACCTTACGTGGCCAGGTTGCCTCAATGACACAGAAATTTGAACATAGCCCAAAATTCAGGCTTTCAAAAGGAAAAACTATAACAGCATTCTCAGGCTAAGAAACTTTTAATACAGCCACATTTCGTCTTCTTCAATTTCAAACTCTGCATCTTTTTCCCAGATTTCCATTTCGCAGGGTTTGCAGTTGAATTTGAGTTTGTATTCAATATCGCCGTGTTTGAGCGTGAGCGGCTCGGCAACTTTTTGGCCCATGGTTTCGCGCTGATAACGCGGGCATTTACCCAATTCATATTTTACGCAGTACTTGGTCACCATCACGCGCGATTTGCCGGGATCCCATTGCAGCTCAAACGCTTTTTCGATGTCCGTTACGCCATGGCGATGGTAAAAAGCCCGCGCCATTTTATTGGACACATTATAGGTGTAGTCTAACTGTTTTACCGGATAAGGGTGCTCGGTTTTGACAATCGGAATTTCCTCGCGCTCGTAGTCGCGGATGCGGATTTCAGCCAATTGTTCGAGGGCAACACGTCTGATTTCATTCACTTTGGAGTTGGGCAGAAACCAGGCTTGCGAAAAATCTATCGTCACTTCATCGGCTACAAAAGGCGTATTACCGGTTTTGGCGAGGTTCTTTTTGATATTTTCAAGTACGCCTTCGCTGTTTTTGGCAGCTTCTTTAGGCGACTCTACGGTTTCCGTATGGCAATGACCGTCTTCGTCGGTCAGTTGCAGGCTAAACCCGGTTTCCGTTTCGCTGAAATGCATTTTCACCCCGATTTTCCGCACCGCGCTGTTTTCATTTTCCACCATACGGTTGAACTCCGCGTCCATGTTGCGGTAAATTTCCGTACCGAGGGGCAGCATTTTCAACTCGTTGGG
Source organism: Chitinophagales bacterium (assembly GCA_017303875.1). GTDB lineage: Bacteria > Bacteroidota > Bacteroidia > Chitinophagales > Saprospiraceae > M3007. Next base: position 37,809 of record JAFLBP010000026.1, on the reverse strand, counting down.
CACCACCAAATCGTTGATGATGATATTCACCAAAGTCCCGTCGGCCACGCCTGCTTCATTGATAAAATACAATCCGTCGCCGTTGTTGAGCAGTTCGTGGTTTTCAATCCGGTAACCGTTGTGTTTGATCTCCAGCAATTTGCCAATGTACTGCCCTTTGGATTTCGGACTTTCCCAGGAGCCGATTTTTTCGCGGCGGTGGTTGACGAAATAGTCCGTATAGCCGCGGTTGAAGCTGCGATCCAGTTCCGGTTCAAAATTGTAAAACGTGCGGCCGGAAGAGGCTTTTTCATAGCGCTCGCCATAGGCTTCCAGAAAAGCGTCGAGGCGTTTGCGCAGGTAAGAGGTGTTGTTTTTGACGTAAACGAGGTCTTTCAATCGGCCCTCAATTTTGAAGGAACAAATGCCGGCCTGAATCAGGTTGGGCAACTCGTCGCTCAGGTCTAAGTCTTTGATGGAGAGCAAATGGCTGCTTTCAATGAGCGTTTCGCCCTTGCCGTCGATGAGGCGGTAGGGCAGGCGGCAGTTTTGGGCGCAGGAGCCGCGGTTGGCCGAGCGCTCGCCATTGGCCACGCTCATATAGCAGTTGCCGCTGAAGGACACACAGAGCGCGCCGGTGACAAAAAACTCTAATTCCACCTCGCTGGCGGCGTGAATTTCGCGAATTTGGTCGAGGTTCAGCTCCCGGGCCAGCACCACGCGTTTGATGCCTGCATCGGCGAGAAACTTCACGTGCGCGGCGTCGCGGTTATTGGCCTGGGTACTTGCGTGCAGGGCGATGGGCGGCAGGTCTTCCATTTCCAAAATGCCCATATCCTGAATAATGATCGCATCCACGCCGATGTTGTACAACTCGTGGATGAGTTGTCGACAGGCGTCCAGCTCATTGTCGTACAAAATGGTGTTGACCGTTACGAGCACTTTTGCCTTGAACAGGTGTGCATAGCGCACCAATTCGGCAATATCTTCAAGGGAGTTGGTCGCGTTCGTCCGGGCGCCAAACAGGTGCGCACCCACATATACAGCATCCGCGCCGGCATTGATGGCGGCCATGCCCTGGTACAGGTTTTTGGCCGGAGCCAGGATCTCGATTTTCTTTTTTGTGCCGTGCATTAGCGGACGAATATTTTTAGACAACAGGATATACTTTTGCCTTACTTTTGGGGTTTTGCCGCGCAAAGGTAGGAAAAATCGACCTATCTTCATAAAATGAACATTAACCTGTATGCATAGCATTTCCATTCAACCCGTCGGACTGGAGCAACTGGAGCAACTCCAGCAAATTGGTCGGCAAACCTTCTTTGAAACCTTTGCGGCCAGCAACAGCGAAGCAAACATGCAACAGTACCTGCAGGAAAGTTTCGCTTTGGAAAAGCTGCGCGTGGAAGTCGGCGACCCCGCCACCCGATTTTACTTTGCACAGCAAGGCGAGCAGGTAATCGGTTATCTGAAACTCAATTTTGGCGCTGCGCAAACGGAGTTACAAGACGACAAAGCCCTTGAAATTGAGCGTATTTATGTATCAAAGGCATTTCACGGAAAAAACGTCGGGCAACTGCTCTACGATAAAGCTATTGAAGTGGCCCGGCAAGCAGACGCCGCTTATGTATGGCTCGGTGTCTGGGAGGAAAACCAAAGGGCTATACGCTTTTATGAAAAAAACGGATTTGTACCTTTTGACAAACATATTTTCAAACTGGGAGACGAAGAACAGACGGATATTATGATGAGGTTAAATTTGTGATTTTCAAAAACTTATATCACTTTTACTAAATCAACATTGCATGAAACCTCGCTTGCTGCTTACCTTTTTCGCCTGCCTCGGCGCCCTGCAAACCGCCCTGGCCCAACACCCGAATGTGCTCATCGGCGCCGACAAATCGCCCAACGAGCCTGCCATTTGCATCAATCCCAAAAACCCGCAGCAAGTGGTTGCAGGTGCTAATATCGACAATGTTTACTACTCCTCCGACGGCGGCGCAAGCTGGAAAACAGCGCCCGTCGAATGCCCCTGGGGTATTTGGGGCGACCCGGTTATCGGCGTCGACAACAGCGGCGCGTTCTACTTTTTGCACCTCTCCAATCCGCCCACTCCCGGCAACTGGATCGACCGCATCATCGCGCAAAAAAGCACCAACGGCGGCCAAAGCTGGTCGGCCGGCAGCTTTATGGGCCTGAACGGCAATAAAGTACAAGACAAACACTGGATTGCTACCAACATGAAAACCAATGAATTGTACGTCACCTGGACGCAGTTTGATGTCTATGGCTCCACTGCGCCTACAGACAGTTCGATCATTATGTTCTCCAAAAGCAACAACGGTGGCCAGAGCTGGTCGGCGGCCAAACGCATCAATCAATTGGCCGGCAACTGTGTAGACAATTCCCAAACCGCAGAGGGCGCCGTGCCTGCTGTTGGCCCCAACGGCGAATTGTACGTCGCCTGGTCGCTGAATGAAAAAATCTGGTTCGATCGCTCGCTCGATGGCGGCAACACCTGGCTCAACAACGATATTTTGGTCGGTACACAGCCGGGCGGCTGGGACTTTGCCATTCCCGGCATCTACCGCGCCAACGGCATGCCCATTACCACCTGCGATACCAGCGGCGGGCCTTTTCACGGCACGCTTTATGTCAACTGGAGCGATCAGCGCAACGGAAGCGAGGACACCGACATCTGGCTCTCCAAAAGTACCGACGGCGGCAATAGCTGGACGCCGCCCGCGCGGGTCAACAACGATGCAGCCGGGCATCAGCAATTTTTCAGCTGGATGACCGTGGATCAGAAAACCGGCTGGCTTTGGTTTGTTTTTTACGACCGCCGCAAATACAGCGATCAGCAGACCGATGTGTACATGGCGGTTTCCAAAGACGGCGGCCTTACCTTTCACAATTTTAAAGTAAGTGAAAGTCCGTTTACACCCGATGATGCCTTTTTCTTTGGCGATTACACCAATATTGCTGCCTATAACAATGTGGTGCGCCCCATCTGGACGCGGCTTGAAGGCGGCGATCTTTCCGTCTGGACGGCCCTCGTGCAGCCCGATATTTTAGTTTCGGATTCGGAGCCGGAAAACCTGTCTGATTTTATCGTGGAAAGCCCCTACCCCAACCCGGCTGCGGGCGTCTCCGGCTTTTCCTTCAAGCTGCATGCACGCGCGCTGATTAATTTACAAATTATTGATTTACAGGGCCAAACACGCGCAACTCTGATCAGCCAGGAGTGGCGCAACCCCGGCAAATACATGGAAAAAATTGATGCCGGCAAATTAGGCATTCCCGCCGGCGACTATTTTATGGTGCTGGAAGTAGATGGCCAAAAAACCACGCGCAAGCTGGTGTTTGTGCAGTAACCTATTCCCCCAAACCCGTGTCCAATGCAGCAACAAAAAACTGCATTGATGCACCTGTACAAACAAACGCGCTTATTAGTCCTCGTTTTGCTGCTGGCCAACACCTGCGCTCAGGCACAACACCTTGAAAACAAAATTGACAGCCTGATCTCCAGGTTTTTTACTGATTCAAACGGCCCCGGCGCGGTGTTTATGCTTGCGCAAAATGGCCAACCTGTGTACCAAAAGGCCATTGGCAAGGCCAATCTGGAATGGAATATTGACCTGAATACTGAATCGGTATTTCAGTTGGGTTCCATGACCAAGCAATTCACCGCCATCGCCATTTTACAACTCGAAGCACAGGGGAAGCTCCGGGTATCCGACACGCTATCCAGGTATATCCCCGATTACCCGAACGGCCACAACATTACCCTGCATCATTTGCTGACGCACACTTCCGGCATCCGGGATTTTACCAAAATGAATGCCCTGCGCGACATTGCACAAAAAGAGATGACGCCTGAAATGTTGGTCAATTTTTTTAAAAACGAACCCGCCGACTTTTTACCTGGCGAAAAATTTGAATACAACAACTCCGGGTACATCTTGCTGGGCTATATCATTGAATTGGTATCGGGCGAAAGCTATGAAAACTATATCCGAAGCCATATTTTTGAAAAAGCCGGTATGCAACATGCGCGTTATGCCAGCGACCGGCACATCGTGCCGCAACGCGCTTACGGCTACCACAAAAAAGAAAGCGGCTATGTCAATAAAACCGTCATTCATTTCAGCATTCCTTATGCTTCCGGCGCGTTGATGGCAACGACAGGCGATCTGCTAAAATGGCAAAACGCCTTGAATAACAACACTTTACTTCCCGCAGTATACGCAAAAAAGGCTTTCACCAAACAGCAACTCAACAACGGCGAAACCATCACGTATGGCTATGGCTGGCACCTGAAAGACCTGAATGGTGTGGCCAGTCGGGAACACGGCGGCAGCATTTTCGGCTTTAAAAGTATGGGTGTGTATATTCCGGAAATGGATATTTACGTCATTGGCCTGAGCAATTGCGATTGTAATTCGCCGACCCAACTGGTTCGCGACATTGCCGCGCTGGGGCTGTCGGTATTGGGGAAAGGGAAATAAACAATCGGGACAGGAAAGTGGCGTTTGAAGTAAAACAATTTCCTTTTCAATGCCTAAAGCTATGTTACAACAAAATCCCCATCAATTCCTGATCCTGTGCTTACTTGGCTTACTGCTTGCCTGCAACAAACCGGCAGCACCCATAAAACCGCCCCCGACGCCCCTTCCGGTCGCACCGGCCATCCCTGCCGGCCATGCGGGAATCTATTTCCCTAAAGTCCGGGCCTTTGCGGGCAGCCGCGAGGACATGCAGGTATTTACCTGGATCCTCAACCAGGATACCCTGCGTCTGCGCGACGACACCCTGTTTTTCAAACCCCGCCCCGGGCTGGATACCCTTACGTTTATACGCCCGAGGCAGCAGCATCCGGAAAAGCTGTACTGCGATTTTCGTCCGGACTCGTTGTACCAGATTACCCCAAATGAATGCTGCGGCGATTTCGAGCTGGGCGCTGATCATTTCGTTTTCGCACGCGATACCGCCGTGTTCCAGGCCAAGGGGCTGCCGCCGGGCAGTCGCTGGATAGGGGTGGCGGGCAGTTCGGCGGTTTGGCTGAAAAACGGGGAAAGCATCCCCTTCCGGGGCGACAACTTAGGCGGCCCGATGATGCCCAGGCGCTACCGGGTGGCCATTCAGACCTTCACGCCCGCGCAGGATTCCGCCTGTTTTGTGCTCGACCCGCGCACACGGAAGGAATTGGCCTGCTACGACAGCAGCACCGAGCCGCTGTTCTCCATGATTTATTTAAGCCTGCACGGCGACTGCCCGCGGCTGCGGTTTGATGGGAAAAAGCGGCGGGTGCGGGTGGGTTTGTAGATAAGGTGCTATTGATAAACCGTAAAATCGCCGGATACCGGGGCTACTGCCTTGTTTTGGTTTATAGTTATTTTTTTCATTTGTTTACGTTACGGAAAATGTTTGCGAAGGGCGGGATTTAATAGCACTTTCCTTGCCCTACGCATAAAGTTTATAGAAAGTACAAAAGCCTAAATTATGCAGATTTCCCCGCCTTTTTGCAAACATAATGTTGGTGGCAAGCAAATTTTTCGCTATGTTGTCAAGGTGTTTATTTGTCTTGTTAAGTTAGATAATGTTATAAGGCCACCACTTGCAATAATTGCTCCTCCAACAAATGGGAATCCTGCACCAACCAAGTCAGCCATATTACTTGAAAATAAGAACGGCAAGCAAAATATCATTCCAAATGTTCCAAGCATGATTGCTGTATAAGCACCAAATTTTACTAATTGTTTCATATCAAACCCTGTTTGTTGGCTTTTTGAGTAATTCAGCACAATTTGTCTTAAAATAGAAGTTTGACAATGTGCATATTCTTCAATTGTCCAAGTTTTGATTGGTTTAGAATTTTGTCCATTTTTATAGTCTTTGTAAAATGTTATCCATAAGTCAGGAAGAAACAATGCACCAAAAATAAAAATCGCAATACTCGGAACTGAATAATTTCCATTTCCCAACATAAATGCCTGCATTCTAATCTCGTCAACAGGTGTCATTTTAAAATCAAGCAAAACGTGTTTCAAGTCGTGGCTTTCATAGTTCGGAACAAGTCGCAAATTGTTTTGCTCTAAACATTTTGCAATATCTTTTCCAAGTGTACCGTCTGGAAGTTCTTGTAGTTGCCTTGCTTTTTGTTCGTAAATGGCAATGTCGTGAAACTGCTCAATTGTCCAAACTGACAAGTGAAATGATTTCTTAATAATCGTCCGAGCTATAATTTGAAGTATGTTCATCGTCGTCAAATTTTGTCTGTTTGAATATAGTCTGCATTGCTTGCTTCCAACGGGGGCATGGTTGTCATACCGCGACGCTTAGGAAGCGGTTGTCAACCATGCAAAGTTATCCCCTTTTTTATTACATTTGTCAGGTAGGGGTTGAAAAACTCATCTCCTGAATCCGCACCGCGTTCAAAATCGCCAGCAAAGCCACGCCCACGTCCGCAAAAACAGCCTCCCAAAGCGTCGCCACCCCGCCCGCGCCGAGCGCAAGCACCGCGATTTTCACCGCCATTGCCAGCCCGATGTTTTGCCAGACAATGCGGCGCGTCAGTTTCCCGATTTTGACAGCCGAGGCGATTTTGGAAGGCTGGTCATTTTGAATCACGATGTCGGCGGTTTCAATCGTCGCGTCCGAACCCAAGCCGCCCATTGCAATGCCCGCGTCGGCGAGCGCGACGACGGGTGCGTCGTTCACACCGTCGCCGACGAAGGCGAGGCGGCGGTTTTCGGATTTCAATGCCTGAACTTTTTCGACTTTGCCTTCGGGCAAAAGGTCACCGAAAGCGCGGTCAATGCCCAGCGCGGCAGCCACTTTTTGAACGACACTTGATTTGTCGCCGGACAGCATCACGGTCTGGATGCCCATGCCGTGCAGGTCGGCGACGGCTTGTTTTGCGTCGTCTTTGGGTTCATCGGCGATGGTGATGCAGCCCGCGTATTGCCCATTTATGGCGAGCAAAACGAAGGTTTCCACGATTTCAGCGACCTCCGGCGGCGTGGCGATGCCGAATTTTTGCATCAATTTCAGGTTGCCCGCCAGCACGTCGTCGCCCGCGACCTTGCCCCGAATGCCATGTCCGGCAATTTCCTCGACCGCCGAAACGGGCAGCATGATCTTGTCTTTTCCAAAAAACTCGACCACCGCGAGGGCGACCGGGTGGGTGCTTTTGCTTTCGAGCGCGGCGGCGGTTTCGACCAATTTTCCGGGGGAAATGCCGGGCGCGGTGTCCACTTTTTGGACTTTGAAAACGCCCTTCGTCAACGTCCCCGTTTTGTCCATGACGACGGTGTTGACTTGGCTCATCACGTCGAGGAAATTCGAGCCTTTGAACAAAATCCCGTTGCGGCTCGCCAGCCCGATGCCCCCGAAATAGCCCAGCGGAATCGAGATGACCAACGCGCACGGGCAGGAGATGACGAGGAAAACCAGCCCGCGATAAAGCCAGTCGGCGAACACATATTTTTCGACAAAAAAGAAGGGCAGCGCGGTGATGGCGACCGCCAAAAAGAACACGACGGGCGTGTAGATTTTGGCAAAACGCGAGATGAAAAGTTGCGTCTGCGACTTGCGGGCGGTCGCGTCCTGCACCAGTTCGAGGATGCGCGAGAGTTTGGAGTCTTTGAAAAGCGAGGTCACGCGCACCTCGGCGACGGTGTTCAAATTTATCATGCCCGCCAGCACGGTTTCGCCTTTCGTTTTTGTGTCGGGCTTGCTTTCTCCGGTGAGCGCGGCGGTGTTGAACGAGGCGGTTTCACTTGCCAACGTGCCGTCAAGCGCGACCTTTTCGCCGGGACGGACTTGGATGAACTCGCCGGGCAGCACCTCGCCGGGGCTGACGGTGAAGGTTTTCGTGCCGCGCAGGACGTTCACCGTGTCGGGGCGCACGTCGAGAAGGGCTTTGATGCTGCGTTTGGCGCGGTTCACGGCGGCTTGCTGGAACAGTTCGCCAATGGCGTAAAAAATCATCACCGCCACGCCCTCCGAGTATTCGCCGATGAAAAACGCGCCGAGCGTGGCGACCGTCATCAGCGTGAACTCGGTGAAAAACGCCCCTTTTCGCAGCGCGGCGACGGCTTCGCGCATCACGGGCAGCGCGACGGGCAAATACGCCGCGACGTACCAAACGACGCGCAGCCAGCCCGAAAACCAGTCGGGTTTGAGCCAATTGTCGAACGCGACGGCGGACAAAAGCAAGACGAGACTCGCCGCGACGGGCAAATATTGCTGCCACCAAGCCGCCTCGCCGTGTTCGTCGCTGTGGTCGTGGTGCGCCTCGGATTTGAGTTGCGCCTCGGTGCGGGCGTAGATTTTTTCTTCGAGCGAGCAACAGGTCATGTTGCCGTGCGCGTCGTAGGTGTGGCTGTGGGTTGGGTCGGTATTGAGCATCTTTTAAATTGTTTTTGATGAAAAATTGGGGAAATCCGGGGACAGCCAGCCGTGCCGCCCGCCCCGGATTTCCCGAAAGCATATTTTTTTGAAAAGCAAAATCAATGGTCGTGTTCCGCAGGCGCGGACACCTTCGACAAAAGGTAAAACGCCCCTTTCACCACCACTTTCGCCCCGGCGGGCAGTTCGCCAATGGGCGTGATTTCGACGTAGCCGAGTTCCGAAACGCCCGTCGCCACCTCCACTTTTCGGAAATGTGTGCCTTCGCCGTGATGCTCTTTTTCATCGGCGGCGTGTTCTTGTTCTTTCGCCTCGGCTGCGGCGGTGGCGGGCTGTTCGGTTTTTTCGTCGTGGGCTTCGTGTGCCTCGGTTTCGTCCACGATGAAAATGAAATTCTTGCCCTCCGACTGCACCACCGCATCGAGCGGCAGCGCGGCGACCGACTGGTTGCCCACGTCAATCAGCCCCGAAACGTACATCCCCGGAATCAGCCCGCTGCCCTGCGCCCCGGCGATTTTGGCATGGACAAGCACCGCTTTCGCCTCCTTCTCGAACGAGGAGTTCACCCCGTAAATCGCGCCCGTGATTTGGCGGTTGCCCTGATTGGTGAGGATGAAATTGACCTTTTGCCCGACTTTGACCTTGTGCAAATCCTTTTCATAAACCAGCAAATCGCAATGGATTTGCGAGTTGTCCACGATTTCGAGGAGCGGGCGGGCAGGTTCGGCGAACGTGCCAATTTTGGCGGTGATGTGGCTGACCGTGCCGCCAATCGGGGCGCGAAGGGCGATTTGGGTGGCAAAATTGCCCGCCATTGCCTCGTCGGGGCGGATGCCGAGTTGTTCGAGTTGCTTTTCGAGGGCGGCGATTTTGGCTTTTTCGACCCGGAGATTTGCCTCGGCTTGCTGAAAGACCTTGCCCGTCCCGGCGTTGCCCTGCGCCAAATCGCGCTGCCGTTGCGCCTCCTGTTCGGTGTACGCGAAGCCGTTTTTGAGGGCAACGTAGTCCTGTTGCAGTTTCAAAAAATCCGGGTTTTCGAGCGTGGCGAGGGTCTGCCCTTTGTTGACCGCCGCGCCTTCCAGCACCATGATTTGGCGGATTACTCCGCCCACGAGGGTCGTCAGTTCGGCTTGGTTTTGCGGCGGCACTTCGAGTTGCCCGCTCGCCCGGACGACCGAGCGCAGGTTTTTTTGCTCGACCGCGCCGAGGGCGATGCCGACGGCTTTCATCTGTTCGTCGGTCAGTTCGAGCGAGCCTTCGGCTTCTTCGTGGTGTTCGGCTTCGGCGGCTTCACCGTGATTGTGACCGTCGCCGGGTTTGTGTTCGCCGCAGGCGAAAAACACGGCTGCGAGCGCGGCGAGGCAGGCGGCTTTGAAAAATTTATAGTGAAAAATCATGTCTTTTAAATTTTGAAAATGAAAATGGGCATTGGGCAGTTTTGTCGCATCATTGCCCTTTCAAATGATTGATTTCGATGACCGACTGGTCAAAACGGTGCAGCGCATCGAGGTAGCCGAGCCGCGTGTCGAGTGCCGGCGCGGTGTTTTGGATGAACTCGATGTAGCCGATTTCGCCCCGCGAGTACGCCGTTTGCGCGATTCGCAGGATTTCGTCGGCTTGTTGCAGCCCGGTTTTTTCGTAAAAATCGAGCGCGTCCTGCCATTTTCGGGTCTCGGCGAAGGCTTGCCCGATGCGGCTTTGGAGGTCGTTTTGCGCGGCGGCGAGGCGGTTTTGCGCCACCTGCGCCCCGATTTGCGAAGCCTGCATCCGCGCCCGAAAAGCCTTGCCGTTGAAAAGCGGGACGCTCGCCCCGAACTGGATGCCGCCCACACCCCATTTCGAGTACGGGCGGGCATCGGAGTACCAGGGCAAAACGAGTTGCTGGAAATAGCCCGCGCTGAACTCCGGGGCATTTTCGCGGCGCACGACCTCCGTTTCGGCGGCGGCGAGGCTGGTTTTTTGCCGATAAAAATCGAGGAGCGGGTTTTGCGCGGCGGTCGGGTCGGCGGGCTGGGGAAGTTTTTGCAAAACCGCGTCCGAAGGGGTCAAATTTTCGGCGGACGCGGTGAGGCGTTGCAGTTCGAGTTGCCACGCGGCGGCATCGCTTTGGGCTTGTTTCAACAGCAAAAGCGTTTGCTGCGAGCGGTTGCGGGCGGCGAGGACTTCCAAAAAATTGGTCTCGCCCGTCTTGTTCCGCAGTTCGGCACGGGCGGCGAAATCGCGGTAAAGGCTGTCCTGCCGACCGAGCAAGCGCATTTTTTCGTTCAAAAAAACGAGGCTGAAATACGCCAAACGCACCTCGCGGGCGAGGTCGTTTTGCGAAACCGCAAGTGCTTTTTCGCTCACTGCGGTTTGCTGTTGGAGCGCGGCGCGGCGGGCGGCGTAGGTTTTCGGCAGGGCAAAACTTTGGGAGATGCCGAGGCTGTTGTCAATGTTGCCGCCGCTGGTGGGGTCTTGCGTGAGCGAAAAATTGGACTTGCCGAGGTCTTTGGCCGTGCCTTCGAGGGCGCGGTTTTGGGCGGTTTCGAGGGCTGCGCCTTTCAAATACAGGTTGTTTTGCGAAGCCAGCGCGAGGCACTCGGCGAGCGTGACGGTTTTGTTTTGGGCAAAAACGCCCGCCGTTTTCAGCAAAAACAGCCCGACGAAAAGCGCGGCGGTTTTCGGCAGACCCCTCCTTTTCCTTTTCCCAAAAAACAGGACGTACAGCGCGGGCAGCACGAGCAAGGTCAGGAGCGTCGCCGAGACCAAGCCGCCGATGACGACGGTGGCGAGGGGTTTTTGCACCTCCGCGCCCGCGCTGGTCGAAAGCGCCATTGGCAAAAAGCCGAGCGAGGCGACCGCCGCCGTCATAATCACGGGGCGCAAGCGGACGCGCGTGCCGAGGCGCACCCGTTCGAGGATGTCCGAAACGCCTTCTTTTTTCAACTGGTTGAAATAGCCAATCAAAACGATGCCGTTCAAAACCGCCACGCCGAACAGCGCAATGAAGCCCACGCCCGCCGAAATCGAAAACGGCATCCCGCGCAGGAGGAGCGCAAACACGCCGCCGATTGCCGACAGCGGCACGGCGGTGAAAATCAAAAACGCCTGCGGGATGCTGCGGAACGTGGCATAAAGCAAGACCAAAATCAGGAGCAACGCCGCCGGGACTGCCACCGAAAGCCGCGCCTTCGCTTCGCGCAGGTTTTGGAACTGCCCGCCGTAGGTGGTGAAATAGCCGGGCGGCAGGGTCAGTTTTTGGCTCAAAATCGGCTCGATTTCCTCGACGACGCTTTCCACGTCGCGCCCGCGCACGTTGAAACCGACAAAAATCCGCCGCTTGCCGTCCTCGCGTGAGACTTGCGCCGGGGCGTTTTTGAACTCGATTTTGGCGACTTGCGATAGCGGAACGCGGTTGCCGTTGGGCAGCGGGACGTACAAATTTTCGATGTTGGCGATGTTCTCGCGCAGTTCGCGGCGCAGGCGCACCACCATGTCGAAGCGTTTTTCGCCCTCGAAAACCACGCCCGCGACGTTGCCCGCGAAGGCGGTTTTCAAAATCATGTTCACGTCGGAAATCGCCAGCCCGTACTGCGCCATTTTTTCACGGTCGTAACTGACGAGGATTTGCGGCAAGCCGTTCACTTTTTCCACCTGCGGGTCGCCCACGCCCGGCACTCCGGCGATGAGTTGGGCGACTTCGTTGGCTTTTTGGGTGAGGATTTCGAGGTCGTCGCCGTAGATTTTCACCGCCACGTCCTGCCGGATGCCCGTCATCAGTTCGTTGAAACGCATTTGCATGGGCTGGGTCAGTTCGATGTTCACGCCGGGAAGGACGGACAGAGCCTCCTCCATTGCCTCCTGCATTTCCTCGCGGTCGCAGACTTCCTCGCGCCACGTTTCCATTGGTTTCATCGAAACCATCATGTCGCCGCGCTCGACGGGCATGGGGTCGGTCGGGATTTCCGCCGATCCGATGCGGGTGACGACTTGCCGGACTTCGGGGAAATTGTCCTTCAAAATCTTCTCGGCTTTGCCGAACGTCTCGACCACTTGGGTGAGCGACGTGCCTTGCATCATCGAGATTTCGACGGTCAAATCGCCCTCTTCGAGCGTGGGGATGAACTCGCCGCCCATTTTATTGAAAATTAAAAGGCTCACGGCGAACAGCGCGACCACCGCCGCAACGACCGCGATTTTGAAACGCAGGGCAACCTCCAACACCGGGGCGTAGCATTTTTGGAAAAAATCCATCATGCGGTCGCTGAAATTGCGCTTGTGTTCCGTGTTTTTGCTCAAAAACAGCGCGGAAGCCATCGGAATCCACGTCAGCGAAAGGATGAACGCGCCCAAAATGGCAAAGGCGACGGTCTGCGCCATCGGTCTGAACATTTTGCCCTCGATGCCGACCAGCGCCAAAAGCGGCAGATAGACTATCAAAATGATGATTTCGCCGAACGCCGCGCTACTTCGGATGCCCGACGCGGCTTGATAAACTTGCTCGTCCATCTGTTTTTGGGTGAGCCGCCCGGTGGCAATTTTATTGAAAACCAGCCGATGCACCACAGCCTCGACGATGATGACCGCGCCGTCCACAATCAGCCCAAAATCAATCGCGCCGAGCGACATGAGGTTGGCGGAAACGCCGAACCAGCGCATCATGCCGAGGGCAAAAAGCAAGGAAAGCGGAATCGCGGAGGCCACAACCAGCCCCGCCCGCAGATTGCCGAGGAACAAAACCAGCACGAAAACAACAATCAAAGCCCCTTCGATGAGGTTGGTCTCGACCGTGCCGATGCTGCGCCCGACGAGTTCCGTGCGGTCAATGAACGGCTCGATGACCACGCCTTCGGGCAGTGATTTTTGGATTTGGGCAATGCGCGACTTGACGTTTTTGATGACTTGGTTGAAGTTTTCGCCCTTCAACATCAGCGCAATGCCCGCCACGACCTCGCCCTCGCCATTGCGCGTGACCGCGCCGTAACGGGTCGCCGTGCCGAACTGGACGGTCGCCACGTCGCGCACGAGGACGGGTACGCCCGCCACGTTTTTGACGACGATGCGCTCGATGTCGGTCAAGTTTTTGACCTGCCCCAAGCCCCGGATGAAATAGGCGTTGCTGCGCTGTTCGATGTAGGAGCCGCCCGTGTTCTCGTTGTTTTTCTCCAATGCCTCGAAAATTTCGGGAATTGAAATGCCGAGGGCGTTCAGTTTGTCATTGTCGAGCGCGACTTCGTACTGTTTCACGAAACCGCCCCAACCGCTGACTTCTGCCAAGCCTTCCGTTCCGGAGAGTTGGGTACGGACGACCCAATCCTGCAAAGTTCGCAGTTCGGTCGCGGAAAATTTGCCCTCGAAACCGGGCTTGGCGTGGATGACGTAGTGGTAAATCTCGCCCAGTCCCGTCGTGATTGGGGCAAGGGTGATGTCGCCGAAACCTCTGGGGATGTTGGCTTCGGCTTCTTTGAGGCGTTCGCCGACCTGTTGCCGCGCCCAGTAGATGTCGGTTTTGTCGCGGAAAACGACGGTGATGACTGAGATGCCGCTGCGCGAAATGGAGCGTTTTTCCAGCACGTCGGGGATGTTGGAAAGGGCGAGTTCAATGGGTGCGGTGATGAACTGTTCGACCTCCTGCGCCCCAAGCGACGGGGCTTGCGTGATGACTTGCACCTGATTGTTGGTGATGTCCGGCACGGCATCAATCGGCAATCGAAACGCCGACCAAACGCCCCAAACCACCAGCGCGAGGGTCATTGCGCCAATAACTGCCTTATTCCCAATGGAATAGGCGATGATTTTATCAAACATGGATGTGATTTTGAATTAGCCAAATGCACGAAAAGCCGTCTCGCGCAAGGCAGCGAGCGGGCTATTTTCAGCAAGGAAATTTTTGAAAAAAGGAGTTGGCTAACTCAACTGGGGCGGATGGTCAATGGCGAAGGCCATATCTTTGACAAGGAAAATGGCTTCAGGGAAAACCTGTTTTTCGTCGGAGGGCTGTGGTTTTTGAAAAGTGAAAACCGTTATTTTTTGAAAAATAAAAATCGAAGTGCAGCAATTGCAGCCGCAAAGAGGCGAGCAACTGTCATCGCAATGCCGATGCTGCGGGCAGCCGTGTTCGTCGGACGAGAAATTGATTTGCACGAGATTTTTGCTCACATTTTGACTGTGCGCGTGTTCGCTGTCGCTGCATGGGATGCAGGACAGAACAAGCAGGTACAGACTGAATGTGAAGCAAAAGAATCTCATCAAATATATAAACGTGGTTTGGGGTGGTTTTATTTTATGTTTTTTATTTTTTGGGGATAACTACCGCACTCCCGCAACAGACGACTAAGTTAAACCCGCATCGCGTAAAAACACCCTGAAAAAGCACTTATCCAGCATTGCAGCTTTTACTTAGTCGTCCCTTGCGTGTATGCCCGCTGTAGGCGAAGGGTTTGTGGCTGCTTTTTAAACTGCCTTGCAAATTTACACCGAATTCCCACAGCCGCAAATTTTTTCATACCCCCAACCCCCAAAAAAATCCCGTACAAATACCCCTTTTCCATCTTCAGGCATTTATACGCTGTTGTATAAACACCAAAAAAGGCCATCTTTGCCCACTACAATCTTCAATCCTGTTGGGGCACCCGCCCAAACTGTAAATCAACTGATATGCCTGAAACCAAAACTATGACAGTCGCCAATTACCTGCTCACCCGACTCCTCCAACTCAACGTAACCGAGGTATTCCAGATACCCGGCGACTATGTCAAGCACTTTACCCAGGCGCTTGAATACTTCGAGGGTATCGAAACCATCGGCGCCATCAACGAACTGGACGCCGCCTACGCCGCCGATGCTTACGCGCGTACCCGCGGACTGGCCGCCGTGTCGCTGCAATACGGCGTGAGTACCTACTCGGCCCTCAACGCCATCGCCGGGGCCTACGTGGAGCGGGCACCCGTGGTGGTCATCAGCGCAACGCCCGGCGCGGATGCGCGCAACCTGACCGATATGTACGGCATGTTGTTCCACCACTCCACCGGCAACCTCGCCGCCGATGAAGAAATTTACCGCCACGTCACGGTGGGCGCCGTCACGCTCAGTACTTCGGAAGGCGCACCCGAAATCATTGACGCCCTGCTGATCGAAGCGCTCACCCACCAGCGCCCGGTCTATATCGCCTGCTACAAGGAGGTCTGGGCCGAACCCTGTGCCGCCCCTTCGCCCGAACCGCTTCAGGCGCGGGTCGTAAAATCCGAACCGCGCCAGCTCGAAAATGCCGTTGCGCAAGCCTGGAGTATGATCTCCGCCGCTAAAAACCCGCTTATCCTCGCCGGTGTGGAAGTGCTGCGCCACGGCCTGTCGCCCTTGCTGGAGCAACTCATCGGGGCCAGCGGCATCCTGTACACCACTACCTCGCTCGGAAAAACGGTGCTCGACGAGGGAGGCGACAAGTTTATTGGCACTTACTCCGACGCTGCCTCCGCCGGGGCTGTGCTGGACATTGTGAAAGCCTCCGACTGCGTGATTACCCTCGGCGCGATTATGACCGACGATTACCTCTTGTTGGTCACCAATAAATACGCCGACATGGTGCTCTGCACCACCGACAGTATGCGGGCGGGTTATTTCAAATACGAGGGCGTAGGGCTGAAAGACTTTATGCAGGCCCTGCTGCTAAAATTTGAAACAGACAAGGCGTATCCGCTCAAAACCATTGCCCCGCCGCCGCCCCAATTCCCCGAACCCTGGGTTTCTGCCTCCGATCCGCGCTGGAATGGCCAGCCCGAAGTCATCACGTTCAATCGTTTTTTCCAGCAACTCACCAAGTTTTGGAACGATAACAACCTGATGAAAGACAGCGTCCTGACGCTCGGCGTGAGTTCCTCCATGTATGTGGCCACCAATATTTACGGCATGGCGCAGGGCAGTTTTGTAAGCTCGGCGGCCTGGCAAATCATCGGCTACGAAACCGGCGCTGCGGCTGGCGCACAACTCGGCAGCGGCAAACGCGCCTGGACGGTGGCCGGCGACGGCGGCTTTATGATGCTCTGCCAGTCGCTCTCTACCCTCTCGCGCAATAACTTAGACGCCGTCATTTTTGTAATGAGCAATGGCGTTTATGCGATTGAGCAGGTGTATGTAGATGTCAATTCCTTCAACGACGGCCCCGATGCGCCGCCCTTCGACGCCTTTGATGTTTTGCCCAAATGGGATTATATGGCGCTGGCCCAAGCCTTCGGAGCCGAGGGCTACCGCGCCGAAACCGTCAGCGAACTCAACGCGGTGCTGGCAAAACTGAAAACCCGCTCCTCAAAACCAATTTTGGTGGAAGTGAAAATTCCGGAAAAAGACCTGCCACAACAAATGAAAAGATTGGGCAATGAGCAGTTCCCAGGCCCTATCGTATCCTATTAATTAAACCAACCAACAACAACATGAGCAATAAAACCTATTCCATTTTCGGAGCCGGCGCAGCGGGCCTGTATACCGCCTGGCGTCTGCTCAACGGCAAGACCAAAGACCCCAATAACGCCGGCAAGCTCCTGCAAAAAGGCGATGTGTTGGAATTATACGACTGGGGCAAATACGACTTCTCAAAAAAACACAGCGGTTCGCGGGAGCCGGGCGCGCGCATCTGCACCTGGTTTTATAAAAACGATAAAAAGAATTCGTTCGTCGAGCTGGGCGGCATGCGTTATTCCTATTGGGATAAAACGGCGCCGAAGGCCAATGACGGCCTCAGCTCCGGCCATCGCGTCGTTACGGAAGTGATTGAGCAATTGGGCCTGAGCAAATTTTCTGTACCCTTCAACGTAACCAACAATCAGCTTTTTTACCTGCGTTCAAGGAATTTTTACCTCAACGACATCAATTCCAACAACCCTGCGCCGTACAATATGGATCATTTCGGTGCCGGCACCAGTCCCGATCAGGGCTTCAATACGGTGGAAAACCTCGCCGTGACCGCCAATTCCGGCCCGCAAACCCGCAGGGAATGGTGCAAATTTTACAATGAGGGCAAAATTACGGTCACGTTGTCGGACAACTCGGTTTTCCAAAAAGACGACCTGCTCAAAGACATCGGTTATTGGAACCTCCTGTACGATCAATTGGGCGAAGAGGGCTACGAATATGCCGCCGATGGCAATGGGTACAGCTCCAATGTCATCAATACCAGCTCGGCCGTTTCGTTCAATATGAACAACGAGTTTGCACCGGGCACGCAATACCGCACTTTGTCTATCGGTTATTCGGGGATGTTCAACGTCCTATTTGAGCAGATTGAACAAATGTGCGCGGAAAAAGGCGTGGATTTCCGCTACTACCCCGATACGCGCCTGCACTCCATCGTTTGGAAAAACAACAAAGCGGCATTTACCTACGCCAGTCGGGCTGAACCCAATATTCCTGCCGGTGCCCGCGAAGCCGACGCGGCCTGGATGGCCATGCCCCGCGCCGCTATTGACCTCGTGGCGCAGGCAACACGCTTCCGCAAGCCCGAAGCAGGCGAAAACGACGTGCTCAACCATGAACAGGTAAGCCTCTACCTGGAGTCGGCTATCATGCAGCCTTCGTATAAAGTGGGCATGTTCTTCGAGCATCCCTGGTGGTCGCCCGAATACAGCGCCAACCCCGCCCCCTACCCCGCTCAGATTATCGGCTACACGCTTACGCCCGATGTGGTTTCGGCCCTGCAGCAGGATGGTTTCCCGGCCAACGCCGTCGCAGCCATGAATCAGTTGTTGTATACGCCCTATGAGTCGCTGAACGACCTCGTTGCTGCCATTGAAAATATCGACAACGAACGCCTGACAGTGCTGCAAACCAAGCAACTCGACAAGGCCGCCCGCAACGACACCATAGGCCCCAGCGTGAGCAGCTCGCCCATCCGCATGGTGGTGTATTTTGGCAACAACGCCGCCGATCAAAACCAAACGCCGGTGTATGGCATCTTAGCCAGCTACGACGATGAAGACAATACTGACTTTTGGAAACAATTGGAACTGGAGCCCAATCAGGATCGTACAATACCCAGCTCGGCAGATACCCAACCGATTGACGGTCCGCGAAAAGTGCCTGCCCGTATGGTGAAAATGCTGCGCAAAATGCTCGGCGACTTGCATTTTGGCCCGAATGCCAACTACCTGCTCAATGTGCCCGAACCGCTTGATGCGGCTTATGTAGACTGGTCGCTGCCGCCCTTCAACGCGGGCTACCACGAATGGGCACCCCATTTCGACATCGTGGATGTGCAGCAAAAAATACGCAAACCCTCCCTGCTGACACAGAACCCCGACGCCAATATCTTCATCGTGGGTGAAACCTACTCCAACGATCAGGCATGGGTAGAAGGTGCGTACTGTACCGCTGAATCTGTTTTGAACGATTTTTTCGACGTAACGCCTATTATTGACAATACGGAGTATCCGTTTATTGCGCCGGCGGAATACGCAAAACAGTAGGCGTTTATACCGGACAAGCGCTAAGTCCGGCATACTGCTTCATCGCGGCGTAGGTTTGCTCAAAAAATGTCACACAAAATATTGATTATCAAAAGATAATATTTTGTGTAAAAATCTGCGCTGCGATGAAATCAGTATAAATGTTAAGTATCCATATTGGCATTTCCGCTCACACAGGCAACCCGCTACCTCATTTCATACAGTATAACTCGCTGGCAATATTTATTGAACCAGGGAAAAGTTATCCGTATAAAAACAAAATAATCCCCCCACCCACCCAACCTCCACCCCGCAACCCTGCGTAATAAGGTTATTCGATTTTTCACCAAAACAAGTTTAACCATGCTACAAAAAAAGTATTGGCTGGGCCTGCTGGGCCTTGCCCTGGCATTCCTTTGGGTTGCCTGCAACAAAGACCTGCAAAACAACAGCAACTGGCCCGGTAAAACGGTGCAGACAACCTTCATCGGCCGCGTAACGGATGCCAATGGCAACGCTGTTTCCGGCGCCACAGCCAGTGTGGGCACGCTCAGCACCACCACCGACAACAACGGCGTTTTCCGCATAGAAAATGCCTCGGTCAATTCTTCCCGCGCCAAAATCACCATCGAAAAAAATGGCTACTGGACGAATATCCGCACGCTCTTTGTCAATAAAGATGCTACCTACAACCTGCGCTTTACGCTCCTGCCTGAAACCGTGATCGCCAATTTCAACAGCGCCAACGGTACAACCCTGAGCGTTTCCAATGCCAGCCTGCGTTTTGATGCGGGCAGCATCAGTCGCGACGGACAAACCTACAACGGCACCGTGGTAGTAAGCGGCGCGTACATCAACCCCGAAGCCGACAACCTGCTGGACATCGTTCCCGGTGCCTTGCGCGGCCTGCGCAGCAACGGCGAGGAAGAACTGCTGCAAACCTTTGGCATGGTCGGTATCCGCCTCAGCGACCCGGCTGGCAATCCGCTCCAGATCGCCGCAGGCAAAACCGTGGAAATGACCGCCACCATCCCCTCCGGACTCCTCGCGCAAGCGCCCGATGAAGTGCCCATGTGGCATTTCGATGAAACCGAAGGCCTCTGGAAGGAAGAAGGCGTGGCCACCAAAACCGGCAACCAGTACAAAACCAGCGTCAGCCATTTCTCCTGGTGGAACTACGACGCCAGCGCCCCCTCCATCCTGCTCAGCGGCCGCGTGGTGGATCAAAACGGCAACCCGATCTCGCAGGTACACGTGTGGGCTTGCCCGGAAACAATAAATATCGGTATGGGCTGCGGGCATGGCAGCCCGGATATAAGTGGTAATTTCAGCGGACTGGCCCCAAAGGGCGTACAAATCCGTATTGAAATCTACTCATCAGACAATAGCCAGTCGCCCTGCAACAATATCATTCATTCCCAACTGGCAGGGCCGTTTAATACAGATACCGATCTGGGTAATATTGTGGTGGATCTGAATTCACTGCCGGGTGGCTTGGTGAACGCCTCCGTAAGCGGTCGCATACTGGATTGCGACGGCCAGCCTGTTGCCAATGGATACGCCTTCATCACGCGTGGCGTTGGCGTTTTGGCTACAAATGCCAACGGTGAATTTAATGGAAATCTGACGTATTGCTCCAATAATGTGCCAGGCAATATAAGCGCCACAGGGGTTGATATGGACAACCTTAAGGAAAGTCTGGAAAAAACACAGCTTGTTAGTGGCAACATAAACTTTGGCGACCTGAGCGCCTGCAATAATCTGGAAAACTATGTGGTATACAGCTTGGACGGCGGCAGCAATATTACCCTGCCCATCACCAATCAGGATTCGGCCTTTATTTCTCAGGAATACGTTTCGCTGTTTGCTGCTGACGGAAATAACCTGATTCAATTTGCGTTCGGGCACAATGCAGTGGTAGGATCCTCGCATCCCCTGCAATATATCGGCGTAAATGGCTTTTGGTCAAATACCATTAATGTCACCACTACCATCACTGATTTTCCGCCTCAAATTGGCGGTTACATGACCGGCACCTTCAGCGGAACCTTTACGGATAGCGGCGGCAACACGCATACCGTTAATGGCAACTATCGAATAAGAAGAAACATTTAACAGTTATCAGTCAACAGTGAGCAGTCAACAGTGAGCAGTCAACAGTGAGCAGTTACCAGTCAACAAAATAATGCTGACCGCTCACTGATAACTGTCGACTGCTCACTGTTGACTGCTAACTGCTAACTGTTAACTGTTGACTGCTAACTGTTGACTGATAACTGTCGACTGCTCACTGCTAACTGCTCACTGCTAACTGTTGACTGATAACTGCTGACTGATAACTGATAACTGATAACTGATAACTGATAACTGATAACTGATAACTGATAACTGATAACTGATATTTATTTTTCGGTTACGCGGACGGCGATGCGGCGGTTTTGTGCGCGGCCCTCCTCCGTATCGTTGGAAGCAACCGGATGTTGGTCGCCATAACCTTCAGCGCTCAGACGGGCTTTATCGATGCCCATTTTCACCAAGGCATTCATCACATTGTTGGCGCGGTCGGTGGAGAGTTTCATATTGGCTGCTTTGTTACCGGTATTGTCGGTGTAGCCGCCGACGCGAATTTTTACCTTCGGAAAGGCTTTCAATACTTCGTAGATATTGGTCAGCTGATCCTGAGATTTTTCCATGTCCAATTCGGCGCTGCCGGTACGGAAATTGAGGCGATCGAAGTTGAACCAGGTTGTTTTATCCACCGGCTTGGCAGCATCTTCGATGAAGGCGATCAACTGGCTTTCAATGCCCGTAGCATTGCCTTTGATCTCAAAGCCCGAAGCCAATTTTTTCATGTAGCCCGCAGTCGCATTTTTAGCAGCTTCAGCAACCGCAGCAGCTTTGATGGCCGTTGAATCAATCACAGCGGTTACTGCTTTTTCAGAGGCTTTTACTTCGCCTTTGCAGTTTTTCAGGTAGTACATGATACCGGCCGCCAGGGCAAGCAGCAGGAGCAGGGGCCAGAGCCAGCGGGTGCCGCCGGCAGCAGGTGTTTCCACGCTGGTATTGTCGCTAACATTGGCGCCGGAAAAGCCCAACAGGGCGCCAACGCCACCGGGCAGCGCGCCAAGAATGGCATTTTTTTCTCCACCCAGGAAATTCATCAAACCGGAAAGGCTCAGGCCTTCTGTATTGATTTTTTTGCTCAGCCAACCCATTACGAGCGGACCAACAAGACCCAGCAGCGACGAAACCGTAGAAGATTTTACACCGGAAAATGCCGCAACGGAGTTATTGATGGCCGGCACTTTGGAGCCAAATAAATGACCCAGAATTTCACCTGCGGCATCTTTAGGATCATTGTGGGCGAGGTTGCCGCCGCCGATCAGTCCACCGAGATTATCCAGCACACCGGAATCGAATTTGGAAATGAGGCTGAACACGCTTTCCAATCCGTGCTGATCATTGGATTTGTTCAGCAATCCGGCGAGCATGGTAGGCGCCAGGCTCAAAGCAGCCTTGCTGACGCCGCTTTCATTTTCACCAAATGCAGCAGCAGCCTGGCCGATGAGTTCGGGCGTGAGGTAAGATTTGAGCGAGTCAAGTAAGTTCGACATGGTAGGTTTGTTTTGTGATGTGTATGTTTGTTTTGCGCCGTTCCGACGCAAATCTACCCCTAAGTCACATCTACTCCCGTAAAGCTAACTTTGACTACGCTAAAACGGGTAGCCCACCGACAAGTTGGTTACAAAATCGCGCAATTGGAGTTTGGAGATCAGATTGGGCGTCCAGTAGGAGTTCCGCCCTTCCACCGGCTGGTAGGGATAACGCAATTTCAGGCCCCAGTCTAAGCGAATGACCGCATAGGAAAAGTCGAAACGAATACCCGCGCCGGTGCCCAAGGCGATATTTTTATAGGAATTCAGGCTCAAACGTGCGTCTTTGCGGGCGTCGTTCTGATCCAGCGACCAAATATTACCGCCATCTACAAAAACAGCGCCTTTAAACCACCAGAACAAGGGAAAACGCAGCTCGCCATTAAACTCAAACCTGAAATCGCCGGATTGAAAAAAGGGCGCCCGGGTAGGTCCGTTAGGGTCCCGGAAACCGCCCGGCCCCAACTCCCGGATACGCCAGGCCCGCAAACCCGAAGGCCCGCCAATAAAATACTGCTTGACAAATGGCACGGTGCGCGAATCGCCAAAAGCCAGCGCCACCCCGGAACCAACCCGGACGGCTGCACTCAGCTTTTCAGAAAAATCGCGGGTATAAGTACCATCCATTTCCATGCGGAAATACTGCGCATAATCAAGGTTGCCCACTTTCCACTCCTGCCGCCCAAAGGGAATTGCCCAAAGGCGGTTGAGCGCCAGAATTTCCAGACCCGACACCTCGCTGCTCATCCGATACCCCCAGCGCTCCCCAAAACGATTGGGCCTTCCGGCAAAGGTGTAGCTGAACGAGCGCAGTAAAAAGCCCGTAAACAACTGATTGCCAAAGCTTTTTCTTAAAAATTCATTCGGACTAAAGTTCTGTCCGAACTCAGGCTGCAACACGTCAATCCCGATATGATCTATGGAATATTGATGCTCCTGACTACTCCGCAAATCAAAACCATAGGTGGCGTAAAAAAGGTTGTAATAATAGAAATTGGTAACATTCAGGAAGTTATAACTCAAGGCAACCCGTGAGCGGCTCTCATTGCGCATACGGTTGTACAGTTCATCACCCACTGCCGTTCGTTTGCCTAATTTGAGCCGATGCAGCCCGTCCCAAATGCCCAGATAATCAAAAAAGCGCGGAAAAACCAGGTCGTTTTGCAACTTGATTTGCTGCGAAAAAATCAGGTTATTGCGCTGGCTGACGTCGAACTCAATATTGTAGCGCACGCTGCTGCTGAAGTGTTCGGCGCCGTGAAACAAATTCCGGTGCTGAAAGGTAAAGGAAGCCGCCGCGCCGATCAGGTTCTGTACCAAAGAGCCGGAACTGGTGGAGGAGTTAAAATCGGCATCCCATTCCGTAGAAATTTCGTCGTTGGGGGTCAGGTTGATGATAACGTCGAGTTTGTCTGCCGCGGTAGAATCGGGAACCGGCTTGATCGACACAAAACGATAGACGCCTAATCCGTTGAGGTTTCGGTTGGTTTTATCAAACTCGCGTTGCAGATAAGGCCAGCTGGGTTGCAGGGAGATGGAGCGCGAGAGGTATTTGGGTTTGATATTGAATTTGGGTTCCGTGGTGCAGTAGTAAATGCCGTTCAGGGTAGTATCTTCCCGGATGAAGTTGTAATCCGGAATAAATGCCGGGTAAACATATATTTTGTTCAGGGTGTACACTTTATGCCGCAATGTATCGCCCGGGTTGAGCACATCTAATGTGATGCGCGTTCGGGTGCCGGTGCTATCGCCCGAATAGCGGATAAAATTAGGGCCAAAGTAAGCGTAACCCCTGTTTTTGAGCGCGGCGCTGATCCGCAGTTTTTCCTGATCAAAGAGGGCGCGGTCGAGCGGTTTGCCGGGTTTGAGCAGGGAAGGTTCCGGCAGTTCACGGATAATTTTGAGCAGGTTGCTGTCCTGCGCCGTCATATTTACCGATTCAATGGTGTGCAGTGGGCCGAAGTGCAGGGTATATTTGGCAGCGATATAGGGTTTGTACACCGTATTGCTGTCTTTTTTGAGTTTCCCGGAGGTTTTGGTTTCAAACGTACAGGTAGCATTCAGGTAGCCCTGGTTTTGCAGGTGCCGTTCCAAGTTTTTAGCCGTGCGCACCGCCTGATTTTCATCATAAATGGCGGGCGGTTCGGCAATTACTTTATTGACCCAGCGGGCGTAACGGGAATTCCGGTGCTGAAAGCGGTAATGATGCCAAACACGCCAGGGTTGTTTGAGCAGCAGCAGCGGCCGCTTGTTGGGTTTTTGCCGGAAGTAAGAACCATATTCGTATTGAAGGGCCGTATTTTCCGAAAGCGAGAGCTTACGGCCGGCATCAAATTCAATGGTATTTTTGATTAAAAAGCGCTCTCCTTTGGCAGTGTCCAAATGCTTCGTAACATTGCAGGAGGAAAGCAGCAGCAGCGGCAGTAAAACCACCGTCCATTGAAAAGCTGCGAGCCGTTTAAAGATCAATCCAGGCATAAATATGGTATCGCACAACCAGGCGAAATTACTCAACGCGTTGCAGGTGAAAAAGTACCGGCAAAAGTACCGAAAGTTCACGGTAGAAGGGGAAAAAATGGTCGCGGAACTCCTGAACCAGCAGCGCATCCCCGTAGATACCATTTTTGGTACAGAACGTTGGGCCGAAGAAAATATGGCCCCGCTCAAACCATTTTTAAATAAATTTAATCCGGTCACCGAAGCCGAGCTTAAAAAAATATCCGCCCTGCAAACCCCCAACAAGGTGCTTGCCCTCGCAAATTTCCCGGATAACACACCCGACCCTACCCTGCCCTCCCGCGACTGGTGCCTTTATCTCGACGGTCTGCAAGACCCCGGAAACCTCGGCGCCATCCTCCGCGTGGCCGACTGGTTCGGGCTGCCCGCCGTGTTCTGCTCACCCGATACAACCGACTTTTTCGGCCCCAAAGCCGTGCAGGCCGGTATGGGCGCAGCCTTGCGCGTACCCTGTCTGGAAATTCCGTTGACCGAACTGCTGGCCCTGCAAACACCCGGCACGGCCATTTGCGGCGCCTTGCTCGACGGCGAAAATATTTACAGGGATAAAAAAATACCCGCCGCCGGCTTGCTAATTATTGGCAATGAAGGCCGCGGTATCGGGCCTGAAACCGAGCAAGCGCTGACGCGGCGCTGGAACATTCCCCGCCCGGCGGGGGGGCAGGCCGAATCGCTCAATGCCGCCGTTGCCTGCGGTATACTGGTGGCGGCGCTGCGCAATTTGTCCTGAAATCTGCGCCTCCCGTACCGCCGCCGCCTTGTTTTGCTCGAAAAAATACGCATCATTTTTTCAAATTCCCCTACCTTGGCGGGTGTTTGTGGCTCCCCACACATTCATCCTTTCATAAGCAACATTACCAAACCATTCCAAACTATGAATTTGCAAAAATTGCTCGTTCCAATCATCGTTATCGGCGTCCTGCTGGTATTCGGTTTCTGTGGCGCCGGATCCTACAACAGCGCCGTAGGTCTTGATGAAAAAGTAAAATCCTCCTGGTCGCAGGTTGAAACTCAGTACCAACGCCGTTCCGACCTTATTCCGAACCTCGTCAACACCGTTAAAGGAGCTGCCGAATTTGAAAAAAGCACCCTCGAAGCCGTTGTGAGCGCCCGCGCATCTGCTACACAAATGAAAATCGACCCCAACGACCTCACGCCTGAAAATATCCAGCGCTACGAACAAGCCCAGCAGTCGCTGTCGGGCGCTATTGGACGCCTCTTGATGGTTTCCGAGCAGTATCCTACCCTGCAGGCCAACCAGAATTTCCGCGACCTGCAACAACAATTAGAAAGCACGGAAAACCGCATTGCCATCGCCCGTAAAGACTTCAACGGCGCCGTGCAACAGTACAACGGCACCATCCGTAAATTCCCGAACAACTTCTTCATGGGCATGTTCGGCTTTAGCCCGCGCGGTTACTTCGAATCGGCTCCCGGCTCTGATAAAGCGCCCGAAGTAAAATTCTAAACCACGCAATGTTTACACAAAGCGAAGAAGCGCGTATCGTCGGCGCCATTCAGGAGGCCGAACGCGGCACCAGCGGCGAAATACGCCTGTATGTGGAAGATTTCTGTCTGCGCGACCACCCCGTGGAACGCGCAGAAGAGGTCTTCCACCTTTTCGGCATGCACAACACGCAAAACCGAAATGCCGTGCTGCTCTACCTCGCTCCCAAATCCAGGCATTTTGCCATTTGGGGCGACATCGGTATTCACCAGAAAGTCGGTTATGGCTTCTGGGAAACCGAAAAGCAATTGCTGCGCGATCATTTCCGCCGCGATGAAGCTGCCGAAGGGGTCGTGCAGTGTATTCAACTCATCGGACGTCAGTTGCAAACCCATTTCCCAAGCGACACCCTCGACGGCCACAATGAACTCCCCGACGAAATTATTTATGGTTAAACGCTTGATTTTCAGACTACTCCTTGCCGCGCTGCTCCTGCCGGCAGGCTTGCTGACGCTTCAGGCGCAGGACAATGAGGCCGTTTTTCCTAAAAAGCCCGAACCCGCCGTTTATGTGCACGATTACTCCGGCTGGCTCTCACCCGGAGAAAAAGCAGCCATGGAACAACGCCTGCGCCGCTACTTCGACAGCACCTCAACGCAAATTGTCGTCATGATCCGGCCCGATCTGGGCGATTACGACAAAGCCATGTACGCCGTGGAATTGGGACGGCGCTGGGGCGTCGGGCAAAAAGACAAAAACAACGGTATTATCCTGCTCATCAAGTCGCAGCCACCCGACCGGGGTATCTACATCGCAACAGGCTACGGCACCGAAGGCGCTGTGCCGGATGTACTGGCCGCGCGGATCATTCGCAATACCATTGCACCCTATTTCAAAAATCAGCAGTACGCCGACGGCATCAACGCCGGTATTACCGATATCACCAAAGCACTGGGCGGCGAATTTAAAGCCGACCCGAAAGATCAGGCCGGCGATGCCACCGCAGGCTTTGTCATCCTGATCGTTTTCCTCGGCCTCATCTTTATCATCGTTTTTGCCATCTGGCGCGCCCGTAAAAATGGCAAACTGTACCGCAACGACGACCGCAATCACCGGGACCATGACGACAACTGGCCCCGCGGCGGCGGATGGATCATCGGCGGCAGTCCCTGGATCGGCGGCGGTGGCGGATGGTCGGGCGGCGGCGGTGGTGGCGGTAGCGACTGGGGAAGCGGCGGCGATTTTGGCGGCGGTTCGTTCGGCGGTGGCGGCGCAGGAGGCGACTGGTAATACGAAAAAACAATTTGCGTTCGTTTTCCTTATCTTTGCCTGACTTTTTATTTCCTGAAATCAATCTCACATGCGTATCCAACTGTCAAAATTCGCCACATTCGCTTTACTTTTCACCCTTTGGATGGGCCTCAGTGCTTTCTACAACGGGGAAGAATATGGTAAAGCCGCTTATTACGCCGACAAATTGCACGGCCGTAAAACTGCCAGCGGAGAACCTTACAATAAGGAAGATTTTACCTGCGCGCACAAAACCTATCCTTTCGGTACCAAACTGAAAGTAACCAACCTCGACAACGGCTACTCCGTAATCGTGCGCGTCACCGACCGCGGCCCTTTCCACGAAGGTTATGTGGTGGATATTTCCCGCGCTGCCGCCGAATCCATTGGCCTCATCAAGGCAGGTGTGGCACGTGTAAAAGTTGAACAGGCCGCCGAAGAAAAAACAGGCCCGACCAAAGAAAAAATTCTGCCTGCAGAAGCACCCACAACCGGTGCTGTACCCGCTGCTCCGCAACCCGCCCAATACAGCACCCCAGGCACCACTACGGCCAAAGGCGTGAGCAGCGCTCCCGCCACCGTACGCAACACACAGCTCATCAAAAGCCATGAGCAAGCTGCCGCCGCGAGCGCGCCTGCAACTGCCAGCGCCGCCGTTCGTCCGGCACAATACAGCACCAGCAGCCCCGCTCCCGACCCGCGTCCGCAAACCGTAACAACCACACCGGCCAATACCACGGCCAAAGGCGCGGCGGCACCGGTCACAACCACACCTGAACCGCCCCAAACCACCCTCTTCAAAGTCAGCATTACAGAGGCTCAGAAAAAAGGGTTTGGCATTCAGGTCAGCACCCTGCTGGACGCCGATAACGTGTTGCCGATTGTGAAAAAAATTGAAAGCCAATGGCCGGGCAAATCGCTGGTACTTTCCAGCTACAATGCCTCCGCCGATGTTACCACGTACAAAGTAATTATCGGCGCCTTTGGCGATAAGGCCAGTGCAGATGCACAATACAAATTAGCAAAAAAGAAGGGTTACAAAGACAGCTTCATTGTTGACCTCAGCACCCTGTAAGCCATATGCGCGTACTGCTGTATTCCTTTCTTTTGCTGAGCGCTAACCTGCTGCTTCCGGCCTGCCATTCGGCAAAAGCCGGAAAAAAGCCGGACAACTCCGTGATCAAGCATCGCGGATTTGTGCCGCCGGTGGTCAAAAAAGATGAAGATCCGCCGGTAGAAGAAGATCAGGACGGAAATGTACTTATTGCACGCATTGCCCGCGATACCTGTTACGGCATGTGCCCGGCCTATGTGGCTGAAATTTGGTCGGATGGACGTGCCCTGTGGAAAGGCCAGGCTTATGTTACCCGGATGGGAACTTTCGAGGCTAAAGTGAGCCGACAGTGGATTCAGCTGTTATTGGAAGAAGCTGCCGTTTCAGGTATATTCAGAACGGATTCTTATTACCCGCGCGGCGGAAACAATATGCTGCCGGGCGTTCCGGCCATTTATCTTTCCCTGACCTATGGCGGGCGCCAGTTTCACTGCACTGATATTACCGATGCCCCGCAGGAGGTAAAAAATTTTGAGCGCTTTTTTGAAGATCAGCTCGAAGGTTTGAAATGGGTAAAGCTTTAGAGCATGTTCCCGAACGGGCATAAAAAAACAGGATCACAGACAACAGGGCAAAAACTGCGCTGTCTGTGATCCTGTTTTTTTTTCGTGTATTACCGGGTATCAGGCCGAAAACGAAGTACCGCAACCGCAGGTGCTTTCGGCATTCGGGTTGTTGAAAGTAAAACCGCGATTATCAAGGCCGTTGTGGAAATCAATTTCCATACCCAGCAAATAAATGGCGTGGGCTTTGTTCATGACAATCTCAATACCCTGGCTTTCAAAACGCTGATCGGCTTCAGCGGGGGCATCAAAGCCCAGGACATACGAAAAGCCGGAACAACCGCCGCCTTTTACGCCTACGCGCAGACAATAATCGGCAGGAATATTTTCCTGTTCGCGGATGTTGCGCAGCTGAGATGCCGCGTCAGCAGTAAGCATAATCGGAGTTTGAGTTGCCGTCGGGCTTGTCTCCAATACAGTTTCCATATCGAAAATCAAATTCAGGTTAAAAAGCGGCACAAATTTACAGATATTTTTTCTGAAAACCGCCCTCTGTTAAAACAGACTGATTAAAAACAGCGTTCCTGCAAAAATGTTTTTCAAAACACGACCATAAACGGTTCAAAAAAGCGCAATCGCCTATCTTTGCGCCCCATTTCCAAACAAGTATTTACACAAAAAAGACAGACACGTATCCGCATGGAGACTGCACTTGACATCCTGAAATACTGCCTGCCCGCCGCCATCGTCGGAGGGGTAACATACATGGTGCTGCGCCAGATTGCTGCCCAGCGCAGCGCAGAATTTGCCGCCGCACAACGCTCGGAAGCCCTTAAAACCACACTTCCGCTGCGCCTGCAAGCCTACGAACGCCTCACCCTGCTCTGCGACCGCACACAACTGACCAACGTCTTGCTGCGCGTGCGCATGCCGGGCATGAATGTGCGCGAGCTACAGGCCGCACTGCTCATCGCCATCAACCACGAGTTCGACCACAACGTCTCTCAACAGCTGTACGTGTCCGATACCCTGTGGCAGATCATTTCCGTTGCACGCCGCGAAACCTTAGCCAGCATTACCCTTGCCGCCCAGGACCTCGAGCCCAACGAAGATGCCGAAGCATTGGTGAATCGCCTGCTCACCCAATTGGACGCTCAGCCGCTCAGTGCACTCGATCAGGC
The DNA here is from genome assembly GCA_017303875.1 of Chitinophagales bacterium. GTDB lineage: Bacteria > Bacteroidota > Bacteroidia > Chitinophagales > Saprospiraceae > M3007. The sequence goes on along the minus strand of JAFLBP010000026.1, from coordinate 7,301 downwards.
CATTATGGCCATCCGCACCGAAGCGAGTCGTTTGTTTTAGGCGTTGTTCGGGAGTGCCTCGATATTGAGGTGATTGGCCACTGCATTGGCATAAATACCAAGCAGGTAATTGCGGCCCAAACCAGCTTCATCGTGTTGCAACTGCGCCGATTGTGTCTCAAAAAAATGCCGCAGCGTATCGCCAAGTCCGCCTGAATATTGATCGGCAAAACGCTCCGCGCCCATAAGCAGGTCGTATGCCAGATAGTTGATCGGGTGCAGGGCATAGCCTTCAAAAATGGCCTGATCAATTATTTCCGCAAGCATTTCCAATTGCTTTTTGGCATTGGGCGCCGCGTCCAATTGCTCTAATTCCGTATCAAGCGGCTTGCCGAAATGAAAATGCACCCGCCCTTTATGGCCCTGAATGCCGAGCATCATGTAAGCGACATCTTCCTGAAAAGATTTCTTGTACTCCGGATCGCGCTGTTTATTCAGGAATTCCTGCGCTTTCAGAACGCCGCAGGGGTCAATTTCATAGGAGATGGCGACGGGTACAACCGATAATTCGCGGAAATAATTTTTCACATCGCCACCGGAAGCCAGGCTGATCATTTTCAGCAAAGCCGCCTGCGTGCGGTCGTTGCCGTCCTTGGCGCGGCCTTCGCGCTGGGCAATCCACACCGAATCGGTGCCCGATAAAATGGTATCCCGGATATACTCCGACATTTGTACAGAATAGCGGTACAACTCAATGGGCGAACCGCTGCGCTTAACGACAAAACTCTTGTTCAGGCGAAACAACAGCTCGGAAATCCGGTGCCGCATGAGGTTGTCGCCGATGGCAATCTGACTTGTTTTAAAGCCTTCGGCAAATAAAACCGTATTCAAAAATGCGGAATCCAGGACAATATCGCGGTGGTTGGAAATAAACAGATAGCGCTTGTCGGGCGACAGATTTTCCAAGCCGCTGGTACTCAGATTTTCAATACTCGCCTTTTCAATGGCCCGCATAATGCGGTAGATAATTTTAGCCTGAAAATCTGTAATTGACTGAATATCTGCCTGTTGCGACAAGATATAATCCGCCATTGGCTCCGACATAAACTGCCGCACCCCGGCCAGCACAGGCGGGTAGCTCAGGAGTTCGCGAAGCGCTTCGGGTACTTGTTCATCGGGTAGCAGATAAGGACGATCTTCAAATTGCAGCATAGTCAATGGTTAGGGCTGCGAAGGTATTACCTTAAACCAACATATTCACAGCAAAAAACAACACCAGGTAGATCCACAACACATCTAAGAAATGCCAGTACACTGTGAGCAGCCGCAGGCGGAGTCGTTTTTCCGGGTCTGAAAAGTAAATTAAAACCGTTACGGGATCAATCATGTGTTTTTTGGCGCGGTAGTAAAACAGGATAAGGAATGGCAGCCCGGCTACCACGTGTGCCAGGTGCACAAAAGAAATGACATACAGATAAGCCGTTGTGGTAGAGCTGTTTAGCAAAATATTATCCGTAAAAAGCAGGTACCAGGCCAGGCCCTGTAACAGCATAAACAAAACCGACAATATAATGGTATACTTGAGCTGCTGCTGATACCCGGCGGTATTATCCTGAATGTAGCATTTTTTAGCCTGCATCATGGTGTAGCTGCTGCCCAGCAGGATGAGGGTATTGAATAAAAAAAGCCAGGGCAGTCTGACCGGCGCCACATTCATGGTAGTACGGGTGTACACGTAGGAGACCGTCAGGGCCAGAAATAAAAAAGACAAGCCTGCCAGCAGGAAAAACAGCATGATGTTGGAGGGATGAAAGATCATCTGCCGATCCTGCTGCTGCTGTGTGGTTGGCGTTTCGCTCATAATTTCATCGAGATTAAGGTAATCGCCAGCACCGACAACAGCACTCCTGCCCAGTTGATGGTGCTCAAGCGTTCCTTAAACATGGAAACCGCGCCAATGGTTGTGAGCAAAATAATCGCCACATTGGTAACCGGAAAAACGAAGGAACCTTCCATACCGGAACTGAGCGCCAGCAACAGGAACAGCATACTCCCGTAATTCGGAATACCCAGAACAATGCCAGCCAGAACATTGCGCCAGGAGAACTGCATCGTCCCCCTGACCCAGCCGGTGCCTGCTACGGCCATCCCGATCAGACCCGCCGTAAAAAAAACCGTACAGATAAAACGCACATCGCCGGGCTGGATGTAGCTTTCTTTTTCCAAAAATACAAACGTCACTTCAATGACCGCCGCCAGCAACCAGGTGAAAAACGGTATCGCCCAAAGCCACGCTTTTTTGACTACTCCGTCGGCCGGCAACTGCGCAGCTGCATTCTTTTTAGGCCAATTACTCAGAATTATAGCCCCAATGGCCGCTAAAATGCCTAATATTTTTAATAAACCCGCCGATTCCTGATATAGCAGTACGGCAAAAGGAACCGTCATCAGGATAGACATCCGCTGCATGATCTGACTGACCGTTACGCCGAAATGGCGCACCGTCAGGGCCGCCAGGTTAAAGCCGCTTACAAATACTAAGCCCAGCATCATCGCATAGGGCTGCCACAAAAATGCGCCCACACCGGGGTGCGCCGGAAATTCGCCAATATGCACCCAGCCACACAAAACGCAGGTCATGTAATTAAAAACAATGGCCTGAAAAGTGTCCACCCCGAAACGCGGAAACAGTTTGAAAATAAACCCGAGCAGCACCGAGCATAACACGGCCAGAACGACATACAACATAACAGTTATTTTTTGAGGGGCAAATATCCCAACTTTTTTCCCGAATCTGCTGAACGTTTTAAAGCACAAGGGGTAACAGGTAAAAAAACAACCACCGCCATGCTACAACGTCTGCTCCTGATTTTACTCCTATTGCCGGGCCTGACTCTGCCGCTTGTATTGAAAGCACATCAGGTAAATGCCCAAACGCCGGCTCATCCCATCCGATCTGCCATTGAAAAAGGGGATATTCCAGCTTTTAGAACGGCCTGCAAAGCCTGGTATGAAGCCAATAATTGCCAATCGGCAGCATTGAACTGGCACTACAACGCCCTCATGTCGGTCGAAAGTCCTTCGCTTTTGTTGGTGCCCGATCAGGCCGCTGCTTTTCCCGTCTGGGCCTTGCAATATACCCTCAATCTTCGCCCTGAAGTAGCAGTGGTTCCGCTGGATATGCTGAACGACCCTGCATTTCGGAATTTCATTCGACAGCTCCAGCCTGAATTTCAGGTGACAGAAGGCCCCAAAACACTGCTGAGCATGCAGGAGGCCAATCCCGGTAAAAAAATCTACCTGAGCGTTGCCGCCGATCAGCAGATGGTACAAGCCGAGCAGGCGTATTTGTACCTCACCGGACTGGCGCTGCAATACAGTCAGATTCCATTCGACAATATCCAGACCCTGCAATTCAATTTTGAAAACCGCTTCCTGCTGGATTATCTGCGCGTGGCGCTGCAGGCCGGGCAAAATACCGAACAACTCGCGGCGCTCAACCTCAATTACCTGCCGGCATTGCTGCTCCTGCACGCGCATTATGAAAAACTGCAAATGAGCAACAAGGCCGAAGCCATACGCTCACTGGCCCTGCAAATCGCCGAGGCCGGTGGTAAAAGCGCCGAGGTCAGACGCTATTTCAGCCCGGTGCAGGAAGACCCGCCAGCCCGCCTTCCCATAAAACCGATTGATAAAATGATGAAAAAAGTAGGCGGACAATTATATGCCTGCGAAACGGAAACCAGCCGCGAGCAATACGACCTCTTCCTGCAAGACCTCCTGAAAAATCGAAATTACGAACTGCTGGATCGCTGCAAACAGCAAAAAACCGACTGGGATAGCTTGCTGCCCGACTCACTGAAGCACCTCACACCCGCGCAACTTTTTAAACACGGCCATCCCGATGATAGCAATGCACCCATCCAGCAAATCAGCTACGAGGCTGCCCAGGAATACTGCCACTGGCTGACGGAAGCCTACAATGCTTCTGCCGACAAAAAGAAAAAGTTCAAAAAAGTACTTTTTCACCTGCCGACACCGGGCGAATGGGAAGCCGCCGCACGCTACAATCTGGACCAGACCGCGCCTTATCCCTGGGGCGGCTACTATGTCCGCAACAACAAAGGCTGCTACCTGCTTAACCTCAATGCTTCGGAGGCCTGTAAAGGCTGCGGCAGCAACCCCGCCGAAGACGGCGGCTTTTTCCCTGTTCCTGTAGGTACTTATTTTCCAAATAATGCCGGTTTGTACAACATCAGCGGCAATGTGGCGGAAATGACGAGCCAACCCGGCCTCTCGAAAGGTGGCAGCTGGGCTGATGACGCCTTCCAGTGTCAGATTTCAAGCAACGGCAACTACAGCGGACCGGCTGCTACACTTGGTTTTCGTATCTTTATGGACGTAATCGAAGAGTAAACGTGCCGAATTCTTATCAGCGATATACCGACGAACAGCTGGCGGCGGCCCTCGGCCGCCGCCAGGATCGCGCTGCAATGGCCGAATTGTACGAGCGCTACGGCACACAGATGTTCCGCTATTTTTACAGGAGCTTTTATCGGGATCAGGCCAAAGCGGAGGACTTTACGCAGGAACTTTTCCTCAAATTATTGGAAAAAGGAGGCCGGTACAACCCCGATCTGCCTTTTAAAACCTGGCTGTACACACTAGCCGCCAATTTGTGCAAAAACGAGTTCCGCCGGCTTGCCGTCCGGGAAAAAGCACAGCCGCTGCTGCTTCCCGAAACATCAGAACTGCTGCCCGAAACCATAGACCAGGCCCTGCTCGACGCCACCTTGCGCTTAGCCCTCGATGCCCTTGACCCGATGCACCGGCAATGCGTTTTGCTGCGCTATCAGGAAGCGCTGTCGATCAAAGAAATCGCAAGCATCCTGGACTGCCCCGAAGGAACCGTTAAGTCCAGAATTTTTAATGCCCTGCGCAAGTTGGGCGAGCATATTCCCAAAAACAGCTTTATCTGAAATCGTATGTTTGACCTACTCGAACTGGCAGAAAACAAGGCTTTTGAAGCCCTTAACGCTGAAGAACGACAGTTTGTGCTGGCGTTTATGTCGGAATCGGCCTACCAAAACCTTTACGAAACCGCTGCGCATTTGCGGCATATCGATGCAGCGCCCACTCCGCCCCCGGCATTGCGCGAAGCCATTCTCCGGCACTTGCCCGCCCCACAGCCCTGGTATCGGCGCAGCGTCTCTATTGCGACGCTTATCCTCGCCTGCCTGTGCTCCGCATTGACGACCTACCTACTGAAACCGGGCCAGGCAAGCCCCCCGGCAACAACGCCCGAACCGGAGAAAATAATCGTTCAAAAAACAGATACCATTTACCTGGAAAAAATAAAATACAAAACCCAAATCATTGAAAAACAAATACTTGTACCAGTTAACATCCCGATTGCGCAAGTAAACACAAACACTCCGCAAGCGGCGGAACATCACCCGCAGGCCGATCCATTTCCCAATGTACAGGTCTCGGATCAAGCCGGAGCCATCGGTACACAGCCGGGACTAATGCAGTTTTTTACACCTGCGACAAAACGAAGTGAGAAATGACTTTCAGAACAAACGCAAAGCGCTAAATTTCCATGCGAATCCGGCGCTCCTGCGGCAAATAGTTGTTCATTCGGTTGGGCAGTACTTTCATCCAGCCCAGATTCAGACCGGCAAAGCGCGCCAGCGTCCAGCCATTGGCGGCGCCGGAAGGCAAATCGAAGGTTTCTTTTTTGAGAAAACGCAGGGCATCTTCCCGGCTCAGCTCAAGCGCCGGAAGGGCTGCACTGATTTCCAGGCTCATCGCCAAACCATGTGCCGGAATAAAATCGCGCCCCTTAAACGTACCTGCCAACACGCCGAACCATTTGTTTTTCAACACTTTATCTAATATCAGGAAATCCGTTTCGAGGTGTTTGGGTAGGGCGATGATTTCTTCTGTCGGGGTAAGGTAAAAGTTTAATGCCGATGAATCCCGGAAAACGGGCGGCAACTGTGCCAGTTGGGCTTTGGGCAGGGCTTTGAGTTTTGCAAAATGAGCGGGCGTATTGCGTTTTGGTATTTCGCCCGCAGCTTTACGAAAAGCGGCAAGGTAAAAGCCTTCACCCGCCAATTTGTGCGGGTAAAAATGATAACCATTTGCGCCGTTGCCCTCAATACCCCATTCCGGAGGCGTTTGAATCGTTAAGGCTTGCAGGTCAAATTGCGTTTGCAACCAATGCGCATTGTCTTCATCTTCCATCGCATTGTACGTGCAGGTGCTGTACAACAGCAATCCGCCAGGTTTAAGGGCTTGCACCGCAGCAGCCAGAATACGCCTTTGCCGGCCAGCGCACAACTCCACATTGGGCAATGACCATTCTTTAATGGCATCAGGGTCTTTTCTGAACAAGCCTTCACCGCTGCATGGCGCATCCGTCAGAATCACATCAAAATACCCTTCCAAAGCAGTAAAATCCTCAGAATCGGCGTTAGCAACTGCTAAATTGCTAATCCCCCAACGCTCAAGATTTTCGCGAAGCGGGCCGGTGCGTTGCCGGATCACCTCATTGCTCAACAACAAATCATCAGGACCGAGCATTGCAGCCAGCAAGGTACTTTTCCCGCCAGGTGCAGCGCAAAGATCCAGTACCCGCAGTGGGCCTTCCGGCCGGTGTTGCCGCAGCGCCTCATATACAAACATCGAAGAGGCCTCCTGCACATAGTAAGCGCCGGCATGCAACATCGGGTCGAGGGTAAAAACCGGCCGCTGCTTCAGGTAATGCCCATCCGGATGCCAGGGCACCGATGCCGAAACCTCCGGCCAATATACCCGATCAACAGCCTTGGACGGATTAAACCGAATACTCACCGGCGGCGATGACTGTAACGCGGCTTCCAGCAGCGGCCAGGCATCGCCCAGCAGCCCCTGCATTTGTCGGATAAAAGGAGGAGGAAACAAGTTTTTTTAATGATGAACGATGAACGATGAACGATGAATGATGAATGATGAATGATGAATGATGAATGATGAATGATGAATGATGAATGATGAATGATGAATGATGAATGATGAATGATGAATGATGAATGATGAATGATGAATGATGAATGATGAATGATGAATGATGAAGAAAATTCAAACTATTGATAATCAATTAAAAATCAAGCATCAAAAATTCAAAATGAGAGTCTAAAGATTTTTGTGTAAGAGAGTCTAAAGATTTTTGTGTAAACTGGTTTTCACTGGAGATCGATTTGGCAACGCTTTTCAAAGGTAGTTAAAAAAGCATTGAGGACGATACCCCAGTTATGAATAGGTACAGTCCATTTTTT
>JAFLBP010000025.1 GCA_017303875.1 Chitinophagales bacterium | reverse complement strand
AATGGCGATATTGCAGCCCATTGGGAGTCGGTCAGTTCTCTGAACTGTTTTGTCATATCTTCGAAGTTTGGTCGCTCCAAAGATACGACCCGGCTCCCCTCTTTCAAATTCCCGAACATGCTCTAAGACAACAACTCCAGTGCCCCGGCCAATTCAAGACCGGCACTCGTGCCCGTGCCCTCAAAAACGCGTTTGCCGTTTTCCAGAAATTCCACCTGAATTTCCGCTTCAAGGCTTTCCTGTATTTTACCGGTCATGGCGCCGGATAAAGGTGAAACCAGTGCAACGCCCGGCGTTTGGCGGGCGTAAATGCGTAGTTCGGAATCAGGATTAATAAAGCTCAGGCTGACCGCAGCATCGTTGATCTGCAAGTGCTTGCGCGCGCCCGTGTACGTAGCAAAGCGATGTAGTTTGCCTTCATGCAGAAAACCGCTGATGAAGCCGATAAAATGGCTGCCCAACCACGGAATATGCGCCACGGAAGCCATCAGGGAAGTGCCCTCGCTGCCGGCGAAATGATTGCTCTGCATCCATACATACGCCTTGGGAAATGAACGCCCCCAGTCTTTTTCGATATAACCCTTGCCACCACTGAAATCGCAAGACTGACCATTAATTTCAAGACTGCCTTCGAGGCGATGATTCATGCTTACGATGCCATGGAAACACTGCATAAATGGCACAAAAGAGTACCAGCCCATGATGCCCGGCGCGCCCAGCATTTTGGGCCAGGGCGAATGCCCGGAAATCCGAATTTCCCCCTTTACACCCGGTAAATCGACCTTAAAACTTTCCCGGGAAAAATGATTCCCGCCCAATTCCAACCAAAAACAACGATCAGAGGGATGAAAAAGTGAAGCCTCAAACCGGTGGTACTGCGCCTTGTGTCGCTTGCCGTTCATCACTTGAATAAAAGCATGCTTTTCCCCTTTTTCATCCATCGAAATACCAGGAATAAAAGCCAGCGCCTGGGTTTGGGCGGCATCAATAACCTTAAAATACCAGCCTTCAAAATAGCGTTTTTTGCGGCCCCAACCGTGGTACTCATCCGGGTACCAGGTGGCGCGCCAACGACGTAATGTATTACTCATTGAACAATGTGTTTAGGTAAAATTTATCTTTTGTACTGATTTTCAATTAATTGCAAAACCAAAAATCCACTACTGCGCCGAACGCTGCCGCAGCAAATGATCGGCCAGCACCAGTGCCGTCATGGCCTCCACAATGGGCACCGCACGTGGCAACACACAGGGATCGTGTCTGCCTTTACCTTTTACCGTAGTCGGCTCCCCTTCAGCATTGTAGGTATCCTGCTCCCGCATGATCGTAGCAACAGGTTTGAAGGCAACCCGAAAATGAATATCGCGGCCATCCGAGATGCCGCCCAGAATACCACCGCCGGTGTTGGGTTTGGAGCCAGCCTGAGCTGCAAGTTCAGGCGCTGGCGGCGCTTCATTGTGCTCGGAACCGCGCAGGCTGACGCCGGCAAATCCGGAGCCGTATTCAAACCCTTTGGCGGCATTTATACTGAGCATGGCCTTGCCCAGATCGGCGTGTAATTTATCAAAAACCGGTTCGCCAAGACCCGCCGGACAACCAAACGCTAAGCCCGTCACGATACCGCCGATGGTATCGCCGTCTTTGCGCACCGCGCGAATCAGTTCAATCATCCGTTCGGCCATTTCAGGGTCGGGACAACGCACTTCATTGCTTTCGGTGAGCGCAAGGTCCAGTTCGGTGTAGGCTTGTGTGAGCTGCAAAGCGCCGACCTGGCTCACGTAAGCATGTACAAAAATACCCTGTGTACGAAGAAAAAGTTTGGCCAAAGCGCCGGCAGCCACCCGGGCAGCTGTTTCGCGCGCACTGCTGCGCCCGCCACCGCGATGATCGCGATGCCCGCCATATTTTACATGCCAGGTGTAATCGGCATGACTGGGCCTGAAGGCTTCTGCAAGATGCTCGTAATCTTTGGAGCGCTGATCTTCATTGGGAATAATCATCGCAATGGGCGTTCCTGTGGTTTTTCCTTCAAAAACGCCGCTGAGCACTTGAACGGTGTCGCTTTCCTTGCGTTGCGTGACAATAGCGCTTTGTCCGGGCCGCCGCCGGTCAAGCTCCTGTTGAATAAAATCAAGGTCGAAATCCAGCCCGGCCGGGCATCCATCGACAATGCAACCGATGGCTTTGCCGTGGGATTCACCAAAAGTGCTGACTTTAAAAATTGTTCCGAAACTGCTGCCGGGCATTATTGTGTGTTTAAGTGTTTTAGTATTTAAGTGTTTCAGGGTTGATGCACAAAATTACAAAAACACTAAAACACAAAAACACTTAAATACTAAACCACCCAAACGCTTCTCCCCTGCCCTACTTTCCGAACTTTCGCTCAAATGTTTCCCAGGGCGTGGTTTTGTGGCTGTTGGTGCCAAAGTAATTTAGAATCGCTTCCATTTTACGAGGCACGACATAACCGGACAGCGACTGAATCACATTCTGGTTTTCATCCAAAAAAACCACGGAAGGATATGTGAAGCGATTACTGAGCCAATGTGCGGCCAGTTCATGGTATCCGCGATTGCCGTTGCTTTTAAAATTATAGGTTTTATCTTTAAAAACAATCTCGCCTTTTTGCTCGGCGTCAAATTTAACGGGATAATAATTGTCGTTCAGGTATTTTGCAACGGCCGGATTGGCGAACGTGGTGGAGTCCATTTGCTTACACCAGCCACCACACCAATTGGTATATACGTCTATTAGTATCTTGCGTTTCTCGGTTTTGCTTTTTTCAAGCGCCTGCTCTATGGTCATCCAGTTGACGCTTACTGCCGGAGCGGCGGGTGTGCTGGAAAGTGGTGCGACGGCCGTTACACTTGCGGCATTATCTCCGCGGGCAGTAGCCGGTTTGCCGGAGGGCGCCGGCACAACTCCCTGTCGCCAGTCGCCGGTAGGGTCGGACGGATTGGACTGGGTTGGCGTTTGTGCGCCGGGGCGATAGGGAATTTGCGGTGTCATCATCGTGCCGCTGTTGCGGGGGCGATTCGTGCTGGACGGCGCAGGGGTTCGATTTGACGAAGGCGCCATATTGCTGCTCCCTGGTGGCGATGTGCGCATCATGGAAGAAGAAGAACTTCCTCGGGAGCTACTTTGGGATGGTTGACGGGAACTGGAAGACGGAGCCGACTGGCGGGAAGATCCCGACGACGGCTGCGCATTGGAGCGCGAACCGGGTTGTGCATGCAGCACCGCCAGAAACGCACAAAAAACAGTCATTAGGATTAGACGCATCACGTTTGCTCGTTAGTATGGATTGAAACTTGAATAACAAATGTAGCGCCATTTAAACCGGAAATCAAAAAAAGGTAATGCCCCTGGGGGTAGTTTTAAATAAACTTTAACCCCTCGGGCTGGAAATGCAGCGCCATTTAACGCTCGCCACCATCCGGGCCATAAAAAACAACCCAAACCAAAAAATCATCACTGAATGTTTCAAAGCGATGTTCCACGCCCGCCGGAACAAAAAGTACATCACCGCTTTGAAAAGGGAACAGGTCTCCTCCCAAGCGGAAGAGACCTGTTCCTGAAGCTACAAAATATAATTCGTCCTGCCGATGCGGCTGTTGCAGATCCTGCCCTGCCGGGTGATACAATTCCACCGACATACTGCCGTGCCGAAATAGTTCTACGAACAGGCGACCAGACCCATTAAAGCCGCCGCCGCATCGGACAAGGCGATTTTCATCCTTATTTTTTCTTTTTTGCCTTTTCAGGTTCAGCGCGCGGACTTGCTGTAGCACGTTCGGTTTCAGCAATTCGGTCGGGAGCTTCCACTGGGTTGCGGCGATACCAAAGGAAGGTACCACCGAGGAAAAGCAAGAGGGTCAGCAAAGAAGAAATCAAGGCAATGGTGCCACCTTTGCTGTAGGAATCCGGCTCAAAACGCATTTCAAGTTTAGCCTTTTCGCCAGCGGGCAAAACCATGCCGCGCAGCAGATAATCCACCTTGAAAAAGTCTTTGGCAGGCTGACCATTGAGATAGGTTTTCCAGCCTTTGGCAGGCGGGTAATACATCTCAGAGAAAACCGCGAATTGCGGCGTTTTGGCCGAATATTCGTATTCCAAACGATCTGGATGATAGGCCGTCAAGCGAATAGACGCCGTCGTATCGGCTTGAATACTAAAGCCTTCCAGCGCGCTGGCGTAAGATTTTTGAACCACAGCCGAATCTTTAGGATTCAGTCGGTGCAGGGCATTAAACTCCCGGTCGGCACTTTCCACCACCTCAAAATGCTTCACAAACCAGGCATTGCCCGTCGCCTGTGGCAGCGGAATGATTTCCTTGCGCTGCGACACGAGGTATTTGGTATTCATCATACCCAGCACATGCAGGTTTTCGGCAATATTTTGTCCGAGGAAAGTATCTACCACCTCCTGAAAACGCTGCAATTTGGCCGCATGGTAGCCGCCAATACTTTTGTGGTGATAAGAGGTAATCCAGTTGGACGGGATACCGCCGCGCGAAAGATCCAGCACGCGGTAGTGCAGGTCTTTGTCCTGCTTGATGCGCAGGTCGTGCTCTTCGGGCTTCGGCGCCGAAATGTTGCGTTTTGCGGTGTATTTGTCGGAAGAGATGGTACGGGTACAAACGCCCCACTGATCAAACAGCGCCAGTGCAGCCACGAGCAGCACAGCGATTCCGCCTTTCAGCTTGCCGCCGACATAGAACCACAACACCGCCGCTGCCAGGAGGATAAACATCAGGGAGCGCAGCAAATCACCGCGGAAACGCGCGCTGCGGTCTTCTTCCAACAGGCTCAGCAATTCATTGTTGCCAGCCAGCATTTCTTTGTCGTTGACCCCAACATTTCGGAAAAGCACCAGGGCCAGTAAGGTCATCACAGCGGTGAAGGCAAGACCGGCAATCAGACCGATTTTTTTCCATTGCACGGAAACTTTATCACTCACCAAACCTTGCAGGGCCATGGCGCCCATGAGTGCAAAACACAATTGGGCAGGCCCGAGTGCCATGGATACAGCGCGGAATTTATTGAACATGGGCAGGTTTTCCAGCCAGAAAAAGTTCAGGCCAAAATTTTTACCCCAGGCTAAGCTGATCATAAACAAGGCTGAAATAATCAGCCAGATACGGGTGCCGATGGTAGGTGCGGTGAATAAACCAACTCCAAAAAGGAAAAACAGAATGGCGCCAAAATAAATGGCCGTTCCAACGAATGGTTGATCGCCCGTGTAATACATGGTGCCCACTTGTTGTTCGAGCTGTCCTTTGGGTGTACCCGGTGGCACTAATTTGCTCACTGCTTTGAACACCTTGGAATCACCATAAGATTCGCTGGCGCCGCCGCCCGCAAAATGCGGGATAAAAAGCGTCATACTTTCGGCTTTGCCATAGCTCCAACCGAAGAGATAATCGGGATCCAGCCCATCGCCCTTTGCCGCTTTGGTGCTTAGCTCCGAAGCGCCGCGAATGGTTTCCTGGCTGTATTCCATGGTCGTCAGCAGGCGTGAGGCATTGGCGCCGAAACCTAATCCGAGGGCCAGCACCACGGCAATACCTCCTTTGAGGTAGCTGCCCCAGTTACCTTCTATGAGGGTATCAACTAAACGAGCCAATCCGTAAATCCCCAGCACCATTAGTGTGTAGTAGGTAATCTGAACGTGGTTGGCGAAAATTTGCATAGCGGTAAACAGGGCCAAAACCCCGCCCCCCATAAGCCAGCGGCCATTGAAAGCCCAGATAGCACCGGCCAACATGCCGGGAGTAAGGGCCATTGCCAGCATTTTGGTGCTGTGCCCGGCCTCCAGAATATCAATGTTATAGGAAGTAATACCGTAAGCCAGCGCGCCGAAAACCGCTACCCGCCAGTCAGTGCGCAAGGCGCCTGCGAGCAGCAAATAGGTCATCAGCATGGCAACCAATACCTGAATCCAGACGGCGGATGCATCCTGCCAAAGGAAAACGGCGCGATAAACCGGTTCTATGAGGTTACCTTTTTGCGGCGAATAAATCTGATAGGCCGGCATACCTGCGAAGGCGCTGTTGGTCCAAAGCGGCGCATTTCCTTCTTTTTCCTGATAGGCTTTTATTTCCGTTTGCATGGCCCGGGCCTTGTCGTTATCCGGCTGGGGCAACACTTTGCCGCCAATAGCATTGGGCAGAAAAAAAACAAGGGCCACGCCAAGCAGTATCCCGGCGGCAATTAAATGAGGAATGAACTTTTTAAAATCCATATAAAGCGGGTGTTTGGATATGCTCCGTTTGATTCAGGGCGCTAAGGTAGTCAAATGTTTGATTCAGGCGAAACCTCTTAATTTTTAGTGTTTTCCGGCAAAAGCGCTAACTTTGCACAGTATTTGCATCAAAACATCCATGAAATACCGATTGCTCCCGCATTTTTATTGTTTAATCGCCTTTTTACTGCTCCATTCCGAACTGCATGCCTGCGGTTACGGATTTATCGGCGATTGCTCCACGCGCATCCGTTTGCGGATAAACAATACCCCCGACAGCTTCAATATCGCGGCCTGCAACTACGGCCATACTTTTCAGCAAACCAACCTCGGCGCCATCCGAAATTTGCAACTCGACGGCGGCGACGGCTTTACCTGGGAAAGTTGCCAGAACAACGCCACGGTGCTGCTGGTACACTACCGGGTCTACCCTTTCGGACAACAAGGCGGCAGCTGGCAAACCATGCCCATCAACGAAGTTTCCAACAGCATTTCAGGCCCCTACACGACCCGACATTTTCGCAGAACCGGCGCGGCAATTGCATTGCACAACGGCCTGCCCGAAGACCAGAACTACACCCTCGAACTCTACCTCGAAGCGCGAATAGATACCATTGGTGATGATTTTATTCCCGAAACCGGGCTGCTGCAGCACAATGGCGGACAATATTACAAGCTCCATTTCCGCTATGAAGGCGCCGACGGGCCACCATTTGCCATTGTCAATACGCTGCGTCAATTGCCCCGCTGCAACGGCGAATCCAACGGCGTACTCGGTGTAAGTGTGTATGGTACACAAAATCCGCTGACCTATACCTGGCAAGGATATTTTAATAACTTTTATGCTTTGTACAACCTTGCGGCGGGTACTTATACCGTAAGTGTTGCGGAGCAAAACGGCCCTACCCTGTCGCAAACCATCGTTCTGCCGCAGCCGCAAACACTTCAGGCGCAAGCGCTTAACATACAAATACCAGCCTGTAATGGCATTGGAAGTATACAAATGGGCGCAAGCGGCGGCACCCCGCCCTATCATTATTTTTGGAGCAACGGCGATACCACTGCCAGCATCGCGATCAGTGGCGCCGGTATATATCAAGGCGTACTCCGGGATGCAATGGGCTGTGAAAAAAATTACAGTGTGGAGGTACCGGCCGGCAATCCGGCCCAGGCATCCCTTGCGGGCTTGCCGGCGCAACTGGTGCTGAGCTGCAACCATATAGAAGAAAACTTATGCGCCCAAAACGGCAATAACCTGAGCTTTCAATGGGAAAAAGACGGCACGCCAGCCGTCGGTATGCCCTGTTTACTTGCCGCTGCCGGTGGCCAGTACAAAGTGACCGCTACCTGGACGGAAAACGGCGCCACCTGTACTGCCAGTAAAAGCATAGCAGTGGAAGAACATTTTATCCCGCCCATTGCCAGTTACAGCGGACAAATACAGATGAAATGCGATCTCAACCTGATTGACAGCACCTTGCTGACGGCGCAAAGTAACAGCAACAATGTGCAATACCGATGGGTGTATCAGGGGGATACGATAGGTACCACAGCTCAACTATTGTTCAAACCCGTCGTTTACCAGCAATCCAGCGGATTTTTACTGCCCGATCTGTATGTGCGCGATACCTGGGGCTGCACGGCTTTGGCTGCGGTAAATATCGGCATCATCCCAATTTCCTTTCCGAATGTTAACGCACAGGTAAAAAACCGCTGCGATGGAAATTTTGAAATCAAATTGCAAATTTCCGAAGGCATTGCGCCTTTTCAATACAGCTGGAGCAATGGCAGCAGCGAGAGCAGTATCATACTGGGCGCCCCGGCTGATTTTGCCGTGACCCTGAGCGACGCACAAAATTGTATTACCGGCACCAGCGGAAGCGTCGCGCCGCTGCTTTTGTCTGACATAAGCGTTCAGGCGGCAACAGCACAGCAGGGCGGGCAAATCAGCGTTGTGGCAAGTGGCGGCAATGATGTGCTTCAGATACAATGGAGCAACGGCATTAGCGGACAAACCCAGTTGACTAACCTGCCAGCCGGAGATTACTGTGTCAGTATTACAGATGTGGATGGTTGCAGCGCCGATACTTGCGTGACGGTGCCGTTTTGGTCGGCCACGCACAACCCTGAAACCCTCGATTTTACCTTATTTCCCAACCCTGTAACGCTCGGTGCGGTGTTGAATATTCAGCATGTTGAACATTTATCTCAAAATTTTTACCATGCTGAAATACTGCAAAGCGATGGAACGGCGTTTGTGTGCCAAATTTTGAGACAAACGCAAACCGACTTACAGGTGCAGATTCCGGACAACATTTCGGCGGGCTATGCGCAAATTCGGCTCCGGAACCCAACCCGAAGCGTACTGTTACCTGTCTTAATAGTCCGTTAATATGTGCCAAAAGCGCAAGGTTTAATTACCTTTGCGCCACCAACATAACCAACAATTTCACATCACGTAAAACTCTTACACAATGAGCAAAAAACTCTTTCTCTTACCCCTGCTCCTCCTCAGCGTAGTGCTTTTCACCCCAGGTTGCGGTGAAGAAGATCCTTGCAAAAATGTAGAATGCGGCGCAAACGGCACTTGCTTTGAAGGCGCCTGCGTTTGCAACGAAGGCTTCGAAGGCAGCGGCTGCGACACTGAATGGTCGGCTAAATTCGTAACTACTTACAATGGTACCGACGTTTGTGCAAACGGCACTTTCGATTACGACCAGGCCATTACCCGCGTAAGCGAAAGCACTGTACTGCTCAACGACCTCGGCGGTACTGTTTATGACATCACTGCAAACATCAGCCGCATCAATGCAAATGACGCCGGCGCTGAAAAAATCTCCTGGAACGTAACCTCTGCAGGTCTTACTTTCAAAGGCGAAGGCACCATCACGGGCACAACCGTTACCGGTTCCTACACCATTGCAAATGGCGGTACCATCACCGACAACTGCTCGTTCACCTGGACGAAAAAATAAGTCAAGCCGTTTTGGCCACTTAAAAATATTGGGTCGCTCCTGTTGCAGGGGCGGCCCAATTTTGTTTTAATCATTATTTTCTTAAAATACTTTTTGTTTAAAAAACATGCATGGTTTTTAGACACTTATACTAACTTTGCGCCACTTATGACCAAGCTCGCAACACAGGAACTAGAAGCCAATGAATATCAGGGTCAGGACGCCATTGAGGTCGTCGGCGCCCGCGTGCACAACCTGAAAAATGTGGATGTACGCATTCCCAGAAATCAGTTAGTGGTGGTAACAGGCATCAGCGGATCAGGGAAAAGCTCCCTGGCTTTTGATACGATTTACGCCGAAGGTCAGCGCCGTTTTATGGAAACGCTTTCCAGCTATGCGCGGCAGTTTATCGGCGAAATGGAGCGCCCCGATGTAGAACAAATTACCGGGCTCAGCCCCGTTATCAGTATTGAGCAAAAAACCACCGGCCGCAATCCCCGCTCAACCGTAGGAACCGTAACCGAAGTATACGACTTTTTACGCCTGCTCTTTGCCCGCGCCGGCGAAGCGCACTCCTATGTGACCGGTAAAAAAATGGTCAAATACAGCGAAGAGCAAATCCTGGAAAATATCAGCGAGCGCTTTAATGGACAAAAAATCACGCTGCTGGCGCCCGTAGTGCGCTCGCGTAAAGGACATTACCGCGAACTTTTTGAGCAAATCCGCAAGCAAGGGTATACACTGATCCGTATCGACGGTGAAATTGAAGACCTCGTGCCCGGTATGCAGGTGGATCGCTACAAAATTCACGACATCGAAATCGTGGTGGATCGTCTGCGTGTGGGCGACGACCGGGAAGAACGCCTCGCCGACAGCCTGCGCACCGCCATGCGCCTCGGCGAAGGTATGGTGCAAGTACTCGCACTCGACGACGCACAAAACAGCGCCGTCTATTCCCGAAACCTCATGTGCCCCGACTCCGGCATCAGCTACGAAGAGCCTTCCCCCAATACCTTTTCCTTTAACTCCCCCTACGGCATGTGCCCGCATTGCAAGGGCCTCGGAGAAGTACATGAGGTGGATATGGCCCGCGTCATCCCCGACGACAGTAAAAGCATCAACGAGGTTGGTATTGCGCCACTCGGTGAAGTGCGGGAAAATACGCTCTTCAAACAATTGCGCGCACTTACCAAAAAACACAAATTCAGCTTCAGCACGCCGGTAAAAGAAATCCCGCAAGCCGCCCTGCATACCCTGCTGTATGGCGGCGACGAAGATCTGAAAGTAGAAATGACCTGGGGTGGCGACGAATACTCCTACAACCTCGCCTACGAAGGGCTGATCAATATGCTCAAACGCTGGTACGCCGATACCAGCAGCGAAAAAATACGCCAGTGGGCCGAAGACTTTATGAGCATCGCAGAATGCCCGGAATGTAAGGGCACCCGGCTGCGCAAAGAGAGCCTCTGGTTTAAAATTGCAGATAAAAACATCTCCGAACTCGCAGAACTTGACCTGACAAGCCTCTTTGATAGTATGCAGGGCTTCGAGGCGCAAATGAGCGAGCGCCAGGCTGCCATCGCCAAAGATGTACTCAAGGAAATCCGATTCCGCCTGCGTTTTCTGCTTCAGGTAGGACTGGATTACCTCTCCCTCAATCGTCCGGCAAGAACCCTGTCCGGTGGCGAAAGCCAGCGCATCCGACTGGCTACGCAAATCGGCTCCCAACTCACGGGCATTACCTATATCCTCGACGAACCAAGCATCGGACTGCACCAGCGCGATAACGTCCGCCTGATCGAAGCGCTCAAAAACCTGCGCGACATCGGCAACACCGTTATCGTGGTAGAACACGACCGCGATATCATGATCGAGTCCGATTATCTCATCGACCTGGGGCCGGGCGCCGGTAAACACGGCGGTGAAATTGTAGATGTGGGTATTCCGGCCGACTTCATGCGCAAGCATACACGCACGAGCGATTACCTCGCGCGACGGGTAAAAATGGAAATCCCGGCCGAGCGCCGCAAAGGCAATGGCAAGACCCTCGCATTGCGCGGCTGCACCGGCCACAACCTGAAAAACGTGGAAATCGAGTTGCCGCTGGGCACTTTTATTTGTGTAACCGGCGTCAGCGGATCAGGCAAAAGCTCGCTCATTAATGAGACCCTCTACCCTATCTTGCAACACCATTTCCACAACAGTCTCAAACGCCCGCTGCCTTATGGCGCCATCGAGGGATTGGATCATTTGGACAAAGTTATTGAAATCGACCAAAGCCCGATCGGACGCTCGCCGCGCTCCAATCCGGCAACCTATACCAATGTATTTGGCGATATTCGCAAACTCTTTTCCGACACGCCTGAGGCCCGCATCCGGGGTTACAGCCCGGGCCGCTTCTCGTTTAATGTAAAAGGCGGCCGCTGCGAAGTTTGTGAAGGCGCCGGCCTGCGCACCATTGAAATGAATTTCCTGCCCGACGTGCAAGTGCATTGCGAACGCTGTCAGGGCCGCCGCTACAACCGCGAAACCCTCGAAGTGCTGTTCAAAGGCAAGAGTATCAGCGATGTATTAGACATGACCATTAATGAAGCCGTGGTTTTCTTCGAGCCATTGCCAAATATTTACCGCCGGATCAAGACGCTGCAAGAGGTGGGTTTGGGGTATATAACCCTTGGGCAGCAGGCCACTACGCTTAGCGGTGGCGAGGCGCAGCGCGTAAAACTCGCCGAGGAACTTTCAAAAAAAGACACCGGCCGCACCATTTATATCCTTGATGAACCAACAACCGGCCTGCACTTCGATGATATTCGCCAGTTGCTGAGTGTATTGAACCGCTTGGTTGAAAAGGGTAACACTGTGATTGTGATTGAGCACAATTTAGACGTTATTAAAATGGCCGATTATGTGCTTGACATCGGTCCGGAAGGCGGCTTGCGCGGAGGACAGGTAGTTTGTGCCGGCACACCCGAGGCTGTGGCAGCAGTGCCGGAAAGCTGGACGGGGCAGTTCTTGAAAACGGAATTGGCGGAGTAACGAAAGCTCCCTTCTTTCCAGAGAGGGCCAGGGAGGGCCGGGGAGGGTGCGGAATTTATTGGTGTTGGGTTATAAAGATACTTTTTTTTCAAATCATACATTCCTGAACTACGCTAAAAAAACTTGAGCCATTCCGGAAAACCGGAATGACTCAAGTATAAATCGGGAAAGGGCTGGCTATGTTGTTTACATGATCAGCCACCGATGATTACATCGATGACAATAATCTCCTGGGGTTGGAGGCTGGTGGATTCACACGTGGGACGAAGCACAAAACTGTCTTTACCGGCAAAATCACCTTTGGGCGTGTAGCGAATCTGATACTGCCCCGATTTGAGCGGGGTGATCTCTACTGCACCATTGTTCGGAGAAACGTCTAATTTTAATACTGCCGCATTTTGCGATGCCTGAACCGTACAGGTTACAGGTTGATTAACAGTACCGGTGAGCGACTGACGTTCTTCCGACGCAGGCTTAGCCTGAGCTTTGGCTCCGAATGTGAAAACGGCTAAAAAGGAGAGTATTACTACTTTCCCCAAGCGTTGGTGTAGATAAACATTCATGGCTATGATTATTAAAATTTATCAAAAATAAGCCCAGTCCAAAACCTGAATGAGGCATTTCAGGCTTTTTAAGGTAGTTTGTGGGGAAACTCTTTGATGTATTATATTTTTAAATAATTTATAAAACATTTTAAATCAAAAAGCATTAAAAAAAAGAATATTCCAAAAAAAAATGATTGTGAAAATAAAATATACCGTATTCTTGTTAATTTTGACCGTTCCCTCGAAAAAGAAACCGTTTACTAAAAATACGACACAAATACGCGTCGTTGCCTTTACCTTTAATCGCCCATGACGAAAATGTCCAAACCTAATCTGTCTGAACCGTACAGCAACAAGCTATACGAAACGCTGGGATACTTTCATCCGAGTGAATGGAAGCGCCTGCAACGATTTGTGGATGCGCCGTATTTCAACGTCAGCCCTACCCTTTCACGACTTTGTCACCTCCTGATCGCGCAGCTGGAAAAAGGGAAAAGCGGGTTTTCACGTGTAGAAATCTGGATAAAATTGTTTGATGACAATCCCTACGACGATGTAAATTTCAGAAAATATTGCTCCGACCTGCTGGCACTGGTCGAGCGTTTTATGGCGCATGAGCGCCTTTCCAACCGCCCGGAAGAAGAGGCCCTTCAGACGCTGGCTTTTATTGCGGAGCGCAAAATAGAGCCGCGCTACAATGCGGCCCTCCGATTGGCCCGCAGCCGGCTCGATGCCATGCCTTTTCGTTCATCGGCGTATTACTTTGCCAAATATGAACTGGAACGGCATTATTTTTCCATGATGGATTATGATGTGAAGGTGAATGTGGAGACCAATCTGGAAGCCATTTCCGGAAATTTGGATGTCTTTTTCCTGATCGAAAAGCTGCAATTGTATTGTTCCGTACTCAGCCAAAAAAGAACAGCAACCTTCAATTACGAGATTGCACTCATTCAGGAGGTCATCCGGCACCTGGAAACATACCCGCTGGAATCACATCCGGAATTAGCCATCTACTACTATTTTTATCGTATTCTCCGCGAAGAAGAAGAGCTGGAGCACTATTTTAAACTGCGGGCGCTGATTGAGCAGTTCGGCAATGTGATTCCCAAACGCGAAGCACAGGAAATTTATGACGCCGCGCTCAATTACTGCACCGGCAAAGTAAATAAAGGCGGTCGGGAATTCCTGCAAGACTACTTTGATCTGTTTAATGAAGCCATGCGCCGGCAAATTTTTATCCAAAACGGTGAATTGGCGCAGTGGCGCTTCAACAATATCATTGGTGCAGCGCTGCGTCTGGGCAAACTCGACTGGGCCGAAAAATTTGTCGAAAACCATAAAGACTACCTCAATCCGACAACCCGCGAAAACACCTACACTTTTAACCTCGCACGGGTTTACCGCTATCAGAAAAAATATCACAAAGTACTTACGCTTCTTCAAAGCGTTGAATACGAGGATATTATATATAATTTTATCAGCAAGGCCATGCTGATTATTTCTTACTACGAATTAGATGAACTCGATGCATTAGACTCCTTCCTCGAATCTTTCCGCGTATTTCTGAACCGCAACAAAAATGCGCCCTATCGCACCAACCACCTCAACCTGATCAAATACATGCGCCGTATACTGCGCATCATGCCCGGCGACAAAGCCGGGGTGGCACAAATCCGGGCCGACCTCGAACGCGACAAAGAAGTGACGGTCAATTATGAATGGCTGGTGCAAAAATTAGAAGAACTCGAATAACTCAGGATTCTTGTTCGTGTAAGATTTGCTGTACTTTGGGGTCGTATTTTCGCAGTTCTTCACTGGTTTTGCGCGAACCGTCGTGACTCCACCCGGGAGGCCCGAAAATATAGTACAGCTTGTCGCGCCATTTCCCGGAACGCCCGAGGTCTTTGGCAATTTGTATCCATTCATGAAAGATTAACGTAAATGGATTGTTGTTGTCGGCCTTACTGGTCAGGCCGTAGCGCAGGGCTTCATATTTTTCGGCGGGCAGTTCCGCCTGAAAAGTGCCAAACAGTTTGTCCCAGATGATCAGGAACATTCCCAAATTTTTATCTAAATACAGGGCATTAGAGGCGTGGTGCACACGGTGGTGAGATGGCGTCACGAGGATGTATTCCAGCCATCCGAGCTTGCCCACGTGTTCGGTATGCACCAGAATACCCCAGATTTGTGTGACCGCAAAAATAAAAATCATATCGATGGGCTTGAAACCCATCAGTGCCAGGGGAATGAAGTAGACAAAACGGTAAAGTGGCTGAAAAACGGATGAACGGAAGCCCACTGTCAGGTTATATTTTTCCGAAGAGTGGTGGGTAACGTGTACGGCCCAGAAAAAACGGCTGTGGTGATCGAATCGGTGCAGCCAGTAGAACACAAAATCTTCTGCGATCAGCAATGCAGCCCAATACCAGAAGGGGGAAGCGATTTCAAAAAAACGAAATTGAAAAACCCAGTTCAGAAACACCACATAAACGCTTCTGAAAAGCAAATCCACCCCTGCATTGGCCAACATCAGGTACATGTTGGAAACGGTATCCTTAACCGTATATGCCTTCCAGTGCCGGAAATGGCTGAGTGCAATTTCAAGTAAAATTACAGCCGTGTACAAGGGCGTCGTGAATAGTATGAGTGCCTCTTCCATAGTTTGAAATCATGCTGCCAGCAGCGTTTTAATGAGTGCCCAGGCGCCCAGGCCAATCAGAATCAGGCCAGCGCCGCGGGAGATCGTCCGGATAAGCGCACCGGAGATCCTCTTTTTTAATTTATTGACAATCAGCAATTTCACAAAATCAGTAAGCAACATCATCAGCGCTACGGTGAGTAAAAAAACGCCAGTACTGAGTTGAGCGCTTTCGGTTCCGCTAACCACCGTAGCGGATAACCCGATCCAGAAAAGCCAATTGGAAGGATTGAGCAAATTGAGTAAAAAACCCTGCACGAAGAACAGCGAGTACTTGTCCTTGCCCGGCAACTTAAGTTTGCCGGCGCCGCCATCGTGCTGACGCAACAAAAACGGCGGCAGGCCAAAAGAGATCAGAATCAGGCCGCCGGCAACGCCAAAACCCTGCCTGAACCAATCGGAACTAACCAGTGTGCTAATCTGCGCAGAAAAAAGCCAGCTCGACCACATCAGGATCTGATCGCTGAAAAAAGCGCCGGCAACCAGCGCTAAAGCGTGTTTGAAACTTTTCTTCAGCACTGTATTCAGTACTAAAAAAAACAAAGGCCCAAGCAGGCAACCGTAGGCCAAGCCGGTCAGTAACGCCTGTAAAATGGTTTGCGCAATTGACATGAAGGTTTTAGAATTGGATGCAAAATTAAAAAAGTCCCTGCGAATATGCCATGAAAGGCAATGTCAATACTATATCAAAATACAATTTGCTGCCCCGTCCCTCGTTTTATAGCACCGTACGGCGACGACGCCTGTTTCGCCCCTTCATTTTCTCACGCACCAGAAATTTTGATTCAAAATGCGCGTAAAAGCCTTGTATTTCGTGCTGATCGGATGTTTATCAGCATTGCTAATTGCCCAACCACTTGCCGCACAGTCCAAAAACAAGTCGCCTATCAGCGAAGCGCAGCTCGCTCAGCTCAAAGGGATGGAAGACACCCTGGCCATTCTGGCCTTTGCCATTGTGAATGATTCGCTGGAACAGGCGCGTTTCGCTGCCTGCCGGGTGTTTATCCCTACCCTCGTACGCGCCCTGAAAACGGAAAACTCGTTCCACTATCCCTTTGAGCGGCTTAAAAGTATTTCCATCATTGCCCCGCCCGACAGCAGTTTCCGGATTTTCACCTGGCAATTGTTTGTACACGACTCGTCCTATCGCTATTATGGCGCCATCCAGATGAATAAACCCAAATTAGAGTTATTTCCCCTGATGGATCACAGCATGGACATGGAATACCCTATGCCCGTGGAAGATACGCTGCACCACGACAACTGGTATGGCGCGCTGTATTATACCATCCGGCAATTTGAAAGTAATGCCGGGCGTCAGTACCTGCTCATTGGCTTTGATGGTTTTGGCTTTTTTGATAAAAGAAAAGTGATTGATGTGCTTTCTTTTGATAAAGCTAAAAAACCTGTTTTTGGTGCCAATGTTTTCTACACACCGGAGGGGGCGCTCCGCAAGGAAAAACGCCTGATCTGGGAATATTCTGCTGAAGCAAAAGTGCGCATCAACTGGGATGAACAATATCAAATGGTGCTGATGGATCACCTGATCCCCATGGGTAGCCCCTACAATCGCGGTATTACCAACGTGCCCGACGGCTCCTATGATGCGTTGAAATATGAGAAAAAACGTTGGACTTACATTGAAAAAGTATTCAATGACAGCATGGAAAAGCCGCCTTTCCCGGAACCAATTTTACAAGGACGCGGCGGCGCTGATATTATGGGAAAAGGGCCAAAAGCAAAAAAACAGAAAACAAAGTCGAACTAAGCGCTTGTAATACCTGCAAAGTAAAAGAGTCATCCCGAAATTGCTCGGAATGACTCTTTTTTTATTGTCTCCGTACGTATTCAGGAATTCCTGAACACGTACAACAAGTCGGTTCAACTTATCGCACAACCGTAATGTCGCCGCGATAGATCAGCACGCGTTCATCCAGGAATTTAACCTCAATGACGTAAATATATACGCCCGGATTGACCAATTTGCCCTTATAACGACCATCCCAGCCTTCGCTGAGTACATCATTGTTCGGAACAAAGTCTTCCTGATTGAAAAGCTGCTCGCCCCAGCGATCGTACACCCGCATAAAGTTGACTTTTTCAACGCCCAAACCAATGAACGGTTTGAAGAAGTCGTTGGTGCCGCCCGGATTATGCGGTTTGAAAATGTTCGGAATGTATACGTTGCGGTTTGGATCAATTTCCACCCGGATACTTTGAACGGCCGTACAGCCGGCAGCATCTACAACCGTGAGGGTGTAAGTGCCGCTTTCAAAGGTGTACAGGAGGGCTTCGCTGCTGTCTGCCGAAAGGGTCAGGTTTTCTAATGGCGACCACAGGTACTGATCAATCAAATTTCCGCCGGTGATGGTTGGAATCAGGCGCACGGAGTCGCCGAGCTCCAGCTCAATCAAGGCTGCAGGGAAAGTGATGATAATCGGGTCGGGCTGCGGAATATTGATCGTATCCGAGTAAGCGCAGCCTTTAAAATCGAAATAGGTAATTTCGATCAGGCCGGCATTTACAGTAGTCGAGAAGTTCGGTTCTTGCGGCACACCTCCGTTTACGCTGTACGTGTAAGGAGCGCCCGCGCCACCGCTGATACTTTCAATGATAATGCTGGTGGTCCCACCATTACAAAGAATTGGTGCCGGATCGGCAAAGTCGCCCAGAACCGGAGCCGGATTGTCCAATGTTTCGGTATAGGTCGATGTACATCCGTTGGCGTCGCGCACGGTGAGGGCATAGTTGCCGGCAGTCAATCCGGTATTTGGACTGGTATTACCAGCCACCGGATTCCAGATATAATCATACGGCGGGATGCCTCCATTTACCAATACTCCGATAGCGCCGTCGCTTCCGCCGAAACAGGTAATTTCTGCGGAAGTAGCCGGATCCGAACTCACCAGTATCTGATCGGGTGTCGGAATATCTACGGTATAAACTTTACGGCAGCCGAGGCGGTCGGTTACCGATACATTATACGCTTGCGCTGAGAGGTTGGTGGCGGTGCCCGTTGAAGAGCCAGTGCTCCACAGATACGTAAATGGCGCGCCATTACCGGCAGTTGCAACAATTACCGCAGAACCATCGTCATCCCCGAAACAGGAAACCCCGTTGATCGTCAGTGAAAGGGTGTCAATCTCCGGCGGACTGATAATCTGTATCTCAGTGGTGTTGAAACAGTTATTAGCGTCACGGACAGTTACAGTGTAAGTGCCGGGGCAAAGGTCATTGCGCAAAGAATCGGTGCTGCTATCCTGGCTCCAGCTGAAAGAGAAATCGCCAGGGAAAGGCGGATTACCGCCGCCGGGCACATAAAGCACCTGAAGTTCGATACCGCCGTTGCAGGAGTCCGGGCAAGTCGGAACCATATAATTGGTTGATGTAATGGAAATGGAAGGCGGATTTACAAGAGCAAAAGTGTCAACTAATACACAACCCTGTAGATCCTGGATACGTACAATATGCGGTCCTGCGCTTCGGCCTGTTATTACCGTACCGGTACCGGCGGGCGTCCAGGTCACGGTATAACCGGGCAAGCCACCTTGTATGCCGATAGAAATGGTACCGTCGGCGCTACCAAAACAAGATGGATTGATAAGCGTGGTATCGCTGATAGAAAGCGGCACTACGGGCGCCAGCGTGAAGGTATCAATGGCAACGCACTGATCAGCATCCGTAACGAGTACGATGTAAGTGCCACCGTCGAGGTTACAAATTTCCGGATTGGAAGTAGTTGTAGAATTCAGGATATTTCCAAGGGTATCCGACCAGATAAAAGAAACACCGGTAGGCGCCAGTACATCCAGACAACCATCGCCACCACATACTACTGGCGTAATGTCGGCGCCATTGATGGCTGGAGGCGGTGGAAGGACAAGCGTAATGGTTGCAGAGTCCTGACAACCATTAATGTCGGTTACACTAACCGTGTAGGTACCGGCAACGAGGTTAATCTTGCTGTTGCCATTGGGCAGCAGCGGGCCGGCAGCATTTTCCCATTCAAAAATAAAGTTATTGATGGCCCCTGTTCCGCCAGTTGCTGTAGCAGAGATACTGCCACCGTTGGGTTGTGGGCAAGTCGGGTTGGCAAAACCTGTATTCAGCAGTAACTCAGCGGGTTGCGTCAGGTTGAAAGTATCTGCAACACCGCAGCCTGTGTTGACCTCCGTAGCCAGTACGATATACTGACCGGCAGGAAGGTCTTCAAGCAAGTCGGTATCGGTACCGGTGGTTTGTGTACCCACGGAGGGGAACCAGAAAAAGGCGTATTGCGGTGTCGGGAAAGCGGGTGTTTCCACAACCTCGATGCTAAGAGAGCCGTCGCTCAGACCGAAGCAGGTTGGTCTGATTTCGCTCACTAAATCAATCTCAAGGGTACGCAGGTTATTTACTTCCACGCTGTCCATAAAGGTACAGCCGAGCGAATCGGTTACGGTTACAAAGTAAGTACCGCCTGCGCGCGCCGCAAACACGTGCGGGTTAGCAGAATAGGTACCTTGTGGAGTGATAGAAGTACTACCCGGGCCGCGATAGCCCCAGGTAAAGGCGTATTGGTTACCGGAGAACGGTGTGCCGCCAATAGCAGTATAGGTGATTTGTCCATCTTCTACACCGGAACAGGTAGCCGGAATAACAGATACATTCTGGCGGTTCAGGCGCGTGGGTTGGCCGAGGGTACCGGCCGCAACTGCCGTACATCCATTGGGATCGGTTACAGTAACGGTATATGTACCGGCAGAAACACCGACCTGCTGAAAGCCGGTCGGGCTGGGAACACTTGCAGGCGACCAGGCAAAGCTGTAGCCCGCTGGCGGTACCTGCGTGGAACCGTTGAACACATTAACCTGAATATTACCAGTGCTGTCGCCAAAACACTGTGGCAACTGGTTCACCTGCAGGAATGCACCAAGGGTAGACAAATCGACCGTTATGGTATCACAAACTTCGGTTCCGATACCATTTTCATCGGTTACACAAACAACATACGTATTACTTTGTACAGAGCGTGTGTAAGAGCCGCCATTGGCAGCGATCGTGCCCAGGATATTGACGGAAGCCGGAAGGGTGGAAATAATCACCTCGTAAGGCGCTTGTCCGCCTTCCGCCACCACATTCAGGGTTGCACTGCCAATACAAGTGGTATCACTGAGGAAAACCTGAATTTCGAGGGGTAAAAAGTCGATACAAACGCTGCCGGTATCGCCGGTTACGGCAGCGATATTACCCATTACATCTTCAATCTGAACCTGAGTGAGGTCGTTGGTGAAGAGCAGCGGAGAGCAATCGCCTAAAGCCCCGAGTGCGGCAAAGCACACTTCAAAAAGCACAGTGCCGTCGGGATAATTTACGCCGGTTCCGGTAAGGTCGGCTGCTACCACCCCTAAAAGACCGCTATTGACCTCGCTGAGGTTCAGGGAGAAGTTATTGCCCATGCCGGCATTAAACGGCGGGCGAATGTTCTGAACGGAGCCATATCCAAGCACTGCCGGATCCCATTGGAGAGAAAACGCAGCAGAAACGGCACTGAAATTATCTACCGTGATCGGTACGCAGATTGTTCCGCCGGGCGGAACAATTGTGTCAGATGCATTAAGCACCACGTTATCGCTTGGATTACAACCCGTCATATCTACCTGAAAAATATGACCGCAGCTTTTACCATCTTCAATTTCTACGGTATAAGTACCGCCTTGTGGCGCGGAGAAAAAGACAACCGCATCGTCAAAGAGTTGTGCTTTGGGCGTATGTACGATGGCTTTTACGCTGGGGTCAGAAGTCAGATAAATTTTAATATCGTACGTGGCGACATTTTTTTCAAATTCGGGCAAACCTCCGGAAATACGGAAGCGGCCGAGGCAATCATCGCCAGCATTGGGCGTAATGCCATCAGCCGTAATCGGGTTCAGGTAGACTACCTTGAAAGCGGCTGCTACATTGACATTTACGCAGGGGCCATTAAGCTCATATCCTTGCGTAGCAAAATTATCGAGTGTAATGGGTGCAAAATACACACAAAGCGGAGCGCCCGGGCTGGGGTTAAATACCGCGTTGTTTTGAAGTGCGCCGGTATTATTAAACTGAATATCACCGTTGATCTGATCGGTGGCGACAAACAGGCCGTTGGAGGCTCCCGGCCAAATACAGGGATCAGCCAAAACGGCATTCAGATTATCGCCTCCAATTGTGGGCGGGCAGGTATAAAAGGCCCAGCCAATACCCGGTGCGGTAAAGTTCTGGGGATCTCCGGAGAGGTCAAAATCGCCATTGTGATCAACGAAAATCTGGTCGCCACCACATAGATAAATGGTGGTGTCTCCAGGGCCAAAACCAGTATCATTACTTTGCCCCATAAAAGCGCCAAGTGTATACGTACCGGCTGCATTGCAGGGCATATCGGCTTGCGTATTAAACTTGGCCGGTTTGAGCGGCTGGTTAAACTGGATACTCTTGGGTACCTGAGCGAGAAGTGTTGCTGAGCCAAAGAGGCCAAGAACAAGCGGGATTAGAAGTCGGTACATGTGTATAACCTTGTTTTTGACTGTGGAATAGAGATATGTTCGAAAGCGGGATTGAAATTGCGCTACAAAGATACAACCCGTCGTGCCGTCGCTGTATTTCAGGCTTAAATTACCGGTTTTGAGGTAGAAAAAAGGATTAACACGCCGCTTTTGGCGTAGTGGGCGCAAAAGTAGACAATGCCGTCCGCATGACATATCTCTTTAAAACAAATGTTTGTAAAACCCGCAGGTTTTAACAAAACCGCGACAAAACGAGGGCTTAACTGGTTTTATTGCGGCTCCAAACCGCGCCTTGCACGACCATTTGCTCCACCGGGTCGCTCCCAAACCAGTAAGGAAGCTCCGAAAGTTGCTTCATCGGGCGGCTAACAAAGAAATTTGCAGCCATTCCGGGGCTGATACTGCCGCATTGATCGCCCAGTTCCATCGCATGTGCACCATTGATAGTGGCTGCATTAATGGCTTCTTCCGGTAAAATTTTCATGCGAATACAAGCCAATGCCACCACAAACGACATTCGGCCGGAAGGACTCGAACCCGGGTTATAATCGCTGGCCAGTACCAGCGGCAAATCGGCATCAATAATGTCGCGTGCCGGGCCATAGGGAATGCCCAGAAAAAATGCACAGGAAGGCAACAGGGTTGGCAGGGTTTGACTGTTCTGCAAGGCGGCTATCTCCTCAGGCCCGCAATACTCCAAATGATCCACCGAGATGGCGCCCCTGGCAATACCCGCCTGAACACCACCGGAGTAATCCAATTCATTGGCGTGAATTTTGGGTTTTAATCCATATTTCAAACCGGCTTCCAGTATCCGGTCGGTTTCTTCAGGTGTATAAAAACCTTTGTCGCAAAAAACGTCGCAATAATCGGCCAAACCTTCTGCGGCAACCTGCGGCAACATCTCTTCGATTACCAGACGAATATACGCCTCCCGATCTTGCTTGTATGCCTGTGGCACCGCATGCGCACCCAGAAAGGTCGCCTTGATCGGAATGGGACTTACTGCTTTCAGCCGACGGATAACACGCAGCATTTTCAACTCACTCTCCACACTCAGGCCATAACCACTTTTTATTTCAATGGCGCCGGTACCAAACCCGATCACTTCCTCCAATCGGCCCAGCGCAGCAGTAAACAGCGCTTCTTCCGACATGGCCTGCAAGCGCCGGGCGGAGTTGAGTATCCCCCCTCCCCTTTCGGCTATTTCTTCATACGACAATCCGCGAATGCGGTCAACAAATTCTTCATCGCGCGGGGCCGCAAACACGATATGCGTATGCGAGTCGCACCAGCCGGGCAATACCATGCGCCCCGTAGCATCGAGTATGGTGTCGGCGCGTTCCGGACAAGTATCCATTGCGCCAAAACTGTGGATACGTCCGTTTTCACAAAGTAACCAGGCGTTTTCCAGACTTGGGATATGTGCCATTGCGCGGCCGCGCACGAGGGCCGGAGCGGAAGCATGAACCTGCGCAAGCAGGTGTATATTGCGCACTAAAAGCGATGCCATAACATCAGGGTTGATAAAAGGTAACGAGCAGGGTGGCTTTATCCGGACCCACCACTTTATCCACTTTAACAAAAATACCTTGCTGCACTTCCAGTTCCTGGCCTAATTTAAAAGCATCGCGATTGGTTTCGATCACATCGGCCCAGGCTTTTAAACCTTCCTGCTTGGGGGAAAGACCGGCGAGGTAAACAAACTGCCGTGGCGCTTCGCGCAGCCACATCGAATCGGGCATGGTCTGGAAATTGCCTTCCACCGTAAAGCGATACTCTTGCCGGGTTTCCGTACAAATATCCTGAAAAATCTCTACCAGCACTCCCCGGTCGGTGAGCATACTCTCCAGCGACTGGTTGCCTTCGCGCTCAAAATTGTAAGCCTGAATGTGCGCCAGACCGTTTTCAAAAATAGGCTCGGGTTTGAATTTGCATTTTTTTTCATCGTTGCATGCGCTCAACAATAGCAGCGCAGCAGCGAAAAAGAAAAGATATTTCGACATAATATATTGATTGTCAGTACCCATTACGCAGGAACAACTTTCCCGCTCACGGCTCCGAAGCCCAGCTGCACTTCGCCCTTTTCGGCGTATCCGCGCATAATGATGGTATCGTTGTTCTGAATAAAGGTGCGCGTATCGCCGCCTTCAAGTGCAATCGGTTTGGTGCCCGACCACGACAATTCCAGCATGGAACCATAGGAATCGGGTTCGTGGCCGCTGATGGTGCCGGAGGCCATCATATCGCCGACCCGTACATTGCAGCCATTGACCGTATGGTGGGCCAGTTGTTGGCACATATTCCAGTACATGTAACGGAAATTACTGCGACAAATTACGCTCTCCGCAGCGCCTTCGGGCTGAAGGCTGACTTCAAGCCGGATATCGTAATTTTTCAAACCTTCGTATTGCAGGTAAGGCAACACGGCGGGCTGTTGTTCGGGGCCGGCAACCCGGAACGGCTCCAGCGCTTCCATCGTCACGATCCAGGGCGAGATGCTGGACGCAAAATTTTTTCCCAAAAAAGGCCCCAGCGGCACATATTCCCAGTTTTGTATATCGCGTGCCGACCAGTCGTTGAACAGCACCATTCCGAAAATGTAATCCTCAGCTTCGGCGGTACTGATCTGCTGCCCCATTTCAGAGTCTTTGCCAATGATAAAGGCCATTTCCAGCTCAAAATCGAGGCGTGCGGAGGCCTGGTAAACCGGCAGTTCGCTGTCCTTGGGCTTTACCTGACCAAAGGGGCGTTTCACCGGGGTGCCGCTCACCACAATGGAGGAGGCGCGGCCGTGGTAGCCCACCGGGAGGTGGCGCCAGTTGGGCAGCAGGGCATTGTCCGGATCGCGGAACATTTTACCCACATTGGTGGCGTGTTCGATGCTGGAATAAAAGTCGGTATAATCGCCGATGGCTACCGGCAGGTGCATCTGCGCCGTTGCCTGTGCCACCCAGGCGCTTTCCGGCATTTCACCTGCACGCAGCAATTCCTGAACGCGCAGGCGCAGTGCGCCGGTCGTTTTTTTACCCAAACGAATAAAATCATTCAGCACCGGCTGTGCCAGCGTCGAAGCATCTGACAAGATGCCTTCAAAAAAACCAAGCGCAGCCAAGGCCGGCAGGTCAACAATTTTATCTTCAAAAGCAATACCCGCACGCGGGCTGGTTCCGGCAGTTGAAAAAATGCCGAAGGGGAGGTTGTGTATGGAGAAATCCGTCATTGTTTTATTCTATCCATGATTGGTAGTATACGCCATCATCAATACGCAGCGCATTTTCAGTTACCTGTAAGGGTTTAAAGGTATCGATCATCACGGCCAGTTCGATGGTTTCTTTTTTCCCGATGGAGCGTTCGTAAGCACCGGGATGCGGGCCGTGCGGAATGCCGCCCGGATGCAGGGAAATATACCCTTTTTCGACGTTGTTGCGGCTCATAAAATCGCCGTCAACGTAGTACAGCATCTCGTCGGAATCAATGTTGGAGTGGTTGTACGGCGCCGGAATGGCCTTGGGATGGTAGTCGTACAAGCGCGGACAAAATGAGCAAACCACGAACGCGGAGGTCTCGAAGGTCTGGTGCACCGGCGGGGGCTGGTGTACGCGGCCGGTAATTGGCTCGAAGTTGTGGATGGAAAAACCGTAAGGAAAATTATAACCGTCCCAGCCGATGACATCAAAAGGGTGGCTGGCGTAGACCATCTCGTGCAACTGGCCTTCCTTCTTGATTTTAATCAGAAAATCGCCGCGCTCATCAAAAGTTTCCAGGGTTTGCGGGAGCTTGTAATCGCGCTCGCAGAAGGGCGAATGCTCCAGCAATTGCCCGAACCAGTTGCGGTAGCGCTTGGGCGTGTAAATGGGGTGAAACGATTCGGCATACAGGATGCGGTTTTGCTCCGAGCTGAATTCAATCTGGTAAATCATTCCGCGCGGAATCACGAGGTAATCCCCGTATTCAAAGTCGATATTGCCCAACAAGGTGCGCAGGGTACCGCTGCCTTCGTGGATGAACAACAGCTCATCGGCGTCGGCATTTTTATAAAAATAATCGCTCAAAGAACGACGCGGCGCGGCTACGCCAATGTGAATATCCTTATTGACTAAGAGGGTCTCGCGGGATTCCAGAAAATCGTCCTTCGGCTGCACCTTGAAACCATGCAACATCCGCGATTTCATATTTTTCGCCACCGCAATTTTGGGTGTCATGTCTTTCACACCCAGAATTTCGCGCACCATTGTCGGGCGGTGCACATGATACAGGAGCGACGACATCCCATCAAACCCGATAGTGCCGAACAATTGCTCATAATATAACCCACCATCCGGCTTTTCAAACTGCGTATGCCGCTTGGGGGGTATTTGTCCGAGTTTATGGTATAAAGGCATTTTTTTTAATGATGAATGTTGAATGATGAACGATGAATTGATTTTGGATTTTTAATGTTGAATTTTTGATTGATTATCAATCACTTGAAAAATCAAGCATCAAAAATTAAAAATCCAAAATCAA
The DNA here is from genome assembly GCA_017303875.1 of Chitinophagales bacterium. Lineage (GTDB taxonomy): Bacteria > Bacteroidota > Bacteroidia > Chitinophagales > Saprospiraceae > M3007. The sequence continues at coordinate 50,685 of JAFLBP010000025.1, read as the reverse complement.
TTCATCATTCATAATTTAACATTAGTTTACAGTGTTCCGCGCAGCATTTGTTCGCGTTCGATGGCTTCGAAGAGGGCTTGGAAATTACCTTTCCCGAAGGATTTGGCGCCTTTTCGCTGAATAATTTCAAAGAAAAGGGTTGGCCGCGAAACGATCGGCTTGGTAAAAATCTGGAGCAGGTAACCTTCGTCGTCGCGGTCGATGAGGATACCGAGTTCGCTCAGGGGCGCGAGGTCTTCATCAATCTGACCCACACGGTCGAGTACTGTTTCATAGTAGGTGGCAGGCACACGCAGGAACTCCACGCCACGACTCTGGAGGGCCGTAACGGTTTCGATAATATTATCAGTTGCTACGGCGATATGCTGCACCCCGGCGCCATCGTAAAAATCGAGGTATTCTTCCACCTGCGATTTCTTTTTACCCTCCGCCGGCTCGTTGATGGGGAATTTGATGCGGCCATTGCCGTTGCTCATCACCTTGCTCATCAGGGCCGTGTAGTCGGTAGAAATATCTTTATCGTCGAAGGAGACCAATTGGCTGAATCCCATCACTTCGGCGTAAAAATTCACCCAGGTATTCATTTCATTCCAGCCTACATTACCCACCATGTGGTCGATGTATTTAAGGCCCACAACAGGCGGCTGGTATTTGGGCGTCCAGGGTTTGAAGCCCGGCATAAAGACGCCGGTATAGTTTTTGCGCTCAATGAATAGGTGTATGGTATCGCCGTAGGTATGGATACCGGAGCGCACCACGGTACCGTGTTCATCGCTGAGGGTTTCGGGCTGGAGACAGCCTTTGGCGCCGCGTTGAGTGGTTTCTTCAAAGGATTTGGTAGCATCATCCACCCAGATGGCAACCACTTTTACCCCATCGCCATGACGGTCGATATGCCGACCGATTTCGGAGTCTTTGAACAGGGGCGCCGTGAGTACGAGGCGGATTTTGTCTTGTACCAGCACATAACTTTCGCGGTCGCGCAGTCCGGTTTCAAGCCCTGCAAAGGCGAGGGGCTGAAAACCAAAAGCCGTTTGAAAATAATGAGCTGCCTGCTTGGCATTGGAGACGTACAACTCCACAAAGTCGGTGCCATTAAGTGGCAGAAAATCGGTGGTGGCTTGCGGGTTGGTCAATACTGCGTTGGATGCGGTCATTGCAATTTGATTTAGCTGACATGGATAGGGCGAAAGGGGCGGTGCAAAGATAAAACTTTATTAACGAGGAATCTTAACGATAAACGATGAACGATGAATGTTAGTGATGAGTGATGAATAATATTTGTATCTTTGGAACTGTTTGTGCAATTCACTTACCAATACCAAGGATACAATGAAAATTTTCTTCCCGATGCTGCTGCTGGTAGTGCTGGCAGCCTGCGATACCCCTGCAAGTTCCCCTGCCGCCAATGCCGTTCTTATTAATACAGGGGCGACGCAAGACTCGATTGTGTACAGTTTTGCTTATGTGGGTTGTAACCGCGTTGACCAATTCAGCTCCGACAATCCGTCAACCATTAATAAACCGATTTTCGACAAAATCTGCGCGGATGTCATGCAGCAGCCACAACGCCCTAACCTGTTCTTTTTTCTCGGCGACCTGGTACTCGGAGAAAAGGACACCAAAATGCTCAACACCGAACTGCAAGCATGGGTAAATTACTACCAAAAAAGTGCGATTGCAAAAGCCGGCATCGAAATGGTAGCTGTTCCGGGCAACCATGAAATGCTGCACCACCACAACCCCGAACGCCCGCTTAATGGCGCTACCGAAGTATGGTTGAAATATATGTCGCCATTTATGCCCGCCATACGCGACACGGTGCCGGGCGACAGTGCCTACCTTAATAAAATGACATTTGCCTTTAAAAGAGGGCAACTCGGTTTTATTGTGATGAATACCGATACGTATAACGAAGGCCCGGGCGGAACAGACGGCACAGAGGGCAAGATTGCGCAGGATTGGGTATTTGCCAAAATTGCGGATTACTGCGCCGACACAAGTCGCAAAGTATTCGTATTCAGCCATAAACCGGCCTATGCCTCCGGCAGTTTTCAATTTGGGCACAGCGGTTTTCCCTTGTCGGCCACCTTTTTCAATACCCTGACGCAACACCAAGGCGTAGCGCTCCTCTCCGCGCATGTGCACAACTACCAGCGGGCGCAACCAAGCGGCAGCGGCCCTTACCAGATTATTGCCGGCAACGGCGGCAGCCCTCCCGACAACAGCTATGTTTCCCGCTTTTTTTACGGATATTCCATTATAAATATCTATAAAAGCGGCAAAATCGTGCAAATCGCCAGGGGGCTGAAGCAGGAAAACGACCAGACTATGGTTACGATGGACAGTACGGTGTTGAGCCGGACGCCCAACGCCAATCCGTATCGTTGAGGCGCATGATTAATGGGCACTCAGATACTGCGTGGCATATTTGATTCCGGAATTATACAGGGCGTCTTCCTGATCTTTGCTCAGGTCGAAATCGGTGGCGGAAATACCCAGGTCGTCGATGACAATAGAGCGTTTTTGCTGCTCCGGATCGTTCTGAAAATTAATGACCTGCGCATCGAGTATGGTTTCAAAGGTCAGTTTGACATAAGTCAGTAACTCATTGTATCCCAGGTCGTCGGCCTTGGAAACCTTGTTCAGATTGGCCAGATAGCAGCCGATGGTTTCCGGGTTGGGTACACCGCCCTGATCGAAGGTGTCAATCGGGTAATTGTAAATCATGCCCCCGTCTACGTAAATATGATTGTCGGGATTGTTGTTGCTGAAACGCCAGGCTTTAAAAAACATGGGAATGGACATGGAAGCCCGCACGGCCTCAGCGACCGGCACATCCGGCGAGGTTTCAAAACTGAATGTACGCAGGCCCATTTCGTTCAGGTCGGTGGCAAAAACCCGCAAGTCGCGGCAGCCCTTGTTTTTAAAATCGCGGAATGTAGCGTTGGCGGCAAAGCCTTTTTGGGTGATATTTCCCTGAATCCAGCTCAGGGCAGCATCCCCGGAATACAAGCCGTATTTGGGATGATGCGAAATACGTTTTTCCCGTCTTCAAAAGACTTGAAACTGGTCGCGTTGACAATGCTTTTGATTTCATCGGCATTGTAGCGCAGGCTCACCAGCATGGCCGTGATGGCGCCCGCGGAGGTGCCTGCTACCCGCTCTATCCCTTGTAAAACATTGTTGGTTTCGAGCACTTTGATGGCGCCGGCATAGGCAATACCCAATACGCCGCCGCCTTTGAAAACGAGGTTTTTGAATGCAGTCATCGGAAAGATTGTTTTGTTTGCTGTCAGGCAAATGTACAATCTCCACACAGCGGACTGCAAGGGTAGAAATACCTGAATATTGCGTCGGCGCTCAGCTGTCTTGTTTATCTCGTTATTTCCGCCGGTTACGAATAATCATGACTGAAACAACCAGAAAAGGCATTGCAGAAAGGATCATTTTCCAGTTCATTTCAAGCAAACCGATCAGCAAAACCATAAGCATGATAAGGCTGAGCATCCCCATACCGATATAGGTCAGCCATTTGCCCGGCGTTTTCTGGAACAGTGTAATGAGCAGTAACAGTTGCCCGAGCATGGGCAAAACTGTAAACGGATGTAACACAGATTGCGGGTTTTCAGCCGCTTTTTGGATAATTTCCCATTCGGCCTGAAATAAAAAACTCTTGTTTCCTCCCCCCCACTCCAACAAACCGAACAAAGATGAAATCAGCAAGCAAAGGTTAAGGATCTTTTTCATGAAAAAACGTTTGGTCAGTTTTCAGGGCATAGTTGGAAATTCATCAATCGGTTAGCAACGATCATGCATTCCCAAAAATGCGCTCCAGCTTTCGCTTGTAAAAAAAGTAAGTCTCCAGTTGAGAACGCACCGGAATATCGGTGTTTTCCCGGCGGTAAATATTTTCATCCTGTGCATCAATGATCCGCGCTTTTACATTGTCGTTGAGTTGCAGATCGATGAGTGCTTTGATCTCCTGTTTCAGATCGGCATCGTATACCGGAAACGCCGTTTCTATCCGGTAAGTAAGGTTGCGCTCCATCCAGTCGGCACTGGACAAAAAGATCTCTTCGGCGCCGGCATTGTGAAAAATGAACACCCGGGCATGCTCCAGAAAACGATCGACAATACTGATCACCTCAATATTGTCGCTCACGCCCTTGATACCGGGCACAAGGCAGCAAATACCGCGTACAATAAGCTTGATTTTTACACCCGCCTGTGAAGCTTTGTAGAGCTTGATAATCATCTCTTTGTCTTCCAGACTATTGACCTTGATGATCATAGACGCCGGCTTTTTATGCCGCGCATGGGCTATTTCACGGTCGATCAGGGCATAAAAGCCCGGTCGCAGGTTGAATTGTCCTACTTTCAGGTGTTTAAAGGCTTCTTTGGGCGGTTTGATATTTTCCAAAAATGAAAAGACGGCGCTTACTTCCGAGGTGAGGCGTGCATCGGCTGTAAACAGCCCCAGATCGGTGTAAATTTTAGCGGTATCCTCGTGGAAGTTGCCGGTTCCGAGGTAAGCGTACAGGCGCGCCTGTCCGTCTTCAATACGCCGGATCAGGGCGAGTTTGGAATGCACTTTCAGACCGGGAAAAGAATAATGTACCCGCACGCCGGCTTTATCGAGGCGTTCGCCCCATTCGAGGTTGGTCAGTTCATCAAAGCGGGCTTTAATTTCCACAAAAGCCGACACCTGTTTGCCGCGCTGCACGGCGTCCATCATGGCGCGCAGGATGCGGCTGTTTTTATTGACGCGGTATTGGATCACCTTGATGTGCGTCACGTTCGGGTCCTGGGCTGCGCGTTCAAAAAACTCCACGACCGGATCAAAGGTCTGGAAAGGCATACACAGGAGCTGATCTTTTTCGCGGATACGATCAAACAGGTCGGGTGCATGGCTCAACACTGGATGCTGCAAGGGCGGCAGCGGTTTGTAGCGCAGGTGATGCATTCCGAAATCCGGAAATTTGAAAAAGTCGAAATTGTTATGGTAGCGCCCTTCGGGCAGCATGTCGTTCTTTTTCAGATCGAACATTTCCTGCAAATAGCCGAGGAGGGCCGTGGGCATTTCCCGGTCGTACACAAAACGGCTGGTGGCGCCCACCTGTCGTTTTTGCAGACTGGATTTTATTTTTTGCACCAAATCGCCGGAATATTCATCTTCAATATACAACTCGGCGTCGCGGGTCAGCTTGATGGAATAGGTGTCCTGAATGTCGTATCCGGGAAAAAGCCAGGAAACCGAGTGCCGGATGATGTCGTCGAGCAGGATCAGGTCATGCCGGCCGGGTGCGCCGGGCGGCAGCTGTACCAAACGCGGAAACTGATCGGAAGGAATGCGCACAATGGCGTATTCGGCTTCAGCCAGGGGGCGGCGTTTAAGGGCCAAACTCACCACCAAATACAGGTGCGCGTTGGCTAAGAAAGGCCGGATGCGGTGCTTGACCAACAAGACCGGCATTACATAAGGAAGCAGGTTTTCGTGGAAATAATTTTCTACAAAATGCTTTTGCTCCTCATTCAAATCCAGGCGGCGCAACAGGTAAACCTGATGCTTGCGTAATTCCGGAACAATCTGATTTTCAAAGACATGCGAAATTTCTTCCTGGTGCTGCTTCACTGTGGCCTGAATGGTACGCAGCACATCGCCCGGCACAAAATCCAGGCGCGCTTTGGTCTTTTTGCCCACTTTTTTGAGCTTGCGGATACCGGCAACCCGGATGCGGAAAAACTCATCGAGGTTGGAAGAATAAATGGCTAAAAACTTGACCCGTTCCAGCAATGGCACTGAAGGATCTTTGGCTTCCTGCAAAACGCGATAGTTGAAAGAAAGCCAGGAAATATCGCGATGTACGAAGGGATATTCGCTCATGATTATCAATTAGGTGGGCAAATGTGCGGGTTTACACCGAAATAAGGAAACCTGTACCGTTAAAAATAGGTAAACGTTACCTTTGTTCCGTCCAATTTGTCGGAACAGTCGACTTTTTGACGCCTGCAACCGATCTTTCAAACCGATAAAATCTGTAAAAATGGTTTTCTACACGCTGCTCAAAGAATATACGCGTTACAACCTCTGGGCCAATACCCGCTTGGTTAACTGGCTTGCACAGGCCACGGAAGCCCAGCTGGAACAGCCGCTGGAGTCCAGCTTTCCGAGTATTCGCGCCACCGTACAGCACCTCTGGGGCGCAGAGGCCATCTGGTTAGAGCGCCTGCGCGGTAATTCCCCGACCACTTTTGTCAGCCTGCAATTTCAGGGTAGCAGCCAGGAGGTTTTGCAGCATTGGATCAAGGCCTCTGCGGATTTTACAAGCTTTGTCGTTGTGCAGGAAGACGCCTTTTTCCAGCAAACATTTGAATATAAAAACCTGGCAGGCGAGGCATTCCGAAGCGCTGCGCAGGAGATGATTCAGCACTGCATGAACCACAGTACTTACCACCGCGGGCAACTGATCACCCTGGGTCGGCAGGTGGGCTTGGGCAAAGCGCCGCAAAGCGATTACATCGCTTACGTGCGCGAGCGTGATGGCGCATAGCGCTTGTCCGTAACAATTAACACTACAGCAGGGCATCGACTATTTCTATATTACAATCACCAAAACGATGCACATGAAATCTTTGATTTTTTTCGTCCTGCTTTTTTGCACCCTTACCTTGAATGCGCAATCCGGGCTGGATCCCGACGATTACCGCTTGCGCAAAAACGAACTGTACGCCTCTTACAGTCCGCCCTTTGTTTCCGGCACCGAGATTGGCTTAAGCCTTACGTACGCTATTCTGGAGGGCCTGATAGATGCTTCTTTCGGCAGCGTAGATGATGAAAAATACCACAGTTTCGGCACCGCGCATATCGGGTATAACCGACATTTTGGCAAGCGATTCAGCATGGGACTGGAAATGCAGTACAACCGCTGGGTAGTTGACGGCCTGACCAGTGGCGGCGAGCGGGAATACTCCTACCGGGTGCACGTATTGCAACCGCAGTTGCGCGCCGATTTTCGCTATATTTCCAAACCGAAATTTCAGATGTACAGTGGCGCTGCGGTGGGCCTGATGTTTGGAAAATCACGTTCCTTAGACTATGATGCCTCAGGAAATGTGGTGGAGGAGCGCATTTCCCCCTGGGAACTGAATGGCGATGGTGTTCCCTTTCATTTTAACCTGATTGGCCTGCGTTTTGGCAAAAAAACAGCGTTTTTCACTGAAATCGGTATTGGTTTCAACAGCTTGCTGCGCGGGGGTGTGTCTACGCGGTTTTAGCGCATGTTCGAAAATCCATCAACCGGCTGCAAGCGCTTAATGACAAAATGAAAACAAATCCAGGCCTTGTTCAGCGCAAAAAGTCATGTTTTCCGCCAGCGCCCGGATATGCCGGTGCGCTTCCGCACGCAGGTAATCCATTTCCCGTTTCAAGGCCCACAGGTCGTCTTCGCTGATTCGGATATGCGCCATTTGCGCGGCAAGCGCCGGAAAGGCAGCCGCAGGCACATACCCCACCAAGGGAAAACCGCCATAATTGGGTAATTCAAACGGACACTGATGACTGTATGCACTGAAAAATTGTTCCCGGATACTGAACCCACTGATTCCGAAATCCTCCTCCAGGTATTCTGCAATTGGATCCGTATCTATGCCCAGATACCAATGCCAGGCATGTGGCATGGGGGTTTGAAGGGTCTGGCAAAGGCTGATGAACATATACGCCGATGCCTCCCGCTGTGCCGGTGGCGGCGGGGTGCCGGCAAGCAGGGCAGCCAACACTTGCGGTGTTCCTACGGGATCCCGCTCCAGGGCCTCAAGGTATAAAGCCTGCTGCCCGACAGCTGCTGCCAGCGCCGCATCCTTGCTGCCTATGGCCCCGGCAATGCGGCCCGAGGATACCGCACTCGAATAAATAACAATACTCATGGCGGGTTACATTTTTTTGAGGTATTCGAAGAGTTCAATATAGAATCCTTTTGAATCCCAATGAGGGTTATCCTTGTAAGCCTCTGCGAACCGTTCTCCATATTCAATAAAATCAGGCGCAACAATCAATCTTTTTAAGATCAATAACCTGTACTCAACAGGACTATGTATGAAGCGTGATAATGCAAACTCATCTGTATCTCTTATCCTGTGCATCTCCATTGCATGTTCATAAACGGCCTCTAAAGTATTAAAACGCTCCAGAAATGGCAGTATCTGATCGAACACCACCTCCCGCATCGGCGCGTAGATTGGCGTCAGGTCCTCTGCGCTTTCGATGGAAACTGATGACCAATCGTTCTTTACATCAAGTATATATTTTATTGTGATAAGTAAATCATTAAGATTTTTTTTCCGAAAGAAACTCTCCAGAATATTCTCGACGACATCAAACGATCGAGCACCAACAAGTGAAGTACCCACGTAGAGTCCATCCCTTAGTGTTCCTGATGGAAAAATAATTATATCGTCAACTCCTTCTAATGCTTTCTTCCGATATATGAGACCACCTCCCAAACCAGAAATCTTTTTCCAGTCGGGAAATAGCTCCTGACCGACAAGCTGTAAAAGTTCTTTTTGTGTCATGCAGCAAAGATAATAACGATGAATGATAAGTGATGAACGATGAATGGGTTGGTGTTTGCCTGTTTTCGTGTGTATTCAAGCGCGAAGCCATTCGTGCATTCGTGGCAACTTTTGTAACGATGAGCGGGCTTGTCATGCTCAGCGAAGCGAAGTATCTGGCCGGGGGTGAGCAGGGTGCGCGGCTTTAGCGCCTGCGCTTTTTGTCTGAACCGGGATTTGGGGGGATTCAGGGATTTCGCAGATTGGATTTTATTGCGATAAACCGGATTAGTCATCGTAGCGCAATCCAAATGATCACGATAAATCCAATCTGCGCCCCCCTGAATCCCCAAATCCCGGTTCAGACGAAGGAAGCAGTGAACAGTTATCAGGGTTTAGCATCCTGCAGGCACACTCTGCTCAGGATGACAAGCCCATTCATCATTCATCATTCATCGCTACTACCCGCCCCGGCAATCCGGCCCGAGGATACTGCACTCGAATAAATAACAATACTCATGGCGGGTTACATTTTTTTGAGGTATTCGAAGAGTTCAATATAGAATCCTAGAGTATCAAAGTGTGGATCTTTTCTATAAAATTCAGCTTCTCGCTCACCATATTCAATAAAATCCGGTACAGCAATCAATCTTTTTAAGATTAATAATCTGTAGTTGACAGGACTATGTATGAATCGTGATAATGCAAATAGATCTGTATCTCTTATCCTGTGCATCTCCATTGCATGTTCATAAACGGCCTCTAAAGTGTTGAAACGCTCCAGAAATGGCAGTATCTGATCGAACACCACCTCCCGCATCGGCGCGTAGATTGGCGTCAGGTCTTCTGCGCTTTCGATGGGGGTGGAAGACCAGTCCATTGGCGAAATCGCATTAAGCTTTATTGTTGCAAATAGTTGAGTTTTATTATATTTTCTACAAAAAAATTCCATAATGTCTTCAACTTCATTAAATGTACGATCACCTGACAGCCATATCCCAATACTAAAACCGTCACGTAGAGTGGATGTGGCTATACGTACTGTATCTGTGATTCCATCCATACGTGATAATCGATAAACAAAACCACCTCCCAAACCAGAAATCTTTTTCCAGTCGGGAAAAAGTTCCTGTCCAATAAGCTGTAAAAGTTCTTTTTGTGTCATGCAGCAAAGATAATAACGATGAATCATAAGTGATGAACGATGAATGGGTTGGTGTTTGCCTGTTTTCGTGTGTATTCAAGCGCGAAGCCATTCGTGCATTCGTGGCAACTTTTGTAACGATGAATGGGTTGGTGTTTGCCTGTTTTCGTGTGTATTCAAGCGCGAAGCCATTCGTGCATTCGTGGCAACTTTTGTAACGATGAGCGGGCTTGTCATGCCATTCAGCATGACAAGCCCATTCATCGTTCATCACTTATCGTTTATCGTTGCTACCCGCTCCGGCAATGCGATTTTTCCGTACATTTGCAGATCACCAAATTATACAAATCATGTTTAAAAACCTCAGTGTATTGCTACTACTTGTAGCGTTTTTCCAACCCGTTTTTGCACAAAAAAAAGAAGCGGAGGCTGTCAAAAAAGCTTTTGAAAATTACAAATCGGCCATCCTTAACGACAAAGGCTCCGAGGCCGTAAAATTTGTCGACAGCCGCACCATCAAGTATTATCAGGACGTTTCGGATTGGGTGCGCAACGCTGATTCCGCCAAGGTCGAAAGCCTTTCACTCCTCGATAAGTTTATGGTTTTTACCACCCGGCATCGCTCCACACAGGAAGAACAATTAGCTTTTAATGGCAAATCCCTGCTCATTTATGCCATTAACAACGGTATGGTTGGCAAAAACAGCGTGGCCAACAATACCATCGGCGAGGTAATTATTGAGGACAACTTCGCCAAGGCGCAACTGGTTTCACGGGGAAAACCCGCACCGCTTTATTTTCATTTTTACAAAGAAGATAAACAGTGGAAACTTGACCTGACCGCCCTCTTTGCACTGTCGAGTACCGGTTTTAAAAAAATGATTGAAGAAAGCGAAGAAACAGAAAATGATTTTCTGTTCAATATGCTTGAAATGATTACCGGCAAACGACCGGACGCCACAATCTGGAAACCAGCGCAAAAAGATTGATTTTCAACAAGTTTTCCAGTTACCTTTGTCCGCCAACCAATTCCTGCGCCGAGTCAGGCGCAGGAATTGTACTGAAACAAAACAGCATCCACACAAAATGAAACAACTAACCTTACTGAGCTTCCTGCTGCTTGCTTTTTTTGCCTGCAAAAACAATCCTTCCACAACCGCAAACGCCGATCCGGAGGCCATCGCACAAACCGTTCACCAGTTTTATGGCTGGTATGAAAAGTTTGTCATGGACACCACCAAACAACACTTATATGTCGACCTCAGTGGCAAATACGCCGTACTCGACAGCGCCAAACTGGAAAAATATTACGACCAGTTGCGCGAAAGCCAGTTGCTCAGCGAGGAATATTTTGCCAACGACAGGGCTTATCTGGAAGCCTGCGAACCCATCTGGAAACAAGACGGCATGGAAGGCCCGCTGGCTGGACTGGATTTCGACCGGGTGTTCAACGCACAGGACTGGAATGGAAAATACATGACCACCACGCCCCTGCTGGTGGAAATGCAAGGCCTTGATCGCGCCAATGCCGTTTATGCTGACACCAGCGCGGCGGCGGCCCGCAACCCGAAGTTTGAACTCAAAAAAGAAAACGGCAAATGGCTGATCTCCAAAATTGATTGCGGTTATGTGCCTGTTGACGATACCGGCGTTTATCAAAGTTCCGAAACGGCCTGCCCCATGCAGATTGAGGTCAGCAAGACCGACGGCCAATACTATTTTAGCCTGCGCACGGCTACCCGCAGCCAAAAGGGCCGCATCGAACTGAAACCCGGCGATCCGGACCCCTATTTTACGCTCAAGGGCATTAAAGGAAATACCAAAAGTGATCTGGAATTTACGATCAAAGACGACGCCATTACCTTCCAGAACACAGGTAACAGCATGAACGACTTTGTTTATTTTAAAGAGTGCGACGCCAAATTTGTTACGCTGAATAAAGTAGCGCCGCCAATTCCCGATATTTTTAAAAGCAAAAAAACCGTGGCGCCACCACCACCTGCAAAACCCAAAGCACCGGCTGCCAAACCCCTGCCCAGCGTGACCGTGGATAAAAACGGAACCGTCAAAATTTCCGGTAAAACCATCCCGTTCGATCAGTTGAAAAAAGGCCTGCAAAGCACCCTCCTTACTTACAATACCCTGCCGGAAAGTATCACCGCAAAAAGTATCGGAGAAGTGGGTATGGGCACGCGCCACGAAGTGCAAACCCTTATAGATGAAGCACTTGCAGGTGCAAAATGGCTGCGCAAAAAAGCCGCATTAGAAGTACTGAATAACGCTGTGAGCAGCAAGCTGTCTACCCCGACTAAATTAGAAGTAGTCAGCTACAAAACTAACGGCAACTACGCGCTGCTGCGCACCCGTCCCTTGCAACCCAACGGTGCGCCGGTGAATTACAGCTACGGCCCTTATGCATCGCTGTACAACTCCGGCAAACTCGTAGAACGCGCCAATGGCCTGCTGAAATACGAAAACGGCGCCTGGAAAATGCTGATTTATAACATCGGCACCGACGAAATCCCGACAAGCACCTGGATAAAAAAATACGGTGCGCCGAAGGCTGTTTTCGCAGAATAATCTGGTTTAAACCAATTTTGCTTATGCGCCATCTCAGCATTATTTTTTGCTTTTTTGCGCTGCTTCAACAGACGCAGGCCCAACAATGGGTGACGAAGCAATACAGCTACGACAGCATCTACAACCTCAGTTATGGCTCGGCGGTCAATTTCAACGGCAGTACAGAAACCCTTCAGCTGGATTTGTATTTGCCTGTTTGTACCGACAGCTCGGCCCGACGCCCGCTGCTCCTGCTTGCGCACGGTGGCGCTTTTCTGGAAGGCAATAAAAACGACCAGAGCATTCATGCCCTCTGCCGGGAATTCGCGAAACGGGGTTATGTGACGGCCAGTATCGGTTATCGGCTGGGCATGATCGGCGATGAAAGCGCCTGGAACTGCAATTACCCAAATTACAATTGTGTGTTTGCCACCGACTCGGCCGAGTGGTACCGCGCCTATTATCGCGCGGTGCAGGATGGCAAAGGCGCGCTGCGCTACCTGATCAACCGACATGCGCAATACCGCATTGACACAGCCAATGTGTTTGTGGGCGGCGAAAGCGCAGGCGCGTTTCTGGCGCTGGGTTTGGCCCTGCTGGATACTTTGCCCGAACGTCCGGCCCAAACTTACGCCATCAACGACGCCAACAAACCCTCAAGCAATACGGCGAATTGTACTTATAACGCAGGGGAGTTTTTTGCCAACAGCATTCCGCGGCCCGATCTGGGTGATCTGGAGGGCAATATCGAACCTACGCAGGTAAAATATACCATTAAAGGAGTCGCTAATATTTACGGGGCGATGTTGAGCAACCTGCTGCGCTTGATTCCGCAAGGTAAACCCAAGCCGGCCATTTATTCCTTTCACCAGCCCTGCGATATTATTGTACCCATAGACAGCAACCAGGTCATGTGGGGGCTGAGCTGGTGCTTTACCAATGGTTACAATTGCTATGGCATTGGCAATACACCAAAGATTTATGGCAGCCGCGTTATCCGAAACTGGAATACCAGTGGCAATTACGGGTACAATATCAGGACTGAGTTTACAGCCATAAATTTCCCATACAGTTTTGTTTTTGGCCAGGGTTCCTGTTTAGATCAGGTAAATACGCCTTGCCATGCCTACGACAACCGGGCCTTGCGGGAATTACAAGTGGCGCAGTTTTTTGCGCCTTTAATCAGCACGCCGCCCACTTGTACGACCAGCAGCGTAGAGGTTCCGGAAAATGCCGCCGGACTGCATATTTTCCCCAATCCGTTTTCCGGGGCGATTTCGGTTTACCACGAAACGGGATTGTATGGGCAAATTGAGGTTTCGGATTTGCAGGGGCGACGCATTTATTCTGTACAATCAATTAATAATCAATTGGTTGAAATTGATTTAACTACGCAGTCGGCGGGCGTTTATGTACTCACCTACACGACGGAAAACGGGAAACGTATTTGCCGAAAATTGGTGAAGCAGTAGTTTTACGGCAAATCAGGTAGCGTTTTTCAAATGCGGTTCCGATTTCCTCAAACACGGATTGTTCGCCTCCGGGTATAATATTTTAGGTGCGGTGCGACCTCAATATTATAAACAATTGATAAGCAACAAATTAACCATGCAAGCAAGCTACAATTTAATTACCGGCTCAGCCCCCAAAAACGCCGCAAACGGCGCAACAGCCCTTTCCATCACTTCCATCGGGAGCAGGTCGGAAGCAGCAAAGAAGAAAGGCTCAATCAGTACCCGGTTTTTCTGTACCGTGCGCTTCCAAATGCCCTTCACCTGACCATTCACCACAATAATCGGTTTAAAAATACCATTGCTCGTGATGGCGTCTTTATGCCATTGCGGACTAAAAACCGCGCTGCGATCTTTATATGCCACGGTATATTCATCAAAAGCCGGCAGAAAAAACACCGAATCGGCGGCTGCCGGCGCTGAAGGATCCCTGAGCCAGTAGGTTTTACCCTCCGACTCAAAAGATTCCAGTTCGCTTTTAATACTTTCCAGCCCCAAACGCGCATCCGGCATAGACAATCCCGACCACCAGTGAAAATCGGGCAGCGTAGCCGGGCCGTGGCTGTTGAAATAGCGGCGGGCGAGCAGCGCCAGCGCTTCTTCACGAGGGTACAAGGGGCCTTTGGCAATTTTCTCATCCATAAGTGCGTATGAGATAGATTTCCCCTGCATTTTACCGTTACAAACAATGCCATCCACTTCGGCATTCATCATAAAATGCACCGCCCGACTAGGGTTGGTTTCAATGCCAGCCTTTTCCAGTTCCAGCATGACAGCTTCCCGGGTCAGCTCGCGACCGCCTTCCAAAGCCCTCGCAATGAGATCATTGCAGCGTGTGTAAAGTGCCTGATCTATTCCCAGATCCCGGTCGCGGGCAGCGGAAGCGGATTTAATCTGTTTGGCAGTGAGGGCAAGCATCCAGCGCACATCGCTCGCAGCAACGATATGCCAGGTCGGGCGCAATACATGCGTCCTGACCAATTCACCCGCATCCAGCGCCGCTTCGATACTGTGGTCGGTATGCAGGCCGGCAATACGCAAGCCAATCGCCCATTTCGACATGGGGTAGTCCTGCGCCTGTACCGCACCCAAGTACGCCACCAACGCCTGTGGCGTGGTATGTTTGTTGTGCAGGAGTTGGTGTTGGTACAAGCGCAAGCGGGGAATATCAGACATTGTTTCAATTTTGGGTAAAGATAAGGCGATTCGTAAAAAGTAGATGCATAAACCTAAACAGGCAAAATGCCGAAAAGCCCGATTTTTACGCGCCCATCTTTTAGTCCACCATTTCAATAGACAATAATTTTTTATTTTGTCCGTTCATTTAAAAATTTAAAATTAAAAACTGATTAGGCAAAATAAAATATTTTTTTTGGCGAAAGTGGAATTTTAACTTGCATGAATGAAATAAGTACGCCTACCTTTGCAGCATGATTGAAGTCATTATGCTCGCCAATACGGATTGTTGTTGTTGCTGTTGTTCGCGTAAAACCGAAGCGGCAAATCGATTCGTATGCTGAAAAAATGACCACCACCGCGCATTCAGCAGCACGCCAGATTCGCACAAAAAGCCCTTCGGATAAACCACCGAAGGGCTTTTTGTTTTCCATCAACTGCACACCTTTTATGTCCGACATCAACACGCTTCAGCAAACCTTAAATGCCTTCCCCACGCCGGAGGCACGACTGCGTCACCTCGCACAGGCATTTGAAGGACGCATTGTATTCAGCACCAGCTTTGGCATTGAAGATCAGTTGATTACACACTGGATCTTCTCACAAAACCTGCCGGTGCAGGTTTTTACGCTGGATACCGGACGCAATTTTCAGGAAACCTATTCGGTCTGGCAGCGCACGCTGGAGCAATACGGAAAAACCATCGCCGTATATGCCCCGCAGGCAGATGCCCTGCAACAGCTGCTCGAAGCCAAGGGGCCGAACAGCTTCTACGAATCGGTAGAAAACCGCAAAGAATGCTGTTTTATCCGCAAAGTGGAGCCGCTGCGCCGCGCCCTCGCCGGCCAGGCCCTCTGGATCACCGGCATCCGCGCCGATCAGTCGCCGGAGCGCGCCAACCTCAACAATCTGGAATGGGACGATGCGCATCAGCTCTATAAATTTCACCCTTTATTCGATTGGTCATTTGAAGCCGTGAAAGCCGAGGTACAAAGCCTGCAAATTCCGTACAATGCCCTGCACGACCGCGGTTTTGTAAGCATCGGCTGTGCGCCCTGTACCCGCGCCATTCGTCCGGACGAAGATTTCCGCGCCGGCCGCTGGTGGTGGGAAGACCAGTCGAAAAAAGAATGCGGATTGCATGTAAGATAACGGTTCGGGGTTCGGGGTTCGGAGGTTCAGGGTTCGGAGAGAATTACTTTAAGGTCAGAATATTAATTAAGGAAGTTCTATCCAACCCCAAACCTCCAAACCCCAACCTCCGAACCCCAAACCCTGAACCCCAAACCTTTAAATCAACACAAACACCTGATTAATAATGGATTATCTGGATCATTTGGAGGCGCAGGCCATACATATCCTGCGCGAAGTAGCCGGTCAGTTTGAGCGCCCTGCCTTGTTGTTTTCGGGCGGTAAAGATTCGATTACCTTAGTTAAACTGGCGGAAAAAGCTTTCCGTCCGGGCAAATTTCCCTTTCCGCTGGTACATATTGATACCGGGCATAATTTCCGGGAAGTGCTGGAATACCGCGATCAACTTGCAGCACAACTGGGCGAAAAACTGATTGTCCGCAAAGTGGAAGACACCATCAAACGACAGCGTTTGCAGGATGGCACGGGCAAGTTTCCGAGCCGCAATGCCCTGCAAACCTATACCCTGCTGGAAACCATCGAAGAGTTTGAATTTGACGCCTGCATCGGCGGCGCCCGCCGCGACGAAGAAAAGGCCCGTGCCAAAGAACGCATTTTCAGCATCCGCGATGAATTTGGCGCCTGGGATCCTAAACGCCAGCGCCCCGAACTCTGGGACCTGTACAATGGCGCCATCAGGAAAGGCGAAAACGTACGCGTGTTCCCAATTTCCAACTGGACGGAGCTGGATGTCTGGAACTACATCCGCCGCGAAAAAATTGAACTGCCCTCCATCTATTTCTCCCACGAGCGCGAATGCGTGCTGACGCCGGGCGGACAACTGCTGGCCGTCACCGAACATATTCACCTCGATGACACGGATACGCGGGTAAACCGCAGCGTGCGTTTCCGAACCGTCGGCGATGCTACCTGTACGGCCGCGGTGGAAAGTCCCGCCACCTCGCTGGAAGATATTATTCAGGAAATCATCCAGACGAAAATCAGCGAACGCGGCGCTACCCGTCTCGACGACCGCGCCTCGGAAGCAGCCATGGAAGACCGTAAAAAGAACGGATACTTTTAAAGGTTCGGAGGTTCGGGGTTTGGAGGTTCCAGGTTCGGAGGTTCGGGGCTCAGGGTTGGATAGAACTTCCTTAATTAATATTCTGACCTTAGAGTAATTACCTCCAAACCCCGAACCTCCGAACCCTAAACCCCGAACCTCCAAACCCCAAACCTCCGAACCCCAAACCTCCGAACTCCAACCCCCGAACTCCAACCCCCGAACCTCCGAACCCTGAACCCCGAACCTCCGAACCTTAAACATCAACACCATGCACTTACTTCGATTTCTTACCGCAGGTTCTGTTGACGATGGCAAAAGCACGCTCATCGGCCGCTTGTTGTACGATTCCAAAGCCGTTTCGCACGACATCCTGCACGCCATAGAACGCCAGACCCGCAACAAAGCGAACGGCGAAATTGACCTCTCGCTGCTCACCGACGGCCTGCGCGCCGAACGCGAGCAAGGCATCACGATTGATGTTGCGTACAAATATTTCCATACGCCAAAACGCAAATTCATCATCGCCGACGCGCCCGGCCATATCCAGTACACCCGCAATATGGTGACCGGCGCTTCCAATTCCGACCTCATCATCATCCTGATTGATGCGCGCCAGGGCGTAGTGGAACAAACGCATCGTCACAGCTTGGTGGCCAAACTGATGGGCATTCCGCACCTCGTGGTGGCCATCAATAAAATGGATCTGCTTGGTTTCGACGAACAAACATACTACCGAATTGCTGCTGACTATCAACGGCTTATGGAAAAACTTGGGATCGAAAATGCCACATTTATCCCCATCAGCGCGCTAAACGGCGATAACATCGTGGAGACCTCGGCCAATATGCTGTGGTACGAAGGCCCGACCATCCTGCAACACCTCGAAACCGTGGAAGTGGAAAACAGTCAGGAACATCCGGAGCTGGATGCCCGCCTCCCGGTGCAATGGGTCATTCGGCCCGGCACGGATGAACTGCACGACTACCGGGGCTATGCCGGCAGCCTGCGCAGCGGCTCCCTGAAAACCGGCGACCGTATCCGTGTACTGCCGGGTGGACAAATTTCCAGCATCAAAAGTATCGAAATCGGGCAGCAGGAAATCCCGGAAGCGCATGCGCCGCAAGCCGTAGTGGTTCAATTAGAAGACGATATTGACATTTCACGGGGCGATACCTTAGTGCTGGCGCAGGATTATTCACCGGCTGTTACACAAGACCTCGAAGCCGACCTCTGCTGGATGCATGAGCGCGACCTGCGCGTAGGCGACCGCTACCTGCTGCGCCACAACAGCACCAGCGTTCGGGCGGTGGTGAAAGAGATCCGCCATCGTGTCAATGTGCATACTTTTGAACACGAACAGGTGGAATCTCTGGGGCTTAACGACATTGCGCAGGTGCGCTTGCGCACGTCCAAGCCCATCGTTTTTGATGCCTATCAGCGCAACCGCGCCACGGGCGGATTCATACTCGTCAACGAAACTTCTTTTGATACCGTAGCTGCGGGAATGCTGCATGAGTGGATCGCAGAACCACTCGCACAGGCCGATTTTGCGATTTAAAACAAAGGCATTTCCCGCAGATTACGCAGATTAAAGCGCAGCTTTCGCTGAAATAGATGCATTCATCATCTGCTTAAAACCTGCGAAAAACCAGGAAAAGTATATTTCAAACCAGCATTTACAAACATGACTATTTTGCCTGAACAACAGCGGCGAAAAGCCACAGCCATGCCTTTACTGAGCGTTGTCGGCGCCGGCATCGGCGATCCGGAGCTGATTACGCTCAAGGCCGTCAAGGCCCTGCGCAGCGCTGATGTGGTGCTGTATGATGCGCTCGCCAACGAAGTCCTGCTCGACTATGCGCCGAAGCAGGCCATCCGCCTCTACGTTGGGAAACGCCGCAACCACAAGGCATTCAGTCAGCCGGAGATCAATACCATGATCGTGGAATACGCCCGGCAATATGGTCATGTAGTGCGCCTGAAAGGAGGCGATCCTTTTGTTTTTGGTCGTGGCTGGGAAGAAATGGATTATGCCCGTGATCAGGGCATTGCTGTGAACTACATTCCCGGTATTTCCAGCGCCATTGCTGCGCCGGCTGCGGCCGGTATTCCGGTGACTTTGCGCGGGGTCAGTCGCAGTTTTTGGGTGCTCACGGCCACCACCGAAAGCGGCGACCTGAATCCGGAAATCCGGCAGGCGGCAGCCACTGATGCCACCTTAGTGGTGCTGATGGGCCTGAGTAAACTCCCGGAAATTGCCGCTGCCTATGCCGGAGCAGGCAAAACGGCCCTGCCCCTTGCTGTCATTCAGAATGCCGGTTTGCCCGATCAGCGCTATTGGCAGGGCAATGTCGCAGCAGCACTTGATCCAGCCTTGAGCTTTGATGTAAAACTTCCCGGCGTAATCGTCGTGGGCGAAGTCGCCTCCCGCCAAATGAATTTTGATATTTCAAGCCTTGAACCACAAACAGCAGCTTCCTATGTCCAATTTGCCTGAACTCCTCAACGGCCCCGACATCGACCAGCAATTGTTGCACGCATTAGCCGGCCAATATACCCATGCCCAGCAGCTCTGGCTGAGCGGTTATTTGTACGGACTGGCGCAGCGCGAAGGCCTGAGTGCCGCAACGCCCAAAACGACGTTTGCGGCAATTCCTGCGGCTACGCAGGCAGCGACAGCCATCACCGTGCTGTACGGCTCGCATACCGGCAACAGCAAAAAAGTAGCGCAGCGCCTGCTGGAACGTCTGCGGCAAAGCGGCCGGGAAGCGACGCTGGCCGATATGAACGAATACCCTTCCAAAAATTTAAAACAGGAAAAAATACTCCTGTTGATCGTGAGCACCCACGGAGAGGGCGATCCCCCCGTCGCTGCCGAGGAGTTTTACAAATGGCTGCACGGTCCGCGCGCACCACAATTACCTGAATTACAATTTTCCGTTTGCGCGCTTGGCGACAAATCCTATCTGCAATTTTGCCAAACCGGCCAGGATTTCGACGCACGGCTGGAAGCCCTTGGCGCCAAACGCCTCAGCGCTCGCGTGGATTGCGACGTGGACTATGAGGCAGCAGCAGAGGAATGGATCAATGCGGTGCTTGCCCAATTGCCGCAATCCGTTCCTGCTGCGGCCAACGCTGCGGTTTTGTCTAAAGCTGCAAGCAAGGGCGTAGCGACTGAAAGCCAATTTAACCGCAAAAAC
Source organism: Chitinophagales bacterium (assembly GCA_017303875.1). Taxonomy (GTDB): domain Bacteria; phylum Bacteroidota; class Bacteroidia; order Chitinophagales; family Saprospiraceae; genus M3007. The sequence continues at coordinate 30,348 of JAFLBP010000025.1, read as the reverse complement.
CCGTTTGAAGCGCCTTTATTGGAGAAAATTCAGCTCAACGGCAAAGGCTCAGCCAAAGAAACCTGGCACCTGGAACTGTCGCTGGAAGGCTCCGGACTGCACTATGAACCCGGCGATTCGCTGGGCGTGTACGCGCGGAATCCCGAATCTCTGGTGAAGGAAATTCTGTATGCTGCCATGTTGAACGGCAACAAACTAGTTGCTTTTGAAGGCGTGGAAAAACCTTTCCGGCAAATCCTGCTGGAGTCGGTGGAGCTGACCGTACTGAACCGGGAACTGCTGGAAAAATACGCCGCCTGGACCGGCTCGGCGCCGCTGAAAAACATCCTTCAGGACCCGGAAGCACTGCGCGCCTTTGTGTGGGGACGCAATGTGGCCGACCTGCTGCGCGAATATCCGGCGGCGATGTCGGAAGCGACCTTGCTCAGTTTCCTGCGCAAAATGCCGCCGCGCCTGTACTCCATCGCATCGAGCCTGAGCGCCCATGCGGAGGAAGTACACCTGACCGTTGGAGCGGTGCGCTACCAGTACAACGGGCGTCCGCATCAGGGCGTGGCCTCTACTTTCTTAGCCGATCAGTTGGCTATTGGCGAGGGCTTGCCCGTGTTTGTAGAACGCAATGAATATTTCAAGTTGCCTGCCGACGAGGCGGATATACTGATGATCGGGCCGGGCACCGGTGTGGCGCCTTTCCGCGCCTTCGTGGAGGAACGTGCCGAACGCGGGGCGCAGGGCCGAAACTGGCTTTTCTTTGGCAACCCGCATTTTGAAAGCGATTTTTTATATCAAACCGAATGGCTGCAACACCTGAAAAAAGGTACGCTGGATCGTTTGGACGTCGCTTTTTCAAGAGATCAGGCACAAAAAATATACGTGCAGCATCGCCTGCTGGAACGCAGTCGCCAATTGTATGAGCGCCTCGAAAACGGCGCCTATGTGTACGTCTGCGGCGACAAAAACCACATGGCCCACGATGTACAACAGGCATTTGCACAATTGGTAGCCCGTGAAAGTGGCAAAGGCGAAGCATATGGCGAGGAATATTTGAAAAACCTGAAAAAACAAAGAAGGTATTTGGAGGACGTGTATTGAGTGCGGAATGCGGAATCTCCCTCCTTCCCAGGGAGGGCCGGGGTGGGTTGTGGAATGTTTCGAGTGTGGAATATAGAGGCCCAAACAAATCACAAAACCATCTTTTAAACACAAAAATTTCAAGACATGAGCATCAGAAATTTTACGCTTAAAGCGCCTTTTTTCTTTGCTTTATTCCTTTTGGGAATGAAAACGGTTTTGGCACAGACTACCCTTAGCGGTACGGTCAAAGACCTTTCGGGGCTTCCGCTGACCGGAGCAACGGTTGCGCTGAAAGGTACGAACACCTTTGTGGTCTCAGACACCACCGGAGGCTTCAAAATCGGCGGTATCAAAAAGTTTCCGCTGACGCTTAATGTCAATTACATCGGTTATATCCCGCAGGAAATTGTGGTGCAGGAAAGCCAGTTGAATACCGCCCTGTCCATTGTACTGGCCGAAGACAACGTGCTTTCTGAAATCGTCATTACCTCACGGCGGCGTAAAGAATCGGCGCAGGCGGTACCCATCCCCATCTCCGTGATTGGCGGCAGGGCGGTGGAAGAGTCCGGCTCCTTCAACGTCAACCGCGTGAAAGAATTAGTGCCGACGGTACAGCTTTACTCCTCCAATCCGCGCAATACAACGCTGAATATCAGAGGCTTGGGATCAACGTTTGGACTGACCAATGACGGTATTGACCCCGGTGTCGGGTTCTACATTGACGGCGTTTACTATGCCCGACCGGCTGTTACGGCATTTGATTTTGTAGATATTGAGCAAATTGAAGTCTTGCGTGGTCCGCAGGGTACGCTGTTTGGTAAAAATACAACGGCCGGTGCTTTCAATATTACCACGCGGGCGCCAAGCGCCAAACCCGGTGCTACATTGGAACTCAGCTACGGCAATTACGGCTTCATACAGGCAAAAGCGTCTGTCACCGGGCCTTTGGGTAAAAAGCTGGCTGCACGTTTTTCGTTTTCCGGCACCCAGCGCGACGGGCTTATTTACAACCAACGCACCGACAAATACATCAACGACCAGAACAATATCGGGCTGCGCGGACAGCTGCGTTACACGCCGAACGATAAAGTCAACATCACCCTGGCGGGCGATTTTGCGACGCAGCGCCCCGATGGCTACGCACAGGTGGTGGCTGGCGTGGCGCCAACCAAACGCGCCGCTTACCGGCAATTTGACCAGATCATTTCCGACCTGGAATATCGACTGCCCAGCACCAATGCTTTTGATCGCATTGTAGACCACGATACGCCCTGGCGCTCCAACAACGACCAGGGGGGCGCTTCGCTGAACGCCGATATAAAACTTGGTCCGGGCACCCTGACCCTCACCTCCGCCTGGCGGTACTGGATCTGGGGGCCGTCGAACGACCGCGACTTCACGGGTCTGCCGGTTTTGAGCCTCTCGCAGGCGCCTTCGAAGCACCGGCAGCTATCGCAGGAAATTCGTTATGCCGGTCAGATATCGCCTAAAATCAACGGCGTCCTGGGTGTTTTTGTCATCGGCCAAAACCTGAACACAGACCCCTACCACACCGAAGAATCGGGCAGCGCGCAATGGCGTTTTTCTCAAAGCTCTACCAGCGATTTGTGGCGTACCCCCGGGCTGCTCGATGGTTACGGTATTCGCACTACTTCTGAGCTTAACACTTTCAGTGGCGCAGTATTTGGGCAGGTAGATTGGGAATTCCTTCCCGATTTCCACGCCTTACCCGGCTTGCGCTATAATACCGACCGCAAAGACGTAACGTTTAATCGGCAAACCTACGGCGGATTAGAAACAAGCGATCCGCAACTCTTAGCCATCAAACGCGCCGTTTACACCGATCAGACATTTACGGCTAATGTGGAGGAAGGGAATTTCTCAGGTCAGTTCACCCTGGCGTACCGACCAGGCACCCGCATCAATGCCTTTGCAACCATTTCCAGCAGTTTTAAACCGGTTGGTGTCAACCTCGGCGGTTTGCCGACAGCAAACGGACAAGTGCTGCTTGATCTGGCGCGCATCAAGCCGGAACGGGTAATTCACTGGGAGGCCGGCATAAAAACTACTCCGACAACCTATTCAACATTGAACCTCGTTTTCCACCACACGGATATCTATGATTTCCAGACGCAGGTGCAAACAGCCGAGGTGGGTGTCAACCGAGGTTACCTCGCCAATGCCGAGCAGGTAAGGGTTTGGGGACTTGAATTAGACGGCAACATCAAGTTCGGGAAATTCTTTGCCTTCAACGGCGCGCTGGCTTACACCGACGGTAAATATGTGTCCTTCACCAATGCGCCCGTGCCGCTGGAGGAAACAGGCGGCGCGTCGGCCTTCAAAGACATTTCCGGCGGACGATTGCCCGGCCTTTCCAAATGGGCTGGTTCTGTGGGCGGCGAACTGACATTGCCCGGGGTGTTTGTGGGCGAAAGCGGCAAATTTTTCCTGGCTTCGGAGGCTTTTTACCGCTCCGAGTTTTCTTCCAGCCCTTCGCCTTCTGCCTACCTGAATATTGAAGGATACACGTTGCTGAATGCACGTTTGGGTTTCCGCTCCAACAACGGGCTTTCGGTTTTCCTCTGGTCGCGCAACGTGTTGAACACGGATTACTATGAGCAACTGCTCCCCGCAGCCGGAAATGCCGGGCATTATGCCGGTGTTCTGGGCGACCCGAGAACCTTTGGTATCACTTTAAGATATGCCTATTAATATGAAAAAACTGCTGTTGCTGATGTTGCTGTTACAGGCTGGCCTGAGCAACTTTGCGTTTGCCCAAAAGACTATCAATACCGAAGAACAGCTTTGGCTGGGCGTGTTTACCCAAACACGCCTCAGCCAGCACTGGGGTATTTGGGCCGATGCACACTTCCGCCTAAAAGATAACTTTGTGGGCGAACCCTCGCAGGGCATCATTCGCGTCGGGCCCATGTTCTACATTAATGATGACGTACGCCTGACTGCCAGTTATGCCTACGTACATACCTATCCGGCGCCCGGCCATGCCAATGTCTCGATACCGGAACATCGGCCCTGGCAACAGGTGCAGTGGTTCATTAGAAGTCCGCGAACCCGGCTTATGCAATGGATTCGCCTGGAAGAACGCTTTCGCAGAAAGGTATTGAATGATGACGAGCTTGCAGACGGGTATAATTTCAACTGGCGCATCCGGTATAATTTCGCTTTTTTTATTCCGATTACGAAAAAACGGTTTGAAAAAGGCGGATTCCATGTGCTGCTAAACGATGAAATATTTGTCAATTTTGGAAAAAACATTGTGTACAACCATTTCGACCAAAACCGCCTGTTCGTGGGAATGGTGTACCAAGCCTCCAAACACGCGCAAGTACACCTCGGCTACATGAACCTCTATCAACAGGGCGCTGCCGGGAATATTTTCCGCAACCAGCATTCAATCCGTTGCTTTTACTTCCACAACTTTGATTTTTTCAAACATTAATCAGTCCCGGCAAAAGCTGACTTATCCTGAATATGCAAAACCTGTCCGAAGTCGAACACATTAAAATCAACAGCGATTACCTGCGCGGCACGCTGGAGCAGAGCTTAGACAACCAGATCACCGGCGCCCTGTACCCACAGGATACGCAACTGATCAAATTCCACGGCGCGTACCAGCAAACCGACCGCGATATTGACGCCGAGCGCAAGGCGCAAAAATTAGAGCCGCTGTACTCGCTGATGATTCGTATCCGCGTGCCGGGCGGCGTGGCCACTCCGGCGCAATGGCTGCGTATGGATGAACTGGCCGACAAATACGGCAACGGTACGATCAAACTCACCACGCGTCAGGCTTTTCAGCTGCACGGTGTCCGCAAGCGACACCTCAAAGCCACCATTCGGGGATTTAATGAAGTATTTCTCGACAGCATTGCCGGTTGCGGCGACGTGAACCGCAATGTCATGTGTACGCCCAACCCGGAGCAAAGCAGCGTGCATGAGGCCGTTTGGGCCTTGAGTCGCCAACTCAGCGACGCTTTTACCCCGAAAACAACGGCGTATTACGACATCTGGCTCGACGGTGAGGCCGTGGACGAATCGCAGCCCTTTTCCCGACATAAAAAAGACGGAAAAGACGAGGAACCCATTTACGGGAAAACCTATTTGCCCCGCAAATTCAAGATCGCGCTGGCCGTTCCGCCCTATAACGACACCGATATTTTTGCCAACGACATTGGCCTGATCGCCATTGAAGAAAACGGCGTCCTCAAAGGCTTCAACGTGGCTGCCGGCGGCGGACTGGGCATGACTTTCGGCATGCCCGAAACTTACCCGCGCTTAGCCGACATACTGGGTTTTGTGCCCACCGAACAGGTGCAAAACGTTTGCGAAGCCATCATCACTACCCAGCGCGACAACGGCAACCGCGAAAACCGCAAGCTGAGCCGGCTGAAATATACCATAGACCGCATGGGCCTGGAGGCCTTCAAGGCGGAAGTGGAACGCCGTGCCGGCATTCGCTTTGCCGCTCCCCTGCCCTACCAGTTTGCCCATTCTTCCGATCAGTACGGCTGGACACCCACGGCCGACGGGCGTTTTCATTTCACCCTTTTCGTGGAAGGCGGCCGCATTGTGGATACCCCGGAACTGCCCCTGCGCACGGCCCTGCGCGCGGTGGCGAGCATTCACGACGGCGATTTTCGCCTGACTGGCAACCAAAATCTCATCATTGGCAACATTGCCGCCTCCAAACGATTAGCCATTGAGGCGCTGCTGGAGAAATTCGGCATCCTGGAGCATACGTTCAAATTAACCGGCCTTCGGCAAAATTCGCTGGCCTGCGTTGCCCTCAACACCTGCTCCCAGGCCTTCGCCGAAGCCGAGCGCTACCTGCCTTCGCTGATTGACAAATTAGAAACCCTGCTGCGCGGCTATGGATTGGAAAATGCCGCCATCAACATCCGCATGACCGGCTGCCCGAACGGCTGCGCACGGCCTTATTTAGGTGAAATTGGGTTGGTGGGTAAATCGCCGGGCTACTATAACCTTTACCTCGGCGCGGCGCATAATGGCGAACGGCTCAATCAACTCTACCGCGAAATGCTCGATGAGGCTGCGATTATTCGCGAGCTGGCGCCTATCTTTGAGGATTATGCCCGAAACCGGCAAAAAGGAGAGACATTTGGAGATTTTGTACTTCGGAAGGGTATTTTAAACCATTGAAAAGCAAACGATGTCTGAGTACAATTTTGTTTCAAAAAACCAAAATCCTTTATTTCCGGTTTTCCTGAAACTGGAGCACCTGCACACCTTAGTGGTGGGTGGCGGCAATGTGGGTTTGGAGAAATTATCGGCTATTCTCAGAAACAGTCCGGAAGCCCGCGTGACCCTGGTTGGACGAGAAATCAGGGCAGAAATCAGGGAACTGGCGGCCCGGCATGCCAGCGTGGTGCTGCACGAACGGCCCTTTGAAGCGACTGATCTGGAAACGGCGCAACTGGTGCTTTGCGCGACCGACAACCCGGCCCTGCACCACGAAATACGTACCCTCGCGCATGCCCGCAACCTGCTCGTCAATGTAGCCGACACGCCCGAGGAATGCGATTTTTACTTAGGTTCCATTGTGCAAAAAGGCGATTTAAAAATTGCTATTTCCACCAATGGCAAATCGCCCACCATTGCCAAGCGCCTCAAAGAAAATTTGCAGGAAGCCCTGCCCGATCAGTTGCACGACCTGCTGCAACAAATGCCGCAGATCCGCGCGCAGCTTCAAGGCGATTTTGCGCATAAAATCCGAACACTGGACGCACTAACCGCCTCCATTGCCGCCGGGGAACAGACCCTCACCAGTGTGGTGCCCCACCAAAATCTCGATCGGATCGGCGACCGCAAGTGGCGTCGGCTGGCGACTTTTTCGATGGCAGCCTTTGCGCTTTTGTTGATCGGGAATGTCATCGGGTTTTACATTCCGCCGCACACCTGGGCGGAAGAAATCAGTCGCATTGACCCGCAATTCTGGCAATACATCGCCGTGGGTTTTGGTGCGCAATTGGTTGATAGTCTGCTCGGTATGGGCTATGGCCTGACCACCCAGATTTTCCTCATGGGCACGGGCGTACCGCTGGCGGCCATCAGTTCGAGCATACACACGGCCGAGGTATTTGCGGCGGGCGCCAGCGGGTTTTCGCATTATCGTTTTGGTAATGTGAACCGGCGATTGGTAAAAGCCATGCTGCTGCCCGGCGTATTGGGCGCTATTGCCGGCGCTGCGCTGCTCAGTTTTCTGGGCACGCGATATGCAGGTTGGGTAAAACCCGTGATTGCGGTGTACGCCATGCTGCTGGGCTTGCGGATATTGTATCGGGCCTTGTGGAAAGCCCGGCAACGCAGCAAAGTGCGCAACGTGGGTTGGCTGGCTGTGGCCGGCGGTTTTCTGGATTCCTTTGGCGGCGGCGGCTGGGGGCCATTGGTGACCAGTACCTTGTTGTCGAAGGGCAAAACACCGCAATACGTGATCGGTTCGGTGAGCCTGACCGAGTTTTTCGTCACCCTTGCAGCGGCGCTCACGTTTTTCAGCGTCATTGGTTTATCGCACTGGCTTGTGATTGCGGGTTTGGTGATTGGCGGGGTATTGGGTGCGCCCATTGGGGCGCGTTTGGCCGGTCGCTTGCCGGTAAAAACGATGTCGGTACTGGTGGGTGTAATGATTATGTTGTGGAGCTTGAAGGTATTGTTGTTTTGAGGAAATTTAAAAGAGAGGCACCTAAGGTTAAAATAGTTATTACCTTTGAGGACTTTTGAATTACGTCATTTTGCGTGCGTTCTAAAAGCCTGCTATGTGGAAATAATGCCGATTATCTCGATCAACAAGAGGATAGAATGTACGTTTTTTTCAAACCAAACTGAAACTGTCATGCAGAAGCAATCTTCATTGAGCATTTTTTTTGTACCATTTATCATCTTTTTAGCGAGTTCTATTTCCGGAATATCCCAAAACCCATGCGGGGAATGGCTGCCGGATTTTACCAACTGGTCGGCCACTAATCAGCCACCCGGAGCACCAGTTCTGAACAGTGCTTTGTTAGCAAAGCGCAATACGGATGGAACGATTATTAATCTGGCTGATATATTACCAGGGCAAACCCATACGGATACGATTGATATTGATTCCGTTGAAAGTCTTGTATTTCTGACAGTCTGCCGTTCGTTAAATATTAATAACAGCAGTAATGGTACGCAGTGCATTACAACATTTGAATGCAACAATGACCTTCTATATTTTACCCCACCGACAAACATCAACGGAAGTCTGATTGTAACGGCTCCAACAACTCTTCCGCCGTTCTCAACGATGCAAATACGCATTTACTTTAAACAATGCAATTTAAGTAAGCCCGTACTCATTTCGCCCGATGATGAAAAAGAACACGAAGAAAACAATGTAACTTTTTTCTGGGAACAAACAATCAATGCATCAAAGTATGAACTTCAAATTGATACATTACGAGAAATTTCAGAAGAAAATCCGCTACAACAATTTACAGTAAGTGGCCTTAGTAAGAGTGTCAACAACCTAAAAAACAATACCACCTATTATTGGCGGGTACGTGCTGTGAAGGGTGAATGCAAATCCGAATGGTCTGAAATTAGAAAATTTACTACAAAAATTAAGATGAAGATTTTCTCCACCTTCATCGAAACAGGGGAGTCTACTCTGATTGAAGAATTAAACAAGGAAACGCAAACCGAATATGAGTACCATATAACGGCTGATGGCACAAATCTCTTCAAACTGGAAGTAAATAGGGGCGCTGTCAGCATAAGAGATGATGCAGGCAGTGCAACGTCGGGTGCGTTGGAGGTTTCAGGAACAAGTGGTGAAAAACTGACAATCAAGTATACAGCGCCGCGCACCTTTGTCAGAGACAATGTCATATTTCTTGATTATAAACACGATCCGGCAATCGAGTCGCCCGACTTTACCTTAGTGCTACAGGTGCATCCGGTACCGGTTGTACTATTTCATGGATTGGCGAGTAACGGTTCAGTATGGGGCGGCATAATGAATGCTTTGGTTTCAAACGGGTGGGATTTTGACGAAGTTGAGGCGCCAAGTTATGCAAATGATGCCTCTTTCGCAGCATCCTCCCCAGAGGTTGGTGATTATGTGGAAAGTATTATTAATACAGCGCGCGCTCAAAACAAACTTACAAATAAAGCGAGTTTGGTCGGGCATAGTATGGGCGGATTATTGTCCAGGCATTATTTACAACAAAACCCGGAAGCTAAAAATATTTCCCGGCTTATTACCATCAATACACCGCATTCCGGATCGGAAATTGCAAATTTTGTATTAGAAAGTGAAATTGATGGTTTGGGCATTGCCATTGCGGACTTCGTATTTGGTGGTACTTACAACAACTCAAGTGGTAGTTTCAACATCATGAGTGGAGCATTGAGCAGCCTGCGTGTCAATAGCCCTGAAATCCTGAGTTTGAATACACAACCCTCCGGAAACGTTCCGGTGCATGCTATTTCTTCTGATTTTGAACTATGTGATTATATAGGCGATGATGACGTTACCAATTACACAGCGGCTCTGGAAGCCTTTTTCGACTTCTCCGTACGTGGTATTGCAGCCTCCGCCTGCTATTTTTTGGAATCGCATATCGGTGAACAAAACGATGGTGTTGTTAGACTTAGCAGTCAGCAAGGTGGTTTAGGCGGGGCTGCATTGAATTTTTACCAGGGCATCTCCCCTTCCTATTCCCATACTGGCATTGTAGAAGCCGAAGATATCGTGGAGGATTTACTGCCAACCTTACTCGGTGACGATACACAAAGTAGCGCATTTGCATACGGATTTTCTCCTGTTTTGCTTCCTCCTCCACTCAAGCAGGATATGGCGCTGAATGAAGATATTACAGCTGATACCAATAATGTTGAAATTATTATACTCAATGTAGCATCAGGAGACACACTTTTTGCACAAAACAAACCAACAATAAATATTGAAGGTGCTAAGGATGTCAATGGAATTATGCTGATGTATAAATTTGTGGCATTGGATACGATTATATTTGATACCATCAATACTAATACACATGCCTTTAAAATCCCATTGACGGAATCATACAGTGGTAAAGTACATTTGGTGGCTATGGGAACAAATGGAATCGGCGCCGCTGATGTAGATACGCTTACCTTTTTTATGAGCCAACAGACGACAAGTATTTCTATTATAAATAAAGACGTATCCAATATAACAGTATTCCCCAATCCAGCCAGCCGGCAAATCTCAATAAATGCTAATAGTCCAATCTATCAGATAAGACTATTTGATTTAAGAGGCAAATTGATATTGGAAAACTGGTTGACTCAAAGCCAATACAATACTAAAATTGAAATTCCGTCAGGATTAAATGGCGCTTATCATTTGACAATTCATCATTCAGGGGGTGTAACATCCAGGATAATCATGATTGAATAAAATGACCTGAGTGATCAATATTAAATCATGCTTGTCGAAAAAGAAGACTGGATAAAAAGGGGATATAAAATCCTGGCTTTGGAGGGCCTTAGCGCTTTAAAAGTGGAACGCGTTGCCAAAAAAGTTGGCATCAGCAAGTCCTCGTTTTACCATCATTTTGCCGATCTGGACAATTACCTCGAACAGCTTTTGGGGTATCACATTCAGCAGGTTATTGTGTTGGCGGAAAAAGAGCAGCAGGCGCGCAGCATCACACCGGAGCTGGTGCAGGTCCTGCTGGAGCACAAGCTTGATTTGCTTTTCAACCGCGAGCTGCGCGTACATCGGAGTAATCCGCTTTTTGCCGATGTGCTGCTGAAATCCGGCGTCTTGGTGGGCAACAGTTTTGTGAATTTGTGGGTCAGGGAGTTAAACCTCAGGCTTTCCCCGGCGCAGCTGGAAGCCATTTTTGAGTTGGCGCTGGAGAATTTTTTCCTGCAAATCAGTGCCGAGCGCTTGACGCAGGCCTGGTTAGAGGAATACTTTGAAAATTTGAAGCGGATTGCGGGGAATTTTGGGTGAGCCCCCCTTTGTACGCCACCGTCTACAATCCCCTCCAGCCACAAAATACTTTTGCAGCGCATTTCACAAAAAAACGCTGCTATGTCGCACAAAAACTATCTCCTCGTTACCGCTTTTGTCATCGCTTCTTTCGGTCCCGTTTTCTTTCTGGGCACCATGCTGGCCACTTCCGAACCCGCCCGCTGGACGCTGGATTTCCTAAGCTGGCCGCTCGACGGCGCACAACAATACGACGCCCCGACCACACGTTTTCTCTCGGCGCTCACCGGCGGCTTTTTGCTGGGCTGGGGTGTGATGGTGCTCGGCCTGCGCCGTTGGGTGTATGACCTGGCCCCGGAAGGCACCCGAAAAGCAGTGCTGGCCGGGTTGATCGCATGGTTTGTACTCGACAGCTCCGGCTCCTATGCCTCCGGAAACGCCTCCAACGTCTTCTTTAACCTGATCGTGTTGCTGCTTGCCGTCGGTCCGCTGTGGAAAGCCGAAAAGCCGCGATCCTAAACTTTTTCGTAACCGCTTAGGTTCCCTTATCTTTGCGCACTTTGCGTGAATGCTTTGCGTCCTTTGCGTGAAAAACAACACGCTTTCACGCAAAGTGCGCAGAGCATTCACGCAAAGGACGCAAAGGCTAAGCAGTTACACTTTTTCAACACCATGCAACGCACCTTTCCGCCCGATTTTTACGAACACCTGCAAATAAACAGCCTGACAGGTATCAAAGCCGGACAAAACAGAAGTACTTTTTTAGACATCTGGATGGTTAATGTAGAAGGCCGCATTTTTGCCCGCAGTTGGGGCAAAAGCGAAAAAAGCTGGTTCACCACGCTACAACAAGAACCTTTCGGACAAATTCAATACGGCGATAAAGTACTGAATATCAGGGGTGTAAAATGCGAAGACCCGAACTTGAACCGTCAAATTGACGAAGCCTACCTGCAACGCTATACAACGGAGGCAAGCCGCCCTTATGCCATTGGTATCTCGCAGCCGGAATATGCCGATTATACGATGGAATTTGTTTGTGTCTGAGTTGTACCTTTGGCCTCCAAAGTTACCAAGCACACGCACATGGAAAACGCCACCGCACTCGCCAATCGCTTCCGCGAAGTCATCCTGAACGGCAAATGGATTGCCAACACCAATTTTAAAGACCAGCTCGATCAGACCGCGCTGGCGCAGGCCACGCAACTTATCGGGCCGCACAACAGCATCGCCCTGCTTACTTTCCACATCAATTATTATGTGGCGGGTATCCTTAATGTATTCGAAGGCGGCGAACTGGAAATCCGGGATAAATTCAGCTTTGATATGCCGCCCCCTGAAACTGAAGGCGATTGGGAACAAATGAAAACAACGCTGTATACGAATGCGGAAAAATTTGCCGCGCATGTGGAGCGCCTGTCGCCCGAACAGCTCGATGCGGTGTTTGTCAAGGAAGCCTATGGCACGTTTCGCCGCAACATTGAAGCCATGATTGAGCACAGCTATTACCACCTGGGCCAGGTGTCGCTGTTGCGGAAATTGACCCAACAGGCTGGTTAGATTTTTTACCGCTCAACAATGGATGATGACGGCTTACACCCTTGAACAATTTCCTTTAAAAACCTACGACAAACTGCGTTATGCCGACACCGACCGGCAAGGGCATGTCAACAACGCCGTGTTCTCCACCTTTCTGGAAACCGGGCGGGTGGAATTGTTGTACAACCCCGCGCCCCCCCTGCTCACAGAGGGCAACAGCTTTGTCATTGCCTCGCTGAAACTGGATTTTATTAAAGAAATCAAATGGCCCGGGCAGGTAGACATCGGAACCGGTATTCTGAAAACGGGGAACAGCTCCATCACCATTTACCAAAAACTGTTTCAAAACGGACAAGCCGTGGCAGCTGCCGAAACCGTGATTGTACAGGTGGATAGCGTCAGCGGTCGAAGTGCCCCTTTGTCGGCTGCGGCCCGCCAAACGCTGGAAGGATACCAGGTTCAATAATATTGCGCTTGGTGGTCGGCAGTTAATATATAAAAAGGAATTTTTGAAAAACCATCCCCTGCCGGAATTTCCGAAGTCCCTGCCACCCTACCCGCTCTTTTGTCTCCCATAATCTTTTTCCCGGCCCTTTTTTTCCGTTGCTTCCTGCTATCTTTGCGCCGCATAGCCTCCCGAAGGCCCTAAATCAAAAATATGTTGCGATTTTTAAGCATTTTTACCCTCTTGCTCCTGCCTGCCCTGATGTTGGCGCAAAAAACCGATAAAGGCATCGTACGCGGGAATATCTACGACAAAGAAACGGCGCAGCCCATTGGCTTTGCCACTGTTGTACTGCAAGGCGCCACCCAAACCGGCGCTACTTCCGATATCAACGGCTTTTTCACCATCGCCAACGTAACGCCCGGCGAGTACACCCTCACGGTTACCTACCTCGGCTACGACGCAGATACCCGCAGCGTTGTGGTGAAAGGCGGCGAAATCCTGTTTGAAAACATCTACCTCGTAGAGTCTTCCGGACAACTGGAAGAAGTGACCATCAGCGGCAAAAAACAGCAGGCGCAATCGGAGGTACAAATCTCCAAACTCAGCGTGACGCCCCGCCAGATCCGCTCGCTGCCCTCCACCGGCGGCCAGGCCGATATTGCACAATACCTCACCGTTTTACCCGGTGTAATTTTTACCGGCGACCAGGGCGGTCAGCTCTACATCCGCGGCGGCTCGCCCGTACAGAACCGTATCCTGCTCGACGGGATGACCATTTACAACCCCTTCCACAGCATCGGTTTTTTCTCGGTTTTTGAAACCGAACTCATCCGCAACGCCGACGTCCTGACGGGCGGCTTCAACGCCGATTATGGCGGCCGCATCTCGGCCATTGTGGATGTCAAAACCCGCGAAGGCAACAGAAAACGCCTCTCCGGCCTCGTTTCTGCAAGCCCCTTCCAGGGCCGCGCCATCATTGAAGGCCCGATCATTCCGCTCAGAGCAGAAGGCGGCCCCAGCGTTTCCTTTGTACTGACCGGCAAACGCGCGCTGATTGATCAGCTCGACGACCAGATTTACCCTTATGTCAATGAGTCCGATTCTTCGGGCATTCCGTTCAACTACCAGGATTTTTACGGAAAAATATCGCTGATGACCGGCAACGGTAGCAAAATGAACGTGTTCGGCTTCAACTACACTGATCGCGTGAATTTCCGAATTGCCGATTTTGGCTGGGAAAGCAGCGGCGGCGGACTTGATTTTACCCTTATTCCACCGAACTCCAACACCATTATCGGCGGCGTCTTTACCTATTCCGGCTACAAATCCCGGATTGAAGAGGCCGACCGCCTGCCCCGTTCGAGCGGTATCAACGGCTTTTTTGCCGGACTGAATTTCACTAACTACGGCGATGATTTTGAATTTAAATACGGGCTTGAGCTGAATGGCTTTGAAACGGATTTCACCTTTACCAACTATAAAGGCATTGAAATCACCCAGCGCGAATTCACTACTGAAATCGGTGGTTTTCTGCGTGGCAAACGCAAATGGGGGCCATTGGTAATTGAGCCGGGTCTGCGCCTGCAATACTACCAGTCGCTGAATGACCTTTCGCTGGAGCCGCGCATTGGCCTCAAGTACAACGTGACCAACAATATCCGCTTCAAGGCGGCGGGTGGTATTTACTCCCAAAACCTGTTGGCCACCGTCAACGAGCGCGACGTGGTGAACCTCTTCGTCGGCTTCCTTTCCGGCCCTGAAGAGCTGGTGTATAAATCCGGTACCACCGACCCGGTTGATCACCGCCTGCAAAAATCCTGGCATGCGGTCAGCGGTTTTGAATTCGACCTGCTGCCCAATCTTGACCTCAATGTGGAAGGATATTACAAGGACTTCACGCAATTGCTGGCCTTGAACCGCAACAAAACCCAGCTCACGCAGCCCAATTTCGTCACCGAAACCGGCGAAGCATACGGGATCGACCTTTCTGTAAAATTTGAAGCTAAACGCGCCTATATCTGGGGGGCATACTCCCTTGCCTGGGTAACCCGAAACGACGGCACACAAGTGTATCCGCCGGTGTTCGACCGTCGCCACAACCTCAACCTTGTGACGACTTATCAGATGGGTAAAAAACGCCAGTGGGAATTGGGCGCCCGCTGGAACTTCGGTTCCGGATTCCCCTTCACCCTGACACAAGGTTTCTACCAGACCATTGATTTCAATAACGGTATCGGAACGGATATTCTGGGCGGTAACGGCGATATCGGTATTGTTTACGATAATATTCGCAACGGCGGCCGACTCCCCTACTACCACCGCCTCGATATTTCGCTCAAACGCACCTTTGAATTTACCAAACACATCAAAGGCGATGTCACGGCGTCCTGCACCAATATGTACGATCGCAAGAATATTTTCTACTTCGATCGTGTACAATACGAGCGGGTCAACCAGTTGCCCATCCTGCCAAGCCTTAGCTTCACCATGCAATTTTAATCAGTTATCAGTTATCAGTCAACAGTTATCAGTGAGCAGTTTTCAGTGAGCAGTTATCAGTCAGCAGTGAGCAGTTGATATTTACTTCTGTTAACTGCTTACTGTTAACTAACCACTGATAACTGCTGACTGATAACTGATGACTGATAACTGCTCACTGATGACTGCTCACTGTTGACTGCTGACTGATAACTGCTCACTGTTGACTGTTGACTGATAACTGCTGACTGATAACTGATAACTGATGACTGATAACTGCTGACTGATAACTGATAACTGATGACTGAATACAAGCTTACGCAATATTCACATGGCGCCGGTTGCGGCTGCAAGATAGCCCCGGCCGTGTTGGATAAAATACTGCACAGCACAACGCCGAAAACACCGTTTCCGGGCCTGCTGGTTGGGAATGAAGAGCGCGATGATGCCGCCGTGCTGGATCTGGGCGACGGCACCGGACTCATCAGTACCACCGACTTTTTTATGCCCATCGTGGATGACCCGGTTGCCTTTGGGCGTATCGCGTCCGTCAATGCCATCAGTGATGTGTACGCAATGGGCGGAACACCCGTTTTGGCCATCGCCATTCTCGGCTGGCCGATTGATAAAATTCCGGCTGAAGTCGCCAACCTCGTCGTGGAAGGCGCCCGCAGTGCCTGCGCCGACGCAGGTATTCCACTTGCCGGCGGACACAGCATTGATAGCCCGGAGCCGATTTTTGGCCTTGCCGTCAGCGGACGGGTTGCCCTGTCCAATTTGAAAAAAAATGGAGGCGCCAGTCCGGGCAGCCGACTCTACCTCAGTAAACCGCTGGGGGTTGGTATCCTGACGACCGCCCAGAAAAAAGGGCATTTACTGCCCGAACACGCCCATATTGCGCCCGAAAGCATGATGCGCTTGAATAAAATCGGCGCTAAATTCGGTGAACTCCCTTACCTGGAAGCCATGACTGATGTTACCGGCTTCGGGCTGCTGGGGCACCTTTCTGAAATGTGTGAAGCCAGTAATACCAGCGCCATTGTACATTTCGACGAAGTGCCTACCCTTGATCGCCAGCTCCTGAATTATTACTTAGATTTAAAATGTGTGCCCGGCGGAACCCTGCGCAACTGGAGCAGCTACGGGCATAAAATTGCCGGCGTCAGCGATTACCAACGCAATATCTTAGCCGACCCACAGACGAGTGGCGGGCTTTTGGTGGCCGTTAAAGCAGAAAATTGTACAGAATTTGAAACTTTTGCCGCAGCAGCAGGTTTTCAGCTAAAACCACTGGGTTTTATGACTGACCGGCAAGGGCCTTTGGTTACGGTTATCTGACTACAACATCCTGAATATACTCCTCGCCCAATTCCTGATTGAGGAGTTTGCGGATTTTATCTTTGGAATAAGACAATTCGTGCCGCAAAGGTGCGGACAGAATGGTCAGGTACAACACGTTTTTCCGAACGTGAATTTCAGACGTGTACGTATTGATCGTTTTTCCCATTTTTTCACGCCACAACTGTTTCACCCGCGCCTCATTGAGCTGCGAGGAAAGCCGAAACTCCTTCAGCATCGCCTGAAGGGCTTCCTTGATCGTGTAGTCGTTTTTATTATTCAACAACGAGTTGAGTGTTTTTGTGTTTTTGTGTTTTTGTGTTTTTGTGTTTAAATACTAAAACACCTAAACACTAAAACACTCAAACACCTAAAAAATCAATTCCTTTACGAAGCAAAGATAAGGTTTCTGCTTCGGGGCTGTTGGCTTCGGGCTGAAAATTATATACCCATTCGGCTTGCGGGGGCATACTCATCAGAATAGACTCGGTGCGGCCATTGGTTTCGAGGCCGAATTTAGTACCGCGATCCCAAACTAAGTTAAACTCCACATAGCGGCCGCGGCGCAACATTTGCCAGCGTTGCTCGCGCTCGCCCCAGGTGCGTGTGCGGGAGCGCGCGAGCAGCTCCGTGTAGGTGGGCGCAAAGGTTTCGCCTACCGCAACGACATAATTGAAGAGCTGCTCCTGGCTTAAGGAGGTACTCTGCTCATCCAAATAATCAAAGAAAATACCGCCGATGCCGCGGGTTTCCTGGCGGTGTTTCAGGAAAAAATAATCGTCGGCCTGAACCTTGAATTTAGGGTAAAAATCGGGGTGATGTTGATCGCAAACCTGCTTCAGTTGCTGGTGAAAAAAAGCCGCATCTTCCCGGACCACATAATGCGGCGTCAGGTCGATACCACCGCCAAACCACCAACGGCCGCTACTGGTTTCAAAATACCGCACGTTCATGTGAATGATCGGCGCCATCGGGCTGTGCGGATGCAAGACAATCGAAACGCCGGTGGCAAAAAATTCCACACCCTCCTGCAATTGCATACTTTTGGCGATGGGCGCCGGCAAAGGCCCGTGTACAGCCGAAAACATGACACCGCCCTTTTCAATGCTCTGGCCCTGGAGTACGCGGCTGCGTCCGCCACCGCCTTCTGCGCGGGTCCAGTTATCTTCCGTAAAACGCCCTCCCCCATCGGCTGCCTCTAATTGGCGGCAAATATCATCCTGTAAGGTGCGGAATCGTTCGGAAATTTGTTCCTTTGTCATGTCCTGCGATGTGTGTTTGAGTTGTATTTTCGTGTTTATAAGGAGATGGCCTGCAAAGATAGATCAGAATTTGCAGCATTCCTACCCGGCACTAAAACTGTGTTTGAGTGTTTTAGTGTGTGCGTGTTTGAGTAAGGCACCAAATTACCAAAACACTTAAAAACTAAAACACTTAAATACTAAAACTCTTAAACGCTTAAACACTAAAAAAAATGAAACCTTCAGAACTGATCCTTAACCCCGATGGCAGTATTTACCACCTGCACCTGCTGCCCGAACAGATAGCCCCTGTTGTCATTACCGTTGGCGACCCCGACCGCGTGCCTATGGTCAGCCGCTACTTTGACACCATAGAGTATCGCCTGCAAAAACGCGAGTTTGTTACGCATACCGGCCGCCTCGGCAAGCAACGCCTGAGCGTCATTTCCTCTGGTATCGGCCCCGATAACATTGATATTGTTGTAAATGAACTCGACGCTGCCGTCAATATTGATCTGACGACCCGGCTACCCAAAAGCGATCCCATTTCCCTCAGTATCATTCGCCTCGGCACGGCTGGCTGCCTCCACGCCGACGTGCCGGTCGACAGCCTTGTGGCCTCCACGGGCGGACTGGGCCTCGACGGGCTGTTGCAGTTTTACAAAGCGCCCGAACAACAGAATCATTCCCTGCTGGCTGCCCTGCGCGAACATTTCGGGGAAGACTGGGATTTTCCGCTCGCACCCTATTTTTCCGAAGGCGACGCCGCATTGCTGGATGTATTTAAAGAAGGCTTCCATCAGGGCATAACCGCCACTAATCCAGGCTTTTACGGGCCACAGGGACGGCAGCTGCGCGCAGCTGTCAGGTTGCCCAATTACCTCGATTATTTGCAAAGTTTTGCGTTTGATGGCCGTAAAATTCTCAACCTGGAAATGGAAACAGCTGCCATCTATGGCCTGTCGCGCCTGCTGGGGCATCGCGCCATTTCACTGAGTGTCATTTTGGCCAACCGCGCCTCCGGCACTTTTTCGTCGAATCCGGAAAAAGGAGTGAGCAAACTGATTGAAACAGCATTAGATAAAATCTCAAGCGGATTGTAATGTTGACCTTGCTAAGACAGAATCTCGTGCCCCTGCTGCACAGTTTTTTTTCAATACTGCTGTTTTCGGCACTGAGCTGGTTTTTTCTTTTTGAAAATCCAGACCCGGATTACAACGATGTGCTTTCCGTTCTGATCGGGGCATTGGTAACGATTGTTACCATCATGTTCTCGGCGGTATTGGTAGCGCTTCAGCTGGCCTCTGCACAGTTTTCACCGCGTGTGACACGGGCATTTTTTATTCAAAACAAGCTGGTTCAGCTCGCATTTTATCTGTTTCTCGCAGGCATTGCCTATTGTTTAGCCATCAAATTTACCTTTTCTACCGGGAGTGGCGCCTTCAGGTATCCGGGACTGCCGGTCAGCGGCGCCATTTTTGGCTTTTTCCTGATTTCCTTTGTCTTGCCGCGCTTTGTCTTTTATATTGCTGATTCAATCAACAGTGCGACGCTGACGCGTGAAATTGCGCTGCGCAGTGTGGCGGAAATCGAACAGTTTTATGGAAAAGAACCCTGGAAAAACGGCGATCGGGAATGGGAAAACAAACCCAAACCCTCCGGTGTGCTCTATGAGGTGGGCAGCAAAAACTACGGTTTTCTGGAGCATATTCGCTACGATGCGCTTGCCCGGATTGCCGGACAACACCCGAATCACGCTTTTTTTGTGGAAGTGATGATGGGGAATTTCATCACCCCCGGCGAAATACTGGTTCACGTACAAACACCTGATAATCAGCTTCCTGACCCAATATTATTACAACAATTGGAAACCGCTTTTGTGCTGCACAAATACCGCAGCTACGAACAGGATGTGCTGTATGGCGTCAGGCAGTTGGTAGATGTGGGCATTAAAGCCATTTCCCCGGCAGTTAATGATCCGACTACTTGTATCAATTGCCTGCATTATCTGGGCGTAATTGTCAGGCGTTATGCCATTGCACGTAAGCCTTCTTTGCCGTTGAGAGCGGCGCCCTCCAATATTCAGTATCGGGAATTTAACAGCAGGATTTTGCTCAATGCCGCCTTTGATCAGATATATCAATGGGGCAAACACGATCATATTATTGTTGCACAAATTTTAAATACACTTGCCGAAACCCTGCACGGCGTAGAAGATCCCGCCTATAAATCAGCCGTACAGGAACAAATCGCTGATTTTGAGTTGGATAAATTACAATTTTCATTAAAAGAGCAACACGAAAAAGTAGCAAAAGCACTAAACAGATTGATGATTAATTTTTAATTTTGGATGCTTGATAATTAATTTTGGATGCTTGATTTTTGATTTTGAATGTTTAATGTTGAATGCTTGATTTAATAATCAAACATTCAACATCAAGAATTAAAAATCAAGCATCCAAAATTAAAAATTCAAAATCAATTATTATCCACGTCGCCGCTGCCGCTGACAGCCGTTTTCAACGGGCCTTTGATATGTGTTTTTACATCGCCGCTACCGCTTACACTTACATCACCGGTCTGACCTTCGAGGCGGGAAGCATCCACGTCGCCGGAGCCACTGATGCGGATTTTCTGGTTGGTTGCACGGCCTTCTAAGCGCATATCGCTGGAACCCGAGATGCTGATTTCAAGATTTTCAACATTCAGCGAAGCCTTTAAATCGCCGGAACCGCTGGTGCGGATTCTGAAATTATCCGACTTTATAGTGCCCTCAGTAATAATATCCGAAGAGCCGCTGGAGGTGATGCTGCTCAGATTTTTATAGTAAATGGTCATCGACACCTTAGCGTTGCTATACCCCCAGGAGCCAGAATTATTTTCATAACCGAGCTGCAAGACACCATCTTTTACGGTTGTGGTGATTTTATCTACATTAATGCCTTTGGCGTCAATGATAACACGCTCGTCACTACCTGCGATCAAGGTGATCTTGTCAAAACCGCCTGAAATGGAAATACCATCAAAAGCAGTAAGGGTGCGGGTGGCCATTGCCTGCTGTGCCTGTAGACTCAATGTAAAGAAACAGGCCAGGAATAAAAAAGCAATACGTTGCATGTTCAAAGTTGGTTTGAATTGTTAGTAATAATGTGTGTCCTCAATGACTACATATCTCCCGGAAGGTTGCAGCATTTTGTGTTTTACACTAAAATACCCCTTCCCGACAGGACAAAAAAAACCCCGACTCTTTTGCCGGGGCCGTTAACCAAATCAAACTTTCTGCGAAGTTTATCTTTATCGGGGGGTTTACGAATTTTAGTGTTTTAGTGTTTTAGTGTTTATGTGTTTTAGTGTTTATGTGTTTTAGTGTTTATGTGTTTTAGTGTTTATGTGTTTTAGATGTACTTGCTCAAACTCACCTATATTCTAAAACACTAAAACACATAAACACTAAAACACTTCAATACATAAACACTAAAACACTTATCTTTTCTTTTTCACCGATGCGTAGTCCAGAAAATACAATAATTTAACAGAGAAATTATTGCTGCCGCTGTAATCGGGCAAATGGCCTACGTTATAGAAATAATTGCGTTCGGATGCACGCGCTTCATCAATATGTCCGATGCCGTTTTTATACACAATCAACAAATCACTGCCGGGTGCAAATCGCCAGGTGTAGACGAGGTCAATGTTGAAATAGTTGGCTGATACATTGTGTAATCCGGCAAGGGTATTGTCCTGACCTGTATACGGGCATTCTATCAGCTGGCCGTCGTCGCCGAGTTTATAAAACTGGCTGTAACGCACCTTTTGCCAGTAATGGCGACTATACACGGTAATGTTCATGGTTGGGGTAAATGCATAGGTTGCATTCACGGAATTGTCAAAGCCATTGATCCGGCGGCGCCCCATGATAATGTCATTTTCAGAAATCTCATTATAGCCCTGCGCCGTTTCCAGTAAGCCATCGCCGATGCCTCCAACATTGTTCCAGGCTTCTTCGTTCCCGATTTCCAGTCCGACGGTAAATTTATCCGAAACCCGCCAGCGCAAACCGGTATACAGGGAGGTGCTTTTCCGGCCGGTCTCATTGAATACCCGGACACCACCGTTGGCATAATAAATCAATTTTTTGCGGTTATCGGAATTGTACCAGGCCCTGAAATTGGCGTAAGCCGGCACGTGATAATAATGCTTGAAATCAAAGGTGCGCGGTTCAAAATAATCGCGTTCACCCCAGGGTGCGTAATTGATATTGGTACCGAAATTGTGGAAACTTTTGGTGTTGCCCCCAAAATTGAAGCCAAACAAACGCTCGGTCCACTCCGCAAAAGGCTTGTACAGGCCACCCTGCCAGTGCCAGGTGCTTACCCAGAAATTATTGAGCTTCCACCAGGGCTTATAGCGGTTATAATTCACCCAAACCAAACCCGATATTTCATTCGGACTGTACAAAAAGCCCAAATCATTCGGGTTATAGCGGTCGCTTTCTATGTTCGTGCTGGCGCCCCAAAGGAAGTTGCCGCTCGTCTTGCTCACATCCAACGAGGCGGTAAATCCCCGCTCGGTTTCCTCCACACTACCGATACGATTACTCATCACTGCTTTCCCACTCAAAGCGTAACGCTGCGCTTTGTTCTTCAGGGAGAAAAGCAATCCGCTCACGTTGGCATCCAGCGCCGAGCCGGAACGCAGAACATTGGTAGAGATAAAGGTCAGGGAGGAGTTGTTCGGCAAATTCTGATCCAACACTAAAATGCTGTTATTGGTCAATGGCGCCACCTGCTCGCGCAGCCCTTCGCTGTTCTCTTCGTACTCGGCCGCGGCCACTGCATTAAATATACCCACGCCGAGACCTTTTTTGGTACGTCCCGATATTTTTGTTGCATTCAGCAATTGCTGATTGGCGCCAACCCGCCGGGAATAAAACAAGCCACCTTTATTAAACAATTCAGTGCCTTCGGTAAAAAACGGTCGGTTTTCCTGAAATCGCACCTCAAAAGGCGACAGGTTGAGCACGTTCCGGTCGGAGCGCACCTGCCCGAAATCGGGGATAATGGTGGCATCCAGGGTAAAAGCTTCGTTCAGACCGTACTTGATGTCCATCCCGAAAGAGTAGGGAAATGACCAGGTGCTGCGCGGGCCGTCGGTCTGATTATAGGTATTGTTGGCATAAGCAGCCACAAAAGGCGTGGCGCTCAGGCGAATGGGCGCTTTAATATTGGTAATGCCATTAAGAATACCCATTTGATTCAAAGAGCCGGTCATTTCCGCTTTCACCTCATTCCAGGTATCTGTTTCATTGCGGCGCTTTACAACACGTTCAAAATTGACGCTCCATTGCTGCACCTGCTTTTTGGGAAAACGCAGGGCGGCATACGGTATTTTGAGTTCTGCGACCCAGCCGTCGGCCGTAATGCGCGCCGAAGAAGTCCAGACGGCATCCCAGGCCGGATCTTCGCCATCGGCGTTGCCGTTGTCGGCATTGGCGTTGGCCAAGGAGAATTTGGAGTCGAATTGTACATTATCGGGTGTCACGCCGAATTGCAGCGCATTTTGCCCGTCGCGGTAAGTATCAAAAATGACCGAAAACAAGTCGGTATTTTCCAGTTCATCGCGTTTGGTAATGCGGTGGAAAATAGAATCCGGATTGCGGTCGTAACAATAAGCGCCAACGTAGATGGCATTGTCGTCGTACAGTACCCGCACCACGGTGCGTTCCGTGGCGGGTTTGCCGGGTGTAGGCCAGCGATGCACAAAGCCCTCTACCGCAGCTGCCTGCGACCAGATGCTTTCATCGAGTACCCCGTCAATTTTTATTTTGTCTGTAATACGCAAAGCGTCCATCGATTTTTTCGGGGCTAAGCCGACCTGTGTTTGCGCCGTTAGAAGCGCGGGCAGCAGGCAAAGGCAGCACCAGATGGCAAATGATTTCATGAAAAAGCTGATTCGTTCGTTTTGCAGGAATAGTATTCGTGGACAAAGACGAACGAAGACGGCACAAGTTGCACGCGCAGGCGAATACGACAAATTTTAACAGGTGAACAGCAGGAAATACTCGGCGAACAAAAAAAAGCCGCCCCCTTGCGGGAGCGGCTTCTAATAAAATCGGGATACAATCGGTTGGGATAATGATCAGGTCTCGCTTGGCCTGTATTTGTTCTTTATACGGACATATTACAATCCGTCACATATACCCGTTCAGGAAATCAGGTGATCCACCGGGTCGTAAGGCAATGGTGGCGGACGATTGCTGACAATTTTGTTCAGGCGGGGTTGTAAAAACCAGATTCCCACAACATTGAACCACATCAGGAAAATTTCCGCAAGAAAATCCCCGATACCGGTTTCCCGCTGCATTTCAACGGTTTTGATGGATTTTGCACAAAACCAGAAGCAATAAAAATTGCAGATCAGCATAATGATCTGAATCGGGAACATCAGAAAAATAACAAAAAAGCCGGGCGGAGGGCCGTCGCCAGGGCCTATATCCTCCAACGTATGAATGATAAATTGAAAATAGTACTGCATCAGGAAAACCAGCGCAATACTCATTACCGCCAGAATAATGATACTGGCCTTAAACATCCTGAGGTTCATCCGCACCCCGCGCGGCAGCATCGGATGCAGGGTATGAGCAATTGCCCACATCCAGGCGTAAAGAATAAAGGTAAATAACATAGAGCCGCCAATCATCCAGCCCATACCGGAAAACATCTGATTAAACAGCTCATCCGGCGACATATAGGTATGCTCATTAATTGAAGCAATCAGCCGGAAAAAATTGAACACGTAAATACTGCCAATCAGGACGGGCCCAACAAAAACAAGCACGAACAATTGCCAATGCTTGAGTTCCAATAATTTTTTCATGTGGGTTTAATTTTAGGTCGTAAAACTACAAAGCAACGCAGTAATCAGCTACTGCATTGCCTTGTAATTTCCTTATGGATATAAATTCTGCCGCGTTTATTTGCGGAAACCCTTCGGCATACCGCCCATTCCGGGCGGCATTCCGGGCATTTTTCCACCCATATTAGCCATCTGATGCATCATTTTACGCATCTGATCGAAATTTTTCATAAACATGTTGATCTGATCAATTGACTGGCCACAGCCGCGCGCAATACGCTTTTTGCGGTTCAGGTTAATCAGATCCGGGTTGGAGCGCTCAGCCGGCGTCATACTTTGAATAATGGCTTCTACGCGTAAAAGCGCCTTGTCGTCTATCTGAATATCTTTCATGGCCTTGCCCACGCCCGGAATCATACCGAGCAGGCTGCGCAGGTCGCCCATTTTTTTGATCTGCTGCATCTGGCTCATGAAGTCGTTGAAATCAAACTTGTTTTGTTTGATGCGCTTCTCCATGCGCTTGGCCTCCTCTTCGTCCATCTCCATTTGCGCTTTCTCGACGAGCGACACAATGTCGCCCATGCCAAGAATACGCTGGGCCATGCGATCGGGATAAAACACATCCAGGGTGTCGAGCTTTTCGCCCAGCGACACAAACTTGATGGGTTTGCCAACCGTATATTTAATGGAAAGGGCTGCACCACCGCGGGTATCACCGTCGAGCTTGGTGAGCACCACCCCGTCGTAATTGATGCGTTGGTTGAAGGCTTCGGCAGTGTTCACGGCATCCTGACCGGTCATGGAGTCCACGACGAACAAAGTTTCCGTCGGGCTGATGGTATCGCGGATGCGCTCCACCTCGTCCATCATCGCTTCATCGACGGCCAGACGGCCGGCGGTATCCACGATCACGACATTAATGCCGTTGGCCTTGGCGAATTTGATGGCGTTTTGGGCTATTTCTACCGGATTTTTATTTTCCGGTTCCTTGTAAATAGCCACGCCGATGCTATCAGCCAGAACGGTCAATTGATCAATAGCCGCCGGGCGGTACACGTCGCAGGCGACAAGCAGCGGCTTGAGCTGGCGTTTTTCCTTGAGCATTTTGGCTAATTTGCCGCTGAAGGTCGTTTTACCACTACCTTGCAGACCGGCTACCAGCACCACGCCGGGATTGCCTTTAACGTTGATCCCGACGCTTTGTCCACCCATGAGTTCGGTCAGTTCGTCCATGACGATCTTGACCATCAACTGGCCGGGATTGACGTTTTTGAGTACATTTTCGGTACCCATCGCCTTGTCCCGCACCCGGTCGGTGAAGTCTTTGGCAATTTTATAGTTTACGTCGGCCGATACGAGGGCGCGGCGTATTTCTTTGATGCTTTCGGCAACATTGAGTTCGGTGAGGCGGTTGCTTCCGCTGAGGAGTTTAAACGCTGACTCTAAACGATCACTTAAACTTTCAAACATGCTGGATCAAATTGATTGAGGCGCAAAATTAACAGGAATCTCAGAAAAAAAAATCCCGGATTGAAGGAAGTACCTGCAATCCGGGAAAAGTAAGGGTTTGATTAAACCAATATTAAGCTTTGACGCCCGAAACGAGCAGGGCGACTTCGTTGTTCAGCATTTCTACGAAACCGCCTTCCACTACGAAGCTTACCTTTTCGCCGGTGCTGGTCACCACGTTGACATTGCCTTTGCCGAGGGCAGCAACAATGGGTGCGTGATTATTCAGCATCTGGAAAGAGCCGTCGGCGCCTGGCACCTGCACGGATTTCACCGCGCCGGAGAATATTTCCTTTTCAGGACTGAGAATGACTAAGTTCATGATCGAGCTGAGATTTATTTCGACGCTTCTTCAAGCATTTTCTTGCCTTTGGCGATGGCATCGTCGATGGTACCGACGAGGTTGAACGCTGCTTCGGGCAGGTCGTCGAGTTCGCCGTCCATGATCATATTGAAACCACGGATGGTTTCGTCGATCGGAACGAGTACACCTTTCAGACCGGTGAACTGCTCAGCCACGTGGAAGGGCTGCGAGAGGAAGCGCTGTACGCGGCGGGCGCGGCCTACCACGAGTTTGTCTTCGTCGGAGAGTTCTTCCATACCGAGGATGGCGATGATGTCCTGCAATTCGTTGTAACGCTGCAGGATTTGCTTTACGCGCTGTGCACAGCGGTAGTGCTCGTCGCCGATGATTTTCGGATCAAGGATACGGGAAGTAGAATCGAGCGGGTCAACAGCCGGATAGATACCCAGCGACGCAATTTTACGGCTCAATACCGTGGTGGCGTCCAAGTGGGCGAAAGTTGTTGCCGGAGCGGGGTCGGTCAAGTCATCCGCCGGTACGTAAACGGCCTGTACGGAAGTGATAGAACCGCGTTTGGTAGAGGTGATACGCTCCTGCATCAGACCCATTTCGGTGGCCAGGGTCGGTTGGTAACCTACGGCGGAGGGCATACGGCCCAACAGCGCGGATACTTCGGAACCGGCCTGTGTGAAACGGAAGATGTTATCAACGAAGAACAGGATATCACGACCGCCGGAAGGATCTTTGAGATCGCCGTCGCGGAAGTATTCGGCCATGGTGAGACCGGAGAGGGCTACGCGGGCGCGGGCGCCGGGCGGTTCGTTCATCTGACCGAACACCAGGGTTGCCTGCGATTTGCGCAGTTCTGCTTTATCTACTTTGGAGAGATCCCAGCCACCTTCTTCCATGTTGTGCTTGAAATCTTCACCGTATTTGATTACGTTGGATTCGATCATCTCGCGGAGCAGGTCATTGCCTTCGCGGGTACGCTCACCCACGCCGGCGAACACCGACATACCGTCGTACGCCTTGGCGATGTTGTTGATCAGCTCCATGATGAGTACGGTTTTGCCTACACCGGCGCCACCGAAGAGACCGATTTTACCACCTTTTGCATAAGGCTCGATCAGGTCGATTACCTTGATACCGGTGTACAGAATTTCACGCTCGGTAGACAGGTCTTCGTAAGCCGGCGGACGGCGGTGGATCACATAGGCGTTTTCGCCTTTTTTCACCTCACCGATACCGTCGATTGCCTGGCCAACTACGTTGAACAGACGCCCGCGTACTTCATCACCAACCGGCATAGCAATCGGGGAACCCGTGTCTACGCATTCAATACCGCGGGTAAGGCCGTCGGTAGAGTCCATGGCGATCGTACGAACGCCATTTTCACCCAGGTGGCGTTGTACTTCAAGGATCAGTTTGGTCCCGTCGGGACGGGTAATTTCAAGCGCGTTCAGAATTTCCGGCAGGTTACTGTCGGGACCGCTGAAGTCAACGTCCACAACAGCGCCGATAATTTGTTTGATGCGACCGATATTAGCCATAAATGGTTTTAGTATTAGACATCCGGCGTGAGGAGAAACGGCATATCACCGCCGGCATTGACATACCGCTTTAAAAAGCGCCGCAAAGGTACGAAGCAGCATCTGAAAAAATTTTATTTTGTCGGGAAATTTTGAAAAAAAGACGCGGGCTTACCGGCTGCCGGAATGGCGTGTTCTTGACAATTGAATACTTTAACATTTAAAAGCCTTGAGATACCAAAGTATTGCCGGATTTTTGCCCGCGAATTTTTAGAGCCGCCTATTTTCATTTCCCCTTATTCAACCCTGAAGTATTTTTTCTGAGCAAACCCGAAGTTTCAGATTTCGGTGCAATTGCGTTAAGAATCGGGCCTTTTCATCTATTTAACGTAGTTCCAGACACTAAACCCTGATAAAACCCGTTGTGTTGCGACTTATTTTTAACCCTTACTTCAATTATTACGATGCAGTTTAAAAAATCCATCGCCGGCTGGATGATTGTTGGCATGATGTTGTGGAGCATCCCCTTCTTCGCACAAGAGCAAGAACTCGCCGACCTGGAAAACCCGGACACGCTTGAGGTCCTTACTCCCAAGGGCGGCCCCGTGCTGGCCCTCACCGACGCCCAACTAAAGGAGCGCCTTTCCTATCTCAATGGCTGCTTAGAGCTGCGCACCAATCCTGTGGTGAAAAGCTATGTCAAGACCTATGTATTGGTCAAAACCGACAAAACCCGCAAAATGCTGGGCCGCCGCCTCACCTACTTCCCGCTTTTTGAAGCCAAACTGAAAGAATACGGCCTTCCCGCCGATCTGAAATACCTCTCCGTCGTGGAATCCGCGCTCGAACCTAAAGCCGTTTCCCGCGTTGGCGCCACCGGACTCTGGCAGTTTATGCCCGCTACCGGCTCCGACTACGGCCTGCGCACCAACAGCGCCGTGGAAGACCGCAGCAACCCGGTAAAAAGTACCGATGCTGCTGCCCGCTATTTGCGCGACCTGTACAAGCAGTTCAACGACTGGTCGCTGGCGCTCGCCGCCTACAACAGCGGCCCCAACCGCGTCAACAGCGCCATCAAACGCTCCGGCAGCCGCAATTTCTGGGTGCTCCAGCGATTCCTGCCCGAAGAAACCCGCAACTACGTGCCGGCCTTTATCGCCGCCTCCTACATCTGCAACTACTACCACGAACACGGCCTCGACGCGACCCTACCCGCCATGGATGAGCAATTGACCGCTCACCTTAAAGTATACGAAGGCATCTCTTTCCGCGACATCAGCGACGCCACCGGCGTACCTTACAGCGCCATCAAAAACCTCAATCCCGGCTTCCGCCGCGACTACATTCCGCCCAGCAAAGACGGTCATTTCGTCGTGATCCCCGAACGCGTACTGCCCGCTTTCATCCGCTACATGAACAGCATCGGCAGCCATACCTACACATTGGAAGGCGACTACAACAGCAGTGGCTACGGCGGCGACGGCAACTACTACGAAAGCACCGTAAAAGTGCAGCAGGCCGAAAGCTTGGACTATCTCGGTCAGCGCCTCGGCGTTACGGGCGACCACCTCAAAGAGTGGAACAACCTGAAATCCAATTATGTATACCCCGGTCAGGTGCTGCGCATCTGGCGCCCCGTGTACATCCACAAACACGATAAGCTGAAAATTCAAAGCCCCGGCTCCCGCACCAACGCCGCCGCTCCCGGCGCCGTAAAACCGGGCGGCAACGGCCAGCCACAGGGCAGCAGCGCCATCACGGCTTCGCAGCAGCCCATCATCATCCGCCGCGAAGAAGCCGCCGCTCCAACCTATCAGTACCACACCGTCAAGCGCAACGAATCCCTGGAGGATATCGCCCGCCAGTACGCCACCAACGTAGACAATCTGCGCCGCCTGAACAACCTCTCCGCTATTAAATTCGGCATGCGGATTAAGGTGAGAGCGAATTAAATGCGGAATGCGGAATGCGGAATGCGGAATGCGGAATGCGGAATGCGGAATGCGGAATGCGGAATGCGGAATGCGGAATGCGGAATGCGGAAT
>JAFLBP010000024.1 GCA_017303875.1 Chitinophagales bacterium | reverse complement strand
CTCATAGTTGCCACGGGGATAACAGACCCACACAATATTCCTTTGATTTTCAAAGATTTACCTCTGAAAACCTAACATAATAGTCTGATTACCAATATGTCAATGAACGTTTCGGACAAGATTTATTTTCAATTTTGGATGCTTGATTGTTTTAATTTTGAATTTTGGATGCTTGATTTTGAATTGTTCTTTATTTGCTTCGCAAATATTTGATTATCAATAATTAATCAAGCATTCAAAATCAAAAATTCAAAATCAAGCATTCGTTAATATGGCTCGTACGCCGGTTTGTGCGGCAAGCCATTCAAGGCCTTCCTGATCGGCATCACCGACAGCATTGGCGGCATTAAACACCCAAATAATACCCTGGGCATAAGGCAGCAGCTCCTGGGCATCGGAATATTGATTGAGCGCTGCGCTTTCCAGAAAAATGTAGTCAAATTCCTGCCGCAAATCCTGGAGCAGGGCTGCAAAATCTCTGGCCTGAAACTGCTCTGAAGGCGAAGCCGGGGCGCCGGTATTACCCAGTACCTCTACCAATTGTTCCTGCGCGCCGCCGCCCTTTTCTCTTTTGATCTGAAACACCGTATCCAGCGCATGAGCGCGCAACAATTCGTTCAGGCGGGCCGCATTGGGCGAGGCTTGGGTGGTATAAGCTTCCGGTAGCGGCGATTTAAAGTTGGTATCCACCAGCAGCACCTTCTTGCCGTTGGCGGCCAGCGACCAGGCCAGCGCGTGCATACAAAAGGTTTTGCCCTCGGCGGGTTTGAGGCTGCCAAACAGGAGGATGCGGCTTTCGTCCTGCAAAAGTTGTGCGCGTATTTTGCGCAAGCCTTCCCGGAAAGCCGTTTCTGCCGGGGTTGGTTTCGACTTTTCGAAAACCGCCTGAAAATCCAGGTCTTTAACGGCAATTTTACTGACGGCGCCCAGCATCAGCGTATCCGGAAAGCGTTTTTTGAACAGCTCCGGGTTTCGCAAGCTGCGATCGAGATAGGCCAGCACCAGGATCACAATCACCGAAAATGCGCCGGCAACAATCCCGGCAAACAAGCTGCTCAACACCCGGCGATCACTTTCCGGCCATTCCGGCAATTGGGCGTTTTCGATAATTTTTCGCGGATTTTCGGCTTTTTCCAATTTCAGCTTGGCCTCAATCAATTGCTCATTTACGGCGTCTAATTCTTTTTGTGCCAGGCCGACACCGGCAGCCAGCTTGGTGGCCATTTCATCGTTATCCACATAGGTGCTGAGTTTTCCGCTTAGCAACCCGATCTCCCGGTCGATGTCGCCGATGCTTTTTTCGGCATCAATACGCTCCAGATCATAGGATACCTTATCCTTATACAGGTCTTCTTTGGTACGGCGGCTTTCATCCGTTTGCCGGGGTTTGCCAAGGCTGCGGGCGCCCGAACGCAGGGATTTGTCCAATTCGCGCTTGGCGTCAGCCAGCTGGCCTTCAATTTCAGGGTCTTTACCACCGGTTTCCAGGCTTTTGGCCGTGAGGGTACGCACGCGTTCCAGATTTTCTTCCGTGGCTGATTTTTCGGCGATGCGCGCGCGCGTTTCGCCGGCATCCAGCGAAGAGCGGTCGTCGATGTACCGTTGAATACGGTCAACCGATTCGTTTGCGGCGCGGCGTTTGGATTCGGCGCGTTGCCTTGAAAGGCGCAGTTCGGAGAGCTGGCTGACCACCTCTTCGCTTTGTTTGCCGAGGGCAGGCAGGCCGCGATTGGAGAGGTAGGCAAAATATTGGGTCTGGGCAGAATCCAGCACTATTTTTTTCTCCTCTGCCTGTGTCAGCAACGCATGTACCGTTTTTCGTTTTTCGCTGAGGGCAAGGTTTTGGTAGTAGGTCAGAAAACGCGTCGCATAAGCATTGGCCATGAATTTGGAAAGCTGCGGCGACTCGGTAATGACTTCAATGAGCAGGTTATCTGTTGCACCTTTGCGCTTGATACTCAGGCTGCGCAACAGGGCATCGTGGTCGTAGCCGTAAGCCCGGCCAATTTTGTCGAGGGCATAATCAATTTCCGGAGAAAAGGCTGGATCGCTCAGGCTGTCGAGCGGCAATTGCGCCAGCAGTTTATACAACTGATCGGCCTCTTCAGGACTGAAGGCCGAAAGATTTGTTTGCGGCTGCCGAAAAGCGCCTTCCGGTGTTTTGCCCAAATCATGCCGCAACATTTCCACACTCAGCAGCTTGATACTGGAGCGCGACATGGCAAACTCAATCAGGTTGGAAAAGGCATTTTCAACCTGATATTGCTGCACAAACGCATCGCTGTTGTCCGAATTTATACCTTTATAATTGACAATTCCGGTAGACAACACCACCGAGGACTTGTATCGCTCCGGTTTTTTCCCGATAAACCAGTAAGTGGCCAGCATGGCAAAAGCCACCGCGCCCAAAATGATCCATTTGCGCCGGTTGAGAATACGGAGTAGATAGGTAAAATCCATTATGCGTGTTTGGGTTTTGCGCGTTTGAGCGGATGGTTTCAGCCGTTTACAACAAAGTAAATCGGACCGATGCAAGCCCTGCAAATCGTTTTAAAGCTTGCAAAGATAGCTGTCAAAAAACGTTCCGGGCTTTTATTCGTCACCTTTTAAGCCGTAAATTTGTACAAAAAAAGACCCTCAGCGCTATTTCGTAGAAAATAATGCAACCTTTTAACAGAAAAAGCTCATTATTACGTTCGTAAAAAACGATAACTTTCACCTGATTTTTTTGTTCATCTAAAATCACGCGACGATGCGCCATTTGCCAAAACCGTTTGGACTTTTTGAAATTGACACTTTTTTGTCGGACATGAAACGTAAAACTTCTTTCTTATTCTTCTCTTTCGTTGGTATCGTCGGTATTGCCTTACTGATCAACCGCTTCGACCCATTTGGCGGCGGTGGCGGCGGCCCGGAAACGGAAAAGGAAAAAGCCCTGATGCAAGCCGTGCTTCAAGGGATTAGCCGGCTGCACTTCCAGCCAAAACCTATTGACGATACTTTCTCTAAACAGGTCTATGAGCTTTACCTCAAAGACGTGGACGGCGGCAAACGCTTCCTCACCCAAAAAGATATCGATCAGCTGAAAGCTTATGAAACCAAACTCGACGACCAGGCTGTTGCCGGTACTTTCGAGTTTTTTAACCTTTCGGCGCAAATGCTCGACTCTTCGCTGGTTAAAACCCAGGCCTGGTACCGCGAGATCCTTTCCAAACCCATGGAATTCTCCAAAAACCAAACCATCGAAACCGATGGCAAAAAACTAAACTGGGCAAAAAATGACTCAGAACTCCGCGAACGCTGGGAAAAATGGATGAAATATGACGTCCTCTCCCGCGTCGACGACGAACTCAGCAAGCAGGAAAAAGCTGATTTTAAAGGCGATAAAAAAACTTTCGCCCAAATCGAATCAGAGCAACGCGCCAAGGTGCTCGACAACTACGACAAATGGTACAAACGCCTCCAGAAACTCGACCGCACACGCCGTCTGGAGACCTACATGAACGCCATCACCAACGTGTTCGACCCCCATACCGGCTACTACTCGCCGAAGAATAAAGAGAATTTCGACATCCAGATGTCCGGAAAACTTGAAGGCATCGGCGCCCGCCTGCAAAGCGATGGCGAAAAAACCTCGGTGACAGAAATCGTACCCGGCGGCCCGGCCTGGAAACAAGGCGAACTGCAAGTGAAAGACGTGGTGCTCAAAGTTGCACAAGGCCCCAACGACGCGGAAGGTGTTGACGTAATGGGCTGGGAAATTGACGACGTGGTCAGCAAAATCCGCGGCTCCAAAGGCACACAGGTTACCTTAACGGTGCAACGTGCCGACGGCTCTCAGAAAGTAATCACCATCACCCGCGATGTGGTTATCATGGAAGAAGGCCTTGCCAAATCGCTGCTCCTGAACAGTGGCTCCGGTACCCCGGTAGTCGGTTACATTTACCTGCCTAAATTCTACGCCGACTTCACGCCGCAGGGCGTAACCTCCTGCGCACAGGACGTTGCCAAAGAAATCAACAAACTCAAACGCGAAGGCATCAAAGGGCTTATCCTCGACCTGCGCGAAAATGGCGGCGGCTCACTCCGCGATGTGGTTCAAATGTCGGGTCTTTTCATCGAAGACGGCCCCATTGTACAGGTAAAAAGCCGCAACCGTAAAGCAGAAGTGATGGAAGACAACGACGAGTCGGTGCTCTACTCCGATCCGCTCATCGTAATGGTTAACGGCTTCAGCGCCTCAGCCTCTGAAATTCTCGCCGCTGCCATGCAAGACTACGGACGCGCCGTTATTGTTGGCTCCACCGGCTCTTACGGTAAAGGCACCGTGCAGCGCTTCCTGGATCTCGACAACTCCACCGGCAATGAATCAGTAAAACCGCTGGGTGAAATGAAACTCACCATCCAGAAATTTTACCGCATTACCGGCAAAACAACACAACTCAACGGCGTAACCCCCGACATCGTTCTTCCCGATTTTTATAACTTTATCGAAATCGGTGAACGCGAAAACGACTACCCGCTCGAATCTACTACCATCGAACAGGTGGCATTTAACCAAAACGCCTACCACGTGCCGGATCTCGGCAAACTGCGCGACAACAGCAAAGCACGTGTTGAAAGCGACGAAACCTTTAAAAAGGTAACGGAAAATGCTCAGCGCCTGCGTAAAAAACGCGACATGACGCAGTATTCCCTGCAATTAGAGAAGTTCCGCCAAAACAGCAAAAAAGAAGAAGAGGAGGCCAAAAGCTTTGAAAACATCTTCAAACCCATCGAAATTTTCAATCCTGAAAATCCGATGGCCGACCAGGAGTATATCAAAAGCGATACCGGCCGTGTAGCCCGAAACGACAGCTGGATCAAAGAGAAGAAAAAAGACATTCAACTCTACGAAACCTACCGCATCATGCTCGACATGCTCGCAATGGGCGCCGGCACAGCAGATCGGAAATAAACGTTTCGATGCCTAAAAAAGCAGCCCCTGATTCGCATGTAGCGAATCAGGGGCTTTTTTATGAGCCTTTACAAACTTTAAAGGCTGTACTCCTGTCCCAATTGCGGAATTTCGACTGATTTAAATCCGGCTGCCATCAAATAATCCCGCCATTTTTCCTGGCGATCGATGGTGCCGTGTACCAGAAAAACCTGGCGGGCGCTTCCTGCCTGATTTTTCAACACATCCAGCATTTCCTTGCGGTCGCCGTGCGCCGAAAAGGAGTCCATAATTTCCACATCTGCCAGCATTTGCCGGTTTTGCCCAAACAGGTATAAGGAGCGGGCGCCTTCGCGCAATTTGCCGCCAGGTGTATTGGGCGAACAATAACCAACAATCAGCACGGTATTGCGCTGATCTTCCATGTTATTGAACAGGTGGTGTTTCACCCGGCCGGCATTCATCATACCCGAAGCGGAAATGATAATACACGGTTTTTTGATGGTATTCAGCTGTTTGGAACCCTCTTTGGTACGCACGTAAATGAGATCCTTAAACCCGAACGGGTTTTCATCCTCCATCATGTAGCGGTGCAATTCCTGATCGAAACATTCGGGGTGGCTGAGGAAAACATCGGTGGCATTTACCGCCAGCGGGCTGTCCACAAAAATCGGCACCTTGGGCAACATACCCTGGTTGCTGAGCTGATCGAGCATGTACACGATTTCCTGTGTACGCCCCACAGAAAAGGCCGGGATAATGAGTTTTCCTTTTTTTTCGACACAGGTATGGTGAACGATGCGGACAAAATGCTCCACTTCCTGAGGGGCGGATTCGTGGTCTCGATCGCCATAGGTACTCTCGCAGATCACATAATCTGCGTCGGGCATAGGCAGGGGATCACCGAGTATCGGGCGATTGGGGCGCCCGATATCGCCGGTAAATGCGATGCGGGTGATGGCGCCATTTTCTTCAATTTCGAGGCTGATACTGGCACTGCCGAGGATGTGGCCCATGTCGCGGTACATTACGCGCACATTGGGGTGGATATTAAACCATTGCTCATAGCTGTAGCTGCAAAACTGGCCCATTGCCTGGTACACATCCTCCATGGTATAGAGGGGTTTGGCTTCCGGCTCGTCGTTGCGGCGGTGGCGGTTGTCGCGGTCGGCGTCGCCTTCCTGGATTTTAGCGCTGTCGAGCAGCATGATGGAGCACAAATCGCGGGTAGCGTGTGTGGCGTAAATTTTACCCCGGAAACCGTCGGCTACGAGTTTGGGTACGCGGCCGGTATGGTCGATATGGGCATGGCTGAGGAGCAGACAATCAATTTCATGGGGCGCAAACTGCCATTTTTCATTAAAATGATACATGGGTTTGTTGTCGCCCGCTTTTCCGTCGTCATCGCCTCCCTGATACAGGCCGCAATCAAGCAGAATTTTAAAGCCGTCATCGAGGGTAATGAGGTGGCTGGAGCCGGTAACTTCGCGGGCGGCGCCGCAGAATTTGATGGTCATGGCAAGGAGCTTTTATTGAACGCTGGTAAATTTCAGTGGGCCATCGGGGCGCAAAAAGAGCATCCCGGTAGTAGCAATCGTATCGCCGGGCTGTAGGCCGTCGGTAATTTCAACAAAGCCGGGCTGTCGTACGCCGGTTTTAACCGTTACAAACTGGGCTTTGCCGCCACGCGCCACGATCACTTTTTTATCGCGGGCCTGCGGAATCACCGATTGATTGGGCACCATAATGGCCTGGCTGTTGTTGCTGAGTGCGAGGTTGACTTCTGCAAACGCCCCCGGCACCAGGCCGGCAGTATTGCCTTTTACCAAGGCACGTACCTGAAGGCTGCGCGTACCTTCATCCACGCGCTGCTCTGTGGCCAGCACGGTGGCCTCGCGCGAGCCGGTATTGCCTTCTGTGGTAAAGGTGAGGCGTTGGCCGGTACGCAACAGCGCACCGTAGCGATCGGGCACCGAAAAATCGAGCTTTAAACCACCATCGGAACGGATGACGGCAATAGCGGAAGCAGGCGTCACGTAGGCGCCGGGCGAAATGCGACGCAGGCCGATCACGCCGTCATATGGGGCGCGCAACTCCGTACGGCCGATGTTTACGCGCACCAGATCCATTTCGTTTTTAAGGTTTTGTACCGCCAGCGCGGCAAGGTCGTACTCCTGCTGGCTCACCCCTTTTACTTTAAGCAACTCTGCGAGCCGCTGTTCGGTTATTTCGGCCTGCTTTAACTGCACTTCCAACTTGCGCAGCTGTGTTTGCAGGTCTTCATCAAAAATTTTAAGCAGTAATTCGCCTTTGCGCACACGACCACCTTCCGGAAGATTGATCCGCACGACCCGACCGGAGGCTTCGGGGTGCAGCTCGGTTTCCTCCTGCGAAAGCAGGGTACCCGACGCGGTTATATTATTGGACAGTGCAGAAGTTTTTACAACAAAACCTTCCACGGCGGCGGCAGTTGCCTTTTGCATGGCAGCGGCAGCATTGGGCGCAGCAGGCGCCTCTTGTTTTTGGTTGCAAGCCACCAGACCGATCAGGAAAATGGGGGCAAAACGGCAGAATCTGTGCATATCAGGAACAATGAAATTTCAGGTGCAAGGTTAACAAACTTGCGGCGAAAAAGTCGAAAATGACAAGAACTACTTTTGCCGCCCAATATCGAACAACTGTAATGCGTCATTGTTGTTGGCCACCAAAACGGCTTTTTTACCGTTGGCCAAAACAATAGGCTGTACGCGACGCACATCTCCCGGCGCCCAAAAACCGCTTACCCGGCCGGGCACAGCCTTAAACTGGCCACCGCCTTTGTTTTGCAGAACTAATCCATTGCCCGCATCATAGCGGCCGGTTTCTACCTCCATGCCGTAATCGTTGCCGGCAATCAGCAAGTCCTGCATGCCATCGGTATCCAGATCGGTGATATATATGCCCTTGATCGGCGCGGTTTGCGCTTCGTTGGGCAAGGCACGCACTACAAAACGACCGTTCTGTTGCTCAAAAATACAATTGCGCAACTCTCCGGCCTGCAATTGAACGGCGCCGCTGCGCTCGCTCTCAGAGTAAATGTCATCTATGGTCGCACGCGCATACGCCGCGTAACGCACGAATTTTTTCTTCAAAGACGGCAATTGCTTAATCATCAGATCGCGGGGCGCAACCGGATAATATTTTCCTTTTTCATACCACAACATAATCGGATCAATACTTCCGTTGCCGTCAAAATCTTTGGCCAGCAGCTTCATCGGAGCCTCCTGCGTGGCGCGGAAACGGGTATTCAATCCCTCATTACCGGCAATGATGTCCGCATCGCCATCGCCATCAATATCGCCCACGGCTACACAATTCCACCAGCCCTGACTGTTCTCTAAGCCAAACTGCGCAGTTGCCCGTTTCAGGCTGCCGCTTTCTATTTTGAATACTTCGATAGCCATCCACTCGCCGGTAACTATTAACTCCGGCTTATTGTCTTTGTCCAGATCGCCCAGAACCAGGTCGTTAATCATCCCGATATTTTTAAACTCGGGTGCTACCTGATCGGCCACCGAAGTGAAACGGCCGCCATCGTTGCGCAAAACAAAGCTGATCGGCGCCAGCGGATACCGCCCGGGCACCGAACGGCTTCCGACAATCAGATCGGCATCGCCGTCGCCATCAATATCTGTTGCCACAACGGCGCCGGCACTTTCTGTTTCTGCCGGCAAAGCCTGCGCATCATACTGAAAATTGCCTTTCCCATCATTTTTATACAAGCGATCCTGGTAATTGGCAACACCGGCCCGCACTTCATTGCCCCCACTGGCCACATATAAATCGAGGTCGCCGTCGGCATCTGCATCAAAGAAAACTGCGTCGGTGTCTTCATAAATAGTATCGCGTGAAAAAGGTGCTGAAACACTCTTGAAACGGGCGCTTTTATCCTGTATGAGCAAAGCGCCGATACTGCTGAAAGCGCCACCGGCATAAATATCCTCTAAGCCGTCGCCATTTACATCGCCCACGGCGAGCGCCGGACCGAGGTTCGACAATTTGCGGGGCAAGAGGCGTTCGCGGTTGAAGTCCAGAAACTCATTTTCCTTATGTTTAAATTGCAGACCCGCCTGCGTGGTGATATTGGTAACAAGCGGCTTGCCTTCGGTCGGCGGCTTCAGAATAGAAGGCCCCGGTTTGGCATCGGCATATTTAAGGGTCAGGCGCTGATTGACCGGTACCGGACCGAGGGTTTGCACTTTGCCATCGGGCCACTGAATTTGTACTTTATCAACGGTGTTAGCCTGCCCCACCCCGAAATGTACAATGGCTTCGGAGGTAGAAAGGAAGCCGCGCACCGGGTTGAAGTCGCTCACCTGCCGCGTACCGCCAGCTTCAATCGCGACGAATGCACCGATGCCCACCGTATTACCGGCACTGCCTTCCAGTTTGATTTGCAGGGAATTGCCCTCCTGATTTTCGCGGGTTTTATTTTTGTAGATAAATGAGGGCACCAGGCCATTATTCACCACAATATCCAGGTCGCCATCATTATCAAGGTCGGCATAAACGGCGGCGTTGGAAAAGCTTTTTTCTGCAAAACCCCAGGGCGTAGAGACATTTTCAAAACTCAGATCACCCTTGTTGCGGAACATATAGTTGTGGATCGGCACCGAAGGAATAAGATCGAGGTATTTCGCCACATCTGAAATGGTACCGCCAGCTTTCATGACGGAGTCCATTGTGAAATTGATATAATCCAGGTTGGTTACTTCTTTACGGAAGCCGTTGGAGATGTAGAGGTCGCGGTTGCCGTCGTTGTCGAAATCAACCGCGAGGGGCGTCCAGCTCCAATCGGTACATTGAATGCCAGCCAGGCAGCCGATCTCGGAATAAGTGCCATTGCCATTGTTGAGTTGCAGCACATTGCGCATCACCTGGTGACCGTAGCCATAAGCGGCGAGTGAATTATAGCGCTCCAGCACCATAGCCGTTACTAATTCTTTCTGCCGTACGGTGCCTTCCGCATTCATATCAAGCACCATGATGTCCTGAAGGCCGTCGTTGTTCATATCGGCCACTTCTGCTCCCATGGAATGTTGGGCTGTATGACGGAAATACTCGGAGAGCCGGTCGGTGAACGTACCGTTTTTGTTGTTGACAAAAAGGTTATCGGGTTCGATGTAGTCGTTTCCAACAAAAATATCGGGGTAGCCGTCAAAATTTACATCCAGTATGGTTACGCTAAGGCCAAAGCATTGGTTTCTGATGCCTGCGGTTTCGCTTACATCGGTAAACGTACCATTGCCGTTGTTGCGGTAGAGATGGTCGGAAACGTAATCATTTTGGGGCTTGGGTTCCCGTACGATTTTGCCGTCTTGCAATTGTTTGACCCGCATATTGGAAACCGCCTTAAAGTCGTTGGGGTGGTTGAGCAGGTACATATCGAGGTCGCCGTCGAGGTCGTAGTCGAAGAAATTGGCATGATTGGAGCCGAACTTTCCGTTGAGGCCATACGCGGCGGCGCTTTCGGTGAAGGTGCCGTTTTTATTATTGATAAAAAGCAGGTTGCCCAGGGAGCCGCCTTGCGGCACGGAGCGGCATTGGTAGATGTCGGCCCAGCCGTCGTTGTTAATATCCACGACTGTCACACCGGTTTTGATGCCTTCGGGCGTGCTGATGCCGGCGGCATCGCTGACGTCTTCGAATTGGAAATTGCCTTTATTGAAGTATAGTTTATTGGCGCCTTGCGTGGCCACGAAGTAGATGTCCTGAAGCCCGTCGTGGTTAAAATCGGCGATACCGACACCGCCGCCGATGTACAGGTAGTTGAATTCCAGGTAGTTCATGGACTTGGATTCAACTAAGGTATTGATGAAATTGACGCCGGAGTGTACGGGGTCTACTTTTTCAAAGCGGGTTGGGCCGGTGGGCAGCGCTTCGTCGGAGTCGGACTGAGCGTCCTTGTTTTTACAAAAAGGGAGGGTAAGTATAATTAGGAGCAGGGGAAGGACAAAGCGGGAAAAACTATGGCGCATGATGTCGTATTTTTCCGCAAAGAACGGAAAAAACACGATACCATACGCCATAGTAAGCCGGCAGAATTCCCGGATAAGCGTTTAGGCTTTCTCCGTTTTTTGGTGCAGGCTGTTGAAGGGGCGCATTTCTTCCCCGAGCCAGTTGATATTCCATTCATCCACAACAGGGATGATTTTTTTAGCGGAGCGTTTGGCTTTTCGGCGCAGGTAAGCCACGGCGATTTTGGGAGATTTGTGCCAGAGGCGACGGAATGTGCGGATTTGAGTGGCCATAGTATTAAAAAGATTAAGCGGTGAGTGCCGTCCTTCGTTGTTTTTGGGGCGGGCTGTCTATTTTATAAGACAGGCAGTTGCGCTTGAAACGTTGGACGACTTGTATTAAATTATTATTACGAAATGCCTGTAAAACCTTCGTTTCCAGTGGACTTCGTGTAAAAAGTACAACGAAAATGATGCCAAATTAGTTTTGTTAACAGGGCAAATAAGATGTTAAATATTTTTTAACAAAAAAACGCCGGCAGCGGTGCGAAACCCCTGCCGGCGAAATTCTTTTTACAGACTTAAAGCGTACTACTTGCCGCTTAGAAACGGTAGTTTGCCTGAAGCGCTGCATAGTGCGGCGCACCAATGCCCAACTCGAAACCGATACCAATGTTCTCGGTCACATAACCGCGCAAGCCGAACAGAATGATCTGTACTGCGGGGATAGCACCAGTGCCACGCACCGAACCAAAGAGGTCTTCAGCATCCAACTCGCCATCAGCTTTAACATTCGCAGACCAAATGCTGGCGCCCACGCGCAAACCGGAGTACATGTCGATGCGGCCACTGTTACCATAGTGGAAAAGCGGGCGAACCGTAAGGTTGGTGCGGGAAAGATTCAGATCATAAGAACCTGTGTAAACCTCGCCGGTTTCTTCATCGGTTACGGTGATTCGATCGGCAGAGCTGCCAAAGGTGTTGAAGCTGCCGCTGAAACCAATGCTAAACCATTTGCGTACAGCATAGTCGTACTGGAGGCCAAACGAAGGTGTTGCATTTGATTTGAAGTTTACGGCTTCATCTTCGTTGAAGTTCTGGTCAAGTCGGCCAACAATCTGGAAGACGTTCATACCAACGCTGCCTGAGAGGGTGTGGCGGTGGGTCATGTTCTGCGCAAAAGCGCTGAATGTGGTGAGGGCAAGAAAAAGTGCGGTTAAAAAGGTTGATTTTTTCATTGTGAAAATGTTTTAGGATAAAGTAGATGCTGCAAATGTCGGGTTAGTTTTTATAAGCTGAAAGTATTGCTATATACTTTATAAAACCTTTAATAATTTGTGTTAAAATGAAATATGACTGTCGAAAACCCCGCGATTTGGTGTTTTGATCGACTAAGCAACATAAAGCCGCAACACTTGTCTATTTTTCGGCCGAATTTAAGTCCATTCACCTGTTTCGCCAATTCAAATTATGCTCGTACGATCGCTCCTCCTGCTCTTGCTGCTGCAAAATTTTAACACTTTATATGCTCAGGAAACCACTGGCAAGGTACTGCACATCAGCCGGGCGCAAGGCACTATTAAACTCGACGGGATTATCGACGAAGCCGACTGGCAAAGCGCCGAAGCATCAGGCAATTTTATCCGCACCTTCCCGGTAGATACCGGATTCGCCACAGATGCTACCGAAATTCGCATGACTTTCAACGACCGCTTTCTTTACGTGTCAGCGAAATGTATGCAACCCCGCAAAAACTATACAGTACAAAGCCTGAAACGCGATTTCAGTCCCGGCACCAGCGATGTCCTTAATATCCTGTTCGGCCCTTTTAAAGACGGACTCAACGGCTTCGCCTTCGGCGTTAACCCGCTTAACGTACAGCGCGAAGCCCTGATCGATAATGGCGCAAATCTGGCTTTTGAGTGGGACAATAAATGGTACTCCGCCGTACACAACACCGATGAATACTGGTCGGTGGAGATTGCCATCCCTTTCAAAACACTCCGCTATAAAGTAGCACCCGGACAAAACAGCTGGCATGTCAACTTCACCCGCGCCAGGGTAAAAGACTGGGAGGTAAGCTGCTGGCAACGCGTGCCCCGGCAATTTTCCACCAACAACCTCGCCTTTGTCGGCACCCTTATCTGGAATGACCCGCCGCCAACAACCGGCCCCAATATCGCACTCATTCCTTATGCCACGGCGCGTTATGGAGTTGATTATCGCCGCGACCCCAATACCCTAGAAATTACGTCGAAACCCGACCAATGGGGTGGCAATATCGGCGGCGACGCCAAGATCGGCATTACCCCTTCACTCAACCTCGACTTGACCATCAACCCCGACTTTTCGCAGGTGGAAGTAGACCGGCAGGTTGCAAACCTGAGTCGTTTTGAGCTGTTCTTCCCCGAAAGAAGGCAGTTTTTTCTTGAAAACCGCGATCTTTTTGCCATGTTCGGTTTTCCAAGCACCCGCCCTTTTTTCAGCAGGCGTATCGGGCTGGCCCGCAACCCGCGCACTGGCCTGAATGAAACGGTTCCCATCCTCGCCGGTGCGCGCCTGAGCGGTAAACTCAACGACAACTGGCGTATCGGTGCCTTAAATATGCAAACCCGGCAAGTAGACTGGCGCGATACTTCGGCTGTGCTGCCGGGCGCCAATTTCGGGGTGCTTACTTTGCAGCGCAAGGTTTTCGGCCGTAGCGCCATCAGCGGTATTTTTGTGAATAAAACCAATGCCCTCAAAGACCTGACGACGGCCCAAC
This sequence comes from Chitinophagales bacterium, assembly GCA_017303875.1. Taxonomy (GTDB): domain Bacteria; phylum Bacteroidota; class Bacteroidia; order Chitinophagales; family Saprospiraceae; genus M3007. The sequence goes on along the minus strand of JAFLBP010000024.1, from coordinate 78,371 downwards.
ACGGCGGTATGCAGCCCTGGCATCGGGTTGCCGGCCTGGAATACAATCTTTACTCCAAAGATAATCGCTGGGAAGGGGAATGGTATTATCACCGCTCCTTTTCACCCGACCCCAAACAGCGCGGCGGCACCTTAGCCAGTTTCTTAGGCTACAACGACCGTCATTTCAACACCCGGCTGGGCTACCTGCGCGTCGACAGTTTTTACACCGCCGAGGCCGGTTTTGTGCCGCGAACAGGTACGCAGAATTTCTTTCCCGGCATCGGGTATCGTTTTTTCCCGGAAAAAGGTTTTATCAACAGCTGGGGCCTCAATGCCGATGGCGAACTGGTGTACGATATTGGCTTCAAATTACTCGACCGCGACCTTTACCTCGGCGCCAATACTACGTTTAAAGACCAATCGGGGGCCAATATCGGCGTTTACAATGCCTACACCTTTTTGTTTAATGCCTTCGACCCTACCAACCTGTACGCGCCAGGTACCCAACCCCTGCCGGCCGACACGTCGTTCTCCTATTTTGGCGTGCGGGGCGAGTATTTCAGCAGCACGACTTTTGACTTGCAGGGATTTGTGGAATTTAATGCCGGGCAATATTTCAATGGCCATATTTTTTCATTAGATGGCAATTTCACCTACCGCATTCAGCCTTTCGGAACCGTAGGGGTGTCGTACAGCTATAACCGCATACGTTTGCCGGAGCCTTATGCCTCCGCCGATTTGTGGCTGCTGGGACCAAGTGCAGAATTGTCGCTCAATCGCCGCCTGTTTGTAAGCGGTTTTTTCCAGTACAATACACAGGCGAATAATTTTAATATCAATGCCCGACTGCAATGGCGTTTTGCACCGGTTTCGGATATCTTCCTGGTGTACACCGATAATACTTTTGCCAAACCGATTGAACGAACACCCGTACACGCTTTTTCACCCAAAAACAAAACAGTGGTTCTGAAAATGGTGTATTGGCTGAATGTGTAAGCCGGTAAGCGCTAAAAAAAACCGCCTCATCAGTTACCTGATGAGACGGCTCGTCTTGTCGTCTTTCGTTCTGTTCGTTTTGATTTGTACCTGATTTTCAGAGGAGCATATCGACAAATGGAAGTTGTACCTGATCACTGATCACGTCGCGTGCATAGAGCAGGCGTGGCTTCCAATAGCTCGATTTATTGATATTTTCCACAATAATTCCGCGGGTGCAGGTGCTGTGGACGGCATAGATGCCCTCTTCCGTATTTTCAACAACCATTGCTACGTGCTGAATGGCGCCGCGACGGCCGAAGAAAAGCAGGTCGCCGGGCTGTACGTTGGAGAGTGCGATTTTTTTACCTTGTTTGGACTGCGTAGCGGAGCTGGCAGAAACTTTAACGGCGAACTCGCCGAGAATGTAGCTGGTAAAACCGGAGCAATCAAAACCCGTCATGGGGCTTCTACCGGCGTAGCGATAACGCAATCCCAAAAAGTTTTGGGCATAACCGGTAATGTAGGTGCGCAGTTGCATTACTTCATCCAGCGAACTGGTACTGCGCGCGGGCGCATTGACAGGACTGTTGAGCGCCGCAGTAGAGAAGATAAAGGCTAAAAGGGGGACGATGGTTAAGATCGATAATTTCTTGGGGCGTCGTGTGTGGGTAATTGTTTCCGACATACAATTTCGGTTTAGTTAAAGCGCTCTTTGCAGAGCACTTGCTTCAATAGGAAGCAACTAAGCGGGGATTAAAAAGAAAAAGATTAGAACGAAAGGCTGATCAAACAAATTGACAGCGGCAAAGGTAGTAAGAGTTTCTAAAAAACAAACTTTTTAAAATAAAAATTGGCTTTTACCTTAAATTAAAACAAAAACCCCGCGCCATCGCGCAAAAAGGGTAATTGTTGGCGGTAATTATCTTGTTCTGCAAAGGAAAGTTCGGCGTTATGCATGCCTTCTGCATCAGAAATTTGCCATAAAATTTGCCCAGAATAGTCAATCAGGCTGCTGTCGCCGCTATATTCAAGGCCATTTCCGTCTTTTCCCACCATATTCACCCCCGCAACGAAGCACTGGTTTTCGATGGCCCGCGCTTGCAGCAGCTGCTTCCAGTGCCCTGCGCGCCGCGCCGGCCAGTTGGCCACATACAAGAGCAGGTCGTAGCCGTTTTCGGCGCTGTTGCGGCTCCATTCCGGGAAGCGCAGGTCGTAGCAAATAAGCGGACAGATACGCCGGCCCATATACTCAAGCACGAGGCGTTGAGTGCCGGCGGTATAATATTGGTCTTCTCCGCCGAGGGCGAAGCGATGGCGCTTGTCATAGTATTCCAGCCCGCCATCCGGCTTTGCAAAAACCAGGCGATTGCGGCAAGAGCCGTCTTCCGCGCGGCAAATAAAACTCCCGCAAAGCGCAGCGCCCAGTGCTGCTGCCTGGGCTTGCATCCATTGTACGGTAGGCCCGTTCATGGGTTCGGCGAGTTTGTCAACCGACATGGAAAAACCGCTGGTAAACATTTCAGGCAACACGATGAGATCGGTTTGACCGCCAAGCCTTGCAAGTTTTTCTGTCAATTGCACCCGGTTGAGTGCCGGCGCTTCCCACGCAAGGGTTGTTTGTACCAATGTTATCCGCATACCTGAAAATTTGAGCGTCTGTATCCGTCGCAGGATCAATGCGACACCATAAAACGTTTTGAAATACGCGCCTGCCCGGAAATGATTTCTGCAAAGTATACGCCGGCGGGCCAGTCGGCGGTATTGATTTCAATGTTTTGCGCAGCCAGATTTCGAGACTCCAGCACTTGCCCAAGCGTATTATATATATTAAAGATATACGCTTTATCGGCCTCCATTGAAATATAGATATGCAGCAAATCGTCGGCAGGATTCGGGAAAACACGCAATTCCGGCTGTGGAATATCTTTAGCAGACACGCCTACTACATTTTCATTGGTACCGAAGCCGCGGTGTTCATAGGCCCTGAAAGCGCCACCGCTGAGTACAATATTGGCGGGGTTGCTGAGTGGTGAAAGGCGGTAGTATCCGGTGCCATAGTCGCAGCAAATACCATCACCGTATGCGTCAACGATATGAAAAGAGTAGCAACCTGGGCCAGGCAGGTGCAGGGTATCCCGAATCAGCGCATTGCTGCCATAGGCGCCGGGGTCGGAGGGGTCACTCTCCAAGCTGCCGCCGCCGTTGGGACCAACTTTCAGGTTGCCGCCTTTTTCCAGCACATTGCCTGCTTCATCGCGCACTTCCCAGTAGGTTTCATGCCCGAAGGCGTCTGTCCGCAAGCGCAGCAGCAAAGTATTGGAGTTAAATTCAGGCGCCAATATGAAATTACTTTCCTTGCTGTTATTGGAAAGGTCGGCATCTGTTGCGCCGTAGTTGATCGCTGCAATATTGGCCCTTATTTTTCCAGGCACGTTAAGCGGCAGGCTGTTGTACGCTACCGGCGCTTCTCCGTAGAGGGGCAGGTTGCCGGTCCAGGGTATTGTTTGCATGACAGAGTCATTCCACATTAACTGGATTTCTGCCTGCGTGAGGGGGCTGGCGCCGAGATTGGTCAGTAAAAAGTGCGGGTAGGTATGCAGGGTATCACAAATTTCATGCAGCGGGGTCGAATTGCTGTATTCAAATATACCCGCATTGTGCTGCCCTAATGCAACCGGGCATTCCTGCGCTGCCTCCCACATATCTTCGTGGTTGAGTTGCCCTACGGTTTTGAGTCTTTTATTGGGACAAATAATAAAAATGCTGGGAAAATAGGTGATTTCGTAAAGGTCTGCAATGGCGGCATCATCAAAAATGGGATAAGTGGTACCGCTTACATAATTGCCCATAGTGCTGTTGTTGCAGCCGGGAGCACCATACAGACAATTGAGGTTGGTGGCGGGATCGCCCTCTACATAAAGCACCCGAAGACGGTCGTCGCCCTGAGGCCCGTGCAATTCCCATAGGGTCTGCATGGTATGCGTATTGTGGTAAGCCCAGCAGGGCGGGCACCAGGTAGCACTGATTTCCAGAATCACGATCTTGTTCTGATTCAACAAGGCGTACAGGTTCCAGTATTGGCCATTAATATCTTTGGCTGTAAAATCCGGCGCAATAGAGCCGGAAGGCAGTTGCGCGCGCAACGTTAGCGGCGCGAACAAGAGCATTCCGCAGAACAGCAGGAATGCACAGCTTTTATTTCCCTGAAAAATGCTTTTCACTAAATTTATCGATTCGGACAAAATTAGCACCCCATTTCGGCTCATAGTCTTTACTTTTGTAATAATTTTCTCAAACCTGCTAATTTCAGACAATTTGCTTATGAAAAAGCTCACGTTTACCCTCTTTTTGTCGGCGCTATTTGCCGTAGCCGTTCAGGCACAAAGCATATTTACCCTCAGCAACAACCCGGTTTCAGGCACCGCTCCTATTGAAGATGATGATTTTGATATGGACGTGTACATCCTGAACAATACCGGTGCCGCCCAAAGCATCAAGTGGGAGCGCATCGTTATCAGCAATCCTGATAATATCGCAACTCAGGTATGCGACAAACTCAACTGCTACTTTCCGCAGGTGAGTACCAAAACCTTCCCCATGACCCCCAACGACCAGGATACGCTCAAGGTGCACTTCCTGAATGCCACTGGCGGCGCGGTATCCTGCACCGTTCACCTGAAGGTTTCCGATAACAACAATCCCGGCGATTTTCAAACTGCCGTCTACAACTTCACTGCCGAAACCGTGAGTACCAACGACCCACAGGTAGCGCAGTTTAAAGTATTCCCCAACCCCACCACCGAAGGTTTCTTCATCGAAAACGACCTGAACATCGCACAGGTTAGCATCATCGGCTACGACGGACGCCTGCAAAGCAGCTTCTCCGCCACGCCCGGTATGCGTTACTCAATCGTTGAGCTGCCTGCCGGCGCCTACATTGCCGTAATGCAAGACGCATCCGGCCGTGTTGTTGGTTCTGCACCCATCGAAAAGCGGTAGTTGAAAGTGTTTGAGTGTTTTGGTGTTTAAGTGTTTTAGAATTCACAAGTACTAAAACACTTAAACACCAAAACACTCAAACACTGAAAAACTTATTTTTTCAATGCCGACAGTCCTCGTTGTCGGAGTTCCGTTGCACCAGCCATACCGGTATAGCGTTCCAGAACCACGCCCTTTGGGCTTAACCACAGAATTGTGGGTAGTTTTTCCACTTCATAAATTTGCGCGATGGTGCGCCCGGCATCCGAATCATAATTGGTACGCATATTCAGAAAATTCATATTCTGAAAACGATAGACCTCCGTCTGGGTAAATATCTCCTCCTCCATCACCTTGCAAGGCGCGCACCAGGCGGCATAAAATTCCAGCATCACCACTTTGTTTTCGCGTTGGGCTTGTTCGAGCACCGGCATCAGTCGCTCGCTGTCGAGCCAGGCAATGCCGGTCGCATCGGAAGCAAGCGGAATATCCACAGGTTTTACGGGCGGCGGCGGTGCGGGTTTCTGCGTACTTCGGGGCGGCACACCGGTGCTTTGCGGCTTATTACCGGAGCAGGCACTCAAGCTCAGAAGCACTGCGCTGCTCAAGAGCAACAACAACGTGCGCATATTGCGTAAATTTTGATATTTCCAGTAGGTTTCCAAAGCACTGATGCGGCAAATGATGAGGCCGGTGCGGCCGTCGAGAAAACCTGCTTTTAAAAAATAATTGCGGATAAATTTTGCTGCCGGACTGACAACTACCCGCCACCACGCACCGCTTTTACCGCTGCGATGCATGGCTTTTGCTGCTATGTCGGCGTATTTCCGTGCGCGCGACAAGTGTTCCTCCACCGTATAATAGCTGTAATGCAGCAGGTCGCCCGGCAGCTGTGCACTGCTACTGCCCGGCGTCAGTTCAATTTTATCGTGCGGATTAACGCCGCCCCAACGTGCTTTCCGACGGTCGAACAGGCGCAATTTGCGGTCGGGATACCAACCCGAATGCCACACCCATTTACCGCAGTAATTGGTCAGTCGATTCATTGTATAGCCGGTTTTAGGGAATCCGGCTGTTTTTTCCTTTAAAATGGCATTGCGAAGCGGCTCGTCCAAGGCTTCATCGGCATCAAGGGCCAGCACCTGATGGTGTTGGGCATAAGTGAGTGCCCGGTTTTTCTGTTCAATATGACCATCGAAGGCATGTTGAAAAAAGCGGACGCCGAATTGGCGGCAGATGGCCTCCGTTTCGTCGGTGGAAAACGAGTCGAGCACAACGATTTCGTCGGCAACGCCTGCAAGGCTTTGCAGGCAACGACCGATATTGCGCGCTTCGTTATAGGTAATAATGACGGCCGAGAGCTGTTGCGGCATGTGTGGTTTACTGATTCAGCAAAATGGGTGCGCTTTTGCCGTTCATAATGACCACCTTGGCATTCGGCGAATTGGCCAATTCCTTTTGCGCCTTGATCTGTTCGTATTGCAGGAGTTTATCGGTCAGGGAAGAGGTCAGGATACGCTGATAATCGGCGATACCCTGGGCTTCTACGCGTTTGCGTTCGGCTTCCTGGCGCTCTTTGTCGAGCACAAAACGCATTTTTTGCGCTTCCTGTTCGGCATTGATTTTCGATTCAATGGTAAGCTTCACTGATTCCGGCAAGGTGATATTGCGGATGAGAATTTGCTCCAGTATCAGTCCGCGAGCGGCAAAATCTTTTTCAATACTGGTAAAAATTTTCTGCTGAAATTCGTCGCGCTTGGAGGAATACAGCGATACCGCGTCGTAGTAAACGGCGTTATCGCGAATTTTGGTTCGGGTCATCGGGCGCACAATTTTGTCGCGCACATCCGGGCCGATACTGCGCAGGATTTCAGGCACCCTGTCACCGTCAATCCGGTAGAGCACCGAAAGATCAATGACCACTTCCAGGCCATCGGCCGTCAGGATCCTGATCGCGTCGTCGCCGGATTTATCCCCTTCATCATGCACCGCCGACATGGTGTAATTCTGCGTACGCACATCGTACTTGACCACATCTACCAGCGGATTGACAAAGTTCAGGCCCTCTCGCAAAATGCCGGGTTGCACTTTTCCGAAGAGGGTTTGTACGCCCGCCTGCCCGGGTTCTATCTGAACAAAACAGGCGGCTGCGATGCCCACTGCAAGCAGAAAAATACCGAAAAATCGCCCGATTGTAGCCACTTTGGCCAAATTCGGCACGTTTTTACCGATAACAATACTCATCACGATGGCAACAATGCCAAGAAAAACAAAAAACATAGCGTATCAGTTAGCAGTTATCAGTCAACAGTGAGCAGTGAGCAGTTATCAGTGAACAGTTAGCAGTTAACAGGGAGTAGTTAACAAACCACTGATAACTGTTGACTGATAACTGTTCACTGATAACTGCTAACTGACCTAAGCCATGCCGCCGGGAGCTCCGAAGTTCATGGGCGGCAGTTGTTGGTCACTTTCTTCAATTTTGCCGAACTGAGCTTCGTAGCGCGTCACATTGTCGCGCAGGGCAGCGAGCAGTCGTTTGGCATGTTGGGGGGTGAGTACAATACGCGATTTTACTTTTGCCTTCGGCATATTTGGCATCAGGCGGATAAAATCAAGCACGAACTCAGAGTTGGAATGTGCAATAATGGCTAAATTGGCATAGATGCCCTCCGCAATTTCTTCGGAAATCTCGATGTTCAAGGCCCCTTGTTGGGCGTTTTTGTTGTCTGACATAGTTTTTTCTTTTATTCAGGTTTGCTGCAAATATACAGCCAAAATCCTGTGCGACATGTTTAAAAGCGAATGATATCGTGCAGGATGAGAAAAAGAATTACAGCCGCCGGCAGCAGGAAAAGTGCTGTTTGATAAACCGGAAACAAACCCACACTGCACAATGCGCCCAATAAAAAACTGCCCATTACCATGAGGCGCAGCAACGCTTCGCGCTTGATCAACCGGCGCTTTTCCCCTTCAGAATGAAAAATTTCAGCAATATCCACTCCCAATTCATTGACCACACCCGTCATCTGGCTGGCCTTGATCAGGGAGGAGGTCGTCAGGCTGACCATCGCATTCTGAATACCAACAGAGAACAATATTAAGGCGGGAAATACTCCCGGATTCAAAGCAATCGACTGAGCGTCGGAAAACCCGACGTAGGTATAGATTCCGGCGACGAACAGCATCGGAGCCAGGTGCAGGTATCGCCATTTCAGCAGCTTTTCGCGCTCCACACTCCACCCGGCGGCAAAACCGCCACAAAAAAACGCAAACAGCCAAAGAAAAACCGAGCCGGCAGTTCTGAAATCGCCTTCGTACAAATCGCGCGCAATTACCGGCAGCAGACCAGTCACATTGGTCACGATCATGGAAAAGGTCATCAGGCCCGCATAGATCACAATGCCGGTGTTGAAGGGGTAAACAAATGCGTAGAGCAACTTGATACGAAAGGTACGTCTTCCGATCTTTTCTATTTGTGGCAGCGGGACACGGGGTAATCGCATAAATTCAATAATCTGCACAAAATTATAATAACAAATGCTAAAACTCTACGGCGTTGTTTATGTTTGCCGTTTATAACTGTAATAAAATCAGCAATGCCGTCTGTTCGTCCCCCCTTAGTTTTGGTTTTACTGCTCCTGTTTGCCCAATCCGGTTTTTCACAGGCATTACAAACCCCAAACGAGTTTTTGCCGCATCGCCTCGGCGAGCAGTTTACGCCGCATCATTTGCAGGTGGATTATTTTCAATATCTCGCCGCCAACGCGCCGGCCAACATGCGCCTGCAACAATACGGCCGAAGTAACGAAGCCCGACCCCTGCAAATTGCAATATTCTCCAGCCCCGAAAACCTTGGCCGCCTTGAGGCCATCCGCGAGAATAACCTGCGCATGGCCGGTATGCTCGACGGCAAACCCGACCTGAACAACCCCGTTGTCATCGTCTGGCTGAGTATGAGCGTACATGGCAATGAAGCCTCCGGATCGGAGTGCAGCATGGAACTGGCCTGGCGTTTAGCCACACAAAATGATCCCAACCTGCGCGAATGGCTCAAAAATACCGTCGTGGTACTCGACCCCTCCCTTAACCCCGACGGCTATGACCGCTACACGCACTGGAACCGAATGGTCGGTAACCTGCAAAACACCCCGGAGCGCAACAGCCGCGAACATCAGGAACCCTGGCCCTCCGGACGTACCAACCACTACCACTTCGACCTCAACCGCGACTGGGCCTGGGCCTCGCAAACGGAAACCCGTCAGCGCGTGACGCTGTACCAACGCTGGCTACCGCAGGTACACGCCGACCTGCACGAACAATCCATTAACAGCCCCTACTACTTTGCCCCGGCCGCCGAGCCCACGCATAAATACATCAGCAACTGGCAGCGCCGCTTTCAGGTCGACATCGGCCGCAACCACGCCCGTTATTTTGATGAAAAAGGATGGCTCTATTTTACCAAAGAAGTTTTTGACCTCCTCTATCCTTCCTACGGCGATACCTATCCGATGTTCAACGGCGCCATTGGCATGACCTACGAGCAGGCCGGTAACTCTTCTGCCGGCGTTGCCGTGCTCAAAGAGGGCGGCGACACCCTCACCCTGTACGACCGCATTCAGCACCACCTGACCACCAGCCTCTCCACAATTGAGGTATGCAGTAAAAATTCTGATAAAATTGTACAAAATTTCAGAGAATACTACGAAAAATCGCTGCAACAACCACAAGGTGAGTATAAAAGCTTTGTGATTCGGGAAAATAATGACCCCAACACCGTCAATAAACTCTGCGAATTACTCCAGTTACACGGTATTCGCGTGGGGAGGGTCGGGGCGGGACTTTCCGGCGTTAAAGCTTTTGACTATGCCACCGGCAAAGAAAGCAGCGTTTCGCTGAACCCGAACGACGTGCTGATCAGCGCTTACCAGCCAAAATCAACCTTTGTTCAGGCACTTTTTGAGCCGGAACCTTTTCTGTCGGATTCCCTTACGTACGATATTACCGCTTGGGCATTGCCTTTTGCTTACGGCCTGGACGCCTACGCCATCAAGGAAAAAATTGAAGCCAAAAAGCCCTACACACCCTGGGTAGCGCCGGAAGCCCGCGTTGCGGCGCCTCCATACGCCTGGTGTGTACATCGCGGCGGTTTTGCAGAAAATATTTTTCTCGGAAAATTGCTGCCGCAGGGACTTATGGTGCGTTATGCGACCAAACCATTCGACATGAGCGATCAGCATTTCACCGAAGGCGCGCTGATTATTATGCGGGGCGACAACCGCGCGCACGCTGCCGATCTGGACAAAATAGTGCAGCAGGCCGCTAAAGAAAGCAATGTGGAATTGCACCCTATTTTTAGCGGATATGCCAATTCCGGGCCTGATTTCGGATCTTCTGCTTATGATTTTGTGCGAAAACCTCAAATCGCCATTATTTATGGAGAGGAAGCCGACGACAATGCCTACGGGCATTTGTGGTTTTATCTCGAACGGGAACTAAAGTTTCCCTTCAGCGCCATCTCATCGGGCAAAATCAACAAAGGCGATCTGCTTCGATACAATACGCTCATCTTTGCCAGCGGCAACTACAACCTCAGTGAACGCCAACTCAACGACCTGCGCGACTGGGTGCGTCAGGGCGGGCGCCTCATTGCCCTGGAAGATGCCGTCAAAACTTTTGCCGATGCCTTTGAAATGAAAACCAAGTCGGAATCCATGCCGAAAGAAGATGATCATTTCGTGCCTTATGCCAGTCTGGAACGCAGCCGCATCAGCAGTCAGCTGCCCGGCGCAATTGTAAAGGCGCGTGTCGACAATACCCATCCGCTTGGCTTTGGCCTGAACACACAGTATTTTTCTTTAAAAACCAGCGCAGATGTTTATGAGTTGCCGTCCCGTGCCAAAGCGAGCATTTTTCTGGAAAGCAACTATACGTCGTACGGATTTATCGGCAGCAAAATAAAACCCCGCCTTCAAAACACTCCCCTTGTCGGCGCCATAAAATCCGGGCGTGGCGATTTTGTTTATTTTGTCGACTCGCCTGTTTTCCGCAGTTTCTGGCACAGTGGAAAAGCGCTGCTCGCCAATGCTATTTTCTTCTGAACCCGCTCCAAAACCAAAGCAAATACAAAATCTGATGGCAAGCGAAAAAATTGATGCACACAACGCGCCCAAACCTGTTGGGCTTTACCCACACGCACGCCGTGTAGGCAACCTGCTTTTTCTCTCCGGCATTGGCCCGCGCGATCCGGAAACCGACGGTGTGCCCGGCTTGGAGCGCAGTCCGAGCGGCAATTATTTAAATTTCAACTTTGAGGCGCAGGTACACTCCGTTTTCCGCAATGTACGCACTGTGCTGGAAGCCTCCGGCGCCCGCTGGGAAGACCTGGTTGACGTGACGGTGTTTCTGACCAACATGGAGCGCGATTTTCACACCTTTAACCGCATTTATGCAGAATATTTTAAGGATAATCTGCCATGCAGGACAACCGTGGGCATCGACAGCCTCCCAACGCCCATTGCCATTGAATTGAAATGTATGGCGGTGCTGCCATAAAAGTTTTTTCCGAAAAGGCTGCAAACGGCAAAAATGACGGAATAACAAACTTTTGTTAAACCTTCCCTGACGAATTGACATTCACAGGAATATTCCTGAAAATTTGCACGATTTTTGAACCCATTTTGACATGAGTCTACACCAAGTGCAATATATGGTGGATTTCACCATGCCCCAGAACATTCCGGATGAATTCACCGGGCTTATCCCGCATCAGCGTGCTGCGGTCAATCAGATGTTTAACGACGGTAAACTTCTGAATTATACCCTTTCGCTCGAAGCCGGCAAACTTTGGGCGGTTTTTTCCGTCAATGATGAACGCGAATTGTACCAGCTCGTGCATCGCCTGCCCCTTACCCGCTATATGAAAATGCAGGTTTGTGAACTAACTTTTTACCATACTTCTTTGCCGGTAAGCACCTCTTTCTCCATGAATTAATGCCCTGGGCGCATCAACAAGTAAAGGCAAGACATGGAAGACTGGCAATTTGAATTTGAATGGGCGCGTGTGCAAAATTATGTACGTACCGCCATGCGCCGCGAAACCACTCCCGACCTCAATACCGTGCTTTTTTTGATCGGTATTCAGGAGCTTGGCCGCTGGAAACGCGACTTTACCAAAGAAGAAAAACAGGACCTAATGCATATCGGGGTCTGCTCGCTGCTCTCGCAGGATGGCTTTTATGAATTTGTCGGCCGCGATGAAGATGGCTGGCCACACTTTCGGCAATGTCTGGAAATGCAGCCCGAAAGCGCCAATGAGCAGGAAAAACGCCTGAAGCGAAACGCCATCCAATATTTCAAAATTTCGGATGAGGAAGGCGCGGCTACAACAATGTAGGCGCCGTAACTATAGCATTTCCAAATTTACACATAATAATGTCGGGAATAGCGAGGATGGAACCCGCTATTCCCGAACCTGCTCTTAGAAACGGCGCTTGAGCAAATAGCGGCGGGCATTGTTATTGCCCACCGAATAAACCGTTTCTACCTCCCAGCCATTGGCATAGAAGATATTCAGGCCATCAACCACGCTGCGAAAGTCAAGGCGCCTGCCCTGGGCATCGGAGACGTAATCGTTTTGTCCGGTGGGTTGCCCGTAATCGACATGGAAGATACAATGTCCGTCGGAGCGAAAAGCCGGATCAATTTCGATATAATGGCCGGTATTGGTGGGTTGGAGTTCAACGCCTTCCACATAAATTTGAGCGTTGAGGGTATGCATAAAACCCGCATACAAGGCGATCAGCAGTAGCTTTTTCATGGCATGAAGCATTTTTGCTACAAAGTAAAGCGCCTTTTAAACAGCTTGAAAGTGCCTTAACCGGCACTTAACCAAATCGGAAGGTTTCGCAACAAAATTTAACAGGAATGGACCAATCAGAGGTTCCGGACGATGGTAAAGATCACAATAATAAAGAAAACAACCCAGATTGCTTCCGGGCCGAAAAAAATACGGCGCACGCGCGGCCAGCGGGTAGCCAGCTTCGTGTTGTCCATCATGGCGCCGAGTATGAGGTAAGGAATGGCCGGCAAGAGCAAAGGGTGTTCGCGGAAAGACTCCGCAAAACGGAAATTGAGGAGGTGGTGAATGGCGCGCTGGGAGCCACAGCCCGAACACTTTAGTCCGGTAAAAGAATACACCGGGCATTTGGGGAAATAATGTTCAGCCGGATTGAAAACGGCATACACCGTAATCAATCCGGCCAACACTAAAAGTACAATGGTGTAAATGGAAAATTTACGCATGTAATGCGGAATTACATGCCTCCACTTGCTGCAGCGCCAACACCAATAACAAATACAAAGATGATGTAAACGACCATCACGGCGAGGCCGATCCAGAAGCCCAGCATGGTCCATTTTTTGGCATCTGCTGCTGCTTTTTCTGCGCCTGCATGGTCGCCGGAGTTCCACAGCGATTCTACTTTGGTAGCATTAATGATACCCACGATGCCCAAGGGGAGGCAGCAGAAAAGGGTAGCAAGAATGGATTCAACGAGCCAGTTTTTCGGCGGACGACCGCCTGTGTTAAGTTGATCTGACATGACGTTTGTGTTTTAATGTGAAGATGATGTTTCAAATGAACATGAAGTTTTCAAAAGCCTGATCCGAGTGCAGCCCCGGTACCAACCATAAAGATGAACGCGAAATAACCGATAATGGTCAGGAATCCCAGTACTACGGATGCGATCAGGATATTTTTGGAGGTGTTGGCGGCGGCGTTAGAGCCGTCGTAATCGCCTTCACTCCAGCGAGTCAGCGACAAAATCGAAAAAACAGTACCCACAATACCCAAAGGCAGGCAACACAATAAAGTACTCAGGATTGAAAAAATCAGGTACATGTAATGTGAAGACGGCGTTGGCGGGTTAACAGACTGGTAGTTGGGTCGGGGCGGCGGCATATAAGGCCCGCTGCCTTGCGGATTGTACCCTGTACCCGGGGAGCCGTAAGCCGGCGGTGGCGGCGTGTAGGTTTGTTGCGGCGGTGGCGCAGGCGGCGCAAAAAGACCCGACAATTCGGGCACCTGACCTGCCTGAGTCCAGTTTTCCAAGCCCTGAAACCAAACCTGCGTTTTACGCGAAATGCGCTGATCTGCCAGCTCCTGAAAGGTAAACGGGCCGAACTGGCGTTGGCCGTCGGAATAAAAATATTTTCTCTCGTCGTTCAGGTCTGACATAGGTACTTTCGGAGGGGTTTAAAAAGCGTCGTATCGGGAGCCGGTAGTGCCCACCATGATGATAATTCGGATAATGGCAAACACGATACCAACCCAGAAGGAGATCATTGTCCACTTTTTGGCTTCGTCGGCAGCGCGGTAGGCGCCGTCGTAGTCGCCGGCATACCAGCGGGATTCCACCTTGGCTGCATTGACGATGGCTGCGATAGAAAAGGGCCAGCAGCAGCAAAGGGTCAGAATTGACTCCACCAACCAGTTTTTCGGCGGGCGTTCGCCGTAGGGCGGTGCTTGCTGATAAGGATTTTGGGGCGGAGCATTCACGCCGGCGTCGAGGGTATTGCCGTCGTTGAAGTTGCCGCCATAATATCCCGATGTTGGTGGCGGAACAGAAGTGTTATTGGCAGCGGCGAACAGACCTGCCAGTTCCGGCAAGCTGCCTGCGGCCGTCCAGTTTTCCAGCCCCTGATACCAGACCTGCGTTGCGGGAGTAATACCCTGCATGCCGAGCTCCTGATAGGTGAAAGGGCCGAACTGACTCTGTCCGTTGGTGTAGAAATATTTTTTTTCGCTGTATTCCTGAAATGGTTCCATTGTTTGAGAAGGTTTACAGGCTACCAGCGCCGGCAGCGATGATGATGAACAGGAAGTACAGAACGAAGATGGAAATGCCTAACCAGAAGGCGATCATTGTCCACTTTTTCGCTTCGGCAGCGGCGCGCTCTGCGCCATCATAGTCGCCTGCATAGAAGCGACTGTCAACTTTAGCGGCATTAACGATACCAGCGATAGCGAAGGGCCAGCAACAGAACAGGGTAGCGAGAATGGATTCGATCAACCAGTTTTTGGGTGGGCGCTCGCCGTATCCGGGTGTTTGCTGATAAGGATTTTGCGGTGGGGCGTTTACGCCACCGTCGAGGGTATTATAGTTGCCGATATTGCCGCCGCCGTATCCGGGCGCTTGTGGCGGCGCGTTGTAGTTCGGTGTTTGCTGTGGCGGCTGTTGGTATGGTGGTTGTTGTTGGTAAGGGGGCTGCTGATACTGCGGGGGTTGCTGTGGCGCGGCAAACAGGGCGGCTAATTCCGGAACCTGAGCGGCGACCGTCCAGTTTTCCAAGCCCTGAAACCAGACGCGGGTTTCACGGGAGATGGATTGTGCACGCAGTTCATCGAGGGTGAAAGGGCCGAACTGACGTTGGCCGTCCGTATAAAAATACTTTTTTTCATCCCCGCCAAAGGAAGCATTCTCGTTCATAGAGCAAGTTGATTTTCGTGATGGTTTTTCGGCATTATTGATCTGCAGCGTATTATTTCCGTTGAAGCATCAAATAAGCCAGTAAAATGTTGGTCAGGCAAATGTAATTAGCTGTGACATTCATGTATACTTTAAAGCGTTATATTTTTCCTAAAATTCTTTTTTAAGCTAAAAAAGTGAAGGATTGCAGGCTTTTAAGTGTGTACATGTGCTTTTAATGGTAGCTTTGTCGCTGCATTTTAAAGTTGCGCAACTATGCTCAAAACTGCTTTATCGATTTTTTTATTGCCGGTTTTGCTTTTTTTTGCCTGCAATGAGGCCCCTCCGGCCGATGTACGGCTCGACAAGTTCAGCAAGGCTTACTGCGAGTGTGCCGGGCCACTGGTATCGCTCAATGCCGAGGCGGAATCCATGCTTGCCGACACGAGCCGTTCGGTAGAGCTGATGCAAAAAATGGGCGCTATTGAGCAGCAATATGAACAAACCCGCGAATGCCTGAGCAGCGTGCTGGCCCGTTATGGAAAATTGCAGGGCGCCGATGTGGTCGCATTTGAACAGCGGCTGCAGGCGCAATGTCCGGGCCTTGCCGGCAAGCGCGAATTGCTGCGCGAGTTGATTGAGTAATATCCATTTGTTTGTAAAAAAACTGATTTATGGCCTGGATAGCCCTGGAGGGCATGCGATTTCATGCAAAAATTGGGGTGCACGACGCCGAACAGGTGCTGGGCTCCGAGTTTGTGATAGATCTTTACGTCAGCGTACCGCCAACCGCGGGCGTTCAGGATGATCTGTCGAAAACCATCAATTACGAGACCATTTACCATTTGTGCAAATTGGAAATGTCGGAATCGCGCAAGCTCATTGAGCATGCCCTCAACGGCATTGTCAAACGCATGAAGCATCAGTTTCAATTGCAGGGTATGCGCATCCGCGTGCGCAAGCTCAACCCGCCCGTTGGCGGCCCCGTGGCGCAAGCCTGGGTGGAGGAAGAGTTCGACTTTATGAAAGAATGCCCCTCCTGCAAGAAAAAATTCATCCTTTACGATCAGGAATCGGCCTGGGCACGGCACCCCAACCTGCATCCTGCCTCCCGTGAACATCTGGAGCGCCGTTTTGGCGGCTGCATCTGCGACAACTGTATGGTTACCTATGTTGGAAAAATTTAAATTATCGCTTGCGATCGGACTGTTGTTTCTGGTCGCGTCCTATGCTACCGCTCAAAAACAAGACTCCCTGAATCAGTTCCCGGCATCCTGGACGGGCACCTGGTCGGGGCATCTCCAGATTTACTCTCCGACCGGCCCCCGGCCTGGCGTGGACATGAGTCTGGAAATTTTTCAGATAGACAGCTCCACCCAGGGGCGCTACACCTTCGGCATTATTTATGGCGATAAAAGCAAAGACTGGCGTCCTTACGAGCTGGTTCCGGTAGCGCCGGAAAAAGGCTTGTGGCGCGTGGATGAGCGCAACAGCATTGTGATGGAATCTTACCTCACAGGACCGAAATTGTTGTGTTGGTTTGTAGTGAGCGGCAACCGCATTTTGTGTACTTATGAAAAAACCGACGAACGCACAATGGTTTTTGAAGTAATGTCGGGGAAAGAAAAACCCGTCAGCCAAACCGGCAACAGCGTGCATGAAGGGGAAGATATTCCCGAAGTACAAACCTTTCCTTTTTCAGCTTTTCAACGCGCCGTGCTGACCCGGCAATAAACAGCACCATGGATTCACTTACGCAAATTGTACTTGGCGCCGCCTGTGGCGAAGCCGTTGCGGGCCGCAAACTCGGCAACCGCGCCATGCTTTGGGGCGCTATCGGCGGCACCATTCCCGATCTCGATGTTTTTGCAGGTTTTTTCACCGATGAAATTACCGCAACGGCCTTTCACCGCGGTTTCATGCATTCTTTTTTGTTTGCAGGACTGACACCCTGGATTTTTGCCTGGTTGGCCCGGCGATTTTACGAACGCGGGCTTCCGCAGCGACGCGGTTTTCGGCTGACAATGGCCATTGTCTGGCTGCTGCTTTGCCTGCTGGCGACGGCGGGGCTGAATCTCATTCCGCTTGCCCTGGGTGCGGGCCTGAAATGGTATGTCATGCTGCCCACTACCCTGCTGGCAGGGCTGTTCATCCGTTTTTTATGGGTCGATTATTTGGGCAAACCCGGCAAGGTTGTGCCGGAAGCTTCCTATGGCACCTGGGTGTTGCTGTTTTTTACCAGCATTTTTACCCATCCGGTTTTGGATAGTTTTACCAATTTCGGCACACAGGTTTGGCAGCCGTTCAGCGACTATCGGGTACAATGGAACACCGTTTCGGTGGTAGATCCGGGCTACACCCTGCCCTTTATGGCCTTTTTGATTATCGCCATGTTTTTTGGGCGCAGCTCCCGCACACGCCTGATTTTATGTTGGATCGGTATTGTCTGGAGTTGCGGCTACCTGGCATTCACCTATTGGCACAAACAACGCTTCAATACCATTTTTGAAAAAACATTGGCTGATAAAGGGCTTTCGTACAAACGCTATATGAGCAATCCTACCATTTTCAACAATACGGTTTGGTATGGGCTTGCAGAAACCGACACGACCTTCTACTTTGGTTTGTATGGCTTTAATGACCGCGAGGAAAAAGTGCAGCCTTTGTCCATTATTCCCAAAAACCGGGAAATGCTGGCTGAAGTGCCATCCGACAGCCGGGCCATGCGTTTTTTGAACTGGTTTAGCGACGGCTACTATAATGTTGTACCTTATAAAGGCGATACTTTGCAGGTTAATGACCTGCGTTTTGGCCTGATCGGCGACAGCCTGCGCACGCGCAACTATGTTTTCCCCTTCCTTTTATTTAAAAATGAAAAAGGGGAATGGGATGTAAAGCAAAACAACCGCAACCAGGAAAGTGTGGATGAAAACAAGGATGCTTTCGGGCAATTGTTCAAGCGGGTGATGCATGGTCGTCAAAATTGAGTAAGTAAGCGTACCTTTGCCGAATTATGCAACAACGCGTCATTACCGCCGTCTTCTTTGCCGCTGCCATGCTGGCTGGTGTTTTCATCAGTAAAGAGACTTTTATAGCCCTCTTTGCCCTCGTCGCGGCAGGTTCAGCCTGGGAGTACAGCGGTTTGGTTTTTGATGCTGCGGAGCGCGGCATACTGCTGCGCCGCGTTGTCACAACGGTATTATCGGCGGCTGTTTTTGGTTTCGGTGCAGCTCATCAGCTCTATTATGGCGGGCCGCTGGAAACGAACTGGGCTTATCCGGCCATCGGGTTCGGGATATTGGCGCTCGGCGAATTGTTTGGCGGCAGCCATCGTCCGTTCGACAACCTAGGGCGCTATTTTGTAGCCCTGTTGTATATCGTTTTACCCTTAGTGCTGCTTTGTGATATTGCCATGTTGCCTGCCGGTGTTCCCGGTGCGCAGGTATATTTTCCCTGGCGGGTAATGGGCTTGTTATTCCTCATTTGGACGAACGACACGATGGCCTATTTTGTAGGTTCCAAATTGGGCAAAAACAAGCTTTTTGAACGAATTTCTCCTAAAAAAACCTGGGAAGGCAGCATTGGCGGTGCACTTTTTACCTTGGCCATGGCCTTGGGCCTGTCTTATGTCCTGCCGGAATTCAACCGCACGCAATGGCTTGCCCTGGGCGCCACAGCGGCCGTATTCGGCACTTTGGGCGATTTGGTGGAAAGCATGCTCAAACGCAGCCTGGCCATTAAAGACTCCGGATCGCTGCTGCCCGGCCACGGCGGTTTGCTCGACCGTTTTGATGCTTTTTTCTTTTACCTGCCTTTTGCCTGGCTGATCCTGAAATATCTTTCGCTGGATCTGGTTTAGCGCTTGTCCGGGTCTTCGTGATTGCTATTGCCTGTTCGGGTATTCAAGCGCACAATTTGCCCTTGAAGGGGTAAAATTACCCACAAATCAATCTTTTTTTCCGGCCTTTCCTTGCTGAGCAAATAATATTGCCAACACAGCGGGCGCATGGCCTGCTGCACCTGTTGCTGCACCTGCTCACCGCCTTTACCCCATCCGAAAACGGCAATGCGCTCCTGATTTTCCAATATAAACGCTGCGTTGCAGTGCAGGGTTCTGTCGCCGATCCGGCCTTCCAGCACCACATCTGCCACTGGTTCTCCGGCCCCGTAATGATTGTTCAGCCATTGCCGGAAAGCGCTGCTGTGTTCCAGCAGCAGCCTGGCCTCACAGCTGAGGCCCTGAATTTTGAGTTGCTCCGCTGCAAGGGCTTGTCGCGCAGTGGCATCCAGTTGCAGGCGGTCGCCGGCAAATACCTGGAGCAGGGCTGCCGGCAAATTTTTAGCCTCGGTATCGCTCGTGTACTCAATGGCGGTCGCGTAATTTTCCGGCGCCTGTGCTTGCATCTGTTGCGGCACGGGCGGCCATTCTTCCTGAACATTAACCGCTGCGGCGAGGGTTTCCTCTCCGATGCCCGGCCGTTGGTCGTGGAAAGGTTCGGCCTGTAATACGGGGGTTACGGGCGCAAAATCCTTGGGCATGTATATTTTTTCCAGATCGCAGTGCAGGTTGCGGTTTTTCCAGTAAAATGGCGTTTCTGCGCTGCCCGGATCAAGGGTATTGAGCTGTTCATCGCCGTGGTTGAATACGCGGTTCAGCCATTTGGTACCGTTGGCGCTGCTTGGAAAAATCAGATGGTCGCGGGCGCGCGTGAGGCCTACGTAAAGCAAACGCGCTTCTTCTTCGAGTGCAATACGCCGGGCCTCGGTCCAGGCCGCGTGGTTTTGCAGGGTATCGTCGAGTCGGGTATTTTTGAACTGATCGCTGTATGGGTTTACCCAAAAACGCAGCAGCCGATGCGCCAGAATATCGTCCAGATCGGGCTGTTCTCGTTGCTGAATGATATTGATGCCCCAGATTTTTTCCCGCAAGCGGTGGTCGAGGTTATGGCAAACCACCACCGGATACTCCAAACCCTTACTCTTGTGGTAGGTGAGCACTTTCACGGCATCCGGACTCTCGCCGGAACCCTGGTCGTCGTTGTCGTTTTCCGCGAGTTTATTGAGCCAGAGCAGGAAACCGCTGAGGGTGGCTGCGCTGTGCAGGCGGGTGCAGGCCGATTCATAATCCAGGGCATAGCGCCGCAACATATCGAGGTTATCGAGTGCCTGTGCGGCATTGCCGAGTGAAACGACCAAACGCCGCAAATCGAGGGTTTCTACCAGCAGTTGCAGCATTTCAGACGCACTCAACTCGCCGGCAAGGGGGCGTATCTGGTTGAGCTGCCGAATCAGGGGCAGGTCTTGCGACCAGCGGCGGCGCTCCGCTTCCGGATTTTCCTCCAACCATTGCAAGCGATCCGCCACTAAAGTCTCGAGGCTGTCATGGGCACTTAAAATGCGGATTTCAGCCACCGCGAGGTGATCACGGGCATAAAGCAGGTATTTCAGGCATGCCAGTACCAGGCGGCCTTCCGGGGTTTCCAGCAATCCGGCGCGGGCAATAGATGCCTTTAGTCCGGCGTGGTGCAGGGCTTGAGCAACCTTGTTGCAATCCTCATTGCTGCGGCACAACACGGCAATATCACCGGCTTGCAGCGGACGGGTCTGACTGCGTTGTTTGTTGTAGACCGGCAACCCGCGTTCCAGCGTGGTACGGATCTGTTCGGCAATGCAGTGATCTATCCAGGGGCGGCCGGGTGCGCGGCGCTCATCGAGTTCGCTGTAAAAACGCCAGTGTATGAGTCCGCCGCTTGCCGCTGCCGGATCGGGGAAAAGCTGCGCTGGCGGCTCTAAGGCCACCAGCGCTTCCGGCATATCTTTAAATGCTTTTGTAAAAATGGCGTTGGCGCAGTGCACCAGATCGGGACGGCTGCGCCAGGAATTTTTCAAAATATTCTCCTCCTGAATACCGCCGGTGGCATCAATAACGGCCTGCATGAGTGCCGGTTCTGCACCCCGGAAACCGTAAATGCTCTGTTTGGGGTCGCCTACCCAAATGGAATGGCGGGCGAGGCGACTGAGTTGCAGAAAAATATCGAGTTGGATGGGCGAGGTATCCTGAAACTCATCCACCAGCAGGAGATCCAATTCTCCGGCGAGCACCTCGCGCACCTGTTGGAGGCGCAGGAGTCGGGCCACATACACTTCCATATCGGTGTAATCGATCAGGCCGCGTTTTTGCTTGTAGGTTTCGTATTCGCGGAGGGCATCGATGGCCAGTTCAAACAGGAGGCGTATAAATCCGAAAATATCTTCCCGAAAACGGGGATGTTCATCGTGTTTCAGCACAAATTCGCGGAGGGCTTCCACGCGGTCGCGGCTTTTGGCGCCGGGACTGACTTTGGCAATTTTCACCCATTCGTGCCAGTAGAGTTCGCCGCGCAGGCGTAGCTGGCGGGCCATATTGCGCAGTACTTCGGCCGCCTCGCGGGTAGTTTTGGTGCTGTCGGCCTCATTGGCGTCGAGCGCTTCGGCGCTTTGTTCAAGGTGAAAGAGGAGTTGATTGGTCCACTGCTGTGCGTCGAGGCTGGTATTGACTTCCGGGAGCAGGCTTTCAAAGCTGCTGATGGAATAGGCGCAACTGGCTTTCAGCACCTCGTCGGAGAAATTATTGGCGCGCGCCACCGAGCAGAGTTGCCGGAGTTCGCGGCGCCAGTCGTAGGGCGTATCCTGCGAACCTTTGGTCAGGCCGAGGCGATCTGAAAGCCGGTTGAGGCGTTCAATGCGTTGCTCGTCGAGCACCTGCGAGAGCGCTTCATTGAACAGGCGTTGTTCGTCTTCTTCGGCGATGATTTCCACGAGTGGCGACACCCCGATGTCGAAAGCGAAGCGTTGGAGCAGCCGTGTGCCGATGCTGTGCACCGTGCCGATGAGGGCGCTGCTGAGTTCGTTGGCTTGGGCACTGAGGCCTTCTTCGAGGAGTTTTACGCGCACCCGTTCCTGGAGTTCGGCGGCGGCTTTTTTGGTAAAAGTGGTGGCAATGATACCGGCGGGTCGGACGCCAGAGCGCAGCAAAGTCACCATCCTTTGGGTGAGCGTATAGGTTTTGCCGCTGCCGGCGCCAGCGGAAATGAGCGTGATATTAAGTGGTGTGTTTTCTGACTGCATGGCGATGCGGCGAATTTCCGACAATTGCCCGAGATTCGGTAATTTAATGTAACTTTGTGTGTCCTTTTGAAACAAGAAAACGGTAGAACGCTCCCTGAGGGCGCTGCCGTCATTCCGCCTGCCCGATGAAAGCGCAGGCGTCTTTATATTCGGGTGAATGCCATACAAGCATTCACCCATTTTTTTTGCCGCTTATTTATGACGGCGCAGCCAGTTTTTCAGGTCGGTTTCCACGTTGAAGCGCACGGGTTTGAGGTGGGCGGGCTGCGGTTCGCTGAGGGCGTCGTAGACGGCCTGCACGGCGGGGCGGTAGTCGACTCCCTGATTTTCAAACTGATCGAGGCCGCGCAGCAGGCGTTCGATATCGAAATGTTCGAGGTGCCAGTTTTGCGGGTGGTCGTCGTTGCGGATATATTTCCGGACATCTTCGGCTAATCGGAAAATACTGCGTTGCAGCGGTTCGGCGAAGCGATCGGGGTGCGCTGTTTTATTGTCGTCGATAAAGGTATACACCTCGTGGTAGTAGTGTTCGTTGTCGAGCAGTTCCAGCAGTTTGGTTTCCCAGTCGGGGTTGGTTTTGATACGCGCCAGCGCGGCATCCCGCACCGCTTTGTCGTGGAAACGGCCGGTAAACGGCAGCAGGGTCAGGATACTTTGTTGCGGATCAGCCTTGGCGATTTCTTCCAGATGCCGCTTGTGCATTTCCGCGTCTTCTGTTTGGGCAGCTTCAATCCGGGCCATTTGCGAAGCACTCGCCGAGACGAACCATCCGCGCAGCAGGATTAATCCGCCCAGCATACTCACGGCAAAAGCCACAATCAGGGGCGCTTTGTACAGGAGCGGCGCGGCATTGCTGCGCAGGCCTTCATTGAGCAACAGCAGGCAGGGGACAAGGAGCAGCAGGGGCAGCCAGACGGCGGCATGGCCGGCCAAAATTTGCATACCCGGAATCATGTCTACCTTTTCCCATTTAAAAATTGCGCTGAAAAATACCGTTGCAGAAAAGCCTGCCCAGCCTGCGAGCACCAGCAGCAAACGCGGGCCGGCGCTTTCGGATATCCAGTTGAACCCGCCATTGAAGGCGAGGATGAGCAAAAGCACCAGGGTACAAAGGGCGAGGCAAAGGCCGAGAAAGGCCATGGCCAATCCGTAGCCCATTACATTGTCGCCGCTGCCGGCGGGTTTGCTGCTGTTGGCAAAAAGGAGCAGCAGGTAGCTGAGGGTGGAAAGCCCGAGAAAGATGTTTCCGGTAATGTGCATTTGGGTGGGTGTTTAGGAAAATCTAAAACGGAATATCCTCATCATTCATCCTTGACCCCCGGATCATGCCACTGGGCTGGAAAGGCCCGGAGAGCGGGTCGGCCAGGCCGGTAAAAGCAGGATCGTCGAGGTTACCGAATTTGGCGAAGGTATCCGTAAATTTAATTCTGATGGTATCGAGCGCCCCGTGGCGGTGTTTGGCTACAATAAATTCGGCAATGCCTTTAAGGCTCTGGCCATTTTCATCTTCCAGAATCTGATAGTATTCCGGACGGTAAATAAAGGAAACAATGTCCGCATCCTGCTCGATGGCACCGGAGTTATGACTGATAATACCATTGGCCACCCAGGAGTGTGTACCCGGTACCGTGAGGTCATAAACCACTTCTTCCCCTGCCGGGGTGATGGATACGATGGTGTCCCAAAGCAGGCCATTTGTTGCCAATTTTTCCAATTCCGGCTCATGAAGCAAACTGGCATATTCCTGTATTATTTCACGACTTGGTGCGAAGTTGAAATGTGCTGTTCCGCCGTAAGAAGTATCCCGCATTTCAGCCATTTTACGCTGACTGATTCCCCTTTCCCGCATAGTTTCTTTTACTATTCCAAAAACACTTTCCGGAACAGTATCGATATTGGTATTTGCTACTTTTTCTTTCAAATATGCTCTGATCCCTTCCACCCGGGCTGCCTTCTCTCCAAAAACACCGATCTTATCTAAAAAAACTAACTGGGCTTTGCTTCCGGAAACATCTACTGTATACATGGGTTTGTAATGTCCCTGTAATACAACTTTTATACGGGCGACTATGTCAAAACGCAACAACAACTGTGCAACGTCCTCCGCAAGGCGACGGCTATTTGTAGAAAAACTAATTCGTACATTTGATTTCTTTGCACTCGCTTTAGGTTGATAAAGAGTGCCGTCTGTTGCCCATAAATGACAAAGGAAAAATGCGACCTGTGTATTGCTCAACTGAAAAACATCCTGGGGGATATACTTTTCGTGAGATCGCTGATTGTAAATTCCAAGCGCTCGCAACCAGGCATTTACGCCAGCTGGTTTCCAGCGGTTGCCATTACCACTCAGTACAAGTTGATGCCAGTTGCCTTTCCCTTCATGACGCGTAACAGTTACGCCAAACCCGCGTTCAGCTGCCTGCTTCACGGCTTCACTATGCATTTCTGATGCCGTTGTATAACGTAAAGGTTGATGTTTCAAATAACTTCCATCTCCGATCAGATGTGCAAGCAATACCAAATGATCTTCTTCCCATTGCTTATGAAATTCAGGTTCGGGTAAGCCTCGTGCAATCGCCAGCCTGCTACCGATCTCCAACGCATCCACCTGTTTCCACCCATCTATAGTATAAAGGCGATGATTAGCGGTTGCTTTTATTCGGCGACCACTTGCCAAAGCGATCTCAAACACCGCTTTCTCCCCTACAGCCCATACCAAATCACTCGCTTTAGGCACGAGTCGTTGGGTTTCAGGATCCATCGACCAAACGACAGGGGTTTGTCCTACCAGCGATGCAATGGGCAGAGTACGACCGTCGGCAAGGTATACCAACGTATCGCCGCTCACGCATTCCCGAAGATCACTCAACTGCGGCCGCTTGCTGCCACCCCGCACCTCAACGGCGCGGCTGAGCTGCGACAGTGCAATGACGGGCACGCTCAGTTCCTTGGCAAGGCCCTTGAGGGCACGGGAAATACCGGAAATTTCCTGTTCGCGATTGGTATTTTTACCGTCCGAGGAGCCGGTCATCAGCTGGAGGTAGTCAATGATGATGAGCTGAATATCGTGCTGCATTTTCAGGCGGCGGCATTTGGCGCGCAGCTCAAAAATATTGATCCCCGGTGTATCGTCAATAAAGATCGGGATATTACTCAGGCGCTCCACGGTGGTTTGCAGGGCCTGCCATTCATAGTCTTCAAGACGGCCGCTGCGCATTTTGGAACCGGGAATTTCGGCTTCCATGGAAATCAGACGCGAGACCAATTGCGTACTGGCCATCTCCAAAGAGAACAGGGCCACGCCTTTATTGAAATCTTTGGCCGCATTGAGGGTCATAGCGAGCAGCAAACTCGTTTTACCCATACCCGGTCGGGCGGCGATGATGACCAAATCGGAGGGTTGCCAGCCGGAGGTCAGGCGGTCAATATCCGTAAAGCCGGTCGGGACGCCCGTGAGGCCGTCTTCCTTGTGCGAAAGCTCCTCAATTTGTTTGAGCACCTGGCCGGAAAGTGTGCCCATGCTCTGAAAAGAGCGGCTAAGGTTGTTCTGGGTAATATTAAACAGGCCTTTTTCGGCTTCATCAAGGAGGTTGAACACATCAGTGGTTTCATCGAAAGCATCGCGGATGACGCGGGTACTGACGTTGATGAGTTCGCGCTGGATATGTTTTTCAGCAATAATACGCGCGTGGTACTCGATGTTGGCGGCCGAAGCTACTTTGTTGCTCAGTTCCACGAGGTAGTAGGGGCCGCCGACTTTATCCAGTTCCCCGCTTTTGCGCAGTTCTTCGGTGACGGTGAGCAGGTCTACCGGGTGCGAGCGCTCAAACAATTTAAGCACGGCACGATAAATAGCCTGGTGGGATTCGAGGTAAAAACTCTCCGAGCGCAGGATGTCCATCACGATGGGCAGGGCCTCACGGTCGAGCATAAGGGCGCCAAGTACCGCTTCTTCAAGGGGTACGGCTTGGGGGGGCACTTTTCCGAACACGTAGTTGGAAAGTCCCTCATTAGGGCTTACTGCCGCTTTCTTTCGCGCTCCGCCGATATTACTCTTTTTCTCTCCTGATGGATCCATGTATTTAGTGTGTGGGTGTTTTGGCGTGTGGGTGTTTGGGTTTTTTAGTGTTTGAGTGTTTTGGTGTTTAAGTGTTTTGGTGTTTGAGTGTTTGGGCCATTCCCCCTAAAACACTAAAACACTAAAATACGAAAACACTTAAATACTCAAACACCAAAACACTTACACACCCGAATAAACCCTTTTGCGCAAACATAAAAAATCGAGGTGAAGATAGACAATTTCCAAACAATCCGTGTGAGTTAATTTGTGTGGAAAACCCGTGTGAATAATGTGCATAACCTGTGCAAGTACCTGTTTTATCCACATTCATTAACAATTATCCACAGCATTTGTGTACGAATAGTCGTTTGTCGGATATGATTTAAACAGCAGAAAAAGAGTAATTTAGGGTGTCGGGATTTTGTTATTTGTGCCGTGCAAGATTAAGTTCATGTTAAGAAATTTGCCTTTGGGAGGGTGTGAGAAAGTTTTTTGGAAAAGTTTTCCACAGAAAAATTGAAACAAAATTGTTGTTCGGAAATGGCCGTTTTCCGGCCAAAACACCGCAATTTTGCCCCATGAATGCCATTCGTGAAACAAATTTCAATTTGCCGGGTCAAACGGCTTTTTATCGCGGAAAAGTACGCGATGTGTACACCGTAGGCAATCGCTT
This sequence comes from Chitinophagales bacterium, assembly GCA_017303875.1. Taxonomy (GTDB): domain Bacteria; phylum Bacteroidota; class Bacteroidia; order Chitinophagales; family Saprospiraceae; genus M3007. Next base: position 51,125 of record JAFLBP010000024.1, on the reverse strand, counting down.
AGTTATGGTTGCCAGCGACCGTATTTCGGCCTTCGATCATATTTTACCACGCGCCATTCCGCACAAAGGCGCTGTGTTGAACCAGATTGCTGCGCATTTCCTCAGCGCCACCCGCGATATTTGTCCGAACTGGCTGCTTGCCACACCCGACCCCAATGTGGCCATCGGCCGCCGTTGCGAGCCGCTGCGGGTGGAAATGGTCATTCGCGGCTACTTGGCCGGGCACGCAGCACGTACCTATGCTTCGGGCCTGCGCACGCTCTGCGGCGTATCTCTGCCCGAAGGCCTGCGCGAAAACGACCAGTTCCCCACCCCGCTCATCACGCCAACCACCAAGGCCGAAGAAGGCCACGACGAGGATATTTCCCGCGAGGAAATTCTTGCCCGCGGTATCGTTGCGGAAGCGGATTACCTGCAAATGGAAGCCTATACCCGCGCCCTGTTTCAGCGCGGCACGGAAATGGCCGCCCGACAAGGCCTGATTCTGGTGGATACCAAATATGAATTTGGAAAAATCGGCGACGAGATCGTGCTGATGGATGAAATCCACACCCCCGACAGCTCCCGCTACTTCTACGCCGAAGGGTATGCCGAACGCCAGGCTGCCGGCGAACGCCAGCGCCAGCTCAGCAAGGAGTTTGTGCGCGAATGGCTGATCGCCAATGGCTTTCAGGGAAAAGACGGTCAAAAAATGCCTGAAATGCCCGACGCTTTTGTGCAAGAAATTACCGATCGCTACGTTGAACTTTATGAAAAGGTGACGGGTTTACCTTTCGTAAAAGATCAATCTGAAGATCCGTTGGCACGTATCGAAAAAGCGCTGCTCACCGCGCTGTAGCCTCCCGAACAGTGCCGGCGGAAAGCACCCAAATAATCATGCTGCTGCGCCGCCTACAATTCTGCTTTCCGGTCAGGCTGCTTTACCTGCACCTGCGCAACCACATCATTCTTATGGCCTTGTGGGTAGTGCTGGTATTGATGGCGCTCGGCCTGGCTGGCCGCTTTTTCGGCATGCACTACCTCCTGCTCACGCCTGAGTATCGGGGCAAAACAGATTTTTGGAGCTTCTTTATTACCGGCGCAGCCATGGGCGTGCTGTTCATGATCTGGCACCTCACCACCTACCTGCTCTGCGCCAGCCGTTTCCCGTTTCTGGCTACTTTAGAGGCGCCTTTTACCAAATTCTCGCTCAATAACAGTCTTATCCCCTTCACTTTTCTGAGCATTTACCTCTCTGCCGGCATCTGGTTTCAATGGCACGACGAATACCTGACCGGGCGGGATATTGCCCTCAATACCCTCGGGCTGCTCTCCGGGCTGACGGCGCTCATACTGCTGCTGGCCGCGTATTTGTATTTTACCAATAAAGACATCGGCGCTTTCCTGAGGCCGGGCAAAATGGTGTTCCAGATGCGCCCCGGCGGTCGTCTGCTCACGCCCGGCTATCGGCTGCCAACGGTCTGGGAAATTCAGTCGGGCATCACCCGCTGGCGGGTAGATACCTACCTCAACGAGCGCTTGCGCCTGCGCTTAGTGCGTTCGGTTTTGCACTACAACCCTGAAATGCTCGAACAGGTGTTCCGGCAAAATCATTTCAATGCTGTCGTTGTGCAGGTACTTGCATTGTTGGTATTGCTTGCACAAGGCGCTTTTATGGACAGCGAGTGGATGCGTATTCCCGCCGCTGCTTCTTTGTTTATATTGGCCAGTATGCTGATGGCCGTTTTTGGCGCCATTACCTTCTGGTTTCGGGGCTGGAGCCTTGCCGTCACGCTGTTGCTGGTAGTATTGGTGAATATGTTTACCAGTTGGGGCTTTCTCAATTATCGCAACCGCGCCTATGGCCTGCACTACGGCCTGGAAGAAAGGGTGCCCTACACCTATGCGCGGCTCGACAGCCTGTGCTCTCCGCGGCAAATTGCCCGCGACAAGGCCGCTACGCAGCAAATTCTGGAAAAATGGCTCACCAAAAACCAAACGCCCGAGCAACCCAAACCTAAAATGGTGTTCATCTGCGCCAGCGGCGGCGGCCTGCGCTCGGCACTCTGGACCATGAAAACCATACAGGGCCTCGACAGTGTAACCCATGGCCGCCTACTCCGCCATACCATACTGATCAGCGGCGCCTCCGGGGGCATGCTCGGCGCAGCCTATTACCGGGAAGCACGCGGTATGTTGCCGCCCGGACAAAGTAAAACAAGTGATTCCCTGCTGCTTCAAAATATCAGCAAAGACCTGCTTAACCCCGTCAGCTTCGGGATAGTGGCCAACGACCTGTTCTTCCCCATGACGACCTTCAGCGTCGGGGAAGAAACCTACCGAAAAGACCGGGGCTATCTGTTTGAACAACAACTGATTGAAAACTGCGCCGGCAGTTTCAAGCGCCCGCTCGATGCCTATCGCGCCGCCGAAGCCAATGCCCAGATCCCGATGATGGTGCTGTCGCCTTTTATCGTCAACGACTCCCGACGGCTCATCATCAGCCCGCAAGGCATGAGCTACCTCATGCGGCCACCCAACAAACGCGTCCGCGCGGAAATCGATGCCGTAGACATGCGCCTGCTGTTCAGTCAGTTGCGCGCCGACAAACTGCAATTCAGCTCCGCCCTGCGCATGAATTGCACCTATCCGCTCATCCTGCCCAATGCCTGGCTGCCGTCCAAACCTTCGCTGGAAGTGATGGACGCGGGTTTTCGCGATAATTTCGGCACTTCAACGGCCGTGCGCTTTATCCATACTTTTCAGGACTGGATTCGGGAAAATACCAGTGGCGTCATCATCATTCAGGTGCGCAGCTGGAGCAAAATTGACCCTATTTACCCTTACGACGACAAAGGTATTTTTGAAAGTCTGCTCACGCCTGCCGGCGCTGCGGCCAACCTGACGACCATGCAGGATTTTGAGCACGACAGCGAGTTGGCACTCTTGGGCGATCTGCTGGGGCCACGCAAATTGGATGTGCTGCATTTCCAATACCGGCCCGTGCGCAAACGCCGCGAAGCCTCGCTCAGTTTCCACCTGAGTGCCCGGGAGAAAAAAGATGTGATACAGGCATTTTACCAGCCTGAAAACAAGGCAGCCGTAGCCGCATTCCGGCAAATTTTCAGATAAAACAACTTTACAGAACCACCTGAATAGCGGCTTCCAGCAGCTCAAACACGACGGGAGTATGGCCCAAATATTCCCCATCGGCCTCCAGCAGCGTGGGTGGCTCGCCGGGCAGATGATCCACTTCAATACGCGCACTTTGCCAGCCTTCCACTTTGGGGTGTTCGAGCAGGGTGCCGGCGTAAAAACGCGGGGTTTGGAGCAGCACTTCCAGTTTGGATAATTTACGGGCAAAGGTGAGCGCAAAAAGGCCGTCGTCGGGAATGGCATGGGGCGTAAGCTGCATACCGCCACCCGAATATTTGCACAAACCGACATTAATGGTGTAAAAATAGTCTTCCACGCGCTGGCCGTTGAAGCGGATCGCTGCTTTGGAAAGCTGGTATTGAAATAAGTATTTACCTACAAAAAGCAGGTATTCCATTTTGTTGCGGGCGGGTCGGCGTTGCAGCTGTTGCCCGATAAAGCCATCATAAGCCATACCGGCCACATTGATAAAATAGCGTTTTGAGGGGCCATTTTCGGTTTCAAAATGCGCCAGGCCGGCATCCTGAAATATCGTTTCAGGATTTTGCAAGCGGGTGAGGCGGGTGCGCGGGTCGGAAGGAATGCCGTGGGTACGCGCCCAGTCGTTGCCTGTGCCAGCGGGCATGAGCGCGTAGGCAATGTCGCGGGCGGGCGCATGGGGCTGAAGCAGCAGGCCATTGGCAATTTCGTGGTTGGTGCCATCGCCGCCTACCGCCATGAGGTAACGACAGCCGCGCAGCACGGCATCATCAACGAGGCGCAGGGCGTGGCCTTTGTGTTCCGTAAAGGCAACAGTGTAGGCAAAACCCATTTCCTGGAGTATCGGCTCCATTTGTTGCCAGATCTGCCGGCCTTTGCCGTGGCCAGCCACGGGATTGACGATGATATGCCAGAATGGTTTGTTCATTTTCAGTAGTCGGCGGCGGGTTTATGGCTGATAAAAGTAAACCCGGTATAAAATTCTGCAAAAGGAGATACTAAAGCGCTAAAATTAGAACTAATTTTCGGCCGAATGTTATTAGATCTCGATTTATTATCACTTCAGCCTGCTTTGCGCCTGCGCAAAGAGACTTCCGGTGCGGTGTGGGTATTTGATCCCATCCGCAAAAAAGAGGTGTCGCTCAGTCCGGAGGAGCACGTGCGGCAATTGCTGTTGCAACACCTTTTACAGGGCAAAAATTACCCGCCCGGTCGTATCCGCGTGGAAATCGGAATTGTAGTGAATACCCTTCAAAAACGCTGCGATGTGGTGGTATACGATGCGGCCCTGCAACCCTGGCTGCTCATTGAATGCAAATCGCCTAAAGTGGCGCTCAAGCAGGAAACCTTTGAGCAGGCCGCCCGCTACAACCTGCAATTGCGCGCGCCGTACATGGCCATCAGCAATGGCCTGCATACCTACTGCTGTGCCCTTAATTTTGAAAAACAGGATTTCCAATACCTCGATGCGCTGCCCGCTTACGGGGAATAATCAATCAACCTTTCAACCCTTCCGCTTATGCCTATTTCGCGCCGCAACCTGCTAAAAACCCTCGGAGCCGCCGGCAGCTTAGCTGCTGTGGGCAACCTGCCCCTGAAAGCCGAAGACCTCTACCCTTTTAATGCCAATGCCTTCACGCCGCCCTATCCGCCGCCGGCCAAACCGGTAACGGCCATTACCCTCGGCGCCGGCTCGCGCGGTAATGTGTACGGCAACTATGCCGCCGCACATGCCGATCACCTCGATATTGTCGGCGTGGCAGAACCCATTGCCATCCGCAACGAACGCTACGCCAAAAAACACAACATCGCCGATGCCAACCGCTTCCCGACCTGGGAAGACGTGTTCAAAAGACCCAAATTTGCCGATGCGGTAATTATCACCACACCCGACAACCTGCACTACGGCCCCTGCATGGCCGCCCTCAAGGCAGGTTACGATGTGCTGCTGGAAAAACCCATCGCCCCTACGGAAAAAGAATGCCGCGACATCCTCGCGCTGGCTAAAAAAACAGGCCGCGTGGTGGCGGTTTGCCATGTGTTGCGCTACGCGCCGTATTTTATTAAACTGCGTGAAATGATGCAAAGCGGCGCCATCGGCGAAGTGGTGAGCATCCAGCATTTTGAGCCAATTCAGCATATCCACATGTCGCACTCCTATGTGCGCGGCAACTGGCACGACCGCAACGCCACCACGCCGATTATTCTGGCGAAAAGCTGTCACGACCTCGACATCCTGCGCTGGATGGTGGGCAGCCCCTGCAAACAAATTGTGGCTATGGGCGGCCTGAAATGGTTCCGCAAAGAAAATGCACCCGCCGGCAGCACCGATCGCTGTATGAACGGCTGTGCTGTAGAAGGCAACTGCCCCTACTCGGCGATGAAAATTTACTACCGCGAACGCTCCTGGACTTATGTTTTCGACCTGCCCGAAGACAAAGACAAACAAGGCGAGGCCATTCTGGAATACCTGCGCAACACCAATTACGGCCGCTGTGTGTACCGCATGGACAATAATCAGGAAGACCATTACGTGACGTCGATGGAATTTGAAAACGGCGTGACCGCCAATTTTTCCATGGAAGCCTTTACCAGCTACCACGGGCGCCGAACCCGCGTGATGGGCAGCATGGGCGATATTGTGGGAGATATGGAAAAATTCACGATCACCGATTTCCGCACCGGCGAATCGAAGGTGATTGATAACAGCAGTGGCGACGGGCATGGCGGTGGCGACTGGCGTCTGGTGGCCGACTGGGTAGAAGCCGTAGGCAAGCAGGATCCGAACCTGCTTACCTCCACCATTGATGCTTCAATTGAGAGCCATATCATGGGCTTTATGGCTGAAAAAAGCCGCAAAACCGGCAAAATTGAACGTGTTGTGCTAAGTTAATTTGTTGCTGCATAAAAAAAGAGGCGTCCGGTACCAGCGGACGCCTCAGCAGGAAAACTATTGCTGGCTGTAACTTACTTCTTTTCTGCAGCCAGCAGATCGGTGGTGTTCAATGTTTCTACTTTCAGGTCTTTCGGCATAAAAACGACGAAGCTGAGATTTTCACGCAGCAAAGCGCCTTTTACTTTCACGGTTCTGGCCATGTTGGGCATGGTTACTTCGAGTACTTCTCCCTCGGGTTTAGCGGCAATGTTGTAGCGACCGACGTTGGCCAGTTCGCTGAGCATACCATTGCTGCCGGAGGGCAGGTTGATTGTCATTTCCACCTTGATACTTGTGCCTTCCCAGGTTTTGATATCGACATCGCCGGGGAGGTTTAGTTCTACCGTTCCTTTCTGGAGGGTATTGATGGTTTTGACAAAGGTTTTGGTGGCCGTTTGCTGGGCGGCAATCGGCTGCGCACAGAGGGTCAGGAGGGCGATTAAAATGGATGCAAATTTGTGTGTCATAGCAAACCTCCTATTTTTATTGGTTCAAAGTAAAGATTTTTTTTTGGCATTGTCAAGTGTTTGGGGAAATTTTATTTTTAATTATAGATACGCATATAGAATAAAAAAGGTTGGGTGAGGTTTAAAGCCTTAATAAAATTTTAAGAAAAAAAACTGCCAGGCTTCAAGCGCTCGAAATATTTTGTGCTTCAGATAAATTATAACACATTGAAAATCAATACAAAACATTTAAAAACCTAAAAAAGGCACGCCAATATACTTTTTTGATGGTTTCGGGCTGTGCCGACAGGAGTTTACACTGATTTTACCCTTCAATACCCGACAACGCTTACCTTCGCTGCCTAAAATTTTCATTGCATGTATACCAATCGCAACCGTTTTTGCCTTGTTGGCGGATTAATGCTGGCACTTTTTTGTGCATTTCCCCTTTTTGCCCAAAACAACAGCCCGCTGCAAAATGGCCCCATGGTCGGGCATGTCGCCATGCGCGAAGCCACCATCTGGCTGCAAACCCGAACCGCCGCCACGGTATGGATTGAATACTGGCCCACCGACCAACCCAAAAATATCAGGCGCAGCGCTCCGCTGCAAACCGGCGCCGAACACGCCTTTACGGCTAAATGTATCGCCGACGAGGTAACGCCCGGCATCACTTACGACTACCGTGTGGTGGTCAACAAACGCCCCGTCGTCTTGCCCTATCCGGCACAGTTCAAAACCCCGCCGCTCTGGCAATGGCGCAACGACCCGCCGCCTTTCAGCATCGCTACCGGCAGCTGTGTATATGTCAATGAAGACCCTTACGACCGCCCCGGCAAACCCTATGGCAGCGAATTTGAAATTTTTACCAGCATCCATGCTGCCAAACCCGATCTCATGCTCTGGCTCGGCGATAACGTGTACTACCGCGAAGTAGACTGGGACAGCCGCAGCGGCATGTACAAACGCTACACCCACGACCGCGCCCTGCCCGAACTCCAACCCCTGCTCGCCAATACTCCGCATTATGCCATCTGGGACGACCACGACTACGGCGCCGACAACTCCGATAAAACCTTCATTATGAAGGAAACAGCCTGGGAAATTTTCCGCGACTTCTGGGCAAACCCCACTTTTGGCATCGACGGGCAAAAAGGCTGTACCACCGCTTTTGAATACGAAGACGTCGACTTTTTCCTGCTCGACAACCGCTACTTCCGCGATGCAGATTATTGCAGCGCCTGCCCCAATAAAACCCAGCTCGGTGAAGCACAGCTCGACTGGCTCACCAACGCCCTGGCCGCCAGCTATGCCCCCTGGAAAGTGGTTGCTGTTGGCGGACAAGTGCTGAGCACCAACAAACACCACGAAACCTTCAGCAATTTCTACGCCGCCGAACGCGATACGATTCTGAATCGCATTGAGCGGATGAATGTAAAAGGCGTTATTTTCCTTACCGGCGACCGCCATTTCACCGAACTGAGCGCCATGAAAAATCAAAAAGGCAACTGGGTGTACGACCTCACCGCCTCGCCGCTCACTTCGGGCGTGTACGCAGGCGCGGAAAAAGAAGAAAACGCCTGGCGCGTGCCCGGAACCGTCGTCACACAGCACAACTACGCCATGTTGCGCTTCAGCGGTCCGCTCAAACAACGCGCCCTCGAAATCAGCGTTTATGATAAAGACGGCAAGGTCATCTGGACGCGCAGCCTCTCCCAATCGGAAGGGGTAAAATAAAATTTAATCCTAACACTATGATCGTAGGCGTCATCGGCGCCGGCAGTTTTGGCACTACAGTGGCCAATTTGCTGGCCCTCAACAATCCGGTGCTGTTATTCAGCCGCAAAGAGGAAACCGTGCAGCATATCAATGTGCAGCGCGAACACCTCGGCATGAAAATCCACCCCAATATTACCGCCACTTCCGATATGGAAGGACTGGCGCGCACCTGCACGCTCATTTTGCCCATTATTCCTTCGAGCAGTTTCCGGCAAATGATGCGTTCGCTGGGGCCTTTCCTCCGCCCGCACCACCTCATTATTCATGCCACCAAGGGTCTGGATATCAAGGAGTTAAAAGAGGAAGATTTGGAAAAACCCGGTTTGGTACTCACGCGTAACCACGTGCGCACCATGAGCGAAGTAGTGCTGGAAGAAAGCAGCGTGGTCCGTGTTGGCTGCCTGTCGGGCCCCAACCTTTCCAGCGAAATTGCCGCCGGTCAGCCTGCCGCCACCCTGGTAGCCAGTCGTTTCAAGGAAGTAATTCAGCTGGGGCAGGACGCGCTGAACAGCCCGAAGTTCCATGTGTTCGGCTCTTATGATTTGCTGGGCGCTGAATTAGCCGGGGCTTTAAAAAATATTATCGCGCTGGGCTCCGGCATTTTGGGAGGATTGGGCATGGGCCGCAACATGCAGGGCCTGCTTATTTCGCGCGGTCTGGCCGAAATGGTATACTTCGGCAAGGCACTGGGCGCGTCGAGCCAGGCGTTTGTCGGCGTAGCTGGCATTGGCGACCTGGTAGCGACCGCAACCAGTCAGCACAGCCGGAATTATTCCTTCGGGATGCGCTTGGCCAAAGGTGAAAGCACGGAACAGATCCGGGCTGCCATGCCTGAGCTGGCCGAAGGCGTCCGTACCCTGCGCATTGCTTACCAGCTGGCACGGTATTATAAATTGCACGTACCGATTACCACCATGATGTACGGCGTGGTTTTTCAGCAATATCCCATTGAAAAGGCTTTGCAGTACCTGATGACTTACCCATACGATAAAGACGCTGATTTTATCTGATGCAAACGGCCCTGTATACCCGGCGCTGGGGCAATGGGCCGCATTTGCTGCTCGCCTTTCACGGCTTCGCCGATACAGGAGCAATGTATGCGCCCTTGGAAAAAATCATCGGCGATCAGTATACGATCCTTGCGCCTGATCTGCCTTTTCACGGGCAAACGCAGTGGCCCAAAGCAGACTTTAATCAGGAAGACCTGCTGGAATGGATTAATGCCGTTTGTACAACGGAGGGTAAGACCCGCTTCAGTTTAATGGGCTACAGCTTTGGCGCACGGCTGGCCCTGGCCCTGGCGCCCCGACTCGAACAGCAACTCGAAAAGCTCTACCTGCTGGCCCCTGAGGGCCTCGGCACACAAGGCATGGGCTTAGCGCAGCGCACGCCGATGTGGCTGCGACGGGCTTTCCGCACCTTGTTCCCTGCGGCTTTAGGGCTGGCTAAAAGCGGCCTGCTGCCCGGGAGCATTGCGCGTTTTTTGCGGGCCAATTTGTCCACCCGCGCCCGCGTGGCGCGCACCTTCGCCTGCTGGTATTCGATGCGTCATTTTCCCGTTTTTATGGATAAAAGCAAGGCGTTTTTAGGAAAAAGCCGGATTTTTACGTGTATTGTCGCAGGCAAAAACGACCCTTTGATGAACCAGCCCGCGCTGCATCGTTTTGCCGAAGGCGGGCCTAATATCAGGCTATTCCTGCCGGAAGCCGGGCATCGCCTGGATCTGACGGAGTTAGCGCCTGTTTTCACCGCACCTTTTGAGATATGAGCACAAATAACAGCGACATCGCCGTGGTGTTTTTTACCTTGTTTCGCACCGACAATCCCTACTCCTCCATTTCGCTTTCAATGGCGCAGGAGTTAGAAAAGACGCATAAAGTGCTGTATGTCAATCACCCATACTCACTGCGCGATGTACTGAAAGGGCTGCAACAAGGGGATGTTTTTTTAAAAAAACGTTTGTGGCGGGTATTGACGGGCCGAAATACCTACGAGCGCCTGCCGGGGTTTTCGAATCATTTTTTGGCCGTTCAGCCGCCTGTAACCCTACCCATCAACTGGCTGCCCAAGGGCGCGCTGTACCGTTTTTTTCAAAATATAAACAATGGTATTGTTTTACGGGCCATCCGCAAGGGTATTCGACGGCACGGTATCGGGCAGTATGTGTATATCAATTGCTACGACCCCTTTTTTGCCGCTACCTTGCCGCCGGAAATGGGCGCCCAAACCTGTATTTACCATTGTATCGACGATATTTCCCAAGACCCCTACACCGCCAAACACGGTTTTGACCTGGAAATAGAGGCCATCCAAAAAGCGGATATAACGTTTGTCACCTCCTCCAACCTTTACAAGCTCAAAGCGCCTTTTGCACGCCGCATTGTGGCGTATTATAATGCGGCGGATACGCATGTTTTTTCAAAGGTCATTACAGAAAAATACCCGCGCCCAAAGGAATTGGAAGGCCGGAAAGGGAAAGTTATTGGTTTCACAGGCAACCTCGATGCCCTGCGGATTGACTATATTTTATTAAAAAAAGTAGCGGAAGCATATCCTGATTGCACTTTGCTGCTGGTAGGGCCGGTAAACAGCCCGGAAGTAACAACCCTTGGGCTGGATAAGATGCCGAATGTGGTGTTGGCGGGCAGCCGCAAACTCGCCGATTTGCCGCCGCTGATGCAGTACATGGATTGTGTGTTGATTCCGTTTTTGTGTAATACCCTTACGCGCAGCATCTATCCCTTAAAGATTAATGAATACTTAGCTGCGGGAAAACCGGTGGTTTCAAGCAGTTTTTCGGAAGATATTCGTACTTTCGGGCATTGCATTTACCTCGCGGAAAGCCACGAGGATTTTTTGGAACAAATTGCCGTCGCCCTGGCTGAAAACGACCCGGCATTGCTCCGCCGCCGTACAGAAGTGGCGGAAAGCAACAGCTGGCAGGCGCGTATCCGGGAATTTTTTCAACAGTTAACAGTGAACAGTCAACAGTGAGCATTTATCAGTTATCAGGGAGCGTGTCATGCTTCACTCCGTTACTCATGAACCACGATTCCGGGATTGATTTTAATATCTGAAAATCAATCAATTAGTATTGAAGCCTATCAGCGGAATAGGAAATAAAGTTTGTCCGGATGTTAAACTCCGAAGATCAATTTCCCGCAGAATTCGCAGATTGACACGCCCTAATGGTTCATTTCCGGTTTGGTGGCCGGGTCCGGCCGGTTGCCTCAGCATGACACGCTCCCTGATAATTGCTCCCTGATAACTGCTCACTGTTAACTGCTCACTGTTAACTGCTCACTGATAACTGCTCACTGATAACTGTTGACTGATAACTGTTAACTGATGAAACAAAGCTTTGTCTTTACTTTTTTGCTGCTGCTTGCAACATCCCTCGCTGCTCAGGAGCATAAACTCATTGACTGGCGCGGCGACATTGAGTACCTGCGCGTTATGCTGCCTGCGCGGCATGCGAACATCTACTTCAAAGTACCCAAAGCCGAATATGAAAAAGGCCTGGATGCGCTGGCTGCACAAGCCGCCGACGCTACCAACCTGGAAAACCGCCTGCGTATTCAGCAGTTTATTGCAAGCCTTGGCGATTCGCATACCCGGCTACAATGGGGCTACAAAAGCACGGAAATACTGCCCTTCCATGTTGGCTATTTTACGGAGGGATATTTTATCAATGGTGTTGAAAAGGCGTATGAAAGCCTGCATTGGCGCCGCCTGACACATATCAACGGGACGCCTATTGAGCAGGTAGCCGACAGCCTCGCTACCCTGATTACCATTGACAATGTGGGTATGTTCAGGAGCCGCATCCCGACCATGATGTCGGTAGCGTCGACCCTGCGTTTTTTCGGATTTATCGACAGTGATTCGGTGTACATTCAGGTGGCGCCCAAGGCCGGGATGCCGGATACGTATGCTTTGCCGGTGGACAGGGAGCGCAGCAAAGACTGGCTCTACCCTGACCGCTCCAAGTTAGCGCATTGCTGGCGCGGCATCGGCACCTATTTTAACGACACCTTGATGTCGGACGGACTTTATTTTGTGCAATACAATATTTGTGGCGGAAGGGAAATTTCAAAAAAATACGGTAAAAAAGAGGGTTTGGCGGAAATTCCCTCATTTAAGGAATTTGAAAAACGCGTGCTCAAAACCCTGAACCGGCCGGAGGTAAAAACGCTGGTTTTTGATATGCGCTTTAATGGTGGCGGCGCTTCCGCGCAAGGCACGGAGATGATTAAGAAAATTGCCAAAAACAAAAAAATTAATCGGAAAGGCGGCATTTATGTAGTCATTGGCCGACAAACCTTTTCCTCGGCCATCCTGAATACCTTAGATTTTTTACAAAACACCGATGCTATTCTGATCGGGGAAGATACCGGAGGCAAACCCAACCATTATGGTGAAATCCGGAGTTTTGATTTGCCTTCATCGGGCTTGCGGGTGGTATATTCCACCAAATACTTTGTAAAAGAGGCCACCGAACGCCCGACCATCGAACCCGATATCAGGGTGGAGGCCAGCTTTCAAGATTATATTAATGGTATTGACCCGGTGCTGGAGCGCATTCGGGTAGAATTGGGAAAGAGGCAGTGAACTGATTGTTTCCCGCAGATTGGCGCAAATTTACGCGCTGAATACGCAGATATATTTACGTATAAAATCTGCGGGAAACCATAAAAATTACTGTCCGAAAATCTGCTCGTCTTCGTCTTTGACGCGGTTGAGCAGGCTGTCGACGCGGTACATTTCGTCGATGGTATCATCGAGGAAAAACTCAATTTCCGGCATCCGGCGCATTTGTTTGCCGATTTTACCTGCGAGTGCCTGACGAAGGTGTTTGAGGTTATCTTCCATTTCAAGGATGACTTCCTGTTTGTTTTCTGTACCGTAAACGCTGATGTATACTTTGGCAAGCAACAAATCCGGTGTCATTTTTACGCCGGTAACAGTTACTAATTTGTCGCGGCCATAAATATTGCTGCCTTCTTCGGTAAGGATCATGCTGAAGTAGCGGCGGATCAGCTCGCCCACTTGTTTTTGACGTATCGTTTCCATATCACTTGCACGTTGTGCTTCCCGGCCGCGGCCTGAAACCTGTTAGTATGAATGTGCAAAGGTAACGCTATTTCTGTTTGTGAAGTTCCGGGATTCGGCAGATACACAAAACTCCCGTTAAAATAAATACTTTTGCCCCCAAAAGCAGCCCCGAACATACTCTAAACACTCAAACACAAAATCACTCAAACACATAATTACATGAGTAGACCACTCCTCTTATTATCCTTGCTATTCTGTTTTGGCGCTTTACAGGCGCAAAAGCCTTATTTCCAGCAGGAGGTAAACTATGTGATCGACGTCAGTCTCGACGACAAAACGCATATTGCCAGCGGAAATATTGAAATTACGTATAAAAACAATGCGCCGGAAGCCCTCACGGAAATACGGATGCACCTTTGGGGCAACGCCTTCAAAAACCGCCGTTCGGCCTTTTGCAAGCAAAAACTTGCCGACGGCAATGGCGAATTTTATTTTGCCAAAGACAAAGACCTGGGTTTTTACAAAAATCTGGATTTTAAAATTGACGGCGCAACCTGCACCTGGAAAATTGATCCGAAAAACCCGGATATCGCCCGAATCGCGCTGCCCAAACCCCTGCAACCCGGCGCCAGCCTGCGTATCAGCACCCCTTTCAGCCTGAAAGTGCCTGCTTCTTTTTCGCGCCTCGGCCATGTGGGTACCTCCTACCAAATGACGCAATGGTACCCCAAACCGGCAGTGTACGACAACCGCGGCTGGCACGATATGCCTTACTTAGATCAGGGAGAATTTTACTCCGAATTCGGCAATTTCGATGTGCGCATTACGGTGCCCGCCAACTATGTAGTGGGCGCGTCCGGCGTGCTGCAAAATCCCGAAGAGCTGGAATTTCTGATGCGCCGCGATGCCGAAACGCGGGAGCAATTCAAGGCAATGGCCGATAAAAAGGCCCAATTGCCCAAAGATACCTTCCCGCCCTCGGCCGCCGAAACCAAAACCCTGCGCTACATCGCCGAACGGGTGCATGATTTTGCGTGGTTTGCCGACAAACGCTTCTGGGTGCTGCGCGACACCGCCCGACTGGCTTCCGGCAAAACCGTGGATTGCTGGGCGATGTTTACCAACAGCAATTTCAAACAATGGGAAAAAGGCGCTTTTTATGTGCGCCGCGCCGTGGAATTTTATTCCGAACATGTCGGCGACTACCCCTGGCCGCAGGCCACCGCCGTACATAGCGCCCTGAGTGCCGGCGGTGGTATGGAATACCCGATGATTACGGTGATCGGACAAACTTCGGCCGGGAAAGACCTCGATGAAGTGATCACCCACGAAGTAGGGCACAACTGGTTCTACGGCATTCTGGCCAGCAACGAGCGCGATCACCCCTTCATGGACGAAGGCCTGAACTCCTATTATGAGCAGCGCTACATGCGCACCTATTATGGCAGCGGTTCTATCAGCGACGGCCTTGTAGTGCCTAAAAAACTCTACAACCCGGCCAACAACGGGCCTTTGCTCGAACTGGGGCACCGCCTGCTCGCCCGCGAAGACATGGACACCCCGCCCGACAGCCATTCCGACGATTTTACCCAGACTGGCTACGGCTTGCAGGTGTACATGAAAACCGCACTGGTTTTGCGCTGGTTAGAGCAGTCGGTCGGAGTGGAAAAATTCGACCAGACCATGAAAGCCTATTACCGGCTATGGCAATTCAAACATCCTTACCCGGAAGACTTGCAGGCCGCCTGGAAAAATGCCGGTTTGGATGCGCAATGGTTTTTCGACGCCATGCAAACCCGCAAAAAAGCGGATTTTGCAATTAAAAAAGTGCGCAAAACCGACGATGGCTACGCCGTGCAAGTCATTAATAAAGGCAAACTCGACGCTCCGGTTTCGGTAAGTGCCCTGCGCGACAGCAGCGTATTGGCAACGGAATGGCTGAGCAGCGCCCGCAACAGCGAAGTGCGCCTGAAGGCTTCCGATGCCACGCATTTGGTATTGGATCAGGACTATATCTCGCTGGATGTAAACCGAAAAAACAACCATTACCAGACCAGCGGCTTTATGCCCAAGCTGGAACCGCTGGCTTTCCGCATGATGCAGCCGGTAGTACACAATCGCCGCACCGTCATTTCGGCGCTGCCCTGGTTTGGAGCCAATTACTACGATCGGTTCATGGCGGGTATTTTGTTGTACAATTCGCCTGTGCCTACCCGCAAACTGCAATATTACCTGATGCCGGGATACTCAACGGGCGCCAAGGGCTTTGTTGGTATCGGCGATGTACGCCTTAATATGTATCCGGGCGGCAATTTCCTGCGCCGCATTCAGGTGGGTGTTTCGGCCAAATCCTTTCATTTCGATTACAACGAACGCTTCGATTATACCAGTCGCTTTTACCGGATTGCACCGCAGGTGCGCTTCGAGCTGGGCAGCGGCAGCAAAACCTTCCGGCATTACCTCAATTTCCGGACCTTGTTTATTGGCCGCGAGGCTGGGGTCATTCAGGATGGCGCACTGGCGGGCAAAACATGGAAAAACAATACCATCCATGAATTGCGCTACATGGCGAAAGGGAAAAGCAAACCCAATCCCTGGCAGCTGACGGTAGCGCTGGAGCAGCAGGACTATAATGACGCCTTCGACCGGCCCGCCAATTACCTGCGCGGTACCTTAGAATGGCGGCAGAAATTTTTCTACAGCGAAAAAAGAAAAATCACCGCCCGCGCATTTGCAGGCTATTTCCTGCAAACTACCCAGCGCAATCGCTCAGTGGATGAATTTGCCCTCTCGCTCAATCCGCAAGGATTCAACGACTACCGTTTCGACCAGATTTTCCTGGCGCGGGGCAGCGGCGGCGGTTTCCTGTCGCGGCAGGTCAGCCAGACCGATGGCGGTTTCAAAGGCGCTTTCGGGCCTGAGTTTGCGCAAAACGTGATTGGCAACTCCAATAATTTTGTGCTGGCGCTCAATTTGAAAGCCGATTTGCCACAGCGCCTGCCCCTGGGCATTCCGCTGCGCCCGTATTTCGACATTGGTTATTTCGACGATGCCACCGCGTTGGGGCAGGGACGCCCCTTGAATGAACAATTGCTGTGGAGTGGTGGTCTGATGCTTGATTTTTTCAAAGGCGGATTGGAAATTTACTTCCCGCTCGTCAATTCCAAAGCTATGAAAGATCGTTACTGTGAGCAGGGCGGCGGCACCAACCCCAATGCCTTGTTCTGTGGCGGCAATTTCCTGCGCATGATCACCTGGAGTGTCCGCGTTCCGTTCCGCCACCCGAGCGAAGCACTTGATGAAGTGATTAGATAATCAGGGTGTTTAAGTGTTTTGGTGTTTAAGTGTTTTAGTTAAAAGCTTCAACACTAAAACACCAAAACACCAAAACACCAAAACACTTAAAAAAAATGAGTAATTTTTTCCTGATAGCAGGCCCTTGCGCGATAGAGGGCGAACAAATGGCAATGGATATTGCCGGACGGGTAAATGAAATCTGTACCCGCCTGGAGATACCATATATATTTAAAGGCTCCTACCGCAAGGCCAACCGAAGCCGGAAGGATTCTTTTACGGGTATTGGCGATGAAAAAGCGCTGGAGATACTGCGCAAGGTGGGCAACCATTTTGGGGTAAAAACCACCACAGATATTCACACTGAACCGGAGGCAGCGATGGCGGCGGCCTATGTGGATGTGTTACAAATTCCGGCTTTTCTTTGTCGGCAAACCACCTTACTGGCAGCGGCGGCGCAGACGGGCAAAATTGTCAACATCAAGAAGGGGCAGTTTTTGAGTCCGGAAGCCATGCAGTTTGCGATGGAGAAAGTAAAAGAGGAAGGAAACCCGAATGTATGGCTGACCGAGCGAGGAGTCACCTTTGGGTATCAGGATCTGGTGGTCGATTTCCGGGGCATTCCGGTGATGCAAAGTTTTGGTGCGCCGGTGATATTGGACTGTACGCATTCTTTGCAGCAGCCCAATCAGAGCAGTGGTGTTACGGGGGGCCGTCCGGCCCTGATTGAGACCATTGCGCGGGCAGGTGTAGCAGTGGGCGTAGACGGATTGTTTATTGAAACCCACCCAAAACCGGCCGAGGCGAAGTCTGATGGCGCCAATATGTTGCCGCTTGAACGATTAGAAAGCTTGTTGGAAAGGCTTGTTGCCATCCGAAAAGTGATCATTTGAGCCTTTCAACGCTAAATTATTTTGAAATTCCCGAAAGCCTTGTTGGAAATTGTACATTGTACACTATTTTTACCGCCATATTTTTGCAGCATTCGACTTGCCGGCGGCAAGAATTTTTTTTTCAAGGCTACACACCATTTTTTTCAAGACCTGCATCTTACATAACAGAAGCGCGTGAAAGGAAAAAATGGTGCGGGTTTAACGATGAAAAAAGCGAATGCTGTAATTACAAAACTGAGTCAAACTAAACTTTCATTCACACAAAATTTTTAACGCAGCATGACAGCAGCAAAACCTACACCAGCAAAGCAACAACAATCGGGCGGTGGATTTGGGGCTATTTTCCCGTACATCATCATTCCGGTGCTTTACATCATCGCGTATCTGATCTGGAAATTCGTATTCGGCGCAGGACACCACTTTAAAGGTGGCAGCAACGAAAACGATCCGCTACCCGGTGACTACCTCGGCACGATCTACAAAGGTGGTTTCGTTGTACCGATCCTTATGACACTGCTTTTCACCGTAGTGGTATTCGTACTGGAACGCTTCATCACACTGGCAAAGGCCAGCGGTTCGGGCGGTGTTGATTCTTTTGTACGCAACGTACGCAGCCTGCTGGATCGCGGCGACATCAATGCAGCCATTCAGGCTTGCGATCGTCAGCGCGGCGCTGTTGCAAACGTAGTACGTGCCGGTTTGGCCAAGTACGGCGAAATGAAACACACTACAGGTATCGACAAAGACCAGAAAGTACTCGCCATCCAGAAAGAAGTAGAAGAAGCAACCACGCTTGAACTGCCGATGCTGGAGAAAAACCTGAACATCCTCGCAACTGTAGCTTCTATCGCTACCCTGTTCGGTCTGTTCGGTACGGTAATCGGTATGGTGCGCTCGTTCGCAGCCCTCTCCAATGCAGGCGCTCCGGACTCTTCCGCACTCGCAACCGGTATCTCTGAGGCCCTTATCAATACCGCACTCGGTATCGGTACGTCTGCCCTGGCGATCATTTTCTACAACTTCTTTACCAGCCGTATCGATGGTATGACCTACCGCATCGACGAAGCAGGTTACAGCCTGACACAGACGTTCGCGTCGAAGGAACACTAATCTTAACTTACAACAACTTAACGTTGTATGCCAAAACATAAACCTAAACGGGGCGCGCCAACCATCGACATGACGGCGATGACCGACGTAGCTTTCCTGCTCCTGACCTTCTTCATGCTTACCGCAAAGATGAAGCCCTCGGAGTCGGTAGTCGTCGACACCCCTTCTTCTATCTCCGACACAAAGTTGCCTGATGCAGGCACCCTGACGCTGCTCGTGAGTAAAGAAGGCGCCGTTCACCTCGATATGGTAGGCCAACACACCCGTAAGTACCTGATCGAAAATGTCGATACAGCTTATAAGCTCAATCTGACACCCGAGCAAAAAGTGCGCTTCGCCAACGGTACCGGTTTCGGTGTATCCAGAGAAAAACTCAAACAGTTTCTCAGCACCGAAGACAATGCCGTTAAAGAAGCCCTGCAGAAAAATGGTATTCCAATCGACACCGCCGACATCAACAAAAGTGAGTTGGCCGACTGGATTCACCGCGCACGCCTCGCTCAGTTTGAGATGAAAAAGCAGGATATTGTGAAAGAAGAGTACGTCATCGTGATCAAGGCCGACCGTTCGACGCCTTATCCAGCCGTACAAAAAGTCATCAATACGCTGGTCGACATCAACGTGAACAAGTTTAACCTTATCACCAATACGGAAGCCAAACCCGGCGCCGAAAAGGAATAAGCACAAACGTTCGCAACTCTCATCACTAAACAACAAGCAACAGCACTATGGCTGAAATGCAAGTCGCCGATAGTGGCGGTGGGAAAAAAGGCGGTAAGGTAAGAGCCAAGAAAATGTCAACCCGTATCGACTTTACGCCGATGGTTGACCTGGGCTTCCTGCTCATTACCTTCTTCATGCTTACCACCACGCTGGCTAAACCGCAGATCATGGCCTTGGTGATGCCCGAAAAAGATATAGATAAAACCGATCTGGAACCGGTAAAAGAGTCAAAAGTATTGACCCTCATGCTCGGAAAAGACGACAAAGTCTATTGGTACGAAGGGATTACCGATGCCAAACTTGATTCGACCGATTTCTCCGCCGAGGGACTCCGCAAGGTGATCCTCAACAAGATGGACAAAGTAGAGCAACAATTCGGCTTGGAAGATTATAAAAAGAAAAACAAAGAAGGCGTAGAAGAAGACCTGAAAGGCTCTTTCGTCAATGTCATCATCAAGCCGACCAAAGAGTCTACTTACAAAAATCTGGTGGATGCACTCGATGAAATGGCCATCACCAAGGTGCGCTATTACGTAATCCTCGACGTGTCGAAATTAGAGGAAGACTTTATCAAAAATCCGGCAGGCGGCCTCAAATTCAGTGCTGAAGAGCAGGCCGAAGCCACTACAAAATAGGACTGGCAAAACCTTTCCTTTAAATGCTAAAACATTAAACCTATAACCATGGCAGAAGAAAAAAGCGCGACCCAGTTCAGGGACATGCTGGACATTATCTTTGCCAATCGTAACAAGGCTTACGGCGCCTATAAACTGCGCCGCGAATACCCTTGGTACTTGGGAAGAGCATTGATCTTCGGGGTGCTGCTCATCGGTTTTTTCCTCATCCTACCCATGCTGCTCAGTTTGGTGAGTAAACTCGCCGAACAAGTTGACAAACCGGTAGATGTGGTTGCCGAACTCGGGCCTCCACCGGATATTGATCCGAACAATCCGCCGCCGCCCCCTCCGCCACCGCCGCCTACACCACCGCCCCCGACGCGTTCTACGGTTCGCTTCGTACCGCCGGTTGTGAAAAAAGACGATGAAGTGCAGGAGGAAGAGCAAAAGGCAATCGAGGAAATCATCGACAAGAAGGAAGACGTTGGTACCGAAGATAAAAAAGGTAACGATGAAGCCGCTCCTATGGTGGACGAAAATCCTTCTGAGCTTGCGGTAATTGAAGAACCGGTCAAAGTCGTAGAAGAAAAAACCTACGAACTGTTCGACATCCAGAAACAACCTTCTTTCCCCGGTGGCGAAGCCGAGATGTACAAGTTTATTAAAAACAACATGGTATATCCGCAAATCGCTATCGACAACAACATCGTAGGCGTAGTGCCCGTGTCCTTTGTCGTCAACAAAGACGGCTCTATCAGCGATGTAACCGTTCTGAAAGACATCGGCGGTGGTTGTGGTAAAGAAGCCGTGCGCGTGGTAAAAGCCATGCCCGGCTGGTCGCCCGGCGAAGCCAACGGCCACAAGGTAAAGGTGCGCTACACGCTCCCGATCCGTTTCAAACTCGACTAATTAGTGCCGTTGCTACCGCCAACGGTAGCTATGGCTTTGTCTCGCAAAAAGCGGTATTGACCTTCGGGTTGGTACCGCTTTTTCAGTTATCAGTTATCAGTGAGCAGTTATCAGGGGGGGGGGGGAGCAGTTACCAGGGACATTTTTTCTATTTATCCGCTGGATGATATGAATAGAAAAATCTGCGCGATCTGCGTGGCGATCTGCGCAAATCCGCAGGAAATATATCCGTGCTGAACAAATTGCGCTTTTATTCAAAGCACGGCAATAAGCGCATGCAGGGTATTGGGAGCTTTGGGGAGCCGGTGCTTAGTATAAGGTCCATTCACCACTAAATATATCACAACATGAACAAACCTGATTTCGTGTCCTACCGGGACGCGCTGGACATCGTTTTCTCCAATCGAAACCGCGCCTACGGCGCTTATGCACTGCGCCGCGCTTACCCCAATCACCTCGGCCGGGCTTTTCTCATCGGTGTTGGTATTATCGGCGGCAGCCTGTTGCTGCCCACCCTGCTCCGGGCTGTTCGTGAGCTGGCGCCCGCACCGGCAACCGACATCGTGCACGTTACAAGCGATGTCTTCATTGAAATTCCACCCGCAGTTCCACAGCCGCCCAAACCACCCACCCCGCCGCCGCCACAGCGCAGTACCATCGCATTCGTGCCTCCACTGGTGGTCGACGACAACACCGAGGAACGAACCCTGATTGCGGTGGATTCGCTGCTCCACGCCAAAGCAGACATCAGTACCAAAACACAAATCGGCGACCCCGAACTGCCGCCCGCCATTGACGATGTCGTATTCAATGACAATGCCGGCAAAGTAGAAACGCAGGCAACAACAGCACCCGAAAAAGTATGGGAAGACTACAATATTCACAAAAAACCAGGCTTCCCCGGTGGAGAAGCGGAAATGTACGCCTTCCTGAAAAAAAATATCATTTACCCGCAGGTCGCTATCGACAACGGTATTCGCGGCATTGTGCCGGTGAGTTTTGTTATTAATCCCGACGGAAGCGTCAGCGATGTTACGGTACTCAACGACATTGGCGGCGGCTGCGGCAAAGAAGCAATGCGCGTTGTGAAACAAATGCCCAAATGGTCGCCCGGTGAGGCCAATGGTAAAGCCGTTCGCGTGCGGCAGGTTTTACCCGTGCGTTTTCGCCTGGATTAGGTCAGTCCTTTCACCTTTTTCATTCACCAAGAAAAACTGTACTGTCATGGCTGAGGTAAACAGTGCGCCCCAAGGTGGTCGGCGCAAAACGAACATCCGCATCGACTTCACGCCGATGGTCGACCTGGGCTTTTTGCTCATCACATTTTTTATGCTGGCTACCCGCCTTGCTCAACCCAATCTCGTCGCTTTAGTTATGCCCAAAGACGACGACGGCGAGCGCGATCCCCTCAAAGCATCGCGGGTACTCACCATTCGCCTCGGCGCGGAGGATAAAATTTATTATTACGAAGGGCTTTTTCAGGAACGATTTGATACCTGCGACTATTCCGCCCAAGGGCTGCGCCAGCTTCTTTTAGATAAAAAAGTAAAAGTAGCACAAGCCCTTGGAACGGAATCTTACCGCCGAAAATTACCCGACGGCTCGGAGGAGGAGCGTATTGGCTCCAAGCTATTCGTGGTCATTGAACCGACACCCGCATCCAGATATGAAAATCTGGTTGATGCACTTGATGAAATGAGCATCACGCAGGTGCGGTATTACTGCATCCAGTAAAGGCCATTACTGCACGGCCAGCTTTTGTGTTCCGATTGTACCCTTGTCCATACGCAGGGTGAGGGTATAAAGGCCTTTTTCAAGGTTAAAATCGAGACGCAAGGGTGTTTTGGAATCTGCAATACTGACGTTGCGCTCCAGCACCAAGCGGCCGGTGGCATCGTGTACCTGCACCAATCCATTGCCCGAAGTTTCGGCCAGTAAATACGTGTAGGCGCTGGCCGGGTTGGGACTGAGGCTGATATTCAGGGCCGTCGCAGCATCACCGGAAGCAGGGCGGAGGGGCGGCTTGGGATCCTCGCTCCGCACTTCCAGTAGTAGTTGTACCGAGCGGAGATCTGCGTTGCCAGCCCGGATGACCTCAATACTCAGCTTGTCGCCGGGCTGAAGTTCTTTTTCTAAGCGTTCCAGCAGCGGGGTCGGCACCGGGCCATCGGCCGGAATTTCGTAGCGTTGTGCTTTGTATACAATTTCGCAGGCAAAACTGCCCAGCAGTTCCTGCTCGCGGTACAAACGGCGCGGTAAACGCATCATTTCCAGCAGCTCGCGACGGGTATGCATAAAATTATTGTACGTATACGGCGCATCGGGTACGATCACGCTGCCATCAGGCTGTGTAAATACCTTCGCAAAACGATCAAAAATGCGGGTGGAGTTAAAATTACCCCATTCCAGAACAAAATCATTGGATTGGCTGCGGCGCAATGTCCGACGCGGATCCTCTTCGGCCACAATGCGGAAATGACCGATTGTATTCGTCAGGATATTGCGCATGTAGATGTCAGGGGTGCGGTAAAGATAAATTACCGTGTCATACACCGGCGTACTGAGGTGCATTCCTGCGCTCAGGTGTATGCTGACGCCTGGTTTTATCTGATCTTTCAGCTCGTGCAGGCGTTCGCGTGCCGATTCAAGGCTCTGGTATTCAGTGGTTGGCAATACGATGGTTTGATTTTTAAACCAATCATTGATACGCAGCTTGACTGAATCCACACGAATAACCTCCTTGTCTTTAATGATCTCCGGTTGTTCTTGAATAATATTCCAGAATTCATCCACTGTAAAAAAGAGCTGCTCGCCGTCGTACTGTGCGCCCCAGCGTACCGGGTATTCGCCGATTGCAGGTGTTTCTATTCTATTGGCATAGGTATATCCTGTTTTGCCGGGCAGCCAGGAGGGTGTTTTACCTGGCAACAGCTCAATGCTGGCAATACTGCCATCGGGCAAACGCAGGTTCCGGATATGCAGCACCGCATCTTCCGACAGTGTGCCACACAACTCCTCTAAGCTTTTGCGCTGTCCGGCATACAACTGTTCGTTGTTGTAATCACTACTCACCTTCAGGCGTTCCAGCTCGAAACTCAGGTGTTGTTCCAGCGATTTGCCGTTCCATATCCGCGGTTCGCGCTTGAGGGCCTCCCGAAATTCCACTGCGGAACATTCAATACTGCCATACACCTGGCCGCTTTGGCTTTCGCGTTCCAATTTACACTGCAATACACCCCAGTAAAAGATATAAGGTGTCGGTTCATAAAACGGCGGCGGCACTACCGGATCGGGATTTACAGGATGCTGCTCCAGGGATTCAGCATATTGCTGAACGAAGTTACTCAGGGTGCGGATTGGCGCTGCAAGCGGTAATGTTTCTACCAGACGAAATGAAAAAAGCAGCATTAATACAGCGCCAACAGGTAGCGCAAGCAGGTATTTTCCGCGCTGAAAAGCGGACGAAGGACGACGGGCGAGCATACGCAAACGGAGTTTTAATTGTGAATGAAAGGTGTTAACCGGCGTCAGCTGAACCGGCACCGGGCCGGCGCTCTCCTGTACAAGCAGTTGAGCATACAGCAGCAAATTGCCTTGCCGGCTGCGCAGCACTGCCCGATCGGCAATGTATTCATGTACCGTTCGGAGGCTGCGACAAAAAGCATGCATCAAGGGGTTAAACCACTGCAAAACAAGCAGCAACTCCATTAACAAGACATCAAGACTGTGTCTGTCGCGGGCATGCGCGCGTTCATGCGCCAGCAGGATGCGGGCTGTTTCAGGGGTATAATCCGCCTTTTCAGGCCAGATAATGTATCCGAAAAAAGAAGCCAGGGTATTGGTTTGGGTATAGGCGATCTTTACGTCGCCCATCTTTTCGAGGCGGCTTTGGCGCAACAAACGCCAAAGCCGGTAAAAGCGCAGGCACATACGACCCAGAAAAAACGCAGCGCCCGCTAAATAGATAATCCACAATAAATCGGCCATCGACAAGCCGGCCGGGCTTGGCGCCAGCAGTTCCCGTTGCAGTGTTGCCGGAGCAGCCTGTACGGTTTCTACAACTTCCGGCAGCGGCGTCAGCAGTTCGGCATGCCGGGAATTGCTTGCTGCCGGCGCATTTTTCTCCAGCGGAATATGCAGGGCCGGCAATACAAACGAGAGCAAGGCGGCCGCCAGCAAATAGCATCTGTTGAGCTGAAAAAAGGTTTCGCGACGCAGTACCAGCGCATAAAAACCGTATAAAATGGCCATACAAATGGCCGATTCAAGCAAATAAACCGCTGCCATGGGAGTTT
Source organism: Chitinophagales bacterium (assembly GCA_017303875.1). Classification (GTDB taxonomy): domain Bacteria; phylum Bacteroidota; class Bacteroidia; order Chitinophagales; family Saprospiraceae; genus M3007. Next base: position 25,955 of record JAFLBP010000024.1, on the reverse strand, counting down.
GTTTTATTTGGTGGACTGCTGTTCCTCATCGCGCTGCTGTATATCTTTCAACAACTGATCAAGGGTTTGAGGGTCAATATTTTCCTCTTTTACAAAGTAGGAAAGCAAAGCAGCCGGCGAGCCGCTGAAATAATTATCCACAAAGCGCTGCAACGCTCCTTTGCGATAATCTTCCTGTTTGAGAATGGGATAATACTGATGCGTTTTACCAAAAGCCGTAAAACCGATATGCCCTTCAGCAACCAATTTGCGAACGATGGATGAAACAGTGTTATAAGGCGGCTGTGGCGCCTCCATCTGCTCCAGGATGTCGTTGACGAATGCTTTTTCCAATCGCCAGAGAATGGACATCACTTCTTCTTCTTTATGGGTCAGTCGTTTCATAATTATTTTGAATAATGACCCCACAAAGATATAACTAAATTTTAGTTACACAACTTTATTTTAGTTAAAAAACGAAAAATTAGTTATTTTATAAAAAAAAGAGTGCACCCGAATTTTGGTATGATCCAAAATTCGGGTGCACTCAGGTTTAAGAGCATGTTCGGCAATTGCCAATAAGCAGCTTTTTTACTCAAAACGCCTACATCCACAGCGTTTTTTCTTCCACCGGGCCGCGCTTGCCCGGCAAAACGGGCATTTCGTGTCGCCCCATGTAAAATACCCCCAGACAGCGCTCTCCCTCCTCAACCTGCAAGACCGGACGCGCGGCTGCGCTCAACACCGAAGGCGGCGAACTCCAGTACGCACCGATACCCATGGCATGACAGGTCAGCCACATATTTTGCACAGCCATGGCTAAGGAGGCTATTTCTTCAAATTCCGGCAATTTGGCGATTGGTTCAGGATGCAGGATCAAGGCGATTACTGCCCCGGCACGCAGCGGATTCTCCTGCGCTTTTTGCATTTTTTCTTCGGAAAACAATTCCGCAGGGGTATTATCCCGGTAGTAGTCGGCTAAAAAATCGCTCAATCGCTTCCGGCTTTCCTCGCTGTGAAACACGCGAAAACGCCATGGTTCGGTCAGCTTGTGCGTTGGCGCCCAACGGGCATTTTCCAGTACCAGTTCAATTGCTGCGCGTTCGATCGGGGCATCGCTGAGGTAGGTTTTGGGAAAAATGGAGCGGCGCTCCCGTATAAGTCGCGTCAGCGTTTCTAAGTCGTTCATGTACGGCTGGATTTGGACGAATAAAACATCAAGGGCGTGGACCGAGCTTGCGAATACGCACCTCGATACGGCTGTTTTTGCGGAATTCCTCTTCCGGACAATCCATGCCGTCGCCGCAACGGTTCAGCGGCTCGCGCTCACCCATCCCGAATGCATTGATTTTGCTTTCCGAAATACCGCGGAACACCATATATTTTTTCATATTCACTGCGCGTTCGTCGGTCAGGGCTTGATTGAGCGATGCCTCGCCACGCGGGTCGGCGTGTACCACTAAGTCAACCTCCATGTCGGGGTAGCCGCGCATAATTTTCAGCAAACCCTCAATATTCTGAATGGCGCTGTAATTAAGCGTTGCTTTGTTGTATTCGTAGTAAATTTTATCCATCACCAGCACGGAGCCTTCAGCAATGCCGTTGGAAAGCGGCAGCACTTCTTCCATGGAAGCGGCGCCCTTTTCCGTATCCAGACGCACTTCTTCCATCGCACGAACGCCAACTTTTGCACTCACACGATAATTATACGGTTTGAAACCATCGCGTTCTACATAGACCACATAATCGCCTTCATAAGGCAGGCAGGCGTCGAATTCCCCATTCAGGTTGGAGCGCACCGTTTCCGGATAACCGGATTCTTTATGCACAAATTTGATCTGTGCGTTGGCAATCCGTGAGCCGAACTCTTTGGTCAGGACGAAACCGCCGGCGCGCAGGCAAAGAGGTTTGACGTCCATTTGAAAATTCATATTCTGAAGGCCTTCTACCTCATTGTAAAAGGTCTTGTTTTGGCTGTAATACCCATCATAACTGATGATGAGCATATAACTTTTAAAGCGCACAAAATCGGTAATGGCCTTGCCTTCGGCGTTGGTGCGCAGTTCGGGCTCGCCGAGGTCTTCGGCGCTTTTGTTCACCAATTGCAGGTTCAGGGCATTTTTGCGGTCTTGCTGGGGCAGCAGGTCAATTTTATAAAAATCGGATTTGCTGTTGACAAAGCCATCTTCTGTCAGTTCCAACACGTGTATGGATGCTCCTTGTATGGCTTCGCCGGTTTTGGAATCGGTTACCGCAATGAGGGCGCGGCTGGATTGTGGTTTGCCAATACCCTGAATACCGCGATCAGCTTCAAATTTATAAATATCGAAATTGACCTCATTTTTTTCATTGATAAAACCACCGGGGCGGTTGCTGCCGAAATAGCCGGAACGTCCGTCATCGCTGATAATCAGGGAAATATCATCGTTGGCTGTATTAAAAGGCAGGCCGAGGTTGTAGGTTTCAATATCCGGATTGAAAGGCTCCTTGATAAAATACAAATCCATACCGCCATAGTTGATGCTGCGGCCATTCGACGAAAAAAACAGAGAGCCGGAAAGGCTGATAAAAGGTGCAACTTCCTGGCCGGGTGTGTTTACCGTTGGGCCGAGGTTGACGGGGGCCGACCAGGTGCGGTCGGGCTGCCGCTCCACCATCCAGATGTCCATGCCGCCCATGCCACCTGGCATATTAGAAGAAAAAAACAGGCGTTTGCCGTCGGCGCTCAGGCTGGGGTAGCTGAACGAATAATCGGGATTGTTGAAAGGCATATCGCCGATGAGTTCCCAGCCGTCGCGGCCTTTTTGTGCGACATAAATCTGGGTATTGATATTGCCATCGGAGCCGGCCTTTTGAACGCCTTTTTTATTGTTATTTCTAGTAAAATATACCGTTTTCCAGTCTCTGGAAAACGTAAGCGGGCCATCGTTCAAGGCAAAGGCGATATCGAGCAAAAATGCCGATTCCGGGGTGGCGTCGCCGTTGGGATCGAAAATGGAGAAATAGAGCTTGTAATAAGGCTGGTTATTTTTCGGATTGCGCATCCCGCGGCTGTCGCGGTTGCTCGGAAACACCATCCCGTGTTCGTAATACGCGGGAGCGTAGTCGTTGAAATTGGTATTTACCGCCGCTGCATTTTTCAGGCGAATGGGAAAACGCGGATCATCTTTTTCGCGCTCCCGCTCACGGGATTTACTTTGTGCAAATGCCGTTGCGACAGTAAGGGACAGTATCAGGGGGAGTAAAAGTAAAATGCGCATGGTTACACCAGTTTTTGGAATATTAACGGCGAGATGGGAAAATTAGTGCGGAATGCGGAATGCGGAATGCGGAATGCGGAATGCGGAATGCGGAATGCGGAAAAAATTATTTTGCGCAGCAAAAATCAAAAATTCAACATTAAAAATTCATTCCGCATTCCGCATTCCCCACTCCGCATTTGAAGCACTCCGCACTCACTAAACCATTGGTACATACAACTCGCCATTCAGCACATTGCGGGAAATGACGATGCGTTGTACTTCAGAAGTGCCTTCGTAGATCTGCGTGATTTTGGCGTCGCGCATGAGGCGCTCCACGTGGTATTCTTTTACAAAGCCGTAGCCGCCGTGGATCTGAACCGCCTCAACGGTGTGGCGCATGGCCACTTCTGAGGCGTAGAGTTTGGCCATGGCTGCGGCCTGATCGTAGTTCTGACCGAGGTCTTTCATCGCGGCAGCGCGGTATACCAAAAGGCGGGCGGCTTCAATTTCGGTTGCCATATCGGCAATTTTGAAGGCAATGGCCTGGTGCTGGCTGATGGGTTTGCCAAAAGCTTCGCGCTCTTTGGAATACGCCACAGACAGCTCGTAAGCGCCGGCCGCAATGCCGAGGGCTTGTGCTGCAATACCAATACGGCCGCCGGAAAGGGTTTTCATCGCAAACTTGAACCCGAAACCGTCTTCGCCAATACGATTGGCCTTGGGCACTTTCACATCATTATACATAATGGTGTGTGTATCGGAAGCGCGGATACCGAGTTTGTCTTCTTTCGCGCCGATGGTAACGCCTTCCCAGTCGGTCTCAACAATCAGTACATTGATACCGCGGTGGCCTTTATCCACATCCGTCTGGGCGATCACGAGGTGCACTTTGGAAGTGCCACCGTTGGTGATCCAGTTTTTGGTACCGTTGAGCAGGTAGTAGTCGCCCATATCAACCGCTGTGGTGCGCTGGCTGGTGGCGTCAGAACCGGCTTCCGGCTCGGAAAGGCAAAACGAACCGATCCACTCACCGGAGGCGAGTTTGGGCAGGTATTTGCGCTTTTGCTCCTCGTTGCCGAAGGTTTCAATACCCCAACAGACGAGTGAGTTATTCACAGACATAATAACCGAGCAAGAGCTGTCGACCTTGCTGATTTCTTCCATGGCAATGACGTAGGAGAGGGAGTCCATACCACCGCCGCCGTATTCCGGCGAAACCATCATACCCATAAAACCCAGTTCGGCCATTTTGCGAACCTGCTCATAAGGATATTGCATTTTGGAATCGCGCTCAATAACGCCGGGCTTCAATTCATTTTGGGCAAAATTGCGGGCCGCTTCCCTTACGGCCAGGTGCTCTTCGCTAAGCTGGAACATTATCGTTGAATTTGGTTAGTGACTAAATCGTGAAAATTCGCTGGCAAAGGTACACATTACAGCTTCCATATTGTCCAAATATTTGACCGATCTTGCCAATTATTGATGTTGAATTTTAGCAAAAATTCGGGCAAAAGACAATATTCCCGTCGTAGTGTCGGCTTTCCTGCCCATTTCGGCTGATTTGGACGCAGCGTGAGTACGTAGTCACATTGCGAAACCTGAACCGGCCCTTCCCCATCATAAGCCTGCGTTATAACATGCTCACTCCGGTAAAAGTTGGCCTTCAGGCCCACCATTTTGTAAAATTCAAAATCCTGCGGCACCCATAAATATATGGGATCGGTGCCAGCACAGGATGCAGACTGATTCAGACTTTCTTTGTAAATATACCGGTAATACGCAACGCTGTCTTTGGCCGGTAAAATGCTGCGCAGGGGCAGTAAAATAAAATTGACCGCCAATGCCAAAACCCACAAAACCCGCAGTGACCCGCGGAGTATTTTATTTTTGACAAGTGCCGGCAAATACGATAACCACCCGCTGCTGGCAAACAAGAGCAACGGCAACAACATGGGCAATAAAAAACGCAGCTCTTTATGCGCCACTACGCTGTGTGCAAGGAAAAAAGGGACAAAACACCATAACTCCACCCGCTTGGGCATATGGTACATGGCCGTCAGCGCAGCCGCCCACAGCAAGAGGCTTAGCGGCGGCGCCCACTCCAGCAAACTGGCGCTGCCATAGTACCACCAAGGCTCGGCGCCCCAGGCTACAGCTTTGTTTTCCAGGATATTGACAGTAAAATAATTGAGCGGTGTCAGCACCCATTCGCCGTATAGCCAATAGTCGGCGCCCGCGCCCAGCGCAAGCCCCGCCATGCCGCCGGCAACAAGGCAAAGCCAGATGCGGCGTTTGCTTTTGGCCACCACCAACAACCAAAAGCCTAAGCCCAACAGGGCAAAGCCCATCTGAAAGCGCAAATAAAAGGATAATGCAAGTACCAAACCGGCAGCCGACACCTTCCAGATGTTCGTTTGCCCGGCCGCAGTTCCTTTCAGGAGCAACAAAACACCACCCCAAAATGCCAGCGCCGCCGCGTTTTCGGAGGAAAAACGCACATTAAAATATGGCGCCAGCCATAAAAGCAACAAGAGCAGTCCAAAAAAGCGCCGCTCCGCTTCCCGACTAAAAAAAACTTCCGCGTAACGCTGCCACAACAACAGCGTAGCCCAGCCAATAATCAGGCGCAATAGAAAAGCTTGGTTGAAAGGAGAGCGGATACCAATAGCCTCGGCTCCCTGAATCAATTTTGTAGCCATCAAAGGCTGCAAACCCGGACGAATCTGCGCTTCAAACTCCCAGGCCAGGTCACTCGCAGGCGCCCGCCCCAGCTTTACCATCGCCGGCTCCAGAATCTGGAAATGCTCGTCGGGATGGTGGTAGCCAAGACTAAACCAGGCTACAAGCGCATAAACGAGGAAGGGCAGGAAGCGCATGCTGGAAAACTACTTGCGCAGTTTTTTAATCAAATCCTCTACGGTATAAGTTGCCTGTTCGCCGCTCGCCTGGTCTTTTACCGCCAACTGACCGCTTGCGATCTCGTTGTCGCCAATAATGGCCACATAAGGCACATTGCGTTTGGCGGCGTATTCAAACTGCTTTTTCAATTTGCCCGACTCCGGATACACCTCCACCGCAATACCCGCTGCGCGCAGGCTTGCGGCCGTTTTGAAAGCAAAACTGAGGCCTTTTTCGTCAAAAGTGGCAAAAAGCAACTCCGTGCCGCGGCTCAGGGCGTCCGGGAACAGGTTTTTTCCTTCGAGTACATCGTAAATGCGATCGGCGCCAAAGGAGATCCCCACGCCCGACAGGCCGGGAACACCGAATACGCCGGTGAGGTCGGCATAACGGCCGCCACCACCGATACTACCCATCTGAAAGTCTTTAGCCGCCACCTCAAAAATGCAGCCGGTGTAATAGCTCAGGCCGCGGGCCAGCGTGACGTCGAATTGCAGTTCATTGTGCAAGGGCGTATTTTCCAGCAGCCCGAACACCTGTTCCAGCTCGTCGAGGCCAAGCGTTCCGGTAGGGCTGTTGCTGAAAATAGGCCGCAGTGCGCGCCAGTCGGAAACCGAGAGCGTTTTTTCGATGCTCGCAATGGCTTCCGGCCCGATACCACGCTCCTGCAATTCCTTGCGCACGCCGTCGATCCCGATTTTATCGAGTTTGTCGATGGCCACGGTCATGTCCATAAACTGATCTGGAATACCGGCTGCTTCTGCGATACCGAACAGCACCTTTCGGTTATTGATTTTGATGACTACCGGCAGCTTGAGTCTGGCGAAGGCGGTATCGTAAATCTGCGTCAGTTCGGCTTCAAAGAGCAGGCTTTCGGAGCCGATAACGTCGGCATCGCACTGAAAAAATTCGCGATAACGGCCGCGTTGTGGGCGGTCGGCACGCCAAACCGGCTGAATCTGGTAGCGTTTGAACGGGAACGTGAGTTGCCCGCGGTTCATCACCACATAGCGGGCGAAGGGCACCGTCAGGTCGTAGCGCAGGCCGCGTTTGGCGATGCTGCTGATGAGGCGGCCGGAGTCGCGTTGTGCAAGGGCGTCGGCGTCGGCTTCTTTCAGGTAGTCGCCGTTGTTCAGAATTTTAAACAACAGCTTATCGCCCTCATCGCCGTATTTGCCGGTGAGGGTGGAAAGGTTTTCCATCGCCGGCGTTTCGAGGGGTTGAAAGCCGAACGTTTCGAAAACGGCGCGAATGGTATTAAAGATATAGGTGCGTTTGCGCACCTGTTCAGGCCCGAAATCGCGGGTACCTTCGGGAATTGAGGGTTTTTGCATAGTAAAATTAAACGGGTACGTTGCCCAGCAGCAGCCCTTTGTGGGCCAGGGTTCCGACGATTAATACAACGGCAATGAGGGTGTAGATGGCAACCTTTTTATGCTTGCTCACGTCATCTGTTGCGCGTTTGGAGGCCGTGCGACCTACCTGAATAAGGGCTACGGCAACAATCATGGCCGTGATGTGTTCCATTTTGAAATATACCACCCAGGCGCGGTTGAGGTTCAGCGGATCCAGGCTGCCTTTCATCGCGTAAGGGCTGATGAAATAAAGAATCAGGCCCAGGAGCAATTGGAGGTGTGCCAGACCCAGCATAGCGCCGCCGGTGGCACTGTCAAGTTTTTCATAACGGCCCTTGCCAAGCCATCCCATGAGCGAGCGAACCAGCACAAATGTGATGACCAAAAGTAGCGCGTAACGATTGTAGGAGTGAAGATTCTTTAAAATGGTATAAAAATCCATGATTTTGCCTTATTTTTGCGTGATGAATTTGGACAGTGTGTTTTTTTCCGCAGCAAAAGAACTTCAATTTTGAAAAAAAACTGAAATTTTTTTAATCTTTGTAGTGACGGAAATAAATACCCGGCGTATTAATGCCATCAAACAGCAAATAAGTTCCGAAAGATGCAAATTCAGGAAAGTTTATTTTCTGGCAGCATCTTGAGGCTTAAAGATAGGAAGATTGTTTTCATTTGGTTTTTTTGGGTATACCGTCGGACGTAAGTTCGACGGTTTTTTTATTTAATGATGAATGATGAACTATAAACGATGAATACTTAAGCTTTCAACGAATCCCAAACATTCATCATTCATCGTTCATCATTCATCATTACTACGGTGCGAGTCGTTCGATTTTCCAGTTGCCATTTTCCAATCGATAGCTGATACGGTCATGCAGACGGCTTGGCCGGCCCTGCCAGAATTCTATCCCTTCGGGAATAACCCGATACCCGCCCCAGAAAGGCGGCACCGGCAATACCTCAACAGCAGCATATTCGGCTTCGAGCTGTATTACTTTGTCTTCGAGCAACTGACGGGTGCTCAGCACACGGCTTTGCGGACTGGCCCAGGCGCCAATCTGGCTTCCTTTGGGCCGACTTTGGAAATAAGCCTCAGACTCGGCCACCGCAATTTTCTCCACACGCCCCTCAATACGCACCTGCCGCGCCAGCTCAAGCCAGTTGAAAAGCAGGCAGGCATAGGGGTTTTCGGCCAATTCCTGCCCCTTGCGGCTCTCATAATTGGTAAAAAACACAAAGCCCTCGGGCGTGAACTCTTTGAGTAGTACCGTGCGCGCGGTCGGGCGCCCCTGCGCATCGGCCGTGGCCAGCGTCATCGCGTTTGGCTCAGCCAGCTGGCTGTTCATGGCTTCTTCAAACCAGGCCTTGAACTGATGAATGGGATCGGGGTGCACCTGTGTTACCTCTAAGGGCTCGGAGGCGTAATCGCGGCGGAGATCAGCAATATTTATCATACCGGAATTTCTTGAATTTTCCGGCGAAGTTCGATAATTTGAAGGTATTGACCGATTTCCTGGCGCTGATAAAAGGAAGGAAATGTGTTTTCTGACAATGCGATGTTTAAAGCATTCACCGCGCGGTGCAAGTGCAGCGCATCGGCTTGGTAAATGACCCGGTCGGTGACGTAACGGGTATAGGCCGACTTCGGCGCGGGGGCTTCCTGACTACTCTGTACAATCAGTTTTTCTGCTTTTTCTGCCGCTTTTTCAAGCACATCGGCTTTCCGGAAGGGCAATTGGAAGCGCAGGGGCGCCGGCCAGGCTTGGATGTCCAATCCCTCCGGAAAATCGGCTTCGTAAAAGGCGGTCCACAAGGCTGCCGCCTGTGCAGCCGGCATTTCCAAAAGCGCTTTTATCATTCGGGCCTGTTGTTGCACTTCTTTGCTGCGATCCTGCAGGGCTTGTTCCAGCAAAGGCAAATCGGCAGATTCAAAATTCAGGAGGAGGTATTGTAAAAAAACGGCGCGATGCTCGCTGCGCTCTTCCTTCCAGGTATCGCCAAGCCAGCGACGTGCTTCTGCCGGTTTATGGCGGCGCATTTTTTCCAGCAAATGCAGCCGGGTCTGGTAAGTGGCTGTATACCAGTCGGCCATATCGGGTTTGAGCACAAAACGCCAGGCCGGATTTTGTTCGGCAATCCAGGCGCCCACCGGGCCGGCTATTTCTAAAAAAATACTTTTCAAATCTACCTGCACGAGGCATTGCTCCAAAATATCCGGCAGCAAGGCTGGCGGTATTTTTACTTGCAAAGGGGCAATTTTTTTAAAAAATTCAGGTAAAAGCGGCCAAAAAACCGGGCCTTTTAAAATTTGCTCCAAAATCTGCCGTACGGGCGGCGGCATGGGCGCGCGCAAATCCGGCGCTGGTGCCGGCGGCAGCGAAGTACTCAGCACCAATGCGGTTTTTCCGGCGCGACGAAGCACCGGAAAAACCGCCAGGGCGCGCAAATTGCGCGCTACAGGGGCCAAATCTCCCGGAATACCCAGTTGCGTCGCCGTCTCCACCGGGAGCGGAGCAGTCTCTGCGCCTAAGAAAAGGCTGGTCTGAATTTGTTGTTCCGGAGAATGCGACATACGCTGATCGGGTAAGGTCAATATACAATCGGGTCGCCTTGCTGCGCGCGCATGTTGGCATAATAGCGATTCACGACATAGGTGCCGGGAATGCTGTCGTGCCAACCAATCGCCCTGGAACCCAGGAAGGAAAAAGCCTCAAAAGGAATCAGGCGGCAGGCCGTTCGGCCCATAGCCTGCCCCCAGGAAATGCGACTGCCGTCGCGGTTCACCACGATGGTGCCGGTAATCATTTTGCCAATGGTGCGGCCAGTGCTGCCTTCCATGACGCCCAAATACAGGAAGGTGGTAATAACACTTACCAGAAGGCGCAGAAAAAGGGCTTCCATTTCCTGTCCCGCCAAAGCGCTTTCATCAAATTCTGAAATACCCAGCGGGAAGAACAATACCTGATCGATGATCGTTTTAACAATGCTGTCTATCAGATAATTTGCAAACCGCAAACCACTGCTTGCGGTATAGTGCTCGGGCAAATGCTGTGGATACTGGTTCGGGCCGATGGGCGGCGGTGTAATGTTGTGATCCAGAATGTCCTGATGTTCCATAAGTAATTATTTTATGAGTGATTGATAAACAACGCTTTGTACCCTCGGACGGAAATTCTGATTGATCAATTTATTGTTTTCCATGGTTGGATAGGTGCGGTTCGACAAGAACACAACGATCAGCTGCTGCTCGGGGTCGGCCCAGACGCTGTTGCCGGTAAAGCCCATATGCCCGAAAGTATTGGGGCCGGCCAGCGGACTCATATTTTGGGTAGCATTGGGGTCTAATTCTTTCATATCAAAACCGATGCCGCGTCGGGTGCTGCCGGCATAGCGGGTGGTGAATAATTTCACGGTGTTTTCCTGAATATAGCGCCGTCCGGCGTAAGTGCCGCCATTGAGCAGCATCTGGAAAATTTTGGCCAGGTCATTGGCATTGCTGAACAAACCTGCATGGCCACTCACGCCGCCCGACATGGCCGCGCCCATATCATGTACATAACCCTGTATACGCTGCTGGCGGAAATAACGGTCTTCTTCGGTTGGAGCACAGCGATCCGTCCAGCCTTTTTTCCAGGGGTTAAAAGTGGTGGTGGCCAAGCCCAGCGGTTTGTAAAACGCCTCGCCGGCGTATTGATCCAGGCGCTTGCCACTAATGGCCCCGATGGCATGGCCGGTGATAATCAGGCCCAGGTCGGAGTATTTGTAAGATTTTACCGGATTCAATTCCGAACGCAGGATGGTTTGCCACATGGTGTCAACCCAGCGGTTTTCGAGCCACATATCCCGCGCTACAGGGTATTCCGAATCGAGGTCGGCATTGCTGTGGTAGAGGTGGCGGTCGGGCAGACCGTTTTCGAGGGTGCGCTGGTAGAACGGAATCCAGGCTTGCAGACCCGCGTGGTGCGCCATCAACTGGCGAAGGCTCAGGGCGCCTTTGTCCGACTTATTCATGTCCGGCAGGTAGGTGCCGATGCTGGTGTCGAGTTGTAGTTTTCCGGCATCAAAGAGTTGCATCACCGAGAGGGTGGAGGCTGCTACTTTGGTAATGGATGCGAGATCGTATAGGGTTTCCGGCGTTACCGGTGTGGAAGGGGTATAGTCGTAATTGCCGTATGCTTTATTCCAGACGACTTTATTATTTTTCAGAATCAGCACTTGTCCGCCCGGCGTAGCGCCGTTTCGGATGGCTTCCGCCATGAGGGCATCGATTTGCAAAAGGGTGTCGGTTTTCATGCCGACGGCCTCGGGAAAGGTATAAGCGATGCGTTTATGGCCGAAATTGCGCTCAAGCCCTTGTCCGTAACGCGCATTGGCACTTGCGGTCACGGGCAGCTTGCCGCTGATGTCGGCTGCGCCGAAAATGGCCTGTGCCGCTGCCTGCTGGCTGTACGGATCTTCGGTGTACGATTGCAGCAAGGTGGGTATTTCCTCAAAATATTTCAAGGCATAAGGATTGCCGAAATGCACCAGCACCACTTGTTTGTATTTGGCGAGTTGATTGACAAAGGCGACCTGCGTATCGTTCAGGCCGAAATTATCGGATGCCTTGGTGCGGGTGCCGTGGATGCTGAGCAAAACCACGTCATATTGGTACAGGGAATCGAATAATTGGCGGATTTTAAGTGAATCCAGCACTTTATCGGCATTAAAATGCGTCATAGGCGCATAATATCCACAATAAGTCTGGAAAACGGTGCGGTTGGTATCGCCGAGCGCCAGGGTCGCAAAGCGGTAGCGTTCCTGATCGTTGAAACCGATGAGGTTCTGCTTGTCGCGCACCAATGTCTGGGCTTGCTGCATGAGGTTTTGCTTGAGCAGCAGCGCTTCCGGCGTATTGATTTCCGCTTTCAGGTTGTCGAGCGAAACTTGTTGGGCCTTACTCAGGCCCAGGCGGTATTTGGCGCGCAGAACCCGGCGCACACTGGCTTCAATTTTATTTTTATCCAGCGTTCCATCCGCCAATGCTTTTTGAATGGCCTCGATGGAAGCGGCCGGATTGGCAGGCAGCAGCACAATGTCGACGCCGGCGCGCAGGGCTTCCACGTCGGCATATCCGGGGGCGAAATATTTGGCTACGCCCTGCATTTCCATGGCATCTGTAAAAATGATGCCCTCAAAACCCATTTTATTGCGCAGCAAATCGGTAATCACCGGTTCGCTGAGGGTGGTCGGGCGTTTTTCGCGCGGATCAAGCGCGGGCACATTGAGGTGGGCCACCATAAAGGAGGCGACGCCGTGTTCGACTAAAAGCCGGAAAGGAAACAATTCGAGGCTGTCGAGGCGGGCACGGCTGTGCGGAATTTGCGGCAGCTCGTGGTGCGAGTCGGTCTGGGTGTCGCCATGCCCGGGAAAGTGCTTGGCGCTGGCCAGCACGCCGCCATCCTGGAGGCCCATCATGTATTGGTAGCATTTGGCCGCCACATTGTAGCGGTCTTCGCCGAAGGAGCGTTCGTTAATGACCGGGTTGGCGGCGTTGTTGTTCACATCAGCAACGGGCGAGAAACTGATGTGTACGCCGAGGCGGCGGCATTGCCGGGCCATTTCCTTGCCCATGAGGTAGATCTGTCGATTGTCCTGCAAGGCGCCGAGCATCAGTTGGCGTGGGTAAGTGATGCCCGATTCCCGCAGGCGCATACCGAGGCCGGTTTCGGCATCCATGGAAATCAGCAGCGGCAGTTTGGATGCGGCCTGGTAACGGTTGGTCAGTGCGCCCTGTCGTTCGATGGTGCCCTGAAAAAAGCACAAACCGCCGGGTTTGATCTGGCGAATCTGATCTTCCACGGCCTGTTCGTAAACGGCGTCTTTATCGGAATGGGCGCGCAGCATCAGGAGCTGGCCGAGGCGCTCCGTTTCAGAAAAGCTGTTGTACACCGAATCAACCCAGCGCGCTTCGCTGTCGTTAAAATTGGCGTTGTAATTAAATTTTTGGTTGCGATTGGTGGAAAGGAAAGCCAGCGCGAGCAAAAGCAGCGCGGAAACCTGCACGGAAACAGCAGTTTTTTTCATTAAAAGCTGTTTTTTGCCGTTGAATAGATTGAAAAGAGACGTAAGCATCATTGCCGTAGGTGGTTTGCTGCCTTGTAATTTAGCCCATAAAGGTCTGAAAATCAGAACAATTCGGCTGTAATTAACAGCGCGTTTGTACCGGAAATTAAATTTAACTGCCCAAGTATTTCCCGAAATTTGCCTGAACTAAGGCAAGTGGCTATCTTGGCGGATGATTTTTAGAATGCCCGCAAAGTAATTTTGAAAGTCGCGTTTTTACAATCCTTTGAAAATCAAAATGAAAGCATACACTCCTCCTCCAATTCACCCCAATCCGGGTATAAAAAGAAGCACAAATATGCGTTTTCGCTCTGTCTTGTGGCTCCTGCCTGTTCTTTTTTTTGCACAAACGCTTTGCGCCGGGCCGCCGGACACCGCCGACTGGGGCTTTTTTGCGCACCGCCGCATCAACCGACTGGCGGTGCTGACCCTGCCGCCGGAAATGATGACGTTTTATAAAACGCATATCGACTGGATCTCGGATCATGCCGTTGACCCCGATATGCGGCGTTATGCCAGTCCGTTTGAAGGCCCCCGCCATTTCATCGACCTCGATATGTATGGCGCGCCGCCTTTCGATACCCTGCCCCGCGAGCGCTATCTGGCATTGATCAAATTTATAAAAACATACGGCGTAACGGCCGCCAAAGATACCATTTGCCTGTTTGGGCCGGGCGGCATTTTTGAAGCGCAAACCCTCAAAGACGCGCCTTTGGAAAACGCCTGGCGCAGCTTTTTTGTACGGCAGGTGATGCCGCTGATTTATTCCGGAGAGGTCGCCCTGAACCGCGATTCGCTACAGGCTTTTTTAAAAAACAATCAATTGGAGCGGCAAGGGCGCCCCCTGCGCATAGAGACGGCATTTTTTAAAGACGACTTTTCAACGCATGGTATTTTGCCCTGGCATTTACAAAAAATGCAGCGCGACCTCACGGAAGCCTTCCGCCGCCGCGACAGTCGCCGCATCCTGCGCCTGAGTGCCGAAATCGGACACTATATCGGCGACGGCCACGTGCCGCTGCATACCACCAGCAATTACAACGGCCAGCAAACCGGGCAACACGGCATTCACGGTTTTTGGGAAAGCCGCATCCCGGAATTGTTTGCCGATGAAGGCTATGATTATTTTGTCGGCAAACCCGAATACCTGCGCAACACCACTGAATATTTCTGGCAAATGACCCTCGCCAGTCATTCCATGGTCGACAGTGTACTGACGTTTGAGCGGGCCTTGCGCCTCAAATTTCCGGCCGACCGCCAGCTGTGTCCGGATATGCGCAACGGCATTTCCATTATTGCGCCCTGCCGCGATTACGCGGCCGCTTATCAGGAAGCGCTCGACGGCATGATTGAGCGCCGGATGCGGGCCACCATACACGCTGTGAGCAACAGCTGGTATACCGCCTGGGTGGATGCCGGTCAGCCCAATCTGAAAAACCTTGAAGTGCCGGTGGCCGATGCGGAAGCCCAGAAAGAAGAGGCGGAAATGAAAAAGTCTTTTGAAAGCGGTAAAATACTGGGTCGGCCGGAGGAACATTAGGTAAGCGGCGGCTTGCAGCAGATTGTCGGTGATGCTGCCAAATTTCCCAAAAACGCCGCATCTTTGCGCCCGCAATGGCAAACACAGGGTACGCATTTCGTTGGGCACTATGTATTTTTACAGCCTTACTGCTGCTGGGCGCCTGCTCCGGCGACGGGCAGCGCGACATCCGGGAATATTATTTTCCCCTGAGTGCCCTGCGCGGCGGCGTGGTGTATGAGTATGATTTGGTGGGCATCGATTCCAGCGCACCCGAATATTGGTATTACCGCAGTTTTTTGCGCGACAGCGGGCAATTTCTTGTCGGTACTTTTTACAACAGCCGTTTTGAAATCGGGCAGATCGTCCGGGAAAAAATAGTGCGCAATGGCGCGCAGGCGCGCGAGTACCATTTGTACCAGCCCGATACAGCCGGGCAGCAGACGCCCATTCCGACACGCATTGCATCGCCCGATGTGTTTCCTTTTGAGGTTAAAGATTCCAATTCAATTTACCTGTTTTCTTTGGATTTTCATCCGCCCGAAGATGCCGACGCGACGATCTATGTAATTCGCAACCGGCAATTTATGGGCGACGCCCGGCCCTTTGAGTTTCAGGGCGAAACTTACCCTTGCGTGCGCTTCCGCGTGCGCGAAGCCATCGGCAATAAAAAAGACGGCGCCGCAGAGGTGGAGGGCATTGGCGAGGAATGGTATGCGCGCGGCCTCGGCTTAGTGTATTTCAGTAAATCTTATGGCTCCGATTTTCGATTCGCCTACCGTTTGGTGGATACCATTGGGATGCCTGAACTGGAACGGCGGGCGGCAGCGCGATGAGCAGAAGAGTTTAAGTGTTTTGGTGTTTTAGTGTTTACGTGTTTTAGTAATGCACCAAAACACGTAAACACTAAAACACCAAAACACCGCCCTCTGCCCGTTTATCTGTAAACTTTCCGTTAAGGATGAAGCATTTATGGTTTTTGGGTGACTTTTAGGGTACCTTTGCGTTTTGAAAACTGCTTCAATTTTTTTCTTCACTCAAACACAAAAACACTTGGTATGAAACAAGGATTACTTGTCTTATTCTTTATGATCAAATTGACATTTGCATATTCACAAATTGCATTTGTATCAATTGACTTAGCACCCGATGCTGCCCAGTTTGTAGCAATTCAAGATATTCCTCAGGGAGTAACCATAAATTTTACAGATAATGGTGTGGCATCAGGTGGTACTACTTTTGAATTAGATAACGAAGGCACATCCACTTACACTGTACCAGCGGGTGGTATTGCATGTGGCACAGTAGTATCAGTACCACTTGGTTCAATGCTAATTGCAAATGCTGGCGATCAAGTAACTGCTTATTTTGGGTCATTGGCTTCCCCCACAATCATTGCACATATTTCGAGTACTACATGGATAACAACAGGAACAACATCATCAAACACCAGCTACCAGCCTGCATCAGGTAATGCAGTCAACCCTGTTGTTTCTGCAAGTAGTGGTTCTGCCGTTTACAGCGGAACCACTTCAGGAACTTCTAATGATATTCTGCTTGAACTTACAACAGCCTCTAACTTCACTGTGGCTGGAGATCCAGGTACATTTAGCGGATCCTTTACTTTGACAGATTGTACGGTTTTTCCGATTATTTTAACTGCGTTCACTGCAAAAAAACAATCTACCGCTGCCCTGCTCTCCTTCGCCACCGCGCTGGAGCAAAACAACGACTACTTCTCCATCGAACGCAGCGCCGACGGCCTGCGCTTCTCCGAGATCGGCCGCGTACAGGGCGCTGGCAACTCGCTGCAAACCCGCGAATACAGCTACACCGATAATACACCCCTGCGCGGCATCAACTACTACCGCCTCAAACAGGTGGACTACGACGGCAAATACACGTTCAGCCCCGTGGTTTCGCTGAATTTTGACGGTACAGATCGCGGCAATGGCGTGCGCCTCTCGCCCCAGCCGGTAAAAGACCAGCTCAGCGTTACCCTCGAACAGGCTTTCCAACAGGATGCCCGCTGGGAACTCTACGACCTGAGCGGCCGCCTCCTGCAAGCCGGTACGCTGGCCGCCGAAGCCAACAGCTTCAGCATTCAGGCAGCTACACTCACCGACGGCGCTTATGTGCTGCGCATCACCGGCGACCAGCAGGTGATTACGCGCAAGTTTGAGAAAAACTAAGCACTCGCTCAATAAGTAAGGACATAAATTAGGGGTCTGGACTGGCAGCAGTTCAGACCTTTTTTGTTTTTTAGGACCTGACATAGGATGGCAACTTGTCGAACCGATAAGCGATATTAAGCGGAATAGAGAGTACCGAAAAAATTTTTCCCTGACCGCAACGCGGTCGAAGAAAGTATTGCGGTGCTTTTCTGCGCACTGATCGCGTCCACACATCTTCTCCTGTTCAATAATGCCGGCATATCATTTTAAAAGCTGTTGATACCTGATCCTTTTGGGGGGCAAAACTCCGGAATGAGGTGTCAAATCGACTGGAATATCCACTGAATAAACTACTCCTCCTTTAACATTGCCTCATATTCCTCTCTCGCTACCTGCCTAACGACTTATTAGCGTGTTGCTGCACGAATTTTATAGTTGCACTTTCTGCGACAGCAAGTGGTGTTGCTTGTCCTTCGCCACTTGAAACGCACCATTATTTTTATAAAAAATTTGTTTAAAAATATTTGCACTAAAATACTTTTTGTTTTATTTTTGCAGCATCAAACAAACAAAAAAGCTTGCCCCCAAATATGGAGACAAGCCTCATTTTTCAACAGTTTTTTAACAACTTCCTTATGAGTAACGCAATCAGCTGGTTCGAGATTCCGGTATCAGACATGGCGCGCGCCAAACGTTTTTACGCCGCCCTTTACCATGTAGACGACCTGCAAACTTCAGAAATGATGGACATCCAAATGGCTTTTTTGCCTTGCGAAATGTCCGAAACTGTAGTCGGTGGCGCGCTTTGTGCCGGCGAATGGTATAAACCTTCAGCCGACAGCGGCTCCCTGATTTACCTCAATGCCAACCCCGATCTGAATACCATGCTCGGCCGCGTGGAGGCTGCCGGTGGACAGGTGCTGATGGAAAAAACTTCCCTCGGCGAACACGGCAATATGGCCTTCTTTATGGATACTGAAGGTAATCGCATCGGCCTGCATTCCAACGAATAAGCGCTAATATCAAGGCACTACTACTTTTTGTGTCTGCACCTGCGCGCCCGCGCGCAGCGTGAGCAGGTACACCCCCGAAGACAAGCCCGACGTATCCCACTCGCGGATATGCTCACCGGGCAAGGCACGTTGCTCCTGCGCGAGCCGCTGCACCAAGGCGCCATGGATGTCGTACACTTCCAGTGCAACAGACGTTGTCTCTTGCAGGGTATATCCTACTTTCACCCGACCCTGAGCGGGATTGGGACTAACCGGATATAACCTGGTTTTGCTGAAGTGGAAGACATCCGGCGCACTGGTGCTCAGGTCTTCGAGGCTCAGGTTTTCGTCGCCGTTCTGGTAGGGCAGCCATAAAATCGGGAGGTAGTACATTTCATCAAAAGTACTTTCGCCCCAGCTTACCCATTTGGGCGGATTATTAGGATTGAAAGGGTTATTAACCGTATTATCGTAGGTAGCAAAGGCGTGTATTTCGGTATTTTTGGGCAGTTTCTGCAATTTTTTAAATGCGTAAGCGCCCTGCCAGTTGAAATCCCAGTTTTCAATATGCACCAGCGGAATGGTATCATTTTGCGGGGTGACGGCAAATACTTTCCAGTTTTTGCCCAACATATGGCAGTGCGGCGCAATGCCCAGAATACTGACGTCGAAAGGCACTTTAAAGACGCCTTTAAATTCTTTTACCGTATTCGGTGGAATGAGGAAAGGGCCATTGACCAAAGCCGGGGGCAGCATAATATGCGAGTTGACAAACCTTGTTGCGGGCTGATCGGCAAAAAACAGGTTGAAGCTGGAAGAGTCCGGCTCATCGGAAGTAGTAGGCGCGTAGTGCACTTGCACCACTAAATCGCTGCCTTTGGGCAGTCGTTGGGCCATGCCTTTGGTGTACACCAAGGGTTTGGAGCCGGGCACGTAACCGGGCAACTGATCGCTGAAATTTAATTGATTGCCGCCGGAAACCTCTTCGGCCCGATAGCCGTATTCCGGTGTTTGTGCATCCAGCGCACGCGCAGTACCGCTGGTATCGGCCCAAATCAATGCGTGGTGCACAACTTTGGTATTACCCGGACGCATTTCAAGCGCCACTAAGTCGCGGTTTTGGGGCAGGTTGGTTGGCAATACAAAATAGCGATATTCGTCGTAGCCGGTACCCTCGTGTTGGTGGGTTTTGGCAAAAGAGACTACGAGGTCGGGGGTACCTACCTGTGAGCCGCTTGGGAAAGTTGGCGCGGGTGGTTCGAGTGCGGGGTCACCTTGCGGGGCGCCACCGTCTACCCAGGCTTTGATGGTGGCGATTTCGGCGTCCGTCAGGTAGTTTTCACCGATGTATTCGGCGCCGAACTTGGCATCAGCTTTCCAGGGCGGCATGTACCTGATTTCGGTTACATACTGAATCATATTGGCCCAATCGAGCGCGTCCTGATAACTGAGCAAAGAGAAGGGGGCGATTTCTCCGGGCCGGTGGCAGGAACTGCAATGCTGGTAAACAATCGGGGCAACGTGTTCGCTCCAGTTGACACTTTGAGCGGAAGCAGCAAGCGGCAACAAAGCCGGCAACGCTGCCAGAAAACGGGTAAATGATTTGAACTTCATATTAAAATATTTAACGGAAAAAACAACCGACGGCGTTGGTTTTGGGAATAGGCACAGGCTGTGCCCTGCGGATGGCGTATAATGCTGCGGCGAGTTCATGCGAGGTAACAACGCGCCGGCGCTGCCCCACACGTTCGTACATATTATCTATACGCCCCTGATACAACAGCATTTTGCGGGTTTCATTGTACACCACCACTTCCGGCGTAATTTGCACCCCGAATGCCCTGGCTTTGGGATATGCTTCAGCACGCGTACATCGGAAGGGAAGCGTATATTTTTCCTGAAAAGCGCGTATGGTGGAATCTTCAGACACCGGATTGGGAAAATAACCCACAAAACCGATGCTATCGCCAGCATATTCCCGATAAATTTCCTGCATCTTATCAGTGTATGCCTGTGTGATTTTACAGTCTTCCAGCAGAAAAAAGTAAACCGTAAAGGAGTCGGTTTGCGCGCGGAGCAGCACCGGCAGCGCACAAAACAGGAGCAGGCATAATAGTCGCATGGAGATGTCGTGAAGCGTTAAAAGTATTGTACACAAGTATTTATCAGACCATCGGAAGGCCCAGGGGTTTAATCCGGGAAAACAGTAAAGATCCGAAAATCCTGTATTTTTGCCATTGGCTGAAAACATGCCGAAATACAAGTGCAGAACTTTCGTTATATTCGGCACGTTGCACAACCCGCTTGTATGCTCAACAACATAATCATGAAGAAACCCTTTCTATTTGTATTTGCCGGCAGCCTGCTCTTCGCAGCAAGTTGCAATACCTTTAAAAAAAGTGCCAAAGGCGGTCCCGAAACCGCTGCCGGCGTAAAACCTGCACAATATAGCGTTACCGGCGACCGGAACCTCGACTATGTTGTCAATTTCCGCAATGCCGCCATTCAGGAAATGGAACAAGGCGGTATTCCTGCCAGTATCATCCTCGCGCAGGGAATTCTGGAAAGTGGCGCCGGCTCTTCCGACCTGGCGGTCACCGCCAACAACCACTTCGGTATCAAATGCGGCGGCAGCTGGAACGGCCGTACGTATTACAAAAAAGACGACGACCGCAATAACAACGGCGAGATTATTGAATCCTGCTTTCGCCGTTACAACACCGTCTTTGAAAGTTATCACGACCACGGCGAGTTTCTGCGCGACCCGCGCAAACACAACCGATACGGTTTTTTGTTCAACCTCGATAAAACAGACTACAAAGGCTGGGCACGGGGTCTTCAGTCGGCCGGATATGCCACCAGCCCCACTTATGCCAATCAGCTGATCAACCTCATTGAACGCTATCAACTGCATCAATACGACCGCTCCAGCAGCGCCGGCACACCGGTCAATCCGCCCATCAACAATGGCGGCAGCACCGGAAACGGCGGCAACAGCAACCTGCCGGTCATCACTCCCAATGGCCCCAGCACCGCACCCGCACAACGGATCGGCCGCGTAAACGACGTAAAAGTTGTGCTCTCCGCTCCTGGCGAAACCTTGCAGGATATTGCAAGGCTCTATAACCTCAGCACCGACAAAGTGGTAGAATACAATGACCGCGGTTACCCACCCGGCTTCCGCCTGCGCGACAACACCCGAATCTATATCCAACGCAAACGCGATCGCTGGCATGGCCGCAGCACTTTCCACTATGTGCGCGAAGACCAGACCATGTTCGACATTGCGCAACTCTACGGCATCTGCCTGAGCGACCTGCTTAGCCGAAATAAACTTTCCCGCGGACAAGAGCCGAAAATGAATGAAAAAATCCGACTGAAAGGTACCCGCAAAAGCGGTGAAAACATTCAGCTGCGCGATACCAATACCGATCCCGGACGCATCAACAACAATCCCGTTCGCCCGGCCGATGAAGACCTGCCCTTTGAAATCGGTACCAATCCGCCCGCAGGAAACCAACCCGGCACAGGCAATCCACCGGCCAACCCTAATACCTCCGGAACCCGCCCCTCAACCAGCGGCGCTCCGTATCCGGGAGAAACACCTGGCAACAACAGCGGAACGACCGGCAATACCAACAAACCCACAACGCCGACTACCAAACCCAATAATCCGCAACCGAGCTGGCCGGGCAGCAACCCTAATCCTACTCAACCAACACGCCCAACTATTCCGCCTACTACCCCTCCGGTTACACCCGCTCCGACAAACCCTGCCCCGACTACACCGGGCACGCCCGCACCAGCCAACGGAATGCACCTCGTTGTAAAAGGTGATACCTTGTTCAATGTTTCGCGCCGCTACGGCATCAGCGTTGCCCAGCTGAAACAAATGAACAACATGGCCGACGACACGATTAAAATTGGTCAATACCTGCGGGTGAAATAGCGCAGCATTTTGCAAAAACTATCCAGTCTTTTTTGCCTGCTCGGTATTTTTTGTAGCGCCTGTTCGCAGCCTACACCACGACAAATTCAGGCCGGGCCGCCGATCCCACCGGTTCCCGGGAAGATCAACGGCCTGACTTTTGTCGCGCCGCCCGAGCCATTCACGGAAAATCCGATGCCCGCCGTCAAAAATGTGGGCGCCTCCTGGATTGCCGTAGTGCCCTATGCCTTTACCCGCCCGGGAGTCCCCTCCGTGCGCTACAGCGAAAAAGGCTGGCAATGGTGGGGCGAACGCCCCGAAGGCGTGCGCGAAAGCATCCGCCTGGCACATGCCGAAGGTATCAAGGTAATGCTCAAACCCCAGGTGTATGTGCCCGGCAGTTGGACGGGTCTTATCGACTTTCCTTCGCCGGAAGCATGGACGCAATGGGAAACCGATTATGAAAAATACATCCTGCTCATGGCTGCTATTGCCAAAGAGGAACAGGCTGACCTGTTTTGCATCGGTACGGAATTTAATAACCCGATTCAAAAAAGGCCGGAATTCTGGAAAGCGCTGATCGGCAAAATCAGGGCACAATACCCGGGCAAATTGGTGTATTCTTCTAACTGGGACGACTGGTCGCACGTACCCTTTTGGGATCAGTTAGATTATATCGGACTGAGTGGTTATTTCCCACTCGTGCAAGCCGAAACGCCTGATATGGAAGCCCTGAAAAAGGCTTGGAAACCCCTTTGTGAACAACTGCGCGGCTACAGCGAACAACACAACAAGCCCATTTTATTTACCGAATATGGCTATTTGAGTGTCGATAGTTGCAGCTGGCGCAACTGGGAGCTGGAACGCGGCATTGAACAGCGCCGGATCAATGAACAGGCACAGGCAAATTGTATCGATGCCCTTCATGCCAGCCTTCAGGGCGAAAGCTGGTGGGCCGGCGGTTTTATCTGGAAATGGTTCCCCAACATGCGTGGCCACGAAGGTTACCCCGAACGCGATTACACGCCGCAGGGCAAAGCCGGCGAGGCCGTTTTGCGTAAATGGTTCAAAGGCGAATAAATTATTCGCGCACCAACAATCCGCTTTTTACCAATCCTGCACCACTCAGACGCCAGGTGTACAAACCACTTTTGCGGAAAATAGCAGCTGGCAACACAATGAGTTCAGCAGCCGAAGCCGACTCAAAAGCACGCCGATAAATCATTTTTCCATCTAAATCAAAGCACTGAATTTCAAGCATTTGCTTATCGGCCGATTGCAATGGCAGGTACACATCTCCTGTGCCCGGATTGGGATATACCTGGCCAATGCCCACACTTTCATACTTTTCAAAAGCCGGTAAAAAGCGCAGGGCAAGCGCATGGGTTTGCAGGTTTGCATCATAGGCTTCGGCGCGCAGGCTGCCGAGCTGAAGGGCATCGCTCAGGCGTACGGGCGCACTTGCGCGCAGGCGCAGGCGACAAAATGTTTCGGCTGGATTGAGCGGCGCAGCATGTCCGCGTGCCCAGCTGAGCGCCCAGCAATCATTGTTTTGTTGGTAAATATTTTCAGCGTCCAGCGCTTCAATATTACCCGGAAGTATGGCTTCTATATGCAGTCCGGGGTCAAGACTTTTGAGGCTGAACTGAAGGCCGTGCAGGGTATTGGCTCCAGGCAGCACCGGTATTTCAAGGGTTTCGCCGGGCGATAACAGGGCATCTTGCAGCAATAATTCCATGGCGTTTCCGGAGCGATCTTCGGGGTGAAGGGTGGGTAATAGTCCATTAGGAACAGCATTGCCATTAATATCCCCCATTTTTATAGCTTTAAAATTTTGGTATATCGGGCCCGTTGGCAGGGTATCAATATAAATAGCGCCTTCGGGAATGAATTTTGGCGGATCGTAGGGATTGGGCGGCGGCGGAAAAACGTGATCAGCGGGGATAAAACGCCAGGATAAGGTGGAAGGAAATTCTGTGTAGACGCCCAATACAACTTTACGCATATCAATGGCATCGAGTGTAGTGATTCTGCCATCCTGATTCACGTCAGCGGCAATTTTGCTGCAAACACCCGTTATAAGTTGCGAATTAAGAATATGTTTTTGAAGTAGTACGATATCAAATGAACTGACGCCATTGATGTGGTTGTCGTCATTAAAGGGCACAATTTTCAGCGCTTGAATGAGGGGACTGTCTACATAATATGTCAGGCAAGGGGTGCTTGTATAGAAGGGCAAAGGCTCCGGCACGCCATTATTGAATGCATAAACAGCCCAGTTTACATCTTCGATTCCTTGTGTGGAGTTGCAGACGGAGGCACAGGAGGTAACGACCCGATTACTGCTGCCTTTGCAGGCGCCTGCCGGATCTGCAATTAAAATTTCCGAAGTGCAAAAGGCGGTATTGCCCGCTTCATCTTTGGCCCACAGCTCCACAGCAATCGTTTTGCCCAGATCTGCACAGTCGAAATTAATAAAATGCAAGTAATTGCCCGCGCTGTCGCTTGGAAACCCTGAACCAGTACCCACCCTTCTTGCGGCGTATTCCAGAGCCGGGCAGTAGTTGTCTTCGGCGTACAGGAGGAACTCGTCAACCAATATTTCAAGCTTACCGGAAGCAGGCAGGTTCACAAACAGGCCGCTGTTCAGGCATCCGACTGTTGGGGCTTTGCCGTCGCGAACCACAAATTCATAGGTACAGGTATATTCCTTGCCGTTTGCGTCTTGTATGGCCCAGTAAATGGCGTGTTGGCCATAGGGTAGTTGCGGGAGTGTCAGGGCGCCGTTTTGTGCATTTTGCCAGCGCAGGTGAAAAAACTGCTGGTTGCCCTTGAGGCTGTCGAGCAGGAAAAAACGCGAAGCATTGCCAGACGCCTGAAAGTTGCGCAATTCGCCCGCATTCCAGATATTCTGAAAGCCGTTGTTGTAGTACAGGGCGCCTGCTTGCAGGTCGCTGAAATATTCGCTCGATACAAAGGTTTCGCGCAGGCCGTCGCCGTCAAGATCTAAGGAAAGAATACAGCTGGCGGTATATGGCCCGGCATTACAGGTATCGCTCAGGAGCAGGCTCAGGTCTACGGCGGCGTCGGCCAGGTCGTGCATGGCAGTTTTTTTGTCCCACCAGTAAGTAGCATTCCAGAGCGTCGGGTCGTTATTACTTTGGTCGTTAATCGTCTGAAGCTGCGCCGGACAATTCCATACCGGCGGGCATTGTGCCGAAAGCCCATTGATAAAAATAATACAAAAAAATGAGGCAATAAAACGAGTAAACAAGTGCATGGTACTGAATATTTGTTGAAAATTAGAAAAATTGAAGCATAAAATTATAGTAAAATAAATAACCTTGTGCTGACAAAATATTGTTATGCCGGATTTCAGGCAAAAATTATCGATATAAAAAGTTGCCACGAATGCACGAATATGCGCTGCGCCTGAATACCCACTAAAACACTAAAACACGCCCTACTCATCGCTCATCGTTACAAAAAGTTGCCACGAATGCACGAATATGCGCTGCACCTGAATACCCACTAAAACACTAAAACACGCCCTACTCATCGCTCATCGTTACAAAAAGTTGCCACGAATGCACGAATACGCGCTGCGCCTGAATACCCACTAAAACACTAAAACTCCAAAACACTCATCGTTCATCGTTCATCGTTACAAAAAGTTGCCACGAATGCACGAATACGCGCTGCGCCTGAATACCCACTAAAACACTAAAACTCCAAAACACTAAAACACTCATCACCCATCGTT
>JAFLBP010000023.1 GCA_017303875.1 Chitinophagales bacterium | reverse complement strand
GGATAATGCGTCTATCTTTGCCATGAGCCGGTTGGTTGTTTTTATGTTTCGAAGCTCAAAAGTAATTCGGCCGGCTCATTTTTTTACGATACTACGCTTCGGGACAGGGATTCATGCAACAACGCCGTATCAAAGCACAAAACTTCAACTGTCTGTTTCAACCTGGAACAATACTTCAAGATCAAAATGCATCCCCTTGTAACGCTGGAACATGCTACAGGGAAATGACAAATGAAGACATTTTAAAATTACCTATCGTAGAAATAAGAGTAGCATTTCATTTCATTGCATCCAATGGCAATAACTTTCAATGCTCTAATCCTGAGATTGAGGCAACTTACGCACCGACAGTTATTAACAAATTACTTGACGGAGCCAATACACTCTTGACTTCACCAGCAAAAAATGAATTTGGCAATTCTCCGATTGTACCCGATACCCGGATACGATTGGTTTTACTGAATGGTAATGCTGATCCTTGTTCTTCATTTTTCTTTTATCCAAGCCAGGGGAATTTATCATATCAAAATAACGCACTAGACATAATTGTCTATGACCACCCAACTGCTATTGGAATTAGTGGCCAAGTTAATATTAACAATCATATAGAGCTGTATAATTTATATAGTCTAAATAATATTAATCCTGCTGGATGGGGCAAAGTTTTAATACATGAAATTGGTCATTTTACAGGTCTTTGTCACGCCTTTAGCCCTGAAAATCTATGCCCAGACATGGATGTTGCAGCAGAATGTGGAGGAGGAACAGCCACAGAGTGCAATGGTACTCCCTGCACTCAAATCCCCCCACTTCAATGTGGTAACAATGCCTGTTTTCATTGTTTTTGTAATAACACCATTGGTAACAACTTTATGGGTTACCATGACTTAGCGGCAATAACAAGATCCCAATGGGCTAATATGTATAATTATTTTATAAGTGCTTCTGCATCTCTAATTGCCTTTAGTAATGGGGAAATTGACTGCTCTCCTTCAAATTTGCCACCATTGGAGATTCCCTCAAATACAATCGTTGAGTGGAATGCAATAAAAATACTCGACAGAACAGTAGAGATACTGCCAGGAGCTACATTGATTATAAACTGCGATGTATATATAGCTGAAAATCAATCTATAATAGTGAATCGAGGAGCACGGTTATTTGTATTCGGAAATATCTCAAGCACTTCAAAAAGTTGTCGTTGGGCAGGCATTCAGGTTCACGGAAACTCAAAAAAGGAACAACCAGACCCTGGCTTGGCGGTTAATGTGAACAATCCGATTCCTATAGATGGTGCTGGATTTGTTTACGTGAATGGTGCAACCATTTCTAATGCCATAACTGCTATTTCTACACGAGCCAGTGGTGGTTTGGGTGATGATTACTTTGGAGGGTTAGTGAAGATTTCAAGTGGAAGTAAGTTTTACAATAATGGGCGTGCTATTGAATTTATGCGTTATACCTTTGAAAACAAAAGTGAAATAACAGGCACTGTAATCCGAAAAACAAATGATGCACCCCCAGGCTTTGGTTCTACAAGAGGAGTTTCCATTTGGGCTTGTAAGGGTATTCGTTTTAACGATGTTCACTTTTTTGACCTTAAAGAGTACGGTATTTACGGAGAAAACTATTCTTTTGAAGTTGAAAACTGTGAGTTTAATAATTGTGAATATGGAATACGTTCACTAGCAACTATGCCAAATGCAGTTGAAGGAAAAACATGGATAAAAAATTCATATTTCAAAAATAACAATCTAAGACATATTAATTTTGCTTCAACCCCAAATCTTATTTATCCTGTAGAAATTTCCGAAACTAACCAATTTGACAATGTAAAATCAGGCATAGGCGTATTTATGGATGGGGAATCTAAATATAAAATTGAAGGAAATATCTTTTCTTCGAATGCGCCATTCTCTCTGCTACTAAGAAGTACCGGCACCTTAAACAACCAAGTTTCCTGTAATATTTTTAACCAAAACACTATTTATAATTTCTATATCGAATTCAATAACTCAAATTTAGTTTTCCCAGGAAACATCTTTATTCAAAACTCAAGAAACATTACTTTAGCTGGCAATTCTTCTTTTAAAGGAGAAGTATTCCAATCACAAGGTAATCTATTTGAAGCTTCTTCAAATTGTTTCGATGGCAATCTTGGTAATGCTATAAGAGCAAATATGAACTCAACGCAACCGTTTACATATTACAGGATATTAAATGCTGACTTATGCAAAGTGCCTTCCAATAATCTTTCGGACGGAGGAATAAATAACTACTCTGTTTTTGATAGAGCTTTTTTAGAGTACAATTGCAATAACGGACAAAACACTCCTAATGAAAACTTAAACGACCTTACCTTAATAAGACAAAAAATTGACAGTTTGAATTTCGACTTCCAAAACCAACCATTGGATAATAATATTAAACAGAATTTAAACGAGTTAAAATATCAAAAAAACAACATAATTGATACACTTATTCGAACTTATTCAGACAACCAAGACTGGACATCTTATGAGCAATTACTTGACGAAGATACAGATATCAACTATAAAAGACAATTAATTGGCCACTATGTACGGAGAAAAGAATATAACAATGCTCATCAACTACTTCAACAAATTGACGATAACAGTGAGGAGTCCTTATGGTTTAAAACGATTATCGAATCCAACATTGAGCTACAGGAAAATTACACCAATCCACAAATAAGCCCCCTTCAGGAATCTATACTGCAACAAGCATCTAATGCCATTCACTCACCATTGCATGCTTATGCATGTGCCTTGTTGGAGCGAATAAAAGGGCAACTGTGTAACGTGGCAACAGACGTAAAAGAAGATACTGATGACCGATATTTTTCTGCAATACAATCTCAGAAAAAAGGATTTATCATCTCTCCAAACCCATCAGATGGTGACATAATGGTAAACTGTAAAGATTGTCCAAGTGATCAACAAAACCACCTTATCATATCAACAATTAGTGGGAGGTTAATAAAAGATTTATACTTTAATCAATCAATGCAACTGCACCTTGAAGCACCCGGAGTTTATCTTTTTACCATCATCAGTGCAACTGGCCAGCAAGAAAACTTCAAAGTTATTCAAACCCGCTAAACGATGAGAAACCTTCTTTTTTTTCTGGTTTTATCCCAAGCCATAACGGCCCAAACCACATTCAGCACCCGCTTCGATCTGCGTAACGGAAATGATTATGGGATAAGTGTAATCCCGCTTGACAGCCATTACTATGTATATTCACGAGGGCTATGCGACCTTGGCACAACTTTTTGTAAAGCCCTTGTAAAGGTTAACACCGCCGGAGAAGTCGTCTGGAAATCTTTCCTCTCTGACTCCTTCTCCACGAACTACATCAAAGTAATGCTCCTGCGGAATGATACCTTTATGATTCACATGGGCAACTACTACAATACCGACCCTGAATACGCCATTATGTTGTATGACACAGCGGGTAATTACCTGGGCCGCCGGACTTATGATGCTCCGGGCGAATCCAAAGATCACTGGGCCAGGGATATTTGCATTTCTGGTAATCAAATGTATGTAAGCGCTCAGTATTGGGGCGGCACACCACAGCGCTCCAGAGGTTTTCTGGCCGCTTTAGATATGCTGGGACAGGAGTTATGGCACCGAGAGTTTTACCCAGAAACCGGCAACGCGTATATCGGCATGGCTTCCAATGCATCAGCACCTGATGGCGGCGTAGCCGCTATTTACTCCAATACCATCGCAGGCTGGGATCGGGCTTATATAGATCGCTATACTGCCTCCGGCGATCTGCTTTGGAGAACCAACTTAGGTGTTATGGACGACGACAAATCTTATGTAACTATAGAACCTACGCCCGACAAAGGATTTATCTGCTCCTGGGCCATTGATACCTTTATTTTTCCGGACAACTATTACACCCAGATTTTTTCTAAACTTGACAGCAATGGCACCATCATCTGGCAAAGTATGGATCACTTGCCTCGTGAAAATTTTCTGCGTATCCTTGTCGGCAGCAACAATGACTTTTATGCCATTGGCCAACATTACTACGGCCCTACCGATCAACGTTTTCATGGTCGCATCCGTAAAATGGGACTTGACGGCAGCACCCACTGGGCCAAAAACTATATTGACCTGCGCGGCGGCTCCATTCATAATGCCGAGTTCCTAAACGGCGAATGGCTTAATGACGGCAGCTTGATCCTGACCGGTGGCTTATTGGATTCCAGCACCCTTGATATGGATTTGCACCCACAAAATACCTGGCTGTTCCGCGTCGGGCCGGATGGCTGTGTCAGCAGCGACTGTGCGGGTGAAGATCAGTTTATTGTAAGCGTAGAAGACCCGCTTGCCGATGCTCAACCTGCTTTTACAATATTCCCAAACCCTTGTACCGGTTTTACCAATATTGGCCTGCAAATGGGGCAATCCCTCCAGGCGGGCCAATACGCCCTGCGCGTTTTTGATTTGTCCGGAAAACTATACCACCGCAATGACAACTATCGCGCTGAATTACTATATCAAATGCCAACAGCGGATTGGCCGCCGGGCAGCTACCGGGTAATACTTTACCGAAACGGCATACCCGAACATGAAATGAGCCTGTTAAAAGCTGGAAATTAAGGCAGTTTAAAGTTTAGAGACTACATAGGAGGAATTCATGATTCTTATTTCCCGGCCCCTTCAGGGTCGGATTCCGTGAAGCCAACCCGCAGCCTTAAATTCATCGTTCATCACTCATCGTTCATCGTTAAAAAACCTGCATAGTTCATTTCAAAACGCAATTCTTTTTCCCCGTTCAGGCCATTTTGCTGCCAGCCTGCTTTGCGGTAAAACGCCTCGGCGCGGGTGCCTGGCGAAGTACCCAGCCAAACAGGCTCGCGCGTCTGTTGAAAATACCAGTCGAGCATCACCTGATGTAATTGGCGGCCGATGCCCCGGCCTTCATATTCCGGCAGCAGAAACAGCGCCCAGACGTTGTTTTCCTGCAAGTCCACAATAGAAAAACCAACTACCAAGCCATCAAGCTCTGCTACCCAGCCTTTGCCGCGCCGGAACATAAAGTCGGCGCAGTCCGCGTCGCTCACTAATGATGGATCAGAGAGGGTATTTTCCTGAACGGCATTGCGCACAATTTGAATTTGCGGAATGTCTTTGGGTTGGGCTTCACGTATCATGGAAGTAGTCATTTTTTTAAAAAATCCTCATAAACTGCCTGCAAATACCCCCGTGCATTGCGCTGATCGGTGCTGTCGCCTGCGCCTCGGAAATAATGCCATTGTTTCAGGTCAAAAAAGTAAAAACCGCCGCCTTTTTCATTTACCCATCCTACCCCGTTTTCGTTGGTGTAATAGGCAAAGCCCTGCCCTTCGCGCTGCGTCCAGAGGTTGCGGCTCCAGGGAAATGCAGCAGCGGCATCCATGCCCAGCAGGGGCAATACCGTTGCCGGCACATCGTGGTGGTTGGCAAAGACGCGCATGGTTTTGCCCTTCCAGGCCGCAGCGATCGGCGCGCCGCAAAACAGCAGCGGAATATGCCGCGATTTCGGATTGTCCATACCTGCCTGAATAGGCTGCGAAGAACCGTGATCGGCCACTAGTACAAAAATGGTGTTGTTGTACCAGGCTTGCTGGCGTGCAGCGTCAAAAAACGCGCCCAGTGCTTCATCTACAAAGGCAGCGGTGTTCAGAAACTGCTCCGGCTCGGAGCTGCCCCAGAATTTGCCCTTGTACGGCACGTCGTAGGGCGGGTGCAGACTAATGGTCATCACCGTCGCCAGAAAAGGCTGCGGCAACACCCCGATCTCGGTCAGAGCGCGTTGCAGGATCTGCTTGTCGTCGGCGCCCCAGCGCTGCGTGCGCTGCGCGCGCGTGAAGTCTTCCATGGAAATGAGGCGCTGCATTTGCTGGTTGCGCAGCCACATACCGGTGTTGGCAAAGGTGGTTTCGCCGCCGGTACAAAACAGGGTGCTGTACCCTTTTTGTACCAGCACTTTTGAAAGGGAGGAGAGCTTCACCGCCTTGTCGTCGAGCAGGATGATGGACTGATCCGGCTGGGCCGGATAACCGCCCAGCACCGCCACATAACCCTGATCGGTGCGGTAGCCGCTGCCATAACATTCGCTGAACAAGATACCTTCGCGACACAATTGGCTGAAATTCGGACAAACGCCCGCTTTGCCGCCCAATTCTTCAATCACCTGCGCCGTCATACTTTCCAGCATCAGGATCACCACATTGTAGGGTTTCCCGGTGCTGTCGGCAAGTGGAAGTATTTGTTTTTCAGTCGTTTGTAAAAGATTTTGCGTAATTTGCTGCGCCTCGGCGTCTTCCATTACCTGGTAGTGATTGCTGTTGGCGCGGCGCTCCACGAGGCTATGGGTGAGGTTCCAGAGCGGGTTCACGGCGGCGTGGTTGTGCAGGGCTTCCACGGAGTAATACACCGCGCTTTCATTGATGGGCATGATGCCAAAACCGCCTCGAATGGCCACGACCAACAAAGGAAACCAAAGGAAAAAGGTGGCGGCCCACCAGCGCGAAGTTCCTTTGGGCGGTTGCTCCCGGCCCACCCACCAGCGGTACAGACGAATAGCGCCCCAGCACACCGAGAGGTAAAGCAGGGCGTAGAAAATCATGTATCCCCAGGAAATGGAGTTGAATACAATGATGGGATTTTTTTGCAAATATTCAAAAGCCCGGCTGTTGAGCGGTGTCTGCCATTCTTTGTACAACACCACATTGGCGCCCGATAAAGGAATGGCCACCCCCATCAACACGAGGTTGAAATAATAAATGACTTTTTGAAAAACCGGTCGAAATTTATCCGAAAATAAAAATCCGACACAAAACAGCAGCACCGGCAGCAGCATGGCATAGCCCATGGTACTGAAATCCAAAGGCAGGGCATGCGCAAATGCCGACCAGATGGAATCCGCCGCCCGGGCATTGCTTTGCCCGGCAAATTGCCCCACAAACCACATCCGGAATGCAGCAAATAAAAGCAGCCAAAAGGCCGCCAGACGTATGGGAAAGGTCAGGACAGATTTCAACTATAAAGTGTTTTGGTGTTTGAGTGTTTTGGTGTTTGAGTGTTTTGGTGTTTGAGGGTTTTGGTGTTTGAGGGATCAACCTACTAAAACACTAAAACACCAAAACACTAAAACACCAAAAAAACCCTTAAACACTCAGTACAAACTTGATGCGCTGTTGCGTGTGGGCCTGTACGCGGAAACGCTCATCAGCGCGGTATCCGAGCAGCCAGACGGGCCTATCCTGTGCATCCACGAGCAAGAGGGCTTGTTCGCGTTCAGCGGGACCGAGTTTAAGGTTAGTACAAAAATCCTGCAACTTTTGGCTTTGCCCGCCCATACCGAAGGGTTGGAAGCGGTCGCCGGGGCGCAGGGGCCGCAAAGATAAGGGGAATTGCAGTTTCGCGGCATCTACGAGTATCGCGCTTTTGCCGTCGGGAAAAGCAGTTTCCGCATCCACGTGCATTTGAAAGAGCTGGCGGCCGTCGGGCAGGCGCAGCATCAGGTCGTCGGCTTCAATGCGGATGGGTTCGGGCGCCTGTTTTTTATCGAGCCATTGAATACTTTTTTCATCCACCACTAAGCGTTCGCCGGCGGTATTTTCCAAAATCAAACGTTCAGCGCTGCGGTGTTCGGCTGCCTGCCGGGCCTGTTCCGGGGTGAAGCCATGCGGACGGATCAGGCGTTTGAGTGCATTGGCCGGATGCGGAAGTGCTTGCAGTTTTTCGCGGTCTATGGGCGACAAGTGATCGTCTTTTTGCCCTAAAAACTGTTGCAGCAAAAAGTCATAATTGGCGGTGCTTTCGCCAATTTGGGCCATGTTGCGCGCGGCAGTTTGCAGCAGGGCCGGATTGAGCTGTTTCAATACCGGCATCACCTGATGGCGCAGCAAATTGCGGGCATAATCGTGTTCGGCATTGCTGCTGTCTTCGCGCCATTGCAGTTGATTTTCGGCGGCATAGGCCTCCAGTTCGGCGCGGGTGGCGAACAAAAGTGGTCGTATCACCTGGTTTTGCCGCTCAGGGATGCCGCGCAGGCCGTTCAGGTCGCTGCCACGTACAAAATTCAGCAGCACCGTTTCGAGGGCGTCGTCGAGGTGGTGGGCAGTGGCGATAAAGGCGCAGCCTGTTTGTTCGCGCAATTCCTCAAACCAGGCGTAGCGCAGTTCGCGTGCCGCCATTTGAATGGAAACGTTATTGTTTTCTGAAAATTCAAGGGTGTTGTAAGCTTTTACATGGCAACTTAGTTTTTTTGCCGTGGCCAATTGCCGCACAAAAGCTTCGTCGCCATCCGATTCGGCGCCGCGTAATTGAAAATTGCAATGCGCAAGTACAAGCGGCCACTGTACCTCAAGGCATAAATGCAGCAAGACCACGGAATCTAATCCGCCGCTCACCGCCAGCAGCAAGGGCTGATCTCCCACCCCGGAAACCAGACGCTCCAGATTTTGTTGAAAACGCGCTACTAAACTCATCATCAATTACAAAACTACCATGTTTACGATTGCATTAAACACCCGCGAAAGGTATGTCAAAAACCCGCTTTGGCGCTACTTTTTCCTTGTTTTTACACTTGTACCCCTTTTCCTGCACGCACAAATACGCGGAACCATCCTCGACGAAAACAAGGCGCCGCTGCCCTTTGTCTCGGTTTACCTGCGCAATACCACCATCGGCACCATCGCCAATGCAGATGGCGCGTATAACCTGCCCGCCGCGCCCGGCGACTACGAAGTGGTATTTCAGTACCTCGGCTACGAACAACTGATTAAAAAAGTAAAAGTTGGTCCCAATGGCGCCCGCCTCGACGCGCAAATGAAGCCCTCCGAGCTGCAATTGCAGGAGGTGGTCATCACACGCGAAGATCCCGCCGTGCGTATTATGCGTGAAGTGATCGCCAAACGCGCTTATTTCAAGCAAAAAGAAGGCAATTTCACCTGCGATGCCTATGTGAAAGGCTTCTATAAAATCGGCGATGTACCTAAAAAAATCTTCGGCCAGGAAACGGGCGACATGGGCGGCATCCTCGACTCCGCTTCGCGCTCGGGCGTGCTTTATCTCTCCGAATCGGTTTCCAAGGTATACCACCAGCGCGATCCCCTGCGCCATAAAGAAGTGATGGTATCGAGCAAAGTGAGCGGCGCCGACCAGGGTTTCAGCTTCAACCGGGCGTTTTTTACGGAATTTGACCTGTACAATGAAAAAATTGAAATTGAACGCGAAATGTTGTCGCCGCTGGCCGACAATGCCTTCAGCTACTACGATTTTAAATTTAAAGGAGAAATCCGCGATCCGGGTGTCAATTATGTTGTGTACAAAATTCAACTGCTGCCCAAACGTTCCGCCGACCCGACTTTTGGCGGTCATATTTACGTGGTAGCCGACCAATGGAACCTCAGCGCCACCGACTTAGTACTTACCGAAAATGCTCTTAAAATTCCCGGCCTCGACAGCATGAACATCCGCCAGGAATTTGTCCGTGTGGCCGAACCCGACACCTGGCGCATGCTGAGCCAATACACCGGCATTAAATTCGGCGTATTCGGCTTCAATATTCGCGGCTTTTTCAACACCATTTTGTCGAATTACGAACTGAACCCGAATTTCGACAACGGCGTTTTCAACAAAGAAGTTTTTCGCATCGAAAAAGAAGCCAACAAGCGCGACAGCAGCTACTGGAACAGCATCCGCCCAATCCCGCTGACGCAGGAGGAAAGCAAGGATTACATTAAAAAAGACAGCCTCCAGACCATCCGAAATTCTCCGGCCTATCTCGATTCCATGGATCGCAAGGCCAATAAATTCGGCCTCATGGATATTGTCAGCGGCTACACCTGGCGCAACTCGCGCAAGCACCTGGAGCTGGAAGTACCGGGTGCCGCCAAATGGATTCAGTTCAATACCGTGCAGGGCTGGTTAGTGAACATTGAACCGGAATTTACCAAAAGCAATAGCAATCAGGCCACCCGTTTCTGGAAGGTGGGCGGACAGCTTAATTACGGTTTTTCCGAGGAGCGGCTGCGCGGCACGGCTTTCTGGGAGCAGCGTTTCGAGTCGAATTTCTTCACGCGCCTGCGTGTGGAAGGCGGCGTGGCGGCCCGGCAGTTCAATGCACAGGAACCGATCGGCCCGATGATCAACGGCATTTATTCGCTGTGGCTGAAGCGCAATTACATGAAATTGTACGAAAAAACCTACGGACGTGTGGAGTTTGGGCGCGTACTCCTGCCCGGCCTGAGCGTTGGCGCTGCTGCGGAATATGCGCAGCGCAGCGCCCTGATAAATAACACCGATTACAACCTGAATAAAAAATTAGAACGCGCCTACACCTCGAACCGGCCGCTAACGAACGTAGAGCCGAGTTTCCCGGATTTTGTGTCACACGAAGTGGCGCTATTTCAGGTGCAACTGAACTACCGGCCGGGCGAAAAATACAGCCAGATGCCCGATTTTCGCTTGTATGAGGGTTCGGCGTGGCCGAGTTTCAGTTTGCTGTATCGCAAGGCCGTATCGGGTGTCCTTGGCAGCGATATTGCCTATGATTACCTGCAAGTACAGGTGCAAAAACGCGAACTCAAAATGGGCTTGTTCGGCTATTCCAACCTGCTTTTGCGCGCGGGCGCTTTCCTGCAAAAAGAGCGCATGGAATTTGCCGATTACCACCACCTGCGCGGCAACCGCGTACTGGTGGCGCCCACACAGGATCATGCAGATATGTTTTTCCTGGCGCCTTATTATGCGTACAGCACCAACAGCCGTTTTGTGGAAGCCCATTGGGAGCATCGCCTGCAAGGCTGGCTGTTTGATAAAATTCCGGGCGTCCGCAAGCTGGGCCTGGCGGAACTCATCGGCGCTAAATTCTATCAGGCCGACGAATATGCCGACACACCCCGTCAGCAGCCGTATTGGGAGACTTACGTCGGCATCGACAACATCGGCTTCGGGCCATTCCGTGCCCTTCGCGCCGATTTTGTCTGGAATTTTATCGGGAAAGAGTACCAGAGCTTTGGTGTGGTGCTGGGGTTGGGGTTGTAAACGAATTACTCCTTCCCGACCCCGAACAAACCATACCTGAAATAGCCCTCCCGATGCCAGAACTGGGCCGGATTTACCGCACCGTCATAAGTATTGCTATAAATGGTGCGCACTTCCTCGATCGTCCGGCCTATGGTTTCCGCTTCATCCGTCGGGAGGGCATATTCGAGGCGAATACGCAGTTTGGTCTTGAATGCCCCATCGTATTCCGGGCTTAAAAAGCGCCAGTACTGCTTGCCAGGCAAAGAGATGGAATGAAAGCTGTTGCCACAGGAAACATCCCAAAAACTTTCAATATCCTGCCACTGACCTTCAGGGTTAAGGGCCTGTACGCTCATGTACAAACAACCATCGGCAGCATTGAACCAAACCCGCTCGGCCGAGGTATTTGCCACATACACCGCCATGGCCCGGTATTGCCCAAACAGCGTGTCGCGCTCTTCCGGCCTGACCGTAATGCTTAGTCCCGACTGCGGAAAATCATGATCGGCATCCAGGTCTGTAGCCGGCACAAATGGGGCATCGCCCAAATTATTATACCCGGCTTCCGTATCGGCAAAAAAGTAGGATTCCAGCTGATAATCCAGGTTCAGCTGCTGCAAACCAGCACTTCCCTCAGTGATCTGTTCACGGCGCACAACAAGGCCTTTTTCATTGATATACAACAAAGTATCGCCCTGAATGGCATAAATCACCCCTGCTTCATTGGGAAATTTCGATAAAAAGCGATCAATGAGCGCTGGCATTAAAACCCGTCCATTATAATCCGCAAGACCAAAACGTGCCCCCTTTTTTTGCGCGGCATTGGGCTGTTTAAAAATAAAGTAGTCTTGATTTTGAACCGGCACGGACACTTCTTTAAACTGTGGCGTAAAAACAAAACCGGCCATAGTGTCAATGAGTCCCCACAAGCGGTTTTGTTTTACAAAAGCATAGCCGTTGTCAAAATCCTCAAGCACCTCCGAAAATACCTGATCGCTTACACGCGCGCCATTCGTGTCCAAAATGACCCATTGACTGTTTTGTTTTTGAGCAAATGCCCGGCTATTGGAAAACAAGCCGATTTTTGCATAGGAAGTATCATCCAGTATGATCCTGCCCGTGGCATCCAGCAATCGCATGTATCCTTTCGGCGGTCCAAAATCCTTAGAGTCAGGAGCTGCCAATGGAACAAAAATACGCAAAAAACCATCCCGGGTTTCCGGCTGCAAAGTGCCTTTTTCCGGGTTAGGCTCCTGAAAAACAAAAAGCGGCTTTCCCATTAAATCGGTTCGCAAGCGCCTACTGATCCGCTTGCGATTGGCAGCGATTGAATCAGGTAACCAGGCGGTAAAACCGCCATCCTGCACCGATTCAATCGCTTTATATTTTCCAAAAGGAATAATGATATTTCCAAAGGTATCCATTACACCTTCTTCATAGGAGGGAAAATCAGCTTCGGCTTCGGTTGTCTTTTTTCGCTCCAGAATAAACCTGCCCTTTTCGGCATGTTTAAAATCAATATATAAGGTATCAAGCACTAATTTTCCGGCAGTATTCAAAACGCCATAATTACCACCTGCACTTTTTACTATTGCATTTCCATTGATAAAATGCCCCATTTTAGGAAACTGGCTTTGCAGTGCCTTTTCGCCTTTTTTATTGATGTAAAAAGGCATCTCGCCATTACAGGCTATGGCAAACCCATCTTTAAAATGCGTCGCGTATTCAAA
Source organism: Chitinophagales bacterium (assembly GCA_017303875.1). Lineage (GTDB taxonomy): Bacteria > Bacteroidota > Bacteroidia > Chitinophagales > Saprospiraceae > M3007. Next base: position 88,151 of record JAFLBP010000023.1, on the reverse strand, counting down.
TTGCGGCGCAATAGCCCAGTTGCCCGTGCTGTCAATAAAACCATACAGGCCTTCTGTCCGCGCAGGGGCCAATCCTTCTGCAAATCGTCCTGCAGCGCGAAAAACAGGTGGAATAACAATTACCCCGTTTGCATCAATAAAACCGATGCGATCCGCTTGTGGGAAAGGATAACGCGCCTGTGCCAAAAGACAAAACGGCGCGATAAGCACCAATACAAACATGTATTGCTGAAGCATATTGACTTTCATAAGTACTATAACGAGGTTATTGCCTTTTGTCTTATCCCCCACTCAATCACATATACAACCCGCATTGACCACAGCCGTAGCCTCTACCGTCAGCGGGCCGCTGTAACCTGGCGGCGGGCATATACCAAGATTTGGGTGGATTTGAAGATTGATGGATTCTTTTATCCTGATTTTCAAAGAATTGCAACAATATGGATTTCACAACCACTTCATGGTAGCTATAAAAAACGAATTTAAAAATGCAGCAACAGTCCCACCCCGTCGGGTGTAGCACCAAGCAGGAGTTTGGCCTCGTGTTCACGGCTGTGGCTGATGAAGTAATTGGCTAAGTCAAATGCAAAGAGAAATGCGCCCTGCACTACAATGGATTTCCCGTAACCGCGCAGGCGCTCCGGTCGTTTACTGGTATTTTTGGCGCGCTCCATCAGGTAAAAACCACCAGCCATGTAGCCAACATCCAATCCGGCATTAAACAATAGTATCTTTTCAAACGCATAATGTTCGCGCAGGGCGCTGTATACATCCGGGGAAGCGCCGGCATGGGTAGCCGACCAATAACCCGCAGCGGCAATGCCGAGGTTGACGCCGTTCCACAGCGCGTTCATTTCATGGAAATAGCGGTCTTCGCCGCTGCGGCGACTGCGGAGGATCAAACCCGCACCGATATTGCCCGCTGCCCAGCCGCCCAGCACCAGCATGGCTTTTTTCTGATGGTTCAGGCGCGCCTGATCGAATTCCGTCAGCTTGCCGGCCGATTGTGCCCAGGCGCCAAGGGACATACAGGAAATGAATAGAATCAGGAAAGGGCGCAAACTGCGCATGGAAAAACTGCTCATTAAAATTAAACAGCAGCAAAAAAAGATGGTTCAACAGCGCGGCTGTCAGGAATGCCACATATTTCCCTGCCACACAAACAAATACCGGCAAAACAACGTACTTTTGCCGCCTTAATATGGAAATCAAACACGCCGATTTTGTAGCCTCCTTTCCCAACGAAAGCGCCTGCCCCCGCGAGCGCCGCGCCGAGTTTGCCTTTATCGGCCGCTCCAATGTGGGAAAATCCTCACTCATCAACATGCTGACGAGTCGTAGAAGCCTCGCCAAAGTGTCGGGAACCCCCGGAAAAACGCGACTGCTCAACTTTTTCCTCATCAATAAATTCTGGCACCTCGTCGATTTGCCCGGCTACGGTTATGCCCGTGTCTCCAAATCCGAACAACAGGTACTCGCCAAGCTTATCAACGATTACCTGCTCAACCGCGAGCAGATGCTCGTCGCCTTCGTGCTCATTGACGCAACCATCAACCCGCCCTCCAAGGTCGACCTGGCCTTTCTCGACCACCTCGGCGAAAACCAGGTGCCTTTTGCCCTCATCTTTACCAAAACCGACCGCCTCAAACCAGGCGCTGTGCAAAATTCCATCCAGGCATTCAGCAATGAAATGCTCAAAACCTGGTCGGAAATGCCCAAATATTTCATCAGCTCCTCCCATACCCGCGCCGGCCGCGCCGACATTCTCGAGTACATCGAAAGCCTTCTGAAAGTTACGCCGGCATGATTATCAAGCATAAAGACATCAAACTGTACCCACGCGTCATTGAGCGGATCGAAGACTGGCCCATTTACAAACTCAGTAAGGATCGGCCCGAATTTATCCGCGAAATTGACGAGTATACCACCCGCCGCCTCATCCAGGATTACAAGCAGGATGTCACAGACCTGATCGTCAAAACACTCTACCAGGAACGTATCCGCATCAAGGAAGCGCCTTGGAAAGTTGACCCGCCCAACGAACGCCTGTTCTGGAATAAAATCAGCAAAAAACTGATCAAAAAAACCCTCGACCGCAAAGACGAGGATACCAAGGCGGTACAAACCGAAATTCTTCAGAAAATTGTACACCGCTACTCGGAAGAAATTGTCGGCACGTTTCAGGTAGGAACTTTCCGTTTTGCCCAGCGCTTCCTGACGGCTTTTTTCAACCGTATTTTCAACGCAGCAGTCGGAAAAAGCCTGCGGGCATTGGTATTCGGCGGCCGCCGCCAACTGTATGAACGCCTGAACGTAACCGGCGATATTGAAACGGTGCGCCGATTATTCGAACAGGGCACCGTGGTGGTGGTACCCACCCACTCCAGCAACCTGGATTCTATTTTGGTGGGCTACGTGATGGATTCTATCATGGGTCTGCCTTCTTTCTCCTATGGCGCCGGCCTCAACCTCTACAACTTTGGCCCGGCAGCCTACTTTATGAACCGGCTCGGCGCTTACCGCGTCGACCGGCGCAAGAAAAATACCATTTACCTCGAAACGCTCAAAGCCATGAGCAAGCTGAGTATTCAGCGCGGGGTGAACAGCCTCTTCTTCCCGGGCGGCACGCGCTCGCGCTCCGGCGCACTCGAAGACGACCTCAAAATGGGGCTGCTCGGCACCTGCGTAGAAGCCCAGCGCGCCATGTGCCAGCAAGGCAGCAGCAAAAAAGTATTCATCGTGCCGATGGTGCTTTGCTACAACTTCGTACTGGAAGCGCCCTTCCTCATTGAAGAACACCTGCGCCAGACCGGCAAGGAAAACTACCTGCGCCTGCGCGACGAAGGCACCAGCATTCGCGGATGGCTGCGTTTTGTATGGCGCTTGTTCTCCTCCACCAGCGATATTACCATCAGCGTCGGTAAACCCATGGACGTGATCGGAAATTTTGTGGATGCCGAAGGAAACAGCCACGACCGCTTCGGCAACCGAATTGATATCAGCGATTATTTCCTGTCGCAGGCTCATGTCACCGAAGACCGGCAACGAGAAACAGAATATACCAAGTTGCTGGCCGAACGGGTGGTGCAACGCTATCATGTGGAAAATGTCGCCCTGTGCAGCCATATTGTTGCCTACGCCGTTTTCCAGATCCTGGTGCACCAACACCCGAAACTCGATATTTTCGGCATTCTGCGCCTGCCCCACGACGACTACGTGTTCCCTTTCCGCGCCGTGGAAGAAGTGGTGGCACAATTGCAGGCCCTGCTGCTGGATTGGGAACAAGCCGGAAAAATTGAACTCGAACCGGATGCGCGGCTCGGCGCCGCCGAAATTATCCGTTTGGGGGTGAAAAATTTAGGCGTATTCCACAAGGAAATGCCCCTTGCCATCAACAAAGACAACGACATCATCTCCAATAATTTCACCGTCCTTTATTTTTACCACAACCGACTGGCGAACTACAAGCTGGAAAAATATGTTTCGTGGAAAAAAGAGGAAATTGAAGTGCTAAAAGTTGAATAACATGACATACGAAAACCTGCTCGTCCGCATTGAAGACGGCATCGCCATCGTAACCATCAACCGCGAAAAAGCGTTGAATGCCCTCAATACGCAAACGATGCTGGAATTGCAGCATTTTTTCGGTGAAGCGGCTTTTGAAATAGAAAATCTGAAAGGCGTGGTACTCACCGGCGCCGGTGAAAAAGCATTTGTTGCAGGCGCCGACATTTCGGAGTTCCGCGACCTCAGCCCGGCCGACGGCATGGCTTTCGCCAAGCGCGGCCAGGATGTATTTTTCCTCATCGAGCGTTTTCACCGCCCGGTAGTGGCCGCAGTCAATGGTTTTGCCCTTGGCGGTGGTTGCGAGCTGGCCATGGCCTGCCACCTGCGTGTGGCCGGTGAAAAAGCCCGTTTTGGCCAGCCGGAGGTCAATCTGGGCCTTATTCCCGGTTACGGCGGCACACAGCGTCTGGTACAATGTATCGGCAAAAGCCGCGCCCTGGAATTTATGATGACCGCAGATCTTATCAGCGTAAGTGACGCAAGTCACTGGGGACTGGTCAACCGCGTGGTACCTTTGGGCCGCGAAGTGGAAGAGGCGAAAGCGCTGATAGAAAAAATTGCCGGCAAAGCACCCTTTGCAGTCAGCCGGGTCATTGAATGCGTCAATGCGTATTATGACGAAGGTGTAGACGGCTTCTGGAAAGAAGTGGATGCTTTTGGCGAATGCTGTGGCACGGAAGATTTCCGCGAGGGCGCGAGTGCATTCCTCGAAAAACGCCCGGCTCAATTTACCGGAAAATAACACCTTGTTGCAATGAAAAATATTATTGAGACCGACATCCTCATCATCGGCGCCGGCCCTGTTGGGCTGTTTTCCGTTTTTGAAGCCGGATTGCTCAAGCTCCGTTGTCACCTCATTGATGCACTTCCCCAGGCCGGAGGTCAACTGACGGAAATTTATCCCAAAAAACCGATCTACGACATCCCCGGTTATCCCAGCGTGCTGGCCGGTGATCTGGTGCAAAACCTGCTCAAACAAATTGAGCCATTTGAACCAGGCTTCACCCTCGGCGAACGCGCCGACAGTATGGAAAAACTCGAAGACGGACGCTTCCAGCTCACTACCACAGATGGTACCGTGCACCGCGCACCGGTTATCTTTATCGCTGGCGGACTGGGCAGTTTTGAACCCCGCAAGCCACCGATCGACAACATCGAGGCGTTTGAAAACAGGGGTATCGACTACTTCGTGCGCAATCCGGAAAACTACCGCGACCGCAAAATTGTGATTGCCGGCGGCGGTGATTCCGCGCTCGACTGGAGTATCTTCCTCGCCGATGTCGCCAAAGAACTGACCCTCATCCACCGCCGTACCGAATTCCGCGGCGCTTTGGACAGCGTGGAAAAAGTGCAGGAACTGGCCGCTGCAGGCCGTATCCGCTTGGTAACCAATGCACAGGTCACCGGGCTGCAAGGCAATGGCCAGCTCAGCGGTGTTGTGGTGCAACACGATACCGAAGGCGAATTTGAAATCGCAGCAGATAACTTCATTCCTTTATTCGGCCTGACGCCCAAACTTGGTCCTATCGGCGAGTGGGGACTGGCCGTCGACAAAGGCGCAGTTGAAGTCAATACTTTCGATTACAGCACCAATGTGCCCGGTATTTTTGCCATCGGCGATATCAATACCTACCCCGGCAAACTCAAACTCATTCTCTGCGGATTTCACGAAGCGACACTGGCCTGCCAGTCGGCCTTCAAAATCGTTCACCCCGATAAAAAATTATCCTTCAAATACACCACCGTTACCGGCATCGAAGGGATAGCAGTGTAAGCCAATATGGAAGAAAATATGATAAAAATCACGGTAATCGACCGTGAAGATCTGCCGCATGAACTCGATGCGCCCACAGATATGAATATGAATCTGATGGAGCTGTGTAAAAGTTATGAATTGCCCGTGGAGGGCACTTGCGGCGGCATGGCGCTCTGCGCTTCCTGCCATGTGTACGTCCAATCCGATCACGAACTCAATGATCCCACCGACGATGAATTGGACATGCTCGATCAGGCCTTTTTTGTAAAGGGAAACAGTCGCCTCGGCTGCCAGATCAAGCTCAAAACTGCATTAGACGGCCTTATTGTAAAGCTGGCGCCAGTCGCAGTATGAACGATGAATGATGAATGATGAATGATGAATGATGAATGATGAATGATGAATGATGAATGATGAATGATGAATGAATTTTTGACTTTTGATTTTTCAAACAACTGAAAATCAATCAATAATTCAAAATCAATTCATCATTCATCATTCATCGTTCATCGTTCATCATTCATCGTTCATCGTTATTTACGCTAATCTAAAGCTGCTGGCGCCCAGCAGGCCTTTATCGCAGTAGATGGCGATGACGTAGTTGCCTGCTTTCAGGCGATCATCAAATTTATGGGTAAAAGAGTGGCGTTGTGTGGCTTCCAGCACAACGGGTTTGACTTGCAGGGCGGAAATTTCAACGGGGCCGGTCGGCGCATAGATGGTCGCCTTGGTCGGGTTCTCGCTGGGAATCGGCGTCCCTTTTTCATCCGTAATGACCATGTACAATTTTTGCGGGCCTTGGTAAGCCTGCGGCACGTCGGCCAGGTCGAAGCTGACAAAAATTTCGCGGGCTTTGCGGGCGCGCGTCGTCAGTTTATCGCCGCGGCGTTCCAGTTCCACGCGGAAAGCAGTGGCGCGGAAAGTAGCGGATTGCGTTTTGCGGATTTGCTCTTCGAGCTGCTTGGCAAGGTCTTGAACCTGACCGCTAAGATTGGCGTTAGAGCCTTTTAATTCTGTATTTTCGCCGGCCAGACGTGTGTTTTCGGCCTTCAGATCGGCATTTTCCTGTTGCAGGCCTTTTACGATGGCTTCGTAGTCTGTTTTGACCTTTTTCAGTTCTGCCACTTGTGCGCGCAGCGCTTCAATGTCTTTGGCGGAGCTGGCCTGAATTTGCTTGATGACCAATTGTTTTTGCTCCACTAATGCAGCAGTACTGTTGACCCGTCCCTGAAGGGTTTCATTTTCCGTACGAACGGAAGAATAGGCCATGGCAAGGCTGTCGAGTTCGGCTGTGAGTTGTGCTTTTTCGGCGGCAAGTGTTTTTTGCTCGGCCTGAGCCTTGTCTTTCTGGTCGCGATAGGATTGAGATTTTTGCCAGAAAAAATATCCGGCGATGGCCGACAGCAACAGCAAGACCGTTACGACGATACCATATACATTTGATTTGTTCTGCTGTTCACTCATGTTTTGATTGCTTTTGATTGAAGATTGATTAAATACTGAAGGCGGCGCTTAATTTAAACAGCTTGAACCTGTTGTGCGACTGCTTCAGGTATGATGGTTTTCAGTTTTTCAATGACATAATCCATTTCTTCTTTTGTATTAAAATGAGAAAAGGAGAAACGGATGCTTTTGCGTGCCGGGTCGGCGCCGATGGCTTCCAGTACATGACTGCCTTTTTCGGTGCCGCTGGAGCAGGCGCTGCCGCCGGAGGCGCTGATGCCCGCAATGTCGAGGCTGAGCAGCAGCAGTTCATTGCGCGGAGAAGGTGGAAAAGAAACGCTCAATACGGTATACAGCGAGGGGCCTTCCGGATCGCCGTTGTAGCGAATATCTTCAAATGTTTCATCCAGTCGGCTTTTCAGGTAAGCCCGCACTTCGGCGATATGGGCATTGCGTTCGTCCATTTCAGCGAACGCCAGTTCCATCGCTTTGGCAAGTCCTACAATTCCGTATACATTTTCCGTGCCACCACGCATGTTGCGCTCCTGCGAACCGCCGTCGATTAGCGGTTTAATGGGAGAATCCGGATGGATATAGATAAAACCGACGCCTTTGGGGCCGTGGAATTTATGTGCAGCGCCCGACAGGAAATTTACCTGCGCTTTCTGAACATCAATGGGAAAATGCGCCATGGTTTGCACCGTATCGCAATGAAAAAGCGCTTTATATTGCTTGCAAAGCGCCCCAACGGCTTCCATATCAATCATGGTACCGATCTCGTTGTTGGCGTGCATCAGCGAAACCAGTGTCTTGGTATCGCCGCCGGCGCGGAGTGCATTTTCCAGGTCTTCCAGCGAAATCCGGCCCTGGGCATCCACTTTCAGGTAAACAATTTCCGCCAAACCGTCGCGCTGCAAACTGTCAAACGTATGCAGTCCGCAGTGGTGCTCTGTCGGGCTGCTGATAATCCGGCGTACGCCAAGGTCGCGCACGGCACATTTGATGGCCATATTGTTGCTTTCCGTGCCGCCGGAAGTAAAAAAGATTTCGGCCGTACCGGCATTGAGCAGGCGGGCAACTGTTTTACGCGCCTGTTCCAGCAGCGCGCGCACGCTGCGGCCTTCGGCGTGAATACTGGAAGGGTTGCCGAATTGTTCGCGTAAAACTGGCACCATTGCCTCAACAACTTCATTGAGGATGGGCGATGTAGCGGCATTATCAAGATAAACGCGTTGCATAAGCAGTTGCAAATGTGGTGGTGATGGTTAGTAAGCCGGCAGGTTTTGTCGGGGCGAAATCAGGAACGCAGCTCGTGAATATCCTGAATGATTTTTTTGGTCAGGTTTTCAGCCACAACAATGGAGCTGCTTTCGGCATAAACCCGGATAATCGGCTCTGTGTTGGAGGGGCGCAGGTGCACCCAGCCGCTTTCAAAGTCGATTTTCAGGCCATCTTCACTGTTCAGCTGTTCATTGCGGTATTTTTCGCGCAGGGCCGAAAAGATCTTTTCCAGATCAATGGCCGGATCGCGCTCGATCTTTGTTTTCGACATCTGGTAGTCGGGCAGGGTTTTACGCAGGATGGAAATGCGTTTTCCGCTTTCTGCCAGGTACGACAAAAACAGGGCAATGCCCACCAGCGCATCACGGCCGTAGTGCAAATCCGGCAAAATCACGCCGCCATTGCCTTCGCCGCCAATAACGGCATTGACTTCCTTCATACGCGCCACCACATTGACCTCCCCTACTGCGGCGGCAAAATATTGTCCGCCGTGTTTTTGCGTCACATCGCGCAGCGCGCGCGTGCTCGAGAGGTTCGACACGGTGTTGCCCGGGCGGCGAGCCAGCATATAATCGGCCACGGCTACTAAGGTGTATTCTTCGCCGAACAGTTCCCCGTCTTCGCACATAAAGACTAAGCGATCAACGTCGGGGTCGACGGCGATGCCGAGATGTGCTTTATTTTGTTTGACGGCATGTGCCAGTTCGCCGAGATGTTCTTTGAGCGGCTCGGGGTTGTGCGCAAACTTACCATTGATTTCGCCATTAATCAGTATGACTTCGCAGCCTAATTTTTCGAGCAGGGGCGGTACAGAAATGGCGCCCGTGGAGTTCACGGCATCCACTACCACACGGAATTTCTTATCTGCAATGGCCGGTTTATTCAGAAAAGGCAGGGCCAGAATTTGTTCGATATGCTTGCCGATATAGGAATCATCGCGGCGATAAGCACCGAGTTTATCCACTTTGGCGTAGTGCACCTGGCCATTGTCGGCCAGTTCGAGCACACGGGCGCCATCGGCAGCGCTGATAAATTCGCCGGTGCTGTTGAGCAGTTTCAGGGCGTTCCACTCGCGCGGATTGTGCGAAGCGGTAATGATGATACCGCCGCCGGCCTGTTCGAGCGGTACGGCGATTTCTACGGTGGGCGTGGTGCTCAGGCCGAGATCTACCACTTCAAGGCCCATAAAGCGCAGGGTACTGACAACGAGGTTGCCGACCAGTTCGCCGGAAATACGGCCGTCGCGGCCAACGATAATTTTCGGGTTGCCTCCGGTTTCCAGGATCCACTGACCGAAGGCAGCGGTACAGGCAACAATGTCCTGCGGGGTTAAATTATCGCCGGGTGTGCCGCCGATGGTTCCTCTGAAACCTGAGATGGATTTTATGAATGGCAAGTTATAGCGGTTTAGTGCGTTGGAAGTGGGTGCAAAGTTAGTGAAAAACCTTTGGCGGATGGGAAACCCTTTTTAGCAATTTTATGCTATTCGGCCGGCATCTACTTCGAAGAGCTTGTATTCGCCTGTAAAAGCGGCTACAATATGTTCAATACGCTCGCGCTGGGTGTCGGTAATGAAGATTTGCCCGAAATTCCGTTCCAGCAGCAAAGCGATCAGTTGCCTTACCCTTTGCGCGTCGAGCTTATCGAAAATATCATCAAGCAGCAGCAGGGGCGCGAAGCCTTTTTCGGCCTGCAAAACGGCATATTGCGCCAGGCGCATGGCCAGCAGGAAAGATTTCATCTGGCCCTGGGAGGCGAATTTGCGCACCGCCTGGCCATTCATCAGCAGCTCCAGATCGTCGCGGTGCGGCCCCTGAGCGGTGCGCTCCAGCACGCGGTCTTTTTCAATATTTTGCATTAAAACATCCGAAAAACTGCGCGTTTCCAGGTCGCTGTCGTAGCGAACCGACACTTGCTCGCGATCGCCGGAAATCAGGGCGTACAGCGATTGCAGGAGCGGCTCAAACGCTGTGGTAAATGCCGCCCGGCGTTCGTACAACACCTGCGCGGGCGCGGGCATTTGTCGGTCTATGGCTTCCAGCAGCGTTGCGTCAAAGCGGCGTTCGGCGGCAAATGTTTTGAGCAGGGCATTGCGCTGCTTCAATAAAGCATTGTACAGCAATAAATTATGCAGATATTCAGAGGAAATTTGCGAGAGCGTCGCATCAAAAAAACGACGGCGCTCCTCGCTGCCCTCCTGCACCAGATCAATATCGCCCGGCGCGATCATGACGACCGGAAACTGCCCGATGTAGTCGGTCAGCCGCGCGTAGGGAACGCCGTTGCGCTCCACTTCTTTTTTGTCGCCGCTTTTGTATTTTATGGCAATTTTATCCCGACCCTCCGCGCCTTCGTAAACGCCCTCTACCCGAAAAAAACCTTCTCCATGCCGGATCATCTGTTTGTCGTTGAGGCTTAAATGACTCCTGCACAGGCATAAAAAATACACCGCATCCAACACATTCGTCTTGCCCATTCCATTCAAACCCGTAAAGCAGTTGAGCCGCGGCGACAAGTCGAGCGACAAAGCTTCGTAGTTTTTGAAATTGAACAATTTGATGCTGCGTAGGTGCATGTGACAAGGGTTGGGATGTTCGGGGTTTGAAGGTTCGGAGGTTATATTTAATTGAACATCAGAGTTCTGTGATTTCTGTGTCTTTGATCTGTGCTTTTCTGTGAGAAACCTAAAAACGCATTTCCTTCAAAAAAGCCAGCGTTGTTTCCATATCCGGGTGCAAATATCGGTCATCTGCGAGCATTGGCACCACATTTCTGTAAGCCGCCAGCGCCGCTTCAATTTGCGGAGAAGAACTTGCGCCGCTTTGTTTTTTGCGCAGGCTCAGTGCCTGGGCGCTCACCATAAACTCAATAGCCAGCAGGCGCTCTAAGTTGCGCAGCACGCGCAGCGCTTTGGTAGCAGCATTGGCGGCCATACTCACGTGGTCTTCTTGTCCGTTGCAGCTGATGATGCTGTCGGCCGAGGCGGGCGTGCAGAGGGTCTTATTCTGGTTGACGATGGCCGCTGCGGTGTACTGCGCGATCATCATCCCGGAATGCAGGCCCGGCGATTCGGTCAGGAAAGGCGGCAAATTGCGTTGTCCGCTGATGAGCTGATACACGCGCCGCTCGGCGATGCTGCCCAACTCCGAAAGCGCCAGCGCGAGGTAATCCAAGGGCAGCGCGAGGGGTTGTGCGTGAAAATTACCGCCGGAAACAATCAGGCCCGCATCCGGAAAAATATTCGGGTTGTCGGTCACGGCATTGATCTCTGTGGCCAGCATAGACTCAATATGCGCAATGGCATCGGCGCTGGCGCCATGCACCTGCGGCACACAGCGGAAGGCGTAGGGATCTTGTACGCTGGTTTTGGCTTGCTGTGCGATGGTGCTGCCTTCCAGCAGGGCGCGCAGGCGTGCGGCCGTCTGTATTTGTCCGGCATGCGGGCGCGCCGCGTGGATATGCGGATCCAGGGGCGAGAGGCGGCAATCGAAGGCGTCGTAGCCCATGGCAGCATTAAAATCGGCAATTTGGCGCAGGCGGCGGGCCTCCAGCAGTATAAACACGGCATAGGCCGAGGAAAACTGCGTACCATTGAGCAGCGCGAGCGCTTCCTTGGCCTGGAAGGTCAGCGGCTCCCAGCCGTGCAGTTTGAGCACCACATCGGCGCGTTGGCGGCGGCCTTCGTACCAGACTTCCCCTTCGCCAATGAGCGGCAGGGAGAGATGGGCCAGAGGGGCCAGGTCGCCCGAAGCGCCCAGCGAACCCAATTCATACACAACAGGGTAAATGCCTGCATTGTAAAAATCGAGGAGGCGCTGCACCACAATTTCGCGGACACCGGAAAAGCCATACGACAAGCTCTGGGCTTTCAGCAGCAGCATGATGCGCACAATTTCAGGCGGCGTCTCGTCGCCCATCCCGGCGGCATGGCTCAGCACGAGGTTGTGTTGCAGGGCGCTGATATCTTCCGGCGAAATACGGATATTACACAAAGAACCAAAGCCCGTATTGATGCCGTAATGCAGAGCATCGCCTTTGGCCAGCTCCTGATCGAGCCATTCGCGGCAGTGGCGGATGCGGGCCTGGCTATCGGCAGAAAGTTCAAGGTGCAGGTTTTGGTTCAGGATATGGCCGAGCTGTTCCAAGCTAAGGTGTTCGGCGCTGATCTGATGAATTGACATGTTGTGGTTAGGTGCTGTGTGGATAAGGTGGGGTGCAAAGGTAGCGGATTGCGTTAAAAACCTTTAAAGTGCGGTTAAACAGAGGTTAATCTGAAAGGCTTTTTTGAGAAAAATAGCATTATAATTAATTGAAAAACAGAAATTTAACTTTTATTATCTAAAAAAAATTATCAAAAACACGCAACGCAAAAGCGCAACCTGGCGTCACTTGTCCGTCCGAACTGTTAAAAACCCATACTTTTGGGGCAAAATCTCAGTCATCACATTCAAACAAAATAAGCAATGAAAGCCTTGTTCAGTAAAATCACCACCATCGTTCTGTTCTCCCTGCTTGCTTTCGGAACCGCCCAGGCGCAGCGTATCGCCTATGTAGACGTAACTGCCGTGCTCGAAAATATGGCCGACTACCAGAAAGCCCAGGAACAACTCGACAAAATTGCCACCCAATGGCGCCAGGAAATCGCACAGGAGCAAGACAAAATCAAGGGCCTGTACAGCAAATACCAGGCTGAAGCGGTACTGCTCACCGAAGAGATGAAGCGCCAGCGCGAAGAGGAAATCACCAACAAGGAAAAAGAAGTTCGCGAGCTGCAACGCCAGAAATTCGGTCCCGAAGGCGCACTTTTCAAAAAACGCGAAGAACTCGTGAAACCCATTCAGGATAAAGTGTACGCCGCCATCCAGAAATACGCCGAAGACAAAGGCTACGAGTTTATCTTCGACAAAGGCAGCGCTTCGGGTATGCTCTGGGCCGATCCGAAACACGACAAAACCGAGGATTTGAAGACCATTCTGAAAAAAGGATAAAGCCGGTTTGGGTAAACCGCGCCTGATAATCAGAAAAATTCATTCGCCAATCCTTAGATCCACCCCATTCCCGGTGTATCTTTGCCCCCCGAAAAAGCATTCACACACGCAAACCATATTATGTCAAAACAGATTTCGCTCCTCATTGCCCTGCTTTTCTGTGTCGCAGTAAGTGCTTCCGCGCAGAAATTCGGCTACCTGAACTCCACGTCCCTGCTGGCCGAACTGCCCGAAGTTAAAGAAGCCGACAACCTGCTCAAAGCCTTCCAGACCCAGCTTCAGAACCAGGGTCAGAAGATGGTTAAAGACTTGCAGGATCGCGCCGCCGACTTGCAGCGCCGCAAGGAAAAAGGGCTGATTTCTCCGAAAGAGGAGGAAGAAATGAGCAAAAAACTTCAGGAAGAGGAAAATAAAATCCGCGAGTTCGAACAAAAAATGTACGACGATATCGCCAAACGCCGCGAATCCCTGTACAGCCCGATTTTGCAAAAAGTAGACGGCGCCATGAAGGCCGTCGCTACGGAAAACAACTTCGTGTATGTGTTCGACAACAGCCAGAACATTCTGCTGTACGTGGATCCCAGCCTCGATGTAACCGCACTGGTAAAAGCCAAGATGGCCGCAAGCAAGTAATAATGGGGCCGATCGGCGTATTCGATTCCGGGTATGGCGGGCTGACGGTTTTTAAGGAAATCGTCCGCAAACTGCCTCAATATGAGTATATTTATTTCGGCGACAATGCGCGCGCGCCCTACGGCAGCCGCTCCTTTGAAACGATTTATAAATATACCTTGGAATGTGTGGAACACCTGTTCCGGATGGATTGCCGCTTGGTCATTCTGGCCTGCAATACTGCTTCTGCCAAAGCCCTGCGCAGCATACAGCAACAAAACCTGAGCGCCTGGTCGCCCGAACACCGGGTACTGGGCGTCATCCGACCCACCGCCGAGGTGGCCGGCGCTTTAACGCGTACCGGCCACCTCGGTATTTTTGCGACAGAGGGTACCGTCAAGTCGCAATCCTATATCCTGGAAATCGACAAGCTGTTTCCGGAAATTCAGGTCTGGCAGCAGGCCTGCCCCATGTGGGTGCCCTTGATTGAAAACAACGAGCTCGACAATGCTGGCGCCGCCTATTTTGTGGAGCAATCGGTCGGTCGGCTCCTCGCTCAACAGCCCCAAATTGACGCCATCCTGCTGGGCTGTACACATTATCCGCTTTTGTACCCTTTGATTCGCAGGCATGTACCCGGGCACATCCAACTGATCGCGCAGGGGGAATTGGTAGCCAACAGCTTGGCCGATTACCTGCATCGCCATCCCGACAAGGCAGCGCTGTGCCGCAAAAGCCCTGTGCGCACTTTTTATACCACCGAAACGCCGGAAGTATTTGATGAAAAAGCGGCGCTGTTTTATGGCGAGCCGGTGCAGTCGCGGCATTTTGAGCATGATTAAACCCTTGTTTTGGTAATTCGGGACAAGCGTGTATGTTTGCAAAAGCGTACACCAACTTTTTCCCCTTATGTTCAATCATACCCGTCCGTGGACGAGCGCCGAAAAATTCCTTTTCCGCTTCTGCCTGCTTTTCTTTTCCCTTCACATTTTGCCCCTGCCCTACTTAGGCGACTGGCTCACCGAAGCCTGCGGCCGTTTGTTTTTTGGTCTGGACACCTTGGTCAAAGACCCGAACGGCGGCTCGGGCGACAGTCAGCGCGACTGGATATGGGCTTTCACCCTCGTATTGCTTTCCACCCTTGGCGCCCTGATCTGGACGCTGCTTGATCGGCGCAGGCGCAGTTATAACCAGGCCAAATACGGGCTGGATACCTTAGTTTTGTATTTCCTGATTATAAATATGTTTACATACGGACTCATCAAGGTAGCTGCGATGCAGATGCCCTACCCTACCGAGGGCCGTTTGTGGCAGCGTGTGGGCGACATGAGTCCGATGGGCATGCTTTGGACCTTTATCGGGAGTTCCACGCCGTATCAGGTATTTTGCGGGGCGATGGAAGTACTGGGTGGCGTGTTGTTGTTGTTTCGGCGCACCCGTCTGACGGGCGCGCTGCTATCGGCCATTGTTATGTTTCAGGTGTTTGTATTGAACATGTGTTACGATGTGCCGGTCAAAATTTTCTCCTTTTTCCTCTTGCTTTCGGCCTTGTACCTGAGTTTGCCGC
Source organism: Chitinophagales bacterium (assembly GCA_017303875.1). GTDB lineage: Bacteria > Bacteroidota > Bacteroidia > Chitinophagales > Saprospiraceae > M3007. The sequence continues at coordinate 72,937 of JAFLBP010000023.1, read as the reverse complement.
AGTTGTCGCGCTTGTATCGTTTTTTCATCAGCAACCAGGCCGTGGAGCCTTTTGTGTATTTTGAACCTTTTAAAAATCGCACCCTGCGACGGGTACGAACAGGCATACAGGTTTTATTCGTGGCGGCCATCTGCTTTTTTGCCTGGCAGCAGCTTTCGCCAGGCGGCGGCCCGGCAGCGGACGCGCCTTCAACGCCCGTGGCGGGCCATTTTATTGTAGAAAAAGCCTCCCGACAGGTAGACACGATAGACTGGACGCATCTCAATGTGCAGTACCGGTACGGGCAGTATATGTTTTCGGCGAGCAATGAAGAAAAGGGTGCGCGCAGCCGCTGGGACCTCGACATCAACGACAACCTGCGCATCCTGACCGTGCGGCCCCTGTTGCCCAATGACACGAACGTGGTGGCGCGCCTGCACTATACGACGCTGGATTCCACGCAGGTATTGATGCAGGGCATGTGGGGCGCCGACAGCCTGCAACTGAACCTGAAACGCCGTCCGAAGCGGAACTTTTTATTAGTGAATCGCGGTTTCCACTGGATCAACAACGAGCCGTTTAACCGATAACAATCTCTTTTTATGACACAGCTACACGTCCTGCGCGGCGACATCACCAAAATGGAAGTAAATGCCATTGTGAACGCGGCCAACAGCTCCCTGCTGGGCGGCGGCGGCGTGGATGGCGCCATTCACCGCGCGGGCGGTCCGGCCATACTGGAAGCTTGTCGGGCCATTCGTGCGCGGCAGGGCGGTTGCGCTACGGGCAAGGCCGTGATTACTACCGGCGGTAAATTGCCGGCGCCGTATGTGATTCACACCGTTGGGCCGGTATGGAACGGCGGGCGGCACAACGAAGCGGCCCTGCTGGCCGATTGTTACCGCAACAGCCTGCAATTGGCCCTCGAGCACGGCCTGAAAAGCATTGCATTCCCGAACATCAGCACGGGCATTTACGGCTACCCCAAGGCTGAAGCGGCCGAGGTGGCCCTGCGCACGGTGCGGGACTTCTGCGCGGAGCATCCTGAGGCGTTGGAGGCGGTATATTTTGTGTGTTTTGATGAGGAGAATTGGAGGGTTTATCAATCCTTAGCTTGCATAACGAATTGAATATGCCATATCAGGCGTTCATACGAGCCGCGATCTAAAGCCCGCTGACCGGTCAGCATACTGGTGAAAAATATGGGCACACCGCTAAGCTTTGGATGGTTTACAATACGGTATGTGCCTATTTTATGGTCGAACTCAAAATGCCAACCCAGCCATACACCTTCTTCCCGATTCGTTTTTGGGTCAAAATGACGGTCTTTGCCCAAAAACCACCTGGCCATTGTATTGTTGACAACAATAATTTTAGGCTTAGCCATCTCAATTACCTTTTCAGCTAGCCGAAGTTGATCCAGAACAAAATCCGTTCCATTTTGGGCATGAAAAAGCATCGGTATATTAGCCTGATTGGTTTCTCGGACAAAGAGCAAATCAAAGTGCGCCCAGGGCATATTGACTGATTCCGAGATGTCCTGAAATTTTAGAAAATACTTGTGTACCTTTCTGCCCTGCTGCTCATTGTTGTAAAAAAAACGCATTTCATGCTCATCGGCTCTTGATGGATTCAGGCCTATGAACAGTAGCGCATTGGTAATTATTTCATCCTGAATGGCATAACCATATTGCCGAAAAGGGACATCGGCATACTTGGGATTATCCCAGATATTGTTGATGTCCGTTTCAAACTTTTCCTTTGTACTGAATTGTTGCATGGGTGGTATATTTAGCGTTAATTATTTGTGAGCATATCTTTGAGCATTTGCGCAATGTAAATGGTGCGCTGATCTTCCTGAAAATATACATGATTCCGGTTAAAATCGTCAATAGTCAGGGTGCCTTTCCAGTTCACTTCCAACCATTTGGTATTAGAAATGATAAAAGCATTGAGCACCAGACCCGAGGCAGCCACTTGTGGCTGAACGCGCTCCGACAAAAACCTAAAAAACTGAATTTTAGGATCGTTAATCCCTTTGGAGTTCCGTATGCCTTTTGGGTCAATAAAAGTAAGGTACTGCTGCTGCCCCTTTTTCAACCATAAAATAAAGTCGGGGTAAAAATTATTACCCTCCGCAAAGAAACCAATTCCTTTTTTACTCTGATTTCGCAATAAAAAAACTTCTGCGATCCCATGCGCTGCTTGCTCTTTTGCAATCACCGACTCAAAGTCTTTCATAAATTGGTATTCTGCATCATTCAATGCAAGCGGAAAAACCTGTACCCTGTCTGCATAACCTTTACCGACATATATCAGGGGTTTGTACAAATGCACCAGGTGGTCAAATGCCTCAATTTGTGTAGCGATTTGAAGTACTTTGAATGCGTCTTCAGAGAACACCTGCTTTAATCGAATAAACCTTTCCTCAATTTCCGCTACTTCCTCGTTCTTGTTCACGCGAACATCGTATTCCAAAATCAGGTTTTCGTCTGTTGGCAACAAATTTCTGGTTTCAATATGCTCGGCATTAAACTTGTTCTTATGATACAAATAGAACTGCTCTATGTATTTTTTTAACAAGACCAAGGCTAACTCCTGCCATACCAAAACATTTTTAAACGACCCGAAAGCCATTTTATCCTTTGGGATGTAAATGCGATACCAGGCATTGCTTTGAAGAATGGATTTAAGCGTATCCAGGCTTATTTCGAGGTTGTAAAAGCCTTTGTCTGATTTAAAGCGCTGCAATTCAAGATATACTTTCGCCCAATCAATCCACGACAAATGTGTTGATTCCAGGTAACATATATCTTTGTTCAACTCCACTTTGCGCTGTCGGGCACTCTCCAGACTGTCTATTTTCGGATACCAGTCTATTTCTACCTGCCTGTTCTGAAATGCTGTCGTATCAAGCTTTAAGCGGAGTAACTCCTTTTTTCTAAAATCTTCATTTTCTTGTACCTGAATCAGTTTCAGATCAGCGGCAACGATATCTGCTTTGTTTTGCGTAGGAATGGTAATAGTCACCCAATCTCCCGTATTCGCAGGCAGTCCTTCTTCTTCCAACAACTTTTTAAACTGCTCCATATAATTGGCTTTTACGCCAAATACCTGAAGGGTTTCCAGCGGGCGGAGGTATTGGCGTACTGCCCTGATGTTGTCCGGTTTTTGAAATTCATCCAGGCCCTGAGATCGCTTCAAACTAAACTGATAGCCCTGCAAACGAACGCCCCGGCCAAATAACTGAATGATCTGGGAGCCTTCCGACTTACCAATGTTCATTAAGCCCATAGCACTAACCCGCCAGGAAGACCAGCCTTCGGAAAACTTCTTGGAACCAATGAGCATATTGATGTCGTATTTGGGCTGGGCTAAATTAATTTGCCCAAAAAGCGACTCGGAAAAGTCCTGATCTTTCCCCATAATCCCATTGGAAAGGGCCAAATCATGCAGTTTCTTCTCATCGCCCACATTGATGACGCCAAAGTAGCGATCGGTGTCGCCCACGCGCAGGCCCAACTCGCCCGACGCGCCCTTCAGATTGTCCAAATACAAATTCGCGCCAGGTGTCTGGTTGTGAAAAACATCTTTGTTGATGCCCTCGAATATCGCCTCGGCACTCCATTCCAATGCATCCAGATAATTAAAACTGCCTTCAAAAATAGAATAACCTTTAGCATCCAACAATCCGGCTTTGTTGTTCAAAATCAGGCGAATATACTCGGTGTATTCGGCTTTGTTCTTAAGGAAATCGGATAGAAAATGTACAATATCCAATACGTCGGAAGTATCCTTTCCTTCTTCTTTGCGCACCGCATTGACACTGCTGCCCACAAATACCCAAAGCGGCTTGAATAACCTGAATTGCGTGGCAATATGCGCCTTGTCCTTGAACAACAACAACTGCTGGTAATACGACAACAAATTGGCCGTCAGGTATTTCTTTTTGAAATCAACATTATCGTCTTTAAGGTTGAGGATGCGGTAATCTTTGCCGTAGCCGTCCTCATAAAAATATTTATAAGAATAATCGAACAGGATGCTCTTGGCGTACTCCTGAGTCAACTCTTCTTTTTTACCCTTGGCGGCCGCACTAATGGCCTGCCCGAAAGTAGCGGAGTACTCAAAAGCAAAACCGGTGGTACTGAGCTGATCCCGAAATTTCTTCCACTGCTCGCCGCTCATACCGCCGTGCCCCTCATCTACCAAAACCAAGTTGTGCGACTCAAAACTGTCCACCGCCACGGTTTTGTCGCGGCTTTCTTCGGAGAGCTTGGACACTTCGATAATTTCCACTTCCCGACCAGAAAACATACCCGACTGGTTTTTGGAAAAAATGTTGGCCGGAATACCCGACAACTGAAAATCCAGCAGGTGTTGCCTTGAAAGTGGCTCATTTGGCGTGATGAGCAGGATTTTGCTGCCGTGCGCTTTGCCGTGCTTTTGCGCACAGTGCAGGTACTGCTTGATGTTGAGGTGCATCAACAGGGTTTTACCGCTGCCCGTGGCGTTCCAAAAAGCCAGTTTATTCAAATCGCTATCCTTGAAGGGTTTCACCTGATGTAACGTTTCGCCCTTGGCAAGTTTCACTTTTTGAGCCTTATCTACCTGGCTTTCGTTAAATTCCCGTACAAATTGGTTCAGATCGTGCTGCAATTGCTTCTTGTTGCCAAAAAACTTATCCAAATAGATTTCGGTGAACAACAAGGATAAATACTGAAAATACTTCCACACGACTAAGTCTTCGCGCCCCTCGGATATTTCCCGCGTGTAGCGCACAATGTTCTCATCGTATTGCTGGAGCATGGCCTCTGTGAGGTGTTCGGTGAGGTAGAGGTGCGCCTTGAGTTGCGACAAAAACCGGGTGTTGCCTTCTTCGGTATACCCTTCGCTGTTCGATAGTTTGAGTTCCCGGAATACTTCCATCCCGTTTTTAGACAGGATTTTTGCCCCAATAGCGTCAATGCCAAAGAGCGACAATACATATTTATTGAGTACGATTTTATCGTGAAAATTAGCCATTATTGCTTTGTGTCGTTGAGGAGTTTATCAAAATCACTCTCGTAGTCCCTATCCTGAATGACCCGGTATTTTTCAAATTCACCTTCGGCTTTCAGTTTGGCCTCCAGCATTGTCACCCTGCCTTTGTCCTGTAAAATGGGATAGTTGGACAGCTCCAGAAAACCGTCCAGAAACCTGGACCATTGCTGCATATTGAAAGCCATGCCGCGCTGGGCGTTGTTCTCCGCCAGATCCAGATAGGCCGACACGATGCGGTTCAACTCGGCGATATGCTGCTGTGACAGGTAATTTTTAGCCACCGTCACGTCGCTTTTCTGGATTTTTCCGTCCGGGGCATCTTTCCAGGTCGTGAGGCCCATGTACAATTTATTGGCATCGGCCTCGGCGTAGATGATTTCTGCCGCTGTTCGCCCGGTGATGGCCCAATGCAGTTTGTTTTGCACCGCAGCGAAAAAAGCCTTCGTTTGCTGGCTGTTTTTGTCGTAATCGGTGCTAAGGGCGTATAAATCAGTGATTTTTTGGTAAAAACGCCGCTCACTGGCGCGAATCTCGCGGATGCGCTCCAAGAGTTCGTCAAAATAGTCCTGCCCCAGGTGTTTGCCCTGTTTTAATCGCTCATCGTCGAGTACAAAACCTTTGATGATGAATTCGTTCAGCGTTTGAGTCGCCCATTTCCTGAAATCAGTGGCCTGCACGGAGTTGACGCGGTAGCCAACGGCCAAAACGGCTTCCAGCCGGTAGAACTGCGTTTGGTAGTTTTTGCCGTCTTCGGCAGTATGTGCAATTTTTGCACATACTGAAGACTCGTCCAATTCGCCGGACGCAAATACATGCTTGATATGTTTGGTAATTACCGTTCGGTCTACGCCAAACAACAAGGCCATCGCCTTTTGCGTGAGCCAAAAAGTGCCCAGATGAAAATGCACCGACACCTGATGGTCGGCAGCCGCATGGAATAAAAGAATGTTTTTTACCGATTTCATGGCGCCGTTTACAAGTCGGTTTCGTCAAACATTTTTTTGAAAAAAGTCTCTTCGATCAACTTGATTTTGAACTGATCGCCCGCCACCCGCAGGTTTTCCAAATGGTGGTCGCCGTTGATAAAGATTTGTTGAAACTCCCTGGTGCGCGTACCGTCGTAGAACCGACGGACGAGTTTGGCCACTTCCTCTTGCGTGGTGGTGTCTAAGTCCCGCCAGATGACCAAGGTTCTTACGCCCGTGCGGGTGACACCTTCCACTACTTTTATCCCTTTTACCCGTTGCACCTGCTGTACGTGCAGCCCGATGAGGTAGTTAAACGTCTCCACCAGATCCACCTTGACGGGCCGGAGTTCGTTGTTTTCGGTCACGTTGAGTTGGTAATCGAAGGGTTTGCGGAACATGCTCAGGTTCACCAAATGCTCGCGGCTCTCGATGTCGAGCATGTATTGCAACAGGTATTCTTCCTGCGCGCGCGGGCTGAACTCCAGCAACCCCTGTTCGGAGGGCGCTTGCAGTTGCAGGTTGTTGAGGGTATCTTCGTAACTTTCCAACATCTGGTACTTTACCATTTGTGAGATGCCGCCCTTGTCCTGGGGCTGGCCGTTTTTCCAGTTGTCGGTGTAGATGACTTTTTGGATGCGGGGTTTGGTAACAGTGTTGAAATACTGCCCCATCTCCACCAGAATATACTTGCGTCGCCCCCCGTCTTCGCGGTTAAGTTTGATAACGGCGTGACCAGTGGTGCCGGAACCGGCGAAGTAGTCGAGTGTGGTCACATTTTTTTGTCCCATGCCTGAAGCTAGGAGACTATCAATAACTAATTTTTTTGCTTTAGGAAAATTAAATTTACTCTCCCTAAATATATTTTTCAACTCAGATGCCCCATAGTTCGCTGATGCGTACTCCTTTACATCCCACCATGTTACTGGTAATGCTTCCTCATCCATTCTAGTTTTAAAATCTATTGATATTGAACCGTCTAAATCCCTTCTGACACGATACTCACTTAACTCCTCCTTCACTCTGAGGTGCCCCCTTTGCCATCTTTTTTCAACTTTAACTCCGTCTATGTTTTTTACAGGATAAACTAGCACTTCATTCTCCTTAATTTCTTCATTTACCATATATTCATTTCTATCAGCATCCCAGATCAAATCCGGAATTCTGATAGAATTCTCATTTGTTACTACAATAGGGTAGAATAACTTTGGGCGATCACTACGCAAATCATTACTTCCAGCTCTTATAAAAGTCATCCAAGCATACTTCCCTATTTCATCCTCTTTCGGGTATCTAACAGGTTTATTTTCATCGTGACCAATTGAAAATGGGACTCCATTTCTGTCCTTTGAATAGAATAAACCATACTCATGGACTGGAGAAAATTTTCCTTTTGCTTTACGGCTTTGCGGATTCGATCTGACAACAGCAATTCCAATTTCTTTTTCAAAGATTTTTGATAAAAGCATCCTTAATTGTGAAACCTCTACATCATCTATTGCAATAGCAATCAGCCCTTCATCTGAAAGTAGTGACTTGGATAATTGAAGTCTGTTTTCCATCAAAGAAAGCCAAGAAGAATCTTTATAGTCATTTTTGTAAATTATTGAGGATGCATCAGTATTATATGGAGGGTCAATATATATTGACTGTAATTTATCTTCATACTTCTCCTGCAACAATCCCAACGCCTGAAAATTCTCCGAATTCATCAGTAAGCCATCGGTTTCGGCATCTAAATCTTTAAATTCATACAGCAGGCGATCTTTAAAATCTTCGGAGAAAAACTGCGTGTCGAGCACCAAAAAGGGTTCAAAAACCAATTGTTCGGCGTTGGCGATCTCCACGCCGTAGAGCGATTTCCAGGCTTCCAATTGGGTTTTATTGTCAAATATTTCGGGGTAGAATTTTGCGTCAATGCGGTCGAGGGTAATACAATAATCCGTGCGGAGCACAAATTTCTTTTTGAGCCAGAGTTTTTTCTGGAAGTTTTCGATTTGGGCCAGGAATTCAATAATTTTAGAAGCCACGGCTTTCAGGGCTTTTACCTTACCGAGTTGGGCCACAAAAAACGCGGGTTCGCGGTCGTTGATATCGTCAATGTACAGGACTTCATTTTTGATATAAAAGTCTAATTCGCGGCGCAGGAATCCGCCGAGGTCTTTGTGGATAAAGTAGTCGAAGCTGTTGCGCGACACGTAATCCGTCAGGTGTTTTTCCAGCAGGGTGCGTTCCTTGTTTTTTTCGGTGGGTTGCAGCATGAACACGCCGCGAAACTCGGCGGGAATGGTTTCGGTGAGTACTTGCAGGGCTTCGCTCAGCAGGGCATCCTGTTTGGTGGCTTTGGGGAAGGGTTCGTACACGAAGTTGATGAACAGTTCGCCTTCGGTGTTTTCCACGGGTTGTTCGGTGTAGAGTGCGAAGCGGCGTTCGGCGTCGCCCTGGGTTTTGTTGTTGTTTTGTTCGGTATTGGCTTCTTTGAGTTGGAAGGTAATTTTGGGGCCATCGGGCAGTTTAAAACTGTAATTTTTGAAATTTTCGCTGGATTTGATGTAATACTGGTCGTGGTTGGCCCAGTGCAGTTTTACTTCTTCGCCTTCGTAGGGGATGGCATAGACGTCTTTTTTGTAGCGGCGCATGGAAATAAAATCGCCGTCTTTGTAGTAGCGCCGGAAGAAATTGGCGAGGTGGGAGAATACGTCTTGTTCGAGCGCGTCGGAGTTGCCGGCGGCTTTGAGTTGTTCCAGTTTGGCGAGGTATTTGGGGTTTTCCTCGGCCACTATATCGAGTTCTTCGAGGCTTTTTTTGAGTTGTTTGAGTTCCTGTTCCAATTCCACCTGGCTGGCGGGTTGCGTATTGCTCAGGGCTTCTTTGATATCGAGTGGCAGTTGCTGTTCGATAAAGGCATTAACCTGTTTGCGTTTTTGGTTGATGATGCGGTAGATGCCAAAGTCGAGATCGGCTTTGTTGAGTTCGAATATATCGTTGAGAACACTTTTAAGTTGTTCGTAGTGGTTCATATCAGATGATTTCAAAAGAGACGGTAAACAGTTCTTGTTCTTCGATGGTTCGGGTGAGTTTGCTTTTGGCGTCGGCAATCATGGCGTCGCGCTGGTCGTTGATTTCATCTTCACGTTCAAAGATTTCCTGGCGGAGTTTTTTGATTTTGCGTTTGACTTTTGCTATTTTTTCCTGGACGGCGAGCAGTTCCTCGGCGAGGATATTTTCGCGGTGTTGTTCGCGTTCCAGGTCCTTTACTTTCAGCCGTTCTTCCTTCATTTCAATTTCGAGGGCGCGAATTTTATCATCGGCCCAATTTTCGAACTTGGTGAACTCGCGCTGCATAAAGGCAGCATCAGTTTTTTCCAAGTAGTCTAATTTTTGTTTTTTGGTTTTCTGGTGTTCTTTTTCTAAGGGTTCCAAATCCATTTTGACAAATGCGTCGGCTTGGGCGTTGAGGTTGAACAGGTCGCGCAAGTGTTGTTCGGAGATAGGTGTTTTATCGGCGGTGATGCCCGATAAAATTAGGGTATCGTGTTGTTCAATATCGGAGTGGACGGCTAAGTTGCTGATTTTAAGCAGCCCTTTTTTGCCGCGCAGTTGTTCCAGTTCGCGGTAGCGCATGGGCGAAGAAGCGAGGTCGAAGATAAGATGGGCTTTTTCCGTTGGTTCTTCCCTGGCTTTGGCCAGCAAGTTTTGGGCCACGTTGCTTTGCAGTCGGTAATGCTTGGCGTCGGTTCGTTTTTTGTTAAGCGTATAGCGTTCACCTGTTGCGCTGAGGGTAAAGGTAAAGTCTTCGGGTTCAAAAGTGGCTAAATTATGCAGGTAAAAGCGGGTGATTTCCCAGAGCCATTTTTCAAATTTTTCCAGGAAAGTTTTGGTTTCGGAATAGGTGATGCGGAGTTTATTGATGACACTGCCTTCAAAATTTTCGAAGAGTATACTTTGCACCTCTTTGATCCGCTGGTCAATGGCGTCTTTGAATTCTTCTTCCAATGCTTTGAAATAAGCGTCAATTTCGGCCTTGGTGCGGCATTTTTTGTAGGCTTCGATCATGCGTTTTTCAAAGTCTACGCCATTTTCAATACTGCCTAATACGTGGTCGGAAGCGCCGAAAACGCCTTGAAACAGGTTGTATTTTTGTTCCAGGAGTTGAAAAACGCGATTTTCGACTTCGTTGTCGCTGTTGAGAAAATTGACAACTACCACGTCGTGCAATTGCCCGTATCGGTGGCAACGCCCGATGCGCTGCTCAATGCGTTGGGGGTTCCAGGGCAGGTCGTAGTTGACCACCATACTACAAAATTGCAGGTTGATGCCTTCGGCGGCGGCCTCGGTAGCGATCATGATCTGGTAATCGTCGCTTTTAAAAGCATCCACGAGGGCATTTCGGATATCTACATTTCTGGAATGGGTTAGTTTGCCGTAGTTGTTTTTATCATTGACCCATTTCTGGTAGATATCGCCGGAAAGCGCATCGTTGTTATTGCCATTAAACAGAACAATTTTACCCTGGTATTTTTCTTTGGAAAGCCGCTCAAAAAGGTATTGCTGAGTGCGGGTGGACTCCGTAAAAATGAGGGCTTTTTGGTGTGCGCCCAATGCTTGCAGTTTTTCAAAACCGGTTTCCAGCGCCACTAAAAGTTTTTCGCCCTTTTCGTTGTGCTCAATACTGTTGGCGAGCATCAGGTATTCCGTAAGTCGGGCAATTTCCTGCTCAATGCAATGTTTGTCGTGCGCAGTTATTTCCCAACGCTCGTCTTCTGCTTCATCGGTGAGTTCCTGTTCATCTTTTTCATCGTCGTAATTTTCATATTCTGCCTCAAACCAGGCGATAATCTCCTCTTCACGGACTTTGGAGTTGGCCAACAAGGCATTGAGCCGTTTGATAAGGGCTTCCAATGTTTTGGCAATTGCAAAAGACGACGAGCCGAGTAGTTTGAACATCACGGACTCCATCAGGTGCCTTTGGGCGCGAGGCAAGGCATAAATGGTGTCGCCCCGAAGGTATTCCAGCACATTATTGTACAGCTGTTTTTCGGCCTCAGTAGGTATAAAACGTTGTGTGATCGGGATACGCTCGCGGTACGGCACAAACTCACGTACATCCTGTCGCAGGGTACGATGCACAATAGGTTTTATCTTTTCTTTTAAGTCAGCGAGGTCGCCTTCGCCATGAACATACCGCTTTCGGAAGGTTTTCAGGTCGCCAAAAATAGTTTGGTCAATAAATCCGGCCAGACCAAATAATTCATCGAGGCAGTTTTGTAGTGGTGTAGCGGTAAGCAATACTTTTTTATAGTCTTTAATAGCATTTCTGATGGTGGCAGCAATGCTATCCGGGTTTTTATGGACGTTGCGCAGGTAATGGGCTTCGTCCAAAACGACTAAATCCCACGAAGTCAACTGAATGAACTCCGCCTTTTTAGCAGCATATTGATACGAGCAAATTTTGATGGTTTTACCGTCATCAAAAGGGTTTTTAGCGCCATTTTTGTATTTCAGATTAAACGATTTGCTTTCCAGAACCTCCGATTGCAGGTAAAATTTATCGGCCAGTTCATTCACCCACTGTTTGCGTAAGGATGATGGACAAATAATCAGGATACGTCTTTTGTGTTCGGCCCATTGCTGGCTCAGTAAAATGCCTGCTTCAATGGTTTTGCCCAGGCCAACTTCATCTGCCAGGATAGCGCCTTTTGAAAAAGGTGATTTAAAGGCAAAGAGCGCGGCCTCCACCTGATGTGGATTGAGTTCGACCTGTGCATCCATTAAGGTGGCGCCGAATTTTTCCGGCGATTCGGCGTTGGCGCGTTTGGAAAGCTCGTAGGCGTAGTATTTAGCTTGATAAGTTGTAATCATAAACGGGAGGATTTTTCCTGAGTAACTAATCATTCGGTGGCAAAGTTAGATGAATCTTGAAATGGATAAAACATACGATCTATTTATTTCCGTTGCCGGTGATCACATCTATCAGTTTGCCTTAAGTGCATGCAAAAATTTGATGAATGTCTTGAATACCCGCACACCCTTTCATCATAAGTTAGACCTTTTCGTGAACCCTTGTCAGCACGAAAAAACAAAAAGTCAGCAGGTTGGTATTTCATACTATGTACAAAATAAAAGTCAGCAAGTAGGCGCGCCACTTGCTGACTTCAAAATACCCATGAATCATAATGCACGAAGCATCCTATTCGATACGTCCGAAACGTTTGGGTATTTCAAAGGTACAGATATTTTTGTAACTTGCAAAATATTTTTTGCCACCCCCACCTCAGGCGCGGCCAACGTATTTTTTGCAAAGAAACTGTCAGCCTTGGAAAAGAAGTGGAAGCAGCAGGACATCCCCTACCCTTTCTGGCTGGCCAATTGTTTTTTGATTTTCATCATCAGGAACTCACTCCCCCCGCAAACGCCGCGCAATCTCCCCCGCATCGCCTATTTCAAAATCAAACTGCCGGATATCCGGAGAGATATTCTGATCTAAACAATGCTGGTAGGTCTTGTCGTAATAGCGCAGGGCAATAGTGGCGGCCGTGGTAAAATCATCGGCTTCAAGGGCTTCGAGTGCAGCTTTCAGGTGCTGTCCGCCCAACTTTTTTTCTATGCGATGAAATGCAGCGATAAGCTCCGTTTTATCGCAAGCGGTATAATCGGCAAGCAGGTTGTCAATACGCGCTGATTCGGGTACGCTCACATTGTACAGGGGCGCATTTTTCATAATTTTCCAAAAACCCTCCGGAATAAATACTCGCCCGATGCTCCGGCTCTCATTCTCCACCCACACACGCCGCGCAGGGTCGAGCTGCATAACAGCCTCCGCCAGGTCGTTTTCAAACTGCTCCACGCTGGGCTGCGGCGCCTCGCCAATGGAACCAAAACTGGAACCTTTATGGTGCGCCAGGGCCTCCAGATCAAGAATTTGTTCGCCCAAATCGCGCAAGGCATGCAGAATTCTCGTTTTGCCGATACCGGTTTTACCGCCTACAACCAAAAGCGGTAAGGGACTTTCACTCAGCGACTGCAACACCCACTGCCGGTATTGCTTGTACCCGCCTGTCAGGGTAGCCACCTCCATTCCTGCCTGTCGCAGCAGCCAGGCCATGCTGCCGCTGCGTTTGCCGCCCCGCCAGCAGTGCACCAGCACGGGGCGTCCGGCAGCCAGGCGCCGGGCATCGCGCACAAAACCGGCCATTTTAGGCCCCACGAATTTTAAGCCCATCTCCAAGGCTAATTCCGGCCCCTGTTGCTTGTAACAGGTGCCTACTTTTGCCCTTTCCTCATCGCTGAACAAAGGAAAGGACAATGCCCCCGGAATATGCCCTTGCACATACTCGCCCGGCGAACGCACATCAAGCACCAAAGCCTCGCTGCGGCGTTCCAAAAATCGTTCTACCAAGTAAGCCTGTACACTCATAGTTATCGCAAAACGCTAATATCTCCGCTGAATACTTCGGTCTCCCCGTTCAGGTATTCCACTTCAATGACATAGACAAATACGCCCGGGTTAACGGCTTTGCCGCGTACCCGTCCGTTCCAGCCCACGGTGGTGTCGCCGGGCAAAAACTGCTCCGCCTCATGCACCTGCTCGCCCCAGCGGTCGTACACGCGCAGGTATCGGACGCGACTGACCTCCGGCCCGGCATATACCGTAAAAATATTGTTGGGTGCAGCTGCATCCGGCGCCAAAACATTGGGAATATACACCCGTCGCAGGCGCTGTACGGTAATCTGTATCTGATCGCTCACCTGGCATCCGTTGCTGTCCACCACGGTCAGGGCATACAAGATACTCTCCAGCGGCCGCGCCCAGGTTTGGAGCTGGGCAGGCTGCAATAATCCGTTTACAGGCGTCCAGACCGCAGTGGCTGCCTGTGCATTGGTAACGGGATTGAGCAGCAGGCTGTCGCCGTAATAGATAATGGTATCGTTGCCGATGGAAAGGGTCAGCGCCGGCGGTTCATTGATTGAAATGTTCGCAAACGCAGTACAGCCGTTGGCATCTTCTACGGCAAGCGTATAGTTGTCGGGCGGTAGCGGCGAAATTTCAAAAGGCAGGTTGCCCACAATCTGGGCAGTATTGCCATTGATGGAAACGGTGTACGGCCCCACCCCGCCGCTAAGTGAATCAATGCGTAAGGCGCCGTTGCGCTGCCCGAAACAATCGGGCGCTTCCGCCGAAACCTGCAACTGCATGGCAGGCGGCGCGATTAGCGTGAAAGTATCTGCGAGGGAGCATCCGGCTCCGTCAGTGATGGTGGCGCTGTACGCACCGGCACGCAGGCCTGTAATGCTTGTTCCGGTAGCATTGTTCACGCTCCAAAGCACCGAAACCGGCGCTACCCCACCCTGTATTTGCAGGCTGATCTCGCCATCGGTGGCATCGGCGCAACTAAGGTTGTACCCGCCGTAGTCGGATAACTGCGCGCTCAGGGTCGGATTGGAGATGCTGATGCTCAGGGGTGGCCCAAGGGTGGCCGGACAAGGGTTTCCGGCAGCCATTACGCTGATTAAAGATACTGTGGTCGGATTGGCAGGCGGCACAAAACGGAATACCTGCCCGTCTTGCACGGCATTCAAAACAAATGGAACCCCATTGACTGAAACAACAACATCTGCACTTGTAATTCCCTGTAAATCAATACTCACTGAAGCAGAATCACCGGCGCAAACAACGCTGTCAGCGGTGATCATCGCCGACACATCGGGACGTACCACAACGACGGCGCTGCCACTTACCGTACCCGGACAATTGCCGCTTTGTACGGAAATCAGGGTAAAATCCTGATTTTGCTGAATATTATTGGAAGCAATGAAAAAGCTGAAACCCGGCACAACAATCGGCGCCTGCGGCGTGCCATTGACGGCGTATTGCAAAGTGAATGGCGGAGTGCCACTAAGCAGTATTTGGAAGGCGGCATTTTCTCCCCGACAAACCGTATCGCGACCGCTCAGGGTGGCTGTGGGGATGGGTGTGACCTGTACACTGGCACTGCCTCCGGCGCTACCAATACAGTTGCCTGCGCCGCTCACTCCGGTCAGGGTATACGTGGTACTGCTGCCCGGCGATACGCTCAGGGTGCTCGGGCTGGATGCAGCGGTGCCGTTAAAGGTATTTAGGCCATCAGAATAGGTGTAGTTGAAAGGGCCGGCGCCACTAAATACCAGCGTCAGCGCGGCCGTATTGCCCGCACAAATGCTTGCACTACTACTCAGTGTAGCCGTCACGGGCAAGCGCCAGCTCACAAAAGCACCGGCACTCAGGTCGGCACAAGGATCATTGGGATCAATGCCCGCGCCCTGCTGATCGCCGGCCACTGCAAAAATGATATAAGGGGTATTATAGGTCATCGTGGCGGGGTTGAAGGCGAACTCCGGAACGGTGTTGAAAGCAATCGGCACAGGCGGTATGCCCGGCTCTGCGAGGAAGTACAATAAAACATCATTGCCGTCCAAAACCGCCCCGGCAGCAGGCGCTACACGGGCCGTATCGCCGGCGCAAAGGCTTAATGTCGCGCTTTGCATGGTACCGGCATCCGTCGTACAGGCGCAAATAACCGTATCGGCAATTTGTACGCTGCCACAATTGAACTGTACATCTTCTACCGTATATTGGTAAGCCTGCGTTACGGGAATCGGGCCGCTGGTAAAATGTCCGTTTCCGGCATTGAAGGTTCCCGGCACGGTGCCGCTAATATTTACACTGCCCGGCATAGCTCCGGCAACATCAAATTCCACGACATAGGTCAGGGTATTGGGGTCGCAGGTGGTACTTACATTCTGAATTAGCGGTTCAGGGTGTACGGTAACAATTGCCTGACCTGAAACGGTTCCTGCACAATGCACATCCGACACACTTTGCAATTCAAACGTAGCGCTTTGTTGCAGATTAACGGAAATATTAAAGGTATTGGAAAGCGCAATGGTACTCACCGGCTGGCCATTTTGCGTGTAGGTGAAATTATAAGGCGGCTGCCCTGTAAATTGTACCTGAATAATTTGTTGTGTACCCGCGCATACTTCAAAGTTACCGGAAATGGTAGCGGTAGGCGGATTGTACCAAACCACGGGCGTACCAATGGCAACATCCAGACAGGGATCGCTGAGGTCGGGGCCGCCGGTTCCATTGTCGTTGGCCACCACCGCAGAAATGTAATAGGTTTGTCCGGGAAGGGTCAGGCCGGGCGTAAATGCAAATTCCAATAATGGACTGCTGCCCAATACCGTACCCAGGGTGTTGCTGTTGCCCGTGTGCAAGACATAACCCAGCACATCACCCGGCTCCAAAATTGCGCCGCTGTGCGTGGGCGTGGCCACCTCTCCGATACAAAGTTCAAAAGGCGTTGTGCTCATTGTGCCGGCTTCAGCCGTACACAGGCATTGCACCATACCGCTCAGTGTATCGCCCGCGCAATCGAACGCATCGCGCAGCACAAAAAAGTAAGGATCCCCGAAATTGATCGGATCACTCACAAAGGTGGTACCCGTTACCAAACCAAAATCGCCTTCAATATCAAACGGCGCTGTACCGGAAACAATCTCAAACTGAACGGTATAAGTGCCTGAATTAAAATCACAATTGCTGGTAAAAGCGCCGATTTGCGGCGAAGTATTTACCGTGATATTAGCTGAGCCGGAAACCGTGCCATTGTTGCAATACTGATCGGATACGGTGCTTAACTCAACGGTCGTCGGACCAGTCGGCGCAATATTCCAGGTGAAATTGGCCTGATTAATATTACTGAATGGGGGCGTTTGAACAACACCGCCCAAACTGTAACTAAAACTGTAGGGCGCCGTACCGGTAAAACTCACCGCTACCTGGGTGCTATCGCCAAGGCAAATCTCCGGATCCGGCACCAGCAGCGCCAAGGTAGGCAATGGCTCAAAAGTTACCGGAACGCCCACCGAAACCGACAGACAAGGGTCGTTCAAATTGACCTGCTGACCTTGCTGATCGCCCGCAACGGCACAGATATAGTACGGAATGCCGGTTTGCATGCCTGCCTGAAAAGTAAAGGAGGGTGTCGCACTCCAGGCCAGAATGGTGCCCAGCGGCAGGCCCGGATTGGTTTGCAGGATGTAGCGAATGGTATCATTGGCATCCAGCACGCTGCCCGCAGCTACCGGTACCGTTGCGGCATTGGACACACAAACGAACTGCGGCAGGCTGTTGAGCATGCCCGATTCGCTGGTGCAATTGCAATTGGGCACGCCACTCACCGTGACCGCACCACAATTGGAAGCATCTTCAAAAACAATATTGTAATTCAGCGCAATTGGAATCGGATTACTGGTAAAATGATTGCCCGTAAACGTGCCCGAACCCGCGCTCAGGGTGTAAGGCGGCGTGCCGTTTAAGACATCAAATTCCACAACATACTGGGTATTTGCCCCATTACAAGTCAGCGAAACATTGTTGTAAGAGGGCGTATAATTGACCGTAATGGTCGCTTCGCCCACGGGATTGCCAATACATCCCGGCGATTCTACCACCAGTAATTCATAAGTCGTGGTCGTGGTCGTATTCACCGGTATAAAATAGGGATCATCAAAAGTATTGACAATCGCCTGCGGCACATTGTCTATCGACCATTGTATGGTGAACGGCCCGGTGCCAGTAAAATCAATGGTCACATTGGTATTGGCAATGTTGCAAAAAGTGGCGTCGCCAAATAAATTTGCCGTAGGCGGCGTAAATACAAATACCGGCGCAAAACCCGAAACATCGCCGTTGCAAATACCATTTGTCACGCTCACCAAACGGTAAATGCTCCCGATATTGGGATTGACCGCCAGCGTATCGCGCACCTGCGTGGTCGTCACCTGAGGCTGCAACACGTTGTTGATGGAATACTCATACGTATACGGCCCGGGCCCGCTGAAATCAAAAAACACATTGGTGCCCGAGCCATTGGTACAAATTTGCCCGCCGCCGGAAATAACGCCGCTCAACGCGCCCGAAATATTCACCACGACACTATCCGCCGAAACCACGCCGGTACAGGCAGGGGTGCTCAGGGTCAGTAATTTATACACGCTGTTTATCGCCGGCGACACCAAAATGGTATCCGGATTATTACTCGTCGTAATGGCCGGCAATGGCGCGCCATTCACCGAATAGGTATAAGTAAATGGCCCGATTCCTGCAAAATTGACTAAAATCAAGGTCGAATCGCCGTCGCAAATGGTGGTATCGCCCAACATAGTCGCCAGAGGCGGCGCCACATTTAAAATATAATTTCCCGATACCACGCCCGTACAAGTGCCATTGGTCACACTCAGCAATCGGATGGTATCCCCCCCGCTGCTCGGCGCAAAAATGAGCGGGTACGTCGGCCCGGGCGTATTGATCGGCGGCTGGGCCACACCGTCTACACTGTGCACAAAAGTAAAAGGGCCGCTTCCGCTGAGGGTAACGGTAACGGTGTCGGTTTGTCCCGGACAAATATTCGTCGTATCACTTTCCAATACCGCCGCAACTGTACTGGTAATGGTCACCACCGCCGAGCCGCTGGTGGTGCCGGCACATACGCCGGCCGTGAGGCTGCTCAGGGTGTACGTTGTGCTGACTGCGGGCGTGACGGTCAGGATATACGGGTTGCTGCTGGTAGTGATGGCCGGTGTTTGCGGAACGCCATTAGCCGCATACGTGAAGGTATAAGGGCCGGGCGCGCCGGAAAAAGTAAACCGCAGGCTTGTTTGCTCGCCACCGCAAATACTCGCCGGCCCATTCAGACTGATCACGCCAACAGGCGGCGGACTGGTTGTAACCGTCAGGCTCGCATCCGCACCGGTACACAACGCATCGCTGAGATTGCGGAGGTTAAAAGTGGTGTTTCCGGAAATGGGCAGGGTTATTTGCGCCGGCGTCGCCGTAAACGTGTAGGTATTGATAAAAACATTGCCTTCAAATAATTCAAATGTCCAGGGCGCCTGTCCCTGTAAATTTACCGTCAGGGTAATGTTACTGCCCGCACAGGCTGGCGGCAGGGGGACAAATTGCGCAGTCGGTGCTTCAAAAACATTGATCGTTGTGGTCGCAGCCGTACCGCAAGGGCCGTCGGGCGTAAAACTAAGGCTGATTGGCCCGGTCAGGCCCGTCGCATTAAACGTAGTGCCGCTCACACCCGGTCCACTCCACACGCCATTGGGCACCATCGGGTCTTCCAGGGTATTGAGATCAAAGTCTGTGACGCTGTTGCACAAATCCGCACCGGTAAGCACAGGATCCGGGCAAGGCACATTAAAACCCGAATATCCGGAATTGACCTGCGGACAACCCGCGGGCAACGGATCATAAATGCCCACTACAAAATACGGACCGCCATTGCACATATCGGGCGTAACGGGAACCGTAAGGGGAGAAACCACAATGGGCGGCTGCATGCCCGGTAAGGACGGGAAATTGGGATAACTGCAACCCGCATTGCCATAAAAAGTACCAAAAACAGGCACATTAGCAACAAAAGCCCCGTCGTTGCCCTGTAACTGGGCCATATTGTAAGTGATGGAAGACGTGCACCCGCAGGACAAAGACACACTTACGGTATTGGAACCGGCTACATTACCATTGGAAAATGCATCAGAGGTACGCGCACATCCATTTTGCAGCACATACACCGTTCCGATTACGGCGCAGAGTCCGCCGAAATTGTAATCAAAATCCATTGCCGCACTGGTAAACACCAACACCGGCACACCGGGCGGTACCACCTCTCCCGGCCCTGCGCCGACAATGACGGAGTTAGGGCAATTGTTTTGCAAAAAACCGATCAGATCGGGGCTTGGCTCCTGAAAACCACAACCCGTTCCGATGTCATCATTGCCGCCGCCGCCATTGTTCATCGCATCAAAATCAACAGAAAGATCATCTACATAAAAACCACCGTCGGAATAAAGCGCTAAATATTCATTGTTTTCTTCCGTGCCGCAGGCATCAACCAGCATCCCGAAAAAGGTCGGGCAGGGCGAGCAGGAATTGGGCGGTACCGCCGTGATGGGCGCGCAGCCCAGCAGGGTACCTTCTCCGTTGTAGGGATTGAAATTATTGGTCGTGCCGTAGTACCAGTTGACGCAGTCGCCCGGAGTGAGGCCGGTACCATTAACCGTCAGGGTAAAAGAATCGCCCGGACAAAGGGTGCAAACCGGAAAACCGGCTGCGCAATCGGGTGAGGTAAGGGCGCCGCCGGTGAGGGTCGGGCATTGGGCGTTTAGTTTTGCGCCCACAAGCAATAAGGCGAAGAGAATCAGGGATTTACAACGAACGTCCAGCAGGAAAACAGTTGTCGACATGGAAGAAGATTATAAAAAGTGATCGGTGATGGGAGAGCAAAGGTAAATCAGAATTTACAGGATTTTAGCATTTGCAGCAGATGTGCGGAAATCTCCTTTTCGGCGCCGGAGAAAACTCAAAATCCAGGGACTTCTGCTATTTGTTCACAATTTCACAATTCCGCAAATTCCCTTTATCTGTAAATTCTGCCCTACCTTTGTTGCATGTATTCGCAAATACGCACAAAAATTGAAGCAGCAGGCGCGGCCTTGATTGCCGTGTCCAAAACGCATCCACCGCAAAGCGTTCTGGCCCTTTACGAACAAGGCCAACGCGCTTTCGGCGAAAATCGCGTACAGGAGATGCTGGAAAAGCAGGAAGCGCTGCCAAAAGACATAGATTGGCACCTGATTGGCCATTTGCAGACCAATAAAGTAAAATTCATCGCGCCCTTTGTGCGCATGATTCATTCGGTCGACAGCCTCAAATTGCTTCAGGAAATTGACAAACAAGCCGCCAAAAATGGCCGGGTAATTGATTGCCTGCTGCAATTCCATATCGCGCAGGAAGAAAGCAAATTCGGCCTCGACGAGGCGGAAGCCCGCGCCCTGCTCGACAGTCCGGAATACCAAAACCTGCAACATATCCGCCTCTGCGGCGTAATGGGCATGGCTTCTTTTTCGGATGATATGACACTGGTGCGCCGGGAATTTCAAACCCTTAAAGGCATTTTTGATACCCTGCGCAAGCATTATTTTGCTCAGGCGCCGCATTTCCGGGAAATCTCGATGGGCATGTCCGGCGACTGGGAGCTGGCGCTCGAAGAAGGCAGCACCATGCTCCGGATCGGGACGCTGCTTTTTGGAGCAAGATGAATCGCTCCTTCCCTTCAGGGAGGGCCGGGGTGGGTTGCGGAATGCGGAATGCGGAATGCGGAATGCGGAAAAAAATTATTTTGCGTAGCAAAATCCAAAATTAAACATTCAAAATTCAAAATCAATTCCGCATTCCGAACTCCGCATTCCGCATTCAAAATCATCGTTTATCGTTACAAAAACTCTTACCATCGTGCAATATAAACTTCTACTCTCTCTCTTCCTCTGTAGCTTCACCGCGCTGCTGAACGCTCAGGTCATTTCCATCGCCGCAGCGCGGGCACTGCCCGCCGGCAGCACCGTTACCGTGCGCGGCGTGGTGACCAACGGCGCCGAACTCGGCCGCATTCGCTATATGCAGGACGGCAGCGCCGGCATCGGCGCATTCCCCGGCACCGGCTCCGTACAAGGCTTCGATACGGCCGTTAAATCAGGCGACAGCATCGAAGTGACCGGCCAATTGCTGGTGTTCAACGGCCTGCTGGAAATCAGCCCCATCAGCGCCTATCAAATCCTGGCCAGCAACATACCCCTGCCCCAGCCCAAAACCATTACCATCAGCGATTTATCCGACAATTACGAAGGACAACTCATTCGTTTTGAATGTGTTAACTTTGAAAATGGCGGCGGACAATTTACCACCCAGGGCGTGTACAATGTCTTGGACGTCAACGGTCAGGCGGGCAAAGTATTCGTCCGCAGCAACCACCCGCTGCTCGGCACGGGCATTCCTGCAGGCACCATCAACCTCACCTGCATTTTATCCGATTTCAACGGTTTTCAATTGCTGCCCCGCGCCACAACGGATTTTACCGCCAATCCCTGTTTCTATTTTACCCAAAGCCTCGAACAATCGGACATTCAAACCACGGGTTTTAAACTCAGCTGGACGGCCAACCAAAGCGGCTCGCATTTCATCCGCTGGAACAGTTCGCCCGACCTGAGCGGCGCCACCACCCTGACTGCCGGCAGCGGCGCAGGCATCAGTAATTTCCCGATTACGGGCCTCGAAGCCGGACGCATTTACTGGGCGCAAGCCATTGCCGTGCACAACAACGACACCATCAGCACCGAAGTGCGGCCTTTCGCTACCCGCTCACTGTCGAGCGGCGAGGTAAAAATCTATTTCACCCACCCCGTTGATCCGGGTTTTGTGGGCAGCTTGGCGCCTTCCGGACAAAACCCGCAGACCTGCGTGGCAGCCATCATTGAGCGCATTGACGCGGCCGAACAAACAATAGATGTGGCCATGTACAACAACGACCAGCCCGGCATTACCAGCGCCCTTGAAGCTGCCCGCGCGCGCGGCGTGCGCATCCGCTACGTGGCGGCAGTGAACGGCGGCAGTCCGGCACTTATGCCCCCACCCACTTTCCCGGTCATTTACGGCAACGAATTCAACCTCATGCACAACAAATTCATGGTCATTGACGCCGGACTGACGAACAAAGCCTGGGTAATGGGCGGCTCGCTCAACTGGAGCACCGCGAATATTTTTGACGATTACAACAACCTCATTTTTGTACAAGACCAGTCGCTGGCCCGCGCCTACACCCTCGAAATTGATGAAATGTGGGGTGGCACGGGCGATCAGCCCAACCCCGCCTTAGCCAAATTCGGCAGCAGCAAACGCGACAACACACCCCACCAGTTCATCATCGGCGGCGCAGCTGTCGAGCAGTATTTTTCCCCCTCAGACGGCGTAACCCAGCGCATCGCGCAAACCATCAACACCGCCGACGAAGAAGCCCTCTTCGCCCTGCTCACCTTCACCCGCGACGAACCCGCCGACGCCCTTATCGCCGAGGTAAATGCCGGCAGCCAGGTGCGCGGCCTTATCGAAAACACCACCGATCAGGGCGCGGAATTTCAAAAACTCATTGACGGCGGTGTGAACGTACAACGCCACACCGTAGCCAATACCCTGCACCACAAATACGTGGTCGTGGACGCCCTCGCGCCGGCTTCCAACCCTACCGTGCTGAGTGGCTCGCACAACTGGTCGTCGAGCGCCGAAAACAGCAACGACGAAAACACGCTTATTTTCCACAACGAAGCCATTGCGCGCCTGTTCAAAGCTGAATTTGAGCGCCGCTGGGTAGAAAACACCACACCCACCGCCGAAGCCGAGGCTTTGGAGGCCCTGCGCCTCAGTCCGAACCCCGCACAAGGCTACCTGCTCCTGCACGACGCGCCTGCGGGCGAGCTGCGCGTGCTCGACCTGCTGGGCCGTGTGTGGCTGCGCCAGGCCTGGAACGGCGAAGGCACGGCGCGGCTGGAAACAGCGGCACTGCCCGCCGGTGCGTATCGGGTACAAGTACTGACTGCCAATGGCCTCCGCACCCTTCCATTTCAGAAAATTTAGCGTCCGGCAGGACGGCGTAGCACATCCCCTCGGGGCCGACAGCGTGCTGCTGGGCGCCTGGGCGGCCATTCCGGAGGGGACGCGCCACTGCCTCGACATCGGCACGGGCACCGGCGTGCTGGCTTTGATGCTGGCGCAGCGTTGTCCGGCGCCCGTCCGGGCCATAGAGATACATCCCGGCTCGGCGGCCTGCGCCCGGGGCAACGCCGCTGCTTCGCCCTGGGCCGATCGGGTCTTCGTGGAGGAGGCCAACATACGCACTTACGCCCCGGCGCAGGCGTTCGACTGCATCATTTCCAATCCGCCTTACTTTTCCGAGCGTGTGTTTGCGCCCGATGCGGATCGCCGTGTGGCACGCTCCACTGCTGCGGGTCTGGACTTTGCGGCTTTGCTGGAGGCCGTGCGACTTTTGTTGAGTGCGCGCGGGCAATTTTCGCTCATCCTGCCCCTGAGTGAGGCGCAGGGTTTCTGCGAGCTGGCCTGTACCCTGGGGCTGTACTGTAATCGCTGGACGAGCGTGCGCACGCTCCCGCACAAAGCGCCCGAACGGGCCTTGCTGGGTTTGAGCCGGAGTCCGTACGCCTGGGAAAAAAATGAACTGTTGTTATTTGAAGCGGCGGGCGTGAAGACGACGGAATACGAGGGGATGGTGGAGGCGTTTTTTTGAATGCGGAATTTTTCCTCCCTCGCAGGGAGGGTCAGGGAGGGTTGCGGAGTGCGGAATGCGGAGTGAATGTTGAATTTTTGATTTTTGCGTAGCAAAAATTTATTCCGCTGGCGCGAAGTTCCACTTCGTGACATACAATCCCTCGGGTTCTACCCGAACGAACTTACTGAAATGTGCCGTTCCACTCTGCTGGCGCGAAGTTCCACCTCGTAACTTTCTGTCGTCAGACAAATATATACGTTTAGAATAGTTATCTGACGACTGGGGGCTTCACTTTGTCGGACGACTTTCCGTCGTCAGACAAATAAATACACTCAGAATAGTTATCTGACGACTGAGAGTCGTCCGATAACAGATGAACACATTTTACTGATAATCAAATTTCTGTGTAGCATCTGTGTAACATCTGTGTAACATCTGTGAGAAAAATGCTCTTGCTCAATGCACCTATTAAGTTGTATTTTCGCCATTCAAATGCACCTGAATACTACTCAAAAACAGAGACATGAAAATCGTTGATGCAACTGCCACAGCAGAAAGTGAAATAGCAAGTATTCATCTTTATCAAAACAAACTTTTTTGCTTCATTTTGGCACAAAAGAAGATGAAGGTATTTAACTATGCTTTTGAATTTTTATGTGAGTTTGAGCACATAAATTTTCATAGCTTTTGGGGTATCAGCGATGATGTGATCGCTACGGTTCATCCTGGAAAACAAGTATCTTTTTTTGATTTAATGACAGGTCAAAAGTTAAAAGATATTGAGACCAAGGGGTTTGTACCCCTCCAGATTCGTGATGGTTTGTTATTGGGTTACTTATCCCATCATGGCTCAAATGAGCGTATTATTTGCTCAGTTTCATTGGTTAATGGAATTGAACCATATTGTACTGTGAATGGAGTTAAACCAATTTGGATATACGACGATATTTGTTTTTGTTGCCCTTGTGAAGATGATAGATGTTTAGCGGTTAAAATAGGTTTATGCAATGAGGTCTTAAATACGTTTTTGCCTGATTATCAACGTGAAAACCCAGCATTGGGAGGATATGTTGCAATAAACCGGAACAATATTACTGGCCACAACGAGTATGTTGTTTTCCATTATCATGGAACAAACAAAAGAAATGTATGTATTGTCAACCTGAAAACACTAGCGGTTCATTATTCTTCCTTTCGGGGACATATACTTCAAAAAAATGGCATACTTTACTCAATTGATACAGAATACAATAACAAGCTGGTTGTTTATACGCTTGAAAATCATGAATACACCGAGAATCCTATAAATATAGAATTTCCAAAGTCTCCTCAAACTCGAATCTTTGAGCAATATACTCAGGTAAAAGATCATTTTTTAATCTTTATTGCTCAGGTTTTTGGTTCCAGCAAAAAAGATTTTGAGGTAATTATTTATAATACGCAAACAAATAGTATTCACGAACGTAAGTTTTTACCCAAAGTTACACCCAAGGGCACAAGCCTGTTTATTGAACAAACCTTACTGGCAGAAGACAATCTGTACATTGTAACACAATTGGGAATTGTCATTCATGTAACACTTGAATTCTAAAACGCCCGGTAGCGTTATATTTCCCGCAGATTTGCGCAGATTTACTCGCAGATCGCGCAGATTATTTCTGCGAAATCAGCTAGAAAATTCGCGCAAATCTGCGGAAAACAGTGTCAAAATTTATTCATCATTCATCATTCATCGCTCATCACTCATCACTCATCGCTCATCATTCATCGCTCATCGCTACTCCGCTGCCCGGCCGAACCACATAACATGGCATATCTTTGCCAAAACGCGCCTGAAAGGCAATCTTGGCTTGCAGGATAAACCCTTCTACATCAGCCGCATAGAGCAGGTTGAGGGTGCAACCGCCAAAGCCGCCGCCCATCATGCGGGCGCCCAGCACACCTGCGCGCTCGCGTGCGAAGGCGACTAAAAAATCCAGCTCCGGACAACTGACTTCATACAAGCCGCTCAAACCCGCATGCGTGGCGTACATCAGTCGGCCCAGCTCGGCAAAATCCTGGTTTTGCAGGGCCTGACAAGCGGCTTCTACCCGCGCAATTTCTTCAATTACATACAGGCAACGCCGGTATACCACCGGACGCAGGTCGGCCCGATGCAACTCCAACAGGGACAAGGATACTTCGCGCAAATGCCGGATCGTCGGATCGAAGGCGCGCAGCAAATCCACGCCCTCTTCGCATTCTGCGCGGCGGGTGTTGTACTCCGAATCCACGAGGGCGTGTTTCACCGTGGTATCGCACAGCACGAGGCGCATATCGGGTGCCTCAAAGGGGATGTATTCAAAACTGAGGTCGCGGCAATCTATTTTCAGGAACTGATTTTCCTGCCCCATCATGGAGACAAACATGTCCATGATACCGCAGTTCATGCCCACAAAACGGTTTTCGGCCTGCCGGGAAATTTGCAGGAGCTGCATCCGGCTCAAGCCAAGGCCAAACAGTTCATTGACCGCAAACCCGACGCCGTTTTCTATGGCCGCCGAAGAGGACAAGCCCGCGCCGCTGGGCAAATCTGCCGCAAAAACAAGGTTTATCCCCTGCATTTGGGCCGCCGTTTCGGGATAGGTCTCCTGAAGCTGCTGCAACACACCCATCAGGTAATTGGCCCAGGGATGGGTATCACTGCGTTGCAACGCCTGCAAATCGGCACTGAAATGCGCGCCTAAATCCAGCGCAAAAAAGTGACAGCGGGTATCCGTCCGCGCCCCCACCGCAAAATAAACCGATTTGTCTATGGCCGCCGGCAATACAAAACCCTCATTGTAATCGGTGTGTTCGCCAATGAGGTTAATGCGCCCGGGTGCGCGCACACACAAATCCGGTTCGCCTTGAAATTGATCCCGGTAATGTTGTCGTAACGTATCGTACATCGAAACTCCGTTTCGATGCAGTACGTCGAAGCTCGGCTTCGACCCACCACATCGCAAATGAGCGGCAAAAATAAACCCGGATTTGGGGGGATTTATAGATGGATGGATTCTTTTATGCGGATTTTATAAAATGGATGTCCTTCTCCTGCTCCGTAGCGATGGGTTTCAAACCCATCGCTACGGAGCAGGAGAAGGAGCAGAATATCAGCGCAGCGCCTTTTTAATCGCTGCCTTTGCCAATTCCCCCATAATATCGTACGCCTTCAAAGACGGATGCACGCCATCTTCAGCCATGTCGGCGCTCATGCCATTTTGTGCATTTTTCAAGGCGCTGTGATAATCGCAATACACAATTTTGTGCTGATCGGCATAGGCTTTAATCCGCGCATTCAGGGCGAGAATTTTGTCGGCAGCGCCACCGACGGATTTCCGCCAGTAAAATTCCGTGGCAGGGAGTACAGAACAAAGCACCACCTTCACGTCATTGGCTTTGGCGAGTTCGCAGAGTGAAATGATATTGCCCATGGTAAAATCCGGGTCGTAAGGGCCGGTATTTTCGGCAATATCATTGGTGCCGATGTTGATCACCACCACTTTAGGCTTTAAATTCAACACATCCTGGCGATAACGCAGGAGGGTTTGGGGGGAGGTTTGTCCGCTGATGCCGCGTCCGACAAAATTATTTTTACTGAAAAAATCAGGTTGTTCGCGCACCCAGCCTTCCACAATCGAATTGCCGAGAAATACCACACGGGTTTCGCCGGGTTTAGGCGCCAGAAGCTTTTTGTTGTCTTCCGCGTAGCGCGCGCGATTGGCCCAGTCGTTTTTTTCGCGGAGTTCGGCCGCGCGGCGAAATTCTTCCAGTTGCTCCTCCGTGTAGTTTATTTCCCATTCGGCCGGATAGCGTTTTTTCAAATATCCATGCGATTTAAGCCATTCGGCAAAACGTTCAATCCATTTATCGCTGGGCGTGCCGCGCTTGCGCATGCCAAAGCCGTGGCCGCCTTTTTCAAAAACATGCAGTTCGACAGGTTGTTTGGCGGCCTGCCATTTTTGAAAAATTTCCAGACTCTGGGGCATGAGGTTCAATTCGTCGTCGGCAGCCACGGCGATGAACATGGGCGTCGGTGTTTCCGGCACTTTGTCGCCCAGCACAAGGCTGTTGGCTGCATAAATGGGCGCAACAAAATTGGGGCGATTGGCCGCTGTAGCGTTGTATACCACCGACATGGTGACGGTGCCGCCCGCCGAAAACCCTATAAAACCGATGCGCTGCGGATCAATATCGAAAGTTGCGGCATTTTCCCGAACATACTGCACGGCCTTCAAGCCATCCTGCATGGCCAGGGGCACGGCGGCCCGCATATCGGCATCCGATTTTTCGGGGGCCTTGCTGAAAATTTCCTTGACCGGATCATCGCCCAGGGTATGCGCCACGCGGTATTTGAGCAGAAACGCCGCGATGCCCTTGCTTTGCAGCCATTTGGCCACCGCCTCGCCCTCGTATTTGACGTCGAGGATGTGAAACCCGCCGCCGGGCGCCACTATGATGGCCGTTCCGGTGGCCGTCTCGCGGGTGGGCAGGTAGGCCGTCAGCGTGGGCTGACTGACGTTGTACAGGGCGTCTGTTTCAAACGCGTTGTTGGTGTTGAGGGCTTCGCTCCAGGTCCAGCTTTCGGAGCCGGGCGCTTTGCCGGTGTAGAGCTGGATGACCTGCTGGGCTTGCAGGGTTTGGTTGAGGAGGAGGAGACAACTCAGCAAAAAGGTATTTTTCATGTAGGATTTTTTAAAAATAAGCATGTTGTATTTCCCGCAAATTTGAGCATTCATTGTAGGCGAATGCTCAACGTATCTTCACTTCCGATAACGCTTCACCCGCGCATCTTTGATCACGCCTTTCCAGTTCATTCCGAAACCAAAATCATAGCGATTGCCTTCGGCATCAAGGTATGGTATCATATCAAAAGATACATCTTCTGCCTGTTTTTCAACTGTATTCATATCCGCAGGCATTTGCATGGGCAGCAGGGCAGAAGGTTCGGCTTTGCCGGAAAGCAGATCGAAAATTGCCTGATCCTGCACCCCGAAATTCAGCAAAATCGCAGTAGCCTGTTTTTCTATCTCACTGAATACCATTGGATTAGT
Organism: Chitinophagales bacterium; assembly: GCA_017303875.1. Taxonomy (GTDB): domain Bacteria; phylum Bacteroidota; class Bacteroidia; order Chitinophagales; family Saprospiraceae; genus M3007. The sequence goes on along the minus strand of JAFLBP010000023.1, from coordinate 43,711 downwards.
GGTATTGACGGATACAATTACCGGTTTGTTTTTCATCCTGGCTTTGGTGTCAGTGACCAATTGCATATCGGTGATATTGGGCGTTTTGGCGCTTTTATTCTTGTAGCTGCGATTGGTGAAGTTTTCCATCGGGTCGCCACCAGCGATACTCGTCTCCCGGGCCTCCGTTGCGACATAATCCTGGTATTGCAGACTGATGGGCAGATAACCGTTACCGCCATTTTTCACATCTTCTTTGTCGTAGCCAATAGACGCCGCCGGATTTTGAATAAACACCAGCGCGCAGTCGGCCTCCTCGGGATTATCCGTCACCTTGAAGTACTTTTTCAACTGCTCAATATTCACCGGATAATCTGTAGAAGCAGGTGTTTCCACACCTAGGAAGTTGCGGCTGGCCGGGGTGTAGCGCTTGGGCACATACACGGTTTTCGTGGCGCTCAGGGGCAGGGTGTTTTGCTGATTTTTCAGGAGCACTACCGACTTCAGTTGTGCCTCATAGCCCGCCTTCATAAACTCCGGTTTGCCCACGGTTGCCTTGGTGCGCTGTGTGTCGAGGTAGGGGTTTTCAAAAACGCCAACCCGGAAAATATTGCGCAACAGGCGCACCGCAGATTGCTCCATACGCGCGCGCATGGCCGCTTCACCCATTTCTTTAACACCGATCTGATAAGCTTCGAGGATGGGTCCGGCTTCATTATTACCCCCAAACTGATCTACCCCGGCTTTCAGGATTTTGTAATGGCGCTCGGCCACCGTAAGCTTGTCCACGCCCCAGGAGTGGCCGTCCACAAACAAGTCCAAGTGCTTTTGATCCCTGGTAATGCCCCAGTCGGTACACACCACGCCCTGGTATTTGTAGCGTGTGCGCAGCAGGTCGGTGATGAGGTATTTGTTGTAGCTGTTGCCTACGTTTTCGCCGTTTTTGGTGTCCTGATTCCAGGAAATGGTGTAGTACGGCATCACCGCCGATGCCGCGCCGGTTTTGCCTTTCAGCTTAAAAGCGCCTTTGATAAAGGGGATCAGGTGGGCATTGAAATTTTTGCCGGGATATACCGCGAATTTGCCGCAGGCATAGTGCGCATCGCGGCCCGCTTCGCCCGAACCGCCGCCCGGCCAGTGCTTGACCATTGCGTTGACGCTGCCTATGCCCCAACCTTTGGATACTTCCTGTCCGCCCGCAGAGGTCTGAAAGCCATCGCAATAGGCTTGCCCCATCGCTGCCGAGAGCGAAGGACTTTCGCCAAACGTACCGTTGAAGCGGCTCCAGCGGGGTTCCGAGGCGATGTCCACCTGCGGGGAAAGGGCGGTGGTGATGCCCAGGGCGCGGTATTCCACGGCTGCGATTTCGCCAAAGCGACGCACGAGTGCAGGATCGAAGGTGGCGGCCATGCCCAACGAGCCGGGCCACATGGAGATTTCTCCGCCCGAGGCGGCATCATACTCCGCGCGGGCGCGGGTGCCGTGGCGCGGGTCGGAGCTGTTATTGGCGGGAATGCCCTTGCCCAGGCCCTCACAATACGCCTGAAGTTTGTTGTTCCACTGCGCAGCGATTTCCGGACTCAGCACCGTCGTGATCAGCACATGGCGCAGGTTGTCTTCCTTGAGGAATTTCATCTGCTGATCGCTCAGATCGCTGGGGTCGGTTTCGCCTTGTGTGTAGGGTTTGCCCTTGTAAGTACCGGCGAAATAGCCCGTCGAGCGGGCTGGAATGGACTGGTGGGCGGAGTAGAGCATTAAACCGGCAATTTCCTCCACAGTGAGTTGTTTGGCGAGGTCTTGCGCGCGGGTTTCATAGTCGAGCCGCCAGTCTTCGTATTTGTCCAAGCGACCGTTTTTATTCAGGTCTTTGAAGGCCAGCCCGTTGATTGTCAGGATTTTAATGCCGGATGCCGGGGCGTAGCCGAGCGTTTGTCCACCCGGATTGGAGATGAGGTTATAAGCGCCTTGCGGCGTTTCGCGCCACAGTTGTTGAGCGTTGGCAGAAGTGACAGACCCGATGATAAGGGCAAAAAGAAGTATTTTGTGCATGGTGGTTGTTTGTAAATTATCAAATGAACACCTCGCTGAGGAGGCAGAAATTGGGTTAAAAGTGACGTGTTATAAACACCGTACGACCTCTCCGAGGTCGGCAATATCCATTTGCGCTTGCTACAAATGTTAGACCTCTCCGAGGTCATTCAATACTGGCAATGCTCTCATGTTCTCTGAATACATATGTTTAGTACTCAGTCCATGGGCACATGCGATTTCGGAGAAATCGAACATTTGTAGCTGCGTAATTCTCGCAACACATACGATTTCGGAGAAATCGAACGTTTGTAGCAAAATTTGGCTCTATCAACACGATTTCGGAGAAATCGAACGTTTCCCCGAGTTCTGAATATCACAATCATTTCTCTTAACCAGCTATCTTCAACACAACATGGCAGATGTCTTTTCACAACTTTACATCCACCTCATTTTTGCGCCTAAAAACCGCGAGGCCCTGATAATGCCTGAATGGGAACACCGTTTACACCGATATATAACTGGCATCATTCAGGAAAGAGGGCATAAATTGCTGGCTATCGGTGGCATGCCGGATCATATCCATATTTTCATCGGCCAAAAACCATCTGAAGCTATTTCTGATTTGGTACGTGAAATCAAAAAAAGCTCCAGTAGTTTTATCAAAACAGAACGATTAAGTCCCTTCGCTTTCGATTGGCAAAATGGTTATGGTGTTTTTTCACATAGCCACTCCCAAATCGACGCGGTTTGCAAATACATTCGAAATCAGAAAGAACATCATTCCCAAAAAACTTTTCAGGAAGAATTTCTTAAGCTTTGTTCCGATTTCAATATCGAAATTGGCAAAAAGCAATTCTTCGATTGGGTTGGAGAAAACGCTCAATAATTTCCCTAATGTATCATCGGCATTCTGTGCAATTGTGGGCGACTAAACCGCCAACAACGTAAAACGTTACCTACTGCAACTTCGCCCCCAAAAAGCTCATAAGGGCCTGTGCCGGCTCTGCTTTACCGTTTTTAAACACCATATAAATATCGTGTTTGCCGATAATTGCCTTGCCAAATGGAATGACAACCGGAGGGGGCGGCGACGACATCGGGTCGCTTTCCGTCGCCTCCACTGCTGCGTGAGATCCGAGTAAAGGGCCGTCGGGTTTATCCAAATGCAATTCAATAGTGCCGCCAAGGAAATTATATTGTTTCGGGGCACTGACCATCATTACTATTTGCTGAAAACCCGTCAGATCCACGCCTTTATAGCCTACAAAAGCGCCATCGCCCGAGGGCAAGGCTAATTTCATGCCGCCAAACGACATCTTTTGCGTGTTGTTGATAAAATCCACGCCATGTGGGTCGAGGTTGGGATTGCGCAGCACTATAATCTTTTCCGCACTCAGCGCAGGCAAACCCGGCGCGCCCTGGTCGGTATAAGCTGCGCGGAGGATGTACACGCCCACCCCTTTATCGCCTTCCGGCAAAACAGTAGCGTGTGTGCCACTAATCGGCAAAGGCGCCGGATGCGCTTTTTCATCTTCATAACTGAGGATGTATTTGATCAATTCCGAGGCATCGCCCTGACTCAGGGCAGGGTGTGCGGCCATGGCCACTTCGCCCCAAACACCGCTACTGCCGTTGATAACGCGACCGGACAATACCTGCACGGCATCCGCAACGCCTTTGTATTTCACGGCAATTTCACGAAAACTCGGTCCGATGGATTTTTCGGCGGGCTTGTGGCAGGCCTTGCAATCCGTTTTATCCATAATTTTTTGTGCTGTCGCAAAACGCGCATTAGCGCTGGAAAACTGGTGCCCCTGCGCAATGGCAATCTGGTCGTATCCTTCAGCGAGGTAATCAATATTCACTGCAACCTGCTCCGGATTGATGCTGCCTTTTTCCAGAGCGCCGTCTTCTTTATCGTTCAGTTTTACAGTGTATTTAAAAGCGCCGCCCGGTACAAAAAAGCTTTGATTTCCTTCCAGTACAATATCAATTTCAGGGGCTTCATTGCCCGCTACAATGTCTAAGGTTTTATCGGCGCTGGCGCCTTTACCGTCGGAAACCGTGAGTTTTGCTACGTATTCACCTTTTTTCTTAAAGGTAAATGTTGGATTTGCGCCCTTAAGCACAGTTGCTTTGCCTCCTTTTTTGGGCGTGATTTGCCATTCGTACGTCAGCACATCGCCATCAAAATCCTTGGAGCCATCGGCGGAAAATTTCACACTGAAAGGCACCGTACCGGCTTTTTTATCTGCGCCGGCCATGGCTACGGGTTTGCGGTTGCCGCCGCTGTATTCTATGCGAATCAGGCGGGCATCGTCGTTGCCCTGAAACCAGCCGGTACCATATTCCAGCATATACAGGTCGCCGTCGTCAGCAAACTGCATATCCATCGGATTGGAGAATTTGTGCGAGGGCATAATCGGCTCCATCCCGACATAATCGCCCTCGGCATTCATCGTGACGGCCATAATCCAGCCGCGCATCCATTCGTAGATGAGGAGTTTTTTGTCGAAATATTCCGGCCAGGCACGCTCGGCTTTGGCGAAGTCATTGCGATAAAACACCGGCCCGGCCATGGCATTGCGGCCGCCCGTTCCAACGAGCGGAAACTCCTTGGACTCGCCATAGGGATACCAGATGAAAGCTTTTTTAGCGGGCGGCAGGCGCTCCAGACCGGTATTGTTGGGCGATTTATTGACAGGCTGTTCAGGATCGTACAGCGGCCCGCGTTTGCCGCTGGCATAGTCGTAATCGTAGTAAGCCTTGTTGTCGCCAACAAAATACGGCCAGCCAAAGTTGCCGGCGCGGCGGGCCTGACCTACCTCGTCGTAACTTTCCGGGCCGCGAAGGCTGTCGGATTTGCTGGCATCCGGACCAACATCGCCCCAGTACAGATAGCCCGTTTTCTTGTCCACGCTGATGCGGAAAGGATTCCGGTGACCCATCGTGTAAATTTCCGGACGGGTCTGCGAGGTTCCCGGCGGAAACAGGTTGCCTTTCGGAATGGTATAGGTGCCGTTGGGTTCAGGGTGAATGCGGATAATTTTACCGCGCAGGTCGTTGGTATTACCCGATGATTTTTGGGCGTCCCAGGGACTGCGGCCGGGGCGCTCATCAATGGGCGCATAGCCGTCGGCACGCGGACTGGTGTTGTCGCCGGTAGAGAGGTAAAGGTTACCTTCGGCGTCCCAATCTAGCGAGCCGCCGGTGTGGCAGCAGAAGTCGCGCTGCACCGGCACTTCGAGCAATACTACTTTGGTTTCCGGGAGCAGTTCATCCCCTTTCATTTCATAGCGGGTGAGGATATTTTTCGGCGCCTCGCCGGCGGGTGAATAATAGAGATAGACCCAGTGATTCTGGTTAAAATTCGGGTCTATGGTTAGTCCGAGCAGGCCGTCTTCCGCCTCGTCGCGTTTGCCGGTAGAGTCGGGTAAATACTTGGTACTGACCGGAATTTTGGCAATTTCGCGGCTTTTACCCAACGCCGGGTCATAGAGTTTCAGTTCGCCTTTGCGCTGGATAAAGAGCACTTTTTTGCCGGGCAGCAGGGCCATTTCCATAGGCTCATCGAGTTTTTCCTCCAGAATCACCTTATTGAAGCGGTTTTCTTCGGGATAAAGCGGCGTGCGCACCTTGCTGTAATCGAGTGGCGGGCCGGCCATAGTCCACTCCAACCCTGCCCACATATGTTGCAGCACGAGCGGCTCGAAAAACGTTTCGTTGGTGTGGCCCATGTTGGTGTAAAATGCCCGGCCGCCATCAAATTCATGGTACCAGGCCATGGGGTGATCGTCGCCCATGGTGCCCCCGATGTACGATTTTTCATCAATGGTGATGAGGGGTTTTACGTGTTTGCTCACTGATTTATAAGCATAAAATTCATCAGTGCGCACCCAGGGTTCGGGCAGGAAAGCGGTGAGCGGGTGTTTGGTATCCACGATGTGGAAAGTGCCTTGCTGCACGTTGCTGGGCTGCGAGGGGTGGTTGTCGAAATAGCCGCCCATGAGTTCGCCGTACCAGGGCCAGTCGTACTCCGTGTCGGAAGCGGCATGGATACCGAGGTAGCCGCCGCCGGCCTGGATGTAGCGCTCAAAGGCGTTTTGCTGCACGGGGTCGAGCACATTGCCGGTGGTGGAAAGCCAGACCACACAGCGGTAGCGCTTGAGGTTGGTTTCGTTGAAAGCGGAGGCGTCCTCGGTGGTGTCGGCAAGGAAGCCTTTGTCTGCCGCCATTTTTTTCAGTACTGCCTTGCCCACTTCAATGGAGGCGTGGCGAAAGCTGGCGGTTTTGCTAAAGATGAGGATGCGGTTTTGGTTTTGCGCCCCTGCAAAAAAGGGCATGGAAAGGGCAAACAACAGTAAAAAAAGGTGTCGTTGCATGCGTTTGTGATTGGTTGAAAAATAAAAAATCCCCTTGATTTTCAGTGGCCAAAGCGGCGTCTTACGACAGGCAGGCTGTATGTCACGAGGTGGAACCTCGCGCTGTGCTGCAAATGTAAATCAGAAGTTGAAGGATTTTTGATTTTGCAAAATAAAACATTGCAATTTTGAATATGGGGGACTTTTGAGTTGGCAAAGATGCATCCCGGAGAATGATTCTTTGAAAATCAAAAAAAATTACAGGCACAATTTTTAAAACTTTTTATTTTAATTTAAAAGGCGAATTGAATTGTTGGAGTGAAATTACGTGTCATGCCGAATAAAATAAGTTGTCATGTTTTTACCATGCATGCGGCCTTGTGCCCTTTTTGTCTGAACCGGGATTTGGGGGGATTTTGGGATTTCACGGATTGGATTTTATTGCGATAAACTGGATTTGGGGTAATACTATTATTAATCCTGATGATCACGATAAATCCAATCCGTGAAATCCCAAAATCCCCCCAAATCCCGGTTCAGACAAAAAGGGCGCGCATCCAGGCTACCGCCGCATCCATCCATTCCAGCGCGGCGAAGGGATTGTCGTCCGCGTAACCGTGGCCACCGCGGGCGTAAAAGAAGGAAGCTACCGGCACGCGATGCTGATGGAGCGCCGCCATAAAAAGCAGGGAATTTTGCACCGGCACCGCATCATCATCAACGGCATGGGTGATGAAGGTCGGCGGCGTTTGGGCATTCACCTGCAATTCATTGGAAAACAATATTTTCTCTGCTTCCGGAATTTGTCCGTTAGCATCGCCGATGAGCTTACTGCGCGAACCGCCGTGCGTCAGGCTGTCGGCGAAACTGATGACGGGATAATTCAGCACCATAAAATCGGGGCGCAAATTGATATTCCCGGGGTTGGGAATGTACGCCTTGTCGAAATGCGTTCCTGCCGTAGCAGCCAGGTGCCCGCCTGCCGAGCTACCCATGATGCCGATTTTATCAGACTTCAAACCCCATTTCCGCGCATTTTCCCGAACGATCTGCAAAGCGCGCTGGGCATCCTGCAACGGCGCAAATTGCTTTTGGTCAAACAGTTCCGCATTGGGCAAACGGTATTCCAGCACGAAAGCAGCAATGCCCTGCGCCTGCAATTTTTTGGCAAAACTGTGGCCCTCCCAATTAATCGCCAGCACGGCATACCCGCCACCCGGACAAATGATCACGCCCATGCCGGTCGCATGCTTTTTTTCGGGCAAATAAATGCTCAATTTAGGCTCCACTACCCGGAGCGTCAGCAAGATACTGTCGCGCTGGCCCATCGGAAACCAGGCCGCTGAGTCGCGCAGGGCAGTAGGACGGGCATTGGGAATTTTCCCTTTTTCATAGAGCGGAATGGTGGTTTGGGCCTGAAATTTCAGACTCAAAAATAGTAGCAGCAAGAAGGCAAAGCAACGTAGCATAAGGTATTTATTTTTAGAGCTTCTTCGGGATTTCATGATCGTGCGAATGTGAGGAAATTTTGTGCTGAACAAGGCGGGTTTCACAGGCTAATCAGGCAGTTACGACGAAGAAAACCTACGCAATGCAGCATAAAATTTGCCGCTTGCAACCGATTGATGAATTCCCGAACAAGCACTTAAAACCGCACTTGCGTCGTATCCGAAATTTCCAGCGCCAGCACGCGCGCGCAGGAGCCGTTCATGGGCAGATCCTGACTGGCGCCGCGCGCGCTGAAGGTACAGGGGCCGGTATTGGTATTTATTTTTTGTAAAATTAACGTTCTTTTGGCTAAAAAGCGTACCTCAATGGCCGGATGACCGCTGTTGTCGAGCAAAAAACAGCGGGTGCTGTCGGGCGCTACACTGACGCGATCAATCACACCGCGGGTTATAATGTTCTGGCCTTCCCAGTAAGGCGTTTCCCGGCAATTATCCTGCCAGCAGCGTTCGGCGAGTAGCGTCGCTTCAAACGTTTCTCCGGTCGAAAAATCCAGAGGCGCAGGGTCGTCTTTACAGCGCTCGCAGGCGGTAAGCGTACAAAGGACGAGGGCAAGCAATGCAAAATTTTTCATGTTACAAGGGTTTTGTGCCCATTTGGGCGTTTAGGTGAATTGCGTTATAGCGCTTATCGTAAATAAATGTTTTTAGGTTGGGTGCAGTAGATTATTTCCCGCAGATAGCGCAGATTGGCTCGCAGATTACGCAGAGAAACCTGTATTAAATCTGCGCTATCTGTAGGAAATGAAGTACTGTGCCTCAAATGTTAAATTTTTTAACAATCGAAATACGAATTTTTAAGACCTCGTTCAATTTTTATCCTTTCCGATTACATCATTACCGACAATAATCTTTTCTAATCCTTTTCGTCTTGTGTTGTACCAGCGCAAGGCAGGAAAGTGATATTTAATCTTTTTCAACAAAATTACTAAACACGCCTGCAAAGGGGAAACCTGTTTGCAGGCACAAATGACCACTGCCATGACGAAACCTTCGTCTTTGCGGACAGGCCTTCTTTTTGCCTGTCTGTTCGGCGCCAGCATTGCGCCATTCACCCTTTCTGCACAAGTTGAAGTTACAGAAATCATCCCCGATGACGTCATCGAAACACCCGTTGATGGTGTCGTGCGCCGCAGTATCACCGAAGAACGCCAGGTACTCGCCTACCCGCCCGTGCGAGAAGCCGACATTGTATGGGAGAAACGCATCTGGCGGGTACTGGATGTGCGGGAAAAACAAAACCTGCCCTTCATTGCACCCGAATCGCCGCTGTTTACAGCCTTGCGCGAAGGCGCGCTTGATGGCTCCATGTATGTCAGTGAGGACGACGCGTTCAAAAACCGCATGAGCACGACTGCCATCCGCAACCAGCTTTTCAAACGCGATACCGTGATGACGGTGGACGTGGAAACCGGCGAAGAAATTGTAAAAGTGGTGGAAAATGAGATTAACTGGGAAAACGTCAAGCGCTACCGCATCAAAGAAAGCTGGTACTTCGACGCGCGCACCAGTCAGATGAAAGTACGTATTCTCGGCATCGCTCCCTTGTACAATGATGTGGATGAAATGGGCAATTTCCGCTTCGAGCGCCCCTTGTTCTGGGTCTATTACCCTTCAGCCCGTGAGGAACTGGCGCAACACCGCGTAGTAACACCCGGCGGTAATGTAGCGGCCAATATGACCTGGGAAGACTGGTTAGAAATGCGCTTTTTCGCTTCCGTCATCACCAAGGAAAGTAATACGCTGGATCGCAAAATTGAAAATTACCTTACCGGCGTGGATGCCCTCATGGAAGGCCGCCGCATCCAGGATGCCATCTTCAACTTTGAACACGATATGTGGCAACAGTGAGATCAGTTAACAGTTATCAGTCAGCAGTTAACAGTTATCAGTCAGCAGTTAACAGTTATCAGTCAGCAGTTATCAGTCAGCAGTTATCAGTCAGCAGTTATCAGGGGGCAGTTAGCTGTTAACTGCTCACTGTTGACTGATAACTGCTGACTGATAACTGTTGACTGATAACTGCTCACTGTTAACCGACTTCACTGAACTGTAGTTTTGCCAGGCTGTGATAAAGGCCTTCAGTATTGGCATACAATTCATCGTGACGGCCCTGCTCAACAATCTGTCCGCCATCCAGCACAAAAATCTGATCAGCTTCGCGGATGGTAGCCAGGCGGTGCGCAATAATGATGCTCGTACGGCTTTCCATAAGGTTATTGAGCGCCTCCTGTACATCGCGTTCGCTTTCGGCATCCAGCGAGGAAGTGGCCTCGTCGAGCAGCAAAATGGAAGGATTGCGCAGGATAGCCCGCGCAATGGCGATGCGTTGGCGCTGCCCGCCGGAAAGACGGATGCCGCGTTCGCCGACGATAGTATCTAATCCTTCCGGGAAGGCGCTGATAAACTCCCAGCATTTGGCCTGTTTGGCAGCCTCAATGATTTCAGCCTCCGGGGCATCGGGTTTACCGTACAGGATATTTTCACGAATGGTGCCGCCAAACAAAATCACCTCTTGCGGTACAAGGGCGAAGTTGTGGCGGTAGTCGCTCAGATCATAGTCCTGAATATTTACCCCGTCGATTTCAATACTGCCAGAAATAGCCTGATGAAATTGCAGCAGGAGCTGCATGATGGTCGATTTCCCGGCGCCACTTTGTCCGACCAAGGCCACTTTGCTGCCGGATTGAATGCCAAATGTCACGCCTTTAAGCACCGGCACGTCTGCGCGGGTTGGGTAAGAAAAGTGGATGTCCCGAAATTGAATATTGCCTTTCAGGCGGCCGGCGGCTTTATTGGTTTGCGGGCGCAGGGCAAATTCGGTGTCGCTGCGCAAGATCTCGCGCACCCGTTCCGTCGCGCCGATTGCACTTACCAATTCGGAGTAAAAATTACCCAAACCAGCGATGGAAGCCCCTACAACGCCCGTAAAAGTGACAAAAGAAACCAATTGTCCGGCCGTTATTTCATTGGTTTCCACCATGCGCATACCCGTCCAGATCACAAAAAACAGGGCGCCGAAAAGGATAGTGATAATGAAAGCTGCAAAAAGTGCGCGCCCGGAAGCAAATTTCAGCGAAGTATTGATTACTTTATCGTTGATGCGGCGGTAGCGGGCAATTTCGAAGGCTTCATTGGCAAAAGCCTTCACGGCGTTGATGGCTTGCAATGTTTCGTCGAGAATGGTATTTGTATCGCCCAGAATTTGCTGCCGCTCTTTGGAAAGTTTGCGGATGTAACGTCCGAAAATCATGGCGCCCACCACAAAAATCGGGAAGGAAGCCAGCATGATGCCCGCCAAATGCGGGGTTTGCCAAGCCAGGAAAATGATACCGCCGATCAGCAGGATGATCTGGCGCAAAAATTCGGCCAGCACAAAATAAAAGGTATTGTAAATTTTATCTACATCATTGGCTACTCGGCTGACCAACTCCCCTACCCTGCTTTTTTCAAAAAATACCATCGGCAAGCTGATCAGTTTTTGATAAAGGGCAATGCGAATATCCGCAGTGCCGCGCTCACTGACCACGGCAAACAGCGTGACGCGGAAATAGGATACAAATCCCTGAAAAACGAGGGTAACGATGAGTAAAACACCTATTTTCGACAAATCCATCGGATAACCGGCCAGCGTGGCAGGCTTGCCCTGAGCAATATCCAGCATCAGCCCCACCACATAGGGAAAGATCATAAATACCGTGCTCGAAAGGAAGAGCAGGAAAATACCGACAAAAAAATGAACGCGATAAGGGCGAACGAACTGGAAAAGTGCAAGCGCCTCGCGCAGGCCTTCTCTCGTTAACTTTGGTTTGGACGTAACTGCTTCTTGTGACATAGTTCGCAAAGGTCTGCAACGCCGCGCAGATCATAGTAATAATTTAGCCACACTGCCTGTTTTTTACCATTTACAGACAGAATTGCCCTATCAATTGCTGTTAATCAGGACATACGTGTGCCGTTGGGTGTCGGGCGCTCGGGGCGAAGCAGTACCACACCGGCTTCCGTTTCCAGGCCAAGCACCAGTACTTCGGAGAAAAAAGTAGCGATCTGACGGGGCGGAAAATTGACCACCGCCAGTACCTGGGTGCCGATTAATGCCTCCGCTGCGTACAGCGCGGTGATCTGTGCGCTGCTGCGCTTCTCCCCGATTTCCGGACCAAAGTCTATGCGCAATTTATACGCCGGTTTGCGGGCCTCGGGGAAGGCTTCCACCGCGAGAATCGTGCCGACGCGGATGTCAGTTTTTAAAAAATCGTCGAAGCTGATCATGGCCATTTAAAAACAAGCGCTAAGAGCATGTTTGGGAGTTCATGATCGCGCGAAAGCGAGCAAATTTTATGCTGAACAAGGCGGTTTTCACAGGCGTAGCCGGCAGCTACGACGAAGAAAACCAACGCAGTGCAGCAGGAAATTTGCCGCTTGCAGCCGATTGATGAATTTCCGAACATGCTCTAAAACAAACTCTCCCCGAAATGTTGTCCGGTGAGCAGGTTTTGCCATTCAATCACCGAGCCGGTTTTGATGCCTAATTTATCCGACAAACCGCCGTTGATTTCTACCACATATTGCGCGGCGGCGCCGGAAGGCAAGGGCGTATCGTTCAGGATTTTGCAGTTTTTCTGGATGGAGACCACCTGAAATTTGCTATTTACATAAATGATATCCAGGGGAATATAGGTATTGCGCATCCAGAACGCCTGGGGTTCTTCCGTTTCAAAAACGAAGAGCATGCCCTGTCCGTCCTGCATACTTTTGCGGTACATCAGACCCTGCTGCCGTTCTTCGCTGGTTTCTGCCAGTTCAATATCTAAGCGGTGTATCACTTTTTTGCCGTCCGGATTGCGGAAACTCAGTTCGCCTTCCTTGACAAAAACAGGTTCTTTGGCTGGCGTTTGTTGTACGGTGGCACTTGAAGCGGAAGAAGTGCCGGCCGGGTTGCTATTGGTGCGGGTGCTGCTGCTTTCGGCATCGCCGCCACAGGCGCTGAGAAGTGCAAACAAAGGCAGTAACAGCGCGTATTGTGCAAGTTTTTTCATGGGGCAAATATATTGGATTGGCGACAAATGTCCTGCTGTTTAGCATATTCCTTAACGACCTTTGCGCACGCTGGCGCGAGGTTCTACCTCGTGCCCACAATCTTTCGGGTTCTACCCGCCCCCCCCCAATCCCGACATTCACTAAACATATCCGCCCGGGCCTTCCTCATAAAACCACTGCCAAACAGGCAAAATATTTACCGAAGGTGGCGCCTGAAACGGCGTATTTTCCGAATGGGCTGCATAAAAAGAGGCACTGCTATACTGCCATTGCTCCGGCAGTTCCACAAGTCCGGCACGTACCGCATTGTGATGGATATAACTCATTTTCTGAGCGATTACCTCCTCACTAAACAATTCAACAGGATGGTTGTCATGCTGCCAGATTTGATAAGTTTGCTTGCTTTTTTTACCTAAAGCAAAGTAACTAAACAGGTACAACAACCATTCCCGGCGACTCTCCGGCTGTGTATTATCGTTCAGATAGCGCAGTATTTGAGTGGCGGTAAAATGTTTCCAGTCCCGCATAGCCGCTTCAAGGCGATAAGGCGCCCGACAACTGGCAATCAGGTGCAAATGGTTTGACATAAAAGTGTAGGCATGTACCTGAAAACCTTTGTGTTCCTGGCAATACCGCCAACTCTCAAGCACCATATCCCGATACACCTGCCGACTGAACAAATCCACCCAGCCGACAATGGAACAAGTCAGGAAATGTAGCCCATGTTGATCGCGTATTTTATATTTGTTGCTCATGTGTGTTTGTATTTTAAAGTTTTTACTGCCTGGTGTTTTTTTTTTGCGGGTAGAACCCGCATGATAGTGGGCACGAGGTGGAACCTCGCGCCAGCATGCGTGTTTTTGCATGTCTAACACTTTTTGCCCAACAAAACTAGGTCAAACCTCCAACCCCACGCAAGGACAAAGCGCGCCCTTGAGAACAGGGTAAATTTACTGGATTAACCCACTGCCCCGTGTGACATAAGTCCTGCCTGTCGCCGCCAACCCGGACTACCTTTGCATCAAAACTGTATACCATGCCCTATTTCCGCATTTTTGCGCTGCTGTTGCTGCTCACGCCAAACCTCCGCGGCCAAAACACGCCGTTTCAACTCCAACTGGAACCTCTGCAAATTCCTCAGCTCGGCGGCCTGCAATCTTTTGCCTTTGGCACCAGCGACGGCAAGTGGCTGCTGCTCGGCGGGCGCCTCGACGGCCTGCACCGCCGCCAGCCTTTTGCCACTTTTGATGTGGCCGGACACAATAACCAACTGATCGTTGTGGATCCGCAAAGCGGGCAGAAATGGAGCGCCCCCCTGAGCAGTCTGCCCGCTGCCCTGCGCGAGCAACTGAGCAGCACCAATATGGAATTTCTGCAGGAAGGCGACTACCTCTATGTGATTGGTGGCTACGGCTACAGCGCCACAAAGGCCGATCATACCACTTATCCCTACCTGACGGCCATTTACCTGCCAGCGGTGCTGAATGCGGTGCTGAACGGACAGGCATTTGCGCCGTATTTCAGACAATATCAGGACGCGCGCTTTGCCGTCACCGGCGGCCGACTGCTACGGATTGATGACGCATTTTACTTAGTTGGCGGACAAAAATTTGAAGGTCGCTACAACCCTATGGGGCCAACCCACGGGCCTGGCTTTCAGCAGGATTATACCAATCAGGTGCGCCGTTTTCAACTTCAGGACGACGGTACCAACCTGCAATTTAATTTTCTTGCCCCTTTTACAGACAGTGTGGAACTACACCGGCGCGACTACAATGTGCTGCCCCAGATCTGGCCCGACGGCCGCGAGGGCGCTACCGCTTTTTCAGGCGTTTTTCAGCCCACCTTAGATTTGCCTTTTCTCACAGCGGTGAATATTGACAGCAGCGGCTATGCCCTGGCGCCCAATTTTACACAATACTACAACCATTACCATTGTGCCAATGTAGCCCTGTACAGCGCCAACACTCAGGAAATGCACAATGTGTTTTTCGGCGGTATCGCTCAGTTTTACGACAGCCTCGGAGTATTGGTGCAGGACAATAATGTGCCTTTTGTAAATACCATTGCGCGGGTGACTCGACGCGCCGACGGACAAATGCAGGAATTCAAACTCCCCATTACCATGCCGGCGCTGCTGGGCGCAGGAGCAGAATTTATTCCTTCGGAAAATTTGCCGCGCTATGCCAATGAAGTCATCAAATTAGATGAATTGCCTGCCGATACGGTATTGCTGGGTTATATTTTTGGCGGAATAGCCAGTACACAACCCAATATCTTCTGGATCAATACCGGCACAGAAAGTCAGGCCAGCAGTAATATTTTTAAGGTAAAAATGATCAAAAATGCCTCCAGCGGCACGGATCAACTGAACGCACAAAGTTCCGGCACGCTGAAATTGCAGCTCTATCCCAATCCTTCCGGCGGGCAGGTTTCTTTAAAGTTTTATCTGCAATATTCAGGTGATGTACGACTTATTATCAGCGACTTAAATGGTAAAACCCTGCATCAGGAATGGTTGAAAAATCTTCCGGCAGGCGCCCATGTTGTACAACGCAATCTTCCGGCTCAACACGGCCAGCCCTTGCTGATTCGCCTCGAAAGCGCCACCGAACAAGTCGTGGTGAAAGCAGTTTTTTTTAACGATGAACGATGAACGTTTTTTAACGATGAACGATGAACGATGAACGATGAACGATGAACGATGAACGATGAACGATGAACGATGAATAAATTTTGGATGTTGAATTTTTAATTATTTAAAAATCAAGCATTAAGCATCAAAAATCCAAAATTAAAAATCAATTCATCGTTCATCGTTAATCGTTCATCGTTAAAAAACGTTCATAGTTCATAGTTAAAAAACGTTCATAGTTCATAGTTAAAAAAAATCGCCTGCTTGACTTACGTCCGCAGGCCGAGAGAAAATCCTAACCTTTAAACTACTGAAATCTGTTTCTGTGTTGATGGTTTAATCAGGTCGGGAGCATGAAACTTTTTCTACTGCTTTCTGTACTGCAAAGGTCGTTGGGGAAATGCACGAAAAAGTACCCGAACCATTTAAGTTAATATTAATTTTGCGATCCATTTCAGCACCACAACATGACAGACCTGAATCATTTTAAAATCCAGATTGCCGAAGGCATCCCCGCCGTTCTGCCTCCCGCGCGCCCGCTTGATCCTTCCGTTTCCCACGCGCCCAAGCGCAACCTCGAAGGCGTATTGAGCCGCGAAGAAAAAATATTAGCCCTGCGCAACGCACTGCGTTATTTCCCGGCCGAGTGGCACGCCACGCTTGCGCCCGAATTTGCCGCCGAACTGGCGCAATACGGCCGCATTTACATGCACCGCTTCCGCCCCACCTACGCCATGCACGCGCGTGGCATAGATGAATACCCCGCCCGCAGCCGACAAGCCGCCGCCATCATGCTGATGATCCAGAACAACCTCGATCTCAAGGTGGCCAAGCACCCGCACGAGCTGATTACCTATGGTGGCAACGGCGCAGTATTCCAAAACTGGGCGCAATACCGCCTCGTCATGCGCTACCTCTCGGAAATGACCGACGAGCAAACGCTGGTGCTGTATTCCGGGCATCCGCTGGGCCTCTTCCCCAGTCACCGCGATGCGCCCCGCGTGGTGGTCACCAATGGCATGATGATCCCCAATTATTCCAAAAAAGAAGACTGGAACAAGTACAACGCCCTCGGCGTCACGCAATACGGCCAGATGACGGCGGGCTCTTTTATGTACATCGGCCCGCAGGGCATCGTGCACGGCACCACCATTACGCTGCTCAACGCCGGCCGCAAACTCGGCCTCGGCGATGATGATTTGCGAGGCCGGGTGTTTGTGACCTCCGGCCTCGGCGGCATGTCGGGCGCACAGGCGCTGGCAGCGGTCATCACGGGCTGCGTGGGCGTCATTGCCGAAACCGACCCCGATGCTGTGCAGCAACGTGTGGCCGACGGCTATATTCAGCAGGAAAATGTGTACACCGATCTCGGCGCCCTGATCGCCCGTATTGAACAATGTCGCCGCGACCGCGAGGGCATCGCGCTCATTTACCACGGCAATATCGTAGACCTGTGGGAGCGTTTTGTGCAGGATGGTACGGTGATCGAATTAGGCAGCGATCAGACCAGTTGCCACAACATCCACGACCTCGGTTATTGCCCCCTGGGCTACACCTTTGAGGAAGCCAAGGAACTGCTGGATACCGATAAAGAGAAATTTCTCGAGGCCGTGCGCGATACGCTGCGCCGACACGTGCAGGCCATCAATGCCATGACCGCGCGCGGAATGTACTTCTGGGATTACGGCAATGCCTTTATGAAAGAAGCGGGCGACGCAGGCAGCGATATTTTCCGCGTGGTGGGCCACCCCGAACAGGGCTTCCGCTACGCTTCTTATGTGGAAGACATCATGGGGCCGCTCTGTTTTGATTACGGTTTCGGGCCTTTCCGTTGGGTTTGCTGCTCCGGCACCCAGGAAGACCTCGACACCACCGACGCCATCGCAGCCGAAGTGCTGGAACAAATGATGCAGGAAGCGCCGGCGGAAATACAAGGGCAACTGCGCGATAACCTGCTCTGGATTCGCAATGCCAAAGTGCAGATTCCGGTGGTGGGCTCCAAGTCCCGCATCCTGTATGCCGACGCAGAGGGGCGCATGCGCATCGCCAAAGCATTCAACGACGCCATTGCTGCCAGACGCCTCAGCGGGCCGGTCGTGCTCGGTCGCGACCACCACGATGTGAGCGGCACCGACTCGCCCTACCGCGAAACCGCCAACATTTACGACGGCTCGCGCTTCACGGCCGATATGGCCGTGCACAATGTGATCGGCGACAGCTTCCGCGGGGCTACCTGGGTGAGCCTGCACAACGGCGGCGGCGTAGGCTGGGGCGAAGTGATGAACGGCGGTTTCGGAATGGTCATAGACGGCAGCGCCGAATCCGACCGACGCCTGCACGCCATGTTGTTCTGGGATGTCAACAACGGCATCGCGCGCCGCGCCTGGGCGCGCAACCCCAACGCCCTGAGCACTATTCGCCGCACCATGGAGGCTTACCCCGAATTGCGTGTCACCCTGCCGGAACTCGTGGTGGATGATGCGTTGTTAGAGGGATTGGTGTAGGGGGGAAATATCGGCTTGCGCCACATGAGTCTCATGAATGCGTATCAAAAATTGATAGAAGATGGTTATTTGATGGCCACAAAGCACCCGGAGGCGGACTTGTGGCTATACAATTATACAGCAAAAACCCAATACGAACGGGCATGGAATGAAATCACCATTTCATGCCGGGGCTTGCTGCTCAATGCTGCGGGGCAGGTGGTAGCGCGTCCTTTTGGAAAGTTCTTTAATATAGAGGAGCATCCGCCCGAAGCGCTCCCCAAGCTGCCCTTTGAGGTATTTGAAAAACTCGATGGCTCTTTGGGCATTTTGTACTGGCATAAAGGCAAACCCTTCATCTGCACCCGTGGAAGTTTCAGCTCCGAGCAGGCGCTTAAAGCCAGTGAATGGTTGCACACCAAATACGCACCTGCTCTGCCCCGACTCCGCCAAGGACTCACTTACCTATTTGAAATTATTTATCCGGAAAATAAAATTGTCGTGGACTATGGTCAAACGGAGGGATTGTTTCTCCTGGCTATAATTGACACGCAGACCGGCCTTGAGATGGCGCTTGAAGATATAGGATTTCCGTTGGTGCAAAAGTTTGACGGTGTGGGCGATTTTAAAGTCTTAAAAAGCAAAAATCTGCCAAACAGCGAGGGTTACGTCATCCGGTTTCAGAATGGTTTCAGGATAAAGGTGAAATTTGAAGATTACGTGCGACTGCACCGACTGATTACGCAATTTTCCAACCTGTCTGTTTGGGAAAAGCTGAGTACACATGCCCCAATGGAGGAGTTACTGGAGCGGGTGCCGGATGAATTTTACGAATGGGTCAAGGCGACCATTACAGAACTGGAAAACCAATACACAGCGATTGAAAACGAATGCCGGGGTGCTTTTCGGGTTTTGGAAACCCGGAAAGATACCGCGCAGTATTTCCTGACTCAAAAGTATCCGTCAATCCTGTTTTCAATGCTGGATAATAAAGATTACTCCCGAAATATCTGGCAGCTCATCCGTCCAGCTTATTCGCGACCGTGGCGGGTTGGGGCGAATGAAGAGTAGTACTTAGTTCCAGCTATCGCGGCGGAGCGCCTAATTCCGCCCAAACACCCAGACATCATTATCGTACCTGAAATCAGGATGATCGGGGGGGCCGCCGTACACGTTTTTCAACCGTCGCAGAGAAAAATATGTACGACGGGAAAGGCTATTATTGATCGTTTGAAAATGTTACACGGTGTGAAATGGCAAATTCTTCCCTTAGTTGATTTGCTTAACCAAGTTTTTGCGCAAGCTACAAAAATCCCTACAAAAATAATATCTTTGCAATCCACTGAAAATCAAAATAAAAATATCCATTCATCGTCCATTTCATCCAAATTTGGGCTCAAAACACAACATATACATGACCAATCGTCTTCGTCTGCTACTGCTCGCCCTCACCCTCTCCGGCAGCGCCCTGGCCCAGCCCGTCAGCACCGCCGAGATCCACAGTGCCACCGAGAAAATCATGCCCCGCGTGATCGAATGGCGCCGCCATATTCACCAAAACCCTGAACTCGGCAACCGCGAGGTGCAAACCGCCGAATACATCGCCCGCCACCTGCAAAGCCTCGGCCTCGAAGTGCGCACTAAAGTGGCCCACACCGGTGTGGTCGGCGTCCTGCGCGGCGCACTGCCCGGCCCGGTCATCGGCCTGCGGGCCGATATTGACGCCCTTCCCGTCAAGGAACGCGTTGAAATCCCTTTCGCCTCCACCGCCGTAGCCGAATACAACGGCGCGGAGGTGGGCGTCATGCATGCCTGCGGACACGACAGCCACGTGGCCATGCTCATGGGCGCCGCCGAAGTACTCTCCGGCCTCCGCAAACGCCTCAAAGGAACGGTCGTTTTTATCTTTCAGCCCGCCGAAGAAGGCCCGCCGGCCGGTGAAGAAGGCGGCGCACCCCTCATGATTAAAGAAGGCGTGATGGACAATCCGAAAATTGACGCCATCTTCGGCATTCATATCTCTTCAAGCCTCGAAGTGGGCAAAATCGCCTACCGCAGCGGCGCCATGATGGCCTCCAGCGACTGGTTCTCGGTGCGCGTAAAAGGCAAACAAACCCACGGCTCGCAACCCTGGGGCGGCATTGACCCCATCGTGGTGGGCGCACAAATCATTCAGGGCTTCCAGACCATCGTCAGCCGCCAGGAAAACCTGACCAAAGCCCCGGTCGTCATCACCGTCGGACGCATCAACGGCGGGGTGCGCGAAAACATCATTCCGGAAGAAATCTCGTTCTTCGGTACCATCCGCACCCTCGACGCCGATATGCAACGCGACGTGCACGAACGCATGCGCCGCACCGCCGAAAACATCGCCGAAGCCTCCGGCGCCACCGCAACGGTAGACATCAGCAACAAAACCTTAGTCACTTACAACACGCCGGAATTGGTCAAAAAAATGCTGCCTTCCCTGCAAAAAGCCTGCGACCCGAACGGGTTGATTGCTTCCGACTGGACCACCGGCGCCGAAGATTTTTCCTTTTACGGACAAAAAGCCCCCGCATTTTTCTTCAACGTCGGCGGTATGCCCAAGGGCATGAACCCCAAGGAGGCTTTCCCCCACCACACGCCCGATTTTTACATTGACGACAGCCGGCTCGATGTCGGCGTCAAAGCTTTTTGCCATTTAGTACTCGACTACTAATATGAATTTTACCCGCATCTTTGAAATACTCGAATTTCAGGCCGCCCGCTTCCCGCTGGAGGAAGCGCTGGTTGTGCAAGAAGCCGGCCAATGGCGCTCCTGGAGCAGCGGCGCCCTCCTGCGCGAGCGCGAGCGCCTGAGCGCGGGCCTGCTCGAACGCGGCCTGCACAAGGGTGATCGGGTGGGTGTACTGGTGCATTGCGGGAGCCCGAAATGGGTGATTGCCGACGGCGCATTGCTGCAATGCGGCATGGTGCCGGTGCCCATACACGCCACGGCACGCCCCGATGAAATTGCGTTTATTGCCAAAGATGCGGGCCTGAAAGCCTGTTTTGTCAGCAATGCCGATATGCTGGCGCGTATTGCGCCGGCCGGATTGTCCGCCGAACAACTCATTAGTTTTGAAGCACTTACAGGCACTACGGCCTGGGAAGATGTCGCCTGCGACCCTTCCGAACACGAGCTTGGCAAAATTGAATACCTGCGCGGTGGCATACAGCCCGAAGACCTGGCACTGCTGCTGTACACCTCCGGCACTACCGGGCAGCCGCGTGGTGTGATGCTCTCACATGCCAATTTGGTGAGCAATGTAAAGGCCGTGCTGGCCATTGCCCCCATCGGGCCGCAAATGCGCGCGCTGAGTTTTTTGCCCCTCAGTCATGTCTTTGAGCGCATGGTGTTGCTGGTTTATCAAGCTTCGGGCGCTTCGGTATGGTTTGCGCAAGCAAACGATCAATTGGCCGATGCTTTCCGGGAGGTCAGGCCGCATTTTTTTGCCGCCGTACCGCGTATTCTGGAGCGTATTTACGACCGGCTCTGGGAAGAGCGGCAGTCGGGCGGGCGACTTAAAAAAATCATCATGGACTGGGCCATCGGTCTGGGGGAAAAATTCCCTTACACAGGTGTGCACGACATGCCGCCGCTGTACCGCATCAAGCGCTGGGTGGCCGATCTGCTGGTGTACCGCAGCTGGCGCAAACGCATGGGCGGACGGGTGCGCTATGTGGTGGTTGGCGCTGCGGCGATGGCGCCGCGACTGGGGCGATTGTTCTCGGCGGCAGGTGTGGATGTGCGGGAAGGTTATGGACTGACAGAGACCAGTCCGGTGGTGGCCTTCAACCGCTTTGAGCCGGGCGGTGTGCATTTTGGCACGGTAGGGATTGCTGCGCCGGGTGTGGAAATTCGGATTGCTGCGCCGGAGGGCGATGCCCCGGATGGCGAAGTGGAGGTACGCGGGCCGAATGTGATGTTGGGCTACTGGAATGCGCCGGAAGCCACGGCGGAAAAATTCACGTCCGACGGTTGGTTGCGCACCGGCGATCTGGGCAGAATAGAGCATAAGCGATTTTTGCGTATCACTGGTCGGAAAAGTGAGTTGTTTAAAACCAGCAGCGGCAAGTTTGTAGCGCCTTCGTATGTGGAGCAACAGTTGCTGCGCTCGCCGTTTATCGCGCAGGCGCTGGTGACGGGCGCCAATGAAGCCGGCGTTTCGGCCCTGATTGTGCCCAATTTTCCACATTTGGAAATCTGGTGCCGCGACAACAAGGTACACTGGACGGCGCCGCAATACATGGTACTCAACCCCAAAGTGCAGAAACTGATACAACAGGAAGTAGACCACGTTAATGATACGCGTCTCGGCGCGGTAGAGCGCATCCGCCGATTTGAGTTGCTGCACGAAGCCTGGACGACCGAAAACGGCATGCTTACCCCGACCATGAAGTTGCGGCGTGGGGAGATTTTGAAAAGTAGAACGCCATCTTAAAACTCATGAAAAAACACCTTTTAAACCTCGCCCTTTTTTGTGGCATTTGTTTCAGCGCTATCGCGCAAGACACAGCAGAGCGCAGCTTTTTCCAGCTTGGATTGGCGCCGGAATATTTACCGGAAGACTTCAATACCTTTATTTTTGGCGACAACACCCAGGTGCGTAAAGCGCCATCGCTGAAGGGCGAGCGCATCGCTCTGTTGGCAGCAGGCACGCCGGTGCAGGTGCTGGAACACGATACTGCCATGCTCACCCTCAATGGCCGCAAGGCTGCCTGGCAGCGCATCCGCTGGTCGGGCGGAGAAGGCTGGGTATGGGGTGCGCTGCTGGCCCAGGCATCGAGCCAGCGCGGGCAACAATTGTTTTTGCTGGGTTGCACACAGGGGGGTATCAAAAAAACAATCCGGAACGAAATCAATGTTTTTCAGTACACGTTAAAAGTATTAGAGGCGGGCAGCATTAAAGGGCAATATGAGTTTAAAGACTTAATGCATTATGAAAGCGAGATCGTGAGTTTTGCGATTAGCAACAGCCGCGGGCTGCCCGATGTAGACCAGGTTGTGGAGTTTCATTTAGCTGGCGCTTGCTGCGGTTGCGGTTCCGAGTCGCATTATGTGCTGTGGAGCAAGGGGCAATTTCAGGCACTGCCCACTTTGAGCACTTCTGGTGAAATGGGCATGGGAGACGCGGAGCTTTATTTTTTTCCGGCAGACAAAGCGGAATTGGAGCAACATGACAA
Organism: Chitinophagales bacterium; assembly: GCA_017303875.1. Lineage (GTDB taxonomy): Bacteria > Bacteroidota > Bacteroidia > Chitinophagales > Saprospiraceae > M3007. The sequence continues at coordinate 20,472 of JAFLBP010000023.1, read as the reverse complement.
CCAACGCTATAAATTCATGCTCTCTTACATGCTGGAAGCGCCCGCCAAACCCGCCATTATTTATTATAAAGAATCCGGGTATGCCGATGAAGACGGCGTTTCAGTGCAGGTAAATTTTAAAAAAATGATTTTCGACGGTAAATCCTGGAAAAAACCGGTATTCAAATAGTGATGACTCCTCCCAATACCACAAATAACAGCGCGTTTGAGGCTTATTTCACACAAACCCTGCTGCCCGCCGTGCAATCGCTGCACGTTGCACGACAGCGCGTGCGCAATCGGCGGCGCTGGATTGCGCTGCTGATCATCGGGCTGGCCATTGGCTGGGGCTTTTGGCTTTTGCCTTACGGGCAGATGTATTTACTCTTTCCAACAGTGGTTGGCGGTGTTGCGCTTTTGATGGCATTTAGTGCGCCGAGTAGTTTGGACGACAAATACAAAGCGCTTCTGAATCCTTTGTTGCTCCGATACTACTTCGAGGAGCTTCGGCACCAGCCCGGGCCGGTTGGTGTTTGCAGGGCATTGCTTAAAAACAAGCTGTGGCCGGATAAAATCATACACCATTTTGAGCGCGACTATTTTCAGGCCCGGTCGGGCAATATTTGGTGCGAAGGTTTTCACTTGAGGTTAGACAAGTTGTCGCGTTCGTCGCGCAATAACAGCGAACCTTTTTTTGAAGGCCTCATTTTAAAAATGGCCTGGTCGAGACCATTTACCGGCAACTTAGTGATCTGCCGGAATACAGTCAGGAAAGCTGCTGCGGAAGGCTATTCTCCTTTGGCCAATACAGGTACGGGAGAAGGCAGTAATCTGTTGTTTTTCAGCGATCATTACGACGCTTCGCATCCGCTGTTGTCGTCTTCCGGGGTTCGGGCGATGATCGTGCAGCTATTTGACCTGGATCCCGATATTTATCGGGTATTTTTTGTGGATGGCTTTATGTACGTTGCTGTTGAATGCGATAGCAATGTGCTGGAATACAGTTTTAACACCGATTATTCCAGTCCGCTTCCTTTCCAGAAAATGCTGCCGCATTTGCAGGTATTGCCGCAGATTTGTCGGGTATATGAGCGTTATTTAAACCCCTCGCCCTGATTGGTCGAACATTTACCTGAATTTATCGGTACTTTTTGGAAACGCTATTCCGAAGCGGCCTATATTTGGCAAAACAATTCAAAACCATTTCCCTTATGTTATTGATTCTGCTTGGCATTGTTGCCGCATTGCTCATTTACCTTGTATCCCTCTACAACCGCATCATCAGAATGCGCAACAACCGGGAGAATGCTTTTTCCGATATTGATGTTCAATTGCGGCAACGCGCCGACCTCATCCCGCAACTCGTGGAAGCCGTGAAAGGCTACATGTCGCATGAGCGCGAGGTGCTGGAAAACGTCACCAAAGCCCGCACCGCCGCCATGAGCGCTGGCAATATCAATGATAAAATTGCCGCCGACGGCCAGCTCAGCGGCGCCATTGGCCGACTGATGATTGCCTCCGAAGCCTATCCGGATTTGAAAGCGAACAGCAATTTTGTACACCTCCAGCAGGAAATTGGCGATATGGAGAACAAGCTGGCGGCTGCGCGACGCTTCTTCAACAACGCTACCAAGGAGCTGAACAACAGCGTGGAGACCTTCCCTGCCAACCTGTTTGCCGCGTCATTCGGTTTTCAGCGCGAGCCGTTGTTTGAGCTGAACCTCACCCAGCGTCAGACCATGGAAGATGCCCCTAAACTCGGTTTTTAATGGAGTTTGTAGGTTTGCAAACGCAGATCTGGCGCAACAACACGCGCTCACTGCTGCTGCTCATCATGTTCCCCGTGTTGCTACTGGTAATGCAATGGGCCATGCTGTTCGCATTTTATCGCAAGCGCGAAAAATATGTAATTCAACATGTCAACGACATTTGGCTCGACACCGCGCCTTATGTGCTGGCGGCAACGGCCATTTGGTTTGTTATCGCCTGGCTGTACCACAGCAGCATGATTCAATCGGCCACCGGCGCACGCCCCTTAGAACGCAGCGACGACATGCGGGTGTACAACCTGCTGGAAAACCTCTGCATTTCGCGCGGCGTACCGATGCCCAAACTGTATGTACTGGAAGATGAGTCCCTCAACGCCTACGCCAGCGGCATCAGCGAGCGCAGTTTTGCCATTACCGTATCGAGGGGGATGCTGAACAAACTCAACGATGCTGAATTGGAAGGCGTACTGGCGCACGAACTCACGCATATCCTGAACCGGGATGTGCGCCTGCTGATTGTGTCTATTATTTTTACAGGAATATTCTCCTTTATCGCACAGTTAATGCTGCGAGGAGGAAGCCGGGGAGGTAGCAAAAAAGAAACCGGCACTGTAATTTTTGTGATGCTTATAGTGCTGGTGGCCTGGATGATTTCGGTAATTATGCAATTTGCCATTTCCCGAAAACGGGAATATATGGCCGACGCCGGCGCGGTGATGCTCACTAAAAACGGCCCGGCCTTAGCCAGTGCCTTAGAAAAAATAGCCGGCGACCCGACCATTGAATCTGTACATAGAAGCGATGTGGCCCAGCTGTTTATCCATCATCCGAAAGTCGGTGGGAACATGTCCTTTTTTAACAAGCTGTTCGGCACCCATCCCCCCATTGAGGAGCGCATTGAAATCTTGCGCGCATGGTAATTTTTATAACGATGAACGATGAGTGATGAACGATGAATTTTTTAGTGTTTTGGTGTTTTAGTGTTTGGGTGTTTTGGTAATAAAATACTAAAACACAAAAACACTAAAACACCAAAACACTCATCACTTTTACTTCCCGCCTTTCAGCTTGGCTTGCAGCGCTTCGAGTTCGGCAGTTTTGCCATCGCGGGCGAGTGCAGCTTGCTTGGGCCAGGTGGCAGGGTCGTGCATCTGGTAGCGTTTGCCGGCAGCTTCGAGGATGGTTTTGATGGCTGCGGGTTTGGCTTTAGCCAGATCGGCGAAGCTGATGATGCCGGCAGCGATGAGCAGCTCGGCGATTTTCGGACCGATGCCCTCGATGAGGGTCAGGTCGTCGGCAGGTACGCTTGCTTTAGGTGCTTTTTTTTCGGTAGCGACTGCTTTTTTAGGCGCTTTAGTGGCTTTTGCCGGAGCGGGCGCCGGAGCTTCTGCTTTTTCTGCAGCTACTTTTTTAGTCGTCTTGGCGGCAGCTTTGGGCAGTTCGGCGCCGAGCAGGTACTCTTCGCGTACGAGTTGTTCGCCGGCCCAGGTGCGGCGGATTACCTCGCTGTACACGAGGTTTTGGCCGAATTGGTTGGTGAATTCAAACACGAATTGCGAGTCAGAGCTGTCATTACCGTTGGTAGCAAAGCCCACGCGCTCAATGCGATTGACGCTGGCGATGTTGTTGAAGAACCAGCGGAGCGCTTCCATTTTCTGCGCTTTGGTGCGGGTGATATCGTGCTCACCACTGAGCGTTACACAATCTTCTGCTGCGAATTGGTCGAATGCGCCGAGGATGTCGCCGGCAAGGATGCGGGCGTCAATGGCTTCGACAAGTTGTTTTACCGTCATTGTAGTATGATGTTTAGGTTAAAAACCAGTTTTGTACAAGCGCTTTGAAAGGAAGGGATCTTGTTTTCCTGTCGCCACGCTATCGCATTTTTTTGCGCTGCAAAGGTATATATAAATTTGCAATCCAAATTATAATTGGTTTTGACCTATTTTGTTAAATAATTGTAAAATAAAAATTGGAATTGAAAATTTTAGCACACATATAAAAACCTAAATGTGTGATTTTAAACTACCTGAAAACAAATTTTATTTTACGCAAAATAAAAAACACCGGGTTGCTAATGGTAAAAAACAAAATTCTGATTTCAGGAAATTGAGTATTAAAAGCCAAAAACCGCCCCGCGGCATTATTTTTGCTCCCTCTTTTGCACATGAAACAGCCTTTTTTCCTCAAACCGATCGCTTTTGCCCTGCTTTTTATCCTCCTGCCCGGTGCAGACAGGTATCAGTTGCAGGCACAAAGCTGCCCCGACCCCATCAATGTTCAGGCACTGATCGTGAACGCTACCTGTGGCAATGCCACCGGCGCGGTCATTCTCAGCGTAGCCGGCGGCAACACGGGCCTGAGCTTCAGCTGGACACCCAATGTTGCCAGCGGAAGCAGCGCCGTCGACCTGCCCGCCGGCGCTTACGCCGTGCGTATACAACGCAATACGCAACCCGCCTGCCTGCTCGATACTACTTTTGTGGTGACCAACTCCAATGGCCCGGCCATACAAATCAACCAGATCAATCCCGCCCAATGCAATGCCGCCGACGGCAGCATCAGCCTCGGCCCTTCCAGCCTGCAATTCAGCTGGAGCACCGGCGAAAGCGGCGCTGTAAACACCGACCTGGCAGCAGGCTGCTATTTTGTGACCGCCACCAACAACGCCGGTTGCAGCTCCGTACAGCGCATTTGTGTGCCAGGCATCAGCCCTCTCAACACCAACGCCATTATCATTGAACAGGCCAAATGCAACCGCCCCAACGGCCGCGCCGAAATTCAGGTGAGCGGTGGCAGCGGCTCCTATTCCTACAGCCTGCCCGGCGCACCCAACCTGCTCCAACTGCCCCCCGGCAACTACAACTGCCAGGTGACGGACAACAATACCGGCTGCACCGATGTCGTGGCGTTCAGCATCAATAACCGGGCTGTCAGCGCCGATGTCAACCTGCAAACCTTCAATGTGCGCTGCCCCGGCGAGCAAAACGGCTTTGTGGTATTTAATGTACAACCCGGCGCCAACTTCGAGCTGCCTTTTTCTTTTTCCCTGCGCAACGCCAGCGGACAGGCCGCTTCTCCCGGCAACCTCGCTCCGGGCTTTTACGACCTCTTTATCGTGGATGCCGACAGTTGCGCCTTACCCACCTCTTCTTTTGTCATCAGTCAGCCGCCGCCCCTGAATGTACAGAGCAGCGCCATGCCGGCTACCTGTGTGCAGGGCGGCAGCATCAACCTGCAAATCAGCGGTGGCAACGGTGCATATTTTGTCGACTGGCCCGACTTGCCGGGCACTCAAAATCCCGTGGATCGCATTCAGCTCAAGCCCGGCATTTACCACCCGACGATATTCGACAGCCTGTTTTGCGCCTATACGCCCCTGCCCATCCGCGTTAATGATCTCTGTGCCACACCCGACACCCTGTATCGCTTCGTTGCAGCCGATCAGACGGTGCAGATTTGTCTGCCTGCCATCCCGGGCGTCAATGCCGGAGCGCTGCAATATACCTTGCAGGGCGGCGGCAGTTCCGGCAGTTCGGTGTATGGCAGCTGGTCGCTGCTGCCGGGCGGTTGCCTCGTATATACCGCCAACAGTGCAACAGGTTTTGGTTTAGATGTCATTTGCCTGAACCAAAGCGTCGGCAACGAACCAGGCCTCAGCAACAGTATCTGCTTGGTTATCAGTATTACGCCCAATGCCCTGGTAGCCGAAAATGTACCTTTTACCGTGCAGGCGGGCAGTGCCGTAACGGTTTGTGGCCCTGCGGCAATAAATTTTCCCAACCCGAAAGTCGTTTTGCTCGACCGGGCCGGACTAAGCGGCAGCAGTGGCAATTTCGGCACTTACACCGTCAATCCGACAACGGCCTGCCTCAACTTTACGGCGCTCGACGACAGCGCATTCAATGTCGACAATATTTGCGTCGGTGTAATCAATCCGGCCGACAACAGCGCTTTTCTCATTTGCTACATCCCTTCGGTGTTACCCAAAGTGGATTGTGGCGCAGCCATCCTTGAACCGGACAGCCTGCGTATTGATACCGATTTTTGCACCGGACTCAATGATATCTGCTTCGATATTCCGTATGCGGAAATCTTAGATTACAACATCCTGCTCGACGGCCAGAACTACAGTGCCGGCTCGGTGGGTTGTAATACCGACACCCTGGTTACGTACCAAATCAACTTACAGGAAGGTTCTTACCAGCTGACGCTCTGGAAAGTAGGAACACAAACCTTTTCCGGCACTTTTGGCAACCTGCAAGGCTTGCTGGTCTTGTTGCGGCAGTTGGACCCAGGCGGCAACTGGCGGTTGGAGGGCAGCAATGTGCTGGTGGGCGGCCGATCGGGTGTTCAATACTCCAACCTCAACCTGCGGGCCTTGCCCTCTGGCGGTGTTTTTATCATTCAGGCCGGTTTCCGATTGGTGCCACAAGGCTCGGTGCTGCGTTTTTTGCCAGGCGCACATGAGTTGATTGTCAAGCATATACAAAGCGGTTGCGCCGACACGCTGCAATTGGCGCTGAATTGCAGCGCTTGTCCGGCCATACACCCTTACAGCCCCGATCCAGAAGGCAATTTCATCTGGAAAGTCAGCGACTGCGATGCCGATACGGTTTTTTGTACCAATATTCCATCGGGTAACCTGAATCAGTACAGCATCACCGATCACGGGGTAAATTTTAACCAGTTTGTGAATTGCAACGGCAATATTGGCTTGTTGCTCGACACTGGCTACCATGCCATCCGGATTCTGGATCGCCTGCGCGCCTGTACCTACGAGATTCCTTTTTTCTCCCAGTGTGGCAACCTGATCGGGCGCGACAGCATACTCCTGACCCTGTTTGAAAACCAGCCGGACACCCTTTGTTTTGAACCTGCTGGGTTGCCTGCGCCTTATACGTCGTTGACGAAAATTTGTCCGGACGACTTTCCGGTTGTGGCAACACCGCTGGCCGGACAAACGAACTGTGTACTGTTGAGTGCAAGCACGACCGGAACCGCCACCCTCTGTTACGAGCTGTGTAATGCGGAGGGCGCTTGTTATGAAATATATGTTTTTGTGACAGTGCTGCCTGATTTTGCCGACCGGGTATTGGTCAACAACGGCATTTCCCCCAATGGCGACGGCGCAAACGACGAGTGGATTATTGAAGGAATTGAGCAATATCCGGACAACCATTTGCAGGTATTCAACCGATGGGGCAATCAGGTTTTTGAGCAAAAATCCTACCGGAATGATGCCCCCTGGAATGGGGAATGGAGTGGCCGGCCTTTGCCGGAGGGCGTTTATTATTATGTGTTGCAGTTGGGCGACGGCGGCAAACCCATCAGCGGCTGGCTATGGATACAGCGTTGATTTTCAGAGTGTTGTCTGGAGTGTAATTTGTAAAAAATTACGCCCGATTTCATCAGTCAGGCGGTAATCGAATTGGTAAAGCCAGCCCATTTGCAGCGAAAGTTGTCGGGAAAACTCGTATCCCATGCCTGCAAAAACCCGGTTGCGTTCAAAGTACGGCTCTTTATTGGTAAAAAAGATCTCATTCCAGGCGATGGCCGATAAGGCGCCAACGCCTGTTTGTGCCCGGTTAAGCGGCGCCGACACCTGTACCCGGTAGCGGAAACGATTGCGGTAATTGCCGTTTGCAAAACGCTGTTCGGCCCGGTAGCGGTGCTCGAAGCGGAAGCGTTGGAGTTGCTGCTGCATGGTCAGGTGCAGCCAGGTGCGCAGTTCATCGTTTTGTTTCGGTGTCACGAAATTGCCGCCTTCCTGGTAAGTATCGTAATGCCCGATACCGAAGCCGATACTGAAATTTTTATCAATGCGATAATTGGCGCCGCCTTTCACCTCGTGGTAGTGAAAATCATCATAGAAACGCAGGCTGCGCAGTTGCGGCTCGAAGAATACATTCCATTTATCATTAATAAGATAACGCACATGCAGTACATTCCAGGTGCCAAGCGCATTTGTCTGGCTGCTTTGTGCCGATAATTGCAGGGCATAAATGCCTGCTATCAATAGGAATAAAGGCTTTTTGACCATAAAACGGGATTTTAATCCGATTTTGAAAATCGGGCGGCAAAGGTCGGATTTTGAGGTATCTTTTTTTCAAAAAAATACCCCTTTATCCGGGCGGGGTCTTTACCTTTGCATCCCAAAATGAAAAAACGTCTATTCGTCAGGTCATTTTGGAAAACGGGAGTCAACCCCTACGATTGGGGGTTGACTCCCGTTTTTTTTACCCTCGGATAGCAATACAATTCGGAACATGCCGCGCGACAATTCAATCCAAACCATTCTGCTCATTGGCTCCGGCCCGATCATCATCGGTCAGGCCTGTGAATTCGACTACTCCGGCTCTCAGGCCAGCCGATCCCTCCGTGAGGAAGGCATCAAAGTAGCCCTGATCAACTCCAACCCGGCCACCATTATGACCGACCCGGTTACGGCCGATTACGTCTACCTGCGCCCGCTCACACCCGAGAGCATCGAACAGATTCTCAAGGAGCACGACAGCAATCCCGACTTGCCGCATATCGACGCGGTATTGCCCACGATGGGTGGCCAGACGGCGCTCAACCTCGCCATTGAGTGCGAAAAAATGGGCATCTGGGTTGATAACAACTGCCGCATGATCGGCGTGGACACCGCTGCCATCGAACGGACGGAAAACCGCGACGAATTCCGAAAGCTGATGATTCAGATCGGTATCGGCGTTGCGCCTTCCTACATTGCCAACTCCTATCTGGAGGGTAAGGAAGCCGCACAAAAAATCGGTTTCCCGCTGGTAATCCGTCCGTCTTACACCCTTGGCGGTACGGGCGGCGGCTTCGTTATGAAGGAAGAGGAGTTTGATGAAGCCCTCAAACGCGGCCTCAACGCCTCCCCTACCCACGAAGTATTGGTGGAAAAAGCCGTTTTGGGCTGGAAAGAATTTGAGCTGGAACTGCTGCGCGACAACATCGACAATGTAACCATTATCTGTACGGTGGAAAATGTGGATCCGATGGGCATTCACACCGGCGATTCCATTACCGTGGCGCCGGCCATGACCCTGTCGGATACGGCATTTCAGGACATGCGCAATCAGGCCATCAAAATCATGCGTTCGCTGGGTAATTTTGCCGGCGGCTGCAACGTACAGTTTGCGCAAAACCCCGAAACCGAGGAATTGATTGCCGTGGAAGTCAACCCGCGCGTTTCGCGTTCTTCGGCCTTAGCCTCCAAGGCAACGGGTTATCCGATTGCCAAAATTGCCGCCAAACTCGCCATCGGTTATAACTTAGACGAGCTGAAAAACCAGATCACCAAAACCACCAGCGCCTTTTTTGAGCCGACGCTCGATTATGTGATTGTGAAGATGCCGCGCTGGAATTTTGAAAAATTCCCGAATGCCGATTACCGCCTTGGCCTGCAAATGAAATCGGTCGGTGAGGTCATGGCTATTGGCCGCTGCTTCAACGAAGCCCTGCAAAAAGCCTGTCAGAGCCAGGAAAACAGCCGCATGGGCCTTGGCGCCGACAAAAAAGAATGGATCCGCACGGAGGATATTCTGGAGCGCCTTGAAAAAGTTTCCGACGACCGAATTTACCGCGTAAAAGACGCGCTGCGATTGGGCATTTCTTCCAAATCGGTGCAGAAAATGACCGGTATCGACAACTGGTTTATTCAGGAAATCAAGAAGTTGGTTAAAATGGAAGACCAGCTCCTGCGCTATAATGTAGCCGAAGATATTCCGCATGCGTTTTTTATAGAACTCAAGAAAAACGGCTATTCCGACGCGCAAATCGCCTGGCTGCTGCGCATCAACGAAGCCGAAGTAACCCGCCGCCGCAAACAACTCGGCATCCGCCGCGTGTATAAAATGGTGGATACCTGCGCCGCAGAGTTTGAATCGAAAACCAACTACTTCTACTCCACTTTCGACGAGCGCAACGAAAGCGTGCGCAGCGACAAGAAAAAGATCATCGTACTCGGCTCCGGGCCAAACCGCATCGGCCAGGGCATTGAGTTCGACTACTGCTGCGTGCACGGCATCTTAGCCATCAAAGAAGTTGGTTATGAGGCGATTATGGTGAACTGCAATCCGGAAACCGTATCGACCGACTACGATATGGCCGATAAACTCTACTTCGAGCCGGTATTCTGGGAACACCTTGAGGAATTGCTCGAACACGAGCAACCCGACGGCGTGATTGTGCAGCTTGGCGGCCAGACCGCCCTCAAACTCGCCGAAGACCTGCACAACAAGGGCTGGAATATCATAGGCACCAGCTTCGACAACATGGATATCGCTGAAGACCGCGGCCGCTTCAGCGACCTGCTGCGCGACCTGAACATCCCCTATCCCAAATACGGCGCCGCCCGCGATGTGGACGAGGCGCTGGAAATTGCCCGCACCATCCCCTACCCCCTGCTCGTGCGTCCCAGCTACGTACTCGGTGGCCAGCGCATGAAAATTGTGATCAACGACGCCGAATTAGAGCGCCAGGTACTCACCATTTTCAAGCACATGCCCGACAACCGCGTGCTCATCGACCAGTTCTTAGAGCGTGCCAAAGAGGCCGAAATTGACGCTATTTTTGATGGCGACGAACTGCACGTGATGGGCATTATGGAGCATATCGAGCCGGCAGGTATCCACTCAGGCGACTCCTCGGCCGTGCTGCCGCACTACTCCCTCGGTCCCATCGTGATTGAGCGCATGGTGGAATATGCGGAAAAAATTGCACGCGCCCTGAATATCAAGGGTTTGATCAATATTCAATTTGCGATTAAGAACGATGAGGTGTATGTGATTGAGGCCAACCCGCGCGCCTCGCGCACGACGCCCTTTATCGCCAAAGCCTACAATGTGCCCTACCTGAACATCGCCACCAAAGTGATGCTCGGCACCCACAAGCTCAAGGACTTTGATATTCAGCAAAAATTAGAAGGGTACGCCATCAAAATTCCGGTATTCAGCTTCGAGAAATTCCCCGGTGTGGACAAGCGCCTCGGCCCCGAAATGAAATCAACCGGCGAGGCGATTTACTTTATCAAAGACCTGAAAGATCCGTATTTCCGGGAGCTGGAAAGAAACCGGAGTATGTATTTGTATAATTAAGCGGATGATAATCGGGTGGAACCCGACGGATTGCTGGCACGAGGTGGAACCTCGCGCCAGCAGTAAAATAACAAAAATGAGCCATCCGGGGAATTCCGGATGGCTCATCTATATCTATCAAAATTATTGTAAAATCATCTTCCCATTACATACCAGCTTGCCCGATTCATCCTGCACCGCAAACCAATAAACACCCGCAGGTAAGTGATTCCGCTGAAATTCAAGCGTGGAATCATTGAACTGCTGCGTGCGCAACACGCGCCCGGCTACATCATACAATAAAAAAGTACGCGCTGCTGGCTCGGCATTTTCAAAAACAATACGCGCCGTTTCTGTCACCGGATTGGGCATTACCTTTACCTGCAACAGCGGTAGCTGCGGCGACCTGACCAATACCACTTCCAGGAAATCGCGGCCAATCGTATTGAATACCGTGTTGGTCAGCACAACAGGATTTTCATCAAAATAAATACCCACGCGGTTCTCAATCAGGCTGCCAATGGGATTGTCCCGGCGTTGTTTGATGTTGAAACGCACAAACCCGTGCGAAGCCGGCTCATTGCTGTTGCTGTCGGGCAGGTTAATGTTGGCAAAGCGCACTTCAAGGATGCCCGGGCCGCTCAGGCGCCAGGTGTACGGATGCGATGCAGCGCCCATGTGAATGCTGGTCGGGTCGAGCCATTGGGACAAAGAGTCGCGCAAAACAACCGTATTGGCCTCTGCCGTTCCGGTATTCTGGAAATTCAGTTGATAGTCCAATGCCGTATTTTGCTCGATGTAATGCGGCGCATCTACGCCTGTCGGGTAATTTTCCTTCGCATTCGGGTCGTAGGAATTAACGACTAATTTGCAGTCAATAAATTCGGCAATAAACCCGGAATAATTGGGAAACATATTGACCATGCCGGTGCTGAAGGTAGCGCCATTGTCCACACAACCCTCAACCGCCACAGAAACAGCCTGGGCATTGTGCGGATGATAAGGCTCCTGATCGGCACGGATACGCCAGGTGGTACCGTCTTTGGGCAAGGCAAGCACCTTGGTTTCACCTGCCGGCAAATCAAAATTGCCCATCAGCGAAATCACGTGATCTTCTACAATAACATAGCCCAACCCACCGCTCGTCGGACCAAAACCTGTGTTTTTAATCTCAAAACGCACCGAATCAGCATCACAACGGCCATTTACCGTTACGGTTGCGCCCAGCCAGTTGTTGTTTGGCGGTATACAGGTCGAATCGGGCGACGCATGCGCGCTCACACAAAGGGTTTGTCCGGTAAGACCCGGATCACATTCCAGCGTCGTGTAAATGTTGATGCTGGATTGCACATTCACACCAAGTGTTCCAAGCTCAAAACGGATCAGGTCGGGCGGCACTAAGGTGTACGGCGCGGAGGCGGAATCAATGTTGAATTCAGGCGGAAAACGCACCTCCACGTAAGCATTAACCGCATCCTGCGTGCCCCAGTTGCCGTATTGCAGGTTATACACCGCCGGGCGGCAGGGACGCAAAGCGCCGGTAGACAAGTAAGTCCAGAGATAGGGACAAACAAATTCAGCCTGTGCCAGAAAATCGGCATTATGGGTTTGTGGCGGCGCATAGGTAGCAAACAGCACCGTATCGGGCGTGCCGCAAAGCGTCCATTGCGCCGTAATCGGAAAAACCTGCACCACAAATTCGCCCGTGTCCACGTCATTCATTTCATAATAACCCGCGGTATTGCTGAGTGCATACAGAAAAAGGCTGTCGCTGCGGCGCATGGCCTGCACCACCCAATTGTTGAGCGGCGTGTCGCCGGCATCGGCTATGCAGTTCTGGTTGATGTCGTTGCGGATATTACCGGTAATCTGATGCGGATAAATGACGCCGTCGGGGTTTAGTTTCATTAAAAAAGGCGTTTCTGTATTGTTGCCCCCCAGCAAAATACTGCCGTCGGGCAACTGCCAGCCCGCAGAATTGAGGTTGATAAAATTCTGCCAAACGGAAGGCGTGCGCTGCCAGATAACATTGCCGGAATAATCAATCTTCCGAAGCACAACATTCACAAAATTCTGATTGAGCACCAGCAGCCAGCCGCCGTCGACCGCCATGATGAAATACGGGCGTAAAGCGCCTAAATTCTGAGTCCACGTAGTGCTTTGATCAAAACTGGTAAATTTCAGTTGACTGAGCGCATAATACATCGTATTACCGTTCGCGTCGCCGCCGGCAACCACATCGGGGCCGGTGTTCAGGTGCAGGTTGGCGCCGGTTTGCGCATTGGTACGGGTAAGCCAGTAGGTAGCACCGGTTTGAGAGAGCAGGTAATTCAGCAAATAGTTGCCGTCGGGGGTCAGTTGCAAACCAAGCACCTGGGTAAAAAACGAAAAAGTTGAAGGCAAAAAACTGGTTTGTCCGATGGTGTTCCCCAAGGCGTCAAATTCAATTATAAAAAACTGATGACTGCCCTGCGCGGTAATAAAATCGCCCCCAACGTGCAAATGCCCGTCCTGATCGGAAATAATCTTTGCTGCCCGGTTAGAGCCATACAAAGGGTCAATGGCGTAAGTGCGGGTTTGCAGCAGGTTGTGGTTAAAATCATACCAGCGCAGCTGGAGGTCGTGTTTGAACGGCGTGGCCGGGTTAAAGGAAGAATCCACGCTTACGTAATTGCCGTCGTTGGTAACCACATAATCGGCGCCGCGGTTGGCTGGCGGCACGACGGTTTGCTGAAGCGTCATTTGCGTGCCGTTGGCATCTGTTTCCACCCAGGCGATACGGCCGTTGCTTTTATCGCTGACCGGCAAAATGTAGCCGCCGCCCGGCGTGGTAACGATTCGCTCCGGCGTCATCAGGCCATTAAACAGCGGCGGGTATTCTTTATAAAAGCCCTGTGCCTGTGCAGGCAAAAAGCTTCCGAGGAAGCAGGCTATCAACAGCCAGACCGGGCGTATCGCTTGTTTCTTTTGCATAGGTTTCATCGCTTGAGCGTGTTTTATACCCAGATATGGGTGGATTTGAAGATTTTATGGATCATTGGATGTTCAGCGAAAATTTTGGCACTGCCGGCAGCGCTCATCCGCCAATTCCATGATGATGATGCAAAAGTGCAGCGCATTGTTGTCGATTTTTAGAACACTTTTATACAATTATCAATCATCAAAATCTAAACAACTTAAATATCTTATTTCATTTTCAAGAATAATTATTACATATATTATTGATTATAAATTGATTACTCTTTAAATTTACGTTACCATTTTTTTACAAAAAACATCAACTATCAAAAAACATTTTTACTGCGCATTGTATCTTTAAGTCAAAATATTGCTACTGTTCGATGCAAAATACTGTTGCCTATCAGCTTTTTCAAAGCCTAAGCGCAAACGAAGTGCTGCGGTTTGAGAAATTTCTCAACTCCCCTTACTTCAATCAGCGGCAGGATGTGCGGGATCTGCTCGGCTATTTTCGGCAGGCAGCCGAGCTGTCCGACAAAAAAGCCTTGTTTGCACAGCTTTATCCCGATCAGGCGTTCAACAACCTGCAACTCAACTACGTGCTCGGTTTTTTCGCCGAGCGCCTCGAACAATTCCTGGCCTGCGAAGAGCTGCAATCCGATCACTTTCAGCAACAATTGCTGCGTTGCCGGGCTTTCCGCAAGCGCGGCTTAAGCCGCCATTTTGAACGCAACGCGCAGGCACTCGCCCGTGCGCGCGGGCAGGCGCCCCTGAGAAACGCCGAATACTGGCTGCAAACCTATCAATTGGAAAGTGAGGTTTTTGCCCAACAAATGCCAGGCAGCCGCATCGCTCCCGACAACCTGCCCCGCTTAATTTACGCCTTCAACCAGTTTGTGGCCCTCGAAAGCCTGCGCTGGGCCTCTACCGCTCATGCCCTGAGCGCAGTATCCAAAGGCGCGGCGCAGGAACTACCCTTCACCGATACCGCCATCGGCTATGCCGAAAGCAGCCAGGAACCTGCTACCATGCTGCTCCGCGAAAGCCTCGAAGTGCTACGCAATCCCGCCGCCGAAACGGCCTTTCAGCGCCTTAAAACCCTCATCAGTACACACGCCCCCTTGTTTTCCCCCACCGAAGCGCGCGACATCCTGATGGCCGCCATCAACTTCTGCATCCGCCGCCACAACCAGGGCGATAAACACTACACCCGCGAAGCGCTGGAGCTGTATAAAAAAGGACTGGAAACCGGCATTTTGCTGGAACATGAGCAGCTTTCCCGCTACACCTACGGGAATATCAACAACCTCGCCCACCTCGTGGGGGAAACCGCGTGGGCCAAAAAATTCCTGGATACCTACCGACCCTGCCTGCCCGCTGCCGAACGCGAAAAAGTATACCAGTACAACATCGCCATCCACCATTTCCGCTGCTCCGAATATGCACAGGCACTGGAACTCCTGCGCGACATTGAGTTCTCCGAGGTATTCGTCAACCTCGATGTGCGTAAAATGCTGGTACGCAGCTACTTCGAATTGGGCGAATGGCCTGCCCTGTTCAGTCTGCTCGACAGTTTCCGGGCCTATCTGCGCCGTCAAAAACAACTTGGTTACCACCGGGAAAGCTACCTGAACTTCCTGAAATTTACCCTGTGCGTGGAAAAAACCATGCGCGCCGGCAAAGCCAAACGGCAAGCGCTCGCCCGCCGGATAGCCGCTACCCCGTCGGTCGCCGAACGCGAATGGCTGTTGTCGAAACTATGAACTATGAATGATGAACTATGAATGATGAATGGGTGCTTATGCCGGATTGGTGTACGTGCTTTTCAGCCACTCATATATTTCATCTGCTTCCCGCCCGGAGGTTTGTAATAAAAGCGGTATTGGATTGGGGTGGCCCTTGATACGAATTGCAATGGCTACTAAATTGAAAAATTCATTCAGTCGGATGATTTCAGTAATCTCGTTTGCCTCAACGCGGCTAAATTCCCGATCAATAAAAGCATGGTAAAAGTCGGTATAGTTTTTTGGTATATTGCTTGCCGGAATGAATAACAAATAATCGGGGTACAATACCAATTGTGCAACCCTGCCCGATATATTCCAGAAATAGTATCCAAGCAAAATAAAAGCGATACCGGCAAAAAAAACCAAAAATTTGGCATTAATCAATAACAGCAGCAAACAGACTGCGCCTAAAAACCAGCTTAAATAAGACGCCGGACGCATACTGGCCTTACTGATATAAAAAACCTTTAAAGCACCCTTGTATTCCTTCCAGCCGGCAGGTTTTTGTGTCGTATCGCTGAGCACCAGCAGGGTGGTTTGGGCCTCCTCAGTTGCATCATTGGTCACCAATGTTATGGAGGCGCCTTGGCCACGCTTCTTTATTTCCTCAGCCAGCACCGATTGCGCCAAAGGGGTGAGCTGGAAGGCCGTTTGGGCCAGTTGCTTCAGCTGCTCATCTGTTTTAGCGCCATATCGAGCTTGTAAGGTTTGTTTTTCCATGATTTCACCTGCTTTTAGCTTTCAATTTACGGAAACGATTGCTAATGTTTCAAAAAGTGTGTATACCCGCGTGGGTCTGCGACCCGATTCGATAATGGTGTCGGGTAGAACCCGACGGATTGCTGGCACGAGGTGGAACCTCGCGCTGGCAAGGTTCTATTTCCGCTTGTGTTTTGATGCGGTCATCTTTTTTTATTAAATTTTCCCGTGGTATGGGCAAGGAACTTAAAAATCCATCAAATGCATACCCTTCCAAGGTATCGTATTTTACTTTTACCCAATGCCCGGCAAAGCCTTCAATGGTCTGGGAATATTGCTTGTTCCTTAAAAAAACCTCCTGAACTACTACTTTTTCTCCTAATTTCATTGACGCAAGCACTTTACCCGAAAGCAAAGCATCCGCTCTTAATTTTAGTCCTCCAATCGTGAAAACACTCAAAGTGTCTCCCTCTTTGTACGCCTCTTGCTGCGAATATACGGTTTCGGCAAGACTGAGTGCGAATAATATTGCGATTAGGTTTTTTAGCACTTTTTTTGTTGGTTACTAACGCACTCGCGATGTGCCGACGCTTAGGAGGCATGAAAGCGAGTGCATAGAAAGTGGCGAATATTATTACAGCTTTTCTATCTCATCAATTGGCAATCCAGTAATTTCGGATATTAGGTTTGAATCCATACCCTTTAACTTCATTTGACGGGCAATTTCTACTTTGCCCTCGGCTTTGCCCTCATCAAACGAAGTATCCACCACATTTTTCAAATCTCGGTAATACTTTAAACTTTCCTCGTATTTATTTTTTTCATCGGGCGTGAATTTGGCTATCTCAGCTGCCTCGAACAGTTTCTGAAATACCCTGTCTTGCAACGCCTTCGGACGGTTTTGCAAATATGGAAGTTGCTGTAGCACATACATCCACTTGTCGAAGTTACTTTGCAAGTCTCCTTCTGTTTTGCTAAAGTTGGGCATTTCCAAGTAGATGTAAGTTAACTTATCGTAAAAAACCCGGCATTTTTGATCTTTCAATTGCACCTCGTGGCGTACTTCCTGCTCGTCCTCAGAAAAAGTAAAGTCGAGTATGCCTACCATGTACACGGCAGCCAACTGATAATTCCAGTCGCCCTTTTTTGCCTGTTCTTGAATTGGGAAGGAGGAATAATACACACTTCGGTCTTTGAAAAAATTCTGCTTGGCTTTCTGCATCTCTACGATAAAACGCTCGCCGTTCTCACCGATGCAGTATAGGTCGAAAATGGCTTTACGGTCTGTTTCAGTGTTGCCGAGCTGCTCCGTTCGTGCGTAGGTAAGGTCTTTAACCTTGTGCTTTCCGGGCAGCACCTGGTTCAAAAAATCAATCAACAGATCCTTGTTCGGCTCAGAGCCGAACAGTTTTTTGAAGCCAAAATCCGTAAACGGGTTAATATATTTGTCCTGAAGTGCCATAAAACGATATTTCGGGAACAAAAATACGGAAAATAGCGGGGTCTCGTACGTGTTTCCATGTATTTTTCAACACGTTTTGTTTCCCCAAAGTTTCCAAACCCATAAGCCAGATTCATTATTGGGTGAAAATCTGGAAACAACACAGACGGAGAAACAGGTACATATCTATTATTTCTCAATTTTTATTTGCCACTTTCTCCGCTTAACCGTTAACCCCAATATACGGCTAAATCCACATAGTCACACATACTATTGCGGCAAGCCAACGCATTTGGCTGCATACCCGCCCAACGGATCACCGGCACGAGGTGGAACCTCGCGCTGGCGGGGAACACTCAAAGTGTCTCCCACTTTGTACGGCTTCTGCTGCGAATAGGCGGTTTCGGCAAGACTGAGTGCGAATAATATTGCGATTAGGTTTTTTAGTATTTTTTTTGTCGGTTAACGGTGGCATGGGCGACGTGGCGGCGAGCGTTGGCTTTTGTGGGTTGGGCTTTCGCCGCCATGTGCGACCATGCTTTGTTCCACGATTTTTTATGGACTATCAATCTGTAACCTGACAAACTCAACCTCTACGTTAGTGCTACTCGTTGCATTATATACCCTTGCAATTAGATACTTTTCTGCGGTTTCCATTAAGTCTAACTCGCCACCCGAAATGTACAGACAGACCTTCTCAATGTTCTTTCCATAAGGTGTTGCTTTGCTATCAATGTAAATCTCTTTCCCCAATTCTACAACTTTAAAATCGTGGTTTGCAGTGGTAGTATTATTTTTATTTCGCCAAAAAACTTCAACCTTTGCTCCTACTCTAAAACCAGTAAGAGTTTCTTCCACACTTTGACTATACTTTTGAGAGTATTTCTGTTTCAAATTTTCAAAAACCACTAATTCGCCTTGCTTACCTAAGTCTTCATCTGATTGATTATATGCACGATTACCCTGATTTATCATCCTAATTTCAGATTCATTTGAGTTTATCAACTCCTCAGGTATCAAAGAAATATCAAATCCCTTTTCTATGAGATACTCAATACCTTCACTAAATGATTCTAACAGCAATACTGTCAATATACGTTCTGCGTATCTGATTTTGAGAAATGACCCCAAAGGCTCTACCAAACCGTCTAAAACTCTTGGGCTGTACCACTTCCCTACATAATAAAAGTTGTCATTTTCAGCGCAAGAACTACGTTTTTGCCTGTCATCATCGTTACCATACGACAAATAAATTTCCGTAGTTTCAAAAAAACGAATTGCGGAAAGTTTTTTTCGTATTCGCTCATATTCATCCTCCCACTCTTTGCGGTTTTTTGATTTTTCAACTGCTACTAATGCAATTAAAGGCGAAATCTGTTGTAACTTAGTTTTGAGGTCAGTTATCTCCACCTTGCTATTTGAAATTGTAGGAATAACCTTATCTATGATTTTTATACCAAAATTGCGTAGCAATTTAATGATTTCAGGAATTGTTTTTTCCACATACGCCAAATTGGAAGCCCTAAAACCTTCTACTGTTACAATAGCCAATTCATTGGGGTAGTAGAAATCCGTGCCATTTTTTGCTAATAACTTATTTGATTTACTCCATTCTCTTATTTCATCCATTTCAGATTGATGTAAATTCAGTAATGACAATTTTTCGTAGATAAGTACAACTCGCTTTTGATTTTCTCTTTGTTGCATTTCACTTACAGTATTATCCATCCAAATCCCTTTAAGAACTTCTAAATATTCATGAAGCCCTAATGTCTCTTTGAGGCCTAAGTATTCCTGCCAATCAGGTGGAATTGCGCCTTCAAAATCAAAAATGGGTAGATACTTGCCTCCAATTTCTTTAATCTGAGGGATAACACTACTATATGTTTGGCTTGCTTTCAGACAATTTTTCTGAGTGTTTGGGATTATTGGTTCATTTTTGATAATCCAATTATTCAAAGATTGAATTCTTAAATTATAGTATCCAATGCCTAAATCAATATGACCTTGTTTTATAGGCAAGTTTTTAATCAAAACTATTGCCCAGAAGTTTTTGGAAAAATAGTAGTCTTTACACAATTCAATAAACGAAACAAGATTAAACTCGTAACTATAAAAATCATTTGGAAATCCCCACATTTGATTGGGAACACCTGATGGGATAATGCTAAAATATTCTGGGTATTTACTCTGTAATTCTATTCTGCTTAAATTTTTTTTAGTCCAAGAGATTGTTTCGTTTACGCCAATTTTTATAAAAAATGTTTTCCATTCGCTTTTCAAGTCTTTTTCTTCTATGTATTCACTACTTATAAAAAAGTCTTGAAAGTACGTTTGTTCTAATTTCAATTCAGGTTCATAAAAATCTGACAGAAAAGACTCATTTGAGGAAACAAGAGAGTTTTTAGTTGTAATAACATTTAAGTTGTACAATTGCTCGTAATGCCATTCTTGAAGCAACCCTTTTTTGTGAGTATTAAACAAATATCTGCCTATAACTATCGCATTCTCTTTAGTTACATAGGTTTTGCCTTGTGCAATAATACTTTTTTCAATAAAACTTAAATCAGAAGGCTCTTTAACGCCCAAATATTCAAGCCAACTTTTAATGCGTGCATTGGTATTTATTTTGGCTTTGTTGCATGAATCCCGTTTGATTCCATAGCACCCTTACCGGCATTGCCTTAAGCGGATTTCCGGACAGAGACCGGCTTAGCAGTTTGAATAAACTTATTAAGTACAGCTGCCTTGACAGC
>JAFLBP010000022.1:27576-118333 GCA_017303875.1 Chitinophagales bacterium | reverse complement strand
AGTTGTTCAAGGCGACGAGAAGATGTATTTGCCATAACCGATTGATTATTAAATTCTTACGGCAAATTTAAAAACATAACGCGCTGATTACCAATATGTCAATGAACGTTTCGGACAAGATTTATTTAAAATAATCAAAATGCCATACAAATTACTTTTTGCCCTGATGGCGCTAACGACCGCGCTGCACGCACAAGCGCCTGTCATTCAAAGTATTACCCCGCTTGCGAACAGCGTGGAGCAATGGGGGAAATTTGAAGCCCGCATTGTCCTGAGCGCCACCTTTACCAATCCGTACGACTACGACCAGATTCGCGTGACGGCCGTCTTCACTGCGCCCAACGGCACGCAAACGAGTGTGGAAGGCTTTTATATGGACGATTATAACCTGAATACCGTTTCCGGCAACCTGAGCGCCAACAGCAGCGGCAACGGATTCCGGCTGCGGTTTTCGCCCCGACAAGCTGGCCAATGGTCGTACACGGTTTCCTGCACCACTGCACAGGGCACGGGCGTTGCGGCCCCGCAGACCTTTACCTGCACGCCCGCCAATGCGCCGCAAAACAAGGGATTTGTCAAGCCCGGCGCGAGCAATTTCCTCGAATTTGAAAACGGCGAGCAGTACATTCCCGTCGGGGAAAATATTGCCTGGCAAAACGCCAACCCTTACCTCGATTTTAGTAAATGGGTGGGTAAAATGGCCGATAACAAGGGCAATTTTTTCCGCTTCTGGCTTTGCCACTGGGGCCTTGGACTGGAATGGAAAAATGGCTACGACGGCTATCAGGGCCTGCGCCGCTACAAGCAGTCCAGCGCGTATTATATGGACTGGCTGTTCGATTACAGTGCCGCGCGCGGGGTGTATCTGATGTTTTGCATCAACCACCACGGACAGGTCTCTTCGCAGGTCAATCCGAACTGGTCGGATAGCCCTTACAACGCCGCCAATGGCGGGATGTGCGCCAATACCTGGGATTTTTTCAGCAATACTGCCGCCAAAAATGCCCATAAAAACCGCCTCCGCTATATTTTGGCTCGCTGGGGTTATGCGCGCAGCGTGATGACCTGGGAACTGTTCAATGAGGTGAACTGGACGGATAATTTCGCCCAAAACAAACCCGCCATTGCCGCCTGGCATGCCGAAATGGCCGCTTTTTTGAAAACAAATGACCCCTATGGCCGCCCGGTAAGCACCAGTTTCGGCAGTGATGAAAGCGAAATGCCGGAAATCTGGAACAACCCGGATATGGACTACACGCAACGCCATTATTACCTCGACAGTCCGAACCTCGAAGCGGTGCTGGCCGGTGGCGCCCGCGAAAACCTCGAAGCCTACGACAAGCCGACGCTGATTGGCGAATTTGGCCTCGGCACAACCGGCAGCGGACTTTCCTCCCTCGACCCCAATGGCATTTACATCCACAATAGCCTCTGGGGCGGCTTGTACGGCGGCGGTCTGGGCAGCGCCATGAGCTGGTGGTGGGACTCCTACATTGAACCGGCCAACCTGTACACGCATTTTTACGGCATTTCTGAAATAGCCGACAAAACGCCCTTCGCCACGCAGGACATGCACCCGACCGACGCAAGTGTGGGCGGCGCTCCCGCCGATTTGCGCCTCGACCCTTCGCTGGAATGGAGCGGCTTAGGCGATACCCTGATTCGTATTGACGCGACCGGCCAAATCCAGCCAGCTGGCTTTAAACTGAGTCGCTACCTCTACGGTGCGCAGTGGAACACCCAATTCCGCCGCCCCCCTGTTTTTGAAGTGGATATGCCGCAAGCGGGCAAATTCCGTCTGCGCACAGGCGGCCAGTTCGCCACCGCGCCTAAACTCGTCATCTGGCTCGACGGGCAAAAGCTGCTGGAAACCACCCCTGCCGTTAATACCAATTATGAAATTACCGTGCCTGCGGGCATTCACCGCGTGAAAGTGGACAATGCCGGCACCGACTGGATGCTCGTGAGTGCCTACACATTTGAAGGACTTGGCTCGGCCGTAGATGCGTATGTGCTGAAATCGGCCGACAAGCAACAGCTCGCCGGCTGGCTGCTGAATGCCAATTACAACCATGTGTATGTAAAAGCCAATGGCGCGCCGCAATCGGTGCAAGGAGCTTTTCTGAAGGTACCCGACGTGACCAACGGCAATTATCAGCTCAAGTGGTTCAATTGCCAGAGCGGAGAGCTGCTGCAAAGCGAGCCGCTTAGCGTACAGAATGGCCAGTTACTCGCACCACTGCCCGAACTGATCTGGGATCTGGCGTTTAGCCTCGAAACCTTGTCGGTGGGCACTTCGGCGCCAACGGCCGCGCAGTTGCCGCTGGAGCTTTTCCCCAACCCGGCCCCGGCAGGCACAACGCTGCGCATAGCGATTGAAACGGAAATGACTCAAGCCCTGAAAGTTGAATTGCTGAATGCCGGCGGTTTGTCGGTGCAGACGCTTCAGGAGGACATATTGCCGGCGGGCAAGCATCAATTATTCCTGCCGCTGGGTACCCATTTGCCCGCAGGGCTGTACTGGGTAATGGTGCAGTCGGGCGCAAAACGCAGCGTCCGGGCGATTGGGGTTGTAGCGCCTTAGCAGATTTTATTTCCCGCAGATCGCGCAGATTTAATACGCAGATCGCGCAGATAATATTAATAAAAAAATCTGCGCAATCTGCGCCTGAAATCTGCGTGTTCTGCGGGAAATTCCCTAAAAAACAAATATTTTACAAAAACGCTACCCGCGTCCAAAAATTCAGAAACGCAAGATGAACATACAAGCATTATTAGCCGCCGAAGCGGCATTTTTGGCACAAAAAAACAGCCCCAAACCCGGCGGAAACGGCGTGGTACAACGTTGGCAAAACCCGGTCGTCACGGCCGCCCATACGCCCGTGATCTGGCGCTACGACCTCGACCCCGCCACCAATCCCCACCTGATGGAGCGACAGGGCATCAACGCCACTTTCAACTCCGGGGCGCTGTACCACGAAGGCAAATATCTCCTTTGTGTACGGGTGGAAGGCGCCGACCGGAAGTCCTTTTTTGCCATTGCCGAAAGCCCCAATGGCGTAGATAATTTCCGCTTTTGGGATTTTCCCGTGGTGCTGCCCGAAACTGAAGACCCCGACACCAATGTATACGATATGCGCCTGGTGCGCCATGAAGACGGCTGGATTTACGGCCAGTTTTGCAGTGAACGCAAAGACCCCGCCGCGCCCTCCGGCGATACCTCCCAGGCTACCGCGCAGGGCGGTCTCGTGCGCACGCGCGACCTGCGGCATTGGGAGCGCCTGCCCGACCTGAAAACGCCTTCCTCGCAGCAGCGCAACGTAGTGCTCCACCCCGAATTTGTAGACGGCAAATACGCCTTTTATACCCGCCCGCAAGACGGATTTATTGATGTCGGCGGTGGCGGCGGCATCGGCTGGGGACTTTCCGCAGGCATGAACCCGGCCGTTTTGGAGTCGGAGCGCATCATGGAGCAGCGCATCTACCACACCATCAAGGAAGTAAAAAATGGCCAGGGGCCGGCGCCGCTGCGCACTCCGCAGGGTTGGCTGCACCTGGCGCACGGCGTGCGCAACACGGCCTCGGGCTTGCGCTATGTGCTGTACATGTTTATGACTGCGCTGGAAGAACCCTGGCGCGTGACCCATTTGCCGGCAGGCCATTTTATGGCGCCCGAAGACGAGGAAAGAGTGGGCGACGTGTCGAATGTACTGTTTTCCAACGGCTGGATCTGCAACGAGCGCAACGAAGTATTCATCTATTACGGTTCTTCGGATACCCGCCTGCATGTGGCGACATCAAGCCTTGAAAAATTGGTAGACTACTGCATCAATACCCCCGAAGACGGCCTGCGCTCCGCCCTTAGCGTGCAGCAGCGCATCGCTCTGATTCAGAAAAATCTCGACTTTTTGAAGCCATGACGGGGCAGGAATTGGAAAATGAACTCCACGCCGTGCTCGGCTGGTGGCGCGACAATATGCCCGACAAGCAGCAGGGCGGTTTTTACGGACGTATTGACGGCTACGGACAGTTGCATGAACAGGCAGCAAAAGGGTTGGTGCTGAATGCCCGCATCCTCTGGACCTTCTCCGCTGCTGCGCGCGACCCGCGTTTTGAGCGAAAAAAGTCAGGTTACGGCGACACGGCCCTGCGCGCTTATGAATATTTGTGCGCCCATTTTTATGATGCCGGCTTCGGCGGTTTTTACTGGTCGCTGGATGCGGCGGGCAAACCTGAAAACGATAAAAAACAGGTGTATGCCCAGGCCTTTGCTATTTACGGGCTAAGCGAATATTATCTGCTCAGCGGCAATGCAGCGGCCTTGGATTTGGCCCTGCAAACCTTTGATTTGCTGGAAAAAAACACCCTTGACCTTGCGTTGAACGGCTATTTTGAAGCCTATTCGCGCAATTGGGTCTTGCTGGAAGATTTGCGCCTTTCCGAAAAAGACGCCAATGAAGCCAAAACGCAAAATACCCACCTGCATGTGCTGGAAGCGTATGCGAATTTGCTGCGCGCCGCGCCCGAAAACCGACGTGTGGCTGCCGCGCTCGAAAACCTGATTGAGTTGTTTGAGCAGCGCTTTATTGACCCGCAAAGCGCGCATATTCACCTGTTTTTTGATGAAAAATGGCAGTTGAAGTCGGATATTGTTTCTTTCGGACATGATATTGAAGCCAGTTGGCTGCTTTGGGATGCTGCACAAACCCTCGGCAAAACGGAAGTGCAGGAACGCCTCAAACCCCTTTGCCTGAAAATTGCCGATGCGACCCTGCGCGAGGCCCTTGATCCCGATGGCGCAGTACTGAACGAACGCCGGAACAGCGATGGCCGATTAGACACCGACCGCATCTGGTGGGTGCAGGCCGAAGCCATACTGGGTTTCCTCAATGCCTGGCAAATGAGCGGCACGGCGCTTTACCACGAAGCGGCGGCGCGTTGCTGGCAGTACACGCAGGCGCACCTGCGCGATAGCGGGGGCGGCGAATGGTACTGGCGTGTAGGGCGGCAGGGCGAGCATTTTCCGGAGGAAGACAAGGCCGGTTTCTGGAAATGTCCCTACCACAATGGCCGGATGTTGTTATTCGGCAGTCGGACAAATGTTATTCATACTCCGACGGGCTGACGCCAAATTGTTCCCGGAAACGCTCCCTGAAATATTTAAGATCCTGAAAGCCAACGCGATAGGTGACTTCTGCTACTGTGAAGCGGCGGGTTTTGAGCAGTTGAGCTGCCTGTTGCAGCCGGATACTGCGGATAAATTCATTGGGCGACAGGTTCGTCAGGGCCTTGATTTTCCGATATACCTGTTTGCGGTTCATCAACAGTTTGCGGGCCAGATCGTCTATGGAAAACGCGCTGTCTTCGAGGTGTTCTTCAACGATTTGATGAACTTGTTTCAGGAAACTTTCATCCATTTCGGCCAGCAGGTGTTCCACGGCCGCTGTTTCGGGGTGGGCTTGTTGCAGGCTTCGCGCATATTTTTCCCGCAAACGCCGCCGGCTTTCAATGAGGTTTTTAACCCGTAATTCCAGCAAATGCAGGTTAAAGGGCTTGGTGATGTAGTCGTCGGCGCCGGTTTCCAGGCCGTCAATTTTAAAAATCAGGGAGGTGCGGGCCGTGAGCAGCACCACGGGAATATGGCTGGTTTCCACCCGGGTTTTCAGGTGGCGGGTGAGGGTCAGGCCATCCATTTTCGGCATGGAAATATCACAAAGTACCAGATCTGGCAGGCTTTCGAGGGCTATTTCCAGGCCTTTTTCGCCATTTTCGGCGCATAGTACTTCATATTGCCTTGAAAGCTGGCTACACAGGTATTCCCGGATGTCGGGATTGTCTTCTACAACCAGCACACAGGCCGCTTCTTCGGGCGGCGTACTGTTATGCGGCGTGGCGCTCACCTGTTCCATACTTTGCAGCGCGTCGGTGTATGCTTCCAGGGCCTCGCCGTGCAGGTGCCCCCGCGTTTTTTCTTTGTCGCTGAAATGCGCTTCGCCCAAGGGCAGCCACACACAGAAAGTGGCGCCTTCGCCAGGCGCGCTTGTCACTTCAATGCGGCCGTGGTGTTGCGCCACAATGGCCTTTACCAAGGACAAACCAATACCCGAACCGCCGTCTATACCCGCCTCGTCGTGGTTTTCAGCCTGGTAAAACTGCTCAAAAATATGCGGGAGCTTGTCGGCCGGAATACCCCGGCCTTTGTCGCGCACCTGCACGAAAAATTCATGCTTGGACGCATTTTCTCCAATATCCACAAAAATTTCGCCGCCGGGGGATGAAAATTTAATGGCATTGGAAAGCAGGTTGAAAAATACCTTTTCCAGCAAATCCGGGTCGAACCAGGCTTGAATTTGCTTGTTTGCTGCCTGAAAATGCACCTGAATTTGCCGTTGCTGCGCCAGCTCGCGGAAAGCCAGACAAATTTCGGCGACAAACTGCACGATATTACCTTGTCCGGCCTCAATTTTCATCAATCCCGCTTCCGCTTTGCGGATGTCGAGCAATTGATTAATCATTGTCAGCAGTCGCATCCCGTTGCGGTGCATGCGCGCCAGGATGTCGCGCTGCCGGCTGTCGGCGGCCGAGCGTTCGCGCAGCATTTCTTCCAGCGGACTGACGATCAGGGTCAGCGGCGTTTTGAGTTCGTGGCTGATATTGGTAAAAAACGCGGTTTTTAGTTGCGCCAGTTCTTCTACTTTTTGTTTTTCAAGGCGTTCCAACTGAATTTCGTGCTGGTAATTGGCCCGAATCATTTGCAGGCGGAAAGCGCCGTAAATCGCTCCTGCCAGCAACATAAAATAAAGCGTGTAGGCCCAGGCAGATTGCCACCAAGGCGGCCTGACGCGTATGGCCAGTCGCGCCGCCTGAGGGTTCCAGGCGCCATCGGAATTGGCAGATTTTACTAAAAAAACATAATTGCCTGCCGGCAAATTGGTGTAATGCGCCATGCGCTGAGCCGCGTCGGTGTAGGTCCAGTCGGGGTCAAAACCCTCTAATTTGTAGGCAAAACGGTTTTGTTCGGGACAGGAAAAATGCAGTCCGGCAAATTCGATGGACACCACATTTTCATGGTGCGATAACACCAGCCGGGGTAGGGTAGAGAGGCTTTTTTCCAATAAAAAGCCTTCTGCGGTGCGTTCGCCGGGGTTGACGTTGCGGTTAAACAGTTTGAGGCCGGTCAGTACGGTGGTGGGCAGCACCGAATCGGCCTGAACGCTTGCGGTTTGAAAGGCCGTGATGCCATTATTGCCGCCAAACAGGATTTGTCCTTTAGGCAAATACAGCGCTGCGCCGGCATTGAAAAAGCGATCGCGCAGGCCGTTGCGGTTGTTGTAAGTGGTAATTTTCCACTGATTTTGAGAAGCAATGCTGGCCAGACCGTTTTGTGTACTGACCCAAAGCCGGTGCTGGTCGTCTTCCAGCAGCGATTGAACGATGGGGGAGGGCAGCGCCTCATTGACCTGAAGCGCTACAAGTTTTTGCAGCCCGGCGTCCCAGTAATCAAGGCCGTTTTCGGTCGTGAACCAGATTTTGCCGTTGCGATCTCTGCAAATACTGGTGAGCGAGTTGTTGCGCAGTCCGCCGTTTTGAACGCTGAAATGCCGTAACACCTGAATATTTCGGGTGGCGGCATCAAAACGAATAAGAAAAAGGCCGCCGCCGCGTGTACCCATCCAGAAATGATCGGCAGCCTGTGCGCCCGGCAGGTCGCCGGGTCGAAGCTCCAGCAGGGCAATAATGGGCGACAGGCGGAAATTGTGACCTTCCGGACTTTCGGCGAAGCGCAGAAACTCCCGGCGTTCGGGGTCGTAGCAGTTCAGTCCGCTGTCCCAGCTGCCTAACCACACTTTGCCTTCCGAATCGACGAGGCCGCACATGAGGTAGTCGTCGCTGACGTTCTGCGGGCCATTGCCTTTTAAAAACTGTTCGGCGCCGTGCACTAACCCGCCATTCGGGGGCAATTGTTTAGTGTTCAAACGAAAAGCGCCGGCGCCTTGTGTAAGTACCCAGAGCCGGTCTTGTCCGTCGGGCAATACTGCCGACACAAAATTAGAGACCGAGGAGGCGGAGGGCGGGGTCAGGGTGAAATGCTGGATATTGTTCCAGGCCGGCTCGCCCTGGCGCAGCGGAATACGGAAAAAGCCGCCGCCAAAAGCTCCTGCCCAGACGGCTTCCGGCGTTGCCGCAAGAAAGGTGACGGGGTCGGAGATGGTCTGGCCGGCGCGGCGCATGGGGTGCAGTGAAAAATTGGCCGAGCGCGGGTCGAGGCGGTTGAGGCCGCGGTCGGTGCCAATCCAGAGAATATCGGTGCGATCGAGGAAGAGCGAGCGAACGTTGTTGCTCTTCAGTCCGGGATGCGCGGCCGTTTCGGCAAAAAAGCGCGTGACGGCATAGCCTTCGGCCTGGCTTTGCAGGAGGTTGAGCCCGTTGAATGTGGCTACCCACACCGCGCCGGGATTGGGGAATCCGGATTCCTGCACATCGAGTACAAAATTGTGGCTCAGGCTGTTGTTGTTACCCGACTGGTATTCGATGCTTGTGATGAGTGGCGCGGCCGGATTGGCGCTGCAATCGAGTTTTTTCAGACCGCTTTTGGTACCGACCCAGAGTATCGAAGCCTGGCTTCGGCTTTGCCGGACGCAGTATGCAAAATTCTGATATTCAATACTTTGTTGCGATAGATTTGGATTTTCGGCATGCAGGGTAATTTGCTGAAAATCGGGGATGCCGCCATTTTCGGCGCCCCGGAACACCCCGTGGGAGCCGGCAATCCAGAGCGCGCCGTCGGGCGTTTGCGTCATGGAGTACAGGTAAATATTTTCGCTGGGCGCACGGGTTTTGCCCTGTAGCGGCACGGATTGGAGTTGTTGCCGGGTGGCATCGAAAAAGAAAAGGCCCTCTTCGGCGCCGATCCAGAGTTTGCCGCTGCGGTCGCGGAACACCGAGGTGATGTTGTGTGCCGGGAGCGGGTTGGGTGCGGGCAGGGCGCTGTGTGCGGCTTCAAAGTGTTCGGTGGCGTGGTCGAAGCGGAAAAGGCCGGTATTGCGGGTGCCCACCCAGATTTTGCCGTCCGTGTCCTCATACAGGCAGGTGATTTTATTGCCGTCGAGGCCGCCGCTGGCATTAAAAACGCGCACCTGATAGCCGTCGTAGCGCGCCAGTCCGGACCAGGTGCCGAACCAGAGAAAGCCCGCTTTGTCCTGCAACATACAGGTGATGGTGCTTTGGCTGACAATACCGTTTTGTACCGGGCTTTCGAAGGGAAAGTCGGGCATTTGAGCGCCGGCGAAGCGGGGCAGGCAGAGCAGTAAAAGGCAACGCAGGATCGGTTTCAAAGCTGTGGTGCGGGTAGGCTTGTTGCGGGATACAAATGTAGGGAGAAATTGGTTTTTTTTATCAGGCAGCTCTACTGCAACTTTTTTTATACTTTTCGCCCACAAAACACATCTATCCATGCAGATCAATGACGCCCACGCGCCCGGCGCTTACCGCGCTGCCGAAAACCGATACGATTCCATGCAATACCGCCGCTGCGGCCGCAGCGGACTCCTGCTGCCAGCCCTCAGCATCGGGCTGTGGCATAATTTCGGACATACCGACAACCTCGAAAACGCCCGCCGCATCCTGCGCACCTGCTTCGATCAGGGCATCACCCATTTCGACCTGGCCAACAACTACGGCCCGCCTTTCGGCGCTGCTGAGGAGAATTTCGGACGCCTGTTCCGCGAAGACTGGAAACCCTACCGCGATGAACTTATCCTCTCCACCAAGGCCGGCTGGGATATGTGGCCCGGCCCCTATGGCAACCTCGGCTCACGCAAGTACCTGATTGCCAGCATCGACCAGAGCCTGCGTCGTATGGGGGTAGACTATGTGGATATTTTTTACCACCACCGCCCCGACCCCGATACGCCGCTGGAAGAAACCATGGGCGCGCTGGATCAGATCGTGCGCCAGGGCAAGGCCCTGTACGTGGGGATCTCGCAATATCCTGCCGAGCTGACCGCCCGCGCCGTGGAAATACTCAATAAATTAGGCACGCCGTTGCTCATCCACCAGCCGCGCTATTCCATGCTCGATCGCTGGGTGGAAAACGGCCTGCTCGATGTAATTGGCCGCGAAGGCGTCGGCTCCATCGCCTTCTCTCCGCTGGAACAAGGCGTGCTGACCGATCGCTACCTCAACGGCTTCCCGGAAGACTCCCGCGCCATGCGCGACGGCCGCTACCTGAACCAGGGCAAGATCAGTCCGGAGCGGCTGGAAATTGCACGTAAATTAAATGTTATCGCCAAGGAACGCGACCAGTCACTCGCGCAAATGGCCATCGCCTGGCTGCTCAAAGACCCGCGTATTACTTCGGTGCTGATCGGCGCCAGCAGCCCGCAACAGGTACTGGATAATGTTGGCGCGCTGGCCAATTTACATTTCTCCGATTCAAATCTGGCAGCGATAGAAGCGATATTGAGAGGGTAATGCTGTTTATTTCCCGCAGATTTACGCAGATTTTCTCGCAGATAACGCAGATTTCTATTCCTATTATCTGCGTAATTCAGAATAAATAGATCTGCGTTATCTGCGAGAAAATCTGCGTAAATCTGCGGGAAACAAGACCAGATTAAGGCTTTTAAAGCACTAAATTGACCCGTTTATAAATATCTTTAACGGTAATTTGAAGGCCCAGTGCATCGAGCTGAACGATGCCATCAGGCCGTGTTTCGGTCTGGTAACGCCAAAGAAAATTTTAATTTTGCCAATATGAAAAAATTTCTCCCCTTACTCAATCTCGGGGCGCTGGCGGGCGTACTTTTAGTCAATTACCTCGCCAATGCGTTGCCGATTGCCGGTCGGACGCCGGCACAGGTGTCCGAGATGTTCCCTACTTTGTTTACCCCGGCGGGTTTCACTTTTGCCATTTGGGGCATTATTTACCTGCTGTTGCTCACATTTTCCATTTACCAGCTGCGTTTTACGGGTAAAGCGCAGCCCGCTTTTTTAGATCGTATTGGCTGGCTTTTTATACTTTCCTGTGCGGCTAATGCGGGTTGGTTGTTTGCCTTCCACCATTTGTACATCGGCCTTTCCATGCTGGTGATGCTGCTTTTGCTGGGTAGCCTGATCGGGATTTACCTGCGGCTCGGCGTCGGAGAGGCGTCGGTTTCCAAAAGCGAAAAATGGTTGGTGCACCTGCCCTTCAGCGTATACCTCGGCTGGGTATCGGTGGCTACTATTGCCAATGCATCTATTTTGCTGACGCACCTGGGCAGGAGCGGACAACCCGGCGGCCCGGCGCTTTGGGCAGCGCTTGTTATTGCAGCGGCCGTGTTTTTGGGCCTTACGGCCATCGGGCGTCGCCGCGATTTCGCCTATGCGGCCGTCGTCGTTTGGGCTTTGTGGGGCATTTATTCCAAGCGCAACGCCGACACCCTGGCTGCCGATGGCCTTGTAGAAACGGCTGCGCTGTCGGGCATGGCAGTATTGGCCCTTTTTGGTTTGTATACAGGGATCCTGCGTTTTCGGAGGTAGCGCTTGCCCGGATTTGAAGTTCCGGACAAGCGCTGAAATGATTAGCGAATTACCACCGGGAATACTACGTTGAAGTCCTCGTCGCCGCCGGGGCTGTTGAGGTTGCCTTTATCGGAAGGCTCGTGGAAAAGTTTGATATTCAGGGAGCCGGTGGAGGGCTGGTCGCTCACCCACAGGGTTTTCAGGCCGAAATTTTTGCCATTTGCATCCTGGTCGGCGTAAGTGATGCTGAAGTCGGCGCCGTTGATGGTATAGGTAAAGAGGTGATCGGCGCTTTCTGCTTCAATTTCTTCGGTGATATTTTCATCCGGATCTTTACTGCGGTCGAACACACTCAGCTCACAGGTGATGCTGCCGGTAAGTGGCGGTAAAACGATGGTGTCAATAGCCGGAACGCTGCCGCCGTCGCCGTCTTCATCATTCCAGAGGAAGGTTTTGTCGAGGCCCGGGCCGGTAAGATGTACCTGAATGGTGGTGATCAGTTCACCTTCTGTTCCATGGTCGTGTTTGTCGCATGCAGAAAAGGTAGCGCTGAGCAGGAGCAGGGCTGCAATGCCCTTGGCAGTGGATTTTGTGTTGTAAAACATGATTGCTATTGTTTAAAAAAGTTAATTGTTGCCTGTTTTTCCCAACAGCAGCTTCATGCGCAGGCCTGCATTGAAGCCAGGCTCATCGGCAAACAGTCGGAAAAAGTTGAGGTAGTTTCGATAGGCGGTATTGCCTAAATTTTGAAGATTTATCCCGATTTCAAGGGGGAATTTGCCAATTTGTACTTTGTATCCGGCATCCAGATTAAAGAGGGTAAATGCCGCAGGCGCAGCTTTCAATAATCCTTCAGCGGGTATACGAATCTGGCGCGCCACAGTGCTGGCATACACATTGACATATCCCTTGCTTTCCTGTCCTTTGTATTTAGGCAGCAGGTAGCGCAAGCCATATTGAAAGCGATCGGGCGAAATCAGGGGCAGCCAGTCTTCATACGCATTGCCGACTTCATCCTTGGCGCGCCTGCCGGCACGCAGGATAGAAGCGCGGGTTTCCAGTATCCAGTTTTTATGCAGGGGCAGATTCAGCGAGGCATCCACACCTCGCAAGGTCGCGTCGGCCTGGCGGTAGTAATAAGCCGGGAATGGCCCGCGAATGGTCAGTACCTGTTCCTTGCCGGGGTTGAGGTAAATATAGTCCTGAATCCGATTGTAATACAGGGTCAGGGCTGCATAGGTTTGCCCGTGTTGATACAGCAGGTTCAGGTTATTGTTCCAGCCGCGTTCGGGTTGCAGGCCCGAAAATCCTTCTTCATAAGTGCCTGCGGCAAAATGTACGCCGCGTGCAAAAAGCTCGTTGACATGCGGCGGCCGGAAGGCGGTACTGCTGTGTGCCGTCAGGGAAAACTGTTCCGACAAATGATAAATCAAACCCAATGTGGCCGACAAACCTCCGAAGTAAACCACTGTGTCGAGGTTGCGCAGGGAGCCATCGGTCGTTGCATGGTTCCAGCGGTAATCATATCGTGCTCCAAATTCTACTTCCCAGGGATTGGGATAGCGCCGCCAGCGCTCGCTCCACCACAAGGCGCCCGACAAGCCGGTGTAATCGGGAATAAAACCACCACGTCCTACGGTATTGTACTGGTAAACGCCCTGAATGCCGGTGCTGCCCTGCCAATGCCGGATAGGCTCGTGTTCAATTGCTGCATCAAGGGTATTGGTCCACAAGTCGAACGACACCTGCGGGCGTGTGGCGGCAGCGCCGGTTTTGCGCACCACATCGTATTCCAGGCGATGGTTGTATTGCAGGCTGTATTGCGTATTCAGTTTCCATTTTTCGTTCCAATGAAAAATACCGTTGTATTTCAGGGTACTGTGTTGCACCTGCTGGTAGGGCCGCTGGATGGCCCAGCGAAAAACGGAGTCGTTATTTGCCGGAACGGCGGCATTAATGGCGGCGGTAAGTTGTTCCAGGCTGCCCACGTGTGCGGCGCGCATGACGCCTAATTTCAGGTTGAAATAACTGGCGCTCAACTCGTGGTGCTGCCGCGCGCGCGCCCAGGTGCTCATGGCAAAGAGGTTGCCTTCTGCGGCGCCGGTGTTGCCGAGCCAGTAGTTGGGTGCGCGCAGGTTGCCGCTGCGTTTGAGGGTGCCTTGCAGGCGGAATGCCGGCCCTTTTGTGGCGCCCGGCCGCCAGTCGGCGCTGCCGGCAGCTACGCCGCCCAGTCCGTTGGAGAAGCCTCCGAGCGAAAGCCAGCCGTTTGCGCCGGCTGTTTTGCGCAGGGGCGCCGGCGTCATCACCACCGCGCCGCCCATTGCACCTACACCGTAGCGAATACCCGCAGCGCCCTTGATAACCTGTATGCGGTCGGCCGTGAAGGGATCAACTTCCGGGGCATGTTCGCTGCCCCATTGTTGTCCTTCCAGTACCACATTGTTGTTGACGATGGCGATGCGGTTGGAGTGCAGGCCCTGAATAACCGGCTTGGCGATGGTTGCACCGGTTTGGAGCAGGCTCACGCCGGGTAGTTTTTTCAGGGTTTCGCCGAGGTTCAGGCCACGGCCATTTTCCAGATCGTTTTTATCCACCGTTACGGCTGCCTGCGTTGGTGGCGGTGCAATGGCGCGCTCGCGAATAAGTACCTCATTCAGTACCTTGTCGTGCTCGAGGAGGAAATCGATTTGCGTATTTTCTGTCAGTTTAAGCTCACGGGTGTAGTGGGCGCACTCTACATGGCTTACCTCCACGGTATACAGGGTGTTTTCACAAAGGTCGGTAATGGCGAAATAGCCGTTTTCATCGGCAATGGCTCCTTTCCCGATACCTTTTATGCTAACAGTAGCGTAAGCTAAGGGGGTGTTAATCCCGGCTTCGTACACGTGTCCGCGCAGGCTGAGATGACAATCCTGTGCAACAACAGTACCCGGCAACAAGAGCAGGGCACTCCAACAAAATAAGTGGCGCATTGTAATTTATGCAGGGTAATTCGCCACAGAAAGCAGCGAGTTCGCGTGGAAAAAACCTCCGCATACAGCATAGTCAGGTATAAGAATATACCGGAATTACCGCACGTACGGAGCGGCTACACGAAAAAATAGGAAGGAAAATACCGCAGTGCGGCAAAAAAATCAGGGTGCGCGGGCGGGTTGTGCCGCAGAGAAAACGGCTGCGCAAACGGGTGTTTCCCAGATCGGTAGTGCAAGTGCAAAAAAATGTACCGGCTGTTCGAGTACCGGCCATTCCAGGAAAGGTAATTGATCGGGGCCGTTCAGGACAAAAGCGCAGAGTTCACAGTCGCCGGTAGCATAGCGTTCATCATGTATGTGTGCGGCGCTGTCGCTGGTCTCATGGGCACAAACCAATTTCTCTTCGTGGTGGTGATGCCCGTGGCCAAAAAACACGTGTGTCGCCTTGCCAAGCCAGGCGCTCAGCAAAAAAACAAGCAGCAGGGCTGCTTTAAAAGGCGATGACAATAAGTGTTTTTTCAAATCCGAATGCAAATATAGCGCAGCGTGGCGGATGTCTATAACAGCGATAACGGATTTTTGATCACAGATATTTCTAAACAAGCGCTAAAGCTCTTCCGCTTCCACCTTGGTCGTGGAAGGCGAAAAATCGGCGCGTTGTTGATTGTTCAGGCTGCCGGGCACACATTGCCCGCCCGCACAGCCGAAAGCAAACAAGCCCATGGACGCGAAATAGGCGCCAAAAAACACGCCGAACCATTGTTTGTCGGCAATGGCCTGTGAAACAATCAGGGCGCCCATCGCCACATATAATATTCGGCGGAAATTCCAGCCCGTGGTAAGTCTGTTGAGCATAAAGCTTGGTTTAATGCTCAAAGGTAAAGGCAAGGGCAGGGCACGTAGCGTGATTTTTGTCACCGGACAAGCCCTGCCCACCTCCTTTTTCCACCGCTGTTTTTGTAGCGAAATTATTTGGCGGCCGCCGGGTAGCGGAAGCCCAGGTATACCACCTGGCGCATCATGGGCGCCCAGATCTGTGAACCGTTGAAATACGGGCTCCAGGGTTCATTGGCCGCAATAATGGCGTGGTGCTGGTTGAAACCGTTGATGTTTTCGCCGCCGAGATAGAGTTCAAATTTTTTGAAATTGCGCGTTACCTGCGCATTCCACAAGGGATAAGTGGGGCTTTTTGCCGGGAAATCGTGGGTATACTCGTGCGGGAGCTGCGAATTGTCGGGCAAGCGCTGAGGCCCTACTACCTGCACGCTGCTATTGATTTCCCATTTTTTACCCGGGAAAATATAGTCGGCAGTAAACAAGCCGCGGTGGGCAGCCACAAGCGGTACAAGGCGTTGCTCCCCGTCGATATAGGTGCTGCGTACTTCGTTGCGTTTGTAAGCTACTTTCAGGTCGAGACCTTTAAACAGGTTGTACTGCAACATCAGCAGCAGGCTGTTGGAGTAGGATTTACCATTGAGGTTGTAAAACAGTACCTGGCTGTAATCCTCCTCCACATCTACGATAATTTGCCGCACAAAATCGGTGCGGTAGGCATCCATACTGATGGAGGCATTGCGCTTGAATACCTTGAAGTTGTGCGTATAATTAACCCCGTAATTCCAGGCTTCTTCGGCGCCCAGATCCTGCGCGAAAGACAGGTTGCGGTTGGAGGCCAGCAGGCTGAGGTTTTCGGCCACCAGGTTGGGGGAGCGGTAGCCACGACCCGCAGAAACGCGCACTAAAGCAGATTTGCTGAAGTTGTACTTGGCACTCATACGGGGCGTCAGGAACCAGCCGAGGCGACTGTTCCAGTCGGCCCTCGCCCCTAATACCAACACCAGATCGGGCATTTCCATACGCAGGTTCGGGCGGCTGTAGGTGTATTCCAGCATGGTGCCCGGTACAAATTCCCGACGGCTCAGATCACTTTCGTTTACCTGTTCCTGAATATCGTCGTACTGAATGGAAGGCGCCAGCACCACCTGGTGGTCGGTGGTTCCGATGATGCTTTGCAGGAGGGTTTGCCAGTACAGCGAAGTTTGGGTAGCCGCGTAGGTATTGCGGCCAAATTGTGCATTACTCCGATGCCAGGAAGCGCTCAGAATATTACCCATCTGGTTGTAAGGTTTGCCCTTGATGCCTTCAATACCCAATTTCCCCCAGGCTTCAATACGCTCGTTGCGTTGCTCGGTCCGGAAAAGCTCACTGCTGCCGGGCAATGCGGCAATTTGGCCACCCTGCCGGAAGTCGCTAATCGCCTGAAGATTAAACTGGGCGCACATTTTTTCCGATTCATAAAACATCCGGTACAAAGCGTTGGCCTGGCGTTTTTGCTGCCCGTCGTAGAAGTTGTCGCTGTTCATATCCCAGCGGTTTTCCGTAAGATTTCCGTGTAGCAACAGGCCGTGCGACAATTTTTCTCCTTTTTTATTGAAATGCAGATTCATCTCGCCCCGACCTTCGGAGGAGGTAAACAGGTTCAGGAAAAATGGTTTGTCCCGATGGGGCTTAACCAATTCAGCATTGATCTGGCCGGTCATGCCGTTAAAACCATTGCGCACCGAACTGGCGCCTTTGGCCAGCTGAATGCCCTCCAGCCAGGTGCCCGGATAAAATTCAAATGCTAGCGGGGTGGCAATGCCGCTCATCGTCGGGCGGCTTTCCAGGGTAAACTGGCTGTAAATACCGCGTAAGCCCAGCATCTGGATTTCTCGTACGCCCGTCAGCGCATTGGGATAAGCCACATCAATAGCGCCGTTGGTGGTAAAACTTTCTGAAAGATTGCAGCAGGGCGCCTTGCGCAATTCCTTACTGTTGATGCTTTCAATATTATGCGGGGTAAGGGTAGACACGGCGTTGCCAAAACCATGACCGGATACCACCGCTTCCTTCAACACAGCCGCGCCGGAAAGCTCAATCCACAGCTTTTTTTCTTCGGGCAATACCTCTACTTCAATCGGGGTGTACCCGACGTATTGCACGACTAAAAGCGCGGCTTTATCGCGGCCCGGCAAGCGGAAGCGCCCGTCGGCATCGCTTACGGTTCCGATACGTGTATCTTTCCAGTATACAGAAGCACCAATGAGCACCTCTTCTTTTTCATTGGCGACCACGCCTTGAACAAAGGTGGAATCGGGTGTGCTTTGTGCCCACAGACTGCCGCCCAGCAGCAGCCATGCGAACAGGGCAAATATTTTTTTCATGAAAAAAAATTAGTTTTTGTCGGAATAAAATTGCCGCAGGGGGCAATAAACGGAATTAGCGCTTGCTGCAGTGAAGCAACAAACGCAAATGCAATGGTTCGACAAAAAACTAACAGCGGAACACCCCGTGGCGAATACAAATAACTCTGCCGGAGGGTGCTGCGGGGGGAGGGCGTTCAAACTGCGCTGCGGTTTGCGTGCAATTGTCCGGCCGGATACAATTTTGGAAAGCAAGAACAGCAGGCGCCCAAATCGAAGAAATTTTGTAAAAATCCTCAAAATTGCCGATTTTTTTGTAGAAAAAATCGGTTTTTAACTTAAAGTACTGAACCTGCTTTTCCTTGCATTTGCCTTCATGCTCGCTGTCTGCTGCCTTGCTTTTGCAGCAGCTGCGCTCCTGTATTTTCTTGCTGCAGCAAGTGCTTTTTTCTGTAGTAAGCGCACAGCTTTCCACTTTCTCCACTTCACAGGCGTCCGGCACTTCGGATACCCAGGAAATGCGTGCTTCGCCCACACAAAAGCAGTAGACGCGGTGCAGGGTGAACCCTACCGTGGCGGCAAACAAGGTGCTGGCCCAAAGCCAGACAAAAGGCAATATATACCTGCGCTTATACATGAGTACACGCAAAGGTAAGTGTTTTAATCCAATTTTGAAAATACAGGCAAACGCTTAATGCGCCTGGTCGTCCCATTGAAACTCATAAATCGGGTGATCCAATGCCGAACCTGCCGCCATTTCAAAAACCGGTTTGATGAGGCCATCGTGCAGATCATACACCCAACCGTGCAGGTGCGGCGCATGCCGGTTTTTCCAGGCTTGTTGTACGATGGAGGTTTTGGCAATATTCAGAACCTGTTCCTTGACGTTCAGCTCAATCAGGCGATTGATGCGATCGTCATAGTTTTCAATTTGATCCAGTTCCTGTTGGTTAAAGCGATAAACATCCTTGATGTTGCGCAGCCACTTGTTAATCAGGCCGAGCGAAGAGTGTGTCATGGCCGCTTTTACACCACCGCAGTTGTAGTGTCCGCAAACAATAATATGTTTCACTTTGAGTACTTCCACCGCATATTGCAGCACACTGAGCATGTTGAGGTCGGTGTGCACCACCATGTTGGCGATATTGCGGTGAATGAAAATTTCACCCGGATGGGTTTGAGTAATTTCATTGGGCGGCACCCGGCTGTCGGAACAGCCAATCCAGAGAAATTCCGGTGTCTGTACGTTGACTAAGCGTTCAAAATATTCTGGATCTTCAAAGACTTTTTCTTTGGCCCAGGCTTTGTTTTCAAGTAAAAGGCGTTCGTAAGCTTTCATTATTGTTTAGTTTTAATGCGTTTAACAGAATTGAGTGTGTTGGTATCGTGCAAGCCCCGAAGCTCGACCACAATGTCGCGGTAAACGGCCGATTCAATAAAATCCTTGATTATTTCCGCGTTGTCGAGATCGACAAAATTAGCTTTATTGAGGTTAATCCATACGTGAGCGCCGTCGGGAATATTGTACAAAACCCGTTTCAGCTCGTATTTGTGGATGAAGGACAGGTCTTTGCGGACGCTAACCAGGTAATTGCCGTTTTCATCCTGTTCCAGGCGAATGGCCGACTGGAAGTTGCCGATAATGGTGAATGCGGCGCCTACTCCGATGCCAATCAGTACGCCGATGAGCAGATCAGTGAATAAAATAGCAATCACGGTAACCACAAGCGGGATGAAGTGCGACCAGCCTTTGTTGAATTCTGATTTGTACAGCGCGGGCTTGGTCAGCTTGTAACCGGTTGCAATCAGCACTGCGGCCAATGCAGAAAAAGGAATCAGGTTCAGCAGGCCCGGAATAGCGGCTGCGCTCACAATCAGCAGAACGCCATGCAGAATGGTGGATGCTTGCGTGCGCGCACCTGCGTTGACGTTAGCCGAGCTGCGCACAATTACGGAAGTCATTGGCATACCGCCAATGAGGCCGCAAAGCATATTGCCGGTACCTTGCGCGAGGAGCTCCCGATTGGTTGGAGAAACGCGTTTGTAAGGGTCAATTTTATCCACAGCTTCAATACAAAGCAGGGTTTCAATACTGGCTACGGCTGCAATGGTGGCAGCGGTAGTCCATACTTTTATATTACCAATACCTGCAAAACTCAAGGTAGAGAACTGCCCGAAAAAGGCATTTAACCATCCTGAAAAGCCACCGCCGCCAGAATCCGGTACCGGAATATTAACCAAATGCTCCTGCTCGACAATGGCCAGATCCGGCGTATATAATTTAAAAAACCAGTTGGCCAATACGCCGAAAACGACCACGATAATCGGGCCGGGCAGCAGGCGTAAAAAACCGCGTCGTTTGGGTGCGCTGGCATCCCACCAAAATAGGAAAATCAGAGAAACCAGGGAAATGATGATGGCGCCCAGGGTCAGCTTTTCATCCATAAGGTGCCAGATTTCTGAAAAAGTATTCCGGCCGTCGGGTTGTTCAAAATTGAAATCGCCCTCATAATCCTTGTCGTAGCCCACCGCGTGTGGAATCTGCTTCAAAATAAGGATCAGGCCAATGGCCGCCAACATGCCTTTGATTACAGAATCCGGGATAAAATACCCGATGACCCCTGCGCGAATCAGACCAAGAATAAACTGCAGCACACCGGCAAGAAAAAATACGAGCAGCAAGGTGCCCGTGTCCGGAAAAAGCTTGGTTGCTCCCAGCACGATGACCGTCAGGCCCGCAGCCGGGCCGCTCACGCTGAGCGGTGATTTGCTCAGTATTCCAATTACAATCCCCCCGACAGCACCGGCGATAATACCGGCAAAAGGCTGAACGCCGGATGCCGAGGCAACCGCTAAGCACAAGGGCAGCGCAACTAAAAATACGACAATGGACGCCGGAGCGTCCAAATGAAGGTTTTTAAAAGGGTTTGACAATTTTTCTTGCATATATCAGTCAAGTAGGTAAATAAAAAGGTTTTACAGCAGCGAAGGTCTTATAATATAAGAAGGTCTTTATCTTTGCAGACGCAAATAACGGCATTTTCGGGTAAAACAAGTTACTTCATTTCAGATTTATACCGCAAGGCAGATTTCTGCGTTTAGCTTTACCCTGACACGTAAATTCAGAACATTACATGAGTCGCTTGAACACTTTTCTGCCGGCAATCCTATGCCTGGCACTCTCTTTTTCCACGCTTTCAATTTTTGCCCAAAAAACAGCATACAGCGTCACTCGTACCAGCGCGGTTGATCGCAGCAGCCCCATCAGCAACGTCGCAGCCAATAGCGGCGGCGCCAAATGGGCCGCCAACAAAAAAGGGGTTTTTCAGGTAAAAGCCGCTGATCTGGGCACTCAAGTGCCTGTTAAAATCAGCGAATCCAATGTGCTTCAATTTCCGGGTGGTAATACGGATTTTTCCTGGGCCAACGTCGATTTTGAAACCATTGCCAAAGGCGAACATACCCTGAGCGCTGCCTGGTATGAAAGTGGTACCGGTATCCTCTGGATCGGAACTGAAGATGCCGGATTGTACCGCATCCAGACCAAACCCGAATGGAAACTTCTGGAACGTATCAATACCGGCAACTCCAAGCTTAAATCCGATAACATCACCATGCTGTTTCAGGATAAAAGCGGCCGCACCTGGATCGGTACCGATAACGGGCTGCTTTTCGGAACACCCGGAAAATGGCGCAGCGACCTCGACGGATACCCCGTCCGGCGTATCCGCCAGTATGGCTCCGATATTTATGTGCTGGCCGATGGCGACATCTCCAAGGCCGCCGGTGGAGAACGCTGGTCGGACCTCAACTTTGACGCCAAAGCCGTGGATGGTGAAATCATGGATTTTGATTTCGACAGCAAAGGCGGCTTGTGGCTGCTCTCCGAAATCGTCAGCCGCTTCGATATGCTGGATGATGCCTATCAAACTTTTGGCGGCCCGGAATATTACACCAGTCAG
Organism: Chitinophagales bacterium; assembly: GCA_017303875.1. Taxonomy (GTDB): domain Bacteria; phylum Bacteroidota; class Bacteroidia; order Chitinophagales; family Saprospiraceae; genus M3007. Next base: position 96,712 of record JAFLBP010000022.1, on the reverse strand, counting down.
TACGGTAATCGCATGGCCGTGGATTCGGAAGACGCCGTGTGGGTTGGCACTTCCGACAAGGGCTTGTACCTCATCGAAGAGGCCTCCGCCATAACGGTTAACTGTATGCTGGAAAAAGAAATTACCTGTGCCGGCAACGGTAAAGATGCCGCCATCCGGGTAAAAGTAAGCGGCGGTGAAGGCCCTTACACCTATAAATGGAAGGGCGGCCTTACGGGTGAAGCCCCTCAGAATGTAGCGCCGGGAACCTATGAGTTGACGGTTACAGACAGTAAAGGACTGAGCAAAACCAGTGGTATTGAAGTGCCGAACGGCAAACTGAGCATCAGCACGGTGCTCAAACGCCCGGAGTCCGGGCCTGGCAAAAACGACGGCCTGGCAGAAGTATCCATGCAAGGGGGTATCAAGCCTTTCAGCTATAAATGGGACAACGGTGAAACCGCCAATATCGCTCAAAAGCTGAATGAAGGTACCCACTCCGTAACGGTAACTGACAGTAAAGGCTGCTCCGCCACCGCTACAGTTAGCGTAAGTCAGCAGGCGCTTCCGCTCACAATCAATGTGCGCGAAAAGGTGTCTATCAAATGTGGCGGCGTCGACAAGGCGACGCTTGTTGTGGAAGTGGAAGGCGGCAAAGGCCCCTACATGTATCAGTGGAGTAATCCGGAATTTAAGGGCGTTCAACCTACCGGCGTGGTGGCAGGTGAATATGAACTGACCGTTACCGATGCCAACAACGTAAAAGCCGGCGCCAAGGTAACCGTGAAACAGACGGAGCCATTGCTTGTACAAACACAGGCACAGGCGCCCGCCTCTACGGGCAATAGTGATGGCAAAGCCATTGCCACGGCAAAAGGTGGTTCGGGTAGTTTTTCCTACAAATGGGATAATGGAGAAAATAAGGATATTGCCTCCAAATTGGCGCCCGGCATGCGCAGTGTTACGGTCACCGATGCCAATGGCTGCACCGCTACCGCGCAAGTAGAAATTCCCGAAAATATTTTGCCGCTCAGCGTCAAAGTGGAAAGCAACGGCGCCATAAAATGCTTCGGCGAAAAACAAGTTGGTCTGAGCGCCTCCGTGAGTGGCGGGAAAGCGCCTTTCCAGTACAAATGGAGTGACGCAGCCCTGAGCGGCGATAAAATCGCTGCGGTTGCTGCCGGCGAATATATCCTTACTGTAACCGATGCATCCGGCAAGCAGGCAACAGCAAGCGTTGGGGTCAAAGAACCGGCACAACTGGCCCTGAGCGGACAGGCGCTCGCGCCCGCCACCACAGGCAGCGCCAGCGGTAAAGCAGAAGTGAAGGCCGCCGGTGGCGTCGGCGCTTATACCTTTGTTTGGGATAATGGCGAAAAAACAGCCCTCGCGTCCAAACTCACGCCCGGCCAGCACAGCGTAACGGCTACTGACGCCAACGGCTGTACTGCCAAAGCCCTGGTGACCATTCCTGAAAATATCCTGCCCTTGCTTGTCAAACTCGAACCCGGCAACGCCATCAAATGCGCCGGTGAAAAACAAGGCAGTATTATCGCAAAAGTGGAAGGTGGTAAAACGCCCTGGACATTCCAGTGGAGCGATCCCAATATCAAAGAAATGGCGGCCGATAAACTCCCCGCCGGCGATTATACCCTCACCGTGACCGACGCGGCAGGTACTACCACAACAGCAAGTATCTCGCTTAAACAACCCGAACCCCTGCGCGCATCCGCCCTCGCGCAAGCGCCCGCAAGCACCGGCAACAGTGATGGCAAGGCCCTCGCCGAAGCAAGCGGCGGTACTGCTCCCTTTACCTTCAAATGGGATAACGGAGAAAGCGGCGCAGCAGCAGCAAAACTGGCTCCCGGTGAACGCAGTGTGGTGGTTAGTGATGCCAATGCGTGCAGCGCCACGGCCAAAGTGAGCATCACGGAAAATATTTTACCCCTCGCCCTCAAGTTGGAAACCTCCGGCACCATCAAATGTGCCGGCGATAAAACAGCCGGCATCAATGCGCTCGTCAGCGGCGGTAAAGGCCCCTACAAATACGCCTGGAGCCAGGCCGGACTGAGTGGCGACAAAGTTGCCGGACTCGCCGCGGGCGACTACCAACTCACGGTAAACGATGCAGCCGGAAACCAAAGCTCCGCAAGCGTCTCCATCAAACAACCTGAAGTATTCAGCCTGGATGCCAAAGCCATTGCGCCAGCTTCCACCGGCAAGAGCGACGGAAAAGCGCTGGCAGAAGCAATCGGTGGCACCACTCCTTATAACTATAAATGGGATAATGGCGAAACCAGCGCCACCGCAGCCAAACTTGCTCCCGGAACGCACCGTGTTACCGTTAGCGATGCCAATGCTTGTAGTGCCGAGGCAGCCATCGACATTACCGAAAACATTCTGGCCCTTGTGGTAAAAGCACAGGAAAAAGCGGCCATTAAATGTACCGGCCGGGATAAAGCTGCCATTGCGCTCAACATCAGTGGCGGAAAACCACCTTACAGCATTGTCTGGAACAATCCTTCACTTAAAGGCGAGGAAATCAGCGGACTTGGCGCTGGCGAGTACCGCGCTACCGTCACCGACGCACTCGGCACTACTCAGAGCGCCGGACTTGTTTTCAGTGCGCCGGATACACTAAAAGCAGTATTAATCCGCAACCTCGGCGCCACCTCGGAAGCCAAACCCGACGGCAAAGCCGCCGTGAAGGTGAGTGGTGGTGTAAGTCCGTATATCATCAACTGGGATACCAAACAAAGTGGGCCAAACGTCGGTAAACTGCCCCTCGGCGCGCACAGCGTTACCGTTACCGACGCCAATGGCTGCGCCGAAACCATCAGCTTTACCACCCAGCGCCGTGCCTTGCCGGAACTTAGTGCCGCAGTGGAGGAAGGGCAATCCATCAAAATGCGATTGCTCAGTTTCCGTACCGACAGCTACACCCTTGAAGAGGGCGCGGGTGAGGTACTCGACGAATTGTATGAGTTTTTGGTGATCAATGAAAAAGTGGTCATTGAAGTAGGCGGGCATACCAATAACCTCGCGGAAGATAAATTTGCCGATGAGTTATCGACCAACCGCGCCAAGGCTGTTGCGGAATACCTGTATGCCAAAGGTATTGATACGGCGCGTGTACAGTTTAAAGGTTACGGAAAACGTTATCCCATTGCCAGCAACCTCACCCCGGAGGGCCGCAAAACCAACCAGCGCGTAGAGATTAAAATTCTGAAAGCTAAATAAGTGGAAGCAAGACTATCGCCCATCCACACCTTCGTTTGGGAGCATCGTGCGGATGACCCGGCTGATCTGGCCCTGCAAGCCCGGAAATATCCGGGCTTGCAGATGCCCTACATCGCCTCACAGGTTGCTGCATACCAGAAGATAAAGCATAAAATACCGGAATGGTATCGCCCCGGACTGGCATTTCCCTTCCCGCTGTCGCTGGAGCAGGCCTCTTCGGAGGCAAGCGCGCGTTTTAAAGCATCCTTGTTTTCGGGCGCGCATTCCCTGGATCTTACCGGCGGTTTGGGGGTAGACAGCTATTTTTTATCTCAGCGCTTCAAAATACACAGCTATGTGGAGCAGAACCACGAGTTGTTGGTTGTAACTGCCCAGAATTTTGGCCGTCTTGAGGCTTCCAATGTGCATTTTGCCCGCGAAGGTGCCGAGGCTTTTCTGGAAAATACCGAGGATACATTCAACCTTATTTACCTGGATCCGGCGCGCCGCGATGCTAAGGGTGGGCGCGTGGCCGGATTGGAAGACTGTGCTCCAAATGTACTCGAATTGTTGCCGCGTATGTTGGAGCTGGCGCAGGATATTTTGTTAAAAGCATCGCCCATGCTGGATATTCAGCAGGCCCTGCGGCAGTTGGGAGAAGGTGTTCAGCGGGTATACGTGGTGGCATATGAAGAGGAGTGCAAAGAGGTATTGTTTCATATTGGCCGCCAGAAACCCGATCATTTAATGGTGCATGCGGTGACCTTGCAAGCCGACGGGCAGGTTGTGCATTGTTTTGAAGGCCCGATAGAAACAAGCGCCAATGCGCCCAAAGTTGAATTTGGGCTTGGACAATACCTGTACGAACCCAATGTTGCGATTCGGAAGGCAGGTTTTTTCAACACATTTGCGCAGCGGTACGGACTTAAAAAAATACAGGCCAATACGCATTTGTATTGCGCCGATGAATTGCTGCCTGATATCCCGGGTCGCAGTTTTGTTATTGAGGCGATTTGCAGTTACGATAAAAAAGCCATTGCCCCGTATTGCCCGGAGGGCAAAGCCAATATTGCGGCTAAAAATTTTCCGGATGATGTGGCGGCTATCCGCAAAAAATCAGGCCTGAAAGACGGCGGTAACCGTTATTTATTTGCCGTGACAGATGCGGCGGGGAAAAAGGTCATTTTGGTGTGTAAAAAGGCCGGGCCGACGAGCCTGGCAGCCGATTGATGGATTTCCGAACATGCTCTAAAGTTTTTTGCGAACAAGTGCTACAAAAGCTGCATCTACTTCCATAACCTCAGCAACCGCCTTATCATCCAGGCCGGGATGATGCCGCATAAAGGCAAGCAGCATTTTTTCCATGCCTTTTTCAATGCCTTTTTTCACGCCTTTTTCAATACCTTTTTCAATACCTGTCTCCATGCCTTTGGCCATACCTTGCTCATAAAGCTCCTCCAGAATTGTTTTTACTTCCGGATGCTGGGTCATTTCTGCGGATGTACTCATTGTGTTTAATTTTTGCTGGAAAGTGATGGATGAAAAGGTCAGGTAGTAAATGGTGGCCTGAAGCAATAAATCGCGGACACTCATTTGGGTGTTTACAGGGGCAAATATAACGATTTTTTGCCAAAATTGATCAATGTAATTCTCATTGCGACTGTACTTTAACGCCAACAGGATATTCCGCAGATACAAGAACTCCAACATTTCGAACTGCACGTCAGGGATGCGTTGTATGTCCAGCAGTATGTAATCAAAACTCGGCACAAAGCTCAACAGCCCTTTCGATGCGCCGGGGAAAAGTCCGCTCAGTGCTTCCTTTTATATTACCTCATGGCCGTGGTACAGCACAATCGGAATAGTAAGTGATAAATCGCGCTGCTGACGAACATCTGCATTCCATATATTGGAAATATAGCGCAGGAGCTGCTCCGCCAGCGGGCTGTCAGGTTTAGCGCTTTTATGCTCAAATACAATGGCTATCCGCAACGGTTTCTGGGCATTGGTTTGACCGACGTAGCATACATCGGAAAAATGCGCACTCAACTTGTTATCAATAAAAGAGTCCTGACTCCCGTTAGTAACTTTGCCACACTTTCTCCCCAAAACTCCGCAAATTTGCCCCCCGCTTAAAGCACAACCAACACACAATGACCTACGCCAATCGAATCGCCGCCGCGCTCAATATCCCCCTGCGCCGCGTGGAAGCCGTGCTCGAACTCCTAGAATCGGGCGCTACCATACCCTTTATCGCCCGTTACCGCAAGGAAGCCACCGGATCGCTCGATGAAGTGCAAATCGCCGATATTCAGGCCCTGCTCAAAAAAATCGAAGAACTCGAAAAACGCCGCGCCGCCATCCTGCAAAGCATCGAAGAACAAGGCAAACTGACGCCCGAACTGCGCAAAGCCATCGAAGGCGCCGATACCCTCACCCAACTCGAAGACCTCTACCTGCCCTACCGCCAAAAACGCAAAACCCGCGCGTCAATGGCCATCGAAAAAGGACTGGAACCACTGGCCAAACGCATTTTTTCCCAAAAAGACAAGGAGGTGGAAGCTATCGCCGCCACTTACCTCAACGATGCCGTTGCCTCCGTGGAAGATGCCCTGCAAGGCGCCCGCGACATCATCGCCGAGTGGGTCAGCGAAAACATCGAAGCCCGCGACCGCGTCCGACGCCATTTTGACAAAGGCGCCATCATCTCCTCCCGCGTGGCACGCGGCAAGGAAGAAGCCGGCGCTAAATACCGCGACTACTTCGAGTGGAGCGAAAAACTCGTCAATTGCCCTTCGCACCGACTCCTCGCCATGCGTCGCGGCGAAGAAGAAGATATACTCCGCGTATCCATCGAGCCGGAAGAGGGCATGGTGATCCCCGACCTCGAACGCCAATTCCTCTTTGGCTATGGCGCAGCCACGGAGCAGGTGCGCTTGGCCGTGCACGACTCCTACAAGCGCCTCCTGCAACCCGGCATCGAAACGGAATTCCGCAATAGCAGCAAAGACAAAGCCGACGCAGAAGCCATTCGCGTATTCGCCGATAACCTGCGCCAACTCCTGCTCGCCGCACCCCTGGGGGAAAAACGCATCCTCGGCGTCGATCCGGGCTTCCGAACCGGCTGTAAAGTGGTCTGCCTCGATGCTTCCGGCAACCTGCTGCACAACGATACCATGTATCCCCACGAGCCGCAGCGACAGGTCTTTGAAGCAAGCGCACTTATAGAACACCTCGCCGATAAATTTGCCATCGATGCCATCGCGGTCGGTAACGGCACCGCAGGTCGGGAAACCATGGACTTTCTGCGAAAAATCAAGTTCGGCAGCCCCGTTGAAATTTTTCAGGTCAATGAAGCCGGCGCCTCTATTTACTCGGCGTCCGACACGGCGCGGGAAGAATTCCCAAACCACGACGTCACGGTGCGCGGCGCGATCAGCATTGGCCGCCGCCTCATGGATCCGCTCGCCGAATTGGTCAAAATTGACCCCAAAAGCATCGGCGTCGGCCAATACCAGCACGATGTCAACCAGACCCAGCTCAAAGACAGTCTCGACCGCACGGTGGAAAGCTGCGTGAACAGCGTCGGCATCAACCTCAATACCGCCAGCAAACACCTGCTGACCTACGTTTCGGGCCTCGGCCCGGTGCTGGCGCAAAACATCGTGCAATACCGCGCCGAAAACGGCCCCTTCAAAAAGCGCTCGGAACTCAAAAAAGTAGCGCGCCTCGGCGACAAAGCCTTTGAGCAATGCGCCGGCTTCCTGCGTATCCGCGAAGCGCAAAACCCGCTTGATAATACCGCGGTGCACCCCGAACGTTATGCCCTGGTGGAAAAAATGGCTGCCGACCTCGGCTGTACCGTAAGCGACCTGATCCGCGACCGCGCACGCCGACAACAAATTGACCTCAAACGCTACGTCGCCGGAGAAGTGGGCCTGCCCACGCTTCAGGATATTATGAAGGAATTGGAAAAACCTGGCCTCGACCCCCGCGGAGAAGCCAAAGCCTTTGAATTTGGCAATGTGCACAGCATTGAAGACCTGCACGAAGGCATGGTACTGCCCGGCATCGTAACCAACATCACCAATTTCGGCGCCTTTGTGGACATTGGTATCAAAGACAGCGGCCTGGTACATGTCTCCCAACTCTCCAATAAATTTGTCAAAAATCCTATGGAAGTCGTGCAATTAGGCCAGCAAGTCACCGTCAAGGTGGTGGAAATTGATATGGTCCGAAAACGCGTAGCCCTCACCATGAAAAACGTTTAATAACGATGAGCGATGAATGATGAATGATGAATGATGAATGATGAATGATGAATGATGAATGATGAATGATGAATGATGAAAAAAATACAAACTATTGATAATCAATCAAAAATCAAGCATCAATAATTCAAAATCATTCATCATTCATCATTAAAAAACGTATTCCAAGAAACCCGCGGATGCCCTGAAGCGGGGCAAAATTGTAGGAAGGATCAAAGGTGTAGGCGTTGGGGTTGTTGACAGGGTCATTAATGGTTTTATCGAAGGGGTCGAAGGGGCGCATGATGGGGTTTTGAGGAATGAAGTTGAATAGATTTTTGACGCCGCCGAACAATTCCAGGCGATTTTTCCATTTAATGGTAGCCTGAATATGCGCCAACGCAAACCAGGGGGAATATTCCGGCCTGAAATCATTGGGTAATATCGGCAAGCGCTGCGGCCCGTACCAGTTGCCGGTGCAATCAAAAGTCAGGGTTTGTACATGTCGATTTTGAGGCGCAAGGGTGTAGGTCAGCGACCAGTTGCCCGACCAGCGCGGGGCGTGTAGCTGTTGCGTTTTTTCCCAGCTGCCCTCGGCATTGATATTTTTTTGAAAAACATCCATATAAGTAATGCCAATTAATGCTTTGACAGGTCGGAAATCGCTGTAATCCAATTGCAGGGTCGCGCCCCGGCTTTGTGCATATCCGTCGAGATTTTTGTAAAGAATAAGGTTTGGGTCGGTATCGTAATCTGCAATAATGCGATTACTGAAATAGGTAAAAAAAGCGCTCATATCGATGCGTAAAAACCAGTCGGGGCGCGGGATCTTCCATTCCCAATTGGCATTGCCGCCCCAGGAGCGTTCCGGTTGGAGGGCTTCTGCGATCACGAGCATCCGCGCGCCGGTGAGTGCCGCGTGCTCTTCCGTAAATAAATTCACCACCCGAAAGCCACTTCCGCCACTCAGCCGAAGGGTATGCGCCTGTCCGATTCCCTGGCGCAGGGCGAGGCGGGGCGCCCACACCAAACCATGTTCCGGGTGAAAGTCGGCGCGCAAGCCGCTGAGCAGACGGGTTTGAGACCGCAGCGACCATTCATCCTGCAAAAAAGCACCGGGCAGGGGCGTGTGGGCAGGCCCGGGCGTGGCCGGAGTATTGTCGTTATAGATGGTATAGCGCAGCGTTGCACCGAGCAGGGTTTCGTGGCGCGACCACTGTTTGTTCCAGTACAGCTGTGCAAAACCGATGTCTTGCCGCGCATGGTAAGGAGTAGTGCCGTAAAAGGAATTTTGGTGGTGGGAGCTATAAGAAAACTGCGCAAAAACAGGCGTTTTCCAGGGCATCTGGTACAGCCCGATCAATTCTAAGCGACCGGTGTAAATACTCTCGCCATACAGGCTGTCGCTGCCGCGGAAGGCGGGCGTCCAGGCCATTTGTCCGCCCCAGCGGTCTTCTCCAACCAAACGGATGCCCAATTGGGCGAGCCGGTTTTCGGGGCGTTTCCATTGCCATTTATTAAAAATGGAAATGCGTTTTTGCAGGGTCAGGTCGGTAAATCCGTCGCGATTGCGGTCTTGCGGGTTATCGTAAACAAAGCCGTTGAGGCCAAGTATGGCGTGTGCGCTTTTTCCGGCCTTGAAACGGGCGCCCAGATCAAGGTTGTATTCTCCCCAACTGCTGCCAAAACTTTCAAGCGAAAAGCGCGGCGCCTGTTCCGGCGATTTGGTAATCACATTGAGCATACCGGCCATCGCCTCCGAACCGTACAAGGCCCCGGCAGGTCCTTTCACCACTTCGATGCGTTCAATCATGCTGTTGGGTATACCCATAAGGCCATAAACCGTAGCCAAACCACTCACGATCGGCATGCCATCAAGCGCGACAAGGGTGTAAGGGCCTTCCATACCATTGATGTGAATATCGCCGGTGTTGCACACGTTGCAACCCACAACGGGCTGCACGCCGCTCACCATACCTACCGCTTCAAAGAGGTTAGGGGAGGGGTTGCGACGAAACAACTGGGGCGTCACGATTTCCACCGGTATCGGGCTGTCGCTGCGCCGCACCGCTTTCATGGTACCGCTCACCACTACCTCCTGCAAGGTCTGAGGTTGTAGCCCTACCTGAAGCAAAATTGTGTCGGCAGATCCGAGGAAAATTTCCTCGCGGTGTTGAAAATATCCCGCCAGCGAAACTTCTAAAGTATGCCTGCCCGCCGGAAGTTGCCGCAGGATAAGCTGCCCAAGGCTGTCGCAGGTGCCGCCGCGTTGCAGTTCAGGCAATTTTACCGTGGCATAGGGCAACGGATTTTTTTCTTCTAAAATATTGACAATGAGCGCATTTTGCGCGTTTGTGCTTTGCCCGGAAAAGCTAAAAAGCAGTAGGCCGCAAAGGAAGACGTATATTTTGGACATATAACAGGCAGTGGATTTATTTTATAAACACAAAAATATAAATTTAGATTAATCTAAAAATAAATTTCATAAAATATAAATTTTTTTAAAATTGAAAATCCGGAATCTTTGCATAAAACACCTGCCATGAAAAATACGCTTATTTGTTTACTGGCCTGTTCAATGTTCGGTGATGCGGTAACCTATTTCATTTGCCGCCTTTTCTTTTTCTTTGCACGATGAATGAAATTTTACTTGGCGCGCTGGGCATGAGTTTGCTGCATGCTTTGTTGCCGAACCACTGGCTGCCGATTGTTGCATTGGGGCAGCGGGAGCGCTGGAGTTTTGCGCAGGTGATGCAAACGACCCTGTTTGCCGGAGCGGCGCACGTTGTCAGCACCGTGCTGGTAGGAGTTCTGATTGCCTATTTAGGCAAAGCCTTGGCTGGTGTGATTGAGCCTTTTACCCTTTGGGCGCCGCCGTTTTTGTTGTTGGGCATGGGCGCTTTTTTTATCTATCAGCATTATTTTCACCATCATTTTCATGTAGAAGCACCAAAGTCCAACAAGGGTATACTGATGGCCCTGGTGTTGTCCATGTTTTTATCGCCTTGTCTTGAAATTGAAGGTTTTTACCTTTTGGCCGGACTGGAAGGGTGGCAGGCTGTATTCTGGTTATCTGTTATTTATGCCGGTATTTCGCTGTTGGGCATGTTGGTTTGGGTTACTTTGGTATACAGAGGAATGCAGCGTTTCAACTGGCATCGCATTGAGCACAACGCAGGCATTATTTCGGGGATATTGCTGATTGCCGCCGGCATTTTATCCTTTTTTATAAAATAGCCCTTGAAATCCCGGACAGGCGCCTGATTTTTATAATTTCTTTATACCTGCTTCGATACCTTTATTTTTGCTTTATAGCAAATAGGGCACCTTTGCCCCAAGTTTTCAAAACATGAAAAAGGGACAAACAAGCAGGCAAATTATTTTTGCCATTTTGGCCGTGTTGAGTGTGGCCGGCCTCGCGTACCCGATCAGCGACTGGATTGGTTATCGCTCGGTGGCCTTACTGCTGCTCTTGTTGGTATCGGTGTTGGCCACACGCCTGAGCCTGCCGGCGGTGCTGCTTGCCGCCGTGTTGAGTGCCTTGGTATGGGATTTTTTCTTCATTCCGCCGCATTTTACATTTACGATCGACACGAGTGAGGATTTGCTGCTGATTGTGATGTACTTTATTGTGGCTTTGCTGAACGGGGTGATTAATTATCGGGTTCGGCAATTTGAACGCGAGCATCAGCAACGCAAAGAGCGCGAACGCGCCATTGCCCTGTACAATACTTTGTTTAATTCGCTTTCTCATGATTTGCGTACGCCCATTGCCACCATCATCGGCGCTGCGGATGCGCTGCGAGAGCAGGCAGCGGCACTCACGCCTTCACAGCAGGAAGAACTGCTGGCAGAGATTGGTTCGGGCGCCATCCGCCTCTCCGAACAGGTAGAAAACCTGCTCAATATGTCGCGCCTCGAAGCCGGGCGTGTGCAGGTCAGAAAAGCCTGGTGCGATGTGGGCGATCTGGTGTATGGCGTTGCGGCCAAACTCAAACGCGAGGGCCGCGAGCACCAGCTGGAGATTTCCATACCGGAAGATATGCCTTTGGTACGCCTCGATTTTGGATTGAGCGAACAGGTGCTGCTTAATTTGTTGTCGAATGCTTACAGGCATACACCGCCCGGCGGCCGCATCCATATTCAGGCGCGGATCAGTGCGGAAATCAGCGGGCATTTTGAACGCGACACGGACGAACAATTGCCTGTCGCTTCCATGGAGCTGGTGCACGATAAAGTGACGCATTGCCTTTATCTGGAAGTCAGCGATAACGGTCCGGGGTTTTCCGAAGCCGATATTGCCTGCGCTTTTGATAAGTTCAATAGCCTGAGCAATCAAAAAGCCGATGGCACAGGCCTTGGTTTATACATTGTAAAAGGTTTTTCGGAGGCCCAGGGCGGCAACGTTCACCTGAGCAATCGCTTTGAAGGCGGCGCCCGATTTGTACTGGAATTCCCCACAGCCGTCATCGATCAAACCGTTATCAGTCAGCAGTGAACAGTCAGCAGTTAACAGTGAACAGTCAGCAGTTATCAGTCAGCACGTATCAGTTATCACTTGATCAAATCCTTGAGTATGCATAACGAAGGCCCGCAAATCCTGATCGTCGACGATGAAGCGCCGATTCGGAAATTGCTCGAAATTGCCTTGCAGGCAGCCGGATATCGGGTTTTAATGGCCGGCAATGGCCGTGAAGGCAAGTTGATGACGGCCACGCATCAGCCTGATCTGGTGTTGCTGGATCTGGGTTTGCCCGACGAAGACGGCCAGCAGGTGCTCAAAGCCCTGCGGGAGTGGTATACCCGGCCTGTCATCATTCTTTCGGCCCGAAGCACGGAGCCCGACATCATTGCAGCACTCGACAATGGCGCCAACGACTACCTCGTAAAGCCATTCCGCACCGGCGAATTGCTCGCCCGTATTCGTTCCGCGCTGCGCCTCCTGCAGCACGAGCAAAACAACGAGTACATCAAAACCATCAAACACCTTTGTATTGATTTATCGGCCCGGGTGGTGCGCAAAAACGGTGAAATCCTCAAACTCACTTCCACCGAATACGCCCTGTTGGCGCTTTTTGTACGCAATGAGGGTAAAGTACTCACGCATCAGTTTATCCTGCGCGAAGTTTGGGGGCCCGGCTACGTGGAACGCACCGAATACCCACGGGTATTTGTCGGGCAACTCCGAAAAAAAATAGAAGAAGACCACAACCATCCAGGTCTGATCATCACCGAATCCGGTATCGGCTATCGATTTTCCAGCTGACACCAACAATACCTTATCCAACTTATGAGTAACGCCAACACCAAACGCGTCACCTTTGCCTCCCTGCTCATCGCCCTCGGTATCATTTATGGCGACATCGGCACCTCTCCGCTTTATGTACTAAAGGCAATTATCGGGGAAAAAGAGATCAGCGAATTACTGGTCTACGGCGGTGTCTCCTGCGTGTTCTGGACCCTTGTTTTCCAGACGACCTTCAAATATGTAATCCTCACCCTGATGGCCGACAACCACGGGGAGGGCGGTATTTTTTCACTGTATGCGCTGGTGCGGCGTTTTGGGCGCGGGAAATTGGTCTTTTTTACCATTATTGGCGCCAGTACCCTGATGGCCGACGGCATTATTACGCCGCCCATTTCGGTTTCCTCTGCCATTGAGGGGCTTGAAAAGGTAACCCCGCATTTGCCCACTGAAACCATCGTCATTGCCATCATCACCGGCATTTTCTTTTTCCAGCGTTTCGGCACCCACAAAGTGGGCGGTGTTTTTGGCCCGATGATGCTGATCTGGTTCAGTATGCTGATGGTGCTGGGTTTAGGGCAAATTTTCCAGCATCCGGAAATTATCAAAGCCCTCAACCCGATGTATGCCGTTCGGCTGCTCACGGAATACCCGAGTGGTTTTTGGCTGCTGGGCGCGGTTTTTCTGTGTACCACCGGGGCAGAGGCTTTGTACTCCGATCTGGGGCACTGTGGTCGTCCGAATATTCGTATTACCTGGATTTTTGTAAAATTAGCGCTGATTGTCAATTACTTAGGTCAGGCGGCCTGGCTGATGAATCAGGATAATCCGCTACTGGGTGCTCGCAATCCGTTTTTTGAAATTATGCCTTCCTGGTTTTTGCTGCCGGGTATTTTTATCGCCACTTCGGCGGCCATTATTGCGTCGCAGGCCCTGATTTCAGGAACGTATACTTTGATTTCAGAGGCAATGTCGCTCAATTTCTGGCCCAGGGTGGCCGTGCGTCAGCCATCGGAACTGAAGGGTCAGATCTATATTCCTTCGGTGAATACCCTGCTTTGGGCCGGCTGTGTTGGCGTCGTGTTGTATTTCAAGGACTCCGCGAAAATGGAAGCCGCCTATGGGTTTTCCATTACGGTAACCATGTTGATGACGACCGTGCTGCTCACCACTTACCTCCTTTTTGTGCGCAAATGGAACACCGTATTAGTAGGAGCTATTTTACTGCTGTTTGTCAGCATTGAAAGCAGTTTTTTGGTGGCCAATTTGCAGAAATTCAACCACGGCGGTTCCGTGGCTGTCATCATCGGCGCGGTTTTCTTTACCGTCATGTATGTTTGGTATTTTGCACGGAAAATCAACAATCGTTTCGTGCGGTTTGTGGAGCTGAAAGATTATACAACCCTGCTACAAGGCTTGAGTGAAGACGATGAAATACCGAAATTTTCCACCCACCTCATTTACCTGACCAAAGCCAACAACCACGGGCATATTGAGGAAAAAGTGATCAATTCTATTTTTTCCAAAAAGCCCAAACGCGCCGACGTCTACTGGTTCCTGCACCTGAACCGCACAGATGAGCCTTATACGCTTGAATATCAGGTAGTTGAATTATTGGACGACAAGGTTATACGCGTCGATATCAACCTTGGCTTCCGTATACAACCGCGTTCAGAGCTGTATTTCAAAAAAATTGTGATGGAGCTGGTAGCCCACAAAGAGCTTAACCTGCACATCCGCCCCGACGGCTCCACGCGCTATAATCCTGAACCTGATTTTAAATTTGTGGTACTGGAAAAATTCCTGTCCGCCGAGAATGAATTTGCCCTGAGCGACGGGCTGCTGCTCAACGGCTACTTTATGCTCAAAAAACTCGGTACATCCGATCAAAAAGCTTTCGGCCTGGATAAAAGCGATGTCGTAGTGGAACATGTGCCGCTCGTCTACCAACCCGTAGAAAACATTAGCCTGATCCGGAAAAGTTAAAAATCAATCAACTCTACTTCAAAAATAAGCGTGGAGTTGGGGCCGATTTCGGCGCTGCGCTGCTGATCGCCGTAGGCGAGGTGCGGCGGGATAAAAAAGCGGAATTTACTGCCTTTGGGCATGAGTTGCAGGCCTTCTGTCCAGCCTTTGATCACGCGGTTGAGGGGGAAAGAGGAGGGTTGGCCGCGCTGAACGGAACTGTCGAAAACCCGTCCGTCGAGTACGGTGCCGTGGTAATGACAGGTAACTGTTTGGGTAGCGTCGGGTTTGGGGCCGTCGCCCAAATGGATAATTTCGTATTGCAAACCGCTTTCGAGGCTGACAACGCCCGGGCGTTGCGCATTCTCCGCCAGAAATGCCTGGCCGGCTTCAAAATTTGCTTTGGATTTTGCTTCAAAAAGCGCTTTAAGACGTTCGGAGACGGACATTTTTTTTAAGTGTTTGAGTGTTTTAGGGGGCGAGTGTTTTAAGGGTTAAGTGTTTTAGTATTTTAGTGTTTAAGTGTTTTGGTATTTTAGTGTTTTAGTATTTGGGTGTTTGGAGAATAGGATATTTATATCAAAAACACCAAAACTCAAAAACACTAAAATACCAAAACACCAAAACACCCAAAGTTACTTTCCAATCAGCGCCAGTCCGGCGGAGGTGCCAATGCTGGACGCGCCGGCTTCGATGAGTGCCTGCGCCTGGGCGAGGGTACGGATACCGCCTGCTGCTTTCACTTTAGTGCCGGGGGCGCCGTATCGGAGCAGGGTTTTGACCATTTCGGGGGTCGCGTCGTTGCCAAAAAAGCCGGTGCCGGTTTTGAGCCAGGGCACACCTGCCTCAGCGGCAATTTCGCAGACCTGCCGGATTTCCTCTTCGGTCAGCAGGCCATTTTCCAATATAAGTTTCAGGGTGCGGCCGCGCATTTGGGTGGCGCGGGCAAGACTGTCAATATCGTGAAAGACGTGGTTCCAGTTGCCGCTTTTTACGGCAGCGATATTGATTACGGCGTCAATATGGTCGGCGCCTTCGTCGGCTGCGCGTTTCACCTCTTCCGATTTGGCGGCGATAGACGAGTAACCCATCGGAAACCCCACGACGGTGGCAATTTTGACCTTGCGAAACTCCCCGAGCTGCCGCTCGGCATCGCGCACAAAAAAAGGTGGGATACAAATGACAGGAAACTGGTTTTCCTGCGCTACCTGGCAGAGCTGCCGGATATTTTGTAGCGAGGTATCTGGCTTGAGGAGGGTTTGTTCGATGAAGGGTTTAATATCCATGTGCCAAGGCAGTCGGAAAGCTTGTGCTGTATCAGCTCTAAGCGGTTGATTGTCAGATAAAACGATGATTGTTGATGAGAGCGGAATCGGATTAGCTTAAAAAAACAAGCCTTCCTGCATGGTCCATGCTTCAGGAAGGCTTAGTGCTCTCATGTGGTTTTCGGGACAAATGTAAAAAACGTTTTTGATTCTGCAAGCATTTTGTTGGTTTCTGTAATAATAATTTTAGTATTTTTTTTCAAAAAGCACAAATTGTAAGACATTTGCTCCCGAAGACGTAGCTTGCAGGAAATTTTATCCTTTTTTGCCCATTTAAAAACTATGCCTGCTTTAGATTCCGGCATCGAATACCTTAAAGGCGTGGGGCCTCAACGCGCCGATGTGCTCAAGAAAGAACTTGGTATCTTTCTTTGTCGCGATTTGTTGTTCCATTTTCCATTCCGTTACATTGATCGTACGCGTTTTCACCGCATCCGCGAGATCGCCAATGAAGGCGAACCGGTGCAGGTAAAAGGGATATTGCGCCGCCTCGAAATGGTGGGCGAGGGCCGTGCCCGACGCCTCAGCGGTACCCTGCGCGATGAAACGGGCAGCCTTGATCTGGTCTGGTTTCAGGCCGTGCACTGGCTTGAAAAGAGCCTGCATATCGGGAAAGAATACATCGTGTACGGCAAGGTCAATGAGTTTAACGGCCGTTTCAGCATCTCTCATCCGGAAATGGAAGAGGCCAACCCCGACAACCTGCAGCGGCCCCGCAGTTTTGAACCCGTTTACCCCACGACCGATAAACTCTCGCAAAAGGGCCTCGACGCGCGCGGCCTGCGCAAGATCATCCGCACCCTGCTCGACGGCCTCGCGCCCGGCGACTTGCCCGAAACCCTGCCGCCCTACCTGCTGGAGCGCTTCAGGTTGCCGCAGCGTTTTCAGGCTTTGGAAAAAATCCATTTTCCGGAAAGCCAAAAAGAACTCGATGAGGCCATCCGCCGACTAAAGTTCGAAGAACTCTTTTTCCTGCAATTGCGGCTGCTGCAAATTCGCGCACGCCGGAAATCGGCTACAAAAGGCTTTGTTTTTGAAAAAATAGGCGATTTTTTCAACGCTTTTTACCATCAAAAACTACCTTTTGAACTTACCGGTGCACAAAAACGGGTGCTCAAGGAAATACGCGTGGATTTTGCTTCCGGCAAACAAATGAACCGCCTCGTGCAGGGCGATGTCGGCTCCGGTAAAACCGTGGTCGCACTCATGGCCATGCTGATGGCCCTCGACAACCAACTCGATGGCATACCTTTCCAGGCTTGTCTGATGGCGCCGACGGAAATCCTCGCCCAGCAACACTACGACAACCTCAGCGCACTACTCGGCGATTTGGGGGTTAACATCGGCTTCCTTTCCGGCACGGTTAAAGGCAAAAAACGGGAGGCCATTCTGGCCCAACTGCGCTCCGGCGACATGCATATCGTCATCGGCACCCACGCCCTCATTGAACCCTGGGTGGAATTTCAGAACCTTGGTCTTTCGATCATCGACGAACAGCACCGCTTTGGCGTAGAGCAACGCGCCAAACTCTGGGCCAAAAACCCGGCCGGCCCGCCGCATGTATTGGTCATGACCGCAACGCCCATTCCGCGTACCCTCGCCATGACCTTATACGGCGACCTCGATGTGTCTGTGATTGATGAATTGCCGCCCGGCCGCAAACCCATTGATACCATTCATAAAACCGAACACCATCGGCTGCGCGTGCAAGGCATCATGCGCGAGGAAATTGCCAAAGGGCGGCAAGTGTACGTGGTGTACCCGATGATTGAAGAGACGGAAAAAATGGATTTGCAAAACCTGATGGCCGGTTTTGAAGCCCTGAGCCGCGATTTTCCGATGCCGGAATATCAAATCAGCATCGTGCACGGCAAAATGAAGGCACAGGATAAAGACTATGAAATGCAGCGCTTCGTGCGCGGCGAAACACAGATAATGGTGGCCACCACCGTTATTGAAGTAGGGGTGAATGTGCCCAATGCCTCCGTTATGGTCATTGAAAATGCGGAGCGCTTCGGGCTTTCGCAGTTGCACCAGCTGCGGGGCAGGGTAGGGCGCGGCGCAGAACAGAGTTTTTGCATCCTTTTATCCAGTGTAAAACTCAGCCATGAGGGGCGCGAACGCCTGCAAATTATGGTGGGCACCAACGACGGTTTCAAAATCGCCGAAGCAGACCTGCGCCTGCGTGGCCCGGGCAATATTGAAGGTACCCAACAGAGCGGGATGCTGCGCTTTTTATTGGCAGATCTCGCGCGCGACGCACAGGTGTTGAGCGCCGCGCGCGATACGGCTGCCGAAATTCTGACTCAGGACCCCGGGCTTCAGTTGCCCGAACATGCTTCCCTGCGCAGGCATCTTGACAGCACTGGCCGGGAAGCGAAAATCTGGAGCAGAATTTCCTGATTATTTACTTTAACTCTTTGGATTTCAGGAGTTTGGCGCCATCCCACTTGTAGAGCGTCAGTTTGTAGCTGTGCTTGGTCACGACGAGTTCTTCACCGCGCTCTTCCATTTCCGCGCTGTCGTTGACAACCAGTACATGCCCGTAAATGCCGCCTTTATCATAAGGAAGCAGGTAGTCCTGGGAGTCGTAGAACACGCCGCCGTCGCTGACGGAGGTAGTTTCCAGTACGCGGTTCAGCTGGTTGTTTTCTAACCAGAACAGGAGGTTGTCGCCTGAAGGGTAACCACAAGCCGGGTAGTAGTAGTTGACCGACAGGATGGCCTTCACATTTTTGAGGTTGGAAAATTTCACATCAAAAGATGGGTAGTACGACAAGTCGCCCTGGGTTTTGAACTCGGTTTTGCTGAGTTCTGTACCGTTTTTGGCGGCGCGCACCTGCACAGTAAGCTGGTGATTGGCCTCGTCGTAAGCAGCCACGCCGGTGAGGTAAAGCACCCCGGCGTTGGGGGTATACTCGTCGTCGGGTGTCTGGATGGCGGCCAGCGCCAGAAAGCCTCCCCAGATGTAGCCGATGAGCGGGGCTTTGCCGGTAAGTTGAGCTTTTACTTTCACCCAGGGCAGTTTTACACCGCGCTGCGCGAAGGAATCTGTGCTGACCATTTCTACCGTCAGCGGCGTACCGATGGGGAGTTTGCCCAGCACTTTGGATTGTGTGCCGGGGTTATCGCGCAAATTCGCATCCGATACGAGCGTAAAGTACTGACTGCCAGGCGTAAAGCCTTCAAGCGTGCCGTCGGCGTGCGTCCAGTCTGGCTCCTGTGCATAAAGGGTACAGGTAGCCGTGAGCAGGAGCAGAAGAAGTTTGAATGATTTTTTCATAAATGTTGGTTTGAGGCAAAGGTAGTGAGCAGTTTTTAGCAAAAAAAATTTGAGTTTTGAGCGCGTATGTTTAATATTGCTTGACGATTACAAGATTTGTACTAAATTTGTAGGAAAAAATGGTAGCCGAACCTAAGAAATTGAGCAATCTTCAGATTGAACTTTTAAAGTACTTCGCCTATGACATTAGCGATGAACAACTTGTAGAGATCAAAATCCTGCTGAGTAATTATTTTGCAGAAAAAGCGACGCAACGTATGGATGAACTTTGGGAGGAGAGAGGCTGGTCGGAGGAGACAATGCGTCAGTGGGGGCAGGAACATATGCGTACCCCCAATAATGAATAAGCATGCTGCGTATAGTACTCGATACCAACGCCTTAATCATGGCGTTGCCCCGGAAATCTCCATACAGACTTATTTTTGATGCCTTTTTAAAAGGTGACATACTCCTCTTAATTGATAATAGCATTCTGAATGAGTATGTAGAAGTTATTGAACGTCAATCTGATGCAGTTGTCGCAAATAATATAGGCGATCTTCTGGCTAATTCACCTTACGCAATCCGTATTGCCGTTACAACCAAGTGGCGTCTTATAGAAACTGATCCGGATGACAATAAGTTTGTTGACTGTGCAATCGCAGGACAAGCGGATTATATAGTAACAAACGACAGACATTTCAATGTGCTGCGAGAGATTGGTTTTCCCCCAGTTTCGGTAATTAGCATCGAGGATTTTGTGGTTTTGATAAGCCAACCATAAGGAAAACAGACCTATCGAAAAGATATTTTTGGTTCATAGCCTGCTATACGCAGTCAGGTCTTTACAAAATTGTAACCACTTAGGTTCCCTGATCTTTGCGTCCTTTGCGTGAAAAATAACACGCTTTCACGCAAAGTGCGCAGAGAATTCACGCAAAGGACGCAAAGGCTAAGCAGTTACACAAAATTTTATAAATTCTGATTTATCTTGCCCGCCGAAACAAACTAATCACATCATATGCCCTTCCGGTTTTTCTTCAGTCTTTTTATCCTGATGTTTATGGTTCGCTGCGGCGGCCTGGCCCAAAAAACAGAATCCTTCATCAATGTTGTCCCGCAACCCGTAAGTATTAATACCAAATCGGGTGATTTTTTGCTCTCACCGCGCAGCGAAGTGCGTTTCCCGGCGGCCGTCAAGGCAGAATGGGAGCCAGTCGCCAAATACCTGAGCGCTACCCTGCAAGGCCCCAGCGGTTTTGCCCTGCCTTTAAAACCTTACGACAAATGGTCGAAAAAAGTAGCCGACGATAACGCGCTCTGCTTTGTGCAAGACCCTACCGTTACCGCAGAAGAAGGCTACACGCTTGAAGTGAGTAAAAGCGCCATTCTGATCCGTGCGCGCACGGCCGTTGGGGCATTTTATGCCGTACAAACCCTTCGGCAGCTCTTCCCGCCGCAGGTATACAATGCGCGCCGGGTAAGTAATGTTGCCTGGAAAGCTCCCTGTTGTGTCATTCAGGATGCGCCGCGCTTCAGTTATCGCGGGATGCACCTCGATGTAGGCCGTCATTACTTCCCGCCCGCCTTCGTCAAGCGCTACATCGACCTGCTGGCCATGCACAAAATGAATCGCTTCCACTGGCACCTTACCGAAGACCAGGGTTGGCGCATTGAAATCAAAAAATACCCCAAACTGCAATCGGTGGCTTCCTGCCGTAAAGAAACCCTCGTCGGGCATTACACCGACCGGCCCGTTACTTTCGACGGCAAACAATACTGCGCTTTTTACACCCAGAAAGAAGTACAAGACATCGTGGAATACGCCCGCCAGCGCTTCATAACCATCGTGCCGGAAATAGAAATGCCCGGCCATGCCCGCGCGGCTTTGTCGGCCTACCCCGAATTAGGCTGTACCGGAGGCCCCTATGAAGCCGCAACGACCTGGGGCGTGTTCGATGAAGTGTTTTGCGCCGGTAAAGAAGAGACTTTTACTTTTCTCGACGACGTGCTTGAAGAGGTTTGTGCCTTGTTTCCCGGACAATATGTGCACGTCGGCGGCGATGAATGCCCAAAAACCAGCTGGCAAAAATGTGAAAAATGCCAGGCGCGTATGAAAACTGAAAAACTCAAGGATGAACACGAGTTGCAAAGTTACTTCATCAAACGCGCCGAGCAGATGCTGGCCAAACGCAATAAAAAACTGATCGGCTGGGATGAAATCCTCGAAGGCGGGCTTGCCGAAAGCGCTACCGTCATGAGCTGGCGCGGCACCGAAGGCGGTATTGCAGCTGCCAAACAGGGCCATGATGTGGTGATGACACCCGGCTCACATTGCTATTTCGATTATTATCAGGCCGACCCCTCCACCGAACCGGTGGCCATCGGCGGCTTCCTGACGCTGGAAAAAGTATACAGCTACGACCCCGTTCCAACAGAGCTGACGCCCGAAGAAGCCAAACATATCCTTGGCGCGCAGGGCAACGTCTGGACGGAGTACATCACCACACCTGAATACTGTGATTATATGGTGTACCCGCGCGCCTGCGCGCTGGCAGAGGTGGTCTGGACGCCGGTCAAGCAAAAGGACTGGAAAGGTTTCAGCAAGCGCCTGCAAGCGCATTTCAGTCGCTTAGATGTGTTGAAAGTCAACTATGCCAAAGCCTTTTTTGGCGTGTCGGCCAGTTTTAATGCAGGAAAAGTCAGCCTTATTGCCAACGATCCGGCGCTGCAAATCCGTTATACCACCAATGGCAAACCGCCGACCTCCATTTCAGGGCTGTACACCATGCCTTTGGCCATTACCAAAAGTACCACAGTTAAGGCGGCGACTTTCCTGAACGGCCGTCAGATGGGCAAAGTGATGAGTACGGATTTTATGGTGCACAAGGCCAGCGGCAAATCATACACCTTAGGTAAAAACCCGGAAAAATACACGGGCGGTGATACCTACGCCCTTACCAACGGCGTGCGGGGTGGGCGCAAAAACTGGGATGCCTGGGTAGGATTAGTCAACCGGGATATAGATCCGGTGATTGATTTTGGAGCTGCCACAACATTCAGCAAGGTTACTTTTCAATATATGAATGCCGAACATGCCTGGATTTATCCGCCTAAAGGTGTGGAGGTGCTCGTTTCCGACGACGGAAAAGCGTTTAAATCTGTCGCTTCCTGGGATATTGTTGCGCCCGGCGCAACTGGCCCGGAGCAGGTGGTGGTGGAGACGCCCGGTGCAAAAGGCCGCTACGTCAAAGTGCTCGTTAAAACCAGCGGCGTTATTCCGGCTGGCAAGCCCGGCGCCGGCGAAGGCGCCTGGTTGTTTGTAGATGAAGTCATTGTGGAGTAACCTCCAAACCCTGAACCTCCGAACCTTTAACATCTCGATCATGAAACACCTTATTTTGCTTTTTTGCTCCTTATTGCTGCCGGCTTTTACCCATGCGCAGCTTGTCAGACCAGTGCAGGAAGACTCCGTACGCATGGTGGTGATAGAGACCGTCGACGGGAATGAGTTTTTTGGAAAAGTACTGGAAGACACTCCTGATGCCATCCTGCTGGAAACAACTACCCTCGGGCAGGTACGTATTCCAAAGGTCAGTATTTCCGTACTGAAAGAAGGCACGAAGGGCCGGGTGGTAGCCGGAGAATACTGGCATGATTCGCCACATTCGACCCGATACCTTTTTGCACCCACGGGCTACGGCTTGCGCAAAGGGGAGGGGTATTACAACAACAGTATGGTCTTTCTCAATCAGGTGAGTTACGGCGTCAGTGATAATTTTTCGATTGGGCTGAGTGTCATACCCTTCGTGGTGACCAACGTGCTTTGGATAACGCCAAAAGTATCTATCCCGCTGAAAAAAGATTACCTCAACGCAGGGATAGGGGTATTGGCCGGCGGCGTATTTACGACCTTTGATGAAAACTTCTTTTTGGGGCTTCCGTATGCAAATTTAACCCTGGGGTCGCGGAATCAAAATTTTACCGTAGGTTTGGGCTACGGATATGGCAACGGGCAATGGGCGCAAGCGCCAACACTGATGATCGGATCTACTGCCAGAACGGGGAAAAAATTTGCCATCGTGACGGAAAATTATTTCCTCGGCAATACCCTCGACGGGCCTTCCACAATTCTCAGCCTCGGTGGCCGCTTTTTGGGCAAACGTGTAGCCCTTGATGCCGCCATTACCGGTTTTTTGGGTTCGGGCAGCGATTTTTTCTTTTTTGCCTGGCCCTGGGTGAGCGTTACGGTGCCTTTCCGCTCCAGCCCGGATAAGTAATTTTTTATTTCAAACAAACGAAACCAACATGAGCAAACTTCGCGCGGCACTCAACCTGAAAGCAGCCAAAAACAAATGGGGTACCATCCTGGGTTGGGCCATGTTCGATTGGGCCAACAGCGCCTACGCGCTGGTGATCGCCGTCGCTATTTTTCCCAGTTATTTTCTGGAAATTGCCAGCGATTCCCTGAATGTGTTTGGTTTGCAAATGACCGACAGCACCTTGTTTGCCTGGTCTATTTCCTTCTCTTACCTCGTGGTGGCGGTGCTCTCGCCGCTTTTGTCCGGCATTGCCGATTATGGTGGCAAACGCAAGCGTTTCATGGGCTTTTTTACCACCATCGGCGGATTAGCCTGCATCTCGCTCGTGTTGTTTACCAATATGCAAACCCTGTGGATTGGTGTGGCTGGATTTATCCTGGCAACCATCGGTTTTGCGGGCGGTATTGTGTTTAATAACTCTTATTTGCCCATTATCACGACGGAAGATAAATACGACTGGGCCAGTGCCATCGGCTTTGCGCTGGGCTTTCTGGGCAGCGTAATGTTGTTGTTTGTAAACCTCCTGGTGATTCAAAACTACGAATGGTTTGGCCTGCACGACACCCAGGACGCCGTATTAATTGCCTTCGCAATGGTGGGCTTGTGGTGGATCGGCTTTGCGCAGATTCCCATGCGGAAATTACCCGATGATAACCCCCAGCCGCTCGGCGATCAGGCCATGAAAAAAGGGTATCAGGAATTGGTGAAAGTCGCCAAAGTTGTTTGGGCCGATCGCAGCATTTTGCGCTACCTGACTGCCTTTTTCCTGCTTAATGCCGGTGTACAGGCGGTTCTTTTTCTGGCCTCCGCTTTTGCTAAAAAGGAATTGGAATTTGAAACAGCCGACCTGATTTTACTCATTCTCGTACTGCAATTGGTCGCCATCATCGGTGCCCTGCTCTCCGCCTGGGCTTCAAAATATTTTGGCAACCGGTATACGCTGATTATTCTGATGATTATCTGGACCGTCGTATGCCTGATCGCCTACAACGTATACGACAAGGGCACTTTTTACTACCTCGCCGCTTTTGTAGGGATGGTGATGGGCGGCACACAGTCGCTTACCCGATCCACATACGCCAAATTCATCCCCGAAGACACCGAAGATACGGCCTCGTTTTTCAGCTTTTACGACGTGACGGATAAGGTCTCCACGGTCTTTGGCACCTTCATTTTCGGGATCGTTGAACAGCTGACGGGCAATATGCGCTACAGCGTACTCACCCTCACTTCCCTGTTCATTCTCAGCCTGATTCTGTTGTTCTTTTTTGTTAGGATTCGGGCGGCCAGGGTGGATGCTTGATTTTGGATTTTTGATGCTTGATTTTTGTCTGACGACTTTCCGTCGTCAGACAACATAAATACGCTCCATTGATTTTGGATTTTTGATAACAAGTTAATCCAAAATCAAGCATCAAAAATCCAAAATCATAAGCCGGAGCTTTCCCGATTGCAAAACAGTACGCATTCGACCGCAACACGGTCGAGTGTGGCAATGCCAGGAACGCGTCGACCAAGATGAATTTCCCGCAGAATTTCGCAGATTTATGCGCAGATCGCGCAGATTTTTATGTTATCTGCGTAGCCAAGCGTATTAGGTCTGCGTGATCTGCGTGTCAATCTGCGAATTCTGCGGGGAATTGCGCTACGGTATTCAAACTGTCTTCAAGCGGTTGTCTACATGGCATTGTAAATTATTACATTCTGGCTTCTTTCCAGAATGACTTCCCGCTTGAAACAAGTGTCAATAATTTAGATTTAGTCTTTATTTTATTCGCGCAAATCCTTCGTTTGCCCAAACAAAAAAATTTGACCATAAAAAAACGTAAAATAATTCGCGGGTGTTTACTTTTGGCTCCCTGTTAACACAATACAAAAAGGCTTGCCTGTGAAAGCAACAGACATTCAAAACCCCGAATATTTCCATAAAGTTGTCGACTGCCAGTATGCCTGTCCGGCGCATACGCCGGTGCCGGAATATATCCGCCTGATTGCAGCCGGGAAATACTCCGAGGCATATATGATCAACTGGGAATCCAACGTGTTTCCCGGGGTGCTGGGCCGCACCTGCGACCGCCCCTGCGAACCCGCCTGCCGCCGCGGCCGCGTAGAAGAACAACCCGTGGCCATCTGCCGCCTCAAACGAGTAGCTGCCGACTTCAAAGACGATGTCTCTGACCGGATTCCGAAGGGGCCATTCCCCAAAAATGGCAAACGCGTCGCCCTGATCGGTGGAGGCCCGGCCTCGCTCACTGTCGCGCGCGACCTGGCGCCGCTGGGCTACGAAATCGACCTGTTCGACAATCAGCAGGCCGGTGGCGGTATGATGCGCAGCCAGATCCCCTCTTTCCGTTTGCCCGCTTCTGTGCTCGATGAAGAAGTTGGCTATATCGAAAATATGGGCATCTCGACGCATTACAACACGCATGTATCGAGCCTGAAAGCTGTGCTGGACAAAGGTTACGACGCCATATTTGTCGGCACCGGCGCTCCCAAAGGCCGCGACCTGCCCGAAGTGCCGGGCCGGAGTGAAGTGAGCGCCAACGTCTACGTCGGTATTCAATGGTTAGCCAGCGTTGCTTTCGGACATACCACCAAGATCGGGAAAAAAGTATTGGTGCTCGGCGGCGGAAATACCGCGATGGATTGCTGCCGTACCGCCCGTCGCCTCGGCGGCGAAGACGTAAAAGTGGTTGTGCGCAGCCCCTTCAGCGAAATGAAAGCTTCGCCCTGGGAAATTGAAGACGCCCAACACGAAGATATTCCCTTCTACAACTGCCATGTGCCGAAGTCTTTTGTGGTGGAAAACGGCCAGCTCAAGGGCATGACCTTTGAAATTGTAGCCGCCGTGTACGACGAAAATGGCCGTCGCAGCCTTAAACCCACCGGCGAGCCGGATGTGTTTTTTGAAGCCGACGACGTGCTTATCGCAGTAGGGCAGGAGAACAGTTTCCCCTGGATTGAACGCGACCTGGGCATTACTTTTGACAAATGGGATACGCCGCAATTAGATAAAGTGACTTTCCAGTCGAGCAACCCCAAAGTGTTTTTTGGAGGCGATGCCGCGCTGGGGCCCAAAAACGTCATCACTGCTGTCGCTCAGGGCCACCAGGCCGCTGTATCCATTGATTTGTTTTGTAATGGGGCATCGCTGCACGAGCGGCCTTCGCCCTTTACCAACCTCATCCACCAGAAAATGGGCATCCATGAGTGGATTTACGACAGCGCCGTAGTGGAAGATCAGCGCTATAAAGTGCCACACGCCGAGAAGAAAATTGCCCTCACCGACCGCAAATTAGAAGTAGAACTCGGTTTCGACCCCGAAGTGGCTTTCCGCGAAGCCCAGCGCTGCCTCAACTGCGATGTGCAGACGGTCTTTAATACGTCCCGCTGTATCGAGTGCGATGCCTGCGTGGATGTTTGCCCCACCACCTGCATCACCTTTACAGAAAACGGCGAAGAAGAAGACCTGCGTACGCGCCTGAATGCACCGGCCAATGACCTGAGCCAGGATTTGTACGTGTCGGATCCGCTGAAAACCATGCGGGTAATGGTAAAAGATGAAAACGTTTGTCTGCACTGCGGCCTTTGCGCCGAGCGTTGCCCGACCGCAGCCTGGGACATGCAAAAATATTTGTATAACGTCACAAAAGCAGGAGCTATCAGATATGCATAAGTTGAGTGCTTTGAACGACTTTGTGGTTCGATTTGCCAATGTAAACGGTACGGGTTCGGCCAGCGCCAACACGATGTTTGCCAAAGCGGTGTTCCGTATGGGCATTCCCGTTGCACCAAAAAATATTTTTCCTTCCAATATCCAGGGCCTGCCGACGTGGTACGAAGTGCGCGTCAGCGAAAAAGGCTACCTCGGCCGTCGCGAGGGCGTGGACCTGATGGTCAGCGTCAATCCGCAAAGTATGCTGCGCGACATCAAGGTAGTCAAGCCGGGCGGTTATTTTGTGTACGACAGTACCAAGGAACTCTACAAGGAATATATCCGTGAGGACATTCACTATATCGGCGTGCCGATGATGGGGCTTTGTATGGAGCATTTCGCTGATCCGCGCCAGCGGCAATTGCTGAAAAACATGGTTTACGTCGGGGCACTGTCGGCCCTGCTGGACATTGAACTGGAAGTGTTACAACAGATTGTCCGTGAGCAATTTAAGGGTAAAGAAAAGTTGGTTACTGCCAATTTTGAAGCCATGCAAATGGGCATCGATTACATCCATCAACACTACGAATACCCGCTTGGACTGCGATTAGAGCGCCGCGATGAAGTTGGCGATCGAATCCTGATGGACGGCAATACCGCCAGCGGCCTGGGCGCCTTGTACGCGGGCGCGACCGTTGCCGCCTGGTATCCCATTACGCCGTCCACTTCGCTGGTACAGGCATTTGAAAAATACGCCACCAAATACCGCATTGACCCGGAAAGCGGCAAAAAGAACTTTGCCGTGGTGCAAATGGAAGACGAACTGGCGGCCATCGGCGTAGTACTCGGCGCTTCCTGGAACGGCGCCCGCGCCTTCACGGCTACCAGTGGCCCGGGCGTATCGCTGATGAGCGAATTTTTGGGCCTGGCCTATTTTGCCGAAATACCCACGGTGCTCATTGATGTGCAGCGCGGCGGCCCTTCCACCGGCATGCCCACGCGCACGCAACAGTCCGACCTGATCTCTGCGGCCTATGCCTCGCATGGCGACACGCGCCACGTGCTGCTTTTCCCCAGCACGCCCAAAGAGTGCTTCGACTTCACCGCCGACGCCTTTGATCTGGCGGAGCGCCTGCAAACCCCGGTGCTGGTGATGACCGACCTGGAACTGGGCATGAACGATACCATGTCGCCGCCATTGAGCTGGGACAGTTCCCGGCAGTTCGACCGCGGCAAGGTGCTCACAGAGGCGCAATTAGAAGCCATGACCGAACGTTACGGCCGCTACAAAGATGTGGACGGCGACGGCATTCCCTACCGCACCATCCCTGGAACGCACCCGACCAAAGGCTCGTATTTCACGCGCGGCACCTCGCACGATGAATACGCCGGCTACACCGAAGATGCCCTTATTTATCAAAAAAGCGTCGACCGGCTGATGCTGAAATGGGAGACCGCGAAAGGTTTGGTGCCAGAACCGGAATTGTATCAGGACGGCAATCAATCCGAATATGGCATAATTTTCATCGGAACGAGCACTTATCCGGCCCTTGAAGCCATCGATATGCTGCGGGAAAGCGGCATTGCAATGGATGCGATGCGCCTCATGGCATTTCCTTTTGCCGACAGCGTACGCGATTTTATTGAA
Source organism: Chitinophagales bacterium (assembly GCA_017303875.1). Taxonomy (GTDB): domain Bacteria; phylum Bacteroidota; class Bacteroidia; order Chitinophagales; family Saprospiraceae; genus M3007. The sequence goes on along the minus strand of JAFLBP010000022.1, from coordinate 67,842 downwards.
AGCCACGACAAGGTTTTTGTAATTGACCAGAACCGCGACGCGCAGTTGCGCAGTTTGCTGGTGAATGAGCTGGAGGTACATCCCAAAAACCTCATTAAAGTGCTCAATTACGACGGCTTCCCCGTTACAGCCGATTACATTTTTAAAACCATTCAAAGCCGGGTAGCTGCCGGTGTAAGCGCATAAGCTATAGGAGATATGTCGTTTGTAAAACCGAAATTTCGCCACCCGGACCTGCCCCTGAATGAAGTCGGGTATTCCCGTGCAGATTACGAGGGCGTGCTTTCCACCCTTTGTGCCGGCTGCGGCCACGACTCCGTGAGCGGCGCCATTGTATCAGCCTGCTTTGAAATGAACCTTGAGCCGCACCGTGTTGCCAAACTTTCGGGAATTGGCTGCTCTTCCAAAACGCCGGCTTATTTTCTCAGTAACTCCCACGGTTTCAACTCCGTACACGGGCGTATGCCTTCGGTAGCCACGGGCGCCAACCTCGCCAACCGCGACCTGATGTACCTCGGTATCTCTGGCGACGGCGACTCTGCTTCCATCGGGATGGGGCAGTTTGTGCACGCCATTCGCCGCAACCTGAACATCACGTATATCCTGATGAACAATGGTTGTTATGGCCTCACCAAGGGCCAGGATTCGGCGACGGCCGATGTGGGTTCGGTGAACAAAAGTGGCCATGCCAACCAGTTTGCCGCCATTGATATGGCCGGACTGGCGCTGGAAATGGGCGCTACGTTTGTGGCCCGCAGCTTTTCGGGCGATAAGGAGCAGTTGGTGCCGCTGATTAAGGCGGCGATGTCGCACCCGGGTTTTGCGCTGATTGATGTCATTTCGCCCTGCGTGACTTTCAACAACAACCCCGGCTCCACCAAGAGTTACGACTATACCCGTGAGCATATTGAAGCCACGGCGGCTGTGGATTATGTGCCTTTCAAAGAAGAAATAACGGCTGCTTACGCTGAAGGCGAAGTGTTGGATGTGGCTTTGCACGACGGCTCCTATATCCAATTGAGCAAGCTGGCGCCCAACTGGAATCCTTTCGACCGCATTGGCGCGATCAACCGCGTACACGAGGCCAAAGTAAAAAATGAAATCCTGACCGGCCTGATCTTCATTGACCAGGACCATCCCGACCTGCACCAGATGCTGGATACCACGGCCACGCCGCTGAACCAATTGCCGCAGGCATTGCTGATTCCCGGGCCGGAGGTATTGGAGGCGGTGAACCGGGCGGGGCGGTAGTGTGCTATCTGTAAGCAAGCATTGCTGTGCTAAAAATGTTTGTAATGCACTAAGATCAATTTCCCGCAGATCGCGCAGATTTACGCGCAGATTCCGCAGATTTTTTATTCATGGTATTTGTAGCGCTCAGCAGGAATACATCTGCACGATCTGCGAGTAAATCTGCGCGATCTGCGGGAAATGGATAGAAATCAACACTACCTCTCCGCTTTCGTTTACTAAACTTTCAAAGTTTTAGTAAACGTGACCAATTACTGCTTGATTAACCTTTTCAATTGGAATATCTAACAATTCAGCGATTGTTTGATTTGTCATTCCCTTTTTATGGAGTTTCAGAATTGTCTCTACCTCTTTATTGTCTTCTCCTTTTTTTATCAAATCTTGGGCATCTGCCATTTTGGTATGTTGCTCGCTGGCAATATCCCGTAACCCCTTTAAGTATCTTTTATATTCTTTTGCATCTTTTTCGTTCAATTTCATCTCGTCAAGACGCTCGCTTGCTTCTTTCAAGCCTTTCGCTGAAAAGTCGGCTTTTATTTCTGCGTTTTTGAAAAAGTAAATCCATTCATCGAGTTTGTCTTTCACCCGGTTGCCAAACTTGCCTACTTTGATTACCCAAAACTCAGGGAAAATCTCGTGAACACTGCTTTTTTTGTAAAGTTGTATTTGCTTGTCCGCAAGCGTGAGTATATCATTTTTGTGAATACCTCTAAAAATGGTCGTCCCATGATAAACGTAGTCCTTACCTTGACCTAAATCAAAGTAGGCAATCGTGATGGATATGACTTTTTTTACTTCTGCATATGCCTGACCTTCTTTGATATGTTCGGTGATAGCCTTTGCTGCACCGAACAACATACGATGGAAATAGTCGTACTCTTTGCTATTTTGTACTTCGATGATAACGAGTTCACTCTTTGAGTTCTCCACGAGGATATCAACCCGATTGTACTTATCGTCTTCGGTTTCCTTGTTGCTTTCGCTGTCGAGGATTTGCTTGATTTTGATTTCTTCTTCCAATAATTCAGAGAGAAACCCTTCGAGGATGTCGAAGTTGGCTTTGTGGCGAAGCATTTTTTTCATCGCCCAGTCGAAACGGACTAACTTTTTGGCCATAAAATCTCTATTTTCTGCAAAAGTACGCTAATTTATGGGGAAATTACAGGCTTGACCTGCCTGGAATTGCATTTCGCCTCCAATTTTATAAACTTTCCCATGGCCCTATGCCTGTGACCAAATAATCCCATTACAATAAACCCCTTTTGGTTGATTGATGAATTTCATGGCTGGCGCTTAGGGTGTTTTTGGAGGTTTGGCGCTTTAACTTAATGGGGTTGGGGCATTGTTCGGTGCATTTTTATTTTGAAGTGAGCCTTCACAAAGTTTTTCATTTTTGCGTCTCGCTCGTCCAAAAATATCTTTACTTTTTCAAGGTCTTTCCAGATGTTTTTTGTTGTGGTAGCTCCAGATCAAATTTCCAGCGAAGTCAATTTTGTATGTTGCTCCGGTGAAGTCAGTGAGTAGAATACCGTCTTCTTCAATTTTAAAGGGATCTTGTTTGTCCATGGTAACAAAAATGTCTTGTCCTTGAAATGACCATTTGATACAACCCTCTTTATCGAGGGCGCTCACTTGCATTTCTCCATGTACGATAAAATCGTTATGCAGTTTAAAAATACTAAAGCAAGTTGCCTGGTCCGCCTGAGTTTTCCATTTCAATTGAAGATCTGGAAGCGTAAAACAGAAGATAGTGTTACCGCAACAAAGTAGTAATTGATCTTCGTCGAGCAGCATTGAATTTGGATGAACTCCTGTCGCACCACCTGAACCCATAACCATACAGTTATTGACTATTTGGCCATTTTGATAAATTTTCACCCCGTGTTTAGTGGAGTTTGAGTATTCCAAAGCATCTTTTCCATTGATCATGCTCATTAAGTTAAGGATTTTCGAGGTGCTCCCTCGGTTAGAACAACATGAGTTTTCTTGAAATTCTGTTGTTGTTTTCACAAGAGCATTCGTAGAGCGATTCCTTAACTTAAGGATCTTGATGCATTGATGGCAGCATCTATTACAGGTCGGTAAATTTCATATTAGAAATCTCATCGGTTGTGATAATTCGAGTAAAGCCGCGTTTTTCAAGTCCAGCCAATAGTTTCTTGTCCCCAGTCCAAAGTCTGGCATCCAAATATTCGGCCAAAGCAACAAATGCAATATCGTCCATATCTACGTCTCTAACCAATGGAATGGAAATTTCCCAAAATTCATACGGGATTTGTTCTTCGGAAATGAACTTGACACAATTGAACATCTCATCACGAATGTCCTCAAAAGTCGTATCATCAATAGATTTGGACACATCAATAATTTTGTTTCGGTGTCTTTTAATCTCTTCTTTGAGCAAGTGAGGCGCGAAAAATTCAAATTGCTGATGTCGCTGGCCATAAATGATAGCCTGTCCAATCGTAGCCGTCGGATTCAGCATGGCACTAAAAATAATGTTGGTATCAACAACGATTTTCATGGTTGCTTTAAAAATCGGTGTTTATTCTCCTCCCACCATTGCTTATTGACATCCCGTGCCAACTGATCAATCTCATCTTGGGTGGCTTTGCTTTTTGAGACGTTTTGTTTGTACTTGATGAAACGAATCATCAGTTCCAAATCCTCCCAGTTAATGTTTGCGGGAAGTCTGATAATGACTTCACTCGCTGTTCTTTCTATAACCATACGTCAAAAATTAGAAGTTCACGAATTTAGAGCGATGTACGTCTCAACGGTCGCTTTGAGTTGATCGCTGAACGTGTATATATCATCTAACGTTTGTATTTCGTTTTTAGTTTCCTTTTTGGCCGCGTCGAAAATCCCTACAAATTTTTTATTCGTGTTGAGATAAATTCATAGCTATTTTTTGCTAAGCACACACCTAAAACACCCGCTCAATTCCCGTTCCATTAAATCGGTATACCGAACTCTCGGCCATTGCGAACAGTAAATTTCCGTTTTTGTCTTCGTAGATGTCCCAGATATGTTGTATGCCTAAAGTGCTGTCTACCGTGAAATTTACCATGCTGTTGCCGTCGTATCGCCAGGCGCCGGTATCGCGGTCGCCAAACCATATATTGCCTTGTGCGTCCTCATGAATGGCGAATACATGCAGCAAGGTGCCGGGCGATGCGGGGTAAGCAAATACATCTCCTTTGGCCAGGCCATGTTTGGCTGAAAAGTCAACAATGGTATCCTTTTCTTTCAATTGTACGCCGATGCTGTTGTTGCCGATCCACAGGCGACCTTTAGAATCCTCCAAAATACTTCTCACATGCATGTTTCGGGTTTTGCCGTCGAAATGCATGGTGCTGTTGTTGATGTGCCGGCTTCTTTCCCCATCAAAACCGATGACGCCTGCGTAGTGGGCAATCCAAACATTGCCATTTTTACCTTTGGAGAACCCTGTGATGCCGTGATTGGCGGGGTTTTCTCCCTCAGGAACGATAAGCGGGCTTTTATAGACGTGGATATTGCCCTGTTCGATGCCAATAATTTGATTGGGCTGGTTTCCGGGAAACCAAAGTTCCGTGGCAGCTACCGAGCCGGGGTTCAAGGGCAAATCCGGCTCAGGGACATTAAAATTTACGCCGTCATAACTGCACAAACCACTGCTGGTGCCAAACTAGATGACGCCCTTTGTATCTTCTTCAATATGAATCACCTGTTTGCCGCAAAAACCGTTCGCAGGGCTGTAATACGCAAAGGTTTTGCCATCGTATTTGCAGACGCCCTCCTGATCGCTCCCAAACCAGTAGTTGCCCTTGCTGTCGTGCAGGATCGCACGGATGCCTGAGTTGAATTTCAACATTTCCCTGCCCGGGTTCAGCGTGCTTGCTTTTGGCGCCTGCACTGGCTTGGGGCGCTTGTTTTCCGCGCAGGAAGCGCTTAACATCAAGGCAATAAGCAGGCAGGATATTTTCAGTTGTGTTGTCATGTTGTATGCGTGCGGTATTACCGCAAATGTTTCGGTTTCAGCTGCTGTTCCGCACTTTCAAGGATTTCTGTGATGCGCTTTTGCCGGGTCTCGGTGGTTTTGGCCATGACCAGCCATTGCAAAATAGATTTTTTCATAGATTTACTTAAACCCAGATAAAAATCCTTTGCAATGGGTTTGTTTGCAAATTCGGATTCCAGATCATCAGGAATGATTAATTGCTCTACTGCATCCAATATTGTCCAGGAGCCGTTTTGCTTGGCAATTTCTATACATAAAAGTCCTGCCGGGGCCATTAAACCTTGCGCTATGAGGCGTTCAACCTTGTCTTTATTGATTTTTGACCAGGTGCTGTTGGGTTTTCTTTTACAAAAAAACTGCTGTGAGGTTTCTTTATCTATTGAAACTTTCTTGCTGTCGATCCAGCCAAAGCAGAGGGCTTCGTCTACGGCATCGCTCCAGCTGAGGGTGGGCCTGCCGGATGATTTGCTGTGAAAAATAACCCAAACCGATTGTTTGGACAAATGATTTTCTGCTAACCACTCCCGCCAGGCGGTTTGGGTTGGGGGGTAAAAGATTTCTACTTCCTTTTCCGGCATTTAATTGTTGTATTGTGGTGCACCTAAGCCCCCTTGGCAAGCGTCAGCGATATTTGCCCGGTATGGTGCGCGTTGTGGTACAAAATATGTGAAAAAAGCCGCAGGCGGTTGACCCTGCCAAAAAACGGCGTGTCGATGATTTCAAGCCACCATTCATTTCAATTCCCAATAAGCAATAAGGATGCAAATAACTAAAATTACAATATTTGGAATAATTGAAAGCCTGAGCTTGAGGTTTATATACAGTGCAACAAGCATTGTCAGGCCTAAACATATAGCAGCAATGCCAGATAATACGGGGTAAATGTTTGTCAGCGTTGGCAATACCAAACCAATTGCGCCTGATATTTCCAATAAACCGGCGAATTTTATCTGTTTTTCGTCAAGGTTTATTAATCCCTTCATTCCTTTGTCGAGCAGCTTTGTTTTGGGGAGCGTCAGTTTATTAATACCCACGAAAATGAAAATCAATGCGAGGAGTGCTTTTAATACCCAAACTGTTGTTGCCATCTGATCATGTTTTAAAAAGTGCTTGTTGAAGGGCTTCGAGGGGGGGATGAATGCCTGATTGGGTTTTCCAGATTTGATTTGCGGACAAGGTACTGTTATTTCCAATAATGTCGGCCCGGATGCTGTCTGCACGACCGCGCTGCTGTACGAAAACCGCTTCGCACGCACTTGACTCCATCAGCCCTTGAGTTGTGCTTCATATTCGTCATACATTTCATGGCATTTCGATTGATCAGATAAATAGCGTCCGGTGTCAAGCTGCGCTTTAAAATACTTGTAATAATCGTCGTAGGTGTTGCCGAATATTGCGAACCAGGCATCGTCCTGAAGGGCTGTCAGGCGTATATTTTTTGCGTGCATTAAAATCAGGATTGCTGTTCCCGGCGTATCCTCAAGTCCGGCTTTCCAAACCACCAGTCCGATTTCTATGATATCCTCGTCAATGGAAATAATTTGCTCATAAAGGTATTCGCTGATAGTTGTCGGCTCAATGCTTTGGATGTTGCCGTCCTCGTCCACGGTATTGAATGTCAGGTTCGTGGTTTCAAAGTCAATTTGAACAGGAAAAACGAGTTGATCATGCGCGATACTTAATTTTTTACGCGCAACCATTACATCTGAAAAGACGTGGGTTGTAATGTCATTGAGCGTAATGGAAAATTTGTCTTCTGAGCTGTTTGTCCGAATTACCCGGCTGTCGTGCAGCCGTCCTGTGTACTTGTGGTAAAGTCCGAGGCGGTTGGCATGGGCCGCAAGCATTTTATGATGCGCTTCAAAAGCCTTTGCGTCACTTTCAATATCCATGAAATGACAAGCCAATAAAGGAGCGATGTTTTGGATGTTTTTTGTCATGGTGTTTGTTGTTTTGCCCCAAAAAGGTGTGTCTGCTGAAGGGCTGGGATATGAAGTTTATCCGGATCATAAACTCCGAAGATCAATTTCCCGCAGATTGCGCAGATGGTCGCGCAGATTACGCAGATCTTTTACGCCTGGCTTCGCAGATAACCTGAATAATCTGCGCGATCTGCGCGCAAATCTGCGAAAATCTGCGGGAAATTGATCCAAGGCGACACGTTTCAGCGCTTCATTACCTCGTCGGGTTAGAAACCCGGCGGATGGCTGAGATGGGGTGGGATCTCTCGCCAGCTTGCAAACAACGCGCATCACGTCGGAGATGCTTGCGAGCGGGGTGGTTTTTGGGGAGGAGGAAGATGCTGGACATGTGGGGGTAAGGCAATATGTAGTAATTTTAGCGGTAAGTTTGTTTTTATAAAATAAAAAAATAAATTTGCGGCTAAAATTGACATTGGTACATGAATGTTTTTAGTTTGGACAAGGTTAGTTTTCATTATCGAATTTTTTAATCGTTATTTTGAAAAAAGCGATTTGACCAAGTCGTAAAACAGAAAATATTTATGTAGTAAAATGAATTTTATGCTTTTCTGCAAATTCGAATACAAAAATTGTCTATGCTGATCATGTAACTTTCGATAAGTTATGGATAATAATAAAATTTGTGTTTGATTTGTTAGGAGCATATAAAATAAACTCTAACTCGCTTCAAAAAATGAAATTCATGGATAAAAGGAATATTAAAATTGATCAGATACGAAATGAAATTCCCAATAACTTATATGATAAGTTATGTAAATTCAATATCAACACTATTGATGATTTGCTAATGATAAATATTCAAGATTTTGCAAAACAAAAAAGTGTAGGTGCAAAAGCGATATTTGAATTGAAAAAACTACTCAATAAGATTAATGAATTGTCTGTAGAAACCAACTCACTTTCATTTGATTATATTCTTGATGATAATTTGCCTGATGAATTGTTAGTAATTAAAATTAGTGATATTGAAGAGTTGCTTAATAAAAGATTGTATATTAAATTTCAAAAAAACAATATAGAGCATCTAAGAGCACTTACAAAATTACAAATTCAAGACTTTGCTGCTCTCCCTGGAGTTGGTGCAAATTGTATTAATCTTCTTAGAGATTTTATTTTTGATCTTAAATCTAATTCTAATAAATATATTAGTTGCGCTCATAAAAAAGTAATACCTTCTACTTTTGATGGTTCTAAAATGTTTTTTCATAATTTTATTACATTTGTTGATGAATTAATTTTACTTCGGAAAAATAAAGGTGATCGGAATTCTGATTGCTTGAAGAAATATTATGGCATAGAGAGTGATCGATATACATTCGATGAAATTGGAACCTATTATGAAATTTCACGCGAGCGAGTGAGGCAAATAGTACATAACGAAATTATTTTTCTGAGGAAGATGCTGCAAGGCTTAAATAATGAATTTAATATTAGATGTAATGTAGATTTAATTGCTAATGCGCATAGATTATCTTCTATATTTTCAAATCAAAAAATAATTCCAAGATTTTTTTTGGAAGAATATGCAGGCATTAGTGAACGCTATTTGGAAGGGAGCAGAGAAATAGCCTATGTTGAACTTTTTATTGATATCTTTAAGTTAGAGTATTTAAATATTGCTTTTTCTGATGAAATATACTTATATGATTTTTTGTATTCTAAGGATATAGTTTTATTAACTTTTAAAACAATATATAATGTTTTATCTATTAGCTTTCAGCCAATTGATGATTTTAAATTACGAGTAGAAGTAACAAAGATGTCGGGAAAACTTCCAGGTGATTTAATATTGAAGTGTATTGATGTGCTTTCAGAGGTAGAAAAGATTAAGAAAGGAGACGGCTCCTCTTCGTTTCGCCTAAGATTTGATAAACTCAGCTCATACTCTGATATGGTTATTAGAATATTGAGTGAAAAAAATAAAATTTTGAATATAAGTGAAATCGTTGCTGAAATAAACCATAGGCTTTTTCACGCGAATATAAAGAAAAGAGTGACAAGAGATGTTGTCGTGCGACAGTTGTCTGAATGCAAATATGTCACACGTCTAGGTAAAACTGGCAATTATTCATTAACTGAATGGTCAGGTAACTCAAGTACAATTGAAGAAATAATAAAAAACGCTTTTTTAAGTTCAAACACACCATTGACCCATAAAGAAATCATTACTTATGTTAAGAAAGAGAGAGGGGGGCTTAACGAGGACTCGATACGAACCATAACAAATAAATACTTTTTGAGAATAGAGGATAATCGATACATACTTCCAGAATGGAAGTTGAAGTACAAATCTCTTTTATATTCAAAAAAAGAAAAGAGTATTCCACAATATATGTTAGCAGTAAATGAGCTGAAAAAGTCTCCAAATGGTCAAATGAAAAAAAAAGATCTTAAAAAAATATTAATCGAAAAGTATAATTTTTCTAACGAATCTGCATTTTCTGTACTTGGGAGAAAGGATCGATTTGATTGCTTTATTGATACATCTGGTCATAAAATGATATCAATAAAAAAAGAAAACAAGGTAAAAACTTTAGCTAGTGATAAAGTTCGATCTAAGGCTATAGAAATCTTAAATTCTACTACTTCTAAAAGTATGTGTTTGAGTGATTTAGTTAAAAAATTAATATATTTAGATAAAAAATTTAATCGAGCATATGTTTATAAAGTGTTAAATTTGAGTTATGACTTATTTGAAAAAATTAATTTAAATAATACCGTTCTTATTAAACTTGTTGAGGGTAACACCGAAAGCCGCAAGAATTCCATTTTGGATGTTGATATAATTATAGATGAGCTAACACATGAACTCACTGAATTCTTCACTGATTTACGCCAACCTCATTTTGATATCACTCTACGAGAGGCAATTGTTTTTTTTGTAGAGGTTGTTAAGTTAAGAACTGGTGAGGCTTCATTGGATGGCTTACATGAGATGTTATTTAGAACGATAATAAAATATTATCAAGGTCAAAATGATCAGACTGATTTATTTCTTCAATTAAAGCAAGTTTCATTGAGTTTAGATCCTTTTGCGAAGAAAGTACTATTCTTAGTTGATTATGAGAAGTATAAAATTGTGCAATCAAAAAAGCAAGGCTTGGGGACAATATTAGGATTGTTGCCAAAAATTGACCCCAGTGATAATAGATACAAAAAAAGTATCGACGACGTTCCTGATAATAATTTTGCACGTCATCTATACATTGCTTATAATACACGAAATTCTTTGGCCCATGAAGCTAAAAAATGGCCTAAGCAACAAGTAATTTCTAGCTTTACAAGTACCTTAGTCCTGTTTGTTTATATAACTATTCAATATAGTAGCCAGATTGAGGAGAGAGTAATCAAAAAATAGTTATATGATGAAGTTTAAAATCAAATACTTGAATTTTGAAACAATCTATGTCAGTACAGTTTCACTATAAAGGCATATATTTTAAGATAAAGGTACTATCTGTCGAAACTATCAGGCTGAAATTTGTTGGGTGAGTAGTGTGATCTCCGTGTGTTAGTAAGTATTTTTATCAGTAATAATCAGATAATGATTTAGGATATCTTATTCCTTTTTTAAAATCATCAAGAATTATATCCCGTAGTTCAATTGATTTTTTGATAACAATTTCTATTTCATTAATGGCACTTTCATCTCTAAGAATTTTTACAAAATGAAGACACTCATTTCGGCCTAAAAGCCTTGGGTCGAAAGATACAAAATAACTATAATCAGCATTAGTTATCCACATTTCTCCTTGCATTTGCCAAAAGAAAGCAGATTTCTTCTTCTTAAGGGATGTTGTATCATAAATTTTATTCAAATAATCCTTGTGATATTCTGAGCTGTAAGGGCATTTTATTTGCGCTAAGATTAATTTATCTAAGCATTCAAAGTCTATTACTTGAGTATCAGGTGTGGCTCCTACAGAACTAATTAAAGGATGTATGACAAACCCTAATTCTTTTGTTTGAAAATTTGTTCGCTCAGAAAAAACTTGGATAGCCATACTTTCGTATCGTAATCCCCATCGTGTTGGTTCACTATCAGCTCGTTCGTGATACTGATTGTAGAATAGTTGAGCTGCAGCTGTTTCTATACAGTTAAGTGCAGATTTTGAGATTAGTGCACTTTTATCTGCTGGTTTCGACATTAAATCAGGAAAGTTCGATGCAGTAAATTTTCCAATTCGTGCCTTGAACCATTCACTTGTTCTATGTGCAATCATAGTTTATCTTTTTACTTGTGTCCAAACAATTTCTGATACCATTTTATTCCTTTTAGTCGTTCAATTTCTTCTTCGTTGTTCTTTATGTTTATTTGTAATTTTGAAATTGTTACCTTATTTTCTTGAATTGTTTTTTGGTATTGCCTAACTAACTTCTCTAGATTTAATTTTTCTACTCTAAACGTTAAATTTTCTGATCTTAAGTTTTTATTTTGTCCTATAATTTCTTTGTTTTTATCCATTAAGTCTTTAATTAATTTATGTTGATTGTTTAGTTTAATTTGTTGACTTGATTTTTCGTTCTCTAATTCATTGATGAAAACTTGTAGCTCTTCAATTTTTTGAAGTTTTTTAATTCGGTCGGTAAAAATGGTAGTATATTTTTGTTTAAATGCTCCAAGCCTTTTAGCTGTTATTATAAAGTATTTCCTAAGTAAATCTGTTTCAAGGTCATTCCTAAATTTTATAGCCATTATAAAATTTTCATATGCTTCGCTGAAGTTTGTCGATTTGATTTCTTCACGAACTTTTTTATAATAAAAGTCCGCTTTGCCTGAATTTAATTCTTCAACTATTAAGGTGCTTGGTGTTTCATTTTGTGCAAACAGTAAAACCTGTGGATCAGTTTTGATAGCATTAATCCCAATTTTAGTTTTGAGAATTAATCCGCTAAAAGATGTGCATCTGCTTAATGCAACGTAAACTTGACCTGATGTAAATGCTGCTCCTAAGTCTGCAATAATTTTTTCAAAGGTTAAACCTTGACTTTTGTGAACCGTAATAGCCCAAGCAAGTTTTATTGGAAATTGAGTGAATGTACCAATTATCTGTTCTTCAATTTTTTTCTCCTTATCATTCCAAGTGTATTTTATATTCTGCCATTCTTGTTTTTCTATAGTTATTTCAATGCCATCTGACAGTTCAGTAATAATTTTATCACCTATTATTTTACTTATTTTAGCAATCTTGCCATTATAATATCTTTTTGTTTTATCATTTTTTATAAACATAATTTGCGAATTCTCTTTGAGTCGCAAAATTCTATCAGTTGGCATTATGGTCTCTGGAAATATACCACTAACAGTAGCTTCAAAAAGTTTTTGATCTGTTTGTAGTTCAGCAAGCTTGGTAAGATTTATGCTGTCGACTAAATGATTGTGTGTTGCAAGTGTTATGTAGTTTAAATTGCTGCTTGGAGAAAAAGTTGGATTGTATTTTGAGTTGAGTAATTTTAGGTCATTTTCAGAAACTTGATTTATCCGGACTCTATTTAATAATTCAATAAATTCTTGCTCATTTTGTCGGTAAATCTTTTTCAGCTCAATATAGACAGGTTTGTTTTGTTCAATCACCTTTGAACTAAAGAAGAACGGACTTTTATAATATGGTTGCAATAAGCTCCACTGCTCAAAATCTGCAATTGGAGGCAGCTGAAATGTATCACCTATTAATATTACTTGAACTCCACCAAAAGGTTCACTTTCTCTACGTCTGAATACTCTAAGGAGTCTGTCAACTACGTCAAGCAAGTCGCAACGAACCATTGAAATTTCATCAATAACCAAAAGCTCCATACCTCTTATTATTTCAAGCCGTTCCTTGAAGTATTTGAAGTGGTCATAGATGGTGCTTTTGTCTGATTCGCTAATGTCAGCTCTTGTTCTTAATCTTTTGTCGTTGGGAACGTATACACTTGGTTTTATTTGAAAGAACGAATGAATTGTTTGTCCACCTGCGTTAATTGCAGCAACGCCTGTCGGTGCTAGAATAATGGTATTTTTTGTTGTAATTTCGCGAAGATATTTTAAGAAGGTAGTTTTACCTGTTCCAGCTTTACCTGTTAAATAAACAAGTTTATCCGTATGTTTAACAAAGTCTGACGCATAGTTAAACTCTAAATTTGTTTCGTCTAATATGACGTTATCTATTATCGTTGTCATTATTTTGTAGTGAATGAAGTTATGTTTGCCATTATTTACCAGTTAGTTCAAAAATCATGCCTAAACTCACCGAAACTCGTTATCAACTTGACGCATTGCTACAGTCTTCCACATAAACAAAACTACCCATCACCGGCCTTAAAAGAACCGATGATGGGTAGTTGAATGGAAGGTGCTTGTCAGGCATATCAGGAAATATTCAATTTTTGAGTTGTGCAAATATAAACACAGCGTTTTTCAAATTCCAAAAAACTCCGGCACTTTTTTACATTAATCCCAACACCCCGCTCCCAAACAACGCATAATCATATTTCACCGGGTCTTCCGGATCAAAGGTGCGGAGGTTCTCAGTCAGTTCCAGCACGGCCTTCCAGTCGGTCTGCGGGCGCTGGAGCAGGCCCCATTGCCGGGCCACGCGCTCCACATGTACATCTAAGGGGATGAGCAGCTGGGCCGGACGAATGCGCTGCCACACGCCGAAATCCACACCGGCCTGGTCGCGGCGCACCATCCAGCGCAGGAACATATTGAGGCGTTTGCAGGTGGAGCCGCGCTCGGGCGTGGCCACGTGCTTGCGCGTGCGCTGTGGCGCGTAGGGGTCGTCGAAAAAGTCGCGGTGAAACCCGATCAGCGCCGCTTCGGTATGTGGCGCAGTAGGGGAGAGGTGGCGTGCAAAAGCGTCCTCCAAAGATTCGTGGCGGCGGTAATACTGCTGAAAATACTCCAGGAACCACAGCGTGTCGGTGGCCTGAAAGGTGCGGTGCTTGAAATCGAGGAAACGCGCGCGGTCCTGCTCTTCGTGGTGCAGGATGAAATCGTAGGGCGCGCCGTCCATCAGCTCCACTAAGCGCAGGGCGCTCTGGATGATGGTTTTGCGTTGTCCCCACGCCAAAGTGGCGGCCCAAAAGCCCGTTATTTCCCGGTCTTGCAGGCGCGTGAAGCGATGCGGCACGCTGATCGGGTCATTTTCAATAAAGGCCGGCGTGTTGTAGACTTGTACGTGGGCTTCGAGAAAGCTTTTCAAGTGTTTAAGTGTTTTTGTGTTTTAGGGGGGGGTAAGTGTTTTTGTGTTTTAGAGTTTTTGTGTTTTTGTGTTTTTGGGACTGTTCAGATTTCTGTGTCTTGGGGGTAGCCTGGCCACGTATGGTTTCACACAGATATTCACAGATTACCGACACAGAAAGTACACAGATCATGCATTTATTTGATAATCAATATTCTGTGTAGTATCTGTGTCGGTAATCTGTGAATATCTGTGTGAAACCTTACGTGGCCGGGTAAACTCAATGACACGAAAATACAAAAACACTAAAACACCCAAACACTCAAAAAATTATCCCTCATCCAAATACAATTGTATCCTGTTTTTCACCCGATCGATGCGTTTGGTGAGTTCTTTGAAGAACCAGTCGCGCGATTTTTCGGCGCTCAGGGTAATGGGGTTGGATTTGGAGATGACGATCTGGAACCAGTCTTCGGTGTAGCTGCACAATTTGTGGTCGGAGCTTTTGATGAAATTGGGGTTGCAGAAGGAGGTGTACACAAATTTGCCCAGATCGGAGGTGATGAGGGCGGTATTGTTGGTGTGCACCATTTCGTTGTGGTATACCTGCAAAATGCCGCGCCCGTTTTCGGGTTTTTCGTTGGCGGTAAATTTTTTGCCGGCCGTGGCCATGGCTTTGAGGTGGTTGGCCCAGTCGTGCAGGCGTTCGCAGAGCAAAAGCGCGTCTTGCGGCCTTGAAAAACCGCCGGAATAGACGTGGTATTCAATTTGCGCCAGGGTATTGTCTACAATATTAACGCTCCAGATTTCGGTGCTTTGCAGGGCGACGTAGTGTTCCAGCAGTTCTTCGTTCAGGCGGCGCATGGGCGCGGTGAAGAGCTGGAAGTCGAAGGGGCGGTCTTTGAGGAAGTTGAGGTTCCAGGTGGTGCGGCCCCAGACGTAGAGTTTAAAACTGATCAGTTCTTCAAAAAAACTGTAGGTGAGCAGGGGGATTTCCACGGAGGCGTAGTAAAAATGCGGATCGGGCAGGCGCCGTATTTTTTTCAGGTCGTCGATAAAGTCTTCGAGGTATTGCTCGTAACCTTTGATCTGCTTGCTGAAGGCATTGAAGGTGCACACCACGCGGTCGGAAGGGCCGAAAATCAGCTCATCTAAGGAAATGCTGTAATAATTGGCCAGCAGACCTAATTCCTGTGGCGACAGGAGGGTGTCGCCGCGCAGGCGGCGGTATATGGAGTCTTTACCGGCATTCAGCAGCTCCGATAATTTTTCAACCGCGTCGGCGCGGCGGGGGTAGCGTTCGAGAATAATTTCCAAAAAACGTTCCTGCAGATTGACCTCGATCATAGAAAAACACCTTGTAAACCAATTGTTAGAAAATTTCCGATCACAATACTACGCACATTTATTCAGTAAATAATCAAACATCCATTTTTTTCCCGACCTTTACGGCCCGAATCAACCGCGCATCTCGCTCCCACATGAATAATGCAATACTGCTGCTCGAAGACGGCACAGTCTTTCGCGGCCTCGCGGCCGGAAAACCCGGCACTACCACCGGCGAAATTTGTTTCAATACCGGCATGACCGGTTATCAGGAAATTTTTACCGACCCCTCCTATACGGGTCAAATCTTGGTCTCCACCAACGTACATATCGGCAATTACGGCATTAAAAATGACGAAATTGAAAGCGATGGCGTTAAAATCGCCGGCTTCGTTTGTCATAATTTTAATGTGCCGTACAGCCGCGCCAAAGCCGACCGCAGCATCCAGGAATACTTCGAGGCCGAAGGCCTCGTGGCCATCTCCGATGTGGATACCCGCGCCATCGTGCAGCATATCCGCGAGCGCGGCGCGCAAAACTGTATCATTTCCTCGGAAGTGGACGACCTCGACGAACTCCGCCGCCTGCTCGCCGCCACGCCTTCCATGCAGGGCCTGGAGCTGTCGAGCCACGTGACCACCGCCCAGCCCTACGACATCGGCGCGCCCGACGCGAAATACCGCATCGCTGTGATGGATTACGGGGTGAAAAAGAACATCCTGCGCTGCTTTGAGGAGCGCAACTGCCACCTGCGGGTTTTCCCCGCCAAAACGCCTTTCGCCGAGGTAAAAGCCTGGAGCCCGGATGCTTACTTCCTCTCCAATGGCCCCGGCGACCCGGCTTCCATGCCTTACGCGCTGGAAAACATCAAACTGATGCTCGCCGAAGGCAAGCCGATTTTCGGCATTTGTCTGGGACAGCAATTGCTCGCATTATCGGCCGGTTTGCCCACCTACAAGCTGCACCACGGCCACCGCGGCATCAACCACCCGGTGAAAAACCTGATCAGCGGACAGAGCGAAATCACCAGTCAGAACCACGGCTTCGGCGTGGTGGAACAAGCTGTTTACGACAGCCCTTCCATCGTGGAAGCTACGCATATCAACCTCAACGACCAAACGGTAGAGGGCATTCGCCTGAAAAATTACCCGGCCTTTTCGGTGCAGTACCACCCGGAAGCTGGCCCCGGCCCCCACGACGCCCGCTACCTCTTCGATCAGTTCATCGCCATGATTTAAAATTGCCCATGCGTTTGCAAAGCTCTTTCTTTCGCCCCTTTATTGCCTTGTGCCTTTTCCTGGCGCCTTTTGCCGCACAGGCTCAAATAGAAGACGCCGACCTGATTTTTAAAGAATTATACGGTCTGGAAGGCACCTGGTTTTTGCCCACCGACCGCGGTGATCGCCTCGAAATCTGGAAAGTGGTGAACGATTCCACCATGGAAGGGCGCGGCGTGCGCATCAAGCCTGAAAATGGCGATACGGTCAACCTCGAAACGCTCAGCATCGAGTGGCGGGGCAATCGCATCACGTATTATGCAGCGGTTCGCCTGCAAAATGGCGGCAAGCCCATTGCGTTTGAAATGACTTTAGCCGATGAAAACGGCTACCTGTTTGAAAATCCGAACCACGACGATCCGCAGAAAATTCGCTACCGTTTGCTGGGCAACCGCGAGTTGCAGGTCAATACCGAAGGCAAACGCGGCAACCGCGTGGTGACACAGGAATATGTATTTGAGCGGGAATTTACGCCCGGCGCAGTGGAGTTTCGCCTGCGCGCCGGCATCAACGGCGCCAGCCTGCGCAGCACCGGCCAGTTCCAAACCATCGACGGGCCACCGTCCTTTGGCTGGAAACCGGGTTGGGAAATCGGTACCACCGCACTTTTTAAAGGCCGCGGCGGCTTCATCAGCATCAATGCCGACCTGGGTTTGCAGGGGCGTTTCAGCGCAGTGGACGGCGCTTTTGTAGCCGACACGGCGTACTATGTACGCAATGGCACCTACAACACCACCTGGCTGAATATTGCCGTGTTGCCTGAAATTACCTTCCGCCGCGATGGCCTTTTTTCGCTCATGGCCGGCCCATACTTTTCGGCCCTGATGTTCAGCCGTGCCAATGGGGAAATTTTGCCGGAAAAAGAGAACAACGACTTGTACAACGTCAACAACGACCTGAAAAAAATAGATTTCGGTCTGGCGCTGGGTATGCAGTACAAGTTGAATTTTGGTAAAAAAGATGTCGGCGGCATTTTGGGCCTGCGCGGCACCCTTGGCCTGCGCAACCTCGACAACCTGTACGACCGCGATTGCAACAATCCGGCGTATTGCAACGGACAGGTATTTTTTAATACGGCCACCCTGTATTACAGCGTCAACCTGCTCAAGCTCTGATGGCCAAGCGCAAATGGTATGTGGTTTGGGAAGGGGTAAAACCCGGCATTTACGACTCCTGGGACGACTGCAAGGCTCAGGTGCAAGGGGTGGCCCAGGCCAAGTACAAGAGTTTTGATTCCCTGAAAGAAGCCGAGGCGGCGTTTAAGTCGAATTACTGGGCGGCTATCGGCAGTCCCAAAGCTGCTGCGCCGAAAACGAAGGCCAGTGTCGGCACTTACCAGCGCGACAGCGTGGCGGTGGATGCCGCGTGCAGTGGCAATCCCGGCCCGATGGAGTACCAGGGGGTGCATATCGGTACCGGCAAACAGTTGTTTCACATCGGCCCTTTGCCGGACGGCACCAATAATATCGGAGAATTTCTGGCCATTGTACACGCGCTGGCCTGGCTTAAAAACCAGGGGCGGCCGGATATGCCCATTTATTCGGATTCCCGGAATGCGCAACTTTGGATCAAGGCAAAAAAATGCCGCACCAAGCTGGAGCCGACCGGCCGCAACGAGAAAATTTTTGAAATGATCGAGCGGGCCGAGTTCTGGTTACAGCAAAACAAAGTGACCAATCCCATCATCAAATGGGAAACTGACGTGTGGGGCGAAATTCCGGCGGATTTTGGGAGAAAATAGAAAAACTCAATGCATCCGATCGCCGCGGGGCGTCATGTGGTGCATCACTTCCGCTTCATAAATCAGGTATTCTTTCCAGCGGGCGCGCACCTGATCGGTCGGGAAATACAGTTCGGCCAGGTCCAGAAACAGGCGGTAATGACTGGCTTCGGCGACCATAAATTTATGGTACCAGTCGCGTAATGCTTCGTCGGCACAGTGCAGCGAGAGCAGGCGGAAACGTTCGCAGCTCCGCGCTTCAATGAGGGCGCAGGTGAGCAGGCGTTCCAGCAACAACGTATCGCGCGAGCCGCCTTTTTTCTGAAAGGCCAGCAAGGCATTGACGTATTCGTCTTTGCGCTGGCGACCCAGCGCCAGGGTTCTTTTTTTCAATTCCGTGAGCACCATTCTGAAATGTCCCCATTCTTCTGTCACGATGGGTGCGAGCGCTTCAACCATTTCGATGCGTTCGGGGTAGGCCTGAATCAGCGAAATGCAGGAGGTTGCGGCTTTTTGCTCGCAGTAGGCATGGTCGGTCAGGATTTCTGCCAGATCAATTTCAGCCAGGTTGACCCAACGCGGATCGGTGGGCAATTGCAGCCCAAGGGTGGTGAGTTGCGTTTCCATGCGGCAAAGATAGGTTGGTAACGATGAACGATGAATGATGAACGATGAATGTTTTGTAACGATGAATGATGAACGATGAATGATGAATGTTTTGTAACGATGAATGATGGATATCCTGGAGCAATGCTTATTCGTGTATTCGTGGCAACTTTCAGTAAACAGTACAATGAATAAATTCAACGCGAGTGTCATGCTGAGCGATAGCGAAGCATCTGGCCGGGGGTTAGCATGTGGCTTGGCATCGTAGTAACGTCTGGCCAGATGCTTCGCTATCGCTCAGCATGACACTCGCGTTGAATTTATTCATTGTACTGTTTACTGAAAGTTGCCACGAATACACGAATAAGCGTTGCTCCAGGATATCCATCATTCATCATTACAAAACATTCATCGTTCATCGTTCATAGTTCATCGTTACTAAATTATCTTTGCCGAAAACATTCAACAATGCATACTTATCAACGCGCATTCCTGCTTATTCTGGATGGATGGGGGCTTGGCCCCAAACCCGAAGCCGACGCTATTTTACAGGCGGAAACCCCTTTTATGGACGATCTGAAGGCGCGCTATCCCTGGACGACCCTCATCACCCACAGTGAAGCGGTTGGTTTGCCCGACGGGCAAATGGGCAACTCCGAGGTAGGCCACCTCAATATTGGCGCCGGCCGTATCGTGTGGCAGGAACTGGCGCGCATCAACAAGGCCATCCGCGAACGGGAATTACACGACAATCCCGTGCTGCAGGATGCTTTAAAATATGCCCGCGACAACAACAAGGCCGTGCATTTTCTCGGCCTGGTGAGCGATGGCGGCGTGCATTCCCATATTGAACACCTGAAGGCACTCTGCGATATTGCAACAGATGCCGGCAACGAAAAGGTATTTGTACATGCTTTTACCGATGGCCGGGATTGCGATCCGAAAAGTGGCGCCGCTTTTTTGGAAGAATTATTGCAATATATTAAAAATCAGCCGGTTAAACTGGCGTCTGTTGTTGGTCGTTACTACGCCATGGACCGCGACAAGCGCTGGGAGCGCGTCAAACTCGCGTATGATTTGCTGGTGAAAGGCGCCGGAACGGCCGTTGAGGACGTGCCCGCGGCTATCCGCGCCTCCTATGCCAACGACGTGACCGACGAGTTTCTGCAACCCATGTTTGTGCCGGGCGCCGACGGCAAACCCGCGGCCACGATTCAGGAAGGAGATGTGGTGTTGTGCTTCAATTTCCGTACCGATCGCCTCCGTGAAATGACGACCGTGTTGAGTCAGCAGGATATGCCCGAACACGACATGCACACCTTGCCCCTGTATTATGTGACGATGACGCGTTACGACGATACCTATAAAAATGTGAAGGTAATTTATGAAAAAGACGACGTGACGATGACCCTCGGCGAGGTACTCGAACGCGCGGGCAAGACCCAGGTGCGTATTGCCGAAACGGAAAAGTATCCGCACGTTACCTTCTTTTTCTCCGGTGGTCGCGAAACGCCGTTTGAGGGCGAGCGCCGCCTGCTTTGTCCTTCGCCCAAGGTTGCCACCTATGATTTACAGCCGGAAATGAGCGCGCCCGATCTGATGCTGAGCATTATGGAGGACATCGATGCGCACCAGCCTGATTTCATTTGCCTGAATTTTGCCAATGCCGATATGGTGGGGCATACCGGCGTGTTCAGTGCGGCCATGAAAGCTGCCGAAACCGTAGATCATTGCCTGAGTCAGATTGTGCCGCTTGCCCTGGAACATGAATATGCCTGTATCCTGATTGCCGACCACGGCAACTCGGATTATATGATTAACGACGATGGTACGCCCAATACGGCACATACCAAAAATCCGGTTCCTTTTGTATTGGTAACACCCGATCAGGCGCCGATTAAATTGCATCCGGGTAAATTGGCCGATGTGGCGCCTACAATTTTGCAATTGATGGGTGTGGAACAACCGGAAGCAATGACGGGTGTGTCTTTAATTGATTAACCGGAATCCCAATTAGCATCCATGTTTACCAAACGACATTACAGCTTCTGGATGACCCTGAACTGGTCGCGGAAGCCCCTTATTCTGGGCGCCTTGTATGCCATTCCTTTTGCGGCGCTGGCTTTTTTTACGAATTGGGATTTGTCGCTGCCCTGGCAGCCGGTGAGTGTGCTGGGTATTGCGGTGGCATTTTATCTTGGTTTTAAAAATAACAGCTCGTACGACCGCACCTGGGAGGCGCGTAAAATATGGGGCGGTATTGTGAACAACAGCCGCTCTTTTGGCGCGGCACTTTTGGCCTATGTGCAAGGCGAAAATGCCGAGGCAGAGCGCAAACAGCTCATTTACAGGCATGTAGCCTGGCTGACGGCCCTGCGCTATCAACTGCGCCTGAGCCGCGAGTGGGAGCATACCGAAGAGCGGGTTAAGGGCTTGTACATGCCCACTATTTGTGAGCAATACCTTCACCGCCTGGATGCGGAGCTGATGGCTTATATCCCTGAATCTGAATGGCTTGAAGTGAAGGGGAAGGCCAATATGGCAACGCAGATTATGGCCATTCAGGCCCGGGAGCTGGAACGCCTGCATCAGGCCGGTTATATAGACACTTACAAGCATGTGGCCTTACAAAACCTGCTGAACAGCTTCTATGATGAGCAGGGGAAAAGCGAGCGCATCAAAAATTTCCCTTTCCCGCGTCAGTATGCCTCTGCGGCGCTTTGGACGACCGTAACGTTCAGCCTGCTGGTGCCCAGTGGCTTGTTGGGTATTTTTGCCCATGAAAACAGCTGGCGGATCTGGCTGACCATTCCTTTTTCCGGTTTTTTAATCTGGGTATTCTTTTTGATGGAAAAAATCGGCGACTATTCTGAAAACCCCTTTGAAGGCACGTACAATGATATTCCGATTACGGCGATCTCCCGGGCAATAGAAATTGATTTGCGGGAAATGATTGGAGATAAGGATATTCCCGGGCCAATACCGGCACAAAATGGGTTTTTGATGTAGCAACCTCGACATTTCACCAAATTTATTGTATATTATGCGACTCCAATGTTTCCTCCCAATGCTCCTTTGGGCACTTTGTTCTTTTACCCTTACTGCGCAGGTTAAATCTCCGGGTTGGCTGATTATGGCCAACGGGGATACGATTCGCGGCGAATTGGGAAATGCCAATTTGCGCAGCCTGGGGCGGGAAATCGTCATTTATCCTGCGGGTGGCGTGCCACAGCGTTACACACCCGAAACTGCACGAGCCTTTTTTGCATCTGAAATCGGATTATTTGAAGTGTATAATGCCACTTTTTTTAAATCCGACGATGGCCTTACCTCTACGGATGTCAGGCAGCCGATGTTTCTCAAACGTATCGTTGACGGGCCTTTAAAGCTCTATTTGCTTGAGGTTTTAGAGGGTGATTTTTTTTACATTAAATCAGAAAAAGACTCGATCGTACCACTTGTGAACCATTATCTGCAATTGGATAAGTTGGATATGCCCAATGGCTTTAAACTTAAAGGGTTTAAAAACGCCTCCTTACAGCAATTCAGGACATCAAAGCAAGGTTTTACGGTTATTGAAAGCACTGAAGGGAACTACAGGCATATTGCCAGCTATCAGACAACGCTGCGCAAGGCTATGATTGATTGTCCAAAAATCAAAATCGCTCCGGATTTCAGATATGATGAACACAATCTGAGCAAAGTTATAGAGCAATACAATCGTTGTAAAGGATATGTGCCGCCTAAAACTTTAGCGGAAAAAAATAAGGAAAGCTGGGTGGGAACGGGTAAGAGCAGGGTGCAATTGCTGGCGATGATGGGCGGCAATGAACAGGGCCTAATCGCGGCTGGCGGTTTGTCCTTAACCCTCAAAAGAAATTTCCGGGTACATCCGGAGCTGCTTGTACAATATTATTTTGTCAATAATAACGTGGCGAAGCCGTACAATGTGGGTGCACTGATTCCACGTGTGGGGTATGATGTTGTGCATAAACGACATTTTGTACTGCGTATCATGGCGGGTGCCGAGGCTTATCTGATTGACAAAAAAGGGGTTATTGATCATGCCAAGGCTTTGAAATTGCATCTTGGGGCAGGTTTTGAAATACCCGTCAATAAATGGCTTTCCTGGCATACCGAAACCAGTTATCCGCGCGCGCCACAGGTTAAAACCGGTATTTTGATACGCTTGTAGGATTTCATCAACTTGCTGATTTATTTCCCAATAAACCTGTAAACGAACGCGCCATCCCGGTTTCCCGAGATGGCGCGTTTTGTATACCATCAGGTACTGCTCAATTGTTGAGCAAATGCTTGCTTAGTTAAACGTGTAGCGAACACCAAGCTGGAGGTTCCAAACATCGTTGATGGTCGCGCCCCAGTCGTATGTACGACGGGTAGACGGAGCCAACAGCTGGCTGGCAACACGGTATTTCGGAACGCCATTGGCATCAACACCACGGGCTTGCAGCGGGGAAGTTGCTACAAAGCGACGGCCAACACCCCAATCGGTGTTGAGCATATTGCCGATGTTGAAGATGTCGCAACGGAACTGAAGGGTGTTGCGTTTGCCTCCTACATTGATCCAGAAATCGCGGCTGATGGCTAAGTCGAAGCGGTGCAACCAGGGCAGGATGCCGCCGTTGCGCTCGCTGTACTGACCGCGGATGCTGCTGAGGTATTCGTCGTTGCGGATAAATTCTTCGAAGAATTCAGCCTGTTGTGCAGCGGTATAAGTTACGTTGTTAACCGTCTGGTCTTCAAATACGAGATCAGAAGCAGCATTCGGCACGAAGAGCAGGTCGTTACCGGCGATGTTGTCGCCGTTCATGTCACCGTTGTAGGTGTAGGAGAAGCGACCGTCTTTGCGGCCTTCGTAACCGAGGGTGAACTGAACGCCACCGCCGCGTTTTTCGCCCCATTCAGCGCGGTAGCTGAACAGACCGATTACACGGTGCGGGATGTCGTTGGTAGCATAAGCCAGGTCGAGCGCGTTGTTGCCGCGTACGGAACGAGCGCCTGTCCAGGAACCGGAGGCGATTGAGCCGGCATCCATCAGATCCTGCGCTTTGCTGTATGTGTAGGCAGCCATGGCGTAGAGACCTTTTGTTTCGGGGTATTCCAGTTTGGCAGTTGCACCGAAGTAGGAACCTTCGTTGGTTGTCGACATAACGACTGCGCTGGAAACGTTGTTCACTACGCGGGTAGCATTGTTGATCTGTGCAGAAGGAACAATAGAACCCGGGAAACGCGGACGGTTATCAACACCAGCGAAAGTAGCAGTAGCTGCTTCGAGGTTGGCATTGTAGTAGTAAACTGCGTTGATGTTCTTGTTGAACAATACTTCAGCAGTAGCTACAAGGCCGCCGGGCAGTTTTTGGTCGATCGCGAGGTTGGCTTTCAGTACCTGCGGGTAGCGGTAGTCGTCGGAGGTAACAGCAATTTCAAATGTAGACGGCAGCGTGGGCGTTTCTGGTGTGAAGCGCGGGTTGGCGTCTTTAACTAACGGATACAGTTTGGTATTGGTGTTGTTTGCTTCGATGAAGCCGGTCATAACACCATTGTTACCCACCTGGTTGGAGATCCAAACGAAAGGCGGACGACCGGTGAAGATACCGGCGCCACCGCGCACTTGCGTTTTCTTGTTACCCGTTACATCCCAGTTGAAACCAAGGCGTGGTTCGAAGAGCAGTTGCGCTTTAGGAACTTCAGAAGTGTTGATTTTCAGCGCATTGCCATCCAGATCGCGGAAGGTAGAGTCGGCAAGAACAGTATTTTGCAGTACTTTGGTTGCACCGAGGTCGATGAAGCTTGCGCGTACACCGGCGGTTACCGTGAAGTTTTTGCTGGCTTTGAACTCGTCCTGCACGTAAGCGTCGAACTTGTTCACTTTCAGCACTTGCAGCGGCTGTGCGCCACCTTCAAGGGCAGAGTAGCGGTACTGGAAGCGACGGAGGCTTACAGAGTCGCCATTGGAAGCTTTGAAGAAATCGTCGAGGCTGTTGAACACATAAACACCGTTGGAGCCGGGGAAGAAGTTGTTGTCCGAGGTGAAGTGTTCGTAGTTAACGCCACCGGTGATGGTGTGTTTACCTGCGTAGTAGGTGAGGTTTTCCGTTACGTGGAAAGTACCGTAGCTGAGCAGGTTGTCCGGAGTGAAGGGGTCAAAACCGGCGCCGATATAGGTAGCGCCATCTTTCAGGATGTCAATAGTCGGGAAGAACTCGCCTTTGTATTGGCGGTTTTCGTCCTGGAAGTCGTAACCAACACTGAACGTATTGGAGAGTTTGGAGCTGAAGGTAGAGTTCAATTCGGCAACAATCGAGCGCGTGTTATCGCCGATGATGTAGCCGGAATTCTGGTACGACATGGCGTTGATGCTTGTCGTACGGTTACCCCAGCCCAGGGAGGAGCTGTTGGAGATGTTGATGTCGGCCGTAGAGTTGTGGTGCGTGTAGCGCAGCATCAGCTTCTGGCGGTCACTGAGGTTGAAGTCGAGGCGTGCCAGGAATTTGTTGGACGCTACTTCGTTGTTGTAGTTTTCGTAGGGGCCTGTCACCCAGCCGAATTTGCGGAGCAGTACGTTGCTTACGGAGTCCAGGTCGCTTTTCAGTACACGGGTGGCCTGGCCTACATTGGAGGAGCCGCTGGCTACCCACGGGGTTGCCGGTGCGGAGCTGCGTACGAATTCAGCATTTACAAAGAAGAATACTTTGTTTTTCACGATCGGGCCGCCGAGGCGTGCGCCGTACACGTTTTCCTGGAAAGGAGAAGTGGCAACGCTGGTCGAACGGGCTTTGTTACCGTACATGTTGGCGTTGCGCAGCTGTGTGTAGGCAGAGCCGGAGAATTCGTTGGTGCCGGAACGCGTTACCGCGTTGATGCCTGCGCCTACGAACCCGGTCTGACGTACGTCGTAAGGAGCAACGTTTACCTGTACCTCCTCGATGGCGTCGAGGGAGATCGCGGTAGAGTTGGTACGGCCACCGGCTTGTGCTTCAGAACCCAGACCGAAACCGTTGTTGAACACCGAACCGTCGATGGTGAAGTTGTTCAGGCGGCTGTCCTGGCCACCGAAGTTACGACCGTTACCGTTCGGGTTGTACTTGGTGATGGAGTTGATCGAGCGGCTGCCGATAGTCGGGATGGAAGTCACGCGCTTCGAATCGAAGGTAGTGGCTGCGCCCGTACGCTGGGAGCTGAACAGATCATTGCGGTTGGCACTGATCACTACCTCGTCCATCGCAACACCCGTTTCCTGAAGGGTGAAATCGACGTTGGCAGCAACACCGAGGTTGGTGAAAATGCCTTCGCGGCTTTGGGTTTCGTAACCTGTGTAGGAAACCGTGATGGTGAACGGACCACCTACGCGCACACCGGGAAGGGTGTAGCGGCCTACGGCATTGGTAGCAGTACCATAACGGGTGCCGGAAGGCACGTGGGTAGCAACTACAGTGGCGCCAATCAGGCCTTCTCCGTTAGCGCTCTGAACGAGACCGGAGATGGTGGAGGTGGTAACCTGCGCGAAAGTAGTCAGCGCGCACAGCATCAGTGCCAGCATGGCAAGGGCAGGGCGACCCACAGTCAGCAGGTTGCGAAAAGTAAAGTACTTCATACAGCATGGATTTTGTGAAAAATGGAAAAATTCCGTCGCAAAGGTAGAACGCTAAATGTTAACTCCCTATTAAGTTTCCCAATATTTTCGGGCGGAAGGTGATATGTGTCACATGTTTTCGACTAAAAAAGGTACTTTTGCAGCAAAACCCCGCCCTTTCACCATCATAATTCAAACAAACATGAAAAAAACGCTGCTCTCCCTCGCCGTTTTATTAACGCTTGCACTGCGTGCGCAGGCACAAATCGTCATCACCGAAATTATGTACAACCCACCGGAAAGCGGTGTTGATTCGCTGGAATATGTAGAACTTTACAACAACAGCAGCAGCGCCGTTGATGTGAGCGGCTGGACTTTCTCTCAGGGTTTTAATTTTACCTTCCCGGCAGGCACGTCCATCGCTGCCAATCAATATGTGGTCATTTGCGTCAACCCGGCGGCCATGCAAAATAACTTCGGCCTCAGCAATGCTTACGCCTGGGATATGGGCGGCGCCCTGACCAACGGTGGTGAAGACATTGAACTGCGCGATGGCAATGGCAACGTCATTGATTACGTCGATTATAAAAACGCCGCACCCTGGCCCGTAGAACCCAATGGCGGCGGCGCTTCTTTGGTACTCTGCGACCCTTCGGCCGACAACAGCCTGCCCGTCAGCTGGCAAGCCGCACCCACGCCGGTAAACGGCCTGATCATCAACAACCGCCAGGTGTTTGCCAGCCCCGGCGCCGCTGCCGGATGTACCGGCGGCAACAGCCTTTCGGCAACCAATGATAATGTAACGGTTCCGAATTTTAAAGCCGTCGCCATCAATCCGCTGGGCAATGATTTGCTGCCCAATCCGGTGACCATTTTCCAGGTGCTGGGCCAAAGCGGAAGCGGCGCTGTCAACATCGTCAATACGACCATCAACTATACCCCCGCTGCTAATTTCTGCGGCTCGGAGGAAATCACCTACCGCGTTTGCGACGCTAATACCTGCGATACCGCGGTGATCACCGTTAAAGTGCGCTGCTATCCCAATTACAGCATCGCACAGGTGAGCAATGAAACCGCCACCGGCGCTCCCGATTCTGCCGGTGTAGCCTGTACCCTGACCGGTACCGTGTATGGCATCAACCTGCGCCCGGTTAACAACAACCAACCCTCGCTGCTCTTTACCCTGATTGATAATCAGGGCAACGGTATCGCTGTTTCCAGCCTTAATGGTCAGTTTGGCTATTCCGTTCAGGAAAAAGACATCATCACGGTGCGTGGTGTGATCGGCCAGTTTAGCGGCCTGACGGAAATTCAGCCGGATACCATTAATAAGGTGTCGGCTAATAATCCCTTGCTGGCGCCAACAGTGGTGACCAGCCTGTCTGAAGCTACCGAGTCTAAACTTATCCGTATCAACAACCTGCGCCTCATTGATCCGGCAGAGTGGACAACCGGTAGCGGCAGCAGTGGCTTCAACGTGCGCGCCGTTTCGGATGCCAACCTGAGCGATACTATTCTCATCCGCATCGATCGCGATGCAGCCGATCTGTACAACTCCCCGGCGCCACCATCGCCCTTCAACCTGACCGGCTTAGGCGGACAGTTCGACGGTTCTTCGCCGTTCAACACCGGCTACCAGGTACTGCCGCGCTATATTGCCGACATCAGCACGCTGAGTAGCACCAGCGCAGTGGATTTCAGCAGCTTCGTCACTATCGGCCCGAACCCGACCAGCGAACGCCTGCGCGTCCTGAGCAGTATCGATTTTGATCAGATTACTGTGTTTGATACCACTGGCAAAACGGTGTTCTCCGCCGCTAATCCGGGTAATATCCTGTTGATCCACACGCTCAACTGGAGCAATGGCCTCTACCACATCCGCTTTATGAAAGCGGGCAAGGTGTGGAGCACCACTGTGGTGAAGCAGTAAATATTTGCCATTAAAATACCGCCATATCGCGGTTGAATGTTGAAATACCGGGCGATTTTCAAGCCTTTGCGGTAAAATGGTCTTCTTTATTATCTCATTGTGTGGGTAGCTGGACGTTTACTAAACTTTCAAAGTTTAGTAAACGTCCAGCTACCCACACAATGAGATAATAAAGAACTTTTTAAATAGCCAGCGCAACTAAACAATATACCCCACTGCAATACTTTCTATTGTATATTTTTTTAAATTAAAATGTTGATTTTCAATATTTTGAAATAATGCGCTGTTGATCCAGACTTTTAAATCCTCAAGCCTTTCAGCCGTTTCTTCTTCCAAGGGTAGCCATTTAAAAAATAGATTTCCCGGTTTAAATAACTCCGCAAACGGGTCTTCTTCCGTATACGAAAGGTGCAGCACGGGCCGACCGGCAGCAAGGTACTCCACGGCTTTGCTGGGCAACTGGTAGGAACTTCTATTCCCAATGTTGACCAAAATATGGCTCCCGCGCATGGCTTCCCGAACCGTCGCCCGGCTATGCAGCCCGCGCAAACGAACAAAGGGATACGCGCGTAGCTGCTGCTGAAACGCCGGGTTAATTTCACCCCAAAAATGCAATTCAATGGGTAAATTCAATCGTGCGACAAGCTCCAGCAGAGCCTCCGGCGTGCGCATGGGCGGATACATGGCGCCAAAATAGGCCATAATGATCGGGCCTTCTACGGGCGGGCGCACCTCGTCCTGCTCAAAAGCAGGGTGGAGCAGGGGCGGGATACATTGCATTTTTTGTACTGCCGCTTCGCCGTATGCGCGGGCGTAAGCGCGACGGGTCGCCTCATTGGTACACACACTTTTATCCGCCATTTTCAGCACGCGCTGCTCCCAGCGGCGGTTGAGCGCGCCGTACAGGCTGCGGTTGTTCAGAGCCTGCGGTTGAAAAGCAAAAGGATCGCCATTGTCGGCAATCCAGTAAGCTTCGGGTTGTTGTTTTTTGGCAAAATACCCCAGCAAATGCCCCGTAAATGGCAGGGAAACAGAAATAATCAGGTCGAATTTTTCCTTTTGGAGCAGTTGTTTCAAACGCCGCCGCGCCGGGAAATACCACCAGCAACTGTCGTCGGGGAAAACCACCTGTTTCCAGATATGCTGATAAATCCACCACAGCCAGCCCGCAGGGGCGCCATTCCTCGATTCGCGCCCTTTTTTCCAGAATGCCAGCAGGGTTTTTACGGAATCCACGCCAGTCCGATGAACCGATACGCCGTTTCTGATTTCGTTTTCTATAAATCCGGGTTGTTTGGACGTTAGTATGGTCACTTCATTGCCTTCCTTGGCCCAATGTTCGGCAATGGCCGTCCAACGGTGTGGCCTGGGGTGGAACAAAGGAAAATACCAGGCACTTATAATTAGTATTTTATTATTCTTTTTATTCAATTTTTAAAATATTTTTATATAAATCAAATAAACGTTTACCCGTTTGTCTGATGTCAAAATGATCGCGGACATGTGCTGCGGCATTCCGGCTAAAGGTCTGATAAACAGCAGCATCCATCCAGTAAAAACGCTCTATGCAGGCTGCCAGCCCGGCAATATCCCGTTCTTCGGCCAAAAGCCCTGTTTGTTCGTGCAGTACTTCGGTCGGCATATCAAAATGACGGGTGCAAATAACCGGCATCCCGCCCGATTGTGCCTCCAAAATGGAGACCGGCCCGCCTTCGCAATCGCGGTCTTCGGTGTAATGACTGGGCTGAATGAACACCTCGAAATCCTGTAAAAAACCGGCCAGATCTCCATGCGGAATAAACTCAAGCCATTGCACTTTGCTCTCGAGCTGCTGCTGCCGGATGAAATTTTTTATCGCTGCAACCAGTGCGTCGTCGTGTCGCTCACCGGCGAGGGTAAGCTCCAGGTTTGGGCAACGCGCCAGGGCCATTTGGAAGGCTTGCAGGGTATCCATAAACCCTTTTTTACCGGTGATGGTAGCCACCTGCACGAGTTTCAGCTGTCCGGGTTCTTTGAAGCGGCGCTGCGGCGGAAACTCCTCCGGCCGCATGCTCATGGGGGAAATAAAGATTTTCGCTTCCGGACAACCTTGCGCCATCAACACGGCTTTGCCCCTGGGGCCGGCGGCGGTAATCGCGGCGGCGTGTTCAAATAACTCGTGGTAGCGCGCGCGCAGGGCGGGCTGGCGGAAAGGCGCTTTTTCGTAGTCGTACCCGTAAAAAGAGACCACCAGCGGAATGCCGGTTTTTTTTGCCAGACTTAAATAGCGGCAGGCCACCGGACCAAAATGTGCGTGCAGCAGATCCGGTTTTTGTACCCGTATCTGTTTTTCCAACTGGCGATTGTATATCGGGAAAAATTGTTCTATTTTTAATAAAATTCGTCGAAAAACGACCATTTGCCACTCGTTTTTCGGCAAATTACCCATCCATTGCTGCCATTTGGGAATATAAAAATGGTAGTCGTCGCGCAAATACCCATTGTCCATCATCCACGGCGCAGCCACTTGTACCTGAACATCCGGCGTGGCATCGAGGATGCGGTAGGCCCAGTTCATGGTATGGGGCAGCCAGGCATCAAAAAGGTGCAGGACTTTCACTTTTGGCGGGCGTTTTGGAGCAGGAGTTGGTAAATTTGTTCGGCGGCCAGATCCCAGCTGAAAGCCTGGCGGCGTGTTCGCCCGCGGGCAATCAAATCCCGGCGCAGCGCCTCGTCCTGCCAAACCCGGTGCATGGCCGCTGCAATTTCGTCTTCCGAATGCGGGTTCACCAGCAGCGCGGCGTCGCCGGCTACTTCAGGCAGGGCCGTGGTGTTGGCAGCGATGACGGGCACATCCGATTGCATGGCTTCCACCAGCGGCAGGCCAAAGCCCTCGCTGAAGGAAACGTAGGTGAGTGCGAGTGCTGCGCCGAGCAGGCCCGGCAGTTCGGCTTCGGGCACATAGCCGAGCAGATGAATGTCGTCGCGGAAAGGCGATTGCGCGGCGGCTTCCGTCACGGCTTCGGTGTTCCAGGCTAAACGCCCGGCAAGCAGGAGTTTGAGGGGCGCGTCGCTTTGCTGTTTGAAACGGTTGAAGGCCTCAATCAGGCGCGCGATGTTTTTACGCGGATGAATGGCGCCATTGTAGAAAAAATAAGGCTGCCCGTTGCTGTATTTTTCCCGGATGGCCGCTTGTTCGGCTTCTGAAAAGGGCCGAAAATTATCGCGGGCGCCATTGTAAACGGTATGTACTTTATCCGGTGGCGTATGGCAGGTATTGAGCACATCCTGGCGT
The DNA here is from genome assembly GCA_017303875.1 of Chitinophagales bacterium. GTDB lineage: Bacteria > Bacteroidota > Bacteroidia > Chitinophagales > Saprospiraceae > M3007. Next base: position 35,713 of record JAFLBP010000022.1, on the reverse strand, counting down.
ACAAATTCGGAGACAACGGGAATGGCTTCGGCGCGTTCGATGAATTTGGGTAAAAAATGCTCGTAATATTTACGGGTAAGCTGGGGCAGGCCCCGTTTTTTTTCCGTTGCTGCCGGGTGCAGGGGCGCCAGATCGTGCACGGTCATCACCGTTGGTACCGGGCTGCGCAGCGAACAGTAGGAATCGGGTGAAAAAAACACCTCGGCGCCGCAGCGTTTGAGGGCGGCCGGTACGCTGAATTCGAACCACCAATACCACAGGAAGGGGTGCCGGGCAGGCGGGAAAAGCACGATTGGCCGCACATTGTCGGCATAAATAAATGCGGGGTCGTAGGGTCGGTCGAAAAGGAAATAAAAAGTCTGTTCCGGGTGGTTCAGCACCATCCGGCGTACAATTTCGTGGGTATACCAGCCCAGTCCTTCTAATTTTCCCGGTAATAAAAACCGGACGTTGATTGCGATGCTCATTTTGCCGCGCCAATATCCTACCTTTGCAGGAAACTATTGGGCTTTTACGTGCCTTAAATTCTGTTTTACGCCATGCTCGACCTTTCAACCGTCCAATTACGCCGTTTTGCCGCCACCTGGGTAGGCAATAAAGAACGTTACGAAGGCATCAACGTGCCCAAACAAAGCCTGATTCCGCTCAATGAAGTAGCGGCTGAAATGCTGATTCACGCCATGCTCAAGCCGTTTGAAAAGTCGGAGGAGTTCTTTTATTTCCACCATGAAGAGGACGTGAGCAATCACCAGATCTATCAGTGCTGTATGAGCATTTTTGAAGATCCGGAAACGCTGAACGAGCAGGCGGGCCAGCTCGCGCAACTACTGTACGAGCACATGGACACGCCCAAGCTCCTCGGCGGCGAATTTTTTGTAGCCCATTTTGAAGAATTGTTGTTGCAGGATGAAGCGGTGTCGGCCATCGGACTGTGGAAAGTGCATAATAAAACCCCTTTCCTGAAAACCGAACGCGGCGGCGAAAGCACTACCCTCAATGTGCTGGAAGGGATTCCTACAGAAAAACCCGAACTGGCAGCGCTTATTTTTAACCTCGACATTGCCGAAGGTTACCGCATTTGCGCCCTGGATACGGTGAGCAAACGCGGCGAACGCTCTTTCTGGAAAGACGCCTATCTGCGCCTGCGCCCGATTGAAGATAACTATTTCAACACGCGGCATTACATCGGCCTGTCGAGTGAATTTATTGCGCAAAAAATGCCGCATAAATTCGGTCTCGACCGCACCGATACCATTGATATGCTCAATCGCTCGGGCGATTATTTTAAAGATAATGAGCAATTTGAACTCGACGATTTTGCCAATACGCTTTTCCCGGAGGAGGAACAGCGCGAGGCGTTTAAACAATACCGCGACGAATACGTAAAAGCCTACGCTGTGCCGCTGGATGATCAATTTGACATCAGCAATCAGGCGGTGAAAAAAGAGTCCAAAGTGTTTAAAAGCGTCATCAAACTCGATAAAAACTTCCACATCTACGTGCATGGCCGCCGCGATCTCATCGAACGCGGTTACGACGATGATAAAGGCAAAAAATACTACAAGGTGTTCTTCGACGACGAAGATTGATTGGGAAATAAACGATATTAGCTTCGTCGGACGACTTCAGGTCGTCAGACGAATAAAAAACACCTCGTAGCCGTCGGACGACCTGAAGTCGTCCGACGGCTACGAGGCATGAGAACATAATCTCATACTAAGGCGCTGATTTAATGGCGCTTGTCTTTGCCGAAACCCCGTTTTCATTCAGGGCTTCAATGCTGAAATAGTAGGTTTTTTTGCGGTCCATCGCCTTGAACCAATACTCGTTCGCGTCGTGTACCATGATGCAGTTGTACAGTTTATCGGGATGCGTGCCGTAGTAGAGGTTGTAGGCGTAGGCGCCGTCTGCGGGCGACCATTTGATCCAGGCCGAGCGCGGGTCTTCTTCGGTGCGCAGCACGATGAGTTGTTTTACGGTGTCGGGCGCGGCGCCCTTACCTTTGCCGAAGATGCGCAGGCCGCTCAGGGCAAATTTTCCCGTCGGCATTTTTCGGTTTTCCAATTTGATAAAACGCGTTTCCACGGGTTGCGCCAGTTCGAGGTAATCGTGCGGCACGTCAGTCGTATTTTTACTTTTATCGGCTAAAATTTCCCATTTTTTGCCGTCTTTGGAGTGGTACAGGACATATTGGTGGAAAACGCCTGCGCTTTTACCTAAAAATTCGGCATCCTGATCGGCATAATTGATCTGTACGGCGTGTACGGTACTCAGGGCGCCGAGGTCGCTTTCTATCCATTCGCCAGCCTCGCCCGTAGCGGCCGACCAATAGGTTTTAATACTTTCGTCTACGGCAAAATTGGGATAATGCGCCCCGAGGGTGGAAGACACGCGCACGGGTTTCTGGTAATTGAGCAGCATCCAGCCAGTAAATCGGCTTTTGAGGTGATCGGCTGCGCCGCCGGGCAGGAAGTGGGGGTAGTCGCCGAAAGCGGTGTTGCAGTACATCACGTCGTTGGCGTCGAAACCGGCGGGCCAGATGCCGATACGGCGTTCAAAATTATTTTTTACGGCCACCACCATCGTGGAAACGTGCCAGTAGTTCTGCCAGTTATCCTGAAAAGTAGCGCCATGACCGGCGCCGCGCGCAAAACCGCCGGCCTTTGCCGACAGCGGGTCGCTTTGTTGTTCCCAATGCCAGTGCAGGGGCGATTCCGCTACGGCCACGCCATCGGCATAGCCGCTGAATTCGGTGCCCGGCGCGCCATATTGCAGGTAATATTTGCCTTTGTGTTTGGTCATCCAGGCGCCTTCCACAAAAGGTTTGAGGAAGGTATTATCCATGTGTTCGCCGAAGCGATGCCAGCCGTAGCGTTCGGGTTTGAGCACCATCAATTCAGTGCGCGTGCCGATGGGTTCGAGGGTTTTGCGGTTGAGTTCAATGCCTTTGAGCGGGTACTCGTTGGAGGAGCCGTTGTATAGGTACAGGCGGCCGTCATCGTCGGTAAAAAAGGCAGGGTCCCAGCCGCCGATGTCGAATTGGTGTACGGCTTCTTTCCATTCGTTGGCCTTGGGGTTGGTGCTCATCCAAATCGGGAAAGTGCGGCCGTAGGTGGAGCCAAACACCAGCATGGTATCGCCGATGATGCCGACGGCGGGTGCGCAGAGGTCGTCGTACACCTTGTGTTCAGGACGCAGGAAATGCCGGGCCACAAAATGCCACTGACTCATGTCGTTGCTCCACCAATAGCCCCACTGGTTGGTGGAGAAGAGGTAATAATCGCCTTTGTAGTTCACAATAACCGGGTCGGCGGTAGCGCGGTGGCGGCCCCATTCCGAAAAATTGGGAATGGGCGTATAGCCGTAATCCAGGTTAATGGGGTTGCAGTAGGTTTTTGGCGTTTGGGCATGGAGCAGTGCGGGGAAGAGCAGGAAGAGCAGGTACAGGCGCATAGGGAGCGTAGTTGTGATAGGATAAAGGTACGCATGTACGGATAAGTTATTTTAAAAAATTAGACATAGTAAGGGAAAAAAGTTCTATTTTTGTCCTTAAAACAAAGTTTTATGTCTTTGCGAAAAGCAACGCGGCTTGAGGAAATATACAAGGTTTTCAGCGGAGAGCCATTGTCTGTTGAGGATTTGGATCAGTTTTATTGCCGTACTTCGGAAGCGCGTGGGGATCACAACCCCCGACGTACCCTGGCACGTGTATTGCGGAGTAATGAAGACAAGAATTTGCACTATCTTTTTGTCGGATATAAGGGATGTGGAAAAAGTACTGAGATGAATCATCTGCAAAAAGATTTGCAAAACGACTTTTTGGTGCTTAACTATTCGATTCAGCAAGAGTTGGATCCGGCACATCTAAGTTATATTGAAATATTCATAGTGACAATGGAGCGTCTATTTACAGTAGCGCTTGAACAAAATATACCCATTCGCGATGAGTATCTGACCAGAATACAATCCTGGATTTCGACGAAAGAGATTCAGGAAATCAGAGATAAATATAATATTACAGGTGAGGCGGAAATTGGAGCCGACGGCAAACTGGGAATACCTTATTTTCAACAGTTTTTTCATAAATTTAAAGTTTCTGCAAAAAGCAGCCGCTCGTTAAAGGAAGTGTTGAAAACGAATGTAGAGCCTAAATTGTCCGATTTGCTGGATCAGTGTAATGATTTGCTATGGGAAATTCGTATTAAATTAAGAAAACAGGGGAAACATGATTTATTGATAATTATTGAAGATCTGGATAAGATTCCATTAGACAGGGCGCAAGACCTTTTTGTCAATTATGCCAGCCAGTTAACCTTGCTAAAGGCAAATGTAATTTTTACATTTCCAATTGCCCTGTATCATAGTCCGCGATTTAATGAAATCAAGGCGCATTTCCATGATGTTTATGAATTGCCCATGATTTCTGTAGTAAATAAAGATGGCTCTGTTAATCCGCCCGGTTTTGAGGCCATGCAGCAGATTGTGTCCTTGCGCATGGAACCGGGGCGATTGCTGGAAGATCCTTCTATACTGAGTGGTATGATTTTTAAGTCGGGCGGTGTTTTGCGCGATTTGTTTTTGTTTATCAGAAACGCCGCAGAATTTGCACTCGACCAAGACCGCGGAATTATTACCATAAAAGATTGGGAGCGCGCACAGCAAAAACTTCGGAAGGAGTATGCTAATAATATCGCAGAGGATTACGAAGAAGAAAACGGGCTTAAAGTAGAAGATTATTATAAAGTTTTGGTTGAGCTGGCGCAGAGTAAAACCAAACAGTTGGATAATACGACAGCCGCAATGCGCCTGCGGCAAAATCTCTGTATTTTGGGATACAACGGAGAGGGCTGGTGCGATGTTCATCCGCTTGTAAAGGACGTACTGCGCGAACGCGGCAAGCTGTAATTTATGTCGAATAAACCTGAATACAACGGTGCATACGATCACTTCGATGAACGCGCTGCCGAATATCACAGCAGCATCCGAACCCTGCTGCGCTTTCTGACCCGCGAAGAAGAGCGTGGATATGGTTTTGCCACCTCACGACACCCCGCCATGGTTCAGGGGGTTAATGCGGAACTTAAAGATCAGGCCCGGCGACTGGGTAAAAAAATTCAGGTGCATCATTATGAAAATGACCAGAGTATAGATGATCGCCCCCTGGTGGAACAACTCCGACAGGCCATTAAAGATGCCGACGCCCTGGTTGTTACCGGATTGGACGAGGTGCTGCAGGACAATGATTTTGTGCAACATCTGAATTTTAGCCGGGAAGAACTGAATGCCCTTGGAAAACCTATCCTTTTTTGGGTTTCAGAAGCGCATTTGCAACGAATCGGCAATCGCGCTGCCGACCTGTTTTCGCAGCGACGCATCTCTACGATTAATTTTGAAGATACGCCCCACCTGGAAGCGCTGCTCCCGGAATTGGAGCGCCGTTACAGAAAAGAGCAACGCAGTTCTGAAGCCTATGAAGTGCTCGAACAACGGGTAAAACTACTCAAAGCGCAGCTCAAGGAGGCTGCGGAGGCCAATTTGAGCCGCCGCAGAATCGCGGCTGATATTGTGCTTTCGCTGGCCAAAACGTATAGTGAGCAGGAACTTCATGCGGAGGCCATACAGTTGATGGAAGCATACAATGATGCCTGGGATGAAGGCGATTTGGAGGAGTTGCATCTGCGTGCGCGGATTTATTGGAATACAGACGAAGAGGAAAAGGCCATAGTGCTTGTAAAAAAAGCCATACAAATAATTGAAGCTAAAGGAGAAGGCATTATTGAGCATATAAGTTTGTATGAGTTTTTGGGTAATTTGCAAATTAATTTAAAACGCTGGAATGACGCCATCATTACTTTCCAAAATATTCTAGAGGTAGTACAAAAGAGTAGCAATAATGAACACTGGAAGTCTGATGATCGTGCAGCTTATGCTCTGCACCGGCTTTCGTTTATTAAGCAAAAAACAGGTGAATATTTCGAAGCCGTTACGCTGTCGGAAGCCTCACTTGAGTTTCGTGAAAAACTACTCCGGGAAGACCCGCGATCTGAAAATTATTATGGCAAAGGACTTAGTTTGTATCGCTTGGCAAATATCGCCAGAAGTCGGCGAAAAAGCAAAAATACGCTGGAATATTATAAAAAATCAATAACGGAGTTTGAAAAAGTGCTGGCAGAAAACCCTGATGAGATTAATGCCTTGACTATGAAAGGTGATGTTTACTACGAACTGGGATATTTCTGTCGACAACAGAAAAACTATTATTATGCTGAATTATATTTATTGAAAGCGCATGAAATATATACTAAAATCTGCAAGCTAAGAAGTCTTTCTTTTTATCACGAAAATGCCCTGCGCTGGTGTAATTCTGAATTAGGTATTTTATATAAAAACATTTCCAGATATAATCTCTCTATTGGGTATTTAAAAAAGGTAATTGAATTTAATATGCAATATTTTTTTATTAAAAAAAATATTGCTATGCTAAATTCCTTATCCTTAAATAATTATAATATCGCCCGTTGTTATGAATCAAGATTAAAATTTAAGAATGCTTTATGGCATTATAAAAAATCTTGTTATTATTCAGGGGAGGTGATTAAAAGAAATCCGGATAATTTATCAAGCTACTTTTCTCTGAAACATGATATTTTAGCGTTGACACGAATCTATGGCATGCGGTTTCAGTATATCAAAGCTCTTTCCTGCTTGTTACTATTAATAAAAAATTCTTATAAGACGCTAGTCATTAGTCGCACTATTAAGGAAAGGCAACGAGAAGCAATTGAGGATATGTTTTTCTCAGTAGTTAGCCTTTTTATTGTGTGTATTCCATTTATGATTTGGTTTGTTTGGGCAATAGCCAATCTTGTTTACTTTGCAGGATTTACACGCTATACCCTTCAAAAAAAATGGTATTCACAAAGGCGTGTCTAACGCATACAACACATTCACCCGATCCGGCTCGCCGTAATACGCCACGGTTTCGGTACCAATCTGCTGCGCGCCTAAGCGTTCCATCGCCGTTTGCGAGCGGATGTTATTGGCGCCTACGTGAAACAGCACCCACTCAAAGGATTGCAGGGCATAATTGACCATCAGGCGCTTGGCAGCAGGGTTGTAGCGGCCGCCCCAGAACTGCCGTCCGAAAAACGTATAACCGATAAAAACGGCGTTGGGTCGCTGCTCCCAGTCGTAAAAACGCGAAGACCCCATCACGGCACCCGTTTCCTGATGCAAAATCAAAAGCGCGCCACCCGATTCCATGGCCCCGCGAAAGAAATTTTCAAAAACCGGGCGTTGCCAGCGATCCGGGTTGGGGTGCTGTGCCCAAAGCAAGGGGTCGGCAGCAACGGCGTACAGGCGCTCAAAATCGTCGGCCTGCAAGGGTTGCAGCAGCAGTAATTCGTCGGAAAGCGTGGGTTGCGGGTTAAATCTCATGACCACGATTTGGGTGGATTAGAAGATGGATGGATTCTTTTATTTTGATTTTCAATGGATTGTAAAAGTTTGGTTTTTAGCGTTACTTCGTGGAGACTGTAAGAGTGTAACTTGCAGTGCTGTAAAGCTACCTGTAGTTTTTATCCTTTTTATAAGGTGTCCTGAATCTGGATTTTCTTTTCAAAGCAAACGCTGTTTTCAATGCCGGCATATTGCCCGTAGTTGGGAATGCGGGTATAGCCGCTTTTTTCGTACAAAGCGATGGCTTCGGGCTGTTGTTTGCCGGTTTCCAGCACGCAGCGGCGATAGTCTTTTTCTGCGGCCCAGCGCTCCAGTTCGCGCAGCACAAGGCCCGCGAATCCCCGGCCGCGCATATCGGGCAGCACGTACATGCGTTTCACCTCGGCGGCGTCTTCGCTCCAGGGTTTGAAGGCGCCGCAGGCCACGGGCTGGCCTTCGAGATAGCCCACTAAGCAGGTGTCCATGCCGGCCGTTTTATTGAATTGATGGTAAAACGCGTGATCCTCGCCATCGCGGATGGCCAGGTCAGCATCCAGCAGCCGGACGAGCGCGCTGAAATCTTCGTTGTCGGAGGTGCAGCGGAGCAGGAGCATCGGGTGTTTTAGTGTTTTAGTGTTTTAGTGTTTTTGTGTTTTCGGGTTCGGAGGTTCGGAGGTTCGGGGTTTGGAGGTTCGGGGTT
>JAFLBP010000022.1:0-27476 GCA_017303875.1 Chitinophagales bacterium | reverse complement strand
GGGTTTGGAGGTTCGGGGTTGGAGGTTATAATATGTTAAAGATTGAAATTTCAGGAAAATTGCAACCCCAAACCTCCGAACCCTGAACCTCCAAACCCCGAACCTCCAAACCTCAAAGATAGTACGCTACATTTTCCACCACAACAATATCGAGGGGTAGATATTGGAGGGCGGGCAGATTTTTTTCTTTGAGGAACAAATGCCGGTAAAGCGTCAGCACGCTGTTGTAGCCTTGTTCGACGGAGTTTTGGTTGATGAGGAAATCTATGTTTTCGGCTTGTAAATGCTGCAAATTGGCGGCGACGAGGTCGAAACCTACAATGCGGAGTTTGCGCAGGGTAGGGCTGGGGAGGCAATCGGCGAGGCGGTAGGCGCGGGAGTTGCTCACAAAAACACCGGTCAGATCCGGGTGCTTGTGCAGTTGGGTTTCCAATTGGCGGCGCAGGGCCTCCTTGTCTTCAAATTGTTCCACATCGAGGCGCAGCACCTGGATGTCACTGCCCTGATGTTGGGCGAAGTAGTCGCGGAAGCCGCGTTCTTTTTCCAGCAAATGCCGGGCGTTGGCAATCTCCTTTTCGAGGTTGAGCAGCAGCACACTCGCCTTGCCCGAGAGGCCGAAATTGAGCAGCCGGGCAGCCAGCACACCGCTTTGATAGGAATCCTGACCGATATAAGCGAGGCAGGCGGCATCGTCAATTTGCGTGTTGAAAGTTACGGCCGCGATGCCTTTTTCCCGGCATTGCTCCAGCAGCCATTGGCCTTCCTGCAAAAAAAGCGGCGGAAAAAGGAGTCCGGCCGGCGGATTTTCCAGAATTGCATTGGCCTGGCGGCGGAAGTCGGCGCGTTCAAAAAGGTTAAAAAAACGGGTTTCCACCTCAATACCATAAGGTTGCACAAATTGCGCGCCCTGTTCCACCCCGGCAAAGGGCTGCTCCCAGTAGGGGTCGGTGCTTTTATCCGGCATCAGCGCCACGATGCGGATGGCCTTGTTGTAAGCCAGCGCACTGGCCAGCAAATTGCGCTCGTACCCCATTTCCTCCAGCGCATCCAGCACACGCTGCCGCGCATCTTCCGACACATACCCGCGTTCGTGCAAGACCCGATCCACCGTTCCGGTAGATACGCCGGCCTTGTCGGCAATGTCTTTTATACGCACGCGTTTCGGATTCATGCCGCAAAGGTAAATTTTGTTTTTATTTAAAATTAAATTTCTCTGTGTGCGCACACATAAATTTAAAAAAATGTGTGTGTGCGCACACGGGTCTAATATTCTTCGTATATTTGCGGCGTCAAAGTACTTTTAAAAACAAATCCGCACGAATGGAAAACGCGCTTGTCCAGAATCCTGTTCTCAAATATCAGCTCAAATCTTTTGAAAACCTGCCGGTCAAGATTTGGGAAAACTCCAAAGATGCGAGCGTGCATGTCGCCCGTTCCATCGCCCTGGCGATTCGCCAAAAACAGCAGGACGGCGAAACCATCGTGCTCGGCTTGGCAACCGGCTCTTCACCGATTAAAGTATACGAAGAATTGGTGCGCCTGCACCGCGAGGAAAAGCTGAGTTTTAAAAATGTCATCACGTTCAACCTCGACGAATATTATCCCATGAAACCCGACGCGCAACAGAGCTACGTCCGTTTCATGCATGAATACCTCTTCGACCATATCGATATTCCGCGCGAAAATATCAATATCCCCGACGGCACCCTGCCCATCGAAGCGGTTGAAGATTACTGCCGCGCCTATGAGAAAAAAATTGAACAACTCGGCGGCATTGATATTCAACTCCTCGGCATTGGCCGTACCGGACATATCGGATTCAATGAACCCGGCTCCTGGGACGACTCCAAAACCCGCCTCGTGCGCCTCGATAACCTCACCCGCCGCGACGCCATCAAGGATTTTATCCTCGAAGAAAATGTGCCTTACCGCGCCCTCACCATGGGTATTGGCACCATCATGAAGGCCCGCCTCATTTACCTCATGGCCTGGGGATCGCACAAGGCGCATATCCTGAAAGAAGCTGTTGAAGGGGAAATCAGCAGCATCGTGCCAGCCACTTATCTGCAAAATCACCCGAATGTAAAGGTCTATCTCGACGCGGCCGCCAGTACCGAACTCTCGCGTTTTAAAACGCCCTGGCTCGTGGGTATGTGCCACTGGACGGAAGACCTCGTGACCAAAGCCGTCATCTGGCTCTCCCAGAAAACTGGCAAACCCATCCTCAAACTCACCGACGAGGACTACTCGGAAAACCACCTCAGCGAACTGACGATGGAATACGACGACGCGTACAACATCAATATCAAGGTGTTTAACCGCCTGCAACGCACCATTTCCGGCTGGCCGGGCGGTAAACCCAATGCCGACGACAGTCAGCGCCCCGAACGCGCTACGCCCGCGCGCAAACGCGTGATCCTGTTCAGTCCGCACCCCGACGACGATGTGATCTCCATGGGCGGTACTTTTCTCCGCCTCGTCGAGCAGGGCCATGATGTGCATGTGGCCTACCAAACCTCCGGCAACATCGCTGTGCACGATTACGACGCCCTGCGTTATGTGGAATTTTTGAAAGAATTTGGCGACGCCGGCCAGCTCAGCCACGAAGCGGCCGATAAACTGTATAAAAAAGTACTCAAATCGCTGCAAAACAAACAACCCAACGATTCGGATATCGACGAAGTTCGCCTGGTTAAAGGCCTCATCCGCCGCGGGGAAGCCCGTGCCGGCGCCCGCTTTTGCGGCCTGCAGGACAGCCATATCCACTTCCTTGATATGCCGTTTTACGAGACCGGCCGCACCCGCAAAAAACCGATCGGCGACGACGATATCCAGACCGTCATGGACCTGATGGAAAAAGTAAAACCGCATCAGGTGTATGCCGCCGGCGACCTGGCCGACCCGCACGGTACCCACCGCGTTTGTCTGGATGCTATTTTTGAAGCCTTCAACCGCCTGAATGATCGCCCCTGGATGAAAGACTGCTGGCTCTGGCTCTATCGCGGCGCCTGGCACGAATGGGGTATCGACGAGATTGAAATGGCGGTGCCGCTGAGCCCGAAAGAATTAGACAAAAAACGCCGCGCCATCTTTATGCACCAGAGCCAGAAAGATCGCCCGCCCTTCCCCGGCGATGATGCCCGCGAGTTCTGGCAACGTGCCGAGGAGCGCAACCGCGAAACTGCCCGCGCTTATAGTCAGCTCGGCCTCGCCGAATATGAAGCGATGGAAGCGTTCCGGAGGTGGAAATTTTAGAGCATGCTCTTAGAGGGATTGGGGAGGGTATCACGATCGCCAAACCGGTATTCGCCAGGCCAGTTCCAGACTGAGGAGATGCTCATATTCAAATTTGTCGGGAAGGTTTGGACGATAAAAGGTCGGGCGATAGTTCAGGCCGAGATGAAATTTTTTACCTGCATGGTAATAGAAAGGAAAAATCAGCCCGCAGGCAATATGTGTTTTGCTAACCGGCTCCCGGGTAGGTGGTGGCGGATCAAAGCGGTCGTAATATCGAACCTCCCAGGTGTTTCGGGTAAATGACAGGCCGTAACCCAGCGAAAACTTTCGCCAATGATAATTGTCAGACACACTCAGTGAGTAGGAGTACATAAATTCATGTGTTCCGATCAGGTCAACCGCTGCGGGAAAGGGGATAAAAAAATCAGAAGCGGCTCCAGCTTTCAGGCTCACAAAACGGGTAGGGGAGTGGTAATAGTCCATCCCCAAGGCAAGCCCCCAAAAGCCGCCATTGCTTTGCCGGGCCTCCTGTTGAGGTACTAGGCTGAAAAAATTGACATGGGGTAGCCCAAAATGCAATTGCATTTCACCGCGTTGGTGCAGCGCCGGGTACGTGTAATATGGGCGTTTGGGTAATTCCGGAAAAAAGTAGATACTGCCCGGATAGGTGTACCGTTTGGCCTTGTTTTTATCAAACAACATGCCCAGTCCGTAATTGCAGAAGTTGGCGTACCACGCAAAGGAGTTTTTTGGAGGAATGTGGATTGTTTGTTGCAGACTATCATTTTTCAGCCTGATTTGAAGTGCGGTTTTGGCCCGTCGGACGCGCAACGTTGCTTTGTTGTGCCGGGTGTACAGCGTGTCGTTTTCGTGAATAATTCGCGTCGGCGCTGTTGTGTAAATGGTGACGTTTTTTTGCCGCTTGTTCAGCAGGCTTGCGCAGGAACAGCATGTGGCCACGAGGGCTGGCAGTAACAAGTATTTGATATTCATGATTCGATATTGTAAAAATCAAAGTTAGGCAAATCCGGAAAAGCAAATACCTTACGGCGTGCTTTTTTATTACACATTTGTCTTTGATCTATGCGCAATTACTCACTTTACTTCAGTTTGCTGTTGATCTGTACTGCTTTGGGCTGCACAGCGGCGCGGCGCGATGCAAGCGACAAAACTTCCGGAAACCCGGTTTTTGAAGGCTGGTACGCCGACCCGGAGATTCGGTATTTTGATAAACAATACTGGATTTTTCCAACTTACAGCGCGGCCTATAACAAGCAGGTATTTTTTGACGCTTTTTCCTCACCGGATCTGGTGCATTGGGAAAAACATGCCGGCATTTTAGATACGGCCGCTGTGCGCTGGGCCTGGCGCGCCATGTGGGCGCCTTCTGTAGTGGAAAAAGACGGGCGCTATTATTTCTTTTTTGGCACCAATGATATTCAAAACGATCAGGAAAAGGGAGGTATCGGAGTGGCTGTGGCCGAAAAACCGCAAGGCCCTTACCGCGATTATCTCGGAAAACCATTAGTAGATCGTTTTTATAATGGCGCACAACCCATCGATCAATTTGTTTTTAAGGATATCGACGGACAGTATTACCTGATTTATGGCGGCTGGGGGCATTGTAACATCGCCAGGCTCAATGCAGATTTTACCGGATTACTGCCTTTCTCCGACGGCGCCTTGTTTCGGGAAATTACCCCACAGGGCTATGTTGAAGGGTCGTTTATGTTTGTGCGCGGCGGGAAATACTACTTCATGTGGTCGGAAGGAGGCTGGACGGGTCCCGATTACAGCGTCGCGTATGCGATAGCCGACTCGCCCCTGGGGCCGTTTCGGCGCATTGGAAAAATCCTGCAACAAGACCCTGCTATTGCAACCGGCGCGGGGCACCATTCTGTGATTCAGGCGCCTGGTAAAGCAGCATGGTATATTGCCTATCATCGCCGACCCTTGGGTCAAACCGACGGCAATGCCCGACAGGTTTGTCTTGAACGCCTGTATTTTGATAAATCGGGCTTGATTTTGCCGGTAAAACTAACTCGGGAAGGCGTTGCTGCGCCTCGATAAACCGCCGGCAATCAACGCTTTCTTCCAACAAAGCGAATCACCGCGCCTTGTCCGTTGTGGTACAAGCCCTCTTGTAAATCCACGATTTCTTCGCGGAGAAGCAGCGGCTCAAAATCGGCAAAATCCGCTTGGATTTCTTCGATGGAAAAAAGGGTTTCGAAGTCTCTAGGGCCGCCCACACTTGGGTTTTTGGCCACATATTCCAGGTTTTTTTTGCTGAATGCTTCAAAAATGACGATACCGCCAGGCTTGAGCAAGGGCGTTAATTTTTGATGAATGGCACTTTTTAAGGGGCCGGGAAAATGCGCGTAAATCAGCGCCATCGCATCAAACTGATGCGCCTTGTAGGGTAAATCGGCTTCCGTATTGACGAAATAATTGATCTCAACGCCGTGTTTTTGGGCCAGTTGCAGCGCCTTTTTTTGTCCCGCTTCACTTTGGTCGAATGCGTGTACTTCCCAGCCTAAGCTTGCGGCATAGACGGCATTGCGCCCTTCTCCTTCTGCCGGAAACAGGATGTTGCCAAAGGGAAATTCAGCAAGTTGCGTTTTCAAAAAAGCATTGGGCGCCTCTCCGTAGGCATATTCATTGGCGGCGTAGCGTTCGTTCCAGAAGGAAAGCATAGACGTTGTTTTTAGCGGTAAAAGTAGCACTTGTCTATGGAATTTACGTCATCCGCCCGAACGCGCCTTTGACTAAGCGGCGGGAGAAGTCTGGGGGAAGGGGAAACGAGCCACGTATACTAAACTTTCAAAGTTTAGTATACGTGATTCCGATCAGATCGCTGCGGCGCACGGGATGCGATGTCTGTAAAGAAGATAGATGTATTTAGTGGAGATGCCAACCGCCCGATAAATCGGACGTTTACAAGATGTTAGATGCGATTTTTTTAGAAATAAATGTGGATGGTGGAACTAAATCGAGTCGGTAGTGATTTTTACAGGTATGAACTACGAGAAAAGACATACTCTATGCCGAGATGGTGTTTTGACCGAGAGTCTTTTTTTTAAGTTCTAAGAGATAATTAATAATTTTAATATTAAATTTTTTTATTATGCGAGAGTTATTCTCATTCAATTTTTCAGTCCTGTTTATTGGAGCTACTAAGGTCTACCCCTATCATTACCTTTTACCTACCGAGATACGTACTGATGGGAAAAAGTATCACTTTCACAGATATCCCAAGGAAAGGTTTATAAAAAAAGTGACAAGCCTTGAGCATGGAGATCAAATTTTACAAGATCAAAACTTCTTGAATTGTAACGGCTCTGTTGATAAAGGTTGGTTCTTTTTAAATGAAAAGGTAGTCGAAAACAGGCTGATACCATGCTTTGTTTTCAAAAAGTATTCTCTGATTTAACTTAAACTGGCGCTCCGCCTCCCCCGGAGCGCCAGCCTCCCATTATTCCGCATTCCGCACTCCGCACTCCGCATTCCGCATTCCGCACTCCACACGCTTCATTCCGCACTCAAAAACGTTTTCGCCGCCCGTGCGCCCCGCACAAACAAATCCACTTTGTCGGCATCGGAGAGGTAAAAATCCAGCCAGCTGTGTTCGCCGCTGTCGATAACGCCTACGCTGTGGCGCATTTCCGGGTAGCGCACGAGGTAGTCGTTGTCGTAAAACGACATCATACTTCCCAGAATCGCCCCTGCAAACCCGCCAAAACTGTCGCAGGCATTGTAGTTTGTTCGATCCTGTCCGATTTTGATGGCAAACAAGGGTGCCGCATCGCTTTCCCCCTCAGGCCGCAGCAGTGAAAGCGGAAAGTTCGACATCGCCCCGCCATCTACAAACAAGGCCTCCGGCGGAATCGGGCCAAAATAATTGGCCGACGCAGCCCACCGCGCCTGAGCGGCCTCACCCTGTGGGAGACCGCCGACGCGCATGGGGTAAAAAAACACGGGTACACTCATACTGGCCCGCACAAAATGGGAGGGGTTCACCGCATCCGGCTCGGCCCAGTATAAGGCGGCAGCATCGGGCAAAGCGATTTTAGTGCCGGTACTGATTTCGGCAGCCACAAAGGCCACACGCGCCCAGCGCTCAGGCGTGCAATTGATGCCCTCCGGTACCCGCCCGCGCAGGGCTTTCAGGTCGGCCAGTGTATACACGCCGCGCTCGGCCAGCAGTCCGGCCAGCCATTCATAAAACGCATCGCCGGGGTTGATGCCGTAGTGATCCTTGAGGTCATCCATGTTTTTTGCGGTAAAACGCGCTTTTTTGCGCTTTTGCAGGTCTTCGTCGAGCAACGCCTGCATGAATTGCTCGGCATCCTTGCCGCCGTCGATGAAATCGCTGAAGGCTTTGGCCGCCATTCTTGCTATGATCCACTCCGTTTTGGCAGCGTCAATCGGGCCGGCAGCGGCCAGCAGCAAGGCGACAATGCTGCCAGCCGAGGTGCCGGCGATTTGCAAAAAACGAAAGTTCATCTGTTCCAAAATGTAGAGGTATCCGAGCAGGGCAGTGCCGAGCGTGCCGCCGCCTTCCATCACGAGGTCGACGTATTGACGGCCCGCCGCATCGCGGATGCCGGAACGCTGGAAACGTTCAGGGTTTTGCAGGGCTTCCAGGCGCAATTCGGCGAGTATGGCCCGCACTTCGGGGTGTTCTGTGTATGGAGACATTTTTTTTTAGTGTTTTTGTGTTTTAGAATTTTAGTGTTTTAGTGTTTTAAAATTTTACTTTTTTAGGGTATAAATGTTTGATTAATAGTTAGTTAATACTAACCTCCGAACCTCCGAACCTCCGAACCTCCAAACCTCCAAACCTCTAAAACACCTAAACCAATCCCTCAGGGCAGCGTAACCGTTTTGCTGACACCAGCCACGGTGACCACCACCACGTTGTCGCAGGCGCCGTCGCCGTAATTGGCCGATTTGGTGCTGAGGCCGGATTTGTAGGCAATTTCACCACTGACGATGTAGCGGCAGTCGTACTCCCGGCGCAGGAGGGTAGGGGTGCTCAGGGTAAAAGATTTGCCTTCGGCGTCGCTGCCGTTACCATCAAAGCTGATTTCAAAAACATCGTCGAGCAGGGCCGTCGGGCCGTTGGATTTTGGCGTCGTGCTCTGGCCTTCTGTCTGGATGCGGGCGCCATTGAGGGAAGCTAAGGTCACGCTCATGTTTTCGCTGTTGGTAATGACGAAATTGCTGACCTGGAACGCGAGGTTTTGTTGGGCTTCGCCGTTGGCGCCAGTGGTAGTGAGCTGAATTTGGCCGGAGGCTTTTACGCCGTCGGCGACAAAATTCTCCAGCGAGATGTTGATGACCGCACCGGCAGCGTCGGTTTTTCCGGAAACGGTACCCTGAATGACGCCGGAGATGACATAACCTTTGCGGGTGCTGCAGCCGCTGCCGAAGTCAATTTTGAGGGAAGCGGGAAAGCCATTGGCGCTCACTGTTACGGTGGGGCATTGACCGATCGGTTGACCATTGAGTCCTGAATTCAGTACCGGCGACTGTGAAATTTCCTCCTGAACAATCTCGATAATGGCAGCCAGGGTCTGTTCCGATTGTGCCTGCGCTTTGAGGACGGCGAGGTTGTCTTTGACATCTTCGAGGGCTTCTTTTTTGCAGGCGGCAAAGGCGCTGAACAGGAGCAGCAGGAGGCTTGTTTTGATGATGGTTTTCATATTTTGTTGATTTGATTGTGTTTGTGCGCGTTTGCGCATTTTTATGGATTCGAAAATTTTGTCGTAGTCCGGATCATTGGTGCCCATGAGGCGGTCCCAGAAGTTGAAATACAGGCCGTAATTGCAGGCCGATTTTGTGTGATGCAAGTTGTGGTGTGTCGGCGTATTGATCCATTTGAACAGTCGGTGGCGGGTAAATCCGCTGGGCGAAAACTCATAACCGCTGTGCCCGAGGATATTGAATACAATGCTCCAAAGGGTAAAAAGGAAGAGCGCTGAAGGGTGTACAGGCAGCAACAACGCAATCAGCGGTACAATCCCGAATTCAAGCAATGATTCGAGGGGGTGAAAGGAAAAAGCGGTGAAGGGCGTAGGGTTGACCGACTGATGGTGTACCAAATGCAGCGTTTTGAACAAGCGCGGGTGGTGCATCAGGCGGTGCGCCCAATAGAAATAGGTATCGTGCGCAAAAATCATGGCCAGAATACTGAATGTCCAATAACCCCAGCCGTACTGCCCGAGCTCAAAATACATAGCGCCATAACCGGCTTTGCGCAGGAAAAAAACGGCAAGGGCCATACTGCCGAAAATGAAAGAGCTCATCAGGGAATACAGGATTTCTGCGCGGATTTGCGAGCCTTTGGGGAATTTTTGCTGAATTTTCCAGGGCCACCAGTCTAAGCGCTTGAGTCGGTAGGCCACATAAAATACCAGCGCTGCGGGCAGTGCATAACGCAGGAAAATAATCAGCGATGCCAGTACCCAGGCTGGCCCGACGCCGTAGGTTTTACCGAAAGATTCAAGGAATGGAGGCATGTTTTTTGAATGTTGAATGATAAATGATGAAGGATGAATGGGGTGTTTGTCGGGGTTGATGGGACAAAGAAAGGGGCGGCGGGCAGGAGCGGGCAAATGTGTTCAACCAATGGTGGCGGGTTTTCAACCAAACGACGGTTTATTGAAGTTTTCCGGCGCTTTGTTGAATGGAGGCTCCAGACTACAAGCACTTGTATTACTTTTGTCTGGTATGAAAAAGGAAAACCAAAACAGGCGCAGGGCCGGCATGCATTTATTGGTGTGGGGGCTGTTGTTTGTCGTGGGGGTTACGATGTTCGGCGCTTATTATCCCTTACACCTGGTGCTCATGCACGCGAGTGGCAACATCGCCCTGCTCATGTTGCTGTTTTACGGCAGCGTCCTGATTGTCAATCGCTTTGCGGAGCGCGGTGCCTGGCTGTTGTCGGTATTACTGGCCGGTATATTGTTTGCAGCGGTAAGTATTCCGCGCATTTTGGTCAACCTGTACCTCGCCCGGCAGTTTCCGCAGGAAGTACAGATGCAGGCGCCGCTGAACCTGTTCTGGCGCGTTACGGCCATGGCGCTGGCCACTTCGGCGCTGATACAGGTATTGGGCGTCTCCTTTGCACTCTTGCAAAACCGCTATCGGCGGGAGCGACAAACACAGGCCCTGCTGGCCGAACAACAGGCTGCACAGGTAGACTTTTTAAAGGCACAAATCAACCCGCATTTTTTATTCAATGCCCTGAACAACCTGTACAGCCTCGTTGCCCTGAAATCGGACGATGCGCCGCAAATGCTGCTCAAACTCTCCGAATTGCTGCGTTATGCGGTCTATGACGGCCGGGAAAAACAGGTGCGCCTCGCCGGTGAAGTCCAGCAAATCCGCAACTTTATCGACCTCTACCAAATGCGCAGCGAAACACCCGCCAATATTGTTTTTGAAGTGAAAGGCGAACCTGCTGCGCAACAACTGGAACCCATGATCCTGATTCCATTGGTAGAAAACTGCTTCAAACACTGCGATTTTGACCTCAACCCCAATGCTTATGCCCGGATTGAGCTGCACGTCGTTGGCGACCAGCTGCATTTTTCAACCACCAATACTTTTCAAACCCATGACCGGCAAAAAGATGAAGTGGGCGGCGTCGGATTAGCCAATATCGCCCGGCGGCTTGCACTGCGCTACCCCAATGCCTACACCTTTGAGTATGGCGCCCAAGGCTCCATATTTCATACTTCCCTCCAACTTAACTAAAAATTCCGCACTCCGCACTCCACATTCCGCACTCCTCCTATGCCTGCCCGACTGCTCTTAGTTGACGACGAATTTCTCGCCCTTCGCCTGCTCGAAGATTATGCCGCACGCCTGCCCGGCCTCGAAGTGGTTGCCAAAGCCAAAACGGCCCTGCAAGCCATGGAAATTCTCGCGAGCGAACCCATTGACATTCTTTTTCTGGACATTCAAATGCCGGTACTCAGTGGGGTGAACCTGCTCAAGGCATTGCCGCGGCGTCCGGTAACCATTTTTACCACCGCCTATTCCGAATACGCGCTCGAAGCATTTGACCTGAATGTGGTGGATTATCTGCTCAAACCCTATAGTTTTGAACGCTTTGTGCAGGCGGTAAATAAAGCCCTGGATGCTTTGCCCAAAAGCGTCGAAAATGCCGAAATTTTGCCTGAAAATGCCTATATTGTGGTAAAAGTAGACGGTCGTTTGGAAAAAATTGCCCTCGAAGAATTGTTGTACGTGGAGGGCTTGCGCGAGTACGTGCGCCTCGTGTGCGCGAACAAACAATACGTCACGTTTGAGCGCATGAAAAATATTGAAGAACGTTTGCCGGCGGCGCAATTCCTGCGGGTACACAAATCCTATATTGTGGCAAAAAAAGCGGTACAATCCTTAGAGGGTAATCTCCTGCATGTGGGTAAGGTGAAAATTCCTGTCAGCCGGGAGCGGAAAGAAGCCGTAGTAGGCGCAATTTTTGGCGTGTAAAACGATGGCCTGGCAGCGTTAACATTTGATTAAGCGCCAGCCCCTTGCGCTTTTGGGTACATAAATGCCTACTTTTGCGCTTGCTCATGTTGTAAAAAGCAGTAAAAAAAGCAAAGGCGCGCAGCGTCGTTTATGAAACGCCATTTTACACAATCTCTGCTAATCCTGGTTTTGTCCGGCATTTTCGGCTTGAACGCCGTGGCCTGGATCCATAACCATGCCTCGGTGCTCGAACAGCCCGACGGCACAGAACAGGTAGAGTGGAGCGATGAAATGGCGGAAAATGCGCCGGAACTGGATGGTTCGGACGGCCCTGAACCCGCTTCCGCACAGAATGCCGATTGGGCATTTTTGTTTTCGGGCGCCGCGAGCAGCACCGATTTTTCATACCCGGGCCTGATTTGCCGCAGCGCGGCCATCCGACAGTCGCAGCGCAACCTGCTCAACTCTTTCCAGGCGCCGGCTATTTTTATCCTCTTCAATACTTATCAGGGCTACCTTTCCTGATTCCGCGCCGTTTAGCGGCTTTTCCCTTCAATTTTGGTTAAGAGCATGTTTGGGAATCCATCAATCGGCTGCAAGCGGCAAATTTCATGCTGCACTGCGTTGGGTTTCTTCGTCGTAGCTGCCGGCTACGCCTGTGAAATCCGCCTTGTTCAGCATAAAATTTCCTCGCTTTCGCGCGATCATGAATTCCCGAACATGCTCTAAACCTGTAGCGCTTTGCACCGCAAAGCCCTGCACGACAAGCTTGTATTTCTTCCCGACGGAGCAGCTCCGTCCGGGTCCTATCCTGTGGCTTGTCCGGTTTCCCGACAATATTCCATTCATTTAAAATTTTGAATCCCGATGAAGTTTGTAAAATTCATCACGCTCCTGTTGGTCATTTTTTTGGCCGCCTGTAAACACGAACACCAGGCCAAACAGGAGGAAACCACTTTTGTGGTAACTAAGCCCATTGTAAAAGACACGACTTTGCAGCGCGAGTACGTCTCCCAGATTCGCTCCATTCAGCACATTGAATTGCGCGCCCTTGAAAAAGGATATTTGCAAAATATCTACGTAGATGAAGGCCAATTGGTAAAAAAAGGCCAATTGTTGTTTCAAATTATGCCTTCCGTATACCAGGCCGAAGCGCAAAAAGCGCAGGCCGAACTGAATTTTGCGGAAATTGAATACCAGAATACCAAAGCATTGGCCGACAGCAATATCGTTTCCAAAAACGAACTGGCGCTGGCACGCGCGCATTTGCAAAAGGTAAAATCGGAATACGAATTAGCCAAAGTGCACCTCGGATTTACAGAAATCAGAGCGCCTTTTGACGGTATCGTCGGCCGCTTCAACGATGTGCGCCGGGGAAGTTTGCTGGATGAGGGCGAGCTGCTGACCACGCTTTCCGACAATAACAAATTGTGGGTATACTTCAATGTGCCCGAATCGGAGTATATCGTTTATGCCAGTCGCGCACAGGCCGGACAATCGCCCAAAGTAAAACTGCTGATGGCCAATAATGAGTTGTTTGGCCAGGAAGGCATCATCGAAACCATCGAAGGCGACTTTAACAACGAAACAGGCAACATCGCTTTTCGCGCCACTTTCCCCAACCCCAAAGGCCTGTTGCGCCATGGCGAAACGGGTAAAATTCTGATGCCGGTACAGGTGAAAGACGCTGTGTTGGTGCCGCAAGCCGCCACTTTTGAAATTTTAGATAAAAAATTCGTGTACGTAGTTGGCCCGGACAACAAAGTTACGGCCCGTGAAATCAGCGTCGCCCAGGAGATGTCGCATATCTATGCCGTATCATCGGGGCTCAGCGCAACGGATAAAATATTGGTGGAAGGCATCCGGAAGGTGAAAAACGGCGACGAGATTCGCTACACTGAAAAGCCGTTTTACAACTTCATCCAGGAGATGCAGACACTGAAAGCTGAATAATCAGGCAAGAACCTTTAAATTTTTTACCATGTTTAGTATGTTCATTAAACGTCCGGTTCTTGCCATAACCATCTCCGTAGCGGTGGTGTTTCTGGGCATTCTTGCCATTGGAACCAGGCCGATTTCGCAGTTTCCGGACATTACGCCGCCGCGCGTCAATATTTTCATCGCCTATCCGGGCGCCAGCGCGCAGGTGCTGGTCGAATCTACACTTATCCCACTGGAACGCGCCATCAATGGCGTACAAGGGATGTTGTACCTCACTTCCGACGCCACCAGTGCCGGTGAGGCGACCATTCAGATTGTTTTTGAGCCGGGCACCGACCCCAACGCTGCCGTTGTCAATGTCAAAACAAGGGTGGATGCCATTATGAATAACCTGCCGCCGCTGGTGCAGCGCGAGGGGATCATCATTACGCCCATTCAGCCCAGTATGTTGATGTATGTGAATGTGTACAGTACCGACAAAAATGCCGACGAGAAGTTTCTGTACAACTACGCCAGCACGCATATCATTCCCGAATTACAGCGTATCAAGGGTATGGGCCGCGCCCAGATTCTGGGCAGCCGCACGTATGCCATGCGCGTCTGGCTCAAACCCGACCGTATGCGCGCCTACAATGTGTCTACCGAAGAAGTGATGAAGGCCATGGAAGAGCAGAGTATCATTGGCCGACCGGGCCGCTTGGGGCAGGCTTCGGGCAAACAGGCGCAGTCGCTGGAGTTTACACTCTCGTACAAAGGCCGTTTCAACAAGCCGGAAGAATATGAAAACATCATCATTCGCGCCAATCCGGAAGGGGAGTTGCTGCGCCTCAAAGAGGTGGCGGAAGTGGAGTTGGGCAGTGAGTTTTTTGATATTTATTCCAATAAAGATGGCTACGCGTCGGCGTCCATTGTGTTGAAACAGAATTTTGGCACCAATGCCAGTGAGGTGATCGAAAAATCCAAGGAAAAGCTGGAAGAACTGCGCAAGGATTTTCCGCCGGGCATGGAATACGAAATCAACTACGATGTCTCCAAATTTGTGGATGCTTCCATTGACAAGGTGATGCACACCCTCATTGAGGCATTTATTTTGGTGGCTTTGGTGGTGTTCCTGTTTTTGGGCGACTGGCGCTCGACGCTGATTCCCATTATCGCGGTGCCGGTATCGCTGGTCGGTGCATTTGTGTTTATGCAAATGTTTGGCCTGACCATCAACCTCATCACACTTTTCGCGCTGGTTTTGGCCATTGGTATTGTGGTCGACAATGCCATTGTGGTCGTGGAGGCGGTACACGCCAAAATGGAGCAGGAGCATTTATCGCCCTATAATGCTGTGCAAAAAGTATTGGGTGAAATCAGCGGTGCGGTTATTGCCATTACCCTGATTATGACGGCGGTATTTGTGCCCATTGCCTTTATGACGGGGCCGGTCGGGGTGTTTTACCGCCAGTTTTCCATCACCATGGCCAGTTCCATCATCCTTTCTGGCGTGGTGGCGCTCACCCTGACGCCCGTGTTGTGCGCCATGTTGCTGAAGAGCCATCAGGGAAAACCCCGGCGCCGGACGCCCATTACGATGTTTATCGGCTGGTTCAACCGCACGTTTGAGCGCGTGACCGACAAATACACCTGGCTGCTCCGATTGATCGTTGATCGCCGCCTGGTCACCTACGGGATGCTTTTTGCCTTTGGTTTTGGCATTTTTAAAATCAATGAAACCCTGCCTACCGGTTTTATCCCCAATGAAGATCAGGGCCAGATTTATGCCATCATTCAGACCCCGCCGGGCAGCACGCTGGAACGCACCAACGAAATCTCGCGCCAGCTTCAGAAAATTGCTGAAGAAGTGGAAGACATTCAGTCGGTTACCTCGCTGGCCGGTTATGAAATCCTGACCGAAGGCCGCGGTTCCAATGCCGGCACCTGCCTGATTAACCTCAAAGACTGGGAGCATCGCGAGCATTCCGAAGTGGAAATCATTGAGGAACTGGAAGAAAAAACCAGAGACCTCGGCGCCGTGGTAGAATACTTCCAACCGCCCGCCGTGCCGGGTTACGGCTCTTCAGACGGCTTTTCTTTGCGTATGCTGGATAAAAACAGCACCATTGATTATCAGGAGTTTGACAAGGTCAACACGAATT
The DNA here is from genome assembly GCA_017303875.1 of Chitinophagales bacterium. Lineage (GTDB taxonomy): Bacteria > Bacteroidota > Bacteroidia > Chitinophagales > Saprospiraceae > M3007. The sequence goes on along the minus strand of JAFLBP010000022.1, from coordinate 11,673 downwards.
TCATGGAGGCGCTGAAAAAACGCAAGGAACTGTCCGGTCTGTTCACGTTCTACGCGGCCAATTACCCGCAGTATGAAATTGAGATTGACAATGAAAAGGCCATGCAAAAAGGCGTTTCCATTTCAGCGGCCATGGAAAACCTGAACATCCTCATCGGCAGTACATACGAACTCGGTTTTACCCGTTTCAACGCCTTTTACAAGGTATATACCCAGGCAGGGCCGGAATACAGGCGCTTGCCCTCCGATATTCTGGATTTGTACGTCAAAAACGACCGCGATGAAATGGTGCCTTATTCTGCGTTTGCCACCATGCGCAAAACGCAAGGCCCCAACGAAATTACACGTTTTAACCTGTACACTTCCTCCGCCATTCGCGGCGTGCCCTCGCCGGGTTATACCACCGGAGATGCCATCAACGCCATTCGGGAAGTCGCCAAAGAAAACCTGCCCAACGGCTACGATGTGGCCTGGGAAGGGTTGTCTTACGACGAAGCCAACCGGGGCAATGAGGCCTTGTACGTGTTCATCATCGTCTTCATTTTCGTTTACCTCGTGCTGGCCTCGCAATATGAAAGTTTTATCATTCCGTTTGCAGTGCTGCTCTCGCTGCCTGCCGGCATTTTTGGCTCTTTCCTGTTGCTGAAAATCATGGGCCTCACCAACGACATTTACGCCCAGATCGGGATGATCATGCTGGTGGGTTTATTGGGTAAAAACGCGGTGCTGATTGTAGAATTTGCGGTGCAAAAACACCAGCAGGGCGCCACCTTGTTTGAAGCGGCCATCGAAGGCGCCAAAACGCGTTTCCGACCCATTCTGATGACCTCCTTTGCGTTTGTGGCAGGCCTGATTCCTTTGGTTCGGGCTACCGGCGCGGGTGCTGTGGGCAACCGCACTATTGGTTCCTCGTCGCTGGGCGGCATGTTGCTGGGCACCATCTTCGGGGTAATTGTTGTGCCCGGTTTGTATTATGTTTTTGGTAAAATGGCCGAAGGCCGGAAACTCATTCAGGATGAAGACCAAAACCCGCTCACCGAGAATATTGTAGAAAACGATGACTCGGAGGAGGCTATCAACAAGCGCATCAACAAACTGAGCGCACTTTTAAAACGCATTAAACGGAAAAGGAATGACAATGAGCAATAAATCGTTCGCCCTTGGCATCAGCGGGCTGTTACTCCTGTTTGCCTGGAGTTGCAAAGCCCCCCAAGTGGTTTATAAATCGGAAAACAAGTCGCTGCCGGCTGGCTACAGCGCCGCACAAAAGGATAGCAGCAATGTTGCCGACCTCAACTGGCGCACTTATTTTGAGGATCCAAACCTCATTGCCCTGATTGATACCGCGCTCCTGCACAACCAGGAGCTGAACATCGTGATGCAGGAAATTGAAATCCGGAAAAATGAAATACAGGCCCGAAAAGGGGAATACCTGCCTTTTGTGCAAATGGGGGCTGGCATGGGCGCCGATAAAGCTGCCCGCTACACCCGCTTTGGCGCGCTGGAAGAGGAAATTGAGGTAAAACCCGGCACGCCTTTCCCGGAGCCGCTGCCCGATTTTGCCCTCGGACTGCGGGCTTCCTGGGAGGTGGACATCTGGAAAAAGCTGCGCACCGCAAAGCAATCGGCAGTACTGCGCTACTTAGCCAGCCAGGAAGGGAAAAACTTCCTGAGCACCAACCTGATTGCCGAAATTGCCGAGTCGTATTACGAGTTGATGGCGATGGATAATTTACTGAAAATCATTGATCAAAACATTGATATTCAGTCGAATGCACTAAAGGTGGTGCGGCAGCAAAAAGAAGCAGCCAAGCTCACACAGCTGGCGGTAAACCGCTTTGAAGCGCAATTGCTCAATACACAGAACCTTCAGTTTGCTGTGCGCCAGCGCATCACCGAAGCGGAGAACCGCATCAATTTCCTGACCGGGCGCATGCCGAAACCCATCATCAGAAATTCAGATCGCTACCTCGATTTGAAGGCGGATGCATTTCCCTCCGGCTTGCCGGCGCAGTTGCTGCTGAACCGGCCCGACATCCGGCAGGCGGAGCTGGAACTGGAAGCCTCTAAACTCGATGTAAAAGTTGCGCGGGCAGATTTTTTGCCTTCGCTGGATATTCGCGCCGATTTGGGTTTTCAGTCTTTTAACCCGGTTTTTTTGCTCAATCCCAAGTCCATTTTATTCAACCTGGCGGGCGATCTGATGGCGCCGTTGGTGAATAAAAATGCCATTCAGGCGAATTTCAAGAATGCTTCGGCGCAGCAGGTACAGGCCGTATACCGCTACGAGCAGACCATCCTGAACGCCTACACCGATGTGTTGAACCAACTTGCCAAAATGGATAACTTTAACCAAAGTTATGCCATCAAAAGCCGGGAAGTGGACATTCTGACACAGTCTACTCAGATCGCCAACACGTTGTTCAATGCCGCCCGCGCAGATTATGCCGAGGTGTTGTTCACCCAGCGCGAGGCCCTCGAGGCGCGTGTGGATATTGTGGAAATTAAAATGCACCAGTTGGACGCCAAAGTCAATATTTACAGGGCTTTGGGTGGCGGCTGGAAGTAAATGAGGAATGGATTATTGAAGAGCGTCATCCTGCTTGCGGGGTGGCGCTCGTTTTAGTTAACTACTTCACAATCAGCCCCAGCGCTTCCATTTTTGGTACCGGCTGTCTTTGTTAAAACAAGTGCAGGCCAGAAAAGAAACGGAGGGGCTCAAATGAATATTTACCGGCAGGTTACGATTTGAAATTAAGATAAAAACTATTGCAATTTAATACTGATTACATTTTTTCAATGATCACTCTCTTAATTTAATTAATTTTTTTGTAGCAATACCTTCCTCCCAAAAAACGCGAATAAAATACAAGCCTGCATCTAATCCAGAAATATCAATTATGTTTGTGTTAGGAGATGTCTGAAGTAACACTCGCCCGCTTACATCCGTCAGGCATATACGAAGCGGTGGTGGGAAATTATCATCAAGTTGAATTTCTACTTGATTTTGTGCCGGGTTAGGCACTAAAAGTAAAGTTGGTGTAATGGGTTCATTTGTCCCTACTGTATTCCAATTCACTAAAGGACACTGGGGTACTACCGGGCACCCACCGATTTGCTTATAAGCTGCCAATTGCGTCAGCGATACCGGATACAAAAAAGCATTGGGTTGTGTATTGGCCGGATAAAAGAACAGAATGTCGTTATTAAGCGTTAATTGTATGTTTTGCAGAAAGGGCTGCGCGGGATTGGATTCGTTGATGGTTGCGGTCATTTCACTCAACAGACTTTTGATGAGCAGTTCATTTCCGAAACGCCACCAATTGCATACCTTACAACTGGGTAAGGTACCCGGGCCGGTCTGTATCACCGTTACGCGCCCATCTGCACAAAACTCAAATACCACATTGAATTGCAGGAGTGCTGTGGTGTAAGGAATACGCCAGATGGAGGGCAATGATGAAAATGTCTGATTGTTTGTCTGTGCATTTATACCAAAGGTGATAAAAAGCGACAGGAAAGTTGAAAAGAGTAAGATTCTTTGTTGCATGATATTATTTGTTGATAAAAAGTGATGCGTTTAGTTACCACAGCGACATGCTAGACATGAAACATATGAATCTCTTCCGGTGCCATTACATCTGTTACACGTTGCATTCGAAGGCAGATATTCTCTGACTTCTTTTGTTTGAGTTTGCCCGGATATAGGGTCATATTCAGTAAGATACCTGGTTTCCCACCCATATTCAAGCGTTCTTCCTGCACCAGAGCATTTTGTACAGTGAGATTTGCATGTTCCTCTGCAATTCATACAGTTTGAAGAGAAATTATTAGTAGTTTGAGAATATATCTGTGGCGATCCAACCCCTACAGATTGGATTTGTGCTCTTTTGCCAAATTGCTTATATTCATAGGCCCGATTTTTGTAAGCCATGTCATCTTTTGGATCCAATGCAATCACGCGATCATAGTCTTCGATAGCGGCCTGATGCTGTTTAAGTTCACCTTTGGCATATGCCCGATTGAAATAAGCCCATGCATTGCTTGAATCCATTGAAATGGATTTATTATAGTCTGCAATCGCATCTTCATATCGTTTCAATTCAGCTTTCGCCCTTCCACGTCTTGCATAAGTATAGGCACTATTCAGCGGATCCAGATCAATGGCGCGGGTGTAATCTTCGATGGCATCGAAGTACTTTTTCTGGTTTATTTTTGCAACGCCTTTATTTTCATAACTTTTTGCAAAATACGGGTCTAAGGTAATCGCCTTGTTGAAAGCATCTATGGCTTTATCATACTCCTCTTTTTCATTGTGTACCAAGCCTTTACAGTGCCAAATATAAGCATCGGTTGAATCGAGCTGGATAGCGCGATGGATTGCGTTCAAGGCTTCATTCTGTTTTTGTTCATCCAAAAAAATCCTTGCTTGTATGCAGTGTGCGATTGCGCAGTTAGGGTCAATTTTCAGTGCCTTTTCAATCAGATCATTCATAGAAGTGTTCTGTTTCAGTTTTCGCTTGGCATTAGCGGCCCAGGCAAAAGCCACCGCATTTTCAGGTGCGATAAAGGTAACCCGCTGGAAGTCGAGGTAGGCTTTATCATCGCTTTTAGCGCTGTCATTATCCATAAAATACCAGGCTTTCCCGCGTCCCATCAGGGCTTCCGTATTACGACTTTCTATTTTCAGGGCTTCAGAAAACTGATTGACGGCTTCTCCGTAATGATGATTTTTCAGGTCTTTAAGACCCTGTTCTATAAACCGTTTGGGTGATGTACATGCCAGGAGGGCGAGCGTCAGCCATGTTGCGAATAATAATAAGCTTGCTTTTTGCATGATTGTTCTATGTTTAGAAGGTGGGCGAGTTCCATTGAATAGAAGCGTACATTTCTTTTGTTTGGCCATTAACCGTTTCGTAGATATATGGCGCTGCATAACGCCAGGTACCACTTGCTGAAAAGCCGCTGTTGGTGGAAAATGTGAAAGTTTGGTCGGCATTGTATTTGACATACAGCGTGACAACTTCATTCATTTCCATTGTTTGACACACCCAATTGCCATAAAAACCGGAGCTGCTGTACTGTCCGAACATGGGAAGGACTGTGGCCATGCAAATGGCCATAAGGGAAAAAAACTTGTACATGAATTTGAAAATTTAGATGGTGTGTGTTAAATATTCTGTGTTCCTCTTCCTGATCAAAGAAAAAGGAAGCATCAGAAAAGCAATAATTATGAACATCTTAGCGCGGGAGGAGACAGGTACTTAATGGCAATTGTGTACAATCAGTTTCCCCGAACCTAGACAGTTACTACATGTATGATACAAACACCCCCAAGTTGGTGTTGGGATACATATTTTTCCTGTACCGCCACAATTGCCACAAACATGAAAGGTAGCTTGACAGTCGCCTTTAACGAGATTACGTATTTCATTGCCTCTCAACATGGTAATAAAGTTGTCTTTGTTGCTTATACTGTAAGTAAGTATGTTTTGGGCATCGAAAGTAAGTGTCAGCTGCCCATTGGATAGATTCCATGAAAAATACTGTAATGAAGAGGTGCAAGATTTTCCGACATTACTACTGGTGACACAGAAAGTCTGGCTTCCGGTATTGTTTGAGTTGAAGGTCATGCAACCATCAGTTGCAGCAGATTGTACACTGCCGCTAAAACACCATTTGCCGACAATATCAATACCATAATTATTGAAACTGCCAATGCCAAAACTGTTCTGGGCAAATGATGTGTTGGAGAAAATGGTGACTGTAGCCGTGAAAATGGCCAGGATTGAAAAGAATTTATACATGGTGTGAAAGTTTAGATGGTGTGCGTTGTAGTTTAGAGTAAACCTGAAGCGTTCGGGTTTACTTTGCTATTAGTTGCATATTTTTCCTTTGGGCGCTAATACGCCACATCCATGGGCGTTACAAGTGTACCATTTTCCGTCCTGAGCGTTCCACACACGCCCTGTTCCGGAGCAGGCACTGCAATCGTGGCACTGCTTACTGACACATTGTCCGCAAGTTTTATCGGGCGGCGGGGGTGGTGTGCCGCAAGGATTGGTAGGAAGCGGGCAACCAGATTGACTGCATGTTGCACTAAACCAGTTACATTTTGCGTCCCATCCATCAATAGCCCTCATATAAGTTCTGATAAATGTACCTGATGGATCACTTGCCTGGAAAGTATTTTGATCTACCCAGGTGATTTTTAATTGAACGGTATAGCCATTATTCTGGCTCAAAGTGGCAGCATTTCCATTGTTTTTCCAGGTGAATCGAATAAAGTCTCTTGGTCGGCAGGAGGTTCCATCTATTTGGTACTCCCAGGTTTCACCTGTTCCATTGTTTTCAAATCCTATATATCCCCATAGTGGGGCATCAGAGACTTTAGTTCCAAAAAGATAAACGGGGATATCTGCCTTGATCTTCCACCAGCCATTAATTGAATTGGACGATTGACCCCCAAAACCAAAACTGTTTTGGCCAAGTGATGTGTTGGAGAAAAGGGTGACTGTAGCCATTAAAATGGCCAGGGTTGAAAAGAATTTGTACATGGTGTGAAAATTTAAATTTGTGTGTTGTAATTATATAGTGTCGAAAGTGTCAAAAGGTATCAGGGGAATTTGAAAAAAAATAAAAAAATCCCTCTGCCAAGCGCTGCTTTGTACCTGGCAGAGGGAATTAAGTTGAAGTACCTACTTCACCTGAATGGATTTGGTATCGCCCACCACAATAAAACTCCCCCAGGAACAAGGCAGACCTAAGCCTTCACCTAATACACGTAGTTGAGCCTTTCGAAGGGCACGGTCTTTTGTCATTCCTTTATTCAGGTTTTCAAAAAAGTATTCTATCAGGCTATTTGACTGCTTATCAAGGGCTTCCCACAGCGTGGATACCACACAGCGCGTTCCGGCAAAGGTAAAAGCCCGACTAAGGCTGACAATGCCTTCCAAACCATCATCCTGCCCTTGCGCACTCAGGCAGGCACTCAATACTGCTAATTCGCAGTCCATGCGCAGGTTATACAGATCGCGCACAAAAACCGAAGTGCGCAATAAGTCGCTTTTGGTTAAAGTACCTCCCGACGAAATATTATATTTATTCAATTCGCCTTTTAATTGCTGAATGGTGTATGACTTCTTAGGTTTTGAGAATACTAATTGACAGGAATCACCTTCAGTAAGGTGGGCATCCGCATGACCAGAAAACAAGAATACACGTAAATGTTCAACCATATGGAGAAACAAGGCTGCCGTAGCCTCCTCTCCGATAATTGCTTTAACCTTGTATATGGAGGCTATCTTTTCTGCACTTGCCTTTGACTCAGGGAGCGGCTCCCAAGGGGCTTGATAGTCCGGCCCAAATGAGGCAAAGGGTAAAAGTTGAGGATTTTTCTTTCCAGGCATTGTTTTGACTAATTTCAATAATTTTGCCGAATAATCATACGAAAAGGCGTACTTTTTAACCAAATAATCGGCTTTTGAAGACATAATATCTTTCTTCTCGGCCATTTTGCTTTGCAGCAAGGCAAAAGGCACTTTACACAAGGCCCCAACCGGCACGATGATGACGCGAGAACCGGTATCCAACCAGGATTCAAGGGGTTTAAAAAATCGTAGATATAATTCATAAGCAGCTTCATTGTAATCAGCTGATAATTCTACAAAGGGTGGTTTAGCCACCCCCAGTCTTTGTAGCGACTTGGCATCTTTTTCACAAGTGAGACGCATGGCCTTATAGAGTTGGTTCGCTCGGTCGTTGACATCAGGTTGACTGCCCAGGTCTATGAGTAAAAAGGTGTCCGGACGAATTACAAAGGCGTACCACGTATCCCCACTTGATACATATTCGATCAAAGTTTGATCCTTATCAAGTAGCGTTTTTTGAACCTCTTGTATGTTTGGTATACTGTTATCGTATTTGATTTCATAGTAGCCTTTGTATTTTTCCTCCATATACTTCACCAATGTTTCTAATTGAAGTGAATATACCAATACAGAGTCTGTATTACCTAGTTGACTGTATCCACTAATTTTAGCCCGCAATTCATACTCTTTATCCAGTACGGAGTCTGGAATAAACTCATATTTGCCGCTGCGATCCTGTAAGCCAACACGCAATTGGGCCGCTTTAGATAACTCGGCATATTGAAAGGCTTTTTCGGCATCTGCCCGAAGCCCAAATACTTTGTAAAACTGTGCATACAAGGTGGCTGCTTGAGCATAAGCCGGGCGTAAATCAAGCTCATCCACCCGCGCAAGGTTTTGGAAAACTGCATCCCCTTTGAATACCTGCATGGCTGCATCGCAGTAACGGCGAGCCGTTTCTAAATAACTTTTATCCCCGCTGAACTGGTATCTGAAAAAGTAATGTTGGCTAAGATTCATATTAGCCAATTGCAATGCTATTTTATGAAAGGTAGTTTCAGTCTTGCTTTTTACAGATTGCTGCATACCTTTTAAAACCCTGTTTAGTAGTATTGAAATACTGTCATATTCAGGTATAAAGGTCTTTTTACTAGCATTATAGGCTTTACCCTGTTTCGTATAATATACTTCCAGTCCGGTAGCAAGCGCATTGAGTGTCGCCGCAGTTTGTACATTGGTGTCGCCACCTTCGGATCGTTCAAAACATTGCAAAGCCTTTCGCTGGTATTCTATTGCTTTTTCAAAATCTCGATAGCGATTGTAAAAGCTTGCGATCATTACATAGGTGTTTCCAGAGGGCATGTTTAGGTCGACAGGAGTGTAGAGTGTTTTTGATATGTCTAATGCTTTAAAATAGTAATAAATAGCAGAGTCCTGTTGTGTATTTTCATACACTTGTGCAAGTAATGTGTAAATATTATATTGCATCTCTCTTTTTGTATATGCAGGATTTATGTAATAACTATCCCTCCCAATATCATCAGTCAGCAATAATCCTTTATGAAGTAGTGTCGTAATATCGATGGGCTTCATATTCAACATTTTCATAAGGGCAGCTTGTCGGATCATCGCTTCCGGCTTTTGATGCTTGTCAATAAAAGAATCTATTTTATTATAATGTGAAACTGATGCCTGTGCATAAATTTTGGATAACTGTGCATCGCCTAAAAGGCTCATTATTGTACTTTGTAAAGCATAATAGCTAAGTAAATAATAAGAATCGCCCTGATTAAATAGTGGTTGACTTGAAAGCTGGATAGCTGTATCAATAGCCTGATAGGCTTTCATTAATTCATATCGCATTAAAGGCGCACTCAATATAATTGCTGTATCAAGGTACTGTCTGGCTTTCAAGAGATCATAATTTCTTAAATGCCAGTGGCCCTTTACCGAATAAGCGTAAGCCTTGTGTTCAGGCTCAGGGTAATTACGAAAATAATTTAGCATAGTATCCACGGATGCTTTAGCCGCCTGAAGTTTCCCAGCATCAATCAAATCGTTTGCCAGTATCAAATGACGATCTGCGTGCTGTTTCTTCTGTGTTTTTTTAAGTGCGCCAGAAGCCTGAATTACCCATTGATGTCGGTTGTTAAAACCGGCCAAGCGGTATTGTTCAAGTGCTTTGGGATAATAAACCAACGAAGTATCATACTTTATACTACTATACACATCTCCCATTCCTTGCATAATTCTACCTACCTGCCAAGCTTCCCGTTGTGGATTTTTTAGTATCAAATTAAGTGAATTTTTGATATAATTGATCGCCTTTTCAGGATTTTTGTTTTCGCCCCAAGTATATTGAAATGCCATAAAGCGTTCACCCCTTACAACGTCCCATTCATAGGGTTTCCTAAATTTTTTATAAATTGCAAGACCGCTTTGAATGAAATTAATGGCATTTGGATCCCCTAATAAGTTGCCGCGGACTGTTCCTAAAAAATAGTATGAATCTGCTACATCAGGGTGATCCTCCGTTCTTCGTGCTTTTTTGCGTAAATAGAATGCCTGCGTCCCCTTTTGAAGGGCCAAACGGTCGGTAGCATCATCGTTGCTCAACTGGTACATGGTCCAGGCTTCAATGGCCAATGCATTGGCATAGGTAGTGGTATCCTGAATTCCTTCTTTGTTGAGCAAATTGATGGCTTGTTGCGCCAATTCAAGGGCCTCTGCACAAAAAGCACGTGCATTCAGACTGTCGGCGCGGCGTACCAGACGGTAGGCTTCCGATTGTTGTTGAGCCTGAAGTGCAGTTGTCAGGCACCCTAAAAGAAAAATAAATGTAAAACGCATGACGGTTGATTTTGAAAAATGAAAAGTTGTCAAGCCCCGCACGATGCAGGTTGGCAAATTAATGTATTGTATTGAAAAATGTTATTTGTTACTGTTGCTCAATCCACTCTTTGAGATTGTTTAGGAATGGCCCGATATAATTCATATATTGACTGCCGTCCTGATCATCAATGATTTTAAGCACTTTTTCAAGACAAGCCTCTTTGTTTAATGGCCTTGTGAGCAACATTTGCAATAACTTAGGCAGGTCGCGCCATATCAGTTCCGCTCCATTTCTCGGTTTCTGATCGTTTGCATAGGATTGCAAAAACTGTACGGCCTTTTCCTGTTGGCCCAATTTGTCCCATACTAAGGTCTTTAATACCATATGCTTTAAATATACTATTTGTCCGGCAGGCAGGTTAGTCGCCCTTTCTTTTTCCCATTGTTCAATTAACTTTATACAGGCATCCATAGCGCCATTATCTCTAAATAACATCTCTGCTTTCAATAGCAGTGAGTCCGGATCCGTATCCGTATCATCTGTTCCTCCCATAGTAGATTGCCCTGGTATTACACTTAATCCTGTCAGCAGTTGTTTAGGTTGGTTTTGTTTAGGTTTGAGTGAAGGTTTGGTTGGGACAGGTGCCGTTATTGTCGAGTTATTTGGATTATTAGTATCATTAATTCCATCTGCTATTGGTGGTTTTTCGTCAGATTGCTGAGTAGGGGAAGAGGGCTTCGCTGGCCAAAACCACCCCACCAACCCCACCAACACCGCTGCTGCTACCCACCGCACCCACGGCCTTCGATACCAAACGACCTTCGGCTCGGGCGCTGGTTCTTCAAACAGGTGCTTGCTTCGCTCGGCAAATTGCTCGCGCACTTTTTTAAGGCGTAATTGCAACAGGGCCTCGCGTTCCAGTTCCCATACACGAACTTCCCGCGCCAAAGCAGGATCTTGGCGGATGGCTTCTTCCATAGCCTTTTGTTCTACATCGGAGAGGTCTCCTTCCAGATAGGCTTCTATTTTATCGTAATAGTTCTGTTTCATTGTTTAATTGTCTAATAAGTTTTCAAGATTATCGCGCAGGCGCTTTCGGGCGCGGCTGAGCCGATTTCTGGAGGCTTCTTCGTTGATACCATATCGCTCTGCAATTTCTTTGTGGCTGAGGTTTTCACCATAGTATAAATTGAGTATCTCCTGATCATCTTTAGATAACTCTTGCATGGCTTTTTCGCACATGTCTTTTAAGTCAGGATCGGGTGATATGAAGCGTTCAATATTCGGATCTAATTGACTGATCAGATCAGGTGGTAAGTCCTCTATCTTTTTCCAGTCTCCCCTCCCCCCAGGGCAAACGCATCAAATTCCGAGAGTTTTCTCACGATATTGATCTGATAGGGCGCATTTATTGCGTTTTCGGTTAACACTGATTTTTTCACTTTGTGCTTTCAAAAGGTTGAGTGTTATT
>JAFLBP010000021.1 GCA_017303875.1 Chitinophagales bacterium | reverse complement strand
ACTTTGCCTAGCACGTTTACTTCTTAGTCGCAAAGGCCGTTTGGATAAGCGGTGACTGCGACACAGGACTTCTTTGTACACATTATGAATAACTCCCTGTCGCAAAGGCCGTTTGGATAAGCGGTGACTGCGACACAAATAAGCACGTCGCAAGACCTTTATAATATAGTCGCAAAGGCCGTTTGGATAAGCGGTGACTGCGACAGCCGGATCAGCTCCTGAAGCGGGAATGAATACCCCTGTCGCAAAGGCCGTTTGGATAAGCGGTGACTGCGACTATGAAGTCTGGCGCCAGATCGTAGTTATGCCGGTAGTCGCAAAGGCCGTTTGGATAAGCGGTGACTGCGACTAGTGATTCAGCCACTCCTGGTATTTGTCGAAATCGTCGCAAAGGCCGTTTGGATAAGCGGTGACTGCGACAGCTAAAAATCCTCAAGTGTAAATGCCTGATTTTGTGTGCCCATTTTCGGATGGGTACACAAAAATCTTGTAACAATGCTCCTCCAGAGGGTTGTTGCATTACTCCATTTGTAATAGCATTGTTACAAGGCTGGCAGAAAATTGCTGAATCAACTATGCTTATTTGGAAAATACCCTTTGGGTGCTATATATTTGCAATTCCGTCTGTTCTGAACACTGTTATCTTTTACCCTCAAATCTTACAACCGATGAGCATTACCCCACAGGCTTCCGGGCCGGCTGTTCCGCGTTACACTTTTAATAAAGAGGAACACCCCTTTTATTTTGGGCACTATATCAATCATGGCCGTCATAATGCATTTCTGATTCTGAATGATATTGCCCGCCGCTTCAATTTGGAAACCGTAGACAAGGAGGAGCAATTGAGTAATATGCAAGTGTTCCGTTTATTGCGTGACCGAGACAAACCCGACGAAAGCGGTCGTTTGCTCAAAGCCCTGACCTTTCATTTTCCATTTCTCCAATTACTTAGTGATGTAAATGGCCAAAAACGCGAATTGATACCTGATGATGTGGCCTTTACGCTTGAAAGTGCGCTTGTGTTATTGCGCGATCTACGCAATGCGTATAGCCACTACCTAATAGAAAGGCATGCGGAGCGCAATTGGACACTTAAGTCCGGGAAACCCTTTCCGCTTCCGGCGCTTTATGCGGCAGCGGTAGACGCCCTGAAACCCCGCTACGGATATTACACTGATGACCATATTAAAGCCCTTAAACGGAATGCCGCTCACCCGGACGATACACCTAATGATGCGGGTAGCGAGCCGTACAATGAGCGCGCGCTGGTCTTTTTTACTTGCTTTTTTCTGCAACGCAAGGAAATTTCGCTCTTTTTGGCGCGCCTGAATGGCTTTGCCACCAATGCCGATTTGGGACGTCGCGCTTTACTCGATGCTTATCGGGGTGTCGCCTGCCGCTTGCCACAGGACAAACTGGAAAGCAGCGACATTTTGCTGGATATGTTCAATGAGTTAGATCGCTGTCCGGGAGAATTGTATCAAGCCCTCGACGAAACTGCACGCCAGTCCTTTGATCGCACCCCCAAGCCGGATTCCGAGAGTATCTGGTCCGATGATCAGCAGCCAACCCTGATGATTCGCCACAGTGATCGTTTCCCCTGGTTTGCGTTGCGTTATTTCGACGATCAGGAAATTTTTCCGTCCCTGCGCTTCCATATCCACCTTGGTAAGTTGGTTACAGCCCGTTATGAGAAAAATATGAACGGGGTCGCACGGGAGCGGGTATTACTGCACCCACTGCGCACTTTTGCCCGCTGGGGTAAAGTAGACCTGACAGACCTGAAACGGCGTTTGTCGGAGGTAGAGGATCCAGCTGCGCAATCGCGTTTGCTGGAAAAGTCTTCACTTCCGGAGTCCTGGCTACAGAAGTCTATGGGCAAATTGAAAATGAGGCCGGAAGTGGAGCAATTTACCACAACCTACCTTATGGAAAGCAACAGCATCGGCATTCGCTTTCTGGAAGATGGTGAGCAGGAGGGTTATCCTGAACTTAACCTTATTCAACCCAACGCCGAAAAAGAGCGGTTTAAACTTTCCAACGACAATCCTGAGCCTGATGCGGTTTTAAGCACGTATGAGCTGGCCGCACTGTTTTTGCATCAGCGTTTGTTTGGCGCGGCAGCAAGCGAGGCTTTTATCAAAGCATATATTGACTTGTTCCGGCAATTTTGTAAAGACCTGAAAACCCCGGACAAAATAAAGCCAATAGAAAGCAATCCGCAGCTCAGGCGTTTTCGTACACACCTAAGAGCAAAGCGAGGCCAAAAGCCCGGTGTTGACAAAGATGCTGAAATGCGCGCAGCACGCACAGCAGCAGCCGACGAATGGGTCAGGAAACACTACAATCGCACCATAGCACAGCTGCCTGAAGGCTGTAACACTGTTCAGTTGCAGTTGCGTTATCTGCCGGATAGCTTTCGGGAATATTTATTGGGATATGCTGCGCCTGATTATAAATTTCTTGCGCTTGAAAAATTGAAAGCCAAGTTGCAGGAGACTAAAGAACGCCTCAAAGACATTGGAACGAAACTGGAAGTCAGGAATTTCTGGAAACGCCCTGCTTACAAAGAACGCGAGTTGAAATATGCGCCCAAATCCGGCCACATGGCTGTTTTTTTGGCCCGCGATCTGATTTTTTTCAAACCTTATGCCCCGGAGGATCACAAAGCCAATAATGATCAATTCGTAATCCTGGAGTATTTACTGGCGTATTTTGGCAGTAATCGGGAAGGCGTGAAGCAATATCTGCTTGAATTGGGTTTGCTGCCCAAAGTTGGCGCAAATAATAAAAACATCCATCCCTTTTTAGCGGATGTCAACATTGAAACGTGCAGTGGAATTTTTGATTTTTACGAAGCTTACCTCATTGCACGCTGGAATTATCTCCGCAAAGCAGTTGTAGAGATCGAACCTGATTTTGGCAATAAACCTGATCCGCGAAAGCCTAAAAAAACCGGCATTGGGGCAGATGATATTAAAATACGATATGGAGCCTTTTTAAAGATTCAGGAGAAAGCGGCCATACAACGTTCGTATGCCAATCAGGCAGTGTTATTGCCTCGTGGCTTATTCAATGCAGCTATTGAAGCAATGCTACGCCAGCAAGGGTATGCCGCAGATTTGCATGAGGATAAAACCATTAATATTATTGAGGCCATTCGTCTCTACATCGGCAATGACGATACCCAGCCTATGTACAAAGCAGATCGTTATTTCTTACCATTTGGCGAAACCGGAACTCGTGGAAAACCGATATCACAAGCCGAGTTCTTGAAAAACTATGAAAAAAATGAAGCGCTTCTGAAAAAACAGATCACAAAAGCGAAAGATATTAATGTAAAAGAAGCTACCGAACAAAACCTGAAAGACAAACAGCGCGAGAAAAAATTCATCCTTGATCGAGAGCAGGTATTGCGCTACACCCAAGCGCTTGACCGGGTTTTGTGGTTGATGTGCAAAGACAGGGCCGCCCGCATGAAAGATTGGAAAGTTGGATTTGAAGCGCTTTCGCTGGCGCAAATAGATGCCGTACTGACCAGCGAGATTCCGTTTCACAAAAAAATTGGCAATGTCGTACTAAATGACACCCTGAGCATTCGCCGGTATGGAGAGGTTCGGCGTCTGCAAAAAGACCGGCGCCTGACTCCTTTACTGGAGCATTTTCAAACACCAGATGTGCAGCTTGACCATGCAGATTTAAAGGCTGCTCTGGAGGATTTTGAGCGCAGAAGGGTGCTTTTTTTTGAAACAATCTACAAATTTGAAAAGGCGGTTTTTGACAAGTGCGAAGCTGATATTCGGGCTGCATTGGCCCAAAAACAAGCAGACGCAGATCAAAAAAATGCCGAAGCACCACCGGAAAAACGGAAAAATAAGGTTGTCAGACTTGACCATCAAGACTTTGTTAATGTTGCCTTTAGTAAAAGCGGCAAAACTGCCATCGGCGGCTGTGGAGTAGAGAATTTGATTAAAATCCGAAACAAAATCCTGCACAATGAAGTACCTTCGCCAGCGATATTGCCCCTGAAAGCCACTTCGGATTGTGCCGAACTGGTGAAAAATATTTTTGAGACCGCTTCCGGATATTATCACATGCTACTGCGTGAAATTGGCGCAGAAAGAATTGTGCTCAGCAATCAGGAGGTAAAAAATTAAGATGAAATGATTGACTGGTTATGGCATCCGGTTAAGGACAGCAAACCTTACTGGATGGAGTTTGTCGGGCCGACACTTACGCTGCTCCTTGCAATATTCGGGTATTGGTGGGCTTTGAAAGTTTGGAAAAAGCAAAAAAGCATTGAGCAGCATATCTGGTCCGGGCAACAGGTAGAAACAGCCAGGGTAGCCGCCTGCAAAGCTGTATGGGGTTTACTTGCCTTTATGTCGGAAAAGGAGCATAGCAAAACCGTGTTCGTAAAAAGAGGCGACAACCAGCACAAGACCAACCATTTGCGCGTAGCGCAAGCCAAGGAATATTTGCAAAAAATTGAAGAAGTTTGGTTCTTGCAAGGACATGGCTTGCTTATATCCCAAGGGGTGAGAGATGATATTTTTGAATTCAGATCAAGGGTTTATCGCTTTTTGGAAAAAGAACAGCGTAAAGTCGGCGCAGGGAATGAACTGCCTGATCTGATTGAAGTCGAGGAAGAAAGGCTAGTAAGTGAGGTAGCGGCCCTTCGGGAACGATTAAACACCACGCTTAGAAAAGAAATTGGCAAAGGGCTTCATGTTGAGGTGTTGGAAGGATAAGTTTGGGCACGACAGATTTCCCGATATGGTAGGCATGATGAATATAAATTAGCGCTTTCCTACCTTTGTCCCGCGCACCCCATCGCGCAACGCAACGCGGGCGACCCGACAACTACTCCATCATGCACAAAACCACCCTGTTTATTCCCATTCTCCAACTGCCACGCACCTTGCAAGGCCTGAAACCCCTTATTCCGCACACCACATTCCGCATTCCGCATTCCACAACCCACCCTGGCCCTCCCTGGCAAGGAGGGAGACTCCGCATTCCGCATTCCACATTCCGCATTCCGCACTTCCTCGCCCCCCTTTTATTCCCCCTGCTGCTCTCCGCCAACCCCGATTCCCTGATCGCCGTGCAATGCCAGCAGGCGGTGCGCTCGCAGGCCGAGGTGTCGCTGCGGAGCCTGCAAATTGCCCAGACCTTTTTGGGGCAGCCCTATGTTTCCGGCACGCTGGAAATGGGGGAAGCCGAGCAGTTGGTCGTCAACCTGCACCAGTTCGATTGCTGGACCCTCGTGGAGCACAGCGTGGCCCTGGCGCTCACCGCCGATCAGGATTACGCCGCTTACAAGGAGCTGTTGCAAAAACTGCGCTACTGGGGCGGCAATATTGAGGGTTACGCCTCGCGCATTCACTATTTTACAGGATGGATTTTACAGGCCGAAAAAATGGGCCTGCTCGACGACCTCACGGCGCAAATGGGCGGTGTGCGCTACGCCAAAAAATTCAACTACATGAGCCTGCGCCCGCAGCGCTATCCGGCCCTGCGCCACCCGGCCATCCTGAAAGCCATTCAGGAAGCCGAAACGCGCATCAGTCGCCACCAGTGGTACTATATTCCGCAGGATAAAATCGCAAGGATGGAAAACCTGATTCAGGACGGCGACATTGTGCTGCTCACCAGCATCAAACCCGGCTTAGATGTGGCGCACGAAGGTTTTGCGCTCCGCAAAAACGGCCGTGTATACCTGCTGCACGCCTCTTCGCTCCAAAAACGGGTCATCGTGTCGCCGCAGCCGCTGGCGCAGTACGTAACAAGTCAGCCCGGCCAAACGGGCATTATGGTGGCCCGCCTCAAACCCCTGCATCCATGAGCGCCGCCAACACACATTTCCGGTCGGCACTGCTGCAATGGGGCGCTGCCGTACACCGGCCCATGCCCTGGAAAGGCGAGCGCGACCCCTACAAAATCTGGCTTTCAGAAATTATTCTGCAACAAACCCGTGTAGAGCAGGGGTTGCCGTACTACCTGAAATTCGTAGAACAATTCCCCGATGTGAAGTCCCTCGCCGATGCGCCGGAAGAAACGGTGTTCAAGTGCTGGGAAGGCTTGGGCTATTATTCCCGCGCCCGCAACCTGCACCAAAGCGCCAAACAGGTGGCGTATACGCTGAGTGGCGTTTTCCCGGATACTTTTGAGGGCCTGCGGGCGCTGAAAGGCGTGGGCGACTACACCGCTGCGGCCATTGCGTCGTTTGCGTACGACCAGCCCCACGCCGTGCTCGACGGCAATGTGTACCGCATTTTGTCCCGTTATTTCGGCATCGAAACGGCGATAGATTTGCCGGAGGCGAGAAAAAAATACGGCAAATTGGCGCAGGACCTGCTCGCCGATGCCCCGCCGGCCGCTTATAATCAGGCCATCATGGATTTCGGCGCCTTGCAATGTGTGCCCAAAAATCCGAACTGCGGAAGCTGCCCGCTGGCAGCACATTGCGTCGCGCTGGCGCAGGCGCGTGTGGGCGAGCTGCCGCGCAAGGAAAAAAAGTTGCTCAAACGCACGCGGCATTTTTGCTACTTCGTGTTCAATGTGGAAGGCAACTGCTGGGTACAGCGCCGGAGCGCGGCCGACATCTGGCAGGACTTGTTTGAATTTCCGCAAAACGAAAGCGAAGCACTGCCCGAAAACCGCGCAGAAGCGCAAATTTCATTAGAAAAATGGCTTAAAAAGCATAAAATTCAGGGTCGGGCGGAAATATTACACTGTTCCGGCGTGCAAAAACAAACCCTGACCCACCAGTATATCCGCGCGGTTTTTTGTGAAATACAGGGCGATGAAGCCTTGGGAGCGGCCCTGGATAGTTTGCCGGAATTGCGCAGCAGCAAGCGTGCAGATTTGAAAAAAAATTTTAGTTTCCCGAAAATACTTGACAAATATTTGGAAGAATACGTATCTTTGTCGCTCTTTTAGAGGTGTCACCAAGTTTGTTCATTGCGGTGGCATTTCAATTTCAGCTATCTTCTAACATTTTTAACCTTTTCTCACATCATGATCAACAAAGTAACCTTAATCGGAAACTTGGGTGGCGACCCTGAAGTACGTCACCTCGAGAACGGCACCATGGTTGGACGTTTCTCCCTGGCTACCAACGAAAATTACAAAGACAAAGACGGAAACTGGCAAACGCTCACCGAGTGGCACAATGTTGTCGTTTGGCGTGAATTGGCCGACAGAGCCGAAAAAACCCTCAAAAAAGGCTCGATGGTTTTTGTTGAAGGAAAAATTTCCTATCGTAAATATACGGGTACCGACGGCGTGGAACGCAACGTAACTGACATTGTCGCTTCCACCCTGCGCTCTTTGGAGCGTCGTGAAGGCAGCGGCCAGATGCCGGCCGACAGCCGTTTCCCCAGTGCGGAATCTAACGGACGCACTCCAGTCAGCGTCGGCGCCGACACGCCGCCGCCAGCTGCCGAAGGCGGAGATGATCTCCCGTTCTAAGGCGAATAATACTGTCGACAAAGAATACTTACACACGAAGGGTGGCGCCACACAGCGCTACCCTTTCTTTTTATTTACACGATAATTGGATTTTTCACACGTATATATTCTGAAAATCCTGCCATCCTGTAAATTCTGCTTTTATCTTTGCCCTCAATATGCTGGCATTCATCATTGGTTTGGTTTTATACTTTCTGATTGTGCTTTCCGAGCGCGCATTGGTTGGTATAAGTCCTCAGGAGGTTGAGCAATTGCGCAACCGGCCCGGCGCGGCAGCGCAGCGCACGGTGGGCGTGGTGCGCAATATCCGCCCGGCCATGTACGCACTGTTATTGGCGCGGCTGTTGCTAACACTCCTGCTCAGCGCGGGAATGACCGCCTGGCTGATCGGTTCCGGCGGCCTCTTGCGCACAGCCCTCAATACTTTGTTGGGCGAACAACCGTTTTTTCCCGGCCTGATCTGGATTGCCGCCGTACTGCTGCTCGCCCTGCTCATTGCTGTGGGTTTTCGCCTGCTCGCAGGCGTCGCCAATCACAGCCTCGGCAATCGACGACTTTCGGCACTGCTGCCCGCACTGAGCGGCTATATCCGCTTGTGGCAACTGTTGTTTTCGCCGTTTATCAAGCATAAAGAACCGACGCCTCTTGCCGGCGTCAATACAAC
The DNA here is from genome assembly GCA_017303875.1 of Chitinophagales bacterium. GTDB lineage: Bacteria > Bacteroidota > Bacteroidia > Chitinophagales > Saprospiraceae > M3007. The sequence continues at coordinate 112,211 of JAFLBP010000021.1, read as the reverse complement.
AGAAACACCCGCCGAAAAACCGGCCCCGGTTGCAGAAACGGCCAACAGCGGCGAAAAACGCGAGCTGGAGCTCCTGAAAAGTATTGTCAAATTCGGCGACGTAACCATCAAACAGGTCATGCAGCCCCGCGCCAAAGTGGTGGCGCTCGATTTTCGCAGCCCCTTCGACGAGTTGCTCAAAATTGTACGCGAATCTGAATTTTCGCGATTGCCCGTTTTTGATGAAGACCTCGATAACGTAACCGGCATCCTGCACGTCAAGGACCTGCTCGAACATTTGGATCAGGCGCCCGATTTTGAATGGCAGGCGCTTGTTCGCACCAACCTCATGCTCGTGCCCGAAAGCAAACGCGCCATTGAGCTGCTGGAGGAATTTAAAAAAAGTAAAATGCACCTCGCCATCGTGGTGGATGAATATGGCGGCACTTCGGGTATCATTACCCTCGAAGATATTCTGGAAGAAGTGACCGGCGAAATCCGCGACGAATTCGACGAGGACACGGAGGTGCGCTATCGCAAAATTGACGACTTCAACTGGCTGTTCGACGGCCAGACGGCTTTGCAGGACGTGTGCCGTATTGTAGGGCTTGAACTCGCAAGTTTTGACGAGCAGCGCAACAACGCCGATACCCTCGCCGGTTTAGTACTCGAAATCTGGGGAGACATCCCCGAAAGTGGCCAGGAAATCACCGCGGGCGACGATATTCGACTGACCGTTACGGCGGCGAATAAAAGACGTATCGAACAACTAAAACTTACCTTGCCGCGTTTGGATCAGCGATGAATAAACTCCTGAAGTTGATGCGTTTTAAAGTGCTGGATGCTTACCTCATCCAAAAGTATCTCGGCGCTTTTTTCTTTACCATGATGATCTTCACCATGTTGAGCATGGCGTTCGACTTCAGCGACAAGATCCAAACCTTTATTGAAGGGCCGGTAACCCTGAAAAACATCCTGATTGATTATTACCCGGGTTTTGTGCTGCATATCAGCGGCCTGATCATGCCGATTTACACCATGATTTCCGTGGTGTTTTTCACTTCGCGCCTGGCGTTTAATGCCGAAATTTTATCCATTCTGAATGCCGGCGTAAGCTTTCAGCGCCTATTGCGCCCCTACCTGATTGCCGGAGGTTTTATTGCGCTTTTTCACCTGAGTTTGTCGCACTTTCTGATTCCGCAATTCAACAAATCGCGCTTGTGGTTTGAGCATACTTTTGTCTGGAAAGACCAGTTAAAAGTAAAAAACTCAAGCGTACATGTCTTGTTATCGCCCAATACAAAAGCCTTTGTGAGAAGCTATAACAAGGATGAAAAAAAGATCAGCGGTTTGCGCCTGGAACATTTTGACGGCCGCATCGTGTCGAGTATTCTGGAGGCCGAAAATGCGGTCTGGAAGCCGGAACTCGGCAAATGGCAATTGCAGAATTATCGCATCCGCAACATCGACGGACTGCGGGAGTCGCTGCAACAGCCCAGAGGCCCGATTGACACGACCCTGAATCTTTTCCCGGAAGATTTTGTGTATTACCACAACCAGAATGAAGAAATGACCACGCCGGAGCTGTACAGCGCCATCCGGCGGGATGAAAGCCGCGGCCTAACCACTTCCTCCAAAGCCTATCGCATTGAAATGAGCAGGCGTACGGCCGACGCCTTTACCAATATTATCCTGACGATCATCGGGCTGGCCCTCGCCGGCCGGAAATCGCGCGGGGGCATGGGACTGCACCTGGCACTGGCCATTGGTATTGGTTGCGCCTTTGTACTGCTCTCCAAATTCTCCAATTCTTTCGCTGCCGGCGGCGTATTGGCCCCTGAATTAGCCATGTGGATTCCAAACATGGTGTTTATGGTGATTGCGCTGTACCTCGCCATGCGGGCGCAAAAATAGCAGGCGCACCTCCTGCTTTCTCCTGAAGCTCGTCCGGGATCTTATACCTTTACCCAATCAACGCGCATACATGATGAACTTAAGAAATTTCAGTCCGAACCTGCGACGCTTACCTGTAGCGCTGCTTGTGCTTTTTACGACGCTGTCGCTCGCCGCGCAAAAACCTTCGGAATTAAAAGATCTGGGCGTTCGTTACTTTGCCGACGCACAATGGGCAAAAGCAGAAAACCTGCTCGCCCAGTACCAACAGCGCAAACCCGGCGAAATGGAGGTGTTGCTCAAACTCGGCATTGCCAATTATCACCTGCACCGCAGCGACAAAGCGCTTTCTTTTCTGGAGTACGTCAATCAGCAAAACCTCAACGGCCAGATCGGAGCGGATGCCGCTTTTTACCTGGCCCGTACCCTGCACGGCCGCCAGGAGTACGAACGCGCCATCACCGCCTATAAAAACTTTATGCGTCTTGCCGGTGAAGGGAACGCTTTGTATAAATATGCGGCTACCAACATCTGGCGCTGCGCCCAGGGCATGCACCTGCGCCCGAACCCCGATATAGCCTTGGTGGAAAACCTCGGCGACCGCGTCAATTCCAGCGGCGATGAATACGCACCGCTGCCCTCCGTCAATTACAAAAACCGGCTTTACTTCGCTTCGGCGCGGCCCGGCGCTACCGGCGGCCGCAGAAACGAAGACGGCTATGAAGACACCCTGCGCGGCGCCTGGTGCAGCGATATGTATATCGCCCAACAACGCCTGAGCGGCTGGGAATTGGAGTCGGGCCTGAACAGCCTGCTCAATACCGCCCGCCACGAAGCGCCGCTGGCCTTCGGCAACGAAGGGCGGGTGCTGTTTTTTTCAAGAGGATTTACGCCTTTCAGCGGCGATATTTTTGCCGACACCTCCGGCCGGAAAGACGAATATGCCACCGCTACGCCGCGTTTCAACAGCGCGATGCAAGCCGAAAACGGCGATGTCGCCCCTTTCTTTTTTGCAGATTCATTCCTCATTTTTGCCTCCCGCCGTCCCGGCGGACAAGGCGGATTAGATCTCTACTGGTCGGTGCTTCGCGATGGCAACTGGATGGAGGCGCAAGCCTTTCCGGCAAGCCTCAACTCTGCCTTCGACGAAACCACTCCCTGGCTTGCGCCCGACGGCCGCACGCTTTATTTCAGCAGCAACCGCGTGGAAAGTATCGGCGGGTTTGATGTGTTTAAATCCCGCTTTAACCCGGAAACACAAAGCTGGTCGGTTCCGGAAAATATGGGCGCCCCGCTGAACTCCCCCGGAAACGACACCTGGTTTCGGCCACAAAACGGAGAAAATGCCGCTTTTTTAAGCTCCGATCGCATCGACAGTTATGGCGGGTATGACATCTATCTCGTCTATTTCAAGCAACAACCGGAAGGATTTGGGCAAATCGGCGATTTCTTTGCGCTGAGCAAACCCAAGCGCGAGGCTGCGGGCGGCAATGCCGTAAAAGAAATTGCGGTAGCGCCTTTGTATTACAACTCCGAGCGCGATATTTTTTCTACCGAAAATAATAAAATATTAGACGCTTTTGCTGCTGCATTGCGCCCCCTGCCAGCGGGTAGTACGGTTATGGTAACGGTTTTTACCGATGAAACCGGCCCCGTTAAATTTGACCTTTATAATGGCATTAAACGCGCAGAATTGCTCGGAAAAGCCCTGACAGAGCGCGGCATTCCCGCAGAAAAAATAAAGCTACAGAGTTGTGGCCCCGGCTTTCCGGCAGCCCGCAATGTGCTGGACGGACGGCCCAGTGAGGCCGGACAACGCCTCAACCGCAGGGCGGAACTGAGCCTGCGCAACATCCAGGACGAGGCAGCACTTAAAATCAGGCTGGAGCGCCCCTTGGTGGCCGAGTACATGGCAGCTGCCGGTACGGCGCGTTATGACGAGCTTTCCAAAGGGCTTTCCTATCGCGTGGAAGTGGCCAACACCCGGCAACTGCTGAACACCGAGGCCCTGAGTATGTTCTCCGATCTGCTCATCAGTTCACAAACGGGCAGCGGCCAGTACCAGTACTCGGCGGGCTGGGTACGTCAATACAAAGAAGCGGCACAACTGAAAGCGGAACTGCAAAAACAGGAGTTTTTGGAAGCCCGGGTGGTTGCCTGCCTCAACGGCTTGCCCTTGAGCAAACCGGAGGCCATCGCCCTGCTGAAAAAATATCCTGATCTGATGGAATTTGTGCGCAACTGAACCTTTATGAAAAAAACAGTAGTTCTGGGCGCTTCGCCCAATCCGGGTCGCTATTCACATATGGCTGCCGAACGCCTGCTGCGCTATGGCCACGAGGTAGTACTTGTGGGTATCCGTAAAGGCACAATCGGGGACTTGCCCATTCACACAGACAAGCCCCCGATTGCGGAAGTGGATACGATTACTTTGTATGTCGGGCCAGACAACCAGCCTCCCTGGTATGATTACATCCTGTCGTTGCAGCCCAGACGCATCATTTTCAATCCGGGCACTGAAAACCCGGAGCTGATCCAATTGGCCAGCGAGCAAGGTATAGAACCCAGCATCGGCTGTACGCTGGTAATGCTGGGAACTGGAGCTTATTAATAACGCATGCTCCAGAACCAGGGTTCTTCGAGTTTTTTCTTCTCCGCAACGTGGTCGGAGAGTTGTTTGCGGTATTGATCGTAAGTAATTTTTTTGCCTTTGGGCTTTTTCGGCGCTTCCAGCTCTGTGGTAAGCGCTTTATCTTCAATTTTATCGGCGGTAATCACTTTGGCGCCATCGTTGATGTCGATTTCCAGGATCATACCGGGCAATCCGTAATACCCTTCCGGGCCGCCGCTCATGGGAATATCCAATGCAAACCACGCCACGATGGTCTGGAATTTGAGGGTATCTTCCAGCACGGCACTCATGCAGACGTGGCCTGCCACCTCCTTCAGTTCATTCTGCACCTTCCATTCCATGGTTTGCAGGCTATCTTCCACGATCAGTTTTTTACCCGCCATTTCAAAGACCTCAAAACGGGTATTTTTTGAAAAATCCCGCATCAATACGTAGGCTGATTTGCGCCAGGAGTAACCGTTGTCGTCGCGTTCCGCCTGTTCATCCGACTCTTCAAACTTGGTTATCGCAGTATTAAAAAAGAGGTTATAATACTCCGACCAGCCTTCTTCGTGCCCCCACATATACTCAATTTTTTGCCGGCGTTGCTCACTGATATAGGGCAGCGAGGTCAATTGTTTACTCCAGTTTTGGGTAACTTTATAACGAATTCGACCCTCCAGCACAACTTGTGCCTCTATCAGGGTACTTAGAAAAAGCAGACTTGCAATGAAAAAGAAACGCATGAATTTTTTGTTTAAGGTTTGAAGGTTCAGGGTTTGGAGGTTCGGGGTTCGGAGGTTCTAAGACTCAGGGAATTGGATCGCAGGCATAGCCTGCAAACCCAAACCCTCCAAACCCCGAACCTCCAAACCTTGTTTTACCACCAGCCGCCGCGCTGATTCAGTTTGTTTTCGTAGCCGCGCACGTTGTAGCTGACACTGAGCATGAAATAACGGGCCAGTGTTTCGGCTACATTGCGGGTGACGTAGTTTTGCGTGCCGCTCTGGGTGATGTTGACGTTTTTATTGAGCAGGTCAAATGCCGCAAGGCGTGCTTCCACGCGATTCTTTTTACCAAAAAGTTTGCGGACAGAGGCATTCCAGATGGGTACGCTTTGGTTGAAATCAAAGCGGTCGTTGCGGAAATTGTTGTAGTTGAAATTACTCTCTAAGAAAATTTTGGCAACCAACTGCACTTTCAGGCCGGCCGTGTAAGTCTGGGAACGGATTTTCTGGTTTTGCTCGGCACTGATGGAGTATTGAATATCATTAAAATTAAAATTCATACCGGCGTTCATCTGTACCTTCTGCGAGGGGGTGTAGTTGAAGCCGATGCGCCCGCCGAAGCCAAGGTTTTCGGTGATGTTGCGTACGCCGTTTACAAATGCCGGCGAATTACCGAGGTTGCCATTACCGCCAATATTAGCGGTCAGTTTGGTTTTGATAATCGGAAAGTTCGACCACATATAGGCATAATGCCGCGAACCACCGGAAACATTCTCAGGGCGTGTAGTGGTTCGGATACCGATGGTATCGATCAACTCCACGGTTTGGGAATACACTACCTGACTGTCGTACAGATTGCTGCCGATGTTCATCCCTACGTTGGAAAAATTGGCGGGGTTCCAGTAGTTCACACTCATCTCAAGGGCATGCGAGCGCTCAGGCGTGAGGTCGGGATTTCCTTCGCTGCGGAAGGCCGGGTTGCTGACGTTGCGCACGGGTTGCAGGTCGTTCAGGCGCGGCTCCGTCACATTATAGTCGTAGGTCGCATCAATCCAGAGATTGTTGGCAAACTCATAGTTGGCGTTGATATGTGGCACCACATTGAAGAATCCGCGGTCAATGGGATCGGCCAGCAAGGGCGAGCGGCTGTCGATGCTGTATTTTCCAAGCAGGTCAATTTGCTGTGCAGCAATACCTGCGGTTACATTCAAGGCTTTTTTGGAATAGCGAAGTCCTGTTCCGACACGATTGTAACGCACCTGATTGTCGTAAAATACACTCAGCTCATCAATACGCACTTCGCCCTGAAGCGGATCGAAGGTTTGGCGATCAACGAGGTTGCTGGTTGTGCTGAAGTTATAGAAGGTTTCGAGGTACCAGGCTTTGGCAAGATTGTCGGTATACAAAGCGCTGGCCTTATACTGTTGTGTATTGTTGTCGTTGTTATTGAGCTGACGGATCTGGTCGGTAAAGGTGGGCGCTGAGAAAAACTCATTGAGCGAATTGAGGTTTTCCGTTCCGTCGCTCAAGCTGGCATTGTATCCTGCACTAAAGGCTAATGAGCGCCCTTTTTTCTTGAACCGGTGGCGGAAAATAGCCGAAGTATTGGCACGAAAAGTGTTCAGGTCTGTGCTGTTGTTGAGGCTCAGGCGATTGCTGAGGGAATTGTCGGTGCCGGTAAACAACTGCGATTTAAGATCCTCATTCTCAGCATATCCCAGGCGGAATGCAGCTTTTATAATCAGCAGATTATTGCTGTCCAAGTCGCTTTCAAAACGCGAGTTGATGCTGTGGTTACGGCGAAATTTATCCTGTCGACTGGTATCGGTACTGGAAAAAGTGCCGCTTTCGAGGAAATTCTGACGGAAAGCATATTGATCCAGGTCGAGTGCGGTCTGGTTATAGAAGTAGGAGGCGTTGAACTTGGTTTTTTTATGGTCGTAGTTAAAATTGGAGCCGCCGCCGAAGTTCTTGGTAAAACCGCGTCCGTCGAAGTTGTTGAGGGGAGAGTCGTCGTCGCCACCAAAATAATACACCCTTCCACCGCCGTTGTTGAACCCGAAGTCGCCATTATCAAAATCGCTGAAGGTGCTTTGACCTTTGAATTCGGAGTAGTCGTCCCAGTTGACGCCGGTCTGGTTGATATTATTGCCGTAACCGATAAAAGAGAGCTGCGATTTGGAATTAAAGCGGTTGTAGTTGCCGCGTGTGGCCCAGCGTTCTTCGGTGCCGCCGGCAACGGTCAGCTTTCCGAAAGCGCCTTTTTTGTATTCCGCTTTCAATTCGAGGTTCATGGCCTTCTCTTTCTTGCCGTCGTCGACGCCGGTCAGTTTGGCCTGTTCCGATTTTTCGTTGTACACCTGCACTTTGGAGATGGCCTCAGCGCCGAGGTTTTTGGTAGCGCTTTTGGGGTCGTCGCCGAAGAAAGTTTTACCATCGACATACACGCGGTTGATATCCCGGCCCTGGGCTTTAATGTTACCATCGGCATCCACCTCAATGCCGGGCAATCGGCGCAGGAGGTCTTCCACCGTAGAACCGGGCGGCACTTTAAAAGTAGAGGCGTCGTATTCGATAGTATCACCCTTCATGCGCAGGGGCGCTTTAGCCGTGCGGATGACGACCTCCATCAATTCCTTGGCGATAGGTTTAAGGCGCAAGGTGCCGAGGTCGTAAGGATCTTTATTTTGTGGTTTGAGGTGAAGTTGGTAGGGCAGGTACCCGACGTAAGAGATTTTGAGGAGGTAATCGGTATTTTTGATATTTTTAAAAACAAAAACGCCCTCCGCATCGGTACGGGTAAAATTCACCAGGGTACTATCGGAAGGGTTGAGCAGCATGACCGTTGCGAAGGCCATGATTTCATTGGTGGTATCTTTAACTTCCGCCCGAAGGTTGATTCGATTCGGCGCCTGAGCCCATAGGGAAAGCGTAAAACAGGACAGGAAAAAGGCAAAAATGATTCTTCTCATGGAAATTCGTTTATTTGATGTGGACGTCGAAGGCAAAAGCCCTTGCAATAAGGTACATGTAAATGCTTAAACGCTGCGCGGGCAGTTTGCGCTTCCTAACGAGCGTTTAACAATGTTAGTGCAAAGACAGTGTTAGATTAACATTGGATGCTTGGCTGCATTTTTTTTCTTTCCTTTGCAGTGCCTGAATACTGGAAGCTTATGGCATTTGAAGTAAAAATATTTAACGACATTTCAAAATCGCTCAGTCCCGACCTGCCGCCAAACCTTGGCAGCATGGACGAGCACCTGGATTATATTTTACCTAAAATCCGGCCCTACGGCGAAGATATTAACGAGGGAAAATTCTGGATGCGCAAGCGCTGGCGCGAAGTTCGGGAAGATGAAGGCTTCCACGAAGCTATCTTGCATATTTTTAATGACGGCGGGGAATACCTGCTTGCCATAGACGGCAATGTGATGAAGGGCAGCTGGAAACAATTGGGCACTTACAACACGTTGATTCTGGAAATAAGCGGCAAAAACGAGCTGTTCGACGTGAGTTTTATGAACGGCGATTTTCTGGTACTGACCAAACACGGCGACCAGACACGCAAAGGACTGCGCCGTTATTTTGTGTTGGCCCACGAGCCGATCACCCGCTCCGGCGGCCGGGAGGTGGACTGGCGCAACCTCATGGAAAAAATGTTCAACCTCTGGCGCGAAAACAGCCTGAGTATTGTGGCCTGGTTGGTCTTTGTGGTAGCCCTTGGCCTGATTTTATATTGGTCGTTCTGACCGCTACTCAGTGGCCACGGCTATTTTACCAACGAACCGCGCATTTCTGCTCAGTCCTGTGTCGGCATACAAGCGACATTGAATAAAAATGTCGAGTTCGCGGGTAGCTTTTCCGTTTTCATTTTTTTCATACGGCGCCGATTGCTCTATAAAAAGTCGGGTATCGGGTAGTTGCGGGCCAATATCGGAACGCCAGCGTTTGCCGTTGTCATCCACCCATTGAAGGGCAAAACCGGTAGGGGAATTGCTGGTATTGATTTCAGGAATTGCCTTAAAGGTAAATTCAGGAGTGTTCAGAAAAGGCGTACTTGCTGCTGCAAACAAACTGTCGATTCGCGCCTCGGCAAAAGCGCCAAATGCATCGGTAACCCTGACACTGATGCTGTTATTCATATTGGCATTAATGAGGGTTGAGCTGTCTGTCGTCCCGTCGCTCCACAAAAATTGCGCGCCATTAAAGCCGGTGGTTAGCGCCTCACAGGAAAAAATGCCGTTGATGCTGTCGTTGTTAAGCCGGAGCTGTACTTTAGGTAAAATGAGATTCGAGTCGGCAAGGTCTACCCGTCGGCGCACATAAGCATGCCAGCCGTTAAAATGCCGGGCGCGCAACTCGATTTCCGGCTGTCTATCGGGGATAGTGGTATTTACAACAATACCGTTCAGCGAATCGGTCTGATTGATGTCCCATTTGAATTGCGTAAAACCGCCGGTATTGTCTGCTTTTAACTCCGTAAGGTAAATGGTATCGGCAAGCGATAGCCGGCGCATCGCCCAGCCGCTGTCGGGTCGGAAAAGCTGTTCCGGCGACAAGCCGGGATCGCGTTGGCTGTAAAATTCAAAGCGCAGGCTGCCGACGCAGTCGCCCGTCGGGCAAGTGGCTGGCGCAAAAGCCCCCCACATGATGCGCAGGTTGCTGCCGGAATCTGCCGCGCGGGTAAACAAATAGCGGTCATTCCGGCCAGCTTCCAGAAGCCTGTTGCTGTCAAGTTCCAGTAAAAATTCCCCTTTAAAATAGGGATTTTCTGTCATATCCGGCGGCAACTCGCTTTTGCGGCAAGCGCCCAGGCCCAGCAGGCCCAACAGGATCGACAGCAGAAAAAACGGGAATGCTATGCGGCGTTTCAAGTTGAACATCATTTTATGGTGAAAAGGTTTAGGCGCAGTCCCAGCCCTATGCTCAGGTCTGTTCCTGCCTGCTCATAAAACTCAACATTGCGCGGCAGCACCCCGCCGGGCCGATACACGGCATTGAGGTTGAGGGCCAATCGCTTGTTCAGGCGGTAATCGAGCGCCAGCATGGGGGCAACCCAGAATTTTTTATAGGCCGCATTTTTGCCTAACCAGACCTTTGTTTCTGTTGTTTGCGGGTCGGCCGCGAGGGAGCTTTTAGTACTTGTAAAGCGCGTGGCGCCAAGCCCAAGTAGCATACCGGGCGCGATGCCCGCCTCCACGCCGAAGCGACCAAAACGGCGCTGCACACCCAGCGGAATTTCAAGGGCATAGTGGTTCAGGCTGCTGTCTTTCAGCGTTTCCTGCGTATAACCGAAGCTGTATTTCAACTGATTGCTGCTATTGGCGGCAACACCTTTTTTGAAATTAATGGCCATTTGCCGCAGGGCAATACCCGCGCCGAGCTGCCATTTTTCTGAAATACGATAACGGGCATACCCGCCGCCTGCAAAGCCCAGATACCGTGGCCCAGGTGAAAGTGGCTGTGCCGCGCCTTCAATATTTACGCCAAAACTCCAGCGGGCTTCCCGCACGGGCTTGATCGGGGCAGGCGGCACTTGTACCGACTGCGTGGTCAGCGGCCGGTCGTAACGAAGGGTTGTTTCGGCCTGTGCGAGCAGGGCAAGAGAAGTGTTTTGGTGTTTTTGTGTTTTAGTGTTTTCGAGGGCGATTGAAGTGTTTTGGTGTTTTTGTGTTTGGGTGTTTTCGGGAGCAGCAGTTGAAGTGTTTTCGAGGTTTAGTGTTTTAGTGTTTTCGGGAGCGGCAGATGAAGTGTTTTGGTGTTTTTGTGTTTGGGTGTTTTCGGGAGCAGCAGTTGAAGTGTTTTCGGGTTTTTGTGTTTTAGTGTTTTCGGACAATACTGTTGCGCCGCTTTTACGGATATGATCCGATGACTTGGCGTTAATTGAAGTTGGTATATTATTGGCGCCTGCTATGTTTTTTTCTACACCGGTTTGAGTTTGTGCCGGCGTTGCAGCGCTGGTATTTTTTTCTGCGTTGGGCAAATGGCGTTCGCGGGTGTTTTCGGGCGTTTCGTTGGCGCCTGAGGCAGTGTTTTCGGCTGCAATTGGTGCATGGGCTGCCGGTTCCAGGGCGATGGCTTCGCGATTGGGCGTTGTGGCAACGGCGTCCGAACGCTGAGCCAGCCACCAGGCGAGGGCGCCTGCGGAGGGCAGCAGCAAGACCCCGAATAACCACCACCAAAAGATGGCGCGGCGGCGTTTTTTACGCTGGTCTTCCGCTTCAAGCAGTTTCAGGGCATGCTCCCAGTGTTCTTCCCGGAAAGGGAAGGGATCACCGGGGGTATCGGTTTGCATTTTGTGCCGCATGAATTCGTCCAAGTTTTCCATAAACGTGTTGCTTAAATCGCTGCAAATTCCGCTTTGATCCAGCCCTGCAATTTTTGCCGGGCGTGGTTGACATGCCATTTCGAGGTGCCTTCGGAAATTTCCAGCATCTCGCCGATTTCCTTGTGGCTGTACCCGTCGAGGGCGAATAAGTTGAATACCTGACAGGTTACCGGCGGTAGCCTGCGCAGGAGGTTTTCGAGGTGTTGCAAACTGATGCGTTTGTCGGCTTCATTCCAGTCAATCTGCTCCTGGCCACTCGTCGTTTTTTCCATATTATCGGTTAAAACGGTCATTTCGCGCCATTTCTTTTCGCGCCGGAACATATCAATCAGCGTATTAATCATAATCCGCCGTATCCAGGCTTCAAAAGGTACTTCTCCGCTGCGCCAGGTATCGAGTTTTTGGGTTATTTTTAAAAAACCATTGTTCAGGGCCGACACCGCATCCTGCTCGTCGCGATGATAGCGGGCGCACACCGTCATCAGCACCGGATAACAGATCCGATACAGTTGGTATTGCGCTTTGCGATCACCCCGCTGCGCGGCGAGCAGGATTTGCGGGTCTATTTGCATAGTTTCGGCCTAAGGTACTACTGTTTGCTCACTTGCAGGGCGCCTGTGGCTTTTTCGCTGCGCACTTGCAGGAAGTACATGCCCGCAGGCAGGTTGTCGGCAGGCAGGCGGTGTACACCTGGCTGCACGTGTTGCTGTATCAGGGTGCGGCCGCTCATGTCGCGCAGTTCCAACTGTACGGCTTCTTCCACTTTAACATTCAGGAAGCTGCCAAACGGATTGGGGAATGCGCTGAATTGTACGGCCAGGCCATCAATACCCGGAACGGCGCTGGTCAGTCCTTCCACTTCAAAATTGACATCGGTCACGCTCGGCGTTGCCGGGCCAATGGTAATGGTTTTGCTCACCGGCGCAATGCCCGGGATGTCAATGGTAAGGATATAGGTGCCCCAGGGCAGGTTGGGGAAGCTGTAGCTGCCATCGGTATGGGTATACACCACTGCTACCGGCGTTCCGTCCTGGCGCGTCAGCACGATGGTAACATTGGCCATCGGGTCTCCGGCGCCGCGCTCGGCTTCGTCCTCATTGGAAATAAAATTTGCGCCCTGGCTCACCAGTCCACCGATAAAGCCCGGTCCGCCGGGATTCTGACCGGCTACAAGATTAACTTGCAGGTTGTTGAACTGCCAGGCGTTGGGGGAATAGAAAGGCACGGTAATCGTCGTGGCGTCGCTCCAGATCAATTCGTCGCCGTAGTACGTGGGCAGGAAATCGGCATAGCCTTCAGAGAAGGGGCGCAAGGCCGCCTTGAGCAGGTATTCGCCCGGCTGGATATTGCTCGTATACGCAAAGGCCGTATTGCTCCAGCCACTGTACGAGTCAATGGTATCCACCGCCGTCAGCATACCGCCCTGCGGAGTCTCTTCGTATTTTATCAGGAAGAAACGGGCATTGAGCCAGCTGTAATTACCACCACCCGCAGGCGCAGCATACGCACGCATGGTAATGGAATTGCTCGGGTAAAGCCAGTAGCCCTGACTGGCGGTGCAGCCTGCATCGTTGGTGACGGTCACGCCGTAATGGCCGCCCGTCGTCACATCAATAAATGGCGTCGTAGCGCCTGTGTTCCAGAGCCAGCTCACGGCAGTGCCGGGGCCATTGGTGGCTGTCAGGCGCGCAGTGGTCAAATTGAGGCTGTCGGCCTGCACGGAAACATAGCAGGAGCTGTCGGGCCAGATCCAGTAGCACTGCGTAGCAGAGCAGCCGGAGTAGATGTTGGTCACGGTAACGCAGTAGCTGCCGCCGGCAGCGATCGAGATGTAAGACGTGGAATCGCCGGTGTTCCAGTTATAAGCCCAATCCCAGGTAGAGCCGGGTGCATAGGCCGTCAGCTGATACAGTCCGGAACTGTCGGGGTAGCTGAAAATCTGAACGGTACAGGAATCGGCGGTGTAAAAATATTGACTCGCCTGGCTGGTACAGCCGTTGGCATCGGTCATGGTGACCGTGTAATTACCGCTGCTTGGCGGCGTAATGGTAGGCAGGAGGTAGTTACCCGGCGACCATTGGAAGGTAAACGGCGCGGTACCGGTTGGCACGGCCGTGAGGCTGTTGTCGGTGTTGTATTGAATGCTCACTGAGCAGGTGCCCGTAGAGTCGGAGTAGTAATAGCAGGCCTGTGTCGTACAGCCGTTGCTGTAATACAGCGTTGCACAATACAAGCCGAAGTTGTTCGCCGTGATGGTGGCACTGGATGCTCCAGTATTCCATAACACGGTATAAGCCAGCGTACTGGAATCTGTGCTGTACACGCTGAGCTGATTGCCATTGGCAAAAATACTGGCCGACGGGCAGGAAACACTGTCGAGACCGGAAACCCAATAGCAACCCGACGACTGGCAGGCGCCACCGGGATCACTCACGGTGTAGCAGTAGTTGCCATTCAGGTCCACCGTGATGGATTGGGTATTTGCTCCTGTGCTCCACTGATAGTTATAATTGTTACTGTTTAAAGGAGTAAGGGTCAGCGTGGCAGTATTGCCGATACTATCGTAGCTCACCTGAAGGTTGGTCGCACAATTGGGCAAAACCGTATAACAGGCAGTTGCCGTACAGCCCAGGGCATTGGTCGCCGTGACGCAATACACATTGGTAGAGGAGTCGGCAACTGTGGTGGACGTTGTAGCGCCATTACTCCATAAATAAGACGTAATGGGGGCAGAATTGGTCGAAATATAGGCATTGAGCACCTCTGCGCCGGTCCAGCCGGTATAGCTGTAAATGCCAACCCCGCAGGTATCTTCAATGGTCAGGCAATTACTGGCCGTACAGCCGTCGGCAAAAGTGACGGTGACGCAATAGGTACCCGGCGCATTGTAGGGGATAACCTGGGTTGTAGCGCCCGTACTCCACAGGTACGACTGTGCCGGTGTAGCGGCAGAGTCGTACGCGATGAGTGTTTGTGTATTGGGAAAATTGTAATACACCAAAACATCGCAGGGCGGGTTTTGTGCCTGCAACTGAAAGCCCAGTAGCAGCATGAGGGAAACGAGTAGTGAAAATTGTCGTAGCATAAAAAGCAGGTGTTGATGGTTGTGTGTAAAATTTTCCGGGGAGTTGGTGTTTTCCGGAAACACAACAGCATACACGCAGCTGCCTGGGCTGGGGTTGGGTGGGGGGTGGGATTTTTTTATCGGAGTGGGGCTTGTTCAAAGAGGAAGTCCCAGGCTCAATCGTTTGTCACCCGGATACTTGAACAAATTTTAACAATGCCTGAACCAACCTGAAAACAGTAGTGGATGATTCTGCGGCGGAAGGCGTATTTTCCTGATGAAACCCCTGTATCCTTTCTGCCCGCTCAATGGCCAATTGGAGACGACTTTTGTCATATTTTTCATCACTCCCCATCAAAACACTGAAAAAATCAGACGAGATGCGTTTGCTGCCCGCCGCATCGTACCGAAGCTTGAAAGGCGTGAGGTAGTCATTAATTTTATCGCCGTATTGATCCCGGTGCATCGCGCCACCCTGATGGTTTTCAAAATGGAGTATTAACCAATATTCAAACGATTGATTGGAATAAGCAGAAAAAAAACCGGATGCCTTCGCCATTTCAACGGCATTATCAAAATTGTCCGCAGGAAAATCATCCTTGTCGAAGACAACCCAGACTTGGTCAAAACGGCTCTTTGCACTTTCTGTTTGTGCGCGCTCGACCACCCGGATGGTTTCGCCTGCGCCGCCAACAGGCACGATTTCTGCGGCCGTCAGCCTGAAATATTGGCGAAGCTGGTGAAAATAATCCGGTTCAGTATTCAAGCCTTCGCAAACAATCAAAAAACGTTGGCGTTCTTCCCGTGTTGGCTCCGGCAATTGAAAATCAGGCGCAGCGCGGCGGGTTTTGGCCTCCTGCAGCCGCGCTTTGTGCGCCTGTTTTTGGGCAATTTGTTCGGCCTTTTTATCCTTCATTTTCATTTTGCCACGCCGCTTTCAGATTGAAAAATTCTGGAAAAATCGCCGAGCAAAGGCACGCCGCCGTACCGGCCCTGCAAATAGTTTTCTTCAAAATTGTCTGTTTTCCGTCCGCCTTCATCCGTTTTAAAAGCCGAAAGCGAATAAAGCGAGGCCGCTCCGAAACGATCTTTTTCCACAAACCAGATTTGGTCGCGGCGAAATAAGTTGGAGCTGAGCAGGTTGGTATCGTGGGTGTTAAAAATGAGTTGGGCGTTCTTGGGGTTGGTCCAGACTGAATTAAAGAGTCCTATTAGTTTACAAACTAAATTCGGGTGAATTTTTGAATCAATCTCATCAATAAATAAGACCTCACCATCTTCTAATGCCCGCAAAATAGGGCCAGAAATGGCAAAAAACTTTCTCGTCCCAGATGATTCTTCATCTTCCATTCTAAATTCCTCTATTCCAACAGGTAAATTGTTTTCATCAAACCTTGTATGTGCAGTTTTGAAGTCGCCAAAAAATGTTGCTTTTTCTTCATCCATCTTTTTTTTGATTATCTCTTTGACCTCATCTGGAATATCATCTGGAAGATTTGTAGAATCCATCTTACTGATGGATATATCTTCAATTCCAATATCTGCTTCCTTTAGGAGAGATAGAAATTTCTTCTTTGAGTCTTCTACTCGAGACATTGAGTAACCCATATATCCGGTTTCATCTAATCCTGAAATTTGTCGAAATTTATAAAGCCACGTTAATACCCCCTTTGCGTACTTGTCATTAAACTGCGCAGCCACCGAAAGCATAAGTGCATTACTACGAATCATATTTTCACTGACTAAAAACTTTCCCTTTTTAAAAGCCTTCGGATGAACCGTGAAATTTTGCCCCTCCCTGAAAAAAATCTCTACCTCTTTCGTGTGCGGGCGATGATAAAGCCATTCCGAAACCACCGCTTCAGGGGTAACCTCGAAACCGTAGCGATACATCTCATTTTCGTGGATAAATACAATTTCGAGCATCGAAGGTTCCGAGGCAGTCACCGTGTTGAGCCGAAATGGCTCCGTTTCGATTGGCTCGCCCTGCTGCGACTCCTTAGAGGAATTCAGGGCAAAATCCTTCATAAAATGAACAGCATCAATCAATTTGGTTTTCCCACTCGCATTCGCGCCATAGATAACCGCACTTTTCAGCAGGCGTAAACCAAACTTGGGCACCTCCATAACATTCTCCTGTTCTCTTGTGCTTTTGTCATAGTTGGAAGCAAACATGGTCAGTTTAACTTCCTCCTTGAAGGTTTTAAAATTGCGTACAGAGAACTGAACAAGCATAATAAAAGTCGTTTTTGAAAAATATCTGCAAAGATACGGTTTATTTTTATATTTTACAAATAATTGAAAATGTAAGATTGAAATTTCGCAGCCGAACAATACAGCTACGTTTCGACAAACTTATCATTGGGGCGTAATTGAGCATCCTTTTTTAATCGAGAAAATCAGGATTCTAAAAGGAAATGCCGAGCCATCGCTCTGTTTCGGCAGTGTCGGGTAGAACCCGACGGATTGCCGGCACGAAGTAGAACTTCGCGCCAGCGAGTTCGATGGATGAAATACCTTCGTCACATGATGATGTTGTTTTAACACTTACCCTATCTCTGCAAATTAGAAATCAAAGTTCTAATTTGCAAAAAATGATACCCAGGCTATTAGGTTCAAAAACAGGAAATCCAAAATACCCATTTCGCTTTGCCCAACTACGAGGATTATATCTTCAAAGGCTTTTACCCACGCATTTATGACCTCGACCTTGATCCAAGCGACTGGCTTCAAAACTATCTTAAAATATACGCCGAACCCTTATCCGATGCATCTCCCTCCGAGAGTTATTTGATCTATGGCGGCGATGAAATACAAAAACGCAGCGTGGCACAGGTGCTCGGGTGGAAAAACCTGTACGATATTCCGCTTTAAAACAGCACAGGCTGCATACCTGAATACCCCACGCCGCGCACAAGCAAAAACCACCCTTCAAATCCTTTTTAATCAGGAAAATCGCGCGTCAACGGATTAATATCAATTTCCCCTGGCGCCGATGCCGGGCGTTAAACAACTGAACGCCATAAGCGCCGGCTGGAAGCGCGCTCAAATCCAGCACAAATGGCTTATCCAATTCCAAAACCGGGAGTTCAAGCCATATTTTGCCATAAAAATCAGCTACTTGTACCCTGCCCTGCCCGCTCAGGCCCTCGGCACTGATCTGTACCAGCGCCTCCGAAGGGTTCGGACTCAGGTGAAGCGCCTGAAGGCGATTTTCCGAACGGGCGTCGTTCAAGCCTGTCGCAACCTTTCGCAAAGGCGTCCAAACGGTATTGGTTTGTATCGGCGCGTTAAAATCAAAATAGATATTCGCTGTGTTGCGGATGAAGTAATATGGGTCAAATACTTTTTTTCGCTGAATGCTGAATTGCACAAAACCCTGACTGCCCGCCGCGTCGCTGCTGCTGTCGGGCAATACAATATCCTCAAAAATAATTTCCAGGTTGCCGCCCGGTAACAACCGAAAAGCACTGACGGGATGGCTGGCGCCAAGCAATTGCAGGCTTTCCGGCGCCAATTCCGGATCAAGCTGATCTGTAATGCGCACCCGCGTCGCCGGAAAGCTGCCTACATTCTGAAAATGAATGGTGTATTCCAGCGGGACGCCAGCCTCAATTTCTGCGGCACTCAGACCCGCTGCCGGATGCACGCGTTTTTCATTGGGGTCATAAGCCCCAACGATCGTGTCGCGAAGCAGGTAATAATTATTGCTCAAATCTGCGTCCGAGCCGGCAACGAGAATACGAATTCCTGTTTCAAACGGCTCGCCCAGCGTCGCCGCAGCCTGCAAAGTGCCACTCAATTTTAAATATTCAATTCCAAAAACCTTCAACGCGGCAATATCCCAAACCAGGCTATCCGCAAAAACCTGTGCCGGCGCGACCGATGCACCTGAAAACTGGAAATCAGGACTCAATTTTACCCCCAACTGCCCGCCACCTGACCGGGTGCCCAAATTTTTAACCTGCAAACTAATATTGATCGGAAAACCTGGTACCGGACGCGAAAAATACGCGCCAAATGCCGCCAGGTCTTCAACTATTGCAGGAAAATAAACCCCGAAATCGCGGGGCGCCGTAGTATTACTGACCAAATAAAACGGCGGATTTACCAAAGCCGGATACCCAAAATTCAATTGTAAAGCCAGGGTGTCTGCCTGACCACTGCTGCCCAAAACGGCGTAACGGCCAAAGCCGTCACTGCTGCCTGTCCAATAAGGCGCATTGCTGTTGGGCGATTTCATAGCGACGGTCATGCCGCTCAAAGGCAGTTCGTTGCTATCGAACACCCCGTTGTTGTTTTCATCCAAATAGACAGTTCCCTGCGAAAACACATCATACAAAACCGGCACTTGCGCCACGCCAACGCCGCCGCCTTCATACGGCGCGCTGGTATACATCAGCGAATCCCGAATCAGCATTTGCTGCGGCACCCGGGCCAAGGGATGCCAGTGTTTCATGGTGTCGGTCGAGATATACAAGTAGGTCAGCGGATGCTGGGCATAATAAACGCCGTTGTGTTCCCATACCCCGCCGTTATCAAGATAAAACTCAAACTGCGAGTCGCCGAAGGGTATATCGTGCAAGCCCTCATCGGCATATACCCAGTGTTCGCCATCTTCGGAGTAGCGCAGGGTTGAGCGGTACATCGCATCCACGAACCAGACACACAAATAATCGCCGGCGGCAGAAAGACTGTACAGGATGGCGCCAGGCGGTGCGAGCGGCTGCCAGGATCCGCCGCCGTCCGCACTCTTCATCAACTGCGTTCCGTTGTTTGCATACCAGTTGCCTTTAAAAAACACGACGTCCACGATATTGGCGCTGTTTTGCCAGCTCTGCCCGCCGTCGCTGCTGCGAAGTGCACCTACACTGCTGTGCAGGAACAAATTGGAGCCTGCCCAGGAAATACTTGAGTACGACTCCCAATTGGAACTGCCGGTAATGGCCCGAATAGCAGTTTTTTGCCAGGAAGCACCCCCATTCTGTGAGATATACAAGGTATCCCGGAAGGCCGTAAGGGCGGCTACCCCACCGCTTCCATTGGCCTTGACCATGCTGAACGGCCGTCTTTCAGCAGAAAAAGTCCATTGTTTATTTTGCAAGTCAGCGCGGTACAGGCCGTCCGGACAAGCAGCCCAAATTTCATTGCCGGATATGTCAATTTCTCTAACCCTGGCGGAGAGTAAACCGCTATTGGCGCTTTTGATTTGCCCGCTGTCCGGATTGTATTGCAAAACGCCGGTTTCCCAGGTCTTAAACAACAAGCGGTCTGCCACCACCGCGATGACCGAAAACTCAGTCCACACCGGCAGCGACAACGCAGACCAGCTCAGCCCCAAATCCGAACTCACAAAAATCTGTGACTGATTACAGGCGTACAAGCGGTTGTTGAGGCGCACAATAGCACCCGTATAATGGCTGTCTTCGTAAAAACGCGTCCAGCTTTGTCCGCCATCCCGGCTGCTCCACAATTCGCCGGAACTACTTCCAACCACCATAACATCCGGGTCTTCAAAAACCGCCGAAACCCCAAAAAAATTAGCAGGCAGGGGAATAGAATCCCAGCCCTGCGCACCGGCCGAGAGCCGAAACAGGAATTTACCTTGCGCTGCGTATACCCGATTGCGGCTGGAAAACAGATTGAAATTTGTTTTGATAGTCGCCGGCGGGAGCAGGGTGTCCCACTGAAGTCCGCCGTCGGGGCTGCGAAAAATGAGCCCTTCTGTTTTATGTGGAATAAAAATACCGTCGTCGGAAAGCGCAATATCTACAAATACGCCGGAATGCTCAAAAGGAAACAGCCCCTGCAGCCAGTTGTCGCCGTGATCTGCACTGAACCACAGCAGCGGCTTGCCATATGCATTGCTTTGCAGTCCGGCGATTTGAGGCCCGTTCAAAGCCATCGCCCGCAGGTTGCTCATGGGAAGTGCCGACCAGTTTTCACCGTCCGCACTGCGATACAAGGCATAGGGAGACGGGTAAAAAGCATAATCGCCATTATCGGAAATCAGATAATGGCTACTGCCACCTTCCGGGCCTGGAAAGGCTGTCCAGTTCAGTTGTGCCTGTGCGCGGGCGGTGTAAAAAACACATAAAAAAAGCAGCAAATACTTAGTTGCAACAGGTATTGTGTTCATGGCAAATTGGTTTGGAGAAAATTATTGTACCTGTAAAGATAGCGTGAAGAGCGGGATCAAGACGCTTTCGCTGCTCCATCCCCCCCAAATCCACAATTAAAAAAGCCACCCCGGAAAAACCGGAGTGGCTGGCATTTATTCGTCTGTTCTGAAACGTTTAGGCTTTGTCGCCGCTGTTGAACTGCTCTTTCAGTTGAGCCAGTGCAGCGAGATCGCCGAGGGTTTCTTTTTCTACTTTTTTCTGTACGTCAGCTACTGCTTTCTCTTCTTCCTGATGTTCTTTGGTGCGCTCTGCTTTAACGGCAGCGTCGGCTTTGAACTTCAGATCCTCGAGGTAGCGGGAGTGCGATACCAGGATGCGGCGATCTTCTTTGTTGAATTCGATCACTTTCACCGTTACGGTATCAGCAACATTGAGGGGCTGACCGTCTTCCTTGCGGATATGCTTGGCCGGACCGAAAGCTTCGAGGCCCTGCGGCATCTGGAAGGTAGCGCCTTTGTCGTCGCGCTTCAGCACAGTAGCTTCGTGGTAAGAACCAACGGGGAACATGGCTTCGAAGGCATCCCAGGGGTTGTCCTGGATTTGCTTGTGGCCAAGGCTGATCTGGCGTTTTTCCTTGTCGATGTCGAGCACTTCCACTTCTAGCGGGCTGCCCACTTTCGTGAACTCGCTCGGGTGTGCGTAGCGCTTCGTCCAGCTCAGGTCGCTGATGTGTACCATGCCGCCTACGCCTTCGGAGAGTTCTACGAAGATACCGTAGTTGGTCATGTTTTTCACAGTGCCGGTGTGGCGGCTGCCCAGCGGGAAACGGCCGTCGATTTCGCTCCAGGGATCAGCAGTGAGTTGCTTGATGGAGAGCGACATTTTGCGGTCGCCGCGGTCGATGGTTACGACGCGTGCTTCCACTTCCTGGCCCATTTTGAAGAATTCTTTGGCATTGATGCTCTGATTGCCCCAGCTGATTTCGCTGATGTGGATCAGGCCTTCTACGCCCGGCATAATTTCAACAAATGCGCCGTAGTCTTCGATGTTAACGATTTTGCCTTGAACGACTGCACCTTCAACGATGTCGGCGGGCAGTACTTCCCACGGATGCGGGGTGAGTTGTTTGAGGCCGAGGCTGATACGTTTTTTGTTCTCGTCGAAGTCGAGTACCACCACGTTGATGCGCTGGTTGAGCGAGAGTACTTCGCTCGGGTGGCCGATACGGCCCCAGCTGATGTCGGTGATATAAAGCAGACCGTCAACGCCACCGAGGTCGAGGAACGCACCGAAGTCGGTGATGTTCTTAACGATACCTTCGAGTACCTGACCTTTTTCGAGGCTGCCGAGGATTTGCTCGCGCTGTTCAGCCAGATCGCTTTCGATGAGTGCTTTGTGGGAGACAACGGCATTTTTGATTTGCTCGTTGACTTTAACCACTTTGAACTCCATCTGTTTGCCGACGTACTGGTCGTAGTCGATAACGGGTTTGATGTCGATTTGCGAACCGGGAAGGAATGTTTCCAGGCCGTTGCAATCGACGATCAGGCCGCCTTTGGTTTTGCTGATAACGGTACCGCGGATGATGGTGCCGTTTTTGAAGGAATCCACGATGCTTTCCCAGGCGCGCAGGATTTTCGCTTTGCGGCGGGAGAGGCCGAGTTGGCCTTCGCTGTCTTCCTGGCTTTCCACATACACTTCCACTTCATCGCCTTGGGCGATGTTGGGCATGTCGCGGAATTCGTTCATCGGGATAAGACCGTCGCTCTTGTAGTTGATGTCGAGTACTACGTCGCCACCGCTGATGGCGCTAACGCGGCCGCGGATGATGGCGTTTTCCGTAACGCTGTTGAGCGTTGCGTCGTAGGATTTAAGCATTTCAACGCGCTCGTCCTGGGTGTAGGCGATAGCGCCGCGCTTGTCCATTCTCCAGTTGAAGTCGTCGTGTGCAGCGCCGATAGCTTCGGTTTCGAAGGTGGGCAGAATTACTTCTTCCTCCTCTTCTTCGATGGGAGCAGCAGGTGCTTGAACATCTACACTTTTTTCAGCAATGACTTCAACAACTTCAGGTGCCTCAGCCACTTCGGCCGTTTCGGCAACGGCTTCAACAACTTCTTCGGCAGCAGGTGTTTCAACAGCCGTTTCTTCAACCACCGGAGTCGCTTCTGCTTCTACCGGAGTGGTTTCGTTGGTTTCCGGTTCCTGTTGGGGATCTTTTACTTCTTCAGTCATGATAATAAAACGCTGGTTTTTACAGGGTTGTGAATTTTTATGAATACCAGTTGAGCATCACTTGGGGGCGAAGCCCTTACCCCTCGCTAAAAGCGGGCGCAAAGGTACGAACAAGGGTAGAATTTTTTGTAAAAAATGTTGATTATCAAGGAAAAAAATGAATAAAAATTTCTACTTCGGGCAGGGCGGGGGCAAAGGAGTTATAAATATTTTTCTATAATGTTGATTTTCAGGTATTTAGATCAGTTTCGCGTACTTTAACCTTTACTAAACTTTTGAAGTTTAGTAAACGTAAAGTAAAGGTTAAAGTACGCGAAACTGGCCTCAAAAGGTTTCACACTGAAATTTGAACACGCTCCACAAGGCCGTTTTGCAACGCTTTATTTACGGGAAATGAAACTTTACTCCATCTTACCGCAAATCAAAACGCACCCAATCTAAGGCAGCCACCGGTTCTGCGGGCGCTTTTTCATTGCGAATCACAAAATATAAATCCTGAAAAGGACGCCCGTTTTTGGGTGCTTCCAGGGGAATAAGGGCCTCCGCAAACTCCTTTTTGCCATTGGTGTTTTTGCCGGGCAATGCCGCCTTTCCGATCATTTGCCCCTTCGGACTTCCGATGCGCACCTCTATGTGTCCGGGCGCAGAGCGCAGGCGTTTGTCGCCCAGCATCAGGCCCAGCGCTACCTGGTGAATTCCCTGTAAATCGACGTGTTTGTACACCACGAAACTGCCGTTTTTCAGGTCGCGCAGCACCACGGTATCGCCGTCGTCGGGGCGGTAGGTGAGGATGCCGCGCGAGAGGCTGTCGGCGCTTTCAGCTTGCTGAAATGCCGGGCGCAGGGCGATGGTTTCGGCAAAATCAAGGTTTTTACGACCATTACCGCCGCGGTCGCGGTAGCTTGCCCGCAAGAGAAAAGTGCCGGGGACGGGCTGCTTCTTCTTGTCGGACGGCGCTGGCAGACGCAGTACTTCCCGGCCGGCCAGGGCAATATTTTGCTTGGGCTTGGCGGCACTGCCGAGGGAAAGAATCCAGCGTACAATTTCGCCTGCCGCTTCTTCCGAAATCTGCGGGTGGGCGCTCATCACGGTTTCGCCCCAGTTGCCTGCGCCGCCTTTGATGATTTTTTGAACCAATGTCCTGACGGCGAACTCGCTGTCTTTGTAGCGTTCGGCCACTGCCTGGTAGGAGGGGCCGTTCACTTTTCGGTCAATGGCGTGGCAGACTTTGCAGTCCGAACGATCAACTAATATTTTCCCTTTGGAATATTCCGCCTGCTGCATGGCGCTTTGGTGGCCCTGCGCGATGGCGCTGATGTCGAAGCCACTCTCCATAAAATCCAGGGTTGCGGCAACGGCGCTTGCCGGAATCTTGCCGTCGTCGAGGGAGCCGTCTTCTTTATCCGTCACCACTACGCGGTATTTCAGGGTGTCGCCAGGGGTATAAAAACTGCGGTTTTTGCCATTAAAATCCCAGTATACAAGCGGCGGCTCATTGCCCACGGATATTTCCAGAGAGTCAACACGGGTCAGGCCTTTTTTGTCGCGCACGGTAAGCAGGGCGAGGTAGCGACCCGGTTTTTCATAGGTATGCTGAATGCTGTCGAGCAGCTGCTGTGCCTGCAGGAGCTTTTTGTCGCCAGCCCCGGGCGCAGCGCGTTCGAGGCGGAAAGGCAGGCGTTTGGAAGGATAGTCTTTAAGTTTCCAGACGGGGCTGCCGTCGCCGAAGTCTAACTGAAAATCCAGCAGATCATTGTCGTAATCGCGGGTTTTCCCGACGGAGAGCAGGGTGCTCAGGGGGGCGCCGCCGGCGGTTTTTTCGCTGTTCAGCTGTGGCTGTGGCGGACGGTTGCCGCGCACGTAATCAATCCGGGAGATCCGCGCATCGGGGTTGGAGGCAAACCATTGGGTGCCGTATTCGAGCACCCAGAGCGAGCCGTTGGCATCCACAAACATATCCATTGGCCGCGAGAGGCGGATGCTGTCGCCGAGAATTTCCATGCGTCCGAAATTATTCATGGAGTCTATGGTGATGGCCATCATCCAGTTGCGCATCCAGTCGTAGGTGATGAGTTTTCCGTTGTAATAATCCGGGAAACGCGTTGCTTCCGGGTAGAGGTCGCAGTAGTAGGTGGGGCCGGCCATGGCGTTCCGGCCGCCGTTGCCGGTGAGTGGAAATTCCGGCGAGTTGCCATAGGGATACCAGATAAAAGCTGCTTGTGCGGGCGGCAGTTCGCGGGCGCCGGTATTGTTCGGGCTGTCGTTGATCGGGTGTTCCGGGTCGAAATGCGGGCCGCTTTTTCCGCTGGCAAAATTGTAATCCCGGTAGGGTTTGTTGTTGCCCACAAAATAGGGCCAGCCGAAAAATCCGGCGCGGGCGGCGCGGTTGACTTCATCGTGTCCGGCCGGGCCGCGCGTACTGTCGGGTTCGCCTGCATCCGGCCCCACTTCGCCCCAAAAGAGCAGGTCGCGGCGTTGGTCGAGCGAAAGCCGGAAAGGATTGCGGCAGCCCATGACGTAAATTTCGGGTGCGCCGCCTTGTCCGCCCGACTTTGGCGCCACGCGTCCTTCCGCCGGCATACCGAACTGGCAATGCACCTTTTGCGGCGCAAACAGGTTGCCTGCCGGGCATTCGTAGGAGCCATCGGCCAAGGGGCGGATGCGCAGGATTTTGCCGCGCAGGTCCATGGTGTTGGCCGAAGAACCCTGTGCGTCCCAGGGTTTGCGGCCCGGGCGCTCGTCGATGGGCGCGTAGCCGTTGGAGGCAAAAGGGTTGGTGTTATCGCCGGTTGAAAGGTAGAGATTTCCCTGGCGGTCGAACTCGATACAGCCCCCCGCATGGCAGCATTCTACGCGTTGCACGGCTACCTGCAGGATAATTTTTTCGGAGGCGCGGTCGAGGGTGTCGCCGCGAAAGACAAAACGGGAGAGGTTGTTGACGGCGGTATTGCCGACGGGCGAGTAATACAGGTAAATCCAGTTGTTTTCGGTATAATTGGGATCAAGGGCGAGGCCCATGAGGCCGTCTTCCTGCTCGGCATGAACGGGCATTTTATAAGTCACGCGGGTGAGGCCGGTTGCCGGATCGTAGATTTTCATGGCGCCACGGCGCTCTATGAGCAGAATTTTGCCGCTGGGCAGCATGGCAAATTCCATGGGTTCGGTGAGGTTGTCGGCTACAACGGTCTTGACAAAACGGGTAGGGTCGGGCATGGCCGGTGTATGTGCGCGCTCGAAGGCGATGCGGTGGTTGTCGCCGATGGCATAGCGCAGGCCGCCGAGCAGGTGCTGCATAAATGCCGGTTCGCTGTACGATTCCAGTGTGTGGCCAAGGGCGGTGTAAAATGCGCGTCCGCCATCGTACTGATGGTACCAGGACATGGGGTGTTTGTCGCCGTTTTCGCCGCCGGTATAGCTTTTTTCATCTATATCAAGCAGTACTGTTACGTTGGGATTGAGTTTTTTAAAATTATACCATTCGTCTTTACGCCGCCAGGTGTCGGGCAGGTGGCGGGTGGCGGGATGGTCTTTTTTCAGCACTTTCAAATCCGCTTCCTGCTGTGCCGGGTGGCTTTGAAAATAAGCGCCGGCCAGTCCGCCATACCAGCTCCAGCCGTATTCGGTATCGGTGGCGGAGTGGATGCCCATGTAGCCGCCGCCGCCCTGGATGTAGCGTTCAAAGGCATTTTCCTGGGCAGGGTCGAGTACATCGCCGGTGGTGCAGAGAAAAACAACGGCGGCGTAGCGGGCCAGGTTTTCTTCTGTAAAATCGGCGGCATCCTCCGTGGAATCCATCTGGATACTGTTGTGCTTACACAAATCGCGAAGGGCCGAAACGGCAGTGGGAATACAATCGTGGCGGTAGCCGCTGGTTTTGCTGAAAACAAGCACACGGGGCGGTTTGTCGCCGCCGCCATGACAGGCGCTGAATAAAACAGCCGATACAAGGCTCAGGGCGAGCAGGATTCGGAAATACAGGCGCATTTGGTACATTTTTTTTGATACAATTCAAGACGCTGGAAAGGTAATTCAAGTTTTCAAACAGTTTCTAAGTATTCCGCCGTTTCTTTGCGCGTCGGAACAATCCGGGTAATGAGGAGCCTTTAATGAAACAAAAAACCGAGTTTTCAATCTTGATTGCTCTTGCTTTGGGGAGGCAGCTGAAAACTTCTTCTGAAAAGCGCGCTCAGGCAGGTATATTTTTACTGAAATATCCAACTTTTGCCATAAAAGATTGTTTCTAATTTCAATTGTTTCAATTTTTTTTGAAAACAGGCGCCCGTTTTATCACATCACCTATTAGCCTTTTGCGCACATGACGCTCGACCAGATAAAAGCTCCCATTGCCGATGAACTCGACGAGTTCGAAACGCGCTTTCGGGAGTCGATGCGTAGTAAAAAAGCGCCTTTGCTCGATAAAATCACCTGGTACATTGTACAGCGCAAGGGCAAGCAGGTGCGGCCCATGCTGGTGTTGCTCAGCGCCCGCCTGTTCGGGCCAATAAACAATGGTTCCTATGTGGCCGCCAGCCTTGTGGAATTGCTACATACGGCCTCATTAGTACACGATGATGTGGTGGACGACGCCAACGAGCGCCGGGGCTTTTTCTCCATTAATGCCCTCTGGAAAAATAAAGTTGCCGTACTCGTCGGCGATTACCTGCTCTCACAGGGCCTGCTGCTCTCCGTCCGTGAAAACCAGTACCGCATGCTCGAAATGGTCAGCCGCGCCGTGCAGGAACTCAGCGAAGGCGAACTGCTGCAAATGGAAAAGGCGCGCCGGCTCGATATTAAAGAAGACATCTACTTCGAGATTATTCGCCAAAAAACAGCCTCCCTCATCGCCGCCGCCTGCTCCGCGGGCGCCATCAGCACTGCCCAGAGCGAAGAACAAATCCAGACCATGTGGAAATTCGGCGAAAAAACCGGCATGGCCTTCCAGATCCGCGACGACCTCTTCGATTTCGGCGCCGATGATGTGGGTAAACCCCTTGGTATTGATATTAAGGAAAAAAAGCTGACGCTGCCGCTGATTTACGCCCTCGACAATGCGTCCAAAGCGGAGAAAAAACACATCATGAACCTCGTGAAAAACCACAGCCATAAACCCGACAAAGTGGCCGAGGTCATTGAATTTGTCCGCAACAGCGGAGGCATTCCTTATTCAAAAAAAGTAATGGAAGGCTTCCGCCAGGAAGCGCTCGACCTGCTCCAAACCCTGCCCGACAGCCCCGCACGACAAGCCCTCGCCGAATTATTGGTCTTTGTAACCGAAAGAAACAAGTAAGTTTTAGAACGATGAATGTGTAATGATGAATGATGAATGTTTTTGATCTGTACTTAACTTAAACATTCATCATTCATCATTATACATTCATCATTATTCAAAGCGTGCATTTCCGCTTGACGTACTCGCTCAGGTCGTTGCCGCGTACAAAGCGCAGGTAAGTATCCCGGTTGTAGCGCTCCGATTCGGCGGTTGGCCGATTTTGATGGATAAAAAAGAGCATGGATTCCCAGCCCATCATTTTGTAAGCCGTTTCTACAAGGCAGGCGCTGTATGCGCTGGTGTGCTCGGGATGCGCCGCTATTTCGGCCGCTGTTGCCCGGCTGATTAAGATTTGCTGGGTCGCTTTTGTTGGCCGGAGCAGGGAAATAAAATGTTTCTCCGGGTTTTTAGGCAAATAAACGGCTTCAAAAGCATAACCCGTTTCCGGCGGAATACCATTGGGCATCAGGAAGGCCGCGGTGGAGTCGGGCAAGTGGTATTCGCCGCTAACCCGGGTCTGATCGGCCGTGACAAAACTGTAAATAATATGGCGTCGGGCGCTGTTGCCCAGCACATAAATGGTGGCTTCCGTGCGCTGGCCGTTTTTGGTGATGCGGCTCATTTGCGAGCCGTTGTGTGTGGAGGCGATATAAAAGTCGTTGATCTTTTTTTTGTCCTGCTCGTGATTGAAATACAACAAAAAGGCGATCAACATACTCAGCACAATGCCGCCACCAAGGCCAAACCATCGGAAATGCACATTTTCCTTTTTTTTGACCACCTTCCGGGCGCGGTTGAGCGGCGTATCGGCGGTTTTGTTGATGGTGCAGGAATACTCGAAGCGGCCGTCTTTGGTTTTGATGATACTTACTTCACAAAATTCATCTTCAATAAAAAAGGAATAGGTGCGACTTTCTTTGACATTAAAATCGACCTGCACCATTTTCATGTTGCAATAAATGACCAAGTGGCCACTGCTGTCGCCGTGGTACAAACCGACCTTCTGCGGGCGGCTCTGGTTGTCGATCAATGTCCAGCCTACTTGTGCCATGATGCCGTAAATATAAAACGCCAGCTCGTTTTTTAACGAGCCGGCGCATCAATTTGTTTTTACCAGGCAACCCGGCAGTAATTTATTTTTTACGCGACTTCACCTTCGGGCGTCCGATACTTTCATAATGGAAGCCGAGGCCCTTCATCTGATCCATATCGTATACATTGCGACCGTCGAAAATGACGGGTGCGCTGAGTGCTTTTGCGATGCGGTCATAGTCGGGGGTGCGGAATTCGCTCCATTCGGTCATGATGCAGAGGCAGTCGGCGCCGTCGAGCACATCATACATGGATTTGCCGTACACGATGCGGTCGCCGTAGATTTCACGCACGTTTTCCATAGCCTCCGGGTCGAATGCACGCACTTTTGCGCCCGCTTCCAGCAGCTCATCGATGATGACGAGTGCCGGCGCCTCGCGGATATCGTCGGTATTGGGTTTAAAGGCTAATCCCCAGATGCCGATGGTTTTGCCGGCCAATTCATTTTTATAGAATTTGCGCAGTTTTTTGCTGAGTACGCTTTTCTGGATGCCGTTTACCTTCATCACCGATTTCAGGATCTTGAAATCGTAGGAATGTTCGGAAGCGGTTTTGGCCAATGCCTGCACGTCTTTGGGGAAGCAGGAGCCGCCGTACCCGATGCCGGGGAAGAGGAAGCGCTTGCCGATGCGGGAGTCGCTGCCCATACCGATGCGCACCATATCCACATTGGCGCCTACTTTTTCGCAGAGGTTGGCGATTTCATTCATAAACGAAATACGCGTGGCGAGGTAGGAGTTGGCGGCGTATTTGGTCATTTCGGCCGAGCGTTCATCCATAAAATAGATGGGATTGCCCTGGCGCACGAACGGTTCGTAGAGTTGTTTCATCACCTTGCGCGCCTTTTCGCTTTTGGTGCCGATCACAACGCGGTCGGGCTTGAGGAAGTCGTCTACCGCTACCCCTTCGCGCAGGAATTCAGGGTTGGAAACCACATCAAAGAGTTTTTTAGGCAGCTTTTCGGCGAGGATGGCGCTTACCTGTTCGGCTGTACCCACAGGCACTGTACTTTTATCGACAATGACTTTGTACTCCGTGATGATGTTGCCAAGGTCGCGTGCGACGCCCATGATGTAGCGCAGGTCGGCGCTGCCGTCTTCGCCGGGAGGCGTAGGGAGGGCCAGGAAGATGATTTCGGCGTGGTCTACGGCTTCCTTTAAATTGGTGGTAAAATGCAGGCGCCCTTCGGCGGTGTTGCGGTTGAACAGGACTTCGAGACCGGGTTCAAAAATGGGTACTTTGCCATTGCGCAGGCTTTCCACTTTTTTCTCGTTAATATCCACGCAAATCACGTGGTTTCCGGTTTCGGCAAAACAGGTTCCGGTCACCAAACCTACATAACCGGTACCAACTACGGCGATATTCATGTCAGCGTTTTTGTGAGCGCGCAAAGATTTATGGCGCTTTTATGCTTAAAAATTGAAGGTGCAAAGATAACTGGAACTCCCACAAGCGGCCATACCAAACAGAATTTTTAACCTTGAATTTTTCTTTGCGAAAATAAGAATAAAATTTGGACTTTTACTTTCGCGTTTTGTCACAAAGGCAAAGGGTTTTGGTGTTTTTGTGTTTAAGTGTTTCAGAGCTTGGGGTGTAAATACGGGGATAGTTCGTTTAACTTTGTCTTTGCGGTAGCCTGACCACGTAAGGTTTCGCACAGATTTTCACAGATCACCCACACAGATGTTACACAGATTTTATATTTATTTGATAATCAAA
Source organism: Chitinophagales bacterium (assembly GCA_017303875.1). Classification (GTDB taxonomy): domain Bacteria; phylum Bacteroidota; class Bacteroidia; order Chitinophagales; family Saprospiraceae; genus M3007. The sequence goes on along the minus strand of JAFLBP010000021.1, from coordinate 81,174 downwards.
AATCTGTGTAACATCTGTGTGGGTGATCTGTGAAAATCTGTGCGAAACCTTACGTGGCCAATTTGAATAAATCCCAGATACCCTCAAACACTCAACCTCTAAAACACTAAAACACTAAAACCCTCAAACCCTCAACCTCTAAAACCCTCAAACACTTCCCCACCCATGAAGCATTTTTTGTTGCTTTTGCTTCCCGTTTCGTTGTTTGCACAGGGCAAGCCTGCTGCTGTGGCAAATCTTGTGCCCAATTCCGGGTTCGAGCGTTTTGTCGGGCCGCCCATCGGCTGGTCGTATCGGGGCGCGTACTTCGGGCAGGTGGTGAAATACTGGTTCAGCGCCACCACCGCCAGTCCGGACATATACGGCCCCGGCGTGACGGTGCCGGCCGACTGGCGCGAGAAGGGTTTTGGCAACGAAAAGGCGCATTGGGGCAAATCCATGGCGGGCCTTACGCTCTACGGCTGTACCAATGGCAAGCCGCATTGCCGGGAGTATATTGAAATTCAACTCTCCGAGCCTTTGGTGGTGGGGCAGACCTATTTGGTGGAATTCTGGGTACAAGCCCTGGAGCGTTCGCTGCGCATCAACAACATTGGTGCCTGGTTTTCCGAAACCCGGGTGGAGCACAAAACCGATTTTTTCATCAACGAAAAAGCGCATGTAAAAGCGGCTTCCATCGTGGATGTAAAACCCTACACCTGGACGAAAGTGAGCGGCCTGTTCAAAGCCGACAAAGAATACGAGTACCTGCTGCTCGGCAATTTCGACAAAGATGAAGACACCCGCGCCAAGCGCCCGGCGGTGTCTGAGCCGCACAACTACGGCTATTACTACCTCGATGATGTTTTGGTCAAAAAAGCGCCGCCCTACCTGACGGTGCCCGTAAAACCCGACGACCTCACCCGCCAGACCTTTGTGCCGGGCAAGGTTTTTACCCTTAAAAATATCTATTTTGAATTTGACAAAGACGAACTCATGCCACGCTCTTTTGTGGAGCTGAATAAACTCCTGCAAGTACTGCGCAGCCACCCGGGACTAAGCATCGAGGTGGTTGGGCATACCGACAATGTAGGGGAAGACAACTACAACCTCGAACTATCGCGGCGACGGGCTGCCGCGGTGGTCAATTTTTTGATAGAAAACAAGATCGCCCGCAGCCGCCTGCGCAGCAGCGGATTTGGCGAGCGCAAACCCCTCGCCGACAACGAAACCGATGCCGGGCGCGCCCAAAACCGCCGCGTGGAGTTTGTGGTGTTGGGGACGGGGAAATAATAGGCACTCATCAACCATGAACTTCACATGCAAAAAACTATACCACAACTACTGATTCTCCTTTTTTCCTGTCTGCCCGTATGCGCCCAGGCCACCATCTGGTATGTCAACCTCAATGCTACCGGCGCACAAAATGGCAGTTCCTGGGCGGATGCGTTTCGTTTACCTACGCAGGCGCTCCAAGCGGCACAAAGCGGGGATGAAATCTGGGTAGCTAAAGGCGTCTATGTATCCTCATTCTCAGAGCCTTACCAAGAAGTTATACTCAAAAGCGGAGTTCGCTTGTTTGGTGGATTTAACGGTACAGAGCAACAACGTGACGAACGTAACTGGCAAAATAATCATACTGAAATTTATGCAGGCTCCGGACGCATATTGTGCCAATATACCGGCCCGGGTACACTGCTTGATGGCTTTACTGTTCGCAAAGGAGTGGTAGATGTTTTTACCGGAACCGGCACAGGCGACTGTGGCCCTGTTGAAGGGCCGCAATATGGTTGTCATGGTGGCGGGCTTTATATTTATAGCGACGACAGCCTGAATACAACACATATAATTATACGAAACTGCACATTTAAAGAAAACAGGTCACTATATGGAGGTGGTATCGCGGTGAAACTCCTGTATGGCAGCGCAGATGTCGAAATTGTGAATTGCAGGTTTGAAAATAACGCTACAAATGCCTTTGGAGGGGGTATTGCAATCATCACAGGCTCAACAGCTTACAAACGGATTCGAATTGATAGTTGCTATTTCTCTGAAAACATTTCTAATGGCACCCCTTTTGGCGGAGCTCCGGGCTTGTATATTCTTAATGATTCACCCAATATATTATTTGAACTTTCCCACCTGAAATTTATCAATAATCGGGGGGACACCTGGGCGGGTGCCTACGGGGTTGAATCTTATGCCAATCGAAGAATTGTCTTAAAAAACAGTATTTTTGATGGAAACAGGGTAGGATTGATTCAATTTATACCTGGGACAGGAGGTGCTGTTGCCGGTTTTCAAATGATGTTTGAAAATTGTAGTTTTAGTAATAATTTAGCACGGTGGGGCGGCGCCGCCGATGCAGCGGCAGTTTTCAAAAATTGCATTTTTGCTAATAATTACGCAGAAAAAACAGGGGGAGCTTTGTCTCCTGTCAAAAGTATGAAGATAATTAATAGTACATTTATAAATAATTTTGCAAAAGAAAGTGGAGGTGCGATTTTAATTTATGGCGGTAGCAATAGTAAAGATACCATCATTAATACACTGTTCTTTGGTAACTCAACACAATTGGATAAAAACAACAATATCCAACTAAGTCTTTCTACCAATAATCTATACCTCAAAAACTGCGCCTTCCCCTTCTCCAACTGCGACTCCATCTGGCTGAACGGGGGGTACTCCACCAATCCCGGCGTTGAATGCCACAACAACCTCTACAACCTAAACCCTGTCTTCCGCGACACGGCCAATGGCGACTACCGCCTCGCGCCCTGCTCGCCCATCCGCAATCAGGGCGACAGCGCCGCCGTCGCACGCTATGGCCTGCTCCATGACCTGGCCGGACTGCCCCGCGTGCTGAACGGCCTACCCGACATCGGTGCCTATGAAACGCCCGCCCTGGAGGCCAGCTATACCCAATTCCCCATCACCTGCCATAATGCCAGCGACGGCATCCTTCAGTTCCAGGATCTTGGCGGTTTCGGGCCGTATGGCTTCAGTTGGAGCGATAACGCCGGTACACTCAACCGCGAATACCTCGCGCCGGGCCAATACCGCCTCAGCGTGAGCGACATCAACAACTGTATAGACACCCTTGAATTTACTTTTGATAATCCGCCGCCCTTCTTCGTCACGGCTGAAAAGCAGGACGTGGATGCCATCGGCGCTTCCAACGGCTGGGCGGCCATCAGCCAGATTACGGGCGGCGAAGCGCCCTATTCCGTCACCTGGGACAATGGCGATACCACGCTTCGCCTCGAAAACCTGCCGGCAGGCGAATACACAGCCTATGTGCGCGACCGTCGCGGCTGCGATACCATCCTCACCCTTGTGGTGGGTACTACCGTTGCCGACAGCAATCCGCAAAACGAGGCAATAGCTGCCTTTTTTGTGCCTTCGCCTTGTAAAACCTGCACTTTGCAACCTCTGCGTCAAGGGCCTGATGCCCTGGAAATACCGGTATCAATCTACGACCTGAACGGGCGTTTGCTCTACGAATACCGGGGTTTTGTCGGCAATGCCTTGCCCTTGCCCACGCAGCCGCCGGGCCTGTATGTGTTACGGGCGGGGCGGCAGGTGCTGCGTTATGTGCAGGAGTGAGCGTGCCGGGGCAATAACAGACATTACACTAATCATAAACTTTACATGAACAAAACGATACGCCTATCGCTGATTCTCCTTTTTTCCTGTCTACCGGCAATGGCCCAAGCTACCATCTGGTACGTCAGGCAGAACGGCACTGGCTTGCAAACCGGAAAGAACTGGCAAAATGCCTTACCCACCGTGATTCAAGCCGTGGATTCAGCACAAAATGGCGACCAGATATGGATCGCTGCCGGAACCTATAACGCCCGTTTTTTCATGAAAAGCGGACTACAACTCTATGGCGGATTTAATGGAACGGAAACTGAACTTCACCAACGAAACTGGGTATTGAATAAAACGGAGCTTGCCGAAAACGGCGGTCGGATTATTACCTGCGAGAACACCGGCCCCGGTACTTTGATTGATGGCCTGAGTATCAAAGGCGGGTACATGGATTGGGTTACAGGAACCGGCATTAGCGATTGCGGCCCCATTGAAGGCCCTCAGTACGGTTGTTTCGGCGGCGGTATATACCTTTATAACGGAGACAGCCTTTCTACCGTTTACCTGCGTGTGCGTAATTGTACCTTTAAAGAGAATGCCTCCCTCAATGGAGGAGGCATCGCTGTAAAGTTGATTTATGGAAACGGCGAAGTAGAAATTGTAAACTGTCGTTTTGAAAAAAACAGAACCAATTATACAGGCGGAGCGATAGCCGTATACGTGGGGGCCTCTGGGTATCATCGTATCCGGATAGACAGTTGCGATTTTATTGAAAACTACTCTACCGGAACCCCAATAGGGGGCGCATCCGGCATTTATATTGGCAATCAATCCGAAACCGCAATTTTTGAACTCTCTAACCTGAAATTTATCAATAATCGGGGGGATACCTGGGCGGGTGCTTACGGGGTTGAATCTTATACCAATCGAAGAATTGTCTTAAAAAATAGTGTATTTGATGGCAACAGGGTAGGGTTGATTCAATTTATACCTGGACGAGGAGGGGCCGCCGCAGGGTTTCAGATGGAGTTTCTAAACTGTTCCTTCACCAAAAACCTGGCACGTTGGGGAGGCGCGGTTCGTGGAAGTGCAAATTACCAGAATTGCATTTTTATAAGTAATTATGCAGAAAAAACAGGAGGGGCCTTGGATTTAAATAGAGACTTAAAGGTTGTAAACTGTACATTTTCTAATAATTTTGCAAAAGAAGGAGGTGGTGCGATATTTCCATTTGCAGGAGATTCTAAAGACTCCATTATTAATACAGCATTTTTAAATAACCGAACTTTAAACAATAACAATTCGATCGAATTACGTAATATTCCACACAACATTATAATAAAAAATTGTGCCTTGGAAGTTCAAAGTTGTGAAGAATTATGGAGTGGAATATCTCCATCCAATCCCGGCGTTGAATGCCACAACAACCTCTACAACCTCAATCCTGTCTTCCGCGACACGGCCAATGGCGACTACCGCCTCGCGCCCTGCTCGCCCCTGCGCAATCAGGGCGACAGCGCCGCCGTCGCACGCTATGGCCTGCTCCATGACCTGGCCGGACTGCCCCGCGTGCTGAACGGCCTGCCCGACATCGGCGCTTATGAAACGCCCGCTCTTGAGGCTAACTATATCCAATTCCCCATCACCTGCCATAATGCCAACGACGGCATCCTTCAATTCCAGGGCCTCGGCGGTTTCGGGCCGTTTGGTTTTAGTTGGAGCGACAACGCCGGTACGCTCAACCGCGAATACCTCGCGCCGGGCCAATACCGCCTCAGCGTGAGCGACATCAACAACTGTAAAGACACCCTTGAATTTACGTTTGATAATCCGCCGCCTTTCTTCGTCACGGCTGAAAAGCAGGACGTGGATGCCATCGGCGCTTCCAACGGCTGGGCGGCCATCAGCCAGATTACGGGCGGCGAAGCGCCCTATTCCGTCACCTGGGACAATGGCGATACCACGCTTCGCCTCGAAAACCTGCCGGCAGGCGAATACACAGCCTATGTGCGCGACCATCGCGGCTGCGATACCATCCTCACCCTTGTGGTGGGTACTACCGTTGCCGACAATAACCCGCAAAACGAGGCAATAGCTGCCTTTTTTGTGCCTTCGCCTTGTAAAACCTGCATTTTGCAACCCCTGCGTCAAGGGCCTGATGCTCTGGAAATACCGGTATCACTTTACGACCTGAACGGGCGTTTACTCTACCAATACCGGGGCTTTATCGGCAATGCCTTGCCCTTGCCCACGCAGCCGCCGGGCCTGTATGTGTTGCGGGCGGGGCGGCAGGTGCTGCGTTATGTGCAGGAGTGAGGGTATCGGGGCAATAACAGACATTACACTAATCATAAACTTTACATGAACAAAACGATACGCCTATCGCTGATTCTCCTTTTTTCCTGTCTACCGGCAATGGCCCAGGCCACCATCTGGTACGTCAACCTTAATGCTACCGGCGCACAAAATGGCAGTTCCTGGGCGGATGCGTTTGTGTCGCCGCAGCAGGGATTAAGCGCGGCACAGGCGGGAGATGAGGTCTGGGTGGCCAAAGGTGTGTATTATGCTTATGCGACATCAAACATTGATCCTGTTTATTTAAAAAGTGGCGTACGCCTGCTCGGTGGCTTTTCCGGAAACGAGACAGCAGATGCACAACGTAATTGGGTGACGAACACCACAGAAGTATATACCCTGAACTGGCATATTTTTGCTTGCGATACAACCGGGCCGGGCACTGCAATTGACGGTTTTACTATACGTGGAGCTAATGTCTATAACTATAATTCTGTTACATCTGAACTTGATTGCGGGCCTGCAAATGGCCCTCAATACGGCTGTCAGGGCGGAGGAATGTTCATTTATAATGGCGACAGCACAAGGACGGTATTTGTCGATATCAGAAATTGTATTTTCAAGAATAACCTTGCCAATGAAGGAGGCGCTATTGCTATTGATTTGTTACGCGGCCCGGGGCATATCAATATTATAAACTGTCAGTTTTTGCAAAATAAAGCGCGAATGACTGGCGGTGCAATTTGGATTGCTACTGGCGAATTTGAAAATACCAGTATAAGCATTGATAGTTGCAGCTTTACAGAAAACAGTATCCCAGGCATGTCTTTTGGAGGAGCTGCCGGGGTTTATATATTAAATAATTCAGAAAAAGCTCATTTTTTACTGGATAACCTGGCTTTTATCAATAATACCGGGACGACCTGGGCGGGTGCGTTGGGTGTAGAATCTGGCACCGCTAGAAGAATTAAAGTTAGCCGAAGTATATTTAAGGGAAATAAACTTGGCATTAATCAGTTTGTCCCCGGCAGAGGCGGGGCTGTCGCCGGCTTTGGCATGACCTTTTACGATTGCAGTTTTATAGAAAACAAGGCGCGTTGGGGTGGTGTAGCGCGGGCAAATGCAGATTACTACAACTGCTTGTTTGCTGAAAACTATGCAGAGAAAGACGGTGGCGTGTCCGATTTTAGTTTTAGCAATAAATATATTACCTGCACTTTTGTAAATAATTACGCCAAAGATTACGGGGGCGCATTGGTGCTTCGGACGGAAACAGACAGCTTGATAAATTGCCTGTTTTGGGGCAATAAAGCCGGGAAAGGTGACGACATGATTGCACCATCGTATTTTCCCGGTACTGCATATTTTTTTCAAAATTGCGCCTTTCAGGTGCCTGCCTGCGATTCACTTTGGGCGGGCGGTGTTCCAGCAGCAGTTTCACTTGAATGCCACAACAACCTCTACAACCTCAATCCTGTCTTCCGCGACACGGCCAATGGCGACTACCGCCTCGCGCCCTGCTCGCCCCTCCGCAATCAGGGCGACAGCGCCGCCGTCGCTCGCTACGGCCTGCTCCATGACCTGGCCGGTCTGCCCCGCGTGCTGAACGGCCTGCCCGACATCGGCGCTTATGAAACGCCCGCTCTTGAGGCTAACTATACCCAATTCCCCATCACCTGCCATAATGCCAACGACGGCATCCTTCAGTTCCAGGATCTTGGCGGTTTCGGGCCGTATGGCTTCAGTTGGAGCGATAACGCCGGTACACTCAACCGCGAATACCTCGCGCCGGGCCAATACCGCCTCAGCGTGAGCGACATCAACAACTGTATAGACACCCTTGAATTTACTTTTGATAATCCGCCGCCCTTCTTCGTCACGGCTGAAAAGCAGGACGTGGATGCCATCGGCGCTTCCAACGGCTGGGCGGCCATCAGCCAGATTACGGGCGGCGAAGCGCCCTATTCCGTCACCTGGGACAATGGCGATACCACGCTTCGCCTCGAAAACCTGCCGGCAGGCGAATACACAGCCTATGTGCGCGACCATCGCGGCTGCGATACCATCCTCACCCTTGTGGTGGGTACTACCGTTGCCGACAATAACCCGCAAAACGAGGCAATAGCTGCCTTTTTTGTGCCTTCGCCTTGTAAAACCTGCATTTTGCAACCCCTGCGTCAAGGGCCTGATGCTCTGGAAATACCGGTATCACTTTACGACCTGAACGGGCGTTTACTCTACCAATACCGGGGCTTTATCGGCAATGCCTTGCCCTTGCCCACGCAGCCGCCGGGCCTGTATGTGTTGCGGGCGGGGCGGCAGGTGCTGCGTTATGTGCAGGAGTGAGGGTATCGGGGCAATAACAGACATTACACTAATCATAAACTTTACATGAACAAAACGATACGCCTATCGCTGATTCTCCTTTTTTCCTGTCTACCGGCAATGGCCCAGGCCACCATCTGGTACGTCAACCTTAATGCTACCGGCGCACAAAATGGCAGTTCCTGGGCGGATGCGTTTGTGTCGCCGCAGCAGGGATTAAGCGCGGCACAGGCGGGAGATGAGGTCTGGGTGGCCAAAGGTGTGTATTATGCTTATGCGACATCAAACATTGATCCTGTTTATTTAAAAAGTGGCGTACGCCTGCTCGGTGGCTTTTCCGGAAACGAGACAGCAGATGCACAACGTAATTGGGTGACGAACACCACAGAAGTATATACCCTGAACTGGCATATTTTTGCTTGCGATACAACCGGGCCGGGCACTGCAATTGACGGTTTTACTATACGTGGAGCTAATGTCTATAACTATAATTCTGTTACATCTGAACTTGATTGCGGGCCTGCAAATGGCCCTCAATACGGCTGTCAGGGCGGAGGAATGTTCATTTATAATGGCGACAGCACAAGGACGGTATTTGTCGATATCAGAAATTGTATTTTCAAGAATAACCTTGCCAATGAAGGAGGCGCTATTGCTATTGATTTGTTACGCGGCCCGGGGCATATCAATATTATAAACTGTCAGTTTTTGCAAAATAAAGCGCGAATGACTGGCGGTGCAATTTGGATTGCTACTGGCGAATTTGAAAATACCAGTATAAGCATTGATAGTTGCAGCTTTACAGAAAACAGTATCCCAGGCATGTCTTTTGGAGGAGCTGCCGGGGTTTATATATTAAATAATTCAGAAAAAGCTCATTTTTTACTGGATAACCTGGCTTTTATCAATAATACCGGGACGACCTGGGCGGGTGCGTTGGGTGTAGAATCTGGCACCGCTAGAAGAATTAAAGTTAGCCGAAGTATATTTAAGGGAAATAAACTTGGCATTAATCAGTTTGTCCCCGGCAGAGGCGGGGCTGTCGCCGGCTTTGGCATGACCTTTTACGATTGCAGTTTTATAGAAAACAAGGCGCGTTGGGGTGGTGTAGCGCGGGCAAATGCAGATTACTACAACTGCTTGTTTGCTGAAAACTATGCAGAGAAAGACGGTGGCGTGTCCGATTTTAGTTTTAGCAATAAATATATTACCTGCACTTTTGTAAATAATTACGCCAAAGATTACGGGGGCGCATTGGTGCTTCGGACGGAAACAGACAGCTTGATAAATTGCCTGTTTTGGGGCAATAAAGCCGGGAAAGGTGACGACATGATTGCACCATCGTATTTTCCCGGTACTGCATATTTTTTTCAAAATTGCGCCTTTCAGGTGCCTGCCTGCGATTCACTTTGGGCGGGCGGTGTTCCAGCAGCAGTTTCACTTGAATGCCACAACAACCTCTACAACCTCAATCCTGTCTTCCGCGACACGGCCAATGGCGACTACCGCCTCGCGCCCTGCTCGCCCCTCCGCAATCAGGGCGACAGCGCCGCCGTCGCTCGCTACGGCCTGCTCCATGACCTGGCCGGTCTGCCCCGCGTGCTGAACGGCCTGCCCGACATCGGCGCTTATGAAACGCCCGCTCTTGAGGCTAACTATACCCAATTCCCCATCACCTGCCATAATGCCAACGACGGCATCCTTCAGTTCCAGGATCTTGGCGGTTTCGGGCCGTATGGCTTCAGTTGGAGCGATAACGCCGGTACACTCAACCGCGAATACCTCGCGCCGGGCCAATACCGCCTCAGCGTGAGCGACATCAACAACTGTAAAGACACCCTTGAATTTACGTTTGATAATCCGCCGCCCTTCTTCGTCATGGCTGAAAAGCAGGACGTGGATGCCTTCGGCGCTTCCAACGGCTGGGCGGCCATCAGCCAGATTACAGGCGGCGAAGCACCCTATACTGTCACCTGGGACAATGGCGATACCACGCTTCGCCTCGAAAACCTGCCGGCAGGCGAATACACGGCTTACGTGCGCGACCGTCGCGGCTGCGATACCATCCTCACCCTTGTGGTGGGTACTACCGTTGCCGACAGCAATCCGCAAAACGAGGCAATAGCTGCCTTTTTTGTGCCTTCGCCTTGTAAAACCTGCATTTTGCAACCCCTGCGTCAAGGGCCTGATGCCCTGGAAATACCGGTATCAATCTACGACCTGAACGGGCGTTTGCTCTACGCATACCGGGGCTTTGTCGGCAATGCCTTGCCCTTGCCCGCGCAGCCGCCGGGCCTGTATGTGTTACGGGCGGGGCGGCAGGTGCTGCGTTATGTGCAGGAGTGAGGTGTTGGGGTTGAACAAGCGTTAGCGCCGCGAGTAGTTCGGCGATTCGCGCGTGATGATGATGTTGTGCGGGTGGCTTTCCGTCATACCGGCATTGGTGATTTTGACAAACTGCGCTTTGTCCTGCAATTCGCGGATGGTACCCGCGCCGCAGTAGCCCATACCGGCCCGCAAACCACCGATGTATTGCACCATTACTTCCGAGAGCGTGCCTTTATAGGGTACCCGCCCTTCGATGCCTTCCGGAACGAGTTTTTTTACATCGTCTTCCACATCCTGGAAATAGCGGTCCTTGGAGCCGCGCTCCATAGCAGCCAGACTGCCCATGCCGCGGTAGGATTTGAATTTACGGCCGTCGAAAATGATGGTTTCGCCGGGCGCTTCTTCCACGCCGGCAAATAAAGAACCCGCCATGATGGCGCCGGCGCCGGCCGCAAGCGCCTTGACGATATCGCCGGTATAGCGGATACCGCCGTCGCCGATGATCGGAATATCCGTGCCACGCAGGGCTTTGGCAGCATTAAAAATAGCCGAAAGCTGTGCCACGCCTACACCGGCCACAATACGGGTAGTGCAGATACTGCCCGGGCCGACGCCTACTTTCACGGCGTCTACCCCGGCATCGGCGAGGGCTTTAGCGCCTTCTCCGGTGGCTACGTTGCCCCCGACAATCTGGAGGTTCGGGTATTTGATTTTCAGGTGTTTTACGGTCTCCAGCACGCCGCGCGAGTGGCCGTGTGCAGTATCCACAATCACCACATCCACGCCGACATTGACGAGTGCTTTTACGCGCTCTTCCGTGTCTTCCGTGACACCCACGGCGGCGCCTACCACGAGGCGACCGAGCGAGTCTTTGCAGGCGCTGGGGAAATTGGTGCCTTTGAGAATATCTTTATAGGTAATCAGCCCGATGAGGTGGAAATTTTCATCCACGACGGGCAGTTTTTCAATTTTGCGTTGTTGCAGGATCTGACGGGCCTGATCGAGGTTGGTGCCGGCAGGCGCTGTGACGAGGTTTTTCTTCGTCATCAGGTCGCGTACCAATTTGCTTTGGTCGCCCTCAAAACGCAGGTCGCGGTTGGTCAGGATACCGAGCAGTTTGCCGCGGCGGTCGGTGATGGGGATACCGCCGATGCTGTTCTGGCGCATGAGATCGAGCGCTTCGCCGACGGTAGCTTCCGGGTGCAGCGTAACCGGGTCGATAATCATACCGGCCTCGGAGCGTTTTACGGCGCGCACCTGATCGGCTTGTGCGGCAATACTCATGTTTTTGTGAATAATACCGATACCGCCCTGGCGCGCGATGGCGATGGCCAAAGATTTGTCGGTAACCGTATCCATTGCGGCGGACACGATAGGAACATTCAGACGGATCTTACGGGTAAACTGGGAGGAGATGTCTACTTCGCGTGGTAAAACTTCGCTGTACGCAGGAACCAGCAAGACATCATCGAAGGTGAGCGATTCGCCGATGAATTTATATTCGGCGGTAAAATTCTTGTTTTCCATGCGCAAAGGTCGGAAGCCTCCGCGAAAATCAGGTAAACTTGGCGTTAATTTTTTTTATCTGCCAGAAAACAAAGGAAGTTCGGAATGCGGAGTTCGGAATGCGGAATGCGGAATGAATTTTTAATGTTTAATTTTGGATTTTGCTGTGCAAAATAATTTTTTCCGCATTCCGCATTCCGCATTCCGCATTCCGCATTCCGCATTCCGCATTCCGCATTCATATCCCTCGGATCGTCACGCGTCTGTTTTTTTGTCGGTTCACGTCGCAGTCGTTGGGCACTACCGGCATTTTTTCCCCATATCCTTTCCATTGCAGTTGGCTGGCATTTGCGCCAGCGTTTTGCAGGGCCTGGTACACGGCTTTGGCGCGGGCTTCGGAGAGTTGTTGGTTGCTGGCGTCGGCCCCCACATCGTCGGTATGGCCAGCGATGTCAATTTTAATGGTAGGATTATTTTTTAATAAAAGGGCGAGCCGTTGGAGTTCCTGTATACCGTCGGACTTTAGTTCCGATTTGCCGCTGTCGAAAAGCAGGGCTTCTTCAAAAGTGTATTGATTGTACGCAGTGAGCGCTTTTTCCAAAGGCGTGAGGTCACCCTGGTGTTCAACCACGGAAAAATCGTCGAAACAATAATACGCGATGCGGCGCTTGTAGGTGCCCTTGCTGCGGCCGAGGTTGATTTTATCCTGTGCTGCGCGCTGGGCGGCGGGTTCGCTGGTGGGCGTAATGGCGTCGGAGAAGTAATTGCCGAAAAAGAAGTACTTATACGCCTGTTCGGCTTTAAAATAAAGCGTGATTTTCACCCATTCATCGCGGGCCTCCACGATGGCTTCGCGGTTGATGGTAGGATCAATGCCCAGTTCGCGCATGCTCACGCGGAAATCTTCTTTCGGATTGGCCGGTGCATCGGAAAAATAAACGCCGAAGTTGCCGCATTGCACGGGCACGATGGGTTCGGTTTGCTGGCCCACATCGCGCAGGTGGTTAATGGCCAGGGCTTCTTTGTAATACACCCAAAAGCTGAAGCGATAGGTTTTGCCTTTGGTGAGGGGTTTGGCAAAGCTGCCTTGCAGCATTTCATGGTAATCGCTGCCAAATTTGCTGTCTGAATACGGATGGTACATGATCAGGCCCAGCATGCGTTTGCCGCTGCGCGGCTTGGGAAACAGGTCGCAGTGGGCGAGGCTGTCCCAGTTAATCAGGTCGGGCGTCATGATGTAAAAGGTTTGCCAGCCTTCCACGAAGGTGCTGAAGGTTTGGGGTTGCTTGATGTAGGTACAAGGCTCTTCGGGCACCGCCAGCAAGGGGTTTTTTACCTCACGGAATCGCTCAAAACTTCCGTTGACGACGTAGTTCTGGCCCGTAAGGCACAAGGGTAAAAGGACAATTAACAAGCATAATGTTTTCATGTTTTTCAGGTGCAGGGGAAGGCGCTTTTTGCTGCACGGCGATTTATTTCCCGCAGATTTTCGCAGATTTTCTCGCAGATCGCGCAGAATATATTTCCCGCAGATCGCGCAGATTTTTTTATTTATGTTATCTGCGGAGTTCAGGAGAAATAATTCTGCGCGATCTGCGCGTAAATCTGCGCAATCTGCGGGAAATAACTCTTCAGGAAGCAGTACAAACGCGCAGCTACTTAGAAAACCTGCTGTCATACAAAGAAAAATACGGCGTCAGCGCCCCGCCAAACGAGCGGTAAAGATGTTCGATGCCCGGATCCATACTGCCTTCAAAATCAAAGGTTTGAATACCGCGCGCAAAGGCAAAACGCAGGGCCTCGAAAAGCAGCAGGTGCCCGGCGCAGGAATGTCGGTGCGCTTCCGCAAGACCGCTCCAGAGCAGGCCCGCCCGCTGTGCATCGTGGGTGAGGTAAAGCGCGGCCTGCGGTTCGCCATTGCGCCGGTCGCGGGCCAGCAAACAGGTGGAATGCCCGCGCCGATTGAGTTCGGTGTGCAGCACGCGGAAGGTATCCTGCAAGCGCCCGACATCGAAGCCCTTGCGCCCGGCCGATTGCCGGTACAGGGCATAGCCCGTTTCAGCGTGTTCGGGGCCGCTCAGGATTTCCACTTGCTCCTGCGCTTTGCGGATATCGGTGCGGACGGTGTTTTTCAAACCGGCCCACAATGCAGCTTCGTTTTGTGGGTTTAAAAGATAGGTATACCGCGTTTCCTGCTTGTATTTTTTCCAATATAGCGGCAGCCAGTTGTAGTAGCCGGGCTGCCAGTGCTGGCGGAAATGCCATACGCGGGGCAATTGTCCGTAGAGCTTTTCCAGCGCTTTTTGCTCAAAGGCGTAGCGCCGATCGGGGCGTTGTGTGGCGGGCTGCGGCAGCCAGATGGGGCCGCCATAGGCTGTAAACGGGGCAGGACGGATCGTTTTCAGGCCAAAACGCCGCGTTTCGTACCAGGGCAGGGCGGCCTGGGGCCGTCCTTGTGCTTCGCCAAAAAAAGCGACATCCCAGCTGCCGTTTTGCGACACGGCCTCCAGCCACCAGCCCTGAAAATGCAGGGGTAAAGCGTGACGATGGCAGAAATCCGCGTATAGCTGATGCGAAGCGCTCACAAGATGCGTACTTTTGCCGCAAACATAACAAAACCCGAAGCATGACCCTCGGCCAATTTTTCGATTACCTCAACAATTCCCCGCTGCTGCTCATCGCTTTTTTTGCAGGCGTGCCGCTGCTGGCTTTTTTGTTCAACTGGATTTTCCGGCAGGATGCTACGCTGAGTCCTTGGAATTACCTGTATTCTGTACTGGTTTTTTCGGTGAGTGTGCCGGGCATTCTGGTGGTGGGTATGGGCATTTATATGTTTCTGTTTGAGCGCGGCAATTCGCTGTACAACCTGCAATTGCTTACACAGGTATTGCCAGTGGTGTCCATGATCGTCACGCTGGGCATTGTGCGGCGCAATATTGCTTTTGAGGACGTGCCGGGTTTCGGCAAACTCACCAGCCTGATGGTGCTCATTGTAACCGTGCTGATCATCATGTACCTGTTGCAGCGTCTGCACCTGATCGTCTGGATCAACCTGCCGCCTTTGGTTTTTATAGCCGGCTTGGTCATATTATTGTTCGCCGTGCGTTTTACCCTGAAAAGTTTGATGAAATAGTGCCCGTGCGACAGTTCTCTTTGTTCATATTGTTGCTCCTTTCCTGCTTTTTCGCGGCCTGCGAAGTGGATCCGGAAAAACGCCAGGTCTTCACCCAGGATGATACCGCCGTGGAGATCGGCCGCGATGTGGAAATCCTGTATTCCGACAGTGCGGTGGTGCGCGTACGGGTGCTGGGGCCGGTGCTGCACAACTTTGTGAACCGCGAAAACCCGCGTCAGGAATTTCCGCGCGGCGTAAAAATTGATTTTCTTGCACCGGATTTATCGGTTACCAGCGTATTAACTGCTAAATTTGCTGTGCGTACCCCCGAAAAAGGCATTATTGTGGCGCGCGACAGCGTGGTTTTTACCAGTAACAAACAGGAACGCCTCGAAACCGAGGAACTGATCTGGGATGAAAAAACCGCCAAGGTGCGCACCGATAAATTTGTAAAAATTACCAAACCCGGCGAAATCATCTACGGCTTCGGTCTGGAAGCCGAACAGGATTTCAGCTACTGGAAAATAATTGCCCCCAAAGGCCGGATAAAAGTAGATCAACTCAACGAAGCGCTACGCTAAGCGCATTCCGATATGGACGAACCCTCATCACGATCCGGGCCTGCCTGGACCTCCGCCCTCCGCATCGGCAGCCACACGCTCCCCGCTACCTGGCTCCTCGTTGCGGCCTGCGCACTCAGTGTTCTCGCACTTTTGCCCGCCCTCAGTTTTGTTTTCGGACAGGGCCTTGCTGCGCCCATACTGATCGCATTATTGCTTTTTACCGGCTTTTTGCTGTTTCGCCGCCGCATTTTTCGCAGCATTTACCCGCATATTCCCAATGATGAAGATGCTGCGCTGATTGAGTACCTCGTGCAGCAAAATACAAGTGGCGTGCCCGGCGAGGAAGAAACCGAAATGGAATTGCTGGAAAATGCCCTGCACCTCAAGCAGGTTTCTGCGGCCGATTGTATGGCGCCGCGCCCCGAAATTGTGGCCGTTGATGCCGACGCGCCGGTTGCTGTTCTGCGGCAATTGTTTATCGACAGCCGCTTGTCGCGTATTCTGGTTTTTGAGGGCGAGTTGGATAAAGTGCTGGGCTATGTACACGTACAGCAGTTGTTTGGCAACCCCTCGAATATCCGCAGCCTGATTATGCCGATCGGCTTTGTGCCGGAAAGTATTCATGTAGACGACCTGCTGCACCGATTTGTAAAAAACCGCACCAATATTGCCTGTGTGGTGGATGAATACGGCGGCATTTCGGGTTTGGTAAGCTTGGAAGATGTGCTGGAACAGCTTTTTGGAAAAATTGACGACGAGCACGACCTCGAAGACCTCATAGAAACACAAACAGCGCCCGGTGTTTACCTTTTTTCGGGCAGGCATACGGTACAATACCTGAACGAAAAATACCCGGAGCTGAAAATTCCGGAGGGCGATTATAACACCCTTTCCGGCTACCTGATGGCCGAGATGCAAAAAATTCCGGAGCAAGGCGCCAGCCTTGAGCTGGAACATATGAAAATTGTGATTGAATTGGTCAGCGAGCGGAGAATTGAAACGGTGCGGATAAAGGTGTTTTGAGAATAATTGTTTATATTTGGGCTTTCTAACTCTTGTTCCAAACTGCTCGTTGCGTATGAAAACACAATTATTTTGCTTCGTTTGTTGTGCGTTCTTTTTTTCTCTTCAGGCCCAGGAACCCGCACCCGCTGCAGGCGGTGGCTTTGAGTGGCAACGCGGTGAATGCGTCTCGGAGGCCTGGCGCGCCCAG
This sequence comes from Chitinophagales bacterium, assembly GCA_017303875.1. GTDB lineage: Bacteria > Bacteroidota > Bacteroidia > Chitinophagales > Saprospiraceae > M3007. The sequence continues at coordinate 64,256 of JAFLBP010000021.1, read as the reverse complement.
GCCAATGCAGAAGCCGATAAAAATGCCGCCGAATTGATCGCCAAAGGCAAAATCCAGGCGCCCGACGGCCCCAGCATCGTATTTTTTGAATGGCCGGCCCGTCAGGCCTCCGGCCTTGGCTGGAACAGCTATTACGGCATTTCCAATTATGTGGATCAGAACACCGGCGCCGGAACCCTCGATTACAATTGCGGGACGCGCACTTACGACGGCCACAAAGGCACCGATATTTTTACCTGGCCCTTTTCCTGGTACCTCAAACAGAATAACCTCGTGGAGGTCATTGCCGCCTCAGCTGGCACCATTGTTGCCAAATATGAAGGCAATTCTGACGAAAACTGCTCCTGTATCAATTTTAACCACAACGGCGTGCTCATTCAGCACAGCGACGGCTCCCGCGGCTGGTACCTGCACATGAAAAACGGCTCGGTAACAAGTAAAGGCATCGGGCAATCGGTCGCGCTGGGCGAATACCTCGGCGTTATCGCCAGCTCGGGCTGCTCCACCGGTCCGCACGTGCATTTTGAAGTGTGGGCCAACAGCAGCTCCGCCAATACCGTAGATCCCTACTGGGTATCGGGCGGTTGTAACAATTATAATGGCAGCTCCTGGTGGACGAGCCAGAAACCCTACCGCGAGCCAACGCTCAATGTCCTGTACGTACACAGCGCTGCGCCGGTTTTTGGCTGCCCATCTTCTAATGAAGCGCCTAATTTTGCCAGCACGGTTACTACCGGACAAACCTTCTATTACGCCGCTTATTTCCACGATCAAACAGCCGGGCAATCCACAAGCTATGTCATCAAGCGCCCCAACGGCACAACCTTTAACTCCTGGAACCATGCTTCCGGTACCACCTACGATGCTTCGTATTGGTATTGGGGCTGGACGATCGGCAACAGCGAGCCTTCCGGCACCTGGACTTTTGAAGCGACCTACCAGGGCCAGACCTTTGTGCGGCAATTTACCGTAGCCAACCCCTTGCCCGTTACCCTGCGGGAATTTAACGCCACGGATGATACCCGACAGGTGCAGCTGGACTGGGCAACCGAAGTAGAACAGGAAAACCTGGGGTTTGAACTGCAAAGCAGCAGCGACGGGCAGCGCTGGGAAAAATTTGCTTTTGTGGAGGGTAAAAATACCGCCGCAGCGTATCAATATTTTGACGAAACACCTTTTACCGGAGAGCGCTTTTATCGGCTTGCCCAAAAAGATGTTGACGGCGACGTCCACTTGTCTCCGGTGCGGCGGGTATTTCGCGCCACCGGGCAGCCCCAATTGATCGTAAGCCCGAACCCCGTAACAGATCATACCCTGCGTTTTCAGATCCTGGAAGCGCCGGAAACGGAAGCGCAATTACAAGTGACTGATATGACGGGACGGATTTGTGCAGCGCAGCAGCTTAATTTGTCGAAACAAGCGCTGTATCAGGGCGTTTTGGCCTTAAATCAGCTGCCTGCTGGCGTCTACACCCTTTATTTGCGCGCTGATGGCCGGGTTTTACAGGAAAAAATAGTACTTCGATAAAGGATAAACGGGTTTTCTGACAAAACACTTACCTTTATTTGTCCTGCCCATCAAAAACAAGTTATACATTTGCGGTGTTTAGATTTTGTCTAAATACGGGCGGGGCAGGATTTTCCTAACCAAACACCTGCGCGCCGGAACATCATGCAACGCCGCTACAGACACATTAAAGACCTGAAACCCCGCGAAAGCGCCCGCACCATTGCCTTCAGCGACTCCGCGCTGGCTGGCAAACTCACCGCCATGGGGGTGTTGCCGGGCGCATTGATAGAAATGGTACGTCCGGCGCCATTTGGCAATGCGTATTATATCAAATGTGACGGTATTCGTTTAGCCTTGCGGGAAGAAGAGGCCGGCAGTATTATGTTGGAAGTATGAGTGAAGGTCGGCATCCAGCTTTTACCGTTGCACTGATCGGAAACCCCAACAGCGGCAAATCCACGGTTTTTAATCAATTGACGGGATTGCGGCAACGCACGGGCAATTTTCCCGGCGTGACGGTTGACATCAAAGAAGGGCATTTTCACCTGCCCGGAGGCAAGGACGTCAAACTCGTTGACCTGCCCGGCACCTACAGCTTGTATCCGACTTCTTCCGACGAGCGCATTGTGGCCGAGGTGATGACCAACCCGAAGAACCCTTCTTACCCCGACGCCGTTATTTACGTAGCCGATTCCATTCACCTCGAAAAACACCTCCTCCTTTTTACCCAGCTGCTCGATTTGCAGGTGCCGCTTCTGCTGGCCCTCAACATGAGCGATATGGCGGAAGAAGAAGGCATAAAGATCAATACGGCCCGGCTCAGCGAAAAATTCGATGTGCCGGTGCTGTCCATCAGCGGCCGAACCGGATACAATATTCCCAGGCTTAATACGGAACTGGAGCGCCTGCTGCTGCAAAAAACGACGCCACACAAACGTTTTTATCAGTGTACGGCGGTAGAAAAACAGGTTTCCGAAACAGTAAAACTCAACCTCGGTATCGATAATCAGTACCGCGCCCTGCTGGTGTTGCACCACCGCGAATGGCTTGATTTTCTGAGCGCCGCCGACCGGGAAACGCTTGATGTTATTGCGCAAACCAAGGACTTTCATTCCCTGCGCGCGCAGGTGGATGAAACCCTGAACCGCTTTGATATTTTTACGCCCATTGTGCAGGATGCGGTGCAGAGTCCGCCATTGCATCCTATTACCCCCACCGACCGGATTGATGCGGTGCTTACCCATCGTTTTTTCGGACCAATCATCTTTTTCAGCGTCATGCTGCTGGTATTTATGGTCATTTTTTATGGCTATGAAATAACGGGCGGCTGGGTAGAAGGCTTTATGGACTGGTTGATCGGCCAGACAGAGCCTTTGGTTGCTGCTGTGGGCGGACAAGGCATTGCCGATTTTTTCAGTAAAGGCATTATGGAAGGCTTTAAGGGCGTGCTGGTTTTTGTACCCCAGGTAGCGCTTTTGTTTCTCCTGATTACCATTCTGGAAGAGGTGGGTTATTTGGCCCGGGTGGTGTTTATGTTCGACAAAACCATGCGGCGCTACGGGATGAACGGCCGCAGCATTGTAGCCCTTATCGGCGGCGGCGCCTGTGCCGTGCCGGCCATCATGGGCACCCGCACCATCAGCAACTGGAAAGAGCGGATTATCACCATCATGGTGACGCCGTTTATCAGTTGCAGCGCCCGTATTCCGGTGTATATGGTGCTGATTCCGGTGGCCTTGCCCAATGCACACTGGTGGACCTGGTCGTTTGTATTTGCCGGCATGTATGTTCTGGGTATTTTGGCAGCTTTTGGTTCGGCATTTGTGATGAAAAAAATAATGCGCAGCAGCGATCCGTCCTTTTTGGCCCTGGAAATGCCCGTTTATCGGATACCGCACTGGAAAAATGTATGGCTGACGGTTTGGGATAAAGTAGTGGCCTTTATTTCCGGTGTCTGGAAAATTATTCTCATTATTACGGTGGTGCTCTGGGTTTTATCGGGCAGCGGCCCGGGCGATGCCCTGGAGCAGGCCGAAACCCGGGCGCGGCAGGATGCTGTGCAAATGCAGCTCGACAGCAATGCCGCCAATGATCTGGTGGCCGCCCGACAACTTCGCGCTTCCTGGATCGGGCAGATGGGACAAGCCATTGAGCCAGCCATTCGTCCGCTGGGTTACGACTGGAAAATCGGCATTGCGCTGATCTCTTCTTTTGCGGCACGCGAAGTATTCAACAGCACCATGTACACGATGTACAGTCTGGAAAGCGTGGGCGCCGAAGAGGAAGAAAAAAGCGCCGATCAAAAACCTTTTGAACGCTACATTTCCCTGCGCGGACGCATGGCCGAAGATCGTTTTGAAGACAATGGCCGCGCCGTGTACAGCACTGCCACGGGTATGTCTTTGCTGGTGTTTTACGCCCTTGCCATGCAGTGCATGAGTACCTTAGCTGCCACCAAACGCGAAACCGGGCGCTGGCGCTGGGCCATTTTTCAGTTCTTCTTTATGGGCGCAATGGCCTATTTGTTTGCATGGGTAGCGTATCAGGTGTTTTAGAGGTTTAGAGTTCAGCCCCTCCCAGGGGTTTGGGGTTCAGCCCCTCCCAGGGGTTTAGGGTTCAGCCCCTCCCAGGGGTTTGGGGTCGGGGAATGTGTGTTTTTGAAGGGTTAACAACAAGCTGTTTTCCAAATTTTTGGATAAATTCCATTATTTTTGCACGCCCACCCCGACCCCAAACCCCTGGGAGGGGCCAAACCCCTAAAACACGCAAACACCAAAATACCAAAACACTCACTTACTCAATCACGTAAATACATCACATGAAGTTCTTCAGCGCACTATTCCTGTCCCTGTTTTTCATGTCCGCAGAAGCCGGCGCACAGGGTATTGATTTTTTTAAAGGCACTTGGTCTGAAGCTTTGGAAAAAGCCAAAGCCGAGAACAAAATTATTTTTGTAGACGCCTACGCTTCGTGGTGTGGCCCCTGCAAACGAATGTCGAACAATGTATTTCCGCAGCCTAAAGCCGGCGAGTTCTACAATTCCAATTTTGTCAATATGAAAATTGACATGGAAAAGGCGGAAAATGTTGAATTTGCAAGCAAATATCCGGTTGCTTCTTATCCTACGCTATTTTTTATTGATGCCAACGGCAAAGTCGTGCTCAAGGAAATCGGTGCCCGCGAAGTGGAATCCCTCATCGAAGTGGGCAAAAAAGCGCTGGGCAAATCCAGCCGCTCCGAAGACCTGCAAAAAGCCTACGACGAGGGTAAGCGTGAGCCGCAGTTCCTGCTCGACTACGTAAAAGCCCTCAACCAGGCCGGCAAACCTTCGCTTAAAATCACCAACGAATACCTCGCCACCCAGCAAGACCTCGGCTCCGATTTCAACGTGCGCTTCCTCTATGAAGGCGCTACAGAAGCCGACAGCCGCGTGTTCGACCTGCTGCTCAAAAACCGCGAGAAAGCCAATGTGCTCATCGGCACCGACATGGTGAACAGCCGCCTCGAAAAAGCCTGCAAAGCCACCGCGACCAAGGCCATCAACTTCAAAAATGAAGCCCTGCTCACCGAGGCCAAAAATAAACTGAAAACCGCCCTGCCCCAGCGCAGCGCCAAATTCAGCTACGAAGCCGATGTACAATACTACACCGCCACCAAAGATCCCAAAAATTACCTCCGCGTTACGAAAGCCTATCAGAAGGCCGAAGTGAAAAACAATGCGGCCCTGCTCAACGACCTCGCGGTGGGTATCATCCGTTCTTTCCCGACCGACAAAGCCTGCCTCAGTCAGGCCGAAAAATGGGCCAAAGCAGCCGCTGAAAACGGCGGCCTGCCCGATTACTACATGACCCTTGCCAGCATCTACCGCGCACAGGGCAACAACCCCAAAGCCATCTCGACTGCCCGCAAAGCCATTGAAGTGCTGGGCGATAAAGACAATGGCATGAAGTCCAAAATTGAGTACTTCATTCAGGGGCTTGAATAATGCGCCTGCTACGCCTTGTCCTGTTTTGCTTGCTGCCCGCTTTTGTTTCGGCACAGGGGATCACCTTCCATGAAGGAAGCTGGCAGCAAGCCCTCCAGGAAGCCCAAAACAAGGGGCAACTGATTTTCCTCGATGCCTACACGTCGTGGTGCGGCCCCTGCAAGGCCATGAGCGCGCGTGTTTTCCCCGACAGCAGCGTCGGGGCATATTTCAACCCGCGTTTCCTCAGCGTCAAGATAGACATGGAAAAAGGCGAGGGCATACCCCTGGCGCAGCAGTATAAAGTCAGCTTGTATCCCACCCTGTTGTTCCTCGATGCACAGGGCAATGTGGTGCATCGCATTGTGGGTTACCACAACCCGCAGGAACTGCTCGCCGAAGCGGCCAAAGCCGCCGACCCGCAGAACAGCCTCGCTGCGCTGGAGACGCGTTATCAGCGCGGCGACCGCAGCAAATCCCTGCTCAAAGCCCTCCTGTATGCGCGTGCGGCCGCTTACGATCCGGGCGCTTCTAAACTTGCCAGCGAGTATTTGAAAGAAGAGCACGACTGGTCGGCCCCAGAAAACGCCGATATTATTTTCCGTTTTGTAGAAGATCCTTTTGCCGATGCGTTTGGCTATTTGGTAAAAAACCGCCCGGCCTTTAGTGCGCGCTACGGCGCCGAGGAAGTACAGAACCGCATTGACGGGGTGTTTGAAAACTACCTGCAAAACAATCCGGCGCTTCAGCTCGGGCAGGTGCAGCACCTGTACGCCACGGTTTACCCGGAGCAGGGTGAGCGCTTAGCGAGCGCCTATCGGATGAGTTATTACCAGCAGCGCAGCGATATGGAAAATTTTGCCCGCGCGGCGGTAGATCATTACCAGCAGTATCCGGCCACTGATGCCGAAGAACTGAATGAATTAGCCTGGCTGTTTTATCAGAATGTACAGGAAAAAAGTCTGCTGACAGAAGCCCTGCAATGGTCGAAACAGGCTTGTAAATTACAGGAAAACCATTATAATTACGATACCCTGGCCCGCTTGAATGCCAAGTTGGGCAATAAAAAAGCGGCACAGAAAGCGGCTAAAAAAAGCATCGCGTTGGCGAAGGCTGCCGGAGAAGATGCCAGTGCGATGGAGGCTTTTTTGAGGGGAAATTGATGTTAAGTGCCTTGCCGTCGGACGACTCAAAGTCGTCCGACGGCTATGATGTGGGTTGTATTCGTCTGACGACTTTGAGTCGTCAGACGAAGTTGAAAGAGCCTGTTAAAGTCCATTTAAAATTTTGTTCCTTAAATACAGGGATACACATGCGTTTATTACATTTGTAGCGGCTATTCGAATATTTATGTTATTAAAAACCAGGAAACATGAAAGCCGAATTAAGAAGTAAAAAGGTGTTTGCTGCCGAATTAGGCATTTCCACCAATACACTTTACGCCATCATCCGGGAAATCGGAATGCCGCTCAGTGGTAAATTGCTTACCCCGAGGGATCAAAATCTTATACTTAAACACCTGGGTTTGCCTCCTTTACAAGACTGGCAGAACAGCGGCGACCCGGACAAACCTTCATCAACATGATTTTCGGGTAACGCGCCGGCTGTCGGTCGCTTCAATTTTGCTCAGATTTGCGCGATTTTGGAGACACTTGAGTTGTTCCATCCGCATAACTTTGTAAAGTCGAAAGCAGGGGACTGGCCGCTACCTGTGAGTCCTTAAAATTTTTATTTTCATCATGCGTACACCAATTTTTTTGTCGCTCCCATGCGGCCTGTTACTGTTTTGCCTGTGTTTTAGCACAAATCTTCAAGCCCAAAAGGCCAAAGACAGCCTGAGTACCCGCTGGGAAGCTGGCGCCGACCTGCTTTCCTTGTTTGATAAAAACAACGTGCCATCAGCCTCCCTGTTTTTCCGGCGCAATTACACCGATGCCGCCGGCCGGCATCGGGCGCTGCGCTTTCGGGTGGGTATGGATGTGCTGGATAATACGTATAAGGATAATGCATCCTTTGTGCCAGAGCCTAAAAGTTCAATATCACCATACCTGAGTATTGGCCATGAATGGCAAATAAGCGGAAGGCGCTATCGGTGGTTTTATGGTGCAGATGTCTGTGGGCAATACAGTGATGAACAGAGGTACATCATTTTGAGTATTGATGACTCCGTAGTTGACGATAGTCGGACTAAGATACTCCGCCTGAATCTTAGCGGTTTTATCGGTTTTCAGTACGATCTGACTCCGCGCCTTGCGGTTTCCCTGGAGTCAGCCTTTACTATTCAATATTACCACAGCCATTTTATGGCCGAAAGTGGTATTTATGGCCTACCTGCTTCCGGTTTTTCGGATACGAAAATCACCGAATACAATAGTGCATTTCGGCCCTTCAATGTAATTCACTTCATTTTTAAACTTGATAAATCCATTAAAAATGCAAAACGTAAAACTTAGGGTTTTGGCGGCAGTTTTTTATGTACTGCTGCAATTCAGTTCAACACTTCAAGCGCAGCTGAGCATTGATCCAGATCCGTCGCTTAAAGCCGTTTGCCCGGGTCTGACTACTTACGCTATTTCCAATTTCAATCCCAATTGTCATACGATTGAAATAAGCCAAGGGCTTCAGGCCAGTAATGTAGAGACCAATCCAAACACAGGGCTTATGACCTTTAACGTTGAGTGGTTCGATGAACCAGAAAAAGGTAAAATCACTATCAAACGGAAAACGGATACCAACTGCTCAGGGGCTGCTCCAACACGATCCTGGGATGCTCCCATCAAATCCATTAAAGGGCTGGCACCGACACTTAGCGGACCAACAAGCGTAGCTGTGGGCATTCCGGGCACAGCACTCACGTACACCGCTGAACTCAAGTATAAGTACAGGGGAATCCAGGATGATGATCCTTTTCTTGTTAAAGAGTTTATCTGGACGGTCCCGCAAGGCTGGACAATACTGATACCTCCTTCACAGCAAAATGGTAGTTCTATTTCAGTACTTCCGAACAATGCAGGTGGAGGTGCCGTCACGGTAAAGGGTAAGACTGGCTGCGCTATCGGACAAAATTCCAGTACAGCATCACTCAACGTGACCCGTGTTGTGCCGCCTCCGTGTCCTTTGACAACCAATATCAGCTTTTTGCTGTGTGGCGATAAAACCCCGTTTGGTATTTCCGCCAATCCGGCGCCGCTTGCGGGCGTAACTGGTATTGAATATATATGGACAATACCTCAGGGCTGGACAATTTTGGGGCCAGGCAACACCTCTACCATCGTAGTACAACCGGATGGAACAACCTCAGGGCAAATTAGTGTCAAAGCCCGTGTATTTGGCCTTGAGTCTGCGTCCTGTTCTATATCTATCCCTTATGAGATTATTGTTCCCTCAACAGTTGTTGTAGGGCCGGAAGAATTATGCGTCTCCGGGGATTACCTCCTTAATATTACACCACCGCAAGCATCAAACGTAACCTGGGCCATCACCCGTGTCTCCGGTTCCGGACCACTTCCGGTAATTCCGGAAAATGGTAGCGGATCAATCGCAACCCTCAATCTTGCGGACTATGCAAATCCGGGCGAGTGTACCATTACGTTTACCATAAGCAACGAATGCGGTACGGTAACACGCTCGAAAAACTTCTTTGCAGGGCGCCCAGGCAATAGCGGTGTAACTTTAGATGGGAATATCGTACTTCCACAGGTTACATTCGATAATTTCTCGTATTACAGCTTAAGTGTATGTCCCGGCTCGCATTGGGTTCAGGTATTTCCACTGGGAGATACTGATGGATGTGTAGACTGGACGTTGACGCCCAATCCTGCACCCTATCCAACTTTTGTGAATTGCAATAAAATTGATATTGCCTTGAACCAGACGGTTAGCAGCCCCTGCCTGACTTTGCGAGCCATTGCAGAAAATGTATGCGGCAACCATGTGACGGAAATTCAATTATGCCCCCGAACATGGAAGTGCAACAAAGGTGCAGCAGCAGGGATCATGGTTTTTCCCAATCCCGCAAGCGCTGAAATTCATGTAGTTATAGATAATACGGATATTCCGACTGCTTATTCAGAAGTCAAAGCAACGGAAACTGAAACCCTGCTTTCCGAGGTACAGGTGTTTGACCTGATGGGAAATTTGGTATACCAAAATTTCTCGCCCTTAGCCCGATTGGATATTAATGTAGCCAACTGGAAGCCTGGCGCTTATATACTGAAGGCTCTGGTTAACAATGAGACCATATCAGCGCGTTTTGTTGTTCAAAATCAGTAACCATACCTTGCCTTGTCAGCTCAACAATCTCAATCATTTGACTTCACGCCTTTGCCCTGCGGTGTAGATGCCGGACTGGCAACTGGATCAAATAGCCTTCCAGAGTCTTATTTGCCTATCTGTACAGATCCGGAAGTGATAAAGTTCGTTAGGGTTGCGGTTCACTTCTTTTTACCCGGAAAGCTCGTAGTAAAAGATTTAACAGACTGCAACGGCGCGCAAACGCCTATACATTACGTTGGTGCCGGAAACTTTACCGAACATGGTGATGGTTTTAACAACAACACCTATAATGGTTACCAACGAGCGGAAGACATAATTGCACAAGCGAATAGTGAGCTCGATCAAAATCATCAACAATGGCGAAAAGCGAATGACCCGAATGTGCAGAATCCACCAGCTAATGTAACTTATCCGGAATTTCCTCCCGAAGTTAAAGTGCGTTATGTACTTACCGGGGTATATTTTCACCGGGATGAGCAAGTCTATTCCGGACAAGCTGTTTGGAATGCTCATCAGCAGTATGGCGTTGATCCGGAAAACATCATTAATATATACTATGTGCCCAACCTTAATGCTTCAGGATTTGCCAATGCACTGGGCGGGAGTATGAAATACGTATTTATGAATGACTATTTCAACTACATACAACCAACCTGCCAGGAATGGTCGCTTCGTTATTCAGGGACGCTGCTTAATCATGAGTTAGGGCATTGTCTTGATTTAAGGCATACATGGGAGGGTTTAGATGGGTGTGATGACACACCAAATGGGTTTTTATACGATAGATGGAACGGCTCTATCTGCACCAGCAACGTCCGGGCTAACTGCTGGAGTTATAATCCAGCGATAGGAACTTGCCCGACGAGTACAGGCGGCAAACCATGCGATGAATGGCGGAAAATTTCCAATAATCTGATGGACTACAACCAATATGACCCGCATGCACTAACACAATGCCAGATCAACATCATGAATGCAGACATAAGCGGTCCGGGAAATAAATACGTTTATTCCTGCGATGGCTGCTATCCGCCCCAGGCTTTCTTTGCAGCGCCCTCGGTGTATAAAGTATGCCCGATTGCTTTACCCGGTTCAGGAGGACTTTACATTAATGCCGAAGCTTCAGTCAATGAAGATCGCTGGCTTTTGGATATTTGTGAGGTCAATCCGAATAATCCAGATATTTGCATCGGGAATAATATCAATACGACCTGGCAATTTGGTGAGATTGGTGTGGTTAATCTTTCAAGTTTTTATACCTTTCAGCCCAATAAAACTTATCGAGTAAAATTGACAGTCAGTAGTACCCGATGCCCCTTGAATGATGTGTATACACAGCTGATAACAACCCTGCCTTGTACCCAGGAAGATATTGCGGGCGATGATGATGATGAACAATTCAAACTTTTGGTAAACAATCCTGCCGGTGAAACCCTTCATATATACTACACTGCCGATACGGAGGGTACGCTTGAAATGCGGATCGTGAATATGATTAGCGGGGCTGTTTCGCTCATTAACTTGCCCGGAACAACTTCGATAGGTGAATTTCAAATCACCCAGGATATTTCACAGCTGCAAACAGGTAATTACGCCGTTCAGGCCCAATACAATGGTAAACTTTACACTAAAATTTTCCTGAAACAATGAAACACTTCCTTCTCCTGCTCCCACTTTGTTGCCTGAGTAGTCTTATGCAGGCTCAAAATCAGCAGCCCCAGTTTATCATGCCCTTATGGTTTGAAGATGCCCTCGGCAATAAAGATACGATATGGGTAGGAGGCGACCCAAGTGCATCCAGTCAGCAGATTAACCCGCAATTCGGAGAGGTGGCGATCAACACGCCGTTCGATAGCGTATTTGAGGTGAGGGGTGTACATGGAGATGATTACGACTGGGAACAATCCAAAATTATAGTTGAGTACAATGAAATGCCCGGATTTTGCTTTCTTCAGGCCCACACTCAAATCATGATTCACTCCCTTCATTTACCGGTTAAAATATCCTGGGATACGACTATTCTGGCAACGAATAGCCCTTGTCATATCAATACCTATCTTACACCTGATTTTCTACGTTTCGTATTCCCCAACTGGTATGAAGTACGTGTAATTTATTGCATGATGACCCGCGATCATATCTACGATGATTTTGAATACAGTGAGTTTCCCTCCATTATGGGGTTTGGACCGGAAGATATGTTCCTGCGTCATGAGTTTGAAGTGCAGGGCAGCGGTGTGAAAAACCTGCCGGGTTTGTGGCTTTCTGGTTCGTGGGATGCGCCATATTGCTATACCCTGCTTGATGCCACCGGGCCGCAAGGTGCGCCGCCACCGATGAAGCTGACGCCCAACCCGGCAGGCGAAGTGGTGCATATTGAATCAGGCCGCAGCATGCGCCGGCTGCTGTTGCGTGATCTGCAAGGGGCTACCCTTGCGGATCACGCCTGCGAAGACTATCAAACCACCCTCAGCCTGCGGGATTACCCGCCGGGTATGTATGTCTTGAGCGTGGTGCATGCTGATGGCTCGCTGCAAACCCGGAAATTAGTGAAGTGGTGACCTCCCCAGCCCCTCCAAAATCAATTCCCGTTGCTCCGGCCAGAACAACTGCGGCAGTTCCAGCACCGGAAACCAGAACAAGCCCAGCGGATTGGGGTCGGTGGGTGTACCGCTTTCCTGCGTGGTTGTGAAAAGGTAATAATGCTGAATTTGCCAGTTGCGGCGATGCAGGCAAAGTCGGCCGCGTTCGCCGAGGTAGCAAACGGTTTCCAATTCCGATAACCCGACTTCTTCCAATACCTCGCGACGGGCGGCGGCTTCCAGATCGGCATCCGTGATTTCCACGCCGCCTTTGGGCAGCACAAAATGCGGCACCTCATGCTCGCGGGTGAGGGCTACCAGCGTGCGGCCCTGCGCATCCTTACGCAAAACCACGCCACCGGCGGTGCGTCGCTCCCGACCTCCTTCCGGACGGATGTACCAGCTTTGATCTACGGACGTGTAGGGGAATGTTGCGTTCATCATAACGCTCCTATAAAGCGTTATTGGGGGAAAAAGTTCCGGGAACAAATGCCGTTTTTTTCCATTGTTCTAAAATGTTTGCGTGTATGTTGGATTAAAATCACGCAATTGATTGCTTTTAAGCTTAACATAAAATTGACTATTCACTTTGTTGTCCTCTATGACATTATAACATTTAACAGTACGTTCATCAGGATAAAATACAAAATAACGCATCCTCCGAGGATTACTGTAGTCTTCCTCTGCCCCTATGTACACAGAGTGTTCATTAATCATCAAATGTGAAAACCCGCTTACTGCCGTGCCGCTTACTGCCGAATAGCTATATACCATTCGACATTTAATCAAATCATATACAGCAATTGATTCTGGAAGGAAATAAGGACTGCCATCAGCAGAGTCTCCACCATAATTTAAAAAGAGCAGGTTGTTGTCATTATCCCACATTGGACTTGTTAGCCCAAGGTTATTACAAATTGAAGTCAGGTAGTTTCCTTCTGCGTTAAAAAAGTAACTGCTTTGTTCCCAACCAATGATAGCACCTTTTTTGCTAAACCCAATTAATCTGAATTGTATACCGATCTTAGAACTTTCGTTAGAAAGCTCCAGTATCAATTTATTCGTTCGGTAAGCATACGCGTGCATCCTACCTGTGGCTTTGGGTAACGGCAGCGTATCTATATCCTGATCCATCTCCCAATCAATATAACCTTTTTCTATTGGCTTATATGCAGCATTATTAAGGTACGGGTTAAGGCTGTCTAAATTCAGTGCAGATAAAAGCGCTCCTTTATCATCATAAAACTCAAGCGCAAATAAATCGCGCTGATCTTCAACACCTTCCTTTTGGACGATGATAAAATTGCTGTATTGGGCAGATAGAAAAAACTTTTGTTTATCCTTATCTGTGTACGGTAGTGGAGGGAGTGCTAATCTGCGGTTCGCCAAAATGTATTTTTTCAAATCCACCAGGCTTAATGTATCTAATCGTGGCTTGGGCACTGCGACCGCTGGTGGTGGCGGGTTAATTTGTCCCTGGCAAGCTGCCAGTAGGTACAACAGCAGTACTGTGAAAGGCAGCTGCCTTATGCTGAATTTCATTATCCTTTAATTTATGCTTTAAAGCTTGTTCATGCCAAAGATCGGACGCAGCAAAAAGCACAGGCGGCATATTTGATTCAAGTACCGGATATTTTGAGTAAACGTAGGCTTCCCGCATATATCTGTATCGCAGCTGGCGCGAAGTTCCGTCTGCTGGCGCGAAGTTCCACTTCGTGCCACTCAAGCCCCACCTATTCCACAAAATCCAACAGTTTCGCCCGCCCGCAAAAAATACCCACCCGCTTTTTTCGTTAAAGCCGGGACTTTTCTCCACATCAACATTGATCGCCGCCACAAAATGGTTTTGAAAATCACATCCTTACAAGCCATTAAAAATCCACATAAAAAAATTCGTCCATTGTCAAATCCCCCAAAATCCGGGTTTAATATGCATAAATCCGCGCTCCTGCTTTCGTTGTGTATCCTGTTTTCCGGCATCCTGATCGCCCAAAAAGGCCCGCTCAGCGCCGACCATATCCTTGAAAAAGGTATCGTTTGCGGCAGCAACGGCAAAGACGCCGAAATCCGGCTCCGCATCAGCGGCGGCAACCCGCCCTACAATATCCGCTGGACCGGCGGCCTCAGCGGCGAAAACCCCAAACAGGTCGGCCCCGGCAATTACGCCGTCACCATCATGGACGCCAAAGGGCAATCGCGCATCCTCAGCGTGCCCGTGCCCGATGCCCGCCTGCAAGTCAAAATACGCCCCAAAAGCGGCATCACAGCGGTCGGAAAATCCGATGGCAGCGCCGAAGTAGACATCAACGGCAACGCCGCCGGCATCCAGATCCGCTGGGACAACGGCGAAACCACGCCGCTCGCCCGGGCACTCAGCGCCGGGTCGCACAACGTGACGGTTTCCAATGCCCAGGGCTGTACAGCCACCGCCACCACGGTGGTGGAAGGCAAAAACCTGCCGCCTAAAGTCGCCCTGAGCGAAGTGAGCGCCATCCGTTGTTTCGGCGACAAAAACGCGGTCGTCCGCGCTGAAGTGAGCGGCGGCAAAGCACCTTTTGTTTATACCTGGGACGATCCCGCGCTGCGTGGCGAACAACCCGACAACGTCGGCCCCGGCATCCACCGCGTGGTTGTCCGCGACGCCGATGGCAAGGAAGCCACCGCCAACATCCGCGTGGATGCGCCGCCGCAACTGTCGCTGCGCGCCGAACTCAAACAGGCCGCCACAGAAGGACTCAGCAACGGCAGCGCACAGGCCATTGCCGCCGGGGGCACCGGCGCTTATAAATTTCAATGGGAAAGCGGCGAAAGCGGCGAAAGTGCCGTGCGCCTGCGCGCCGGCGCGCAAGGCGTTACCATCACCGATGCCAAGGGCTGTATGGCCACCGCCGTGGTGCAGGTAAATGCCCTGAAAGTGCCGCTTAGCCTCAAATTGCAGGAAAAAACCGCCAATAAATGCGCCGGTGTGCGCAGCGTGGGCCTCGAAGCCGAGGTCAGCGGCGGCAAAGCACCTTACCAGTATTTGTGGAGCAGCGCGGTGCTCTCCGGCAGTTCCGCCGTGGTCTTTGAACCCGGCCTGTACAGCCTGACGGTGATTGACGCCGACAGCACGGTGCTGCGTGCCGAAAAACAGGTGCTTATGCCAAAACCCCTGCAAGTAAGCCTGAGCAGCAATGTGGGCGCCAGCCAGGAAGGCGCCCCCGACGGCAAGGCAGAGGTGGCCATTTCGGAAGGCACAGGCCCCTACCGCGTCAGTTGGAGCAACCGACAAAGCGGCAAAACCGCCGATAAACTCACCCCCGGCCCGCACAGCGTGACCGTCACCGACGCCAATGGCTGCACGCAGTCGCTGGATTTCAGCACGGAAATCCGCGTACTCACCGAACTGGGCGGTAAAGTGGAAAAGGGGCAGACCATCCGTATGCGGCGCCTGAATTTTAAAGTCAACAGCGACAGCTTAGAGGCCGAAGCCAGGCCCATGCTGGATGAAGTATATGATTTCCTGCAAAGCAACCCGCAAATCAGCATCGAAGTGGCCGGCCATACCAATAACCAGCCCGACGACGCTTTTGCCGACAAGCTCTCCACTGCCCGCGCCAAAGCGGTTGCCGATTACCTCACGGGTAAAGGCATCGCTGCGGAAAGGGTAACGTACAAAGGTTATGGAAAACGCCAGCCCATCGCGCCCAATACCACTGCGGAGGGCCGGAAAACCAATCAGCGGGTGGAAATCAGGATTCGATAAAGCAGCGCCAATTTGCTAAGAGCATGTTCGGGAATTCATGATCGCGCGAAAGCGAGCAAATTTTATGCTGAACAAGGCGGTTTTCACAGGCGTAGCCAGCAGCTACGACGAAGAAAACCAACGCAGTGCAGCATAAAATTTGCCGCTTGCAGCCGATTGATGGATTTCCGAACATGCTCTAATTGTAGCATTTTGAAAATACATTTTTAAAGCCACGCAACCCCGGCAGGAAAAGGTCCGTGTAGTAGTTCAGCGTTAAAGACAAACGCTTAGACACTTCACTTCTAAAATGACTTTTTTCATGAAAAAACTCTTGCTGCCCGGTTTTGTCGTGGCTTTCGCGGTGTTGACATCGCTCTTCTCTTGCCAGAAAGATTCACTCAGTTCCATTTCTGACGAACTGCTGACCAGCTCCCGTGGCGACAGCACGCATCCCGGCGGGCATCATGGCCACCATCATCATGGCATTGATTCAACCAAGCTGGATTCGATCAAACACCACGGCCACAATCCCTTTGATTCCCTGCACGTGCACCACCACGATTCTCTGCACGTACACCACGATTCCTTACACGTGCACCACGACTCCCTGCATGTGCACCACGACAGTATTCCCGGTGGCGGCGGTCACCACCCCGGCGGTAATCATCCCGGCGGCGGTCATGGCCACCACGGCCACGGCGGCTAAAAGCATAACATTGGAAACTTTTTTGGCGCAAGCCAAACCCTTACACAGGTACTTTGCATAGTTCGGCCGGGCTGTATCCTCCAGCCCGGCCTTTTTTCTACTCCTCCTTCGCCGGATGCTGCACCTGTTCCCATTTCAGGCCAATTACCTCTTCGAGCCGGATGCGGGTAATAGCCACATCGCCTTCGGCGCGGATGCGGGCCTCCTGGGCCTGGTAAAAGGCAGCAGCGGCCTGCGTGTACTCGTCGAAGGTTTTTTCGTCGTTTTTATACAGTTGCTGAATCAATATGTAGCCTGCATTGGCTTCCTGTTCGTAGAGGGTACGCGCTGCCAGAATGGCTTTGGCCGTGCGGAATTGGGCATAACGCGCCAGGGTTTCGGCGCGCACCATGAGTTTTTGTTCGTTTACCTCATTTTCGGCAATACCCACTTTGCGGGTTTCGATGCGGTTTTTGGCTTTTTGCGTGGTGAGGTTGTAGAGATTGAGGTTTACCCCGAAGTTGTAGCGCGGAAAAAAGATATTGGGGTTCAGGCCGAGGGAGTCGCCGGCTTTTTGCTTGCGCAGGTTTCCTTCATTGAGGTTGAAGGTGGCCTGCACGTCGCGCATCCATTCTTTACGGGTATTTTTGGCTTCATCCTGCGCTACTTTTACATTGTCTTGCACCGATTGACAGGCCGGACAATTCATCCAGGCCAATTGCACCAGGTACTCGCTGAAATCACGCGCCTTGGTTTCGGCAGGCAAAATGAGGGTTTCAAAATCGGTTTGCTGCGCTTGTATTTGTCCAAATAAGCCAAGTAGCAGCAGGCTGAAAATCAATTTTTTACACATATTATGTTCGATTTTTTGAGTCTTTTGAAAAGAACAATTCCTGTTGATTGTTTTTAACACCTGAGCACGTAGGGTTTCGCACAGATTGCCACAGATTAATTTCACAGAAAAACACAGATGATTGATGCGTAATCAGGCCCCATTCCGTGAATATCGGTGTGCCTGATCAGTGCTTTTCTGTGTGAAACCTTGCGTGCCCGGGTTTAATTCATACGCCGGATCAAAGTTTTTAAGCGTCACGAGCATCGCCAGGAAAATATTGTAAATCACATTCATGGGTTGCTGCAAAATAGCTTCCTGCGCATAACAGGCCACCGCCAACATAAAACACCAGGCCGTAATGCCGGCGTACAGTGCTTTGATCAAGGGGTCGCGGCAGCGGAAATAGTAATAAATGCCCGTGCGCACCACCGCATAATGCAGCAACGTGTAGAGTATCAGCCCGATCCAGCCCAGCTCTACGCCCATGCGCACAAAGCTGGAATCGTGCGGAAACTTCGACAGCTCGGAATCCGGATTGAAGCGTTTGCCCCAAACCCCGCAACTGCCCAGTCCGCCGCCAATGGGATGGCTCTGAATGTAGGGCTGAATTTTTTTCTGATTGCTCAGCCGCAGGTTCATAGAGTCGTCTTTGGTCGGTTTAAACGCCGATTGTATGCGGTAAATCACACCGCTGGAAGTTGATTTCATAATAAAACCAGCGCCCAATACCGCCAAAATGCTGCCCACCAGAAGCACCCTCCGGTTAAGCGTCAGCAAGGCATAAAACACCGCTCCGGCCGGAATAAGGGCAAAAGCCGTGCGGGTGCCGGTGTAGGCCATTACCCACAAACAGAGCACGAGGCACAAGCCAAGCAATATTTTTTGCCAGGACCTGAGCGGCCCGACAAGCAAAGCGCCGCAAAAGACAGCAAAACAAGCCATCAGAATCCCGAAAGTGGTGGGGTCATAACAGAAGGAGGGAATGCGCATCATGCCCCACTGGTAGTACAACTGAAAACGCTCCGGATCGGCCATTACCCAGCTCATTTCCTGGGCATTAAAGCCAATAAAATGCTGTTTCAGGCCATAAATTGCTCCAAAAAGGCCAATGGCCAGCATAAATTTCAACATCCACAAAATCGCCTTCCGGTTCTGCCGATACGCATACAGGCCTACATAAAATACTATTTGCTGAATGGCTACGCTGCGCACCGTATACAGCCAGGCCATTTTGGATTCGGCCCAGGGATTCAGCACCTGTAATACATTGTAAAACAACCAAATGGCCACCACAGTACTCAAAGGGTGCCGCAAAAAAGACCAGTCCCGCTCCCTGATTTGCCGCAATAAAATACCGACAGCACTCACCAATATCAGCAAGTCCAGCACGGTACCAATGGGCGCGCCGGTATACTTGGCGCCAAATACAATAAACACCGCAGCCGAAAGCATAACACTCAGGGAAAGCGGCAGGTAAAAAATACTCAACACCACCAAAGGAACTCCTACCAATACCAGCAAAAGCAACACCCCGATTTTGAGGTCGTAAGCGGCAAGCAGGTAAGCAATCGGCAATACCCCAAGTAGCAACAGGCCAAATGCAGCAGGCGTATTGAGTTGCTGTCCCATCAGCTGCCCCTGCGTCCAGGCGCTGATGCGCTCCCAAAGACTGCGCTCGCGGTGAAATATGTCGCCCCGGTTGTACAAATCAGAATATGAGTACTTTTAAAAAAATAGCCGCCAGTACCAATACCAGAAAGGCATGGCTCAGGTTTTCGAGCAGCTTGTCCTTGTTGCTAAGTGCGGGTTTCACAATTGCCGACTGTTTTTGAGGTCTTCGTTGAGTTGTTTGAAGTCAATTTTTCCTTGTTGCGCTTTGAGGTGCTCCAAAATTACAAGGCTTTTGCGGATGCGCGTTTCCTCATTTTTGGTAGTGCCCACTATATGCAGCAAAGTACGTTTTTTTCCGGCAGTAAGTGCATCAAAAAGCGCTGCGCCCTCTTCATCTGTTGCCAGCACTTCTTCAAAGGCTTCGGGCATGGGCAGGCCGTACTCCGAACGATCTTTTTCCAGATGCACGTCAACTTTTGAGCCAATTTCAAGCTTCAGCTGGGTGCGGATGGTTTTATTGACATTAATAAACCAGCCACTGCTGCTGCCCATCAGTGCGCATTGGAATGATTTTTTTCCATTCAAGGTACACACAACCCGCCGGTCGGCGCCTTCAATAAACAATTGCGCAATGGGCTCGGGCACCTTGAAGTGGTAGCCCCAAAGCGATGAGTTGAAATTTTCAATCGTGGAAGAAAAATCCATAGTGATATGTTTTGGGCCTTGTTCTGAAAAAAGCTGCTTTCATAACAAGGCCCAATATTATCCGATATTCAGTTGATTTTTGCTTTCGGCAACAATCAGAAAATACGATTGTACTTCAGCAGGAAACCGCCGGTATAGCTCGGTTTGAGGCCGAGATAAGGGCCAATGGCCGAAGGATCGGTGCCGGCAGGTACTTCTTCTACAATCACTTTGGTGAAGTGGTCGTAGAATAATTCGCCGAACAGGTCCAGCGAAACCCCTTTAAAGAGCGCGATGCTCATATTGTTTTGCCAAAGCACGTTGCCGTTCAGTTGTTGGCGGTAGTCGGCAAACCAGCCGATCTTGGAGGTGTAGGTCACGCGGTCTTTGAAATACTTATTGGTGTACGCGGCCTTCAGCGCATAACCCAATTGCAGGCGGTTATTTTTGCCGGCTTCGTTGCCCAGCGGCTGGTTGGGCAGGTTGGCCAGATCATCGTTGCCTACATAAATGAGGTTCATGCTGATCGGCGACACAAAGAAAGACAGGTTTTTGTTGGGGCGGTAGTCGATACCCGGTGAAACGGCTACACGAACCGGCGCAAAAAATTCCGACAACAGGTCGGCGTCGCCGCGTTCGCTGCTCAGCACATTACCAACATAGGTTGGCAGCAGCTGGGTTTCCGCCTGAGCATCAATGGCCGCAAAGAGTTTGTCTTTGATGATGTTGTAGCCATAGCGGGAGTTGAGGCGGATGATGTCTACGTTTTTTTGGAAGGGCTGCGATTTGCCGCCCACGCGCAGGGCAGCGAGCTGGAGTGAGCCGCTGTTGTCCCAGAAAAACTTGTCTTGTTTGTCGTTGGCAAAGAGGTAGACCAAGCCGCCAAATCCGAAACGGTTGGCGCCGGCGCCGAGGCGCGGGTTGATGAGGCCGAGGCCGGTAAGGTCGAGGCCGAGGCTGCCTCCTTTGGTCCAGCCTTTGCCGTCTTTCGGGGCGGCGGCGGCTTTAAGTTCTTTGAGGCGGTCATCGCCGGCTTGTGCCATGAGGGCGGAGCTGAACAGCGCGAACGCAACAAAAAGCAGGATACGGGTTGAAACTTGCTTCATGATAGAAAAGTTTGTTGTTGATGATGAATACAAAGTGCCTGTGTACCGCGTGGATACACAAGATCAGTTAATGTTCAGGAAGCCGTTTGATCGGATTAATTCAGGAAAATTACAGTTTGGTTTTGCCCGCTTCCACTAAGTTGTCGCTGCTGGGATCGGGGTAAAACACTTCTACTTTTTCGGTGGTGAGTTTGCTGAGCGGAATGAGGATCGCACGCTCCTGTGTTTGCAGAATCATGGTTGTAGAGTCGATCATCACCACTTTGCCGCGCTCGCCTTCAATCCGCACGTCATCGCCGATACGTATCTTGTTGCGGTTGTAGTAGCCGGCTAAGTAGTTGGCCACCAAATCGCGGGAGGCCAAGCCATAGCCCAATGCAAATGCGGCTGCGCCGGCGCCTACCAGAACGGTAAGGTTGGAGGCGATAAAACCAGTGCTGATTTTGGCCTGCGCAAGCGCGCTGATGGCCACTGAAACAAATATAAAGTAGAAAACGCCGGTGGCAATGAGTTTTGCGGAGGAAATACCCATCGACTGCAAGGTCGTTTGCAGGGCATTGCGAAGCATATCGGCCAAAAACAGGCCCAGCATCAGGAATGCCAGGGCGGAGAACAGCACGGGCAGGTATTGAACCAAATCCCGAACCATATCGGTGATGGCCTGAATACCAAGAATATCCGTAGCAAGAATCAGGAACGACAGCATCATAAAATAATACGCTGCCGAACCGATGAGGGCGGAGATTTTGATATTGGCGCCGGTGCGCTGCACTAAATCAATATCATTCAGACGCTCCGTCAGTTTATCAACGCCCAAAGTAGCAATGACGCGTTCGAGGATGCGACGCACCAAGCGGGAGAGCATCCAGCCGATCAGCAAAACGAAAAAAGTCATCGCGACCTTAGGGATCGCTGCCGAGAATTGGTCTACGATTTGGGTGAATACGCCGTTTTTAAGTTTTTCAAACATCTCGAACATAATCTGACAAGAAGACTGTTAGTTGGGTCAGGTCAATTGCAGGTTAACGCCCCGGTGCGCGAAAGCCCGGAGGGAAGCGCCAGTCCGGCTCTTCTTCAAAATATCCCACGGGGCCGTCATTGCTTAAACGACGGCTGACATCGCCACTGACGAGCGTCACCAGCACATTGATGGCATTAGGCCCGAAGGTCTCCAGCATATTGCGGGCGTTGTTCAGCGTGCTCAATTCATTTTGGATATTCTCCTCTATGGATTCGGGCAGTTGTTCGCCAAACTTCAACGCGATACGCTTGAACGCATTTTCGTTATTGCTTGATTGCATATTGGATTACGGTTACACCCTGCGTTTAACAGAAGCATGATCAGAATTTGGTGATATGTCATTGGATTAAAAAAAAGTTTTCAAAAAGTTCTTAGCTGTTTTCAGGTTTTCATGGTCAATTAATCGGGTTTAGCTGCCCTCAATAGGGTCGGGGCCGTATTTTTCCAGATAAACGCTTTGGGCTTTTTGCTTGGCCCGCATGATCTGCATTTTTACGGCACTTTCTGTTTTTCCTATGATATCGCCGATTTCTTTGATAGACAAATCATCGGCATACTTGAACATCAAAATGGTGCGGTCGCCGGGCGGAAGCAATTCTAATACTTTTTCCAGGCGTTCCTGTTTCATTTCCAGCAGCACACTGTCGGGTATATCCACATCGGTGTCCTTACTGATTCGGCTCACATCATCGGAGAAGATCAGGGGCAGTTTTTTCTTCTTCCGGATCACATCAATACAATAGTTGTATGTAATAGAATACAACCATGTTGAAAATGAAGATTGCTCGGTAAATTTGGATAAATTAAGCAGGATTTTGATGAAAATATCCTGCGTAGCATCGCGCGCAAGTCCCTCGTCGGCAAGCATGGTAATGCATTTGGCGAACACCTTATTAGAATACCTGCGGTACAAAAGCGTGAAGTGCGCCGGGTTCTGCTCACGCAAATACCGGGCGATCAGCTCGCTGTCCGTCAGATTTGATAAGGTTTTAGTGGCTACCGCCGTCACAGTCCAATGGTTTAATCGTCAAATGCTTCCGCAAAGACACGAATAAAAGGCGGAATATCTGTTAAAAAACCATTAAAATCTTACGGCAACTATAATACGCGCCATTTGGAAATTAGTCACCAAACATTAACACATTAAAATTCGGCTTCCTCCTACTTTCGCGGCATTATTTCCACTGCTTATGAAATCCACTGTCCACACTTTATTGTTTTTGCTTTTTGGAGGCGTTTTTTCCTTAGCGCAAACCGCTCAAACAGCCAAAATTCCGCAACCCCAGGTTGCTTTTCCCTTTGATGTGAAACTCGCCAAACCCGACAGTTCAGCCGAAAAACATTCCAAAAAAATATTTCCCGCCGGCAAACCGGTCGTTATTGCTTTCTGGCTGACCACCTGCCCGCCCTGCCGGGAAGAGTTGGCCGCCTACACGCGGGAATACCCCGGGTGGAAAAAAGAAGTCGACTTTGAACTCTTTGCCATCTCCATGGACTTTGCCAACCGCTTCCGGCAAATCGCCACGCTTATGAACGACGGCGGCTGGCCTTTCCCGGTATACTGGGATCGCACCCGCTACTTCAGGGCCATCATGCCGGGCGAACTAAACGGCCTGCCACAGGTTTTTTTGTTCGATAAAAACGGAAAACTCGTCCGCCACCACAAAGGCTACAAACCCGGCGATGAACACGCGCTGTTTGAAGCCGTAAAAAAGGCCGCAAATACGCCTTAATCTTTTAACAATTCCAGGATCAAAGCCTGCATTTTTGCCGGTTCCGACCACACGATGAAATGATCGCCGTGGTCCATAATTTCTTTCCTGAAATTCGGATTATGCGCCAAAACCCGCTCCGCAAACGCCACATTGCCAAACGGCACAAGACGATCGTCGGTGGCGTGAAACATAATGACCGGGCATCTCACTTCCGCCCAGCGCGGCAGCATCGTGCGCAATTCCTGCTCTAAGTATTTGATCTCCCGATTACTCGCCCAAAAACTAATCGGGATAAACCAGCGCAGCGGCGGCACATCCACCGCGCGCTGCCACCAGGGATGTTCCTCCATATCCGGATCAATGGAACCGCCAACCAATAACAAGGCGCCCGCCTGCTCCGGATAATCCATCGCAAAACGCGCAATCACCGGCGCCCCCATGGAATGCCCGACCAAAATCACTTTGCGGCCAGGCGAAAGGCGATCAACAAGCGCTTTGAGTACCGCCGCCTGCTTTTCCAGGCTGATTTCCGGCTCCCCAAATTGAGTAAACCCGAAACCCGGACGATCAAATGCCGCCATCCGGGCATTTTTCAGCAATACCGGATCCGACAAATAATCCAGATAAGCATCCAGCGAACCCGGCGAACCATGCACCATTAGTACTAATGGCAGGCTGTCGGCGCCCGACATTACAATCCCGTGTGCTGTTTTGCCGGCCGCATACGGTATGTCTTCAATGCGCGCCTTTATATCAGGCACACGTTTTTGCAAGCGAGCAATCAAAGCTGCATCATCGGTACGCATTTTGAACGCGCCGCCCTGCATGGCAAGCACCCACACCAGCAAGATGCCGCCTAATATAAAAAAGAAGTTTTTTCGACGTTTTTTCATATCGTTCAGGGATAGAAGATTGTTAAAAAGGCTGCTCGGAAGGCACACTGTTTTACCTGAAAACCACCAGTAATTGTTGTCGCCCGCCAAATGCCAGCCTACTGATATTTTGCACCTTAAAACGGCTCAAATCCGCTACCTCGCGCCACTCGGGCACCAGGCCGGGTTTAAACTGAAAGAGTTTGGCGCCGCTGCCGCAGAGAAAACTGCCATCGGGCAACACCACAAAATCTTCAGTGCCCTCGGGCATACGCACGAGCGTTTCGCTGAGCCGGGTTTGCGGGTCATAACTTTTAAGCAGCCAGGTTTGGTCGGTGAGTTTATGGACAAAAGCCAGTTTGTTTTTGGGCAATCGTTGCAGGCAGCGGCCGGGATTGCCACTGACGCGCTGGAGTTTTTGCCCGCGCAAACCGGCGGTGTAAAGCACATGTTCATTGTCGGCATTTCCAACAATAAACAAGGCGCTGAGGGTGTCATTTAACCAGCAATAATAACCTACGGCGCGAATATCCGGAAACTCGGCGCGTCCGTTGTCGCTTCGATCCACGGGAAAAGACCAGAGCCGCTGGCTGCCGTCGACCTCTACGCGCACGGCGCAAAAGCGTTTGCCGCCGGGCATTAGTCCGGGCGAATATTCGGAAGTAGTGGTGGCGGTAAGCTGCGTTTTGCTCAGCAGGTCGAGGTTAAAAGCAAACAGGTCGGTTTGCGTGGTGTCGCGGTCGGCCTGTTGCACGGTGCAATAAAACTCGGAGGCGGATACAAAGGCCGGCTGGTTATTGTAGCCTTGTTTGTTGAAGCCCGTCAGGAAGCGGGGCGACTGGGGCCGCCAGAGGCTGTCGGCGCTTTTCTGGAGCGAAAACAGGAGCATGTTATTGGCCGGAAGTGCCTGCGCGCGGGCATTAAAAACGCTGCACAGCAGCAGGCTTAGAAGCAGGATATGTTTTTGCATAATGCTTAAAAACAGAGTGTCGGGGCAACTGTTGCTACCCCGACACTGCACCTATTGAATTACGATAAATTTGCCGTCGGCAAAAAATTAGCGGCGACCGAAAATGCCGCCCAGGAGACCACCCAGATCAAGGCCGCCACCCTGTTGGGGCTGTTGCTGGCCGCCACCGAGTACGCTGCCCAGTACGGAGCCGAGCAGATCGCCCATGCCGCCACCGCCTTGTTGCTGCTGTTGTGCGCCGCCGAGGATGATGCCGGCGAGGCTGCCGAGATCGAGACCGCCCTGGCTTTTGGCTTTGCCCAATACGTTCATGAGGATGGGCGCCAGCACCGGGAGGAGCTTCATCACCTGACCCATGGAAAGGCCGGAAGATTCGCTCACCTGTTGTGCCGTGCTTTCCTGCTGATCGCCGAGGATATGGCCGAGAATACCCATGCCGTCGGTGTTGCGGCCTTGTGCGTTACCCGTCATCATGCCGCCAACCATACCGGCGAGGTCGTCGAGAATGCTGCCGTCGTGGTCGCGGTCAAGGGCGCCGGCCAGCGATTGCAAACCACCTTCCTGAGAGATGTTGTTGGCGAGACCGCCGAGGAGGCTGGAGAAGATACCGTTGGCAGCGCTTGCCGTTTGTTGCGGCTCGGCGCCAATTTCCTGGCTCAGCTGACCGATAACGTCATCGGAGAGTTGGCCTTGCAGGATATCCATGATATTCATAGTAACAAAAAAATGAGGTGAAGAAAAAATTTTTCAATTCAGTTGCCGCACACACGCAAACGCATTGGTACGGCGTTTGTGTTGTTAATAGCCGTCGTTAGACGAAAACTTGCTCAAAAGTATCAATCCCGGCAGATTTTTTTGAGCAGGCAGGCATAAAATTGGTATAAATTTTTTAAATTTTGTGTAGCATCTTGTTGCATTGACAGAAAACCCGCATTTTTACGCGGCCTGTCGTCTAAATCAAGTTGAACACTACAGCAGGCAGACCAGATTCCGACCCGTATGAATTATCGCGGCGCCAAGCAATACATCCTTGACCGAATGTCCAGAGAGTTGTCCGGGCATTTGGCCTACCATGGTCTGCACCATACCCTGGACGTGCTGGCTATGTCCGTTGAACTTTGCGAAAGCGAGGGTGTCGGCGCGCATGATACGGTGCTGGTAAAGACTGCCGCGCTGTACCACGACTGTGGTTTTGTAAAAGACAAACACGCCGGGCATGAGCTGGAAGGCTGCCGGATTGTGCAGGATCAGTTGCCGCTGTACGGCTATTCTGATACGGATATTGAAACGATCTGCGGCATGATTATGGCCACCAAAATTCCACAGTCGCCCAAAAGCCTGCTTGAAGAAATCATTTGCGACGCCGATCTCGATTACCTCGGCCGCCCTGATTTTTTCAAAATTGGCGAAACCTTGTTCCACGAGCTGCACGCTTACCACCTGATTGATAATGAGCAAGCCTGGAACCGCCTGCAAGTGAGTTTCCTCTCCGCCCACCGTTTTCATACGCAAACGAATATCCGCCGCCGCGAACCAGCCAAACAGGAATACCTGCTGGCCCTGAAAGGTTTGGTGGCCACTTATGAGGTGTAAACGCCTGCTTGCACTCCCCTCAATTGTCCCACAGTAGCTATACTTTTAATTAAACATTTTGATTCGCCGGGGCTGCGTAGCTTTGCGCCCCCTGGATTTTTCCGGTCATCATGCAACGGATGTAATCAGGCCGCCTTTTATTATCGACAACTTGGTTTCAATGAAAAAACTACTCCTTCTTTTGCTTGCATTATTTGCAGGCAGTGCAACTTTTGCCCAAAACCACCATTTCCAATTTCGCTCAAAACTGGAATTTCCGGGCCAAACCCTCGCCAATGTTTGTGGCTGGGCATCGTCCGATGGCCGCGAATACGCCCTTGTCGGCGGCTCTAAAGGGCTGATTATTGTGGACATCACCAACCCGGATCAGCCGGCACAAATTGTACAGCTGCCTGGCCCCGACAACCTCTGGAAGGAAATCAAAACCTATAAAAATTACGCCTACGTGACCTCGGAAGGCGGCCAGGGCGTGCAGATCGTCGACCTCAACGGCCTGCCCTCTGCCAACCTGACCTACCACAATTATCGGGGCGACGGTGCCATTGCCAATCAGCTCAACACCATTCACGCCCTGCACATCGACACCACTAAAGGGTACTTGTACCTCTATGGCACCAATCTTTTTCAAGGTGCTGCGGTGATTTGCGACCTCAACGCAGACCCCTACAACCCGGTTTATGCCGGACAGTATACCTTCCCGCTTGGCGCTTATGTACACGATGGTTTTGCCGATAACGATACCCTCTATGCCGCACATATTTCGGCGGGTTATATGAGTATCGTTGATGTACGCAACAAAACCAACCCGGTGTTGCTCGGAGCCGTTAAAACCCCGGCGGCATTTACCCACAACACCTGGATTCTGAAAGACCGCAAGCACGTGCTTACCACCGATGAAACCGGCCCGTCCTTCCTCACCTCCTATGATGTGAGCAATCCGGACGACCCCAAAGAACTCGACCGCTACACCCCGACGCCGGGCAGCGGCTCCATCGGCCACAACACACATGTGCTCGGCGAATTTGCCATCACCTCCTGGTATACCGATGGCGTGGTGATCACTGATGTGAGCCGCCCCGGAAATATTGTAGAAACCGCCTGGTACGATACTTGGGCTGGTACCGGCCCGGGCTTCGACGGTTGCTGGGGAACCTATCCTTTTTTCCCCTCCGGCACCATTATTGCCAGCAATATTGAACCGGCAGAGCTGTTTATCCTGACGCCCAACTATGTGCGCGCCTGTTTCCTTGAAGGCACCGTACGCGATGAAAATACCGGCGCTTTGCTCAACAATGTGAACGTTAATATTGCACTGGCGCCCGCCAAAGCCAATACCAGCAGCAATGTGTTGGGACAATTCAAAACCGGCCTCGTAGATGCCGGCGCTTACGACGTGACATTTAGCCTGGCAGGATACGAGTCCAAAACACTGAGTGCCGTTCTGCAAAACGGCGAGCTGACCCTGCTGAATGTGTTGCTCAAACCGCTTGCCCTATACAACCTGAATGGCAATATCGTTGACGCCGCTACCGGCCAGCCAATTCCGAACGCCGGACTGTCGATCCAAGGCCCGAACGGCAACTACAACATAGCCGGTGATGCCAGCGGTCAGTTTGCGCTCAATAATATTTACAGTGGCCAGTACAAAGTCATTGCAGGCATCTGGGGCTATGTTGCCAGCGGAGAGTTGGTGGTAAATGCCAACGCCAATGTGACCATTGCCCTGCAACGCGGCTACTACGATGATTTCGCACTGGACCTGGGCTGGTCGGCCCAATCGGCTGCCGCTACCGGACAATGGGTGCGCGCAGTACCCAACGGCACCACTTATGAAAACCTCTATTCCAATCCGAACGCAGATGCCGACGGCGACAGCAACAACCTCTGCTATGTAACCGGCAACGCCGGAAACGCCAGCCAAAGTGATGTGGACAATGGCTCGGTTACGCTCAGCACCCCGGCTATGAAGCTCGCCAGCTACACCAATGCCGAGCTGCGTTTCAAATACTGGTTCTTCAACAATGGCGGCGCACAAGGCAGCACTCCCAACGATCAGTTTGAAGTATTGGTGACAAACGGTATTGAAAGCAAAAACATCCTGACGGTAAATACTTCTGAAAGTGCCTGGCGCAGTGCAGGGCCGATTATGCTGGCCGATCTGATAACGCTCACCGACAATGTACAGGTGCTTTTCCGGGCAGCCGACAATGATCCCGGCCACCTCGTAGAAGCCGGTGTGGATATTTTTTCTGTTACACCCATTGGCCTGATTTCCGGCACGGATGATCTGGATGCAGTGCTTCAGTTCAGTATTGTCCCGAACCCTTCGGCATCGGCATTTACGCTGCTGCCCGGCAATAATCTGCCCGCCAATGCGCAAGTGCGGGTATTGGATGCCTACGGCAAAACCGTATTGCAGCAAACCCTGAGCGGCAGTCTGCAATTTGGCTCCGACTTGCCAGCCGGCGTGTATTTCGTACAGGTACAACAAGGTCGTATGGAAAAAATTGTGAAGTTGTAAGTAATCGCCATTCCCGGCGCTTATGACCGGCGCGCTTGTATCGTGTTTTTCACCATACAAGCGCGCTTTTTTTATGCAGTGCAGTAACTTAGCCGCTTGAAAAACAAAACACCATCAATATTCCCGCCATGAGTAAGCCACAAGTAACAAGTTCTGCCGCCAATAGCGCGCTGATTTTATTGGCGGCGGTGCTGCTACTCAGCATTTTTACCTATTGGCCCTCCCTGAGCAATGGCTTTACCAACTGGGATGATAATGTGTACGTAACAGCCAATGAACACATCGCCTGGAATAGTAAAAACCTCGATGTCCTGGCAACAAAAGAAGTGGCTGGCAACTTCCATCCGCTCACGATGTGGTCGCTGGCTTTCGATCATAAGTCCCTGAAATCCGGTGGCATTGACCCTGTGCCCTATCACCGCACGAACCTGCTTTTGCACCTGCTCAATGTACTGCTGGTTTTCTTTTTTGTTCGGCACCTGCGTTTCGGGCCGGTAACGGCGGTTCTGGTAGCAGCGGTATTTGCCGTACATCCGATGCACGTGGAGTCGGTGGCCTGGGTTTCCGGGCGGAAAGACGTGTTGTACAGTTTCTTTTTCCTCGCAGCCCTGGTGTTGTACCCCTGGGCTCGTTTGCAAGCCGGCGCGCGGCAATGGGGCGCCTGGGGCGCCTTGCTTTTGCTGTATATACTGGCCTGCCTTTCCAAGCCTGCGGCCATTATTTTGCCTGGTGTTTTATGGTTACTGGAATGGTATGAAGACCCGAAATCGGCCTTCAAGCCCGCATTTTTGCTTAAATTATTGCCTTTTTTGTTGCTTGGCGCCTGGTTTGCGTACCAGACGCTGCACTATCAGGAGGCCGTTGGCGCCGTAGCGGAAGGCTATTTTACAGGTTTTGAAAAAATGTTGTTTGCGGGTTTTGGCCTGAGCGTATATGTGTTGAAATTTTTCCTGCCCACGGGACTGGCGGCCCTGCATCCGGCGCCTGATCCGGGTTTTGCACCGGAGGGACGTTTTTACTTAGGCTTGGGTTTTTCCCTCTTGTTGCTCGGCCTTTCGGCCTGGGCTTTTATGGCCAAAAAACGCCTGCTCTTTTTGGGCCTCGGCTTTTACCTCCTGAACCTTTTGTTGGTGTTAGGATTCGTAAAAGTGGGTTCTGCTCTGTATGCGGAGCGCTATACCTATTTGAGTTATATCGGTCTTTCTATTTTGCTGTTTGGCGGCATAGAATGGTGGGTGAAACAGGAAAATTTAAAAAAAGGCCTGCAAATCGCGGGGGCTTTGGGCGTGCTGGCATTTGCCTGGGCAAGTACAAAGCAAATACCCGTCTGGAAAAATTCCGAAAGCCTCTGGACGCAAATTATCGCCCGCTACCCTCAGGAGAAAAACTACCAGTACCGGGGTTATGATTATTATTTGAACAAACAATTTGACAAAGCGCTCGCCGATTTCGAGAAAGCCTACGCGTTGAACCCCAACAACGAAGTCAGCAGCCAGATACGCGCCATTTGCCTGCAAAAACTCAATAAACCTGCCGAAGCCCTGGCGGCTTATGTGGAATATACGAAAAAATTTCCACCCAAGGCAGCGGTAGCCCTGGAAATGGGCAATTGCCATAAAGCACTGGGCCAAAATGCCCGGACGACCCAATACTACGAGGAAGCCGTGCGCCTGGACCCGCAATTGGCCGATACCTGGAATGATCTGGCCATCCTGCATTTTGCCGAAAAAAACTACAGCCGCGCGCTGGAATGCATAGATAAAGCCCTGGCACTCAAACCCGACAACCTCGCCATCCTGAATAACCGCGCCGGGGTGCGCCTGACCGCCAAAGACTACCGGGGCTGCATTGAAGATGCGACGCGTTCGCTGGGCATCAATCCGCAGCAAAAACAAATTTTGCTCTACCGCAGCGAAGCCTACCGCCTCTCCGGACAACAAAGCGAAGCAAGTGCAGATCGGGCAAAGGCAGCGGGGATGTAAGCGCTTCAACACAAAGCCCCGCGATCATTTCTTGCTAATTACAGGAAAAATGTAAAGCCACAAGCACCTCTTTTCTTCGGGTATCGCGGCATTTACGTCTCCGGCCCTTCAACATATTCAAGAATATCGGCCGGTTGGCAGTTGAGCGCCTTGCAGATCGCTTCCAGGGTACTGAAACGGATGGCCTTTGCTTTTCCGGTTTTCAGAATGGAAAGGTTGGAAAGCGTCAGGTCTACTTTTTCCGACAGCTCATTGAGCGACATTTTGCGCTTGGCCATCATCACATCAAGGTTTACTACAATCGGCATGGCTCAAATGGTTAAGTCGTTTTCGTTTTGTAATTCAATTCCTTTTTTGAAAATAATCGCAATAATGTACACCACGGCGGCCATGAGAATATATGCCTCGCCGTCTACCCAAAACCGGTTCAACTCATCGGTTTCATAGCCGTGGTGCAGCAGGTTTTTGGCCGACTGCCGCGCCACTAAGCTCAAAACGCCGATGTCAAGAATCAGAATACTGATGCGCATAATTTTCTTCGAAACAAAAGAGCTGAACGGCTTGGCAAGATCCAGTTTGCCCACAAGCTCAATGACCACATAAAACAACCAGGCTTTCAGCATCGCGATCGCCAGTATAAACGTGTACATACCGAAGAAGGCCCACTGACTGCGACTGTACATGGCGCTTAAGTCTAACTTTTGATATAAATACGGCACAAATTCGGGCTTGTACACACTGAATACAAAGTTGACAATCAATCCGCCGGCTTCTATGCTCAGGCCAACGAAGATGATCCACGCAACGATGTACAGGGCTTTAAAAATGAAGTTACTGCTGTTTGACATCTTGAATACTTTTTTGAATGATTGTACAAAGGTAATAAAAATTTATTGAAAAACAATAAATAAATATTTTTTAACAAAAAAAATTTCCTGATAAACTAAAGACTTGTTTCCGAGCCTGTATAATTTGGCCCTTCGATCGTGCGGGCAATCGAACATTCCTGAAAAAATTATGTTTACAAAAACCGTTGCAGCGCAACGGCAATTGCGCTACCTTTGTGTAGATTTTGTCTAAATACAAGCCATCAATTTCAGATATGGATACTGTTGTAAAATCTCCGGTCATGCTCTTCACCGAAGAGACGCCCAACCCGGAAGCCCTCAAATACGTGACCAACCGCCTTTTGTATCGCGGTGTGGCCGAGTTTCGTGAAAAAGACCTGGCGGCCGAATGGAGTCCCTTCGCCAACAGCCTCATGGAACTGCCTTATGTGAAAAACGTGCACATCAACAATAACTTCGTGACTATTCTCAAAGAATTCAACTACGAATGGTCGGATGTGATGCTCACGCTCAAAGCCTTCATCAAAGACTATTTAGAAAAAGACGGCGCCATTATCCGCGAAGGTTTTGCCGAATTTATGGAAGCTCAAATTGCGGCTTCCAATGAAGCGCAGTTCAGCGGCGAAGACGGCGACATCGCCCGCCGCGTCAAGGAACTGATTGATATGTACGTCAAACCTGCCGTAGAAGGCGATGGCGGTAATATTGAGTTCAAAGCTTACGACAAAGGCACGGTACACGTCATCATGCAAGGCTCTTGCAGCGGTTGCCCTTCTTCCACCGTTACCCTCAAATCGGGTATCGAAGGCATGCTCAAACGCATGATTCCGGAGGTAAAAGAGGTGGTGCAGGAAATGGCTTAATCCGGGATGCCGGACTGAATAAATTCTGTTTTACCTTGTGGCCGGAATTCGCAGTGTTGCTGCGAATTCCGGCTTTTTAATTTTATGTCGCTGATCAAAAAGTTAGCCGGTGAAACGGCGGTTTATGGCATGAGCAGTATCGTCGGGCGTTTTCTGAACGTCATGCTGGTACCGCTGTACACCAACCTGCTTCCGAAAGCGGAATACGGGGTGGTGATTGATTTTTATGCCAATTCGGCGTTTTTGATGGTGCTGTTTTCGTACCGGCTGGAGTCGGCTTATTTCCGCTTCGGCAAGGAAAAGGCCGATCAGGAGCGCGCGTACAGCACGGCTTTGGGTTCGCTGTTGGGCAGTTCGCTGCTGTTAACGGCTTTGCTGATGATTTTTGCAGCGCCCATTGCCGGGTGGATGCGCTACGGCGATCATGCAGATTATATCCGCTGGTTTGCCCTGATCCTGGCTTTTGATTGCCTGGCCGAACTCCCCTTTGCGCGCCTGCGCACGGAGCAGCGGCCCTATCGTTTTGCGCTGCTCAAACTGATCGGTATCGGGGTGAATATCGGTTTGAATTTATTCTGGATTGTTTTTTGTCCCTGGGCCGACGAACAGGGTTGGCATTGGGTGCGCGCGGTTTGGTCGCCTGACGTGCGTATCGGCTATATTTTCCTGTCGAATGTACTGGCCAGCGTGACGGTTTTATTGTTGTTGTGGCCGGAAATACGGCGCATGCGCGTCGAGGCTTTTGATAAGGCGCTTTGGCGACAAATGCTGACTTATGGTTTGCCGCTGATGGTGGCCAGTCTGGCGGGTATTGTCAATGAAACCCTTGACCGGGCCATTTTGAAGTACTTGCTGCCGGGCAGCGCTATACAAAACCAGGAGCAGGTGGGTATTTATGGCGCCAATTATAAATTAGCCATGATGATTTCCCTGTTTACGCAGGCCTATCGCTATTCCGCCGAGCCGTTTTTTTTTCGTACTTCGGGGCAACAGGACGCCAAAGCCTTGCAGGCAGCTGCGGCGAAGTGGTTCAATATTGTGGCGGTAGCAGGCATGTTGTTTATTCTGCTTTATATTGATTTGGTTAAATATTTCATCGGAAAAGACTATCGCTCGGGCCTGCATGTGGTGCCCGTTTTGCTGGTGGCCAATGTGCTGCTGGGGCTTTATTACAACTTCTCGGTATGGTATCGTCTCAAAGACATGACCCGCGTGGGCGCCTGGATTGCTGTGGCGGGCGCGGTGGTTACGATTGTGCTCAACGTCGCTTTTGCGCCCCGATTTGGCTACACGGCTTCCGCCTGGGCAACGCTGGCTTGTTACAGCGTGATGACGGTGCTGGTTTTGTATTTCGGACAAAAACATTACCCTGTAGATTACCCGCTGTCGCTGATGCTTTTTTACCTGCTGCTGGGCCTGGCGCTCTGGCAAATCGCCGCACATCTTCCGGCCGCCTGGGAAGCGGTTCCAGCACTGAAATGGACGCTGCGCACCTTGCTGTTCGGTTTGTACGGAGTAGCAGTATGGCTTTTGGAGTTCAGGTGGAAAGCGCGCATGGTTTAGCCGACTTTTACAGGTAACTCATCCAGAAAGCTTTCTCCGCCAAAACCAAAACCCGCCAACGGACAAGAGCAATAGCCCGATCAGGGCCGGAATCAGGTAATTGCTTTCAGGACTCAGGGTGGTGTCGCGGCCACTCAGGGTAAAAGCCGCCCAGTAGTAGGGCATTTTGCGGGCATCGGGTTCTGAAGAGCGGAGCCAGTTTATTTTGGCCTGACGCAAGGCCTGCGTCAGGCTAAGTTTTTTATCTGTTTCGTCATAAAATGACTGCATCAGCCGCGCCGAAGCGCGGTCGTTGATTTTCCAGTGCGTGGCAATGAGTGCGCGGGCGCCCGCGTAGGCGAAGGCATGCGCCAAACTTAATACTCCCTCGCCTTTGGCGTAGGCGCCCTTGTTGGTTTCGCAGGCGCTGAGACAAACCAGATCGGCATTCAGGCGCAAGGTGTAGAGCTGGGCAAGACTGACGCGCTGCTCCCAGAGTTCAATACCGGTTTCCGAAGCGTTGCCTGCCTGTGCGTGGGTAGAAAAATGCAGCACCCGGTAGCGCGGCGCTTCAGTCCATACCCTTGTCAGGCTGGCGCTGCTGCCGTGCAGGGACATGGCGTTTTCGGCCTGTTCTTCGGTACTGAAGGCCAAAAGGCCAAGCCCGCTCCTCGTTTCGCGGCCAAATGGTGCGATATGCAGGTTGTTGCCGGAAGCTTTTGTAGCTACATCACTGTTACACAACATGGTGGCCGACCAGGTGTATTGCAGCGTAAACTCACGGAGTAAATAGGGCGCGTCGGCATACGTGCCCTGATGCGCCTGCGAAAGCAAGGCTTCGAAGGGCAAATTGCTCAAAATACCGTCGGGCACAACAATCAGGTGTTTCGCGTTAGCGCTTATTCCCGCAGGCAACAGTTGTTGTTTGACGGCATAAGCGAGCTTGAAATATTGCTGCGGCGCTTGTTCCTGGGC
The DNA here is from genome assembly GCA_017303875.1 of Chitinophagales bacterium. Classification (GTDB taxonomy): domain Bacteria; phylum Bacteroidota; class Bacteroidia; order Chitinophagales; family Saprospiraceae; genus M3007. The sequence goes on along the minus strand of JAFLBP010000021.1, from coordinate 28,376 downwards.
TTGTTTGTCGGACAACATCGCCACCATCGCCAGCAATTGCGCCATAAACACGGAGTCTTTGGGAATGCGGTAAAGCTGCACCTGTTCCTGTTTATTAAGGGTGAGGCACAGGTAGTTTTTTTCGGTATCAAAAAAGCTGAGTACCAGTGCTGTATCGGGCATGGCGGCGGCGATGTCGGCAACCGTCCGGGCGCGGCCGGCCTTGTTGAATTGTGTAAAAATGGGGTATTGTTTTTCGAGCGATTGCCGCAGCTCCTGCAATTCGGTTTCAATGCGGAAGCGTTCTTTGTCAAGTTGAGCCAGTGTGGCGGAATCTGCCCTTTTACTTTTTTCTATATTCAATTCGCCGATGGTTTTCAACAGGTCATTGCGCAGGGCGTCTTCGCGCTCGCGCTGGGATTCGGGCAGTTCGCTGAGGGCAAAATTACGCTGCGCTTCAAGTGCACTGCGGAGTACGGTGGCGCGGCGGTTTTCGAGAAATTCAAACAGGCGACGGCGCGGGGCAGGGTCTGTCGGGTTTTGCAGGGCCAGCTCCGCCAGGTTTTCTACTGCTGCCTGAACGATGTCGAAATTTCGCTCCATAAAATAGAGTTTGGATTCATCGGCGCCGTAGCTGTACAGCAGTCGGTCGGAGGCGCTGAAGGCCAGATCGAAGTAATCGGCGGCGAGGCTGCGCTGTGCGTTAGTTGCCTGTTGGTTTTGGATCAGGTTTTCGGCAATACGTGCGGCGGCGACGGCAGCCCATTGTTCCAGGGGGGTGGTTTCGGGCGCGGGCAATTTTTCGCTCGTCTGCGGCTGGTATTCCGGCCAGGCTTCGCGCAGGGCTTTTTGGTAAAGTTCCAGGGGATCAAGCCCCGTTCGGGTGGTTTGCAAAAAATCGCCCCAATGGCAGTAAAGAATCGCCATTTCGCGGTTAGGCCCTTTGAAATAAGCGCGGCCCTCTTTTTCAGCCTGTTCAAAAAACATCGCTGCATGATTCGGCCGACCTTTTTTAATGGCAATGGAAGCCAGCAGGCTGTAGCAGCGCATGCGGTTGTCTACCTCGTCGGGATCTTGCCGGTAATATTCCAGCGCCTTGGCAATCAGTTGTTCCGATTGCTCCCATGCCCCTTTTTTTTCAAAAACTGCGGCGCCAGTCATGTGCAGGGCTGCCAGAGAATTTCCTTTGGATTCGGCCAGAGCGGTGCCGAGCCGGAAATATTTTTCCGCGGCGGAGAGGCTGTCCTGCCAGTAATAGTTGTTGGCGATCTGGCTGTAAATAGAAGGCAGGTGGGTTTCGGTGCTGTCGCTGCGAATAGCAGCGAGCAGGTAGTCGCCGGCTTTTTTGTGTTCTGCCCTTCGAATGTAGACCTGGGCGGCGTTTTTATAGCAGAAAGCGAGGTAGGGGTCGTTGACTTTATTTTTTTCGTAAATCCGAATGGCATTTTCGTAGCATTCCAGTCCGGCGCGCAGTTCTTCCAGGTTTCGGTGCGTCAGGGCCTTGCGCATCCAGAGTTCGGCGGCGAAAAGGCTGTTTCCCTGGCCGTCCTGTTCAAGGGTTTTCAGGCTTTGTTGCGCACAGAGCAGGGATTGCTCCAGGCTGTCTTGGGCATTCAGGGTTTTGATGCGATAGCGGCTGTACAGGGTGAAAGTCTTCCAGTCTTTGAGGGCGGCGCTTTGCGTAAGTCCTTGTGCAGTGACTTGCAGAAGCGTATCATAGGCGTCGCGCTCCCAAAAAGCATCAAGGGCGTCGGAGACTTGCTCCGACGCCCCGGTTTTGGGTGCGTTTTGGGCCAGCAGGATTGCCATAAGGGCGCAGCTGCCAGCTATCATTATTAGCCTTCGGGTGAGATGCATAGGCTTGTTTATTTTTTCTTAATCAGGAATTTCCAGGCGAGGAAGCCGAAGGTGAGGAGGCCGAGGGCGGCTATGACATAGGGCCAATAAGGTTTTTTCTTGCAGTTTTTCTTCAGAACCAAGGTTGAAGTGCAACCGCTTGCATCGGTTACCGTGACGGATGCGGTTTTCCGGCTTCCCCAGGCAACAGATTGCCCTGCCTGCGGGCCGCTGGCGGAGAGGCCGTCGAAATTCCAGTTTAAAGTATAGGGCGCGGTACCGCCACTGACTAACGGTTTTATGGCACAATCGTTTGGATCATCATCAATGCGCAGGTTGGGCGGATTAATGACAACCCATTGTTCGGCGGTGCATTGGGTAACCAGATCGGTTACGCCTACCAAATATTTACCAGGCGGGAGATTGGTGCGCGAAAAAGTATCTATACCGGTGGTGCAGTCACTCCATTTATAGGAGCCTGAGCCACCGCTCACACTGGCAGTGATGGAGCCAAGGTCGGTATTTCCGCAGGGATGTGTAGGCGTGGTGCTAAGTACAAGCGCACAATCATTGCGTTGAATGGTAAAATGGATAATTTTTACCCTGCACGAGTCGGTATTGGATTGCCCGACGAGGTAGTAATCATTGACATCAAAAGCATTCGGGAATAGTCCACTCATCGTATAGCCAGCCAGCGCATTTGTGCTATCCGCAGCAGCAGCCTCCACCGTTGGTTTAATATTTCCCGAACCGGCAACAATCAGTGTTTGATGTGACGTGGTGATGATTTTATCGGGGCAGGGGTTGCAGGCAGATCCGGGACTCCAATAGACTGGTGTAAGTTCAAGTGCGGTATACACCGGTGGGTTACAATTGAAAATTATGCCCGCGCGATTGGGAATAATTTGCTTTTCAAAAGCGGTTTTGCTGCCAGGTAAGGCTACCCGAAACCGCACCCATCCTTTGGTGTCATTTATGGAATGCGTTTTACCCAGATTGGGGTCGTGCAGGCCCGGCAGGTTGATGTTTTCAAGCTCGATGGTAAGTTTTTGCAAGGAGGGGTCATAAGAGGTACTGCTGATATTATGTGAACTGCTGAACTGATCGGGTGTGACAGGCAGAAATATTTTGTGCAGATAATCCGTCACAGACACATCTTTAGCAGCTGCATATCCGTCATTTTGGAAATTGATGGTATACGTCAGGTAGCCGTCGCTGCTTTGAATACAACTCAGGTCGGCGGTTTTGTAATTCGGGTCATGGGCGTCGGCGACCGTCAGGCTTTGAGCATTTGTCAGCGTCAAACTACCGCCAGTACAGGATTCATTTTTGGCGCCGCCGCCACCGGTGTAGGTAAAAGTGAGGGTTGGAGTCGGGTTAAGTGCGGTATTGATCTGCGCGGTGGCTTTGGTTACGAAATGAAAAAACAGGTTTTTGCGAATGCCAGGCTGCAAATTGCTAAAGCTGTAGTTAATCGTTCCGGCCACATTGGAAACCGGCGTTTCTCCGTTATGCAAGTTAACAGACTGAAAATCAAGAATATCTTCATCGTAATTTAGCACGATATTACCCGAAATTGCCGCCTGGCACTCGGTCAGGTTCTGATAATTTACAATATACGTGACTGGATCTCCGGGTACAATCCGGCGCGTGGCATCCAATTGGGCGAAGCCAACCATAGGATCCATACCGCCGTTGGAGGAGCCGGAGGAGGGGTTGACCGTGAGAGCAGCAAACGCATGTTTAGGCTTCTTTTTGTCGGGGTCACTCTTGTCATCATACACGGCTGTTGCTTCGGCACTAACGGTGTAGTTGCCTGCGGCGCCGTATTGATAGGTCTTACTAAGTGTAGCCGAGCCGACATTTGCCTGGATAGTTTCTTCTATGTAGTTGCCGTCGCCGGTATTGATAAAAATTTTATATTGTGCTGTAGCGGGCGTTAGTACCGGCAATCCGCTAACCGAAAAACTGACCACATTCGTTGTGGAGTTTAGGCTGTGCGTAACGACAAAACCAGGTGTTGTAGAAAAGCCCACGGGCCAGAAAGCCCAGAAAATTCCGGCAGCAGCCAGCACGGCTACAAGGCCGAGGCGATACATTGTTTTCATCATAGTGTTTTGTTTTTGTTTTGCAGATATTTTGCGAGTTAACGCAAATGTATTATTTCAAACGTTGTTTTGCGAAAATATTGTTATTTAATTTTAATGTTCCCCCAAAAGGCCCGAGGCGATGCCGTTGCACCGCCAGGGGACCGCGCTTACAAAGTTTTTTGGGGTTCGGTTTTGGGTCTTGTCGCGTTCATTTGGCAATGTGTTGTTTGACCCACGCTTTCGCAAAAGCATTGTTGCCCTCATATCCACGCCGCTCACTTTTGTTACCCCCGCCCATTAAATTTTTTAAATATTTTTTTTGAACCCTTTACCTTCGCCTGCATGCATCCGGATTACAAATACATTCAAGCTTTGCTGAACAACGATTTTCAGGTGGTGGAGGAAATCTATCGGCGTTTCGCCAACCGGATATTGCAATTCGTTTGTGCCAACCACGGCAATCCCGCAGATGCTGAAGATGTTTTTCAGGATTCGCTACTGATGATTACCCGACAAGCCGAACGGCCAGGTTTCAAACTGACCTGCCCTTTTGAGGCTTATTTGTATATGGTATGCCGGGGCCGCTGGCTCAATGAACTCAAACGACGAAAACGCAGTGTGGTAACATTTGGGCCGATCGAAGGATTTACAGAGGAAGCAGCCGAGCAAATGGGCGAAAAACTGCTTCAGGAAGAGGCCCGCGACCAGCTTTTTCAAAGCGCGCTGGCCGAAATTTCTGCTGCTTGCCGGCAAATTATTCAATTGGCCTGGACCGGCATCGGCATGGAAGCCGTAGCCCAACAACTTGGCTTCAGCTATGCCTACGCCCGCAAACGCAAAGCCGAATGTATCGCCACACTCATCGAACGCATCAAAAAATCGCCGGAATATCAATCGCTGACCTGACGCATGGAAGACCTTTACCTCCGCATAGAAGACTACCTCGACGGGCTGCTCCCTGAAGCAGAACGCGCGGCGTTTGAGGCAGCACTCCAACACGACGAAGCATTGGCCGAAGCCTTCCAACTGGTTTCAGAAGCCCGGCGTCGGCTGACGCCCGATACGCAGGCCGGCGCACAGGAGCAGGCGCTGAAACAAACTTTTGCCGAGCTGAAAGGGAAATACTTCGAAGCGCCAACGCCTCCTCTTGTCGCGCGCCAAAAATGGAAGCTAAATTTCTGGTTGCCGGCAGTTGCCGCAACCCTCGGATTGCTGGGCTTTGTATGGTGGTGGCTGCGCCCGCCCCTGTCGGAAAGACTATATGCCGATTACCGCAATTTTCCGGAAGCAGCATTTACCAACCGGGCAGAAAACAGCCCTTTGGGCAAGGCCGAAAGCGCCTTTAAACAAAAAGATTATGCCGCCGCCGAAACAGCCCTGCAAACCTGGCTGCAACAATCGCCCGATGATACCGAAGCCCGCTTTTTTTATGGTTTGGCCCTGCTCGAACAAGGTAAATCCGAAGCTGCCCGACAAGTATTTTCCGCACTTTTTAACCCACCCAACGCCTGGACACCAGAGCTTCAGTGGTACACAGCGCTTTCTTTTTTGCAGGAAAATCGCATCTTGGAATGTAAGGCCGTTTTGCAAAATATCAACCCCGGCAAACCCCATTTTGATACCGCACAGCAACTGCTGAAGGCACTTCCTTAGCCCCCGTATTTTTACCCGATTTTACCTATTATTACCTGTATTACAGGTGTGTCGCTATTAGTATACTTATGTTTGTACGTTCCTTATCAACACATTTTTTCTAAACCAGTAACAATCTTCTTTTATGGATCCAATTCTCGGCCAACTGATACTGTTCAGCGGCAACTACCAGATCAATGGATGGGCATTTTGCAACGGACAACTGATGTCCATCGCTCAAAACTCTGCGTTGTTTTCCATCCTTGGTACCACTTATGGTGGCGACGGTATTCAAACCTTTGCCCTGCCTAACCTTCAGGGTCGTGTGCCCATCGGTTTCGGCACAGCCAACTATGGCACTACTTACGAGCTTGGTGAAATGGCAGGTGCGCCGTCGGTTACTTTGAATGCCGGCAACGTACCGCCGCACATTCACCCGGCAAGCGTTACCGCACACGTGCAGGTAAGTGGCAACCCGGCAGACAGCGACGACCCCGCAAACAGCCTCCTGACCGTTCAATCCAATAGCTTTTATGCCTCGGCAGGCAGCCCCGGTTCGAACCTCGGTGGCGTTGCAGCAACAGCCGCAGTCGGCCCTAATACCGGTGGCGGACAGCCCGTACAAATCATGCCTCCCTACCTCGCAATGAACTATCTCATTGCCCTGGAAGGCATTTATCCTTCACGCGCCTAAAAACGTGTTTGGGAATTCATGATCGCGCGATAAGCCATTAACCGAATTTCAGCTTTTTTTCCATTATGCAAAGCAACGCACAAAAACAACAAAACTGGTGGCAGTCTTTAAGTCCCGATTGGAAACGGGCCTTCAATGAAGTATTTCTCAAAAGTGAAAATAACACGGATATACCCCCGGCAGAAACGCTGGAACTTATCTGGACGGCGCCCGCAGTTCGTTTTGCCGGCCCAAGTGCACCGTATCCGAATATGAGTTTCGAACTGAGCGATATTTCAGGCTTGACGGGTTTAAAACAACTACAGATTGTTGTGGTCATTCACCATCAGTTGAGTGATTTGAGCGGTATAACAGCTTTGAAAGGGCTGAAATCACTTTTTGTGCTCAATAATCGCATCAGCAGTCTCGACGACCTGGAAACCCTGACGGATATGGAAGAGTTGTACTGCCAGAATAATTTTATTCGCTCGCTCCAGCCCTTGCGCAACCTGAGCAAACTGCGAACACTTTATTGTTCTGACAATCAACTTACAAGCCTGGAGGGCATCAGCGAACAACATGCCCCCGCGCTTGAAAAGTTTGTCTGCCTGCCTAACAAAGGAATTCCGCACCCCGACATTGTCCGCTTCGAATTAAGCGTCGGAATCAAGTGTCAGCGAGGCTGATTTTTTTTACCATTTAAATTCGCATTCCACAATGGATCCTATCATAGCGACCATTATGCCATTTACGGGCAACTATGAAATAAGAGGCTGTGCATTTTGCGATGGCCGCCTGCTGCCTATTGCCCAATATGCAGCCGTATTTTCCATCATCGGAACCACTTACGGCGGTAATGGCACCACGAATTTTGCGTTGCCCGACCTCCGCGGCCGTATGCCGATCGGTATGGGTAATGCCAATTACGGCCAGAGTTTTGCTATTGGCGCACAATCCGGTACCACTTCGGTTACCCTGCGCGCCGACCAACTTCCTCCGCACACCCACCCGGCTTCTGCCGCTATGCAGGTGGAGGTAAGCGGCGCTCCGGCTGATAGCGACGACCCGGCCAGCAGTTTCCTGACTGTTCAATCCACCGGCTTTTACGCTTCAGCAGGAAGTCCTGGTTCGAATTTAGGCGGTGTTACGGCCACAGCGACTGTCGGGCAAAATATCGGCGGCTTACCGTTTCCCAATATGCCACCGTTTGTTACCGTAAACTACCTGTTTGCATTGGTTGGTATTTTTCCTTCCCGTGCTTAGTGCCGCTTTATAATGGCGCGTTAAAAAACAAGGCGGGCCTGACAGCAGGCCCGCCTCTATGTATTTTTTAAGAAGCAATTAATTCAGCAGATAACCCCACACTTTACGCTTCTTCTTGGCCGTTTTGGCTGTTTTTTTCACAAAAATCGGCTCACTGCTGTAGCTTTCCACATTGGCGCGGTTGTAGGCTACTATGACGTAGGTATAAAAGGAGCCGGCGCGCGCCGTCTGGTCTTCATAAATCCAGTTTTCCGAATAAAAAGGCGTTACGGCCAGCAAGTTGCGCGGATCCCGGAAATCGCCTACGCCCTCGCCATTAAAGCGATATAAGGCAAAATAGTGGGGCATTTCCTCTCCGCTCAGCAGCTGACAGGTATTCCAGGCCAATTTGACCGACAAGGGCGAACCTTTTACCCGACAAAACTGCGGTGTGGCAGGCGGCATTTTCGACAATGTGGGCATACCCGGTGGTATTGCCTGGGTTGAAAAATAGCGGCTCATCAGGGTATCCTGTACCCCCAGCGGATTGCGCATCAGGGGTTTTAGTGAAAAGAAAATGCTGCCCTTTACATTAGGGTTACTTCGGTTCAGCCGGATTTGCGCACTGATTTCTCCCGGGTTATTCCAATTTGGGTCGACGGTATTATTCGCAATTTTATAAGCCGCATGGCCGATATACAAGTGTTTGCCGTAGGTGTTGCGGCCCCACCAGTCTACCAATTTGGAATAATCCGCCGGAGCAAAACCAATACTCCAGTATAGCTGCGGCGCCACATAGTCGATCCAGCCATTTTTAAGCCATAGCACCACGTCGGCGTACAAATCATCATAACAGGTAATGCCCGCGCGGGTTTCGGAGCCGTTCACAGGGTCTTTATCGCTGTTGCGCCAGACGCCAAATGGGCTGATACCGAACTTGACATAAGGCTTCAGTTCCTTAATCGTTTTGGAGCATTGCTGAATCAGCATATTGATGTTGTTGCGGCGCCAGTCGTCGATATTGGTATAGCCGCGCGGATCGGCCGCAAACTGATCGTAGTCGTTGATTTCCCAGCCCGGCTCTTTGTAGGGGTAAAAATAGTCGTCGAAATGCACTCCGTCAAGGTCATAACGCAGTACCAGGTCGTAAACCACATTGCTCAGGTAGCGTACCACTAAGGGGTTGCCCGGATTAAAATAATACTTATTTCCATAGCGGAAAAACCACTGCGCCTTGCGCTCATTGGGCAGGGCGCGCAAGGGGTGCGTGGGCGCCAGCGATGCGGTATCCAGATTAAAAGTTGCGCGGTAAGGATTAAGCCAGGCGTGAAACTCCATATGGCGCTGATGCGCCGCCTTAATCATGTATTCCAGCGGATCGTAGAAAGGTTCGGGCGCCTGCCCCTGAACGCCACTGAGGTATTGGCTCCAGGGTACATTGGGTGAAGGATAAATGGCATCGCCGGCAGGGCGCACCTGCACAAAAACGGCATTCATCCCCATTGCCTTCATCACATCAAGCAGGCTGTCGAATTCAACACGTTGCCGATCAGGAGAAAGCCCCGGCTTTGAAGGCCAGTCGATATTGGCTACTGTCGTAATCCAGGCGCCGCGCAACTCCCCCACAGGGTTGTTTTGCGCCAACGCAGCAAACGAAAAAGCCAAAAAACAAAGTGCAAAGAAAAGGCGGTTGGCAGGTTTCATTATAAGACCAGGAGTTGGGTGGATTTAAAGATGGATGGATTCTTTCATATTGATTTCCAAAGGATTGGAATCATAATTTTTATGTGCAATTCCGGAGTTGGCAAAACCCGTTTTCGGCAACGCCAACACAGTTTGGCGGTAAAAGTAGCGGACAAAATCGTCAACTTTTCCAATAGTCCGCAAATTTCTTAGTGTAGTACAATAAACCTGCCGCACAAACCATCTGAATCGCCGTAAATCCGGGCGGATGATAGAAATATGCGGGTTTCAGATATTCCATGCCAAATCGATAAAGCAGGTAAGCGCTCAGAAACAGCGCAAAGCGCATCCCGTCGGGCAGTTGCCGCTTTTTTTCCGTAAAAAACAAGCCCAGGCCGACTACCACGAGATACAGTATTTCGTACAGATTCACCGGATGCCGCCGTACCCCGTCGCCAAAATCTACCCCCCAGGGCAGCGTGGTGGGTAAACCAAATGTGCCGTCGTCCAAGCCCTCAAAATGACAACCCAAACGCCCCAGTACCAAACCCAGTAACAACGGATAAGTCATCAGATCGCCGGAAGAATGCCGTATTTTCAAAAAATACTTCATGGTTTCCACCCCGATCAGGCCGCCCAGCAAACCGCCGACAATAGTTTTGTTGCTGCCGAAATACGTAAACGTCAGCATGTCCCAGCGCAATGGACGCTCCACAATGCCCAGCAGGTGACTGCCCCAGAAAGCGCCAAATGCGGCTGCAATAAAAACATACATACGGCCCTCGCTGCTGATGGCATCCTGCGTGCGCCGCCGCAGGTACACATACAGGCGATAGCCAAGCGTGTATGACAGGATTTCCATAAGCAGGTGCACGTGCAGCTGCTGTCCAAAAAGCTCAAATGTCAGGGGGTAATGCATCGGTATAAAATGCAAAAGTGGGATTTTTTATGGAATTATGCTTTTCCCTTTGCGGGCAGACAACAAAAGCGCGCGCCCTGGCGTCTTTATGCAGAACCGTTTTTTAGCCTATGCGCCAAATTTTCCTCCTTGCCACCATTTTTGTCACCCTGAGCGCCTGCGCCTATACCATCAAAATCAAAGACGGCGCAAGTGCTTACGAGCGAAAACAATTCGCCGTTGCCATCCCTTTGCTGGAAAAAGAATTCAAACAGGCCAAATCGCGCAGCGATAAGGGGCGCATTGCTTTCCAGCTCGGCGATTCCTATCGCCGCATCGGGCAGGAAGCCGGGGCTTTGCCCTGGTTTGGCGTCGCCTACGAACAAAACTACGGCGCAGAAGCCCTCAAAGCTCAGGCCTACAGCCTCAAAAAATTAGAGCGCTACACCGAAGCCCGCGAAGTATTCAAAAAACTCGGCATCGAAATCGGGTCGCCTTATGAGTTTCGCAAGGAAATTACCGCCTGCAACGTCGCCGAAGGCTGGCTTAAAGAAGCGCCGAAAAACGGCTGGCAAATTTTACCCAACGAATTCAACAGCCCGCAAAACGACTTCAGCCCCGCATTTACGCCTGAAGGCACACTCCTGTTCAGCAGCGACCGCCAGGCCACCAAAAATAAAAACGAATACGCCTGGACCGGCAACCGATTCATGGATCTGTTTACCGCCGATCTTAAAAACAACGACGTACAGCCTTTCGATGCGGTGCTCAACAGCCCCGCCAATGAAGGCACACCCTGCTTTAATGCCGCCGGAACGGAAATGTTTTTCGTGCGCGCCATCGGTGCATACAAGGGCGACGACGCTTTTTGTAAAATCTACCTCAGCACCCGAAACGCCCCCGCCGAACCCTGGTCGGCGCCTGTGCCGTTGCCCTTTCAGTTGGAAAAAATCAATTACGTCCATCCGGCACTTTCCGCCGATGGCAAAACACTCTACTTTTCCTGCAATGACCCCGAAGGCTGGGGCGGTTACGACCTCTGGGCCGTACAGCGGAGCACCAAAAATGAAAGCGGCTGGGAAGACCCCAAGCTGCTCGGGCGCAGCATCAATACGACCGGCAACGAGCTTTTCCCAACCATAGAGGCCGATACCCTTTATTTTTCCTCCGACGGATTACCCGGTATGGGCGGATTGGACATCTTCCGCACCTACAAACTCAAAGGCAACACCTGGGCGCCACCCTATAATTTCAAATCGCCGCTCAACAGCGGCGCCGATGATTTTGGCCTGCTCATTCAGGAAAGAACACCGCCAAATTCAGCTGCCAAACCCGGCGACCTGCTCTGCGAAGGCTTTTTTACCAGCAACCGACCCGGTGGCCGCGGCGGCGACGATATTTACCGCTTCGAACAACGGGTACCACCGCCCGCGCCGCCTAAAACCGACAGCGTGCCGCCAGTAGCGCCGGAAGCCTACAAGCTCATCCTGGAAGTATACGTGCTGGAAAAAATATTTGCCGAACCCGACAACCCCAACAGCAAAGTTCTTGGCCGTCGCCCGCTGAAAAATGCGGTGCTGGACAAAACTGCCAATGATAAAAAGCTGCATTACAATACCCGTGAAGAAGGAATGGTACGCTTAGAGCTGGCCGAAAACACCGATTACTTCTTCAACGCTTCCAGTACCGGCTACCTGAGCGGAGTGGGGAAATTTTCCACCAAAGGCATCGCCCGCGACCCCAAAAATCCGGTACAAACCTTTGAACTGGAAATTGTGCTGGATAAAATTTACACCAACAAGGAAATCGTACTTGAAAACATCTACTACGATTACGACAAATGGAATATCCGCCCCGATGCAGAACCTACGCTCAATCGCTTAGCCGATATGCTGCTCCAGAACCCAGGTATCCGCATTCAGCTGGGCAGCCATACCGACTGCCGCGGTGAAGATCGCTACAATCAGACCCTCTCCCAAAAACGCGCCCAAAGCGCCGTGAACTATCTCATCGGAAAAGGTATCGACGAAAGCCGGCTCAGCGCACTCGGATATGGCGAAAGCAGCCCCGCCATGAACTGCGCCTGCTCGCAATGTAGTGAAAATGAACACCAGGCCAACCGCAGAACCACGTTTAAAATATTAGAATAAAGTATTTTGGTTAAAAATATGCTAAATAAGCACCTGACAAAACCTTGACAATTCCTAAAAAACCGTATCTTTGAACGCTGTTTAAAAACTTTCACCAAACACATTCAGCAGCCATGAAAAAAGTATCACTGTTTAGCGCAGCCACCCTGGCAATACTCCTGCTGGGCTCCTGCAAAAAAGAAGAATTTACACACACCTATTACGAGCCGGGCGATTTCGCCCTGATCAGTAATTCCCTGAACCTCCCTGCGGTTCCACACGATTACTCCGTCAAAGTACCTTTCCACCTCGGCGGCGCCAACGCTACCCTGAACAAGGATATGGCTACACTTGGCCGCGTTTTATTTTACGACAAAAAACTTTCCAAAGACGGCACCATTTCCTGTGCCAGCTGCCACCACCAAAATCTGGCGTTCAGCGATAATGTCGCCCTCAGCAAAGGCGTTTTCAGCCGTACCACCGAGCGCAACTCTCAGGCCCTCGGCTCCGTACCGAGCTTCCAGAGTTTTTATGGCACCAACACCTTTACCTCAAATGGTTTTGGCGCCGCCTTCTTCTGGGATAACCGCGTGGGCACAGCCGCCGATCAGAGCCGCAGCTCCATGACCAACAGCCGTGAAATGGACATGACCATGCACGAAATTGTGGAAATGGTAGCAGCTCAGGACTATTACGCCCCGCTTTTCAAACAGGCATTCGGCTCTTCCGACGTAAGCGAACAACGCGTTACTTCAGCGATTGCAGAGTTTGTCAACAGCCTCGGTTCCATGAACAGCAAATTCGACCAGGCCATTACGTCGCAAAATATATTCAACCTCAACACCCCTTTCTCCCAGTTCACCGATCAGGAAAATCTGGGCAAAAGCATTTATAACAACAGTTGTGCAGGCTGCCACAGCGAAAACTTCGGCGCCGTACCCATGAGTGCTGCCAGCAATGGCCTCGACCTCAACCCCACCGATTTTGGGGTGGGCGGCGTAACCGGACTGTCGCAGGATCGCGGCACCTTTAAAGTGCCTACGCTGCGCAATATTGCCCTCACCGGCCCTTACATGCACGACGGTCGCTTCAAAACCATCGAAGAGGTGATTGAGTTTTACAGCACCGGCATTCAGCCGCACGCCAATCTCCACCCGATGCTCCGCACCATTTCCGGCGAGCCTAAAAAATTCAATTTCAGCACAGAGCAAAAGCAAGCACTCGTTGCTTTCCTGAAAACCCTGACGGATGAGCAGTTCATCGCCGATGTGCGCTTCTCCGATCCATTCAAACAATAACCAAAAGTTCTATATGTACGCTCCTTTTAAACGGGGCATTTTGGGGGGTGCAGTCGCCGTCATTTTGTTCGGAATCGGCTGCACCCCTCAATATTATGCACCCAACTCGGTACAAACCCCTTACCTCGAAGACCAGCACAGCGCCCACCTGAGAACCGGCCTCGTCAACGGCTCCGGGCAATCCGGCTTCGAACTGCAAGCCGCTTACAGCCCCGTCAAACACCTGCATGTAGTGGGCAACTACTTTAGCGTAAAGGTAAACCCCGAGGATTCGGAATTCTCCACCCCGAGCAGCGGCAATGGCCGCATGCTGGAAGGCGGCATCGGCGGCTACCTGCCCTTGAAACAAAACCAGTGCCTGAGCATGACGCTCACCTATGGCAACGGTATGGCTTACAATCAATATGCTGATGGCGGCCATTCCACACTTCGTTTCCAGCGCTATGCCATCACACCGGCTTATGTAGTACAAAACCGGATTTTCCGATTCGGTCTGGGGCTGCGCATTTCCCGCCTGGATTACTACAGCGGGGATATTGTCAAACTCGGACAACCCGACGAGCTGGCCGTTTTGAACCGCATTGAACGAAAAGACCATTTCTGGTTTCCCGAATCGACCATCAATATGGGTATCCGGGTGGAGCCTTTCCTGATGTCGCTCAACTGGAACAGCCTGCTTTTCGGCGAATACGACCGATACCACTTCGCGCGGCGCAATTTCGGGGTAAGTATCAGCTGTGATGTCGATAAATTATTTAGGTAAATTTTTTTATAAAATTTTGTTTTTCAACATTTTAAATATTAAATTATATTTTTTATAAAATAATTTACAAAAAAATCACCTGTTGCCGGCAGCGTTTGGATAGGGGAAAAACGTTCTTCGCCTGTCCATACCAATACTAAACTAAACCGGCAACATAATCATGACAGCGACACTTACGTACACACTAATCCTTGCGTTGATCTATTTTGGCCGCAAAATGATGACGCTGAAAACCCAACAAGCCTGAACCCAATCCGAGCACAAGTAAAGAAAGAGGGTCATCCACACGGATGGCCCTCTTTTTTTTACCGCATGGCCGATGGATGAATTTCCGAACAAGCACTAAACGAAAATGCTACTTATGTGTTAGACATAACGAATTTTCTACCTTTACGGCAAAGGCATCTTTTCGAACAACTATTCAGCAGCAAAAAATATGAAAATTGGCATTGTGTGTTACCCAACCTATGGCGGCTCAGGCGTTGTTGCTACCGAACTGGGATTGGGTTTGGCGAGCAGGGGCCATGAAATTCACTTCATCACCTATCGCCGGCCGGTTCGGCTGGCGCATTTCCACGCCAACATTTACTACCACGAAGTTGACAGCGATGAGTATCCACTCTTCGAATATCCACCTTACGATACCGCGCTGGCCTCCAAAATTGTAGATGTGGTAAAATATCAGAACCTCGATATTCTCCACGTACATTATGCCATTCCGCACGCAACCGTTGCTTATATGGCAAAAAAAATTCTACTCACCGAAGGGCGTTATTTGCCTGTTGTAACTACGCTGCATGGTACCGACATTACCCTCGTGGGCAGCAACGAAGCCTTCGCACCGGTAGTGCAGTTCAGCATTAATAAAAGCGACGGCGTAACGGCCGTTTCCGAAAGCCTCAAGGCAGATACCCTCAAGCTGTTCGATATTCAACGCGACATCAAGGTCATTTATAACTTTATTGATTTTGATCGCTTCCGAAAAGTCAATAAAGAGCATTTCAAAAAAATAATTGCCCCCAATGGCGAGCGCATTATTGTCCACACTTCCAATTTCCGGAAAGTAAAAAGGGTAGAAGACGTAGTCCTTATTTTTAAGGAAGTAGCACAAAAAGTACCTTCAAAATTACTCATGATCGGCGACGGCCCCGAGCGCCACCACGCCGAGCGGCTGTGCCGCGAAATCTGTCTTGGCGAAGAAGTGCGCTTCCTTGGCAAACAAGACGCCATTGAAGAACTACTCTCCATTGCCGACCTGTTTATCATGCCCTCCGAAAGCGAGAGCTTCGGTCTGGCAGCCCTCGAAGCCATGGCCTGTGAAGTGCCCGTAGTATCGTCCAATGGCGGCGGCTTGCCGGAAGTAAACATTCACGGCGTAACCGGCTACCTCAGCGACCCGGGTAATGTGCAGGAAATGGCAGCCAACGCCATCCACCTGCTCAGCGACGATGCGTTATTGCAGGAATTCCGCGCCAATGCACTCCAGCAGGCCAAACGTTTTGATATTCACAACGTGCTGCCTGTTTACGAAGCTTATTATCAGGAGGTCTTGGAAAAAAGTGTTGTAAAAGTTGAATAAACTGCGGGCTTCCTCGCATCAAAATAATATGGAACAAATTGCTAAGCTCCTGCGCCAATACCACGCGGAAAACCCTTTTCCGGCCGCACCGGCCAACCTGTACGAACCCTGCGAATATATCCTGGAACTCGGTGGCAAACGCCTGAGACCAGCCATCCTGCTGCTGGCAGCCCGCCTGTATCAGGACGACCCTTCGCCCGCCCTGCCGGCCGCTTGGGCTGTAGAGTTGTTTCACAATTTTTCGCTCCTGCACGACGATATCATGGACGCCGCGCCGCTGCGCCGGGGCAAACCTACCGTGCATACCCGCTGGAACCTCAATACCGGCATTCTGAGCGGCGACGCCATGCTCATTCACGCCTACCAACACCTCGCCCGCACAGGCGATGATGCCACCCAGCGCCGCCTGCAAAGCATTTTCAGCCGCACCGCGCTTGAAGTCTGTGAAGGCCAACAAATGGATATGGATTTTGAAACGGCCGAACACGTTGCCATAGATACCTACATCCGAATGATCGAACTGAAAACGGCCGTTTTGCTCGGTTGTGCCCTGCAAATGGGCGCACTCGCCACCGGAGCACCCGAAAGCGACGCGCAACACCTGTATGAATTCGGCCGACTGGCAGGTATTGCTTTTCAGATTCAGGACGACCTGCTGGACACCTACGGCGACCCCGAAAAATTCGGCAAACAAGTCGGCGGTGATATTTTACAAAATAAAAAAACCTTTCTGGTACTTACTGCACTGGAAAATGCCTCTGCCGAAGACGCCGACGCCCTCCAGAAACTCCTGCAAACCGATGCCTCGGCCGGGCCTGAAAAAGTAAATGCCGTTCGCGCCATTTTCGACCGCAACCAGGTGCCGGAGCGCACCGCCGCCGCCAAACAGGCCTACGAAACGCAGGCCTTCGCACACTTAGATGCCGTGCAATTGCCGGAGGCCCGGAAAGCGAGCTTAAAAGCCTTTGTGGAAGCCTTGTTTGTACGGGAGTATTAAGCGCATGCGCTAAGCGCCCGTCCGACGCCAAAGCCACACTTTCCCTTCCTCAATATCTTCCAGTTCGCCTTCAAATACAAAGCCGAGCTTGCGCAGTACTGCCACCGAGGCATTTTCTTCGGCGAGGGTATGCGCCAGCACGCTTTCCACGGCTTCATGCGCCAGCGCGAGTTGCGTAAGCGCGCCGGCCGCCTCCGTACCATAACCCTGGTTCTGGCAGTCATCGGCAATTTCGTATCCGATTTCCACTTCCGGCAAAACGGCTGGCGGGCCTTTGAAGCCGCAGGTACCGATCAGCATCTGGTCGCTTTTGCGTATAATGAAATAATTCCACCACTCGGCGTCGGCTTCAAACTCCCGCAAATAATCGCGCAGCCAGAGCATGGCATCCGGAAAATGCAGCCAGTGTTCGGCAAAGGTTACACCGCCGAGCAGGGCGGAGAGCGCGGGCCAGTCTTCAGCGACCGTTGCTTCGAGCATGGCGGCGTTGGAGGGCACAAGAAAAAGTCGCGGCGTTTCAAGCATGGTGTTTAGGCGTAATGTGTAGGCGCCTGAAAATAAACCAGCCGCCGGATTTTCGGGCAAGATTACAAAATCGCGCGGGGAGTGTGGCAAAAAAAATGCTTTGCAGTGTCGGATAAAGTTTCGACTTTAGCGCTGCGAAAGGGCTTTCGCAGCGTCCGAAACGCTCCGATATGCAGCTTTCAAACTTGAAAAAACAGCCTTTACAGGGCTTTTAAAGTGCATAATACCGTTCTATTGTATGAGTACGCCGACCCCTTCACCGGGGTCGGCGTTTCTTTTTAAGTATGTCTGATTCTGCCTTATCTTTGCCCACAATGGACACCCTCGAACGCTGGCGACTGATTCTGGGCGCAACTGCCGATACAGAAAACGATATCCCGCTCGAAGCGGAAGCTGCGGGCATGGATGCGGCTTTGCAAGCCCTGTACGAGTCGGATCGTCAGGGCGGACTGGGCAGCTCTTCGCCCAACGTCAACCGCTGGCTGGGCGATATCCGCAAATATTTCCCGGCGTCCATGGTACAGGTGATGCAGCGCGACGCTTTGGAGCGCCTGGGCCTGAACCGTATGCTCCTGGAGCCGGAGTTGCTGGCCGAAACCGAAGCCGACGTACACCTTGTGGGCGTATTGCTGTCTTTGAGCAAGGTAATGCCCGAAAAGACCCGCGCTACGGCGCGTATGGTAGTTGAAAAAGTAATTGAAAATATTAAAAAACGCCTGCAACTGCCTTTAATCCAGGCCGTGAAGCAGGCGCTTAACCGACAAAGCCGAAGTCGGCGCCCCCGATTAAGCGACATCGACTGGCACCGCACCATTCGCCTCAACCTCAAACATTATCAGCCGGATCTCAAGGCAATTATTCCGGAACGGATTGCGGGTTATGGCCGACAGGGCCGCGGATTTTACCATATCATTTTATTACTCGATCAGAGCGGCTCCATGGCTGAATCGATCGTTTTCTCGGGTGTTTTTGGCTCGGCGCTGGCTTCCTTGCCTGCCTTGCGTGTGCGTCTGATTGCATTTGATACGGCCGTGGTGGATTTGAGTGAACACCTGCACGACCCCGTTGAGTTGTTGTTTGGCACGCAATTGGGCGGCGGCACCGACATCAATAAAGCGCTGGCTTATGCGGAAGGACAAATTACGGCGCCGCAAAAAACCCTGGTACTGCTGATCAGCGATCTCTTTGAAGGCGGTAACCGAAACCAGATGTTGCAACGGGCCGCAGCCATTCGCAGGAGTGGCGCGAAAATGATTGTTTTGCCTGCGCTCAGCGACTCCGGCGCGCCCGCTTTCGACCGCGATAATGCTGCCGCACTGGCAGCTATGGATATTCCGGTATTTACCTGTACACCCGATCAGTTTCCTGAATTGCTGGCTAAAGCAATGTAAACAATTGTTTTAAAAAAAATTCAAATATACTTGCATAATTCAAGAAAAAGCAGACATTTGCACGGCTAAACTCTACATTTTAAAACAAATAGAACAATCATGGAATTCTCTTTAGCACAGGCTGCCCTCAAAAAGTATTACGGATACGACGCATTCCGTCCGCTACAGACGGACATTATCAAGGCCGTTTACGCCCGTCGGGATGTTGTGGTACTTATGCCCACCGGAGGTGGCAAAAGCATTTGTTTCCAAATTCCCGCCGTTACACTCGAAGGCACAACCGTTGTTGTCAGTCCGCTTATTGCCCTGATGAAAGACCAGGTAGAAGGGCTTAGCGCCAACGGTATCCCGGCGGCTTTCATCAACAGTTCGCTGAGTGCGGCGCAGGTGGCCAACACTGAAACGGCTCTGCTGGCCGGAGCGATCAAAATCCTGTATGTTAGTCCTGAAAAACTCGTGTCGTCCGGTTTTCAGCCCCTGCTCAAACGGATCAATGTCAGTTTGTTTGCGGTTGATGAGGCGCACTGTATTTCTTCTTGGGGCCACGATTTCAGGCCGGAGTACACACAATTGTGCTTCCTGAAGGATCAGTTTCCAAAAGTGCCGGTCATTGCCCTGACGGCCACTGCCGATAAGCTCACCAGAAAAGATATTGTGGAGCAGCTGCGGCTCGACAATCCCGAAATCTTTATTGCTTCTTTTGATCGCCCCAATATTTCGCTCACGGTACGCCCTGCGCAGCGGCGTTTCGAGCAGATTATTGAATTTATAAAGGAACGTCCGGGGCAATCGGGCATTATATATTGTCTTTCCCGAAAATCCTGCGAAACCCTTTCTCAAAAACTCAACGAAAAAGGATTCAAGGCCGGCTATTACCACGCGGAGTTGTCTTCAGCAGAACGCAGCAAAGTGCAGGAGAATTTCATCAACGACCGGGTACCGATCATCTGCGCCACCATTGCTTTCGGCATGGGCATCGACAAGAGTAATGTGCGTTTTGTGATCCACTACAACCTCCCGCGCAACCTCGAAGGCTACTACCAGGAAGTTGGCCGGGCCGGCCGCGACGGCTTGCCCTCCGACGCCCTCCTGTTTTTCAGCTATGCCGACCTGAGTGCTTATCGCGACATGATAGAGGGGGATGAAAACACCCCGCGCGAACAAAAAGACCTGAAAATCGCCAAGCTCGAACGCATGTTTCAGTTTGCCGAAGCACAGGTTTGCCGGCGCAAAACCGTACTCAATTATTTTGGGGAACCCTACGAAAAAAATTGCGGCAACTGCGATGTGTGCCTGAATCCGCCAAAGCAATTCGACGGCACGGTGGCTGTTCAGAAAGCCCTTTCTGCCATTATCCGGAGCGGCGAAAAAATAGGCATGCAAATGCTCGTGGATGTATTGCGCGGTTCGCAACGCCGCGAAATATTTGAACAGGGCCTGAATCAGATCAAAACCTATGGCGCCGGCAGGGAATACAGTTACGACGACTGGATCAACCTCATCTCCCAAATGCTGCACCTCGGGTTGGTAGAAATAGCCTACGACGACCACCACAAGCTGCGGAGTACCGAAGCCGGTCGCAGTGTGGTTTATGAAGGTAAAAAGGTAGCACTGGCGCTGCCACAACCCAGGCTCAGCAAAGAGGAAAAAGCGGCCGCTGCCGCCACCCTGCGCCAGCCATCACAAAAAGCGCAATTGCAGGAAGCCCTGTACGAACGCCTCATCATTCTGCGCCGCAACCTGTCGCAAAGCGAAGGTGTGCCGCCTTATATCATTTTCAGCGATGCCACCCTTCGGGAAATGTCGGAAACACGCCCGATTACCGATGCCGATTTTGCGCGCGTCAGCGGGATGAGCGAACGCAAGCTGCAACGCTACGGCGATGCATTTATGAAAGTCATCCGGGAGTTTGTGAAGGAAAAAATCGGGGAGGGCATGCGCGTTACCGGCAGTACCTACCTTATTTCCTGGGATATGTTTAATTCGGGAAAAGGTGTGGCAGAAATTGCCGCAGAACGGGGGCTTTCGCCGGTTACTATTTACGGGCATTTGGCCACCATGTACGAACGCGGCGAAAACTTAGACATAAAACAATGGGTAAAGCCCGAGGAAGTGGATATGATCCAGGGGGCTTTACCCTTGTTTGAAGAACCGTATGCCATTAGCGCCATTATGGAGCACTTCAACCAGCGTTACCGCTATGAGCAGGTGCGCTTTGCCATTGCGGCGCTGAAACGGAATAAAACCTCCTGAATCAGCTGACTTCCTCCAGACGCTTTGTATACACCTCCTTGTCGTTGATGATCGACTTGCGGCCGAACACCAATGCGGCGCCATCGGCATCTACAACCACGATATCATCCTTGATATAGTTGCCGGCCAGGAGGTGTTTGGCCATTTCGTTGACCAATTCGCGCTGGAGTGTACGCTTGAGCGGGCGCGCGCCGAATTGCGGATCGAAGCCGTGTTCTACCAGAATTTTGGCGGCGTCTTTGGTCACTTCCAATTTGAGGTGCTGGCGTTCGAGCATTTCGCGCACTTCCTGCATGAGGATGTCGAGGATGGCGCTCATCTGCGTTTTTTGCAGGGGCTGGAAAACCACCACTTCATCGATGCGGTTCAGGAACTCCGGTCGGAGCGTCATTTTCAGCGCATCCATTACTTCTGCCTTGGCGGTATCGAATACTTCGTGGCGGCGCTTTTCGGGCATCTCTTCATAGTCCTCGAACGTTTCCATAATACGGTCGCTGGCGAGGTTGGAAGTCATGATGATCAGTGTATTGCGGAAATTGGCGGTCCGGCCCTTGTTGTCGGTCAGGCGGCCATCATCGAGCACTTGCAGCAGAATATTGAACACATCGGGGTGCGCTTTTTCAATCTCGTCGAGCAGGACAATGGAGTAGGGCCGACGGCGCACGGCTTCGGTAAGTTGTCCGCCTTCATCATACCCGACATAGCCGGGAGGCGCGCCCACCAAGCGACTGACGCTGTGTTTTTCCATATATTCCGACATATCGATGCGGGTAATGGCTTTTTCATCATCAAACATCACTTCGGCGAGTGCTTTGGCGAGTTCGGTTTTACCCACGCCTGTCGGGCCGCAGAAAATAAAGGAGCCGATGGGTTTGTCGGGATCGCTCAGGCCGGCGCGATTGCGGCGAATGGCATCGCTGACGGCGGTAACGGCTTCATCCTGGCCGATGACGCGCTTGTGCAGTTCCATTTCGAGGTGGAGCAGGCGTTCGCGTTCCGACTGCATCATTTTGCTGACGGGAATGCCGGTCCAGCGGGCCACCACTTCCGCAATGGCATTTGCCGTTACCTTATTGGTGGTTTCGCGGTTTTCCAGCGGAATCTGGTTGAGTTGCGCTTCTGCTTCGGCGAGTTTGGTACGGGCGGCCGGAATATCGTTGTATTCCAGTCGGGAGGCGATACGCAGGTTTTCTTCGCCGCCGGCATTTCGGGCGCGGTCGTATTCAATTTCGAGGCGTTTGATTTCTTTCTGGTGTTCATTAATGGCGTCTACGAGTGCTTTTTCTTCACTCCATTTGGCCATCATGCCATCGAGGCGCTCGCGCACATTTTCAATTTGTTTGCGGAGCACTTCCATTTTGGCCTCGCTTTTTTCCGACTTAACCGCTTCGTATTCAATTTCGAGCTGGAGTTTTTCGCGCTCTAATTTGTCAATTTCCTCGGGCTTCGATTTCAGTTCGAGGCTGAGTTTGGCCGCCGCTTCGTCGATCAGGTCGATTGCCTTGTCGGGCAGTTTCCGGTCGGCGATGTAGCGATGGCTCAGTTCGGCAGCTGCTATGAGGGCTTCGTCGGTATATTCAACGCCGTGGTATTCGGCGTAGGACTTGCTCAAGCCGCGCAGGATGGAAATGGTATCTTCCATGCTCGGCTCATCTACGTAGACGGCCTGAAAGCGGCGTTCGAGCGCTTTGTCGGTTTCAAAATACTTTTGGTATTCGTCGAGCGTGGTAGCGCCGATGGTGCGCAGTTCGCCGCGTGCGAGTGCGGGTTTGAGGATATTGGCTGCATCCATAGCGCCCTGGCCGCCACCGGCGCCCACGAGCGTGTGGATTTCGTCGATAAAAAGAATGACCTGTTCATTGGAGTCGATCACTTCTTTTACCACCGCTTTGAGGCGTTCTTCAAATTCGCCCTTGTATTTGGCGCCGGCAATCAGGGCGGCCATATCGAGGGAGAAGATTTTTTTGGATTGCAGGTTTTCCGGCACGTCGCGGCGCACAATACGCCAGGCGATACCTTCCACAATGGCGGTTTTACCCACACCGGGATCGCCGATGATTACCGGGTTGTTCTTTTTTCGGCGGCTGAGAATATGCAGCACGCGGCGAATTTCCTCATCGCGGCCGATAACGGGGTCGAGTTTGCCGTTTTCCGCCATTTCCGTGAGGTTAACAGCATATTTCTGAAGGGCGTTATAGACGTGGTCGGTGGTTTGGTCGGTTACTTTGCGGCCCTTGCGCAGGTCGCGGACGGCTGCGGCCAGCGCGTCGGCGGTAGCGCCCTGCTCACGCAGCAGGCGCGCCGTATCATCGGAGCCTTTGGCGATACCGAGGAGCATCAACTCCACGGAGATGAACTCATCGCCGAAGTCTTTCAGGGTTTTGCGCGCTTCGGCGATGGCTTTGTTGGCGTCGTTGGTGAGGTATTGCTGGCCGCCGCTGTTTTGGACACGCGGCGTATTCCAGACGAGCTGATCCAGCGCGGTTTGAAAACTTTGCAGGTTGACGCCCGTTTTTTTGAGCAGAAAATCCGTTACGGAATCATCCACTTTCAACATGCCTTTGAGCAGGTGCGCAGTGCTCACGGCCTGATGTTCGTATTCGGAAGCGATTTCCTGGGCTTTCAGGATAGCTTCCTGGGCTTTAATGGTGAAGCTTTCGTATGTCATAGTTTGCTGTGCGAATTTTGTCGGGGATATGTTTTGAAATAGCTTTTCAAATTTACGACCAATTTGCAAAGCAAGCATTAAAGATGCAATTTTGGCAGTTTTTGTTTTAAAACAAGTCAAATTGTCGGAAAATCTTGTCTTGAAGCGCCAAAAAAGCAGCTGCCATTTTACCATACAATCAAAAAAAAGCGCTGCACGCCCTTAAATCCCCCGAAACCCGGTATACATTTGCGGCCTATGCATATTTTCCGCACTGTCGCCGACCTGCAACTTTGGCTCCATGCGCAACGCGCATCAGGCCGCCAAATCGGATTCGCACCAACCATGGGCGCCCTCCACGAAGGCCATTTGGCCCTCATTGAAATGGCTAAGACCGACGATTGTCTGGCGGTGGCCAGCATTTTTGTCAATCCCACCCAATTCAACGACCCCAAAGATCTGGAAAAATACCCGCGCACGCCCGAGCGCGACGTGGCGCTGCTGGAAGGGGTGCATTGTGATGCGCTGTTTATGCCCCCTGTGGACGAAGTGTATCCGCCGGGCCGCGACCTGACACTGCGCATTGATTTTGGCAGCCTCGACAAGGTGATGGAAGGCATTTTCCGCCCCGGACACTTTGCCGGTATGGCCACTGTGGTGAAGCGCCTGCTGGACATTGTAGCGCCGCAACGCCTGTATATGGGGCAAAAAGACTATCAGCAACTGAGCATTGTGCGCGATATGATTCGTCAGTTGCAATTGCCCGTGGAGCTGGTAATGTGCCCTACCGTGCGCGAAGCCGATGGCCTGGCGATGTCGAGCCGCAATGTGCGCCTGACGCCGGAAATGCGCGCCGTGGCTCCAGTCATTTACCAGGCCCTCGAAAGCGCCCGCACGGCGCTGCCTGCTGCTTCGGCTGGCGTGGTACAGGCCCGCGCGATGGAACAACTCGAAGCCGCCGGGCTGCGCCCCGAATATTTTGATATTGTAGACGGGGTGAGCCTGCAACCCATCGTTTTCTGGAACGACAGCAACTTTATTGTGGCCTGTACCGCCGCTTTTGCCGGAGATGTCCGCCTGATTGATAATATGGTTTTGAAAAACGAAAGGTAGTGTTGGTGAATTTGAGTGTTTTAGGGTTTTAGTGTTTTGGGGTAGTAAGGATAGGGCCACTGTATCACTGGCGCCAAATTCATCGCTCATCGTTCATCGTTCATCGTTAAAAAAGCCTTATATTTGCCATTGCAATCCTTGCGATAAGTCCTGTTGCGTATTTACGACTTGTTTTAGGCCCGATTCGGGCAGTTTATGCTTGTTTTACTTATTATCAGATGCGCGGGTAGCAAGTTCCCCCATCCTCATCCCCCAAAATTGAACCGTGTTCCGTGACTCATGCGTTTCGGTAGCGGGTAATCCGGGCCTGTGCAGGTGCTTTTAGAGCGTTTGTGAGGTTCAAAAACAGTATGTTTCACCCATTGATTGCTTAGTCATGCGGGTATTATCATGCACGCATTTTTAACCCACGACCCATGATTCATTTTTTACTAAAACGCTTAAAAAAAACAGTCCCGGGCACTTTTTTCCTGCTCTTTCTTTGTACATTGCTCTCCGCACAGCGGCAGCCAAGCGGCCATATCCGCACCGAAAATGGCCTTGTGCCAGAAGGTGTACAGGTGTCGTTGGAGTACCGAATGTGCAAGGCCAATCGGGACACGCAGCAACGGCTACAACTACGCAGTGAAGCTGGTAATGCGTATACTATTGATGCACTCCCCTGCGAACACATCAGTGTCAGGCCCTTCTCCAACCGGCAGTATCGCAAGGGGGTTGAAACGCCGGATCTGATTCGTATTTCCAGGCATATCCTTGGTATCGAGCCGATTAATAGTCCCTATAAAATGATCGCGGCGGATGCGAATAAATCTGGCTCGATAACTACATTTGATATTGTAGAATTGCGCAAACTAATTCTCGGAGTCTATACAGAACTGCCAGATAATACCAGTTGGCGTTTTGTAGTAGCCTCGGATAAATTAGAGACAAAAAGTGTATTTGCCAGTAGTTTTAACGAAGCAATTTACTTGAACCCTGATACTGGCAGCGTCGCTACGCTTGATTTTGTGGCAGTTAAAATTGGTGACCTCGACTTGAACGCCCTGTCGCCAACGCCGGCACCGCAGCGGCGACCGACCTCGCTGAGTTGGTCGTTACATCATTTTCGCGGCGTAGGCCACACCCTCCTCGTCCCCATTCGCTATACCGGCGCTGAAATGCTGGAGGCCATTCAGTTGGGTCTGCGTTTCGATCCCGACAAACTGAAACTCAAGGGCACTGTCATTGGCGAAGTGCCGGGCTTCCTGCCGGAAAATTTCAACTTAGCAGAGGCCGATAAAGGTATCATTAAAGCCAACTGGGTGCTTTGGGCCGATGCCCTGCAAATCAAACCCGGACAGGTGCTCTTTTACCTCAATTTTGAAGTAAAAGACGCTTTGCCCGAAGATGCGGCCTCGCTGTTGCAACTCGACGATAGCTTGATGGAAAACATCGCCTGGCGCACCGACGATCAGGAGTTCAGCCTGCAATACCAGGCGCAGGGCAAAACCAGTGCGCTGCCGGAAATGCTGCAAAATGAAGTGTTTTCGGTGCGTTGTTTCCCCAATCCGGGTTCGGGCTTCGCGCAGTTCGGTATCAACACCCGCCAGGGCGGCAAATACCGGGTTTCGCTGAATGATGCGGCCGGACAGCGCCTGCTGCTGCAAGACCTGCACTTCGCCGGGCCGGGCGAACAAACGCTGCAACTGCAAGGCTCTGAAAAGTTGCCCAACGGGGTTTACCTCTGGCGCGTCTGGAACAGCACACACAAGCTGCAAGGCATCTGGATAAAACAGTGAACAGTTATCAGTCAGCAGTTATCAGGGATGTTGTCATACTGAGCGATAGCGAAGTATCCGGCCGGGCGTTACCACAAAGCCGGGCCTCCTGCTCGCTCTTGGCCGGATGCTTCACTTCGTTCAGCATGACAACACCCTGATAACTGCTGACTGTTCACTGCTGACTGATAACTGATAACTGATAACTGATAACTGAAAAAAGCATGAAAAGCATATCTCTACTCTTTCTACTCCTGGGTTTTGGCGCGGCACTCCACGCACAGCAACGTATCTACGTTTCCCAAAATGCCACGGGTGCTAACTCCGGAACTTCCTGGGCCGACGCCTTCACCGACCTGCAAACCGCTTTGGTTTCTGCGCAGGCTGGCGACGAAATCTGGGTCGCGCAGGGCACTTACAAACCCACCAATGGCAGCGACCGAACCCTGTCCTTTGATCCGCCGAGCGGCATCCGCCTCATCGGCGGCTTTGCGGGAAATGAAACTGCGCTCGCGCAGCGCCAATGGGAAAACCACCCTACAGCACTATCGGGCGATATAGGGGTGGCGGGCGACAGCACCGACAACAGCTATAACGTACTTTACCTTTTTGAGCCGGACAGCAATACCGTTGTGGACGGATTTTTTATCCGCCACGGCAATGCCGATTTTAGCGGCCCGGCCGAGTTTCGAGACCGCAGGCAATGCGGCGGCGGCATGTACATCATGGCCGGAGAAATGGACGCTTACGCCCTGATAATCAACTGCGTATTTGAACACAACACCGCCCGCAGCCACGGCGGCGGCCTGATCGAAAACAGTTTTGGCGAAGGTTCGGCAGGTAGCCTGATACAGCACTGCCGCTTTGAAAACAACCGCAGCTTGGGTAACGGCGGCGGATTGGCCAAATATGGCAACAGTTGGGAGGAGCGGGGAGAGGAGATTACTTATTGTACCTTTACCCAAAACCGAGCACAACTAAAGGGGGGGGGTGCCTTTTATTCAGATGGCATTGGTAACAACTGCTTTGATTTAAGCCATTGTACATTTTTAGAAAATATTGCTGGCGACAATGGAGGTGGTGTATATTTGGCTTTGGGAAAACCGGGAGGGGCATTGGCAGTGATTAAGGCAGATACATTTGTTAGAAATACTTCATTATCAGGACATGGGATTTTTCTGGGAGAAGTTTTTTTCAGTTTTGTAAAAAAATGCTCTGTTGATAGCCTATATTTTGATAGTAATGGCACCTCGATTTTTAATGTTTTTACTTCTGCAATGGCTTTTTTAGAGAATAGCCATTTTAAGATTAACAATATTAGTTCTGTGAATGATATGGGTGGTTTTCACTTTTCATCGAATGCATTTATCGAAGTAGATAATATTAGTATTAGCAACTCACAATGTCCTATTCCATTATTGATATTTAACGTCGAAAAAATAGCAAATATTTCAATTAATCAAAGTAATACGATTGGTCCACTTATAGATCTTAATCCCAGAAGAAAAAATTTATTGATTGAAAACCTGATTTGTTCTGATAATATTATTAAAGGTAATAATTATATTTCTATCGACAGATTAGGTTTGGAAGAGCGAACGTATCAATTTAATAATAGTACAATAATCCATAGAAATAATCAAAATTTATCTTTGTTATTTTCAGACATATCCGCTCAAACTAATCTTGCATACAATAATACGGTATTGAAAATAAATCGGGCAATGACAAGAGGTTTTTTGGAAAACACCTTTGATCATGTATTGGCGTTGTTGCATGAATCCCTGTCCCGAAGCGTAGTATCGTAAAAAAATGAGCCGGCCGAATTACTTTTGAGCTTCGAAACATAAAAACAACCAACCGGCTCATGGCAAAGATAGACGCATTATCC